>NZ_JARZAE010000004.1:1262921-2525843 GCF_029892095.1 Kitasatospora sp. MAP12-44
GCTCGGTTGCGGGCACCTGGCCGCGGGTCTGGAGCAGCAACAGGATCGACAGCAGTCGGTCGGACTTCACGAGATCCCATTAAACCTGACGCTGGTTGTCAGGTTTTGCCGGAAGAGTGTCCCTCGCAAGGAAGAACGCCGCTGCGCACAACAGGAGTTGCTCCGATGGACCCGCGCCCCCTCTACATCCGCACCCTCGACCAGCTGGAGAAGGTCTTCGCCGGGATCACCCCCGCCGACCTCAGCCGCTCCACCCCGTGCACCGAGTACGACCTCCGGGCGCTGCTCGGCCACGTCATCGGCGGGATCCACCGGATCGCGTACGTGGGCGAGGGCGGCCGCGCCCTGGATGTGTCCCCCGCAGTCGGCGAGATCGACGACACCGACTGGTCGGGCGCCCTCGGCCGGGCCCGGGCCCGCGCGACCGCCGCCTGGGCCGACGACGCCACGCTCGACCGGATCGTGGAGGTCCCCTGGGGCGCGATGCCCGGCCGGATGGCGCTGGGCGGCTATGTGATGGAGGCCGCCACCCACACCTGGGACATCACCCAGGTGGTCGCCCCGGACACTGCCCTGGACCAGGAGCTGGCACTCGTCTCCCTGGGCATCGCCGAGAAGGTGATCCCGGCCGAACGGAGCCGCGAGGGGCTGCCCTTCGGTCCGCTGCAGGAGGTGCCGGCCGACGCGGACGCCTACGCCCGCCTGGCAGGCTGGCTGGGTCGGGCGGTGGGTCGGGCGGCCTGAGGACCCGTGCAGGGTCAGCGGGCGGCGGCTCTGCGGTGGCGGGTGAGGACGAGGTTGCCGACCTGCTCCGCCGAGAGGCACTCCAGATTCGTGTGCGGGCCGTCGGCTGGGAAGAGCCGCCGGCCCGCGCCGAGGACGGTGGGGAAGGTCATCAGCCGGTACTCGTCGACCAGGTCCTCGGCCATCAGCCGGCGCACGATACTGAGACTGCCCATCACGACCACGTCGCGGTCCTCGTGCTTGACGGCGTCGACAAGTTCGCCGTCGAGGGGGCGGGAGTTCGCCCAGGCCGAGGTGTCGGTCAGGGTGCGGGTGGCGACCAGCTTCGGGACGGCGTTCATCTGCGCCGCGAACGGGCCCTCGCGGTGCGGCCAGAGCTGCGCGAAGTGCTGCCAGGTCCCCCGTCCCTGGAGCAGGATGCCCTTCTCCAGCGTGCTCCCGATCCGGAACTTGTCGCCGTCGATCTCCTCTCGGCCGAACCGGAACATCCAGCCGCCCTCCGGCGTGCCGGCGGAGCCGTCGGGGTCGGAGACGACCCCGTCCAGGGTGGTGAACGCGATGACGATGACGCTCATGACGAGTCTCCTTCGGTGTGGTGTTCACCAGTACGTACCGGCGACATCGACCGGACTCATCGCTCCTGGCGCAGCTTTTCGCAGGAAGTCCGCTTTTCGCAGGAAGTCCGCGCGGGAAGACCGAGGGCCTTCAGCAGTCGTGGATCGGCGAAGACCACGTTGCGCGTGATCCGGTCGCCGCGAACGGTGAAGACCTGCAGGCTGTGGAGTCGGAAGGCGTCCGCTGTCCCCGTCTCGGGCAGGTACGTGGCGAGCGCGGGCTGGCCGTTGGCGGTGAGCTGCCGGGTGGCCCAGCCTCGGCCGCGCCTCTCGAACACCTGGTCCATGAACCTGCCGTAGTCCCGGCGGCCGAGGTACCACAGTGGGACGGGCGGCATTTCGAGGATCGCGTCCTCGGCCAGCAGCCGTACCAGCGCCGGGACATCGGCCGCCTCGAAGGCGCGGGCGTAGCGCTGGACCAGCTCGCGCTCCTCGGGACTGTCCGGCTCGGTCAGTTCGGTGAGCTCGGTGCGCCCGGCGGCGCCGGCGAGTGTCGCCCGCGCGCGTTGCAGGGTGCTGTTGACCGCCGCGACCGTGGTCTCCAACTGACCGGCGACCTCGGCGGCGCTGAAGCCGAGCACCGTACGCAGCACGAGGACGGCCCGCTGCCGGGCCGGCAGCAGCTGGACCGCCGCCACCCAGGCGAGCCGCAGGTCGGCGCGCAGCTCCAGGTCGAAGCGGGCATCGGGGAACGGCTCCAGCCAGGGAATGTCCGGGGCCGGCACGAGTGGTACCCCCGGGTCCTCACCCGGCGCGCCGAGTCCGGACGGCAGCGGACGCCGCGCGCGGCCCTCCAGCGCGGTCAGGCACACGTTGGTCGCGATCCGGTACAGCCAGGTCCGCACCGACGCGCGGCCCGGCTCGTACCGCTCCCGCGCCTTCCACGCGCGCAGCAGCGACTCCTGCACCAGGTCCTCGGCGTCCTGGTAGGAGCCCAGCATCCGGTAGCAGTACGCCGTCAGTTCGCCCCGGTACGGCTCGAAGTCCACCGGTCCATCATGCCGCCCGAGGTGCTGTGAGCTCAGCCCCGCGCCGGGGCGGCGGTCGGGGCGGCGGTCAGGGTGGTGAAGCGCAGGCCGGCCGCCGAGAGGCGGTCGATCAGCGTGGGGCCCATCGCCGCGGCCGTGGTGACCTGGCCCGCGGTGGGCGGGAGTTCGTCGAAGGCCAGGCAGAGGGCGGATTCGGCGAGCATCTTGGCGGTCTCGGTGTAGCCGGGGTCACCGCCCAAGACCTCGGTGAACACCCGCTGCCCGCCCTGCTCGGCGACGAACCTGACGGTGAACCACGAGTTGGCGCGCTGCTCGGCGCCCGGCCCCTCCCCCGGCTTGCGGAACGCGGTCAGCGCCCGGCGCAGCAGGGGCAGTTGGGCCGCGATGACGAGCAACGCAAGCCCCGCCGTGCTGGACAGCGCGATCGGCAGGCGCTTGACGGCGGCGTAGTGGCCGTAGCGGAACGCCGTGCCGTACTCGGGCAGCGCGGCGGCCGAACGGCCGATCACCTGGGCGTCGATGGTGGGCAGCGGCAGCACCCAGGCCCGCGCCTCGCGCGACCAGCGCGGCCGCCCGCCCGAGGTGCTGATCCGGCGTCCGGTCGGCTGCGGGTCGGCGGCGCGCCGCTCCTTGGCGGCCCGCGCCATCGCGCGCGGGCGCGAGGCGGCGGTGAGGGCGGAGGCGAAGGTGCCACCGGAGAAGGTGCCGCCGGCCCGCACAAAGCCCTCAACCTCGATAGGCGCGTCCTTCGGCGCGTCCAGTTCGGCCAGCCGGCCGAGCGTGTAGAGCACGCCGAGGTCGTGCGGGACGGAGTCGAACCCGCAGGCGTGCACCAGCCGAGCACCGGTCTCGGCGGCCCGCCGGTGGTGCAGCAGGTACATCCGGTCGACGAACTCGGGCTCGCCGGTGAGGTCGACGTAGTCGGTGCCCGCCTCCGCGCACGCGGCGACCAGCGGCTGCCCGTAGCGCAGGTAGGGCCCGACCGTGGTGATGACCACCCGGGCCGACTCGGCGACCGCGCGCAGCGAGGCCGGGTCCGCCGCATCCGCGTCGAGCAGCGGCAGGTCGGCGCAGCCGGGTGCCAGCTTCGCCAGCCGCCCGCGCAGCGCCTCCAACTTCGCCCGGTTGCGGCCGGCCAGCGCCCAGCGGCAGCCGGCCGGCGCGTGCTGCGCGAGGTACTCGGCCGTCAGCGCTCCGGTGAACCCGGTGGCGCCGAACAGGACGAGGTCATACGGGCGTTCGGCGCGCATCTGGGGTTCCTACCGGCCGGTAATGGGTGGCGGCCAGGCTAGGAGGCCACCGGCCCGCTGTCAACGCTGCTCAGTCCCCCAGCAGCCCCGCACCAGCCCCGCACCGGTGGCGCCGAGGCCCGGCGCGTTCGGCCGGACGGGGGAGGGCGCGGCCGGGTGCGCCCCGCGAGGTGGCGGTCCCCGGCGACCGGCCCACGGGTGAAGCCCTACGATCCCGACAGGACCTATCACTTCTGGGAGGCAGACGGCCGTGACCGGCGCGGTGATCGATCTCAATGCGGACCTCGGCGAGGGGTTCGGACGATGGACGCTGACCGACGACGAGGCGCTGCTGTCCGTCGTCACCAGCGCCAATGTGGCCTGCGGTTTCCATGCCGGCGACCCCTCGACGATGCGCCGGGTCTGCGCGCTGGCGGCCGAGCGCGGCGTGCGGATCGGAGCCCAGGTCTCCTATCGCGACCTGGCCGGCTTCGGGCGCCGCGCGATGGACGTGCCACCGGAGGAGCTGGCCGACGAGATCGCCTACCAGATCGGCGCGTTGCAGGTCTTCGCCCGCGCCGCCGGCTCGCGGGTGAGCTACGTCAAACCGCACGGCGCGCTCTACAACCGGGTGGTGTCGGACAGCGAGCAGGCCGAGGCGGTGGTCGCGGGGGTGCTGCGGGCCGGAGCAATCTGCGACGGGCCGCTGCCGGTGCTCGGCCTGCCCGGCTCGCGGCTGCTGACGGTCGCCGAGGGCGTCGGGCTGCCGGTGGTGACCGAGGCCTTCGCCGACCGCGCCTACACCTGGGCCGGGACGCTGGTGCCGCGCCGCGACCCGGAGGCGGTGGTGCACGATCCGGAGGCGGTGATCGCGCGGGCGGTGGGGATGGCGCGCGACGGGCTGGTCACCGCGGTGGGCGGCGAGCCGGTCGCGGTGGACGCCCGTTCGCTGTGCGTACACGGCGACACGCCCGGCGCGGCGCAGCTCGCCTGGCGGGTGCGCGGGGCGCTGGCCTCGGCCGGCATCCGGGTCGAGGCGTTCACCTGATGGCGACGGGCGGCGTAGGCGTGCGTCCGGTGGGCGGGCGCGCCCTGCTGCTTGAGGTCGACACGCCCGAACAGGTGGCCGCGCTCTACGCCCGGCTGCTGACGGAGCGCTCGGCGGGTCGGCTCGGCGAGGTGGCGGAGATCGTGCCGGCCGCGCGGACCGTCCTGCTGGACGGGGTGGCGGCCCCCGCGCCGCTCGCCCGCACCCTGCGCGGCTGGACGGTGACCGGCGCGCAGCCGGCGTCCGGGCCGCTGGTCGAGCTGGCGACGGTCTACGACGGCGCCGACCTGGCCGAGGTGGCGGCGCTCTGGGGGGTCGGCGAGGAGCAGGCGGTGGCGATCCACAGCGGCACCGAGTACCGGGTGGCGTTCTGCGGCTTCGCGCCCGGCTTCGGGTATCTGACGGGGCTGCCGCAGCGCTACGCCGTGCCGCGCCGGGCCACCCCGCGCCCGTCGGTGCCGGTCGGCTCGGTCGCGCTGGCCGGCCCGTACACCGGGGTCTACCCGCGCTCCTCCCCGGGCGGCTGGCAGCTGCTGGGACGCACCGCCGCCACGCTGTGGGACGAGCGCCGCGACCCGGCCGCGCTGCTCGCCCCGGGCACGCGGGTGCGCTTCGTGCCGACCCGGGCCCGGCTGTGAGCGCGCTGCTGGTGGTGCGGCCCGGGCCGCTGACCACCGTTCAGGACCTGGGACGGCGCGGCGTGGCGCACCTGGGCGTGCCGCGCGCCGGCGCGCTGGACGCCGCCGCGCACCGGGCGGCGAACCGCCTGGTGGGCAATCCGGCGGGCGCGGCGACGCTGGAGACCACGCTGGGCGGGGTCGCGCTGCGGGCGGTGGACGGGCCGCTGCTGGTGGCGGTGACCGGAGCGCCCGCGCCGATCACGGTGGCCGGGCGCCCGGCGGCCTGGGGCACGGCGGTGCCGGTGCCGGCGGGGGCGCTGCTCGAGGTGGGCGCGGCGGTGGCCGGGGTGCGCGGCTACCTGGCGGTGCGCGGCGGGATCGCGGTGGAGCCGGTGCTGGGCAGTCGGTCGGCCGACGTGCTCTCGGGGCTCGGCCCGGCGCCGCTGCGCGCGGGCGACCGGCTGCCGGTGGGCACCGCGGGGACCGCGGACCGGCTGCCCGCGCTGGTCCCGCTGCCCGCGGTGCCGGGCACCCTGGTGCTGCGGCTGCAACTGGGCCCGCGCGCCGACTGGTTCGAGGCGCGGACGCCGCTGGCGCTGGCCGCCGCGCACTACCGGGTCGGCACGGCCAGCAACCGGGTCGCCCTGCGCACCGAGGGCCCTCGGCTGCCGCGCGCGCGGCACGGCGAGTTGGAGAGCGAGGGGATGGTGCTGGGCGCGGTCCAGGTCCCGCCGGACGGGCAGCCGGTGGTCTTCCTGGCCGACCACCCGACGACCGGCGGCTACCCCGTGCTCGGCGTCGTCCCGGAGGCCGACCTGGACGCCGCCGCGCAGGTCAGACCGGGCACGCCGGTACGGTTCACGGTGGTCAGCGGGCCCCGGTAGGGCCGGGGTTGACCTTCCCCCGGGGGGAAGGCCCAGCATCGGTCGTACCGGACGACCCGTCCGGTACGAAGAGGAGGGGCGGCCCGTGGAGCTGCTGACGATCGGGGCTTTCGCCCGCGCGTCCCGGCTGTCGCCGAAGGCGCTGCGGCTGTACGACGAGCTGGGGCTGCTGCGACCGGCCGAGGTGGACCCGAGCTCCGGCTACCGGTTCTACCACCCGGAGCAGTTGGAGCGCGCCCGGCTGGTCGCCTGGCTTCGCCGGCTCGGCATGCCGCTGGCTCGGATCCGGCTGGTCTGCGAACTGCCGCCCGGGCAGGCCGCCGAAGAGGTGGCCGCCTACTGGTCGCGGGTGATGGCCGACACCATGGCCCGCCAGGACCTCGCCGACTTCCTCGTCGACCACCTGTCCGACCGGAAGGTCACCATGACGAACACCACCCCTGCCCTGGCCATCCGCTACGCCGCCGGCTCCCACATCGGACTGGTCCGCGCCCGCAACGAGGACGCGGCACACGCCGGGCCCCGGCTGCTCGCGGTGGCCGACGGCTTCGGCGGCGCGGGCGCCGACTGGGCGAGCACGACGGCGATCGACGCGCTCAAGCGCCTGGACGCCGAGCTGCCCGCCGAGGGCCTGTCCCCCGGCGAGCTGCTCAACGCCCTGGAACAGGCCGTCCAGCAGACCATGACCGACCTGCGCGAAGCGGCCCCCGCGGAAGGCGAGCCCGGCACCACGCTGACCGCGCTGCTCTGGTCCGGCTCACAGCTCGCGCTGGTGCACATCGGCGACTCGCGCGCCTACCTGCTGCGCGACGGCGAGCTGTACCAGATCACCCATGACCACACCCACGTCCAATCCCTGATCGACGAGGGCAGGTTGAGCGCGGACGAGGCAGCGTCCCACCCGCAGCGCTCGCTGCTGCGGCGCGCCCTGGACGGCTCCGGCGCCGGTCGCCCCGACCTCTCGCTGCACACCGCGCGCGCCGGGGACCGCTACCTGCTCTGCTCCGACGGCCTGTCGGCGGTGGTCCCCACCGACCGGCTGCACACCGCGCTGAGCACGATCAGCGAGCCCGAGCAGGCCGTCCAGCAGCTGATCGCACTGGCCAACCGGGCCGGCGGGCCGGACAACATCGCCTGCGCGGTCGCCGACGTCGTCGAACGTCAGGAGTGAGCGGACGCCAGAGCCGATCGGGCGCTGGGACCGATCGGCCGTCCGCGGTGATGCCCCCGGGCCCCGGCCCGCCTGCGGTACTCACCCGGGGGCACCCCGTAGGCCGCCTTGAACGCCCGGCTGAACGCCGCCGCGTCCGCGAAGCCCCACCGCGCGCCGATCGTCCCGACGGCGTGCTTCGCAAGTCCGGGCTGTGCCAGGTCCGTTCGGCACCGGTCCAGCCGCAGCTCCCGGATGAAGGCGCTGACGGTCTGCTGCTCCTCCTGGAACAGGTGGTGCAGGTAGCGCAACGAGATGCAGTGCGCGTCCGCGACCGTCTGCGGCGACAACCGAGGGTCCGCCAGGTGTTCTCCGATGAAGGTCTTCACCTCACGTAGGAGGACGGTCTGCCGGGTCTCCGGTGGCAGCAGCCCCTCCCGGTCCGCCATGCCGGCGAGGAACGCCGAGGCGAGCTGGGTCGCGGTCGAGCCGAGGTGCTCGGCCTCCAACCCGGTCCACCTCTCACCCGTCAGTCCCCGGAGGAACTCCGCGAGCAGGGCCCCGCTCCCGTGCGCGGGAAGCCTGCGGGACAGCAGCTGCCGCAGCGAGCGTTCCGGCAGCGGCAGCGCCGCTTTCGGCAGGTGCAGGATGGTGACGCGGTTGCGGTCGGTCACCACCTGCGCCGTGAGCGGCCGGGAGGTGTCGTACAGCAGCAGGTCGCCCGCCTGGACCTGGGCCCGGCTGCGGTCCTGCTCCATGACCATGGCCCCGTCGACCACGTACCCCAGCTCCCACATCTCGGGGTCCGACTGCCGGATCAACTCGGGCGTGCGCTCGGAGCGCAGTCTCGGACAGGAGAATCCCGACACGCTCACCGGCCCGAGCTCCCACCCGACGGCCGACGCCTGGAAATCCCCCCGATGCTCACTGACGATGTGCGTGGGCGCGAGGTCCTGGTCCACCAGCTCGCACCACCACTCGAACCGCTCACCTTGCGGCACGTCCGCCGTGCGCAACTCGACCCTGTCCATCCCGCCCCTTCGGTCCGCTGTGCGCATGGTGTCAAGAACCTTGCACTCCACGCCAATGACACCTGTACGGACCGAGGCGAGACTGTTCTTGCGACCGACGGGGAGGCCCTGCGCACGGTCCGGCAGGGACGGGGGACCCCTACCCGGCGATCACCGACGGTGGGTCGACCAGCTGGTCGACCCACCGTGCATCGCCCGCCCGGAAAGCCCTAACCCCGGTCCCGCGAGGTCAGCCGGCCGCGTACGGCGGCGTGCACCTCGGCCTCCTCGGCCGGGTCGGCTGCCAGTCGGCGCAGCCGCTCCAGCACCCGGGCGTCACCGGTGGTCACCACGTGGCGGGCGGCCAGCTCGCGGGTGCTCTCCTCGCAGTCCCACAGGCACTCGACGGCCGGGCCCGAGGCGAAGAAGCGGTCGGTGACGGCGAGCGCCCTGGCGGCTCTGCCCCGCAGCTCGGAGGAGCCGGCCTCGCCGTAGACCAGGCGCAGGGCCGGGACGGCAGCGGCGGCGGCCAGCCGCCCCGCACCGTCGACCAGCGTGCCGATACCCGGTCCCGACACCCCGTGCACCATGATCCAGCGGCGCAGCCCGGCCACCACCGAGGCGGCGTCGCCGGCCTCGCCGATGTCGGCCAGCAGCAGCACGGCGGCCTCGCCGAGCGCGCTGTCGTCGCCGCCGGTGGCCGGGTCGGCCCAGCGGCGGGCGTGCTCCAGCGCGCGCGAGCCGCGCATCCGGCCCAGGGTCTCCAGCGCGGCCCGGACGATCCGGTCGTCCGCGTCGGCGGCGGCCGCCTCGATCAGCTCGGGGACGGCCGGGTCGTCCTGGTCGACCAGGTGGCGCAGGGCGGCCCGGCGGGCGCCCTCGGCGCCGCTGCGGGCCGCGTCCAGCAGCGTCCCGCGGTCCTCGGGGCGGGCGACGGCGGCCAGGCAGCGGGCGGCCGCGGCGGAGCGGCGGTCGACGGCGGCCGGGTCGCGGCGGGGGTCGTCGAGCTCGACCTGCTCGGGCCCGCCGCCGGTCGGCCGGTGGTCGGCCCAGGCCAGGACGTCGGCCACGCTCCAGCCGGGGGTGACCTCGCTGCGGCCCAGCTGGCGCTGCCAGAGGTCGAAGGGGGACTGCTCACTGGCGGCGGCGATCCGCGGGTGGTGCGCGGCCCACAGCCGCCACGGCCGGGGCTCGTACGCGGCGCGGACGGCAGCCCGCAGCGCGGCCTCGCCCTCGGGGCCGGCCGGGAAGCGGTTCAGCACGGCGGGGGCCAGGGCGAGCAGCGCCTGGTCGTCGTCGCGCAGCGCCAGCTCGTCCAGCGCCCAGGCCCAGTTGCCGCCGCTGGCGGCGTACTGGCGCAGCAGCAGCAGAGCGTCACGGCGCCCGTAGGCGGCGAGGTGGCCGAGCACGGCCAGGGCGAGGCCGGTGCGGCTCTCGTCCGGGTCAAGGAGGTCCTCGGGGTGGTTCAGGTGGCTCTCCAGGCCGCCGAGCGGCGCCTCGAGGTCCATGTAGACGCGTGCGTAGTAGAGGGAGCGGCTCTCGACCTGCCAGTCGGCCCGCGGGTCGCTGGTGACGCACTCCTCAAGGGCAGCGATCGCTTCGTCCCGGTCCGCGGCAAGCGCATGCAGCTGCCCGTCGCCGCGGCCTCGCTGGAGGAGGCCGAGGAGGCTGGCACTGGGGGCTATCACGGGCTCGAACATGAGGTCAGCATCCGTTGCGGCGGTCGTAGTGGCAACGGGATTTCCGTCGCCGGGGGTCTGGTGGTCACGCTGGGGCGGGCGCCCGGGCGCCGGAATCACCGTAGGTTACCGTCTGAAAGGCCCATACGCACACAGTCCGTACGGATCCGTCTCGAACAGGCCGGGGACCGCGCGGCGGGCTCCGGACCTCTCGCTCGGCATATGCCAGAGGGAAGTTGCCAACTTTTCCGTCAATCACCCCTCACCGTCGGTGAGGGTGTGGAAGAGTCGTGACGCAGCACACCACCCACCACCCTCACCCTGTGGGACGGCCGATGAGTCACCTCCAGACCACCGCTCCGGCCGGCGCCCGCACCTCCCCCGTCCAGGTCGCCTCCGCCGAGTGGGACCTGATGGCCGACACGGTGCACTGGTCGCCCGCCGCCTACCGGTTGCTCGACCGCGAGCCGGGCCTCGGTCCGCTGACCCTCGATCAACTCCCTTCCCTCCTGGTCCCGCAGGACCGCCCGGCGCTGTGCCGGATGGTCACCGAGGCCCTGGTGCACGGCCGCGCGCTGGACGGCGTGGTGCGGGTCGGCCGGCACGAGGAGGCCGCCGTCGCGGTGCGCTGCTCGGGCCGTCCGGCGCTGGGGCCGGACGGCCACGTCGTCTCGCTGCGGATGCTGCTGCGGGCCGGCTGAGCCTGCCCGCACCCCCTGCCACCTGCCGGGCGTCGCCCCCGTGCACATGCTTGCGAGGCGGCGCACATATGCTGTGGCCGCATCGTCGGCACAGGGCGGACGTGCGCGAGGGAGGACTCCATCATGGACAGCAAGATCCTGCACAAGGCCGCGTTCCTGCTGCACGAGTGCCACGAGCCCGAGGCCGTCGTGGTCGAGCGCCTGAAGGACTACTTCCCCGACCTGAGCCTGACCGAGCGCGAGCGCTTCGTCAGCGAGGCCTGGGACCAGGTGCACACCAAGAACGGCGCGGTCTGAGCGCAGGCGGTCACTCAGGGGGGCGGCGGGCCGGCGGCACCGCCGCCCTGATCTCCTCCCGCAGCTCCGCCACCTGCGCCATCCCCTGGTAGCGCCCGGTCAGCCGGTACATCTCGCGCAGCCGGTCCCAGGTGCGGTGCGAGGAGGTGTCGCCGATCGCGGCCAGCGCCAGCTTGGCCTGCACCTGCGCCTCCTCCGGCTCCCCCGCGATCCAGTAGACCGAGGCGAGCGTCAGCAGGTCCAGCACGGTGGAGCGCTCCTGCCCCTTCTTCGCCCGCAGCCGCATCGCCTCCACCGCGTGCTGCCGGGCCAGCCGCGCGGCCCCCGGATCGTGCTCGGCCAGCGTCCGGTAGACCAGGAACTGCATCCCGTGCAGCTCCGACTCGTTGAAGAGCTGCATCCAGCTCGGCGCCGGCTCCGCGCACTCCTGGACGAAGAGCTCCTCGGCCTCGCCGAGCAGCTGCCCGACCTCCTGTGAGCGCCCCAGCGAGGCCTGTGCCCAGGCCTCCACCGTGTTGAGCATCGCCCTGGTCCGGGGCTGGCTGCGCTGCTTGCCGTCGGCCTGGGCCAGCCGCATCAGATCCAGGGCCTCGTCGGCCCGGCCGTGGTGCAGCAGCTGGCGGGCGGCGCGGGAGATCGCCTCACCTGCCCGCGGCCGGTCACCGGCCTCCTTGGCCGCCTGCGCGGCGATCACGAAGTACCGCTGGGCGGTGGGCTCCAGGCCGACGTCGTGCGACATCCAGCCGGCCAGCACCGCCAGATTGGCCGCGATGATCCACAACCGCCGCTCCAGCTCGAGCGGATGACGATGGGTCAGCAGGCCGCCCACCTCGTTCAGTTGGCCGATCACTGCCTTGCGCTGCAGCCCGCCGCCGCGTGAGGCGTCCCACGAGCGGAACACGTCGACGGAGCGCTCCAGCGCATCGACCTCCTCCGGGCCCACCGGGCCCGGCTCGTAGACGTCCACCACCGGGCGGGCGATCGAACCGGTGATCACCTGCCGGGGCCCGGGCCGGGCGGCCGCGTGGGCGACGCTGTTCCCGTTGAGCCAGTCGTAGAGGGATTCGGGGATGACGGAGCCGCCGGGCAGTGCGGTGCCCGCACTGGCCAGTCCGCGTCGGTTGAGCATGAGGTCCATTCCCGTGAACTCGGTGAGGATCTCAGCCGTCCGCTCCGGCTCCGGGGGCGCTCCGTACTGCGCTGTGCCCGCCCCGAGTCGCCGGTGTCGCGCCAGACCGAGATCCTCGATGGAGACGACACGGCCGAGCCTCTCGGTGAACACGGCTGCCAGCACCCGCGGCACCGGATCGCGCGGGATCTCCCCCTGCTCTATCCAGCGGCGCACCCGCGAGGTGTCGGTGGACAGCTGCTGCTGCCCCATCGCGGCACCCCGGCGGTTGACCAGCCGGGCCAGCTCGCCCTTGGACCATCCGGTCAGGGCGAACAGGTCGGCCAGTCGGGCGTTGGGTTCCCTGCTCACGTCAAGCCCCCAGGCTCCTCGGCTGGTTCGAGACTAATGCGCTGTCATGTGCCACGCGAGCATTCGCCAGGCTTCGCCAGGGCTCGCCAGCTGTCTAGCTACCGGCTAGGCAAGCTCAGATAGAGGTGCACCAACCCCACCCGGTCCACAGGGCCGGAACGACGGGCCAGGGCTGACCCTCCGGGCCGTCCGCCGACCGCTCCGGCGGCCCGGCGAAGGGGGTGGCGCGACCGGGTGGCGCGACTGGCGCAGAGCCCTTCCGCTCCGGCGGTCCGACGCATTTCCCCAGGGGTGCGCGGACCGGCGGGGACGGACCGGGCCGGCACCGAGCACACCTCCCGGAGGACGGACGACCGCCGGCCGACCCACCCGCGCGCCGTCCTCCACCGCTGTACGCCGGAGCACGCCCCCCAAGCACCGGCAGACGTCGCAGGCCGCACCTCAGTTCCGCGCAGAAGACGCAGAAGACCAGTGGCATCCGCACTGGTTGACATATGCCACCGGCAAGGAAGGGATCTCCACCACCCCATGTACCCCACAGCGACTTCCCCCACCGCGCCCCGGACCGGCCCCGCCCAGCGCCCGCCGTCCGTGGCGGTCCGCCGGCCCGGGCCGAAGCCGGTACTTCCCGCCCGTCCCGCGGGGCGCATCGAGGCACCCGGGTTCGCCCCGCGCGCCGGAGCCGAGCGCCTGCTGCGCCCCCGCGCCCCGCAGACCGCCCCCCTGATCGAGCGGGCCGACACCGCCGCGCTGGCCACCCCGTCGGTCCGGGCGGCGCTCGCCCACGTCACGCGGATATGTCCCGCGTTCTCCGCGCGCCAGGTGCTGCGCGAGGACAGCCGGCACATCCTCATCACCGGGCTGATCGGGCGCACCGCGGTGGTCGCCAAGTGCCTCTCCCCGCAGGCCGCGCAGAGCGAGCGGCGGGCCGTCCTGGTCGAGCAGTTCCACCGCGAGGTGGCGGTCTACCGGGCCTTCGTCCGGCACCGCCCGCCGGTCCGGATGCCCCGCCTGGTCGCCGCCGACCACGACCGCTGCGTCCTGGTGATGGAGCGGATCCCCGGCCGCCCGGCCGCCCTGGAGCGGCATCCGGCCAACTCCCCCACGCCCGGTGAGGTCCGCGCGATGCTCGGCGCGGTGCGCGCGCTCAACCTGTGGCGCCCGCCCGCCGACGTCTTCCAGCAGCCGCTGGACTACCACTGGGAGACCGCCCGCTACCACTCGGTCGGCCAGCTCACCGACCGGGACGCCGGCGACCTGCGCCAGCTGCTGCACGGCCTGTCGCACATGCCGCAGCAGCTCTGCCACGGCGACGCGCTGCTCTCCAACATCCTGCTCGCGCCCTCCGGCCCGGTGCTGGTCGACTGGGAGCAGGCCGGCTGGTACCTGCCCGGCTACGACCTGGCGGTGCTCTGGAGCGTGCTCTCCGGCGACACCGCGGCGCGCCGCCAGATCAGCCAACTCGCCCAGGCCGGCGGCACGCTGGCCCGGGACGCGTTCCTGGTCAACCTGGTGCTGGTGCTGATGCGCGAGCTGCGGCTGTACGACGTGCCCGGGGCCGGCGAGGAGCAGCGGATCCTGATCCGCCGCCTCTACGACGACGCCGCGCTGGCCCGCCGCGCGGTCCGGGCCGCGGTGGGGACGCGCTGAGCACGGGAGCGTGGGGCCAGACCGACCGGCTAGCCGCGCGGACGGCACCCGTCCAGCGCGGCGCCCCCGGCCGCCCGCAGCACCGACTCCTGCGACGGGCCGTGCAGCCGCCCGCTCAGCGCGTCCCGCAGGTAGCGCTCCAGGGGGTGGCGCCGACTCAGACCCGCACTGCCGGCAAGCGCGACGGCCTGCTGGACCGACTCCACCACGGCCCGGGTAACCAGCAGATGGACCGGGCCGGTCCGGTCGGCGGCCTGCCGGTCCCCGGCGTCGATCCGGGCCGCCAGGCCGGTCAGCAACTCCTCGGCGCCGATCAGCGCGCTCTCCAACTCGCCCACGGCAGCCTGCCGGCACGACCGGGTACCCGGCGCACCCCCGCCGAGCTGGAGAAAGCGCACCAGCCAGTCCCGCGCCGCCCGGCCCACGCCGAGCTGGACCGCCGCCAGCGCCAGATCCCGCCAGGCGGTGCCGACCGCGTCGGCCTCGGCGTCCGGCTCGGCGCGCAGGTCGACGACCGCCTCGGCCGGCACCGACACCCGGTCGAAGAGCACATCGTGCCCCGCGCTGGCCCGCAGGCCCACCTGGTCCCAGACCGGGTCCACCTGCACCCCGGCGCTCTCCCCGCGTACCAGGAAGGTGCCGGTGCGCGGCTGCGGCTCGTCGGTCCGCGCCCGCACGGCCATCCAGGCCAGCGCCTCCGCGCCGGTGCAGCCGGTCTTGCGGCCGGTCAGCAGCCAGCCGTCGCCGTCGCGGCGGGCCACGGCGGCGGGGCCCTCGGCGGGATCCGCCCAGAGCGTGTTGACCAGCGCCGGGCCGCGCCGCGACTCGTTGAGCAGCCGGCGGTAGACCGACGCCGGCCAACCGAGGTTGCGTCCCTGCTCGGCGTGGAGCAACAGCGTGAAGGCGGTGACCAGGGCCACCGAGGCGTCCCCGCGCCCGAGTTCGGCCAGCACCCGGACGGTGTCGGCGAGCGTTCCGCCGGGGCCGCCGTAGCGTTGATGCACCGTCAGGGCGAGCAGCCCGGCCTCGTGGACCGCCTCGATCCCCTGGTACGGGAAGGTCGCGTCCCGGTCGTGCTCCTCGGCGCGGGCGGTCAGCAGATCCACCA
The DNA here is from genome assembly GCF_029892095.1 of Kitasatospora sp. MAP12-44. NCBI lineage: Bacteria > Bacillati > Actinomycetota > Actinomycetes > Kitasatosporales > Streptomycetaceae > Kitasatospora > Kitasatospora sp. MAP12-44. Next base: position 1,278,125 of record NZ_JARZAE010000004.1, read on the forward strand.
CCCGGGGCAGGCCGGCGATCGCGGCGTCCAGGGGTGACGTGTCATCGGTGACGGGACTCATGGCGCTGCCTCCGGGCGGCCGGCTTGGGGACGCGCGGCAGCCGTCGTCGGCTGCGCGAGCTGTGGGGAGCGTGCGAACGGCAGGCACGGCCGACCGGGAAGAGGGGGACACCGGGGCCGGCGCCAGGGGCGCGTCCTACGGACAGACCGCGCCGGCGGTACGCCGCAGACCGGGACAGCCGCAGCGCGCACTCCCGGCCGAAGGCGCGGAGAGGATCAGCAGCGGGCGGCGAGGCGACATGCTGGTGACTGTACGAAGTGTTGATCGATAGCGTCAAGCGCCGTCGCGGGCACCGGCAGCGGCGCCCGCGACGCAGAACGGCTGGAAACAGCCCCTGTCAGCCCTGCTGGAAGAGGTCCGCCGGCAGCGGCTTCAGCAGCTGGTAGAGGTCGTCGGCGATCGGCCGGTCCCAGGAGGCGATGGTGACCTGCACGCTGTCGCTGCGGTCGAACTGGGCGCAGAACACCCGCTCTTCGGACACCTTGACCTTCTTGACGATCAGCAGGTCGTCGCCGAGCATCACCGGGAAGTCCTCGGCCGAGACCAGCTCCACCGGCTCGTCGTTCTCCAGCGCCGCCAGCAGCTGTCTGACCTCGAACGGCACGCCGTCCTCGGTGTCGCGGGCCGGTGAGCCCTCGGGCAGGTTTCCGATGAACATCGCCGGGCCGCGGCCGCCGAACAGGTCGTACCGGAGGAAGATCCCCTGGCAGCTGCCGTCCGGACCACTCATGATCGCGGCGCCGAAGTGGCCGGGCCAGTCGCCCGGATCCATCGCGAGTACGTCGAAGTCCGGGCCCGCTGGGGTGCCGGAACGTCGGCGGAGAAAAGACATGTCGCCATCGTACGTGCACCCGCTCCCCACACCGGCACCGGGCGCCCCGTCGGCCCCCGCAAGCTCCACGCTCCGAGACGAATGTTGACTCTGAGCAACCGTCCGGGCTACGGTCGCGGATGTACGGCAGCTGCTGTGGGCGTCTTCCACGTGGGGGTGGTCTGCTGTGGCGTACCTATGTGCGCCCTTCCTCCCATCGCACCTCGTGGTACCCAGCCGCTGCATGACCTGGCAGCACCCGCCTGGTCAGCACCCTTGGCAACACCTTCACCCAAGCCTGGTTCGCGGGTTCCCCGACCCGTTCGCGCTCGCGGACCAGCCCGGGACACCGACGCGTGGGGGCGTTCGGATCCCGGGCACGGCAGCCGAGCCACTGGCTCCGCTGCCGACCTCCCGGCGACTGCCGGTCCTCCGGGGCCTGCATCGGGGAAACCGCGGGAGGCGGCCCGGCTTCGCGAGCCGGGTCACACAGCAGACGCCGTGCACGACCGCGTGGGGGCGGTCGGCACGGCGTCTGTCTGTCTGCCTCTCCAAGCAGCTGGCGTTACGTCAGATCGAACTCGCCGTCACGCGCGCCGAGCACGAAGGCCCGCCACTCGGCCGGCGTGAAGACCAGCACCGGCCCGTCGGGGAACCGGCCGTCCCGCATGGCGATGTAGCCGTCCACGAAGGCGATCTGCACATCGCCGGACTTCCCGTCGCCCTGGCTGCTGGAGAGCCAGGTGGCGTCGGTCACGTCCAGTTGGGGCTTTCGCGAACTGGGCAGCGCCTCCGAGGCGTTCACAGTCTCGCTGGCACCGATATCGGCTGTCACTGTTGTTGCTCCTCCCGACGATCCGGAGGGCCAGGGTATCCGGGCCCCGACCGGACCTGTAGTGCGTTTGGCCGGGACTCCTCCGCTCGGAGGACGGTCCACCCACCCCTTGCCGGTCGGTCCGACGCGCTTTGCGGAAGTGCCGCCCGGACCGGCGCGGGCGCGGGACGCGGGCGGCGCGGTTTGCGAGAGTGGCGGTGGGCAGCGCCGGTGCCCCTGGGGCGACCGGTTCCACCGAAGAGAGCTGGAGCAGCCGATGGGCCACCGGGACAGTACCGATGCGGAGGTCATCCCGATCCTCGACGCGCCCTCGGCCGTACGGGTGCCGAGCCAGACGCCGGTGCGCTCGGCGGCGCTGGGGCGGGTCGGCGTGGTGCTGGTCTCGCAGAGCCGGGATCTGGCCGAGGACGTCGCCGATCTGGCCCGCACGCTGGTGCCCACCGACGACCCCGCACCGGTCGCGGCCACCGGCGGCCACCCCGGCGACGGACTGGGCAGCAGCGCGCTGCTGATCGCGGCGGCCGCCCGCCGGGTGGACCAGGGCCACGGCGTCGCGGTGCTGGCCGACCTGCCGGCCGCCGTGCACACCGTGCAGGCGCTGCTGGCGACGGCGGACGAGCACGGCCTGCCGTTCCCGGTCCGCTTCGCCGACGCCCCGTTCGTGGAGGGCGCGGTGGCCGCGGTGCTCACCGCCTCGGCCGGCGGCGACCTGGCGGCCGTGCTGGACGCCGCCGAGGAGACCTACCGGCAGGGCAAGGTCTGAGAGCCTGCACGCAGGCGGACCACCCAACACGCAGCGCTTTCCTTCGGCTACGATCTGTGCACTCGTCGCCGCTGGCTCATGCCACTGACCTGTCCATCCGGCATACAACCATTCGTCGAGCGTGCGCGTCTTGACTGCGTCAAGCGATCTCATGCCGGATCAGTCCGGCCGTGCCTGGAGGGAACCGTGCCGCGACCGGACAGCACGCCGAAGTCACCGACCGGGCCGTTGACCGACCACTCGGCGTCAGCGGCCGGCGGCCCGTCCGGACGGCTGAACCACTGGCTGCGCTACTCCCCCGCCCAGCCGCTCTTCCGCGCCCACGCGGCACGCCGCCTCGCGGTGCTCGCCTACCGCCGGGTGACCGACCGCCGGCGCTTCGGCGCGCAACTGGACCGGCTCTGCCGGACGGCGACACCGATCTCGCTGCGGACCCTGGAGCAGGCCGTGGCGCAGCGGCGGCCGCTGCCGCCGCGCAGCGTGCTGATCACCTTCGACGACGCCGACCGCGGGGTGCTGGAGCACGCGCTGCCCGCGTTGGAGGCCCGCGGGCTGCCGGCGGTGGCCTTCGTGGTCACCGAGCTGATCGGCACCGAGCTGCCCTGCTGGCGCCAGGAGGCGGCCTTCCTCACCGCGCACGGCGGCCAGGCGCGGGCGCTGACGGCCGACGGCCAGGCCCGCCGGCTGGCCCAGCTCGCCGCGCTGCCCGACCCGGACCGCCGGCGCAGCCTGCACGAGCTGCGGGTCAGCACCGGCGCCCGCCCGCCGCGCCAGCAGCGGCTGACCCCGCAGGACCTGCGGGTGCTGGCGGCCGCTCGGGTGGCGATCGGCAGCCAGAGCCTGGGCGCCGCCGAGCTGCGGCGCTGCGACGACGCGACGGTCCGCACCGAGATCGCCTCGGCGCACCAGGCGCTGACCGGCTGGCTGGGGACCGCCCCGACCGCCTTCGCCTACCCCGGCGGCGGCTACGAGCCGCGGGCGGCGGAGGTGCTGCGCGAGCTCGGCTACCGGCTGGGCTTCCTCACCGACCACCGGCTGAGCCGGCGGCTGCCCGAGCAGGCCCTGCTGGTCAGCCGACTGCGGGTGGACGCGGCCGGCGGCCGGGACCACTTCGACACCGTGCTCTCCGGCCTCGACCCGGCGCTCAGCCGCTGGCGCGGGTGAGGGTGGTCAGCAGGGCGCGGCCCTGCGGGTAGTGCTCGGCCGCGGCCGGCAGGGTGCCCGGGCGGCCGCTCAGCAGGACGGTCAGGCTTCCGCTGCCCAGGGCGGCGCCCGCGCCCGGACCGGCGGCGACGCGGCGCAGCGCCTGGGCGGCGACGGCTTCGGCCGAGCCGTACAGCGCCAGCGGGGCGGCCGGGTCCGGGGCGACGGCCGCGCGGATCCGCTCGGCCACCAGTTCGTAGTGCGTGCAGCCCAGCACGACCGTCTCGGTGCCGGGCGGGGTGAGCGCCGCCGCCGCCTTGACCGCCGCGTCGATCGCCGCGTCGTCGGCCCGCTCGACGGCGTCGGCGAGGCCCGGGCAGGGGACCTCGGTGACCTCGGCGCCGCTCGCGAACTCGCTGATCAGGCCGCGCTGGTAGGCGCTGCCGGTGGTCGCCGGGGTGGCCCAGATCGCCACCTTCCCGCCGTTGGCGGCGGCCGGCTTGATCGCCGGGACGGTGCCGATCACGGGCAGCCCGGGCTCCAGCTCCGCGCGCAGCGCCTCCAGCGCGTGCACCGAGGCGGTGTTGCAGGCCACCACCAGGGCGTCCGGCCGGTGCGCGGCGGCAGCCCGTGCGCAGGCCAGCGCGTGCTCGGTGATGTCGGCGGGGGTCCGCGGGCCCCAGGGCATGCCGTCCGGGTCGTTGGTGATCACCAGGTCGACGTCCGGGCGCAGGGCGCGCAACGCGGCGGCCGCCGGGAGCAGCCCGATTCCAGAGTCCAGCAGTGCGATCTTCACGAGAGTCGACCTTAGACCAACCAGCACATGGTGGGCGGCGTCGCGGCCCCGGCGGCGGCTCGGCTGCGACAGACTGCCACCGTGATGGTGCTGCTGTGGGTGAGTGTGCTGTCCCTGCTGTGCTGGCTCTGGCTGGCGGGCTGCCAAGGCTTCTTCTGGCGGACCGACATCCGGCTGCCCGAGCGGCGTGAGCCGGCGCGGTGGCCGTCGGTGGCGGTGGTGGTGCCGGCCCGGGACGAGGCCGAGGTGCTGCCGCTGAGCCTGCCGGGGCTGCTGGCGCAGCGCTACCCGGGGGCGGCCCGGGTGATCCTGGTGGACGACCACAGCTCGGACGGGACGGCGCGGGTCGCCGGGCGGCTGAGCGGCGGCGGGCTCCCGCTGACCGTCTGCACGCCCCCGCCGCTGCCGCCGGGGTGGACCGGCAAGCTCTGGGCGGTGCGGCACGGCGTCGAGCAGGCGGGCCCGGTGGAGTACCTGCTGCTCACCGACGCCGACATCAGCCATGGCCCCGACACGCTCGCCGCCCTGGTGGCCGCCGCCGAGACGCACCGGCTCGACCTGGTCTCCCAGATGGCCAGGTTGCGCACCGAGACCGGCTGGGAGCGGCTGATCGTGCCGGCGTTCGTGTACTTCTTCGCCCAGCTGTACCCCTTCCGCCGGAGCAACCGCCCCGGCGCGCGGACGGCGGCGGCCGCCGGCGGATGCTCCCTGGTGCGCCGTGACGCGCTGGAGCGCGCCGGGGGGATCGAGGCGATCCGCGGAGCTGTGATCGACGATGTGTCACTGGCCCGCGCGGTCAAGCGCACCGGTGGGCGGACCTGGCTGGGACTGGCCGAGCGCCCGGCGGCGCTGCGGGTGGACAGCGTGCGCCCCTACCCGGGCCTGGCGCCGCTCTGGCGGATGGTCTCGCGCAGCGCGTACGCCCAGTTGCGGCACTCGCCGGCGCTGCTGCTCGGCACCGTGCTCGGCCTGGCGGTGGTCTATCTGGTCCCGGCGGTCGCCGTGCTGGCCGGCCTGGTGGGCGGGGACTGGCCGCTGCTGGCCGTCGGGGCCGCGGCCTGGGCCCTGATGGCCGGGACGTATCTGCCGATGACCCGCTACTACGACCGGCCGGCCCCCGCGGCGGCCCTACTGCCCTTCACCGCGCTGCTCTACCTGCTGATGACGGTCGACTCGGCCGTCCAGCACTGGCGCGGCCGCGGCGCCGCCTGGAAAGGGCGCACTTACTGACGCCTGCTCAGTGCTTGGCGGCCGGCTGGACCTGCTTGAGGAGGTCGTCGAGCACGGCGGGCATCGCCTCTACCCCGCCGGCCAGGGTCGGCCCCGTGCGGTAGGTGCCCTGGACGACGACGGTGGGCAGCTCGGCGGTCTCGTAACGGGCCAGGTCCGCGGGCGCCTGCGCGGTCTCCCGGCCGACCTCGTCGGACTCGTAGGCCGTCCGGAAGCGCTGCGGGTCCACTCCCTGCAGGGCGGCCCAGCCGGCGGCGCCGTCCTCGGTGGTGAGGTCGCGCCCCTCGTCGCGCACGGCGTGGAAGACCGCGAGCTGCAGCCGGTCCACCTCGCCGAGCCGCTCCAGGGTGAAGTAGAGGCGGGCGTGGCCGCGCTCGACGGTCTGGTCGCTCTCCCCCGGCCACACCGCGGGCAGCCGCCGCAGCACCACGTCGGACGGCTGGCGGGCGGCCCAGGCCTCCAGCGGCTGCTCAAGCAGCTGGGAGTGGTAGCAGCCGTACCAGAAGACCTCGACGACCTCGCGGACCGCCGGGTCGCGGACCGGTTGCGGATGCTGCAGCCGCTCGTACGGCGCGCCGTCGCGGGGCACCGGCGCGGTGGCCACCGCCCCGGGCGCGGTGGCCACCCCGAGGGTGAGACCGGCGGAGAGGAGAAGGACGGCGGCACGCTGGACGGACCTCATGCCGACACCGTGTCAGCACGGCTGCCCCGCTGGCCACTTGTGCCCCACCAAGTCGCCCGATCGGCGCAGCGCGCGTTACTCCGTACGGGGGGCGGGCACGGCGGCCGTCTCGCGCTCCGCGGCCCGCTCGAAGAACCGCAGCAGCTCCACCGGGAAGGGCAGCACCAGCGTGGAGTTCTTCTCCGCCGCCACCTCGACCACGGTCTGCAGCAGCCGCAGCTGCATCGCCGACGGCGTGGCGTCCATCGTGCGGGCCGCCTCGGCGAGCTTGCCCGCGGCCTGGAACTCGCCGTCGGCGGTGATGATGCGGGCCCGCCGCTCGCGGTCCGCCTCGGCCTGCCGGGCCATCGAGCGCTTCATCGAGTCGGGCAGCGCGACGTCCTTGATCTCCACCCGGTCGATGTGCACGCCCCAGTCCGTCGCCGGGCTCTCCAGCATCAACTCCAGACCCCGGTGCAGGTTCTCCCGGCCGGAGAGCAGGTCGTCCAGCTCGCTCTTGCCGATGATCGAGCGCAGTGAGGTCTGGGCCACCTGGGACATCGCGAAGGTGTAGTTCTGCACGTCGACGGAGGCCCGGATCGGGTCGATCACCCGGAAGTAGACCACCGCGTCCACCCGCACCGAGACGTTGTCGCGGGTGATGCCATCCTGGGCCGGCACCGGCATGGTGATGATCTGCACATTGACCTTGCGCAGCCGGTCGACCACCGGCACCAGCAGGATCAGCCCCGGATCCTTGGCCTGGCTGCGCACCCGGCCGAGCCGGAACACCACTCCCCGCTCGTACTGCTGGACCACCTTGACCCCGGTGACGAGCCAGAACACCACGGCCAGCACGACCAGTCCCGCGACCACCGGCATGGTTCCTCGCCCGCCCCTCGGCGGCGCGCCCACACCGGGCCCTGCGGGTCCTGTCGTGCGGACGCATCCCGCGCCGGGCCAGTATGCGCCCGCAGCTGCGCCAACAACAGGGTGGGGCAAGGACTTTGATAACCAGTCCGGGACCGGCCCGAGCAGGCCCGGCGCTCCTGCCGTGGATTCCCTGGCGGGTGAGCCGCCCGGGCTGCGATGCTAGGGCCCGGGCGCGGGTCGGCATGGGAGGCCGACCACGTCTCGCGTCAGGGGGATTGAGTCGGATGCATGTGCTCTACGTGATCGACGGTCTCGACCGGGTGGGCGGCGCCGAGCAGGGACTGCTGGCGCTGGCACCGCAGTTGGTGCGATCGGGCATCAAGCTCGACGTCGCCTATCTGACGCCGTCCCCGGGCGGCTTCCAACCCGAGCTGACGGCCGCCGGCGCCACCGTCTTCGGCGTGCACCACCGCGGCCGCGGCCGCACCGCCGCCGCCCTGCACGCCCTGGTCCGCGAGCGGCGCCCGGACCTGGTGCACACCACGCTCCACGAGGCGGACGTGCTGGGCCGGGCCGCGGCGCTGGCCGCCCGCACACCGGTGGTCTCCAGCCTGGTCAGCTCCGCCTACGACCCCGAGCACCTGCACGCGCTCGGGCTGCGGCCCTGGCGGGTGCGCACCGCGCAGGCGATGGACGCCGCCACCGCCCAGGGCACCCGCCGCTTCCACGCGCTGACCAGGCACGTGGCCGGGGCTATGGCGAGCCGGCTGCGGATCCCGGCCGGTCGGATCGACGTGGTGCCGCACGGACGCGACCCGGAGCTGCTGGGCACCGTGACGCCGGAGCGCAGAGTCGCGGTGCGCGAGGCGCTGGGGTTGGCGCCGGACACCCCGGTCGTGCTGGCGGCCGCGCGCCAGGTGTACCAGAAGGGGCTCGACGTGCTGCTCGCGGCCTGGCCGCAGGTGTTGCGCGGCGCGCCCGGCGCCGTCCTGCTGCTGGCCGGGAGCACCGGGCCGCAGAGCCCGCGGCTGCACGAACTCGCCGCGGCCCCGGGGATGCTGGGGCAGGTGCGGTTCCTCGGGGTGCGCGGCGACGTCCCCGATCTGATGGCCGCCGCCGACGTGTTCGCCGTGCCCTCGCGCTGGGAGGGCCTGGGCAGCGCCGCCGTGGAGGCGATGGGCGTCGGCGTCCCGCTGGTCTGCTCGGACGTGCCGGCCCTGCGCGAGACGGTGCGCTCGGCGGACTACGCCGTCCTGGTGCCGCCGGAGGCGCCGCAGGAGCTGGCCGCCGCGCTGAGCGCCGTGCTGGCCGATCCGGCCGGCTCGGTCGGCCGGGTGCAGGCCGCCCGGGCCCGTTTCCTGACCAACTTCACGCTGCACCAGGTCACCGGGCAGATGGTCGACTTCTACGAGCGCTCCTTGAGCTCCCCGCGCACGCTGGCCGCGCAGGTGCGTGCACGGATGATCTGACTCAGCGTCAACTTTGGTTTCCGGGTTAGCCGAAGCGGGTGAGGCGGGTTGGACCGCGCCGCTCCGCTGTGGCCAGGATGGCGGACCAAGGGGGTGAGGTCTTCACCCTCCGTCGATCCATCTGGAGTTCAGAGCCGTGTTCAAGGGCTTCCGCAGCTTTCTGCTGCGCGGAAACGTAGTAGACCTGGCAGTCGGTATCGTCATCGGCGCGGCGTTCACCGCCGTCGTCACCGGGTTCGTCACGGCGTTCCTCACGCCGCTGATCGGGGTCGCCACCGGCACCATCGGCGACTTCACCCAGAAGACCTTCGAGGTCGGCGGCACCGCGTTCCCGTACGGCGCGTTCCTCAACGCGCTGATCAGCTTCCTGCTGATCGCCACGGTGATCTACTTCGCCGTCGTCCTGCCGGTCGGCAAGCTGCAGGCCCGCTTCGAGCCACCGAAGAACGAGCAGCCGAAGATCGACTGCCCGCAGTGCCTGAGCCGGATCCCGGCCGCGGCGGCGCGCTGCTCGCACTGCACCTCGGAGCTGGCGCCGCTGCCCGGCTTCCCCGCCCAGGCGCTGCAGAGCAAGTAGCAGCGGCGGAGCAAGCAGCCCCGAACCGGCCCGATCCGAACCGGACACACCCGCCCGCGAGCAGGGCAGAGCCCTTCCGTCGGCGGTGACGTGCTCAGGATAGGCCACGGCGAGCCCCCCGAAATGCGGGGGGCTCAGCCGTCCCTGACGGTGTCCTCAGCGCCCGAACAGCTCGCATCCGGAGCATGAACGGCCTGAAACCGTCCGCGAAATGCCCGAATTTCCGCGGTTTGGGAGCATTGCGAGAGCGAAGACTGTGTAAACACTCGAACTCCCCCCCTCCCACACTCCTCAAGTGGCACATTCTGGGCTTACGGTATGCCCCATGACCTCGCCCCGCTCCTACGACGGAGTCGGCTACTACGCTCCGTCCTTTTCGTCGGGCACGCCCATCTACGACAGCCTGGTCGCAGAGCGCGGAGTCCCCCAGATCGCGCCGATCAACGTGCCGGCGGCACTGCCCCCGGCCCCTCACCAACCGGTCTCCGGCTACAGCTCTCCGCTGGAGAGCACCAGCCTGCTGCCGGCCCTGCCGCCCGCCCGGTTGGCACTCGGCCCCGGCCCCAGCAGCGGTCCCGCGTACGCGACACCGTCGTACGCCACGCCGCAGCCCCCCGTCCCGGGCTACGGCGGCCAGCCGTACCTGCCAGGCCCGCGGGTGCCCGCCCAGCAGCCGCAGCAGGGCTACCCCGCGCCGCAGGGCTGGGACTCCCAGAGCGGATTCCGGCCGTCGCCGGCCGCTCCGGTGGCCCCCGTCCGCCCGGTGCCGCCGCCGCAGTTCTTCCAGCAGCCCGGCCAGCAGGGCGGCCCGCAGGCCGGACAGCAGGCGCAGCCCCAGCAGCAGCAGTACGCGCAGGGGCAGTTCGGACAGGGCCAGTTCGGCCAAGGGCAGCTCGGCCAGGGGCAGTTCGGGCAGAGCCAGTTCGGTCAGCAGGGCCAGCAGCAGTACGCGCACCAGCAGCAGTACGGCCAGCAGGCGCAGCCCCAGCAGGGGCAGGGCTACTGACCGAAAGGGATCCGAGGGGATTTCCAGGGGGATTTCGGTCATCCACGGGCCGCCCGGGACACCGCACCACGGTGTCCCGGGCGGCCCGTGCGCGTACCCCCCGGACTGTCCGACCGCCGGGCGCTGGCAAAATGGCGCCATGCCCATCCTCACCGGTCTGCACCGCTACCCCGTCAAGTCGATGTACCGGCTGAGCCCGGCGACCGCCACCGTCGAACCGTGGGGTCTGACCGGAGACCGGCGCTGGATGCTCGCCGACCGGACCGGCCTGGCGATCACCCAGCGGGACGAGCCCTCGCTCGGCCAGTTCCGCACCGACCTGGCCGAGGACGGCGCGCTGCTGGTGACCTCCCCCGGGGGCGATCAGCTGCGGGTGCCGGCGCCGTCGGTCCCGGCCGGCGCGCAGGCGGTCGAGGGCATCATCTTCGGCACCCGGTTCGCCGCCGCCGAAGCGGAGGAGAAGGCGCAGCTCTGGTTCGCCGAGCGGCTGGCCGGCCGCCTGGAGCACGTCCGGTTGCTGCACCTGGACGACCCGCGGGCCCGGCCCGTCAAACCCGACTTCGCCTCCCCCGGGGACACCGTCAGCATGGCCGACGGATTCCCGCTGCTGGCCACCACGCTCGCCTCGCTGGAGGTGCTCAACTCCTGGATGGCGGACGGGGGCGGCATGGCGCTGCCGATGGAGCGCTTCCGCCCCAACCTGGTGGTCGACGGCACCGAGGCCTGGGAGGAGGACGGCTGGCGGCGGGTCCAGGTCGGCGAGCTCACCTTCCGCGCCGTCAAACTCTGCGGCCGCTGCGTGATCACCACCACCGACCAGGAGACCGGCGAGCGCAAGGGCCCCGAGCCGCTCGCCTCGCTGGCCAGGCATCATCGGCTGGACAAGAAGGCGGCCTTCGGCGTCAACCTGATCCCCGAACGCCCCCACGGAGTGAGCGGCGACGTCCTGGGCACCGTCCGGGTGGGTGACCAGGTCACCGTCCTGGAACGCGGCGACCGGCTCCCCGCCGGGTAGCCGCACCCGCGCATTCAGCTCGCTCCCAGGGAAGATCCACTGGCGCGACGGCCGCTCCGAGCGCGCTACGGTGGGCCGACTACGGTGGCGGAGAGCGAGCAGCAGAGGGCGAGGACGACGGATCGTCATGGGTGAGCACAGGGTCCGGGTCACGCAGGACAGCGGCTCGCGCTGGCGGCGCCGGGCCGGGGAGTACGAGACGCTCGCCGAGGCGCTCGCCGCCGCCGAACCGGGCGACACCCTCACCCTGCGCCCCGGGGTGTTCCGGGAGAACGTCCTGCTGGACAAGCCCGTCACCCTGCTGCCCGCCGAGGGCCCCGGCACGGTGCGTCTGGACCCGCCGTCCGGCGTCGCGCTCACCATCACCGCCGCCGCCACCGTGCGCGACCTGGTGATCGAGGGCTACGACAGCTCGGCCGCCGCCGTGCTGATCACCGGCCCGGAGGCAGCCGCCCAGCTGAGCGGCTGCCGGGTGGACACCCACTCCGCGGTCGGCGTCGAGGTGGACGGCCGGGCCGGCCCCACGCTGACCGGCTGCGTGGTGGCCAACCCCGCGGGCCTGGGCCTGCGGCTGCGCGGCGGAGCGAGCGCCGTCTTCGAGGACTGCGAGGTCTCCGCCGCCGGGCAGGCCGGGCTCGCCGTCCTGGGCGGCGCGAGCGCCCGGTTGACCCGCTGCCGCCTGCACCACGCGGCCGGCGCCGGGGTGCTGCTCACCGACGCGGGCAGCCGGGCCGAACTGACCGGCTGCGAGATCTACGAGATCCGCGGCAGCGGCGTGCAGGCCGAGGCCAAGGCGGCCGGGCGGCTGACCGAGTGCGAGATCCACCGGGTCACCGGCAACGGCCTGACGCTGGACACCGAGGCCGAGTTGACCCTGGTCGGCTGCCGCCTGCACGACCTGCCGGAGAACGCCGCCGACCTGCGCGGCCGCTCGCTGCTGACGCTGGAGCAGACCAACATCCGGGCGTTCGGCCGCGGCGCCCTCTCGGTCTGGGACCCGGGCACCCGGGCCGAGGCGACCGGCTGCGAGATCGAGGACAGCACCGGCGACTACCCGGCGATCTGGGTCAGCGACGGAGCCCAACTCACCCTGGCCGACTGCTCGCTGCACGATCTTCCGGACGCCCTCTTCGTGCTGGACCGGGACTCCCGGGCCACCGTGACGGACACCTCGTTCAGTCGGATCCGCAGCTCGGCGGTCTCGGTCAGCTCGGGCGCCTCGGTCGCGCTGGACCGCTGCCGGGTCCAGGAGGCCGGGACCGGCCTGTGGTTCCGCGACCACGGCAGCGGCGGGGTGCTGACAGGCTGTGAGATCTCCGACGTGGCGACCGGAGTGATCGTCACCAAGGGCGCCGACCCGGTGCTGCGCGACTGCGTGGTGCGCGGCAGCGCGGAGGCCGCCGTGTATGTCTCGGCGCAGGGGCGCGGCAGCTTCGAGGACTGCCGGGTGACCCAGGGCAACGGCTTCGGCTTCCACATCATCGACGGCTGCCGCAGCGCGCTCACCCGCTGCCGGGCCGAGCAGAACGCCCGCGCGGGCTTCGAGTTCTCCGAACCGGGCCCGGTGGTGGAGGCCTGCACCTCGGACGACATCGCGCCGAGCGCACCGTCCGCCGAGAGCGTCCCTGCGCCGCGCACCGCCCAGTTGACCACCGCGCCGGCCCTCGCCCCGCTGGCCCAGATCGCGCCGATCCCGGACTGCCGCCCGGCCGACGAGGCGCTGGCCGAGCTGGACGCGCTGATCGGCCTGGCCACCGTCAAGCAGGAGGTGCGCACCTTGATCGACCTGATCGCGGTCGGCCGCCGCCGCCGGCAGGCCGGGCTCAAGGCGCCCTCGCTGCGCCGGCACCTGGTCTTCACGGGCTCCCCCGGCACCGGCAAGACCACGGTGGCCCGGCTGTACGGCGAGATCCTCGCCTCCCTCGGGGTGCTGCAGCGCGGGCACCTGGTGGAGGTCGCCCGGGTCGACCTGGTCGGCGAGCACATCGGCTCCACCGCGATCCGCACCCAGGCCGCGTTCGACCAGGCCAGGGGCGGGGTGCTGTTCATCGACGAGGCCTACGCGCTGGCCCCCGAGGACGGCGCGCGGGACTTCGGGCGGGAGGCGATCGACACCCTGGTGAAGCTGATGGAGGACCACCGCGACGAGGTGGTGGTGATCGTGGCCGGCTACACCGCCGAGATGGAGCGCTTCCTCTCCGCCAACCCCGGTGTCTCGTCCCGGTTCTCACGCACCGTCGCGTTCCCCGACTACTCGGACGCCGAGCTGCTGGAGATCGCCCGCACCCAGTGCGCGGAGCACGAGTACGAGCTCGCCGACAGCACCGCCGAGGCGCTGCTCGGCCACTTCGCGACCCTGCATCGGGGCCCGAACTTCGGCAACGGCCGCACCGCGCGCCAGGTCTTCGAGACCATGGTGGAGCGCCACGCGATGCGCGTCGCACAGCTGCCCGACCCCTCCACGCACGAGCTCCAGCTGCTGGTTCCCGCCGATCTGCCGCTGCCGCGGAACTCCTGACCAGCGCCCCCGGGTTGGTCGCCGCGGCGGTTCGTGAGGCAATCCGTCCGCCAACGGTGGCCACGGCCCGCTCCAGGCGTGGCAGGATGGAGAGAAAAGTTGGATCACTGAGAGGCGGGACGGCGTACGTGGCCGACAACAGCAACCTGCTAGCCGAGCAGCGCCGGGCGATGATCCTGGACGAGGTGCGCCGGCGTGGCGGCGTGCGGGTCAACGAACTGACCCGGCGGCTGAACGTATCGGACATGACGATCCGCCGCGACCTGGACGCGCTGGCGAAGATCGGCGCGATCGAGAAGGTGCACGGCGGGGCGGTGCCGGTCGAGGAGGCCCGCACCCACGAGCCCGGATTCGAGGCGAAGTCCTCGCTGGAGCTCACCGCCAAGGAGGAGATCGCCCGCGCGGCGGCCGCCCTGGTGACGCCCGGCAGCGCGATCGCGCTCTCCGGCGGGACCACCACCTTCGCGCTGGCCCAGCACCTCACCCAGGTCGGGCAGCTCACGGTGGTGACCAACTCGGTCCGGGTCGCCGACGTCTTCGAGCGGGCCAAGCAGCAGGGCGAGGGGGTCGGCAGCACGGTGGTGCTGACCGGCGGGGTGCGCACGCCCTCCGACTCGCTGGTCGGGCCGGTCGCCGACCGGGCGATCCGCTCGCTCCACTTCGACCTGCTGTTCCTGGGCACCCACGGGCTCTCGCCGGAGGCCGGGCTCTCCACCCCGAACCTCGCCGAGGCGGAGACCAACCGGAACTTCGTGGCCTCCGCCCGCCGCGTGGTGGTCGTCGCCGACCACACCAAGTGGGCCACCGTCGGCCTGTCGACCTTCGCGGAACTGGCCGAGGTGGACACCTGGGTGACCGACGCGATGCTCCCGGCCGACGCGGCCGAGACGGCGCGCGAGTACGTCCGCGAGCTGGTGCTGGCCGGGGCCTGAGGTTACTGTGCCAGCTCCGCGGCGTAGTACTTGAGCTCCTCGTCCTCGTGCGTGAAGGCCAGGCCGGCGGCCAGCATCACGCGCTGCGAGGGGACGTTGTCGTGGGTGGTGTCGCCCAGGATCCTGCGCACGCCCCAGCCGCCGGCCGCGGCCAGGATGCCGCGAACGGCCTCGGTCGCGTAGCCCTGGCCACGGGCCGACTCGGCCAGGCCGTAGCCGATCGCGACCGCGCCGTCCTCGTCGGGGGCGCCGTGGAAGCCGATGCCGCCGATGGCCTGGCCGCCCGTGCGGTGACGGATCTCGTAGCCGCCGAAGGGGTGGGTGTCGCCGCCGACGGCGGCGTGGCCCTTGACGAACATCCGGGCGCCGACCCGCTCGCCCTCGGCCGGGTAGTCGGCGGCCCAGCTGTCGTCCGGGCCGGCCTCGCCCGCGGCCACCCGCTGCGCCTCGGCGATGGTGAGGGGGTGCAGGATCAGGCGCTCAGTCAGAAGATCATCCATGGCAGAGTGACTATCACACCGCCCTGCTCACTGGCTATTTCGCTTTCGCCAGTCCGCTGGACCCGGCATGGCTACGCGGACCAGGGGCCCTCCTTCTCCGCCAGGAAGGCCTCCAGCTCCGCGCAGTACGGCGCGATGTCCAGGCCCTGCTCGGCGAGCCACTCGTCCGAGTAGTACTTGTCGAGGTAGCGGTCGCCCGGGTCGCAGATCAGCGTGACCACGCTGCCGTGCTCACCCGCCGCCCGCAGCTCCGCGACGATCTTCAGCGCGCTCCACAGCCCGGTGCCGCTGGAGGCGCCGGCCTTCTTGCCCAGCACCCGCTCCAGCACCCGGGTGGCGGCGATCGAGGCGGCGTCCGGGACCTTCATCATCCGGTCGATCGCGCCGGGCACGAAGCTCGGCTCCATCCGCTGGCGGCCGATCCCCTCGATCCGCGAGCCGTGCGCGGAGGTGGCGTCCGGGTCGTGCTTCAGCCAGCCGTCGAAGAAGACCGAGTTCTCCGGGTCGGCGACGCAGATCCGGGTGTCGAACTGCTGGTAGTGCACATAGCGGGCGATGGTGGCCGAGGTGCCGCCGGTGCCGGCGGTGGCCACGATCCAGGCCGGCTCCGGGTGCGGCTCCAGGCTCAGCTGGGCGAATATCGACTCGGCGATGTTGTTGTTGCCTCGCCAGTCGGTGGCCCGCTCGGCGTAGGTGAACTGGTCCATGTAGTGCCCGCCGGTCTCCGCGGCGAGCCGCATCGACACCTCGTACACCTCGCACGGATCGTCCACCAGGTGACAGGTTCCGCCGTGGAACTCGATCAGGTCGATCTTCGCCTGACTGGTGGACTTGGCCATCACCGCGATGAACGGCACCCCGATCAGCGCCGCGAAGTACGCCTCCGAGACGGCGGTGGAGCCGCTGGACGCCTCGATCACCGGCTTGCCGGGCCGGATCCAGCCGTTGCAGAGCCCGTAGAGGAAGAGCGAGCGGGCCAGCCGGTGCTTGAGGCTGCCGGTCGGGTGGGTCGACTCGTCCTTCAGATAGAGGTCGATGCCCCAGGCTTCGGGCAGCGGGAAGCGCAGCAGGTGGGTGTCGGCCGAGCGGTTGGCGTCGGCCTGCACCTTGCGGACGGCCTCCTTGAGCCAGGCTCGGTAGGAGGCATCAGTGCGGTCAACATCCAGGGTCTTCATGAACTCATCGTAACAAATTACTACGATAAGTAACTTTTAGTGCACCCCTAGGCCCCCCTTATCGCACTGCCCCCTCACGTCTCCCGCTTACCCGAATCCACGAGAACAGCACGGTCTACGCAGTAGTTGTCAGCGCGCCGCCAGTTGGGGGTCCGCCAGGTACGGCTGCCAGGCCAACTCCGCCGCGCCGACCAGCTCGGCGTGCTCCAGTTCGGCTGCGACGATGCGGACTTGGCAGACCCGGCCCCACAGGCTGCGGTCGGCGACGATGGCGCGCAACCGGTCGGGGGCGGCGGCCAGCAGCTCGCGGTGCAGGCCGCTGAGGACGATGCGGTCGGGGTTGAGGATGTTGGCCAGGCCGGCCAGGCCGATCGCGAGCAGCTTGGCCACCTGGTCGACGGCCTCGCGGGCGCGCGGGTCGTGGTCGGCCGCGCGGATGACGGCCTGCGCCTGGGCGAGCAGCGGGACACCGGGGGCGGGCGTGCGGTCGGCGGCGGCGAGCAGCGCCTGCGGGTCGGTCTCCACATTGAGGCAGCCGCGGTTGCCGCACGGGCAGTCGCGGCCGCAGCGGTCGACGGTCAGGTGGCCGACCTCCAGGGCGAGCCCGGCGCTACCGGTGTGCAGGCGGCCGTCGACCACCAGGGCGCCGCCGACACCGCGATGGCCGGCGGTGACGAGCAGCAGGTGGCGGGCGTCCCGGCCGGCGCCGTGGCGGTACTCGGCGAGGGCGGCGAGGTTGGCGTCGTTGGCGACGGCGGTGGGCAGCGGGTGGCGCACCCGCGGGCCGAGGTCGGCGGCGGCCAGTTGCTCGGCGAGCAGCTCGGCGAAGAGCGCGCCGACCGGGGTGCCGCTGGGCCAGCCGAAGTGCAGGGCGGCGAGCGCGGTGCCGTCCGGTTCGGTGACGGGGTGCGGCAGCGCCAGGGCGGCGCCCAGGCAGCGGCGGCGGGTGCCGCGGATCAGCGCGGCGCCGGCTTCGGCGATCGCGCGGAGCACCTGCTCGGGGCCGGTGTCGGCGGGCAGCGGGTGGTGCACGGGCTCGCCGAGGACGCCGCCGAGGCCGGCGAGCGCGACGCTGAGCCCGTCCGCGTGCAGTTGGGCGGCCAGCACGAGCGGGCCGTCGGGGGTGATGCCGAGCCGGTGCGAGGGGCGGCCGCGGCCGGTGCCGATCGGGTGCGGGTCGACGGTGACCAGGCCGAGGGCGGCGAGCTCGGCGGCGACGGCGCCGGCGGTGGCGCGGGTGACGTCGAGCTCGGCGGTGAGCGCGGAGCGGGTGGGCGTTCGGCCGGTGTGGATCAGCGTCAGGGCGGGGCCGAGCAGCGTGCGCCCGCGGTCCGGCGCGGGACGGCGGGCGGGCTCGGCGACGGTGGGCTGCGAGTCGGCGGTGAACCGCGCGTGGGCGGCGGCAGCCGTGGGCCCGGGGCTTGAAGGAGTGTGCGGCACTCCTCTATTGTGACTTTGTGCCGCTCCTAAACAAAACACCACGCCCCACTCGCTCGGAAGCCCGCACCCCTCCCGCCCGCCGACTGTCCGCCGCCCGGATCGCGCTGACCGCGATCTTCGCCGTCGACGGCTTCCTCTTCGCCGCCTGGGTGGTCCGTATCCCCGACATCCGGGCCCAGGTGCACGCCTCGCACTCCGCGCTCGGCCTGGCGCTGCTCTGCATCTCGGCGGGCGCGGTGGCCGCGATGCCGCTGGTCGGCCGGCTCTGCGTGCGCTACGGCAGCCGCCGGGTCACCGTCGTCTCGCTCGGCCTGCTCAGCGCGGCCGTGCTGCTGCCGCCGCACACCCACTCGGTGCCCACCCTCGGCGCGGTGCTGGTGCTCTTCGGCGCCGGGTACGGCTCGGCCAACGTCGCGATGAACAGCGCCGCCGTCGAGCTGGTCGCCGAGCTGCGACGCCCGGTCATGCCGAGCTTCCACGCGGGCTACAGCCTCGGCGGGCTGCTGGGCGCGGCGGTCGGCGGGCTGCTCGCCGACACGCTGACCGCGAGCTGGGCGCTGGCGCTGAGCGGGGCGCTGGGCGCCGCCGTCACCGCGGCCGCCGGGACGGTGCTGCTGCGCCAGCCCAAGGCCGGGCCCGTCACCGCCACCGCCGGGGCCACCGTCGGCGCCGCCGCCGCCACGGTGGTGCCGGCCCGCTTCCTGGTCCTGCTGCTCGGGCTGACCGCGCTCTTCAGCTCCTACGGCGAGGGCGCGCTCGCCGACTGGGCCACCCTCCACCTGACCGACGACGTGCACGCGGGCGCGGGCCTGGCGGCCTTCGGCTACGCGGCATACGCGCTCGCGATGACCACCGGGCGGCTGAGCGGCACCTGGCTGGCCGTCCGCTTCGGACCGGCCCGGCTGATGGCGGCCGGCGGGCTGACCGCCTGCGTCGGGATGCTGATCGCGGCACTGTCGCCCTCGGTGCCGCTGGTGCTGGGCGGGTTCGTGCTGGTCGGACTGGGGCTCGCCAACCTCTTTCCGCTCGCCATCGCCCGGGCCGGCCAGCAGGGCGGGCCGCGCGGGGTGGCCACCGCCTCGATGCTGGGGTACGGCGGCATGCTGATCGGGCCGCCGGTGATCGGCTTCCTCGCGGACGCGGCGAGCCTGCCGCTCGCGCTGACCACGGTCGCCGCGGCCGGCGCGGGCGCGGCGCTGCTGGCCACGCTGGCGCACCGGCCGCGCCGTTCGGGCCCGTCAGCGATAGCCTGACCCGCGTGACCCTGCACCAGCTCCCCGCCGCCGACCGCTCAACCACCCCCTGGCGCAACGGAGGTGGGCTCACCCGCGAGGTAGCCGCCGCGCCCGACGGATCCTGGCGGGTGAGCCTGGCCGAGGTGGCGGCGGACGGGCCGTTCTCGACCTTCCCCGGCCTTGACCGGGTGCTCACCGTGGTCGAGGGCGCGGGCCTGGAGCTGACGGTGGGCGACCGGCCGCCCGCCCCCGTCCCGCCGCTGCACCCGTTCCCCTTCCCCGGCGAACTGCCCACCACCGGGCGGCTGATCGATGGGCCGGTCACCGCGCTCAACGTCATGGCGGCGCACGGGCTGCCCGTGACGGTCGAGCTCAGCGGCGCCGGCGCGGTGCTGGTGAGCCCGGCTCCCGGCGCGGTGGCCCTGGTCGTCGCCCTGGCCGGCCACGACGCCGTCCAGCTCACCCACCCCGACACCGCGCAGGTGCGGCACGCCGTGGTGCTGACCGTCGGCCCGCCACCCCTCGACTAGCCCACCCTTCGCTACGGAGCGTTGCGGAGCACGACGCGCATGCGCTGTCCTGCGCGCTTTGTTCGAATACGTATCGTGCAGTCGTGGTGACGCTCCGCAATCGCGGAGTTCCTACGGCTGGAGCACCCATGACCACGCAAACCCCGACTTCCCTGACCCCTGCGAAGACCGATCTCCCGCTGCGCGAGAACGACGACATCCAGGGCGATGTGATCGCCGGATTCAAGAAGGACCAGATGGTCCTGCTCTTCCTCAAGTTCGAGGACGGCATCAGAGCGCGCAGCTGGCTGCAGCGGCTGACCCCGCGGATCGCCACCACCAGACAGGTCGCCACCTTCAACAAGGCCTTCAGCGACGCCCGTCAGCGCTCCGGCGGCGACCCGACGGGGCTGAAGGCCACCTGGCTCGGCATCAGCTTCACCTACCAGGGCCTGTGGAAGCTCACCGACCGCAAGCCGTACCCGGACGCGCCCAAGAACACCACGCTGGGCGCCTTCCAGCAGGGACCGGTGGAGCGCGCCGCCGACCTCGGCGACACCGGGCAGAACCACCCCTCGCGCTGGGTCTTCGGCAACAACAAGTCCGAGGACAGGATCCACGCGGTGCTCACCATCGCCGCCCCCCGTGCCAAGGAACCCGGCCCGGACGCGATGGTCGGGCAGGCCGGCACGATCGTCTGGGACCAGGACGGCAGCAAGCCCGTCATGCTGAGCTACCAGCAGTTCGTGCGGACCGAGGGCGCCGTGTACGCCTTCAGCCCGTCCGTCACCACGCTGCGCGCGCTCGGCGAGGGCCGGCTGCCCGACCAGGACCAGACCGAGCCCGGACAGCCGGTCGACACCTTCCTGCCCTACCCCGACATGCAGCGCAAGAACGGCAAGAGCTGGTTCTGGCTGTTCCACACCATCAACGGCGACCAGCTGTACCGGGTGATCTCGATCGCCGACGGCACCCAGCACACGGACGTGCTGGAGGTGCCCGACACCCGGATCTCCGACTTCAGCTGCTTCTCCGGCATCAACCGGATCAGCTGCATCCTGGCGATGCCCGACCGCCAGCGGGTCGACGGGGTGAGCACGTACTGGGTCTTCCACCAGGGCAGGTACCGGATCGTCAGCATCGCCGACGGCAGTGCGCACGAGGACCGCATCGTGGTGCCGGACCGCTCGGTGACGCTCTGGAACTCGCTCACGCAGGAGCAGTAGGAGCAGTCGGAGCCGGCGCGGGCGGGGAAAGTCGGCCGGTCCGACGTTCCCCGCCCGTGCCGTTCAGGACGGCTCGTCCGTCGGCACATGCAGGTCCCAGCCCACCAGCGCGCGCAGCTGCTCGGCGGTGACGCCCTCCGGGAGCGGGCGGGGCGGGTCGTAGCGGAACGGCGGCTGCCAGCCCTCGATCTCGCTGTAGCTGCGCACCACCTTGGCCGGGGCGCCGGCCACCACGCTGTGGTCGGGGATCTCGCCGCGGACCACCGAGCCGGCTGCCACCACCACGTTGCGCCCCAGCCGCGCGCCGGGCAGGATCACCGCGCCCGTGCCGATCCAGCTGCCCGAACCGATCTCCACCGGCTCGTTGCGCGGCCACTGCTTGCCGATCGGCCGACTGGTGTCGCGGTACTCATGGGCCTGGTCGCTGATGTAGACGTTGGGACCGGTCCAGACGTCGTCGCCGAGCACGATCGACTGATGGCCCACCAGGTGGCTGCCCCGGCCGATCACGCACCCGCCGCCGATCCGCACCACCGGCTCGGGGCCGAGGTCGAGACCGGGCAGAAAACCCGCCGATATGGTGACCCGCTCGCCGATGATGCAGAACGGCCCGATCGCGATCGACTGCTCGTTGAAGACCGTCCCCAGCGGGAACGCCAACTTGCTGCCGTCCCCCAGGGTGTGGAAGCGGTACGGGCCGGGGTTCTGGTTGGACACCGCACCGCTCTCCTGCACCCAGCGCCACCCGCGGTGCACCACCCGCCCCGCCACCCGGCGGGCACGCGAGCGGACGGCGGAGAGCACGGTGGCAGTGATCGGCATGCGCTCACCGTATCCGCCGCGCTCCCCCGACGGCCGCTCGGGCGAGCAAGGTCACACTGCTACTCGGCCGCCGCCCAGGGGGCCGGCCGGCGGTCCAGGAAGGCGCGCATGCCCTGCTGCGCCTCGTCGGAGCCGAACAGCCGGGCGGACAGCTCCACCCGGGCCTCGGCGTCCTGCTCGAAGGAGCGCAGGACATCCGCGTTGACCAGCCGCTTGGACTCCGCGAGCCCCTGCGGGGAGGCCAGCCGCAGCGCGGCCAGCAGCTCGGCCAGCGCCACCTCCGGCTCCTCGGCGGCCAGCGTGACCAGGCCGATCCGGGCCGCCTCGGCGGCGTCGAAGGTCTCCCCGGTCAGGTAGTAGCGGGCGGCCGCGCGCGGCTCCAGCTTGGGCCGCAGCGGCAGCGAGATCACCGCGGGCGCCAGGCCCAGGCGCGACTCGGTGAACGCGAAGGTGGACGCAGGACCGGCCACCGCCAGGTCGGCCGAGCCGACCAACCCGAGCCCGCCGGCCCGGACATGCCCGTTGACGTACGCGATCACCGGCTTGGGGCAGTCGATGATCGCCCGCTGGATGTCGACCAGCCCGCGCGGCCCCACCGTCGGGTCGGCCCCGGTCGCCTCGGACAGGTCCGCTCCCGCGCAGAACACTTTGCCGGTGTGCCCGAGCACCACCACCCGCACCGCCGGATCCTTGGCCGCCTCGGCGAGCCCCTGCTCCAGCTCGGCCATCAGCCGGGTGGAGAGCGCGTTGCGGTTGTGCGGTGAGTCGAGCTCAAGGGTGGTGACGACTCCCGCGGTGGTGACGCGGACGAGGGGTGCTGCGCTGGTCATCGTGGTGGACCTGCTTTCCGGAATCCGATATGAGGGTGGGTCGGACGGCTGGGGAAGACTCTGACACGCCGACCGCCTCGCCGACCAGTACTCGAAATTCCGTCCGGCCGCGGTGGTGCGCGCCGGCGGCCTCAGGCGGCAGCGGCGGTGCGGCGAGCGGCCCAGTGGACGGCGGGGCTCATGGCGGCGCCGGTGGCGGCGAAGAGCAGCCCGAGCAGGAGCCAGCCCAGCAGCCCGTGCCCGACGACGGCGAGCGTGACCAGCGCCGGGCCGATCATCATGGCGGCGGACACGCCGGTGTTGAAGACCCCTTGGTACGAGCCGTGGGCGCCGTCACCGGCGAGGTCGTAGCTCAGCGCCCAGCCGCCGGCCTGGCTGAGCACCTCACCACCGGCCTGGAGCGCCACGCCCGCGACCAGGACGGCCGAGGCGAGCACCGCCGACAGGCCATGGGCCAGGCCGAGGACGGCACAGGAGGCGGCCAGCAGCAGGCCGCCGCGGGCGCAGGCACGGGCGGCGGCGCCCGGCAGCTCGGTGCCGCGGGTGGCCCGGACCTGGAAGAGCACCACCAGCACGGTGTTGACCACCAGCGTCGCGGCGACCAGGGCCCGGGGCGCGGCGGTGTCCTTGACGATCCACAGCGGCACACCGATCTCCAGCATCGCGAACTGGAGGGTGAGCACCGCGTTCAGGCCGGTGACCGTCAGGAAGGGCAGGTTGCGCAGCGCCGGGTTGCGCCGCTCGGCCTGCTCGGCCCGCTCGGCCCGCTCCCCGGTGGTGGACCGGCGGTCGGCCGTCTCCCGTGCGGCCGACGCGCGTGCGGTGCGGGGCAGGCGCAGCATCACCAACGCCACCACGGCATAGGAGACCGCGTCGGCAACGATGGTGGCGGTGTAGGCGGCCCGGCTGTCGGCCTGCAGGGTGAGCGCGGCGAGCACCGAGCCGACGCCCATCGCCACGTTGGTGACCGCCCGCAGGTAGGCCCGGCCGGCCACCCGCTGGTCGGGCGCCAGCACCTCGGCGTAGAGCGCACCGCGCGCGGCGGAGGCGCCGCGGTCGACGGTCGTCACCAGGCAGGTCAGCACCGCGAACGCCAGGAAACTGCCGCCCACCAGGACGTACCCGACCGTCCCCACCGCCTCCAGCGCGACCAGGGCGATCAACACCGGCTTGCTGCCCAGCCGGTCGGCGGCCCGCCCGGCCGGGATGCTCGCCAGCACCCCGCACAGCCCGGCCCCGGTGAGCACCAGGCCGACCGCGCCGACGCCGTAGCCGAGGATCCGGGTGAAGTAGAGCGTGCTGACGGTCAGGAAGAGCCCGTTGCCCAGGCAGTTGACCAGGGTCGTCCAGGTCAGCAGCCGCAGCACCGGGTCGCGGGGCAGCAGTCGGGAGGCCCGGGAGGGCTGTTCTGAGGCCTGATCGGGAAACTCTTCGGAAGAGGGCGCGGCGGACAGCGCCTCAGTTGTCGTCGTCATGACGAGATCACAGCGCGCCAACCTCCCCTGGGAGAACTGATTTAGGCTGCGGCTGAATCGAAAGGCCGCTATGCACCGTTTTCACCTCAGCCTCGCCGATCTCGCCTCGGCCTCTTTCGCCTGCTCACCGCTGCACGAGGCGGTGCTGAGCATCCGGATGTGGACGCACCCCGGGATCTATCCGGCCCAGCAGCCGTGGTTCCGGCGGATCCGGCCGGACTTCGAACGCCTGGACAGCGAGCTGCTGCGCTCGCTGGTCTCCTCCAACCGGTACCTGCCGGACTTCCTCACCCCGCGCCCGACCAGCCCCTTCCCCGCGTTCCGGGCTGAGCTGGCGACCGTCCGGGCCACCGCCCCCGAGCTGCTGCGCGCAGAGCTGGAGCAGACCTTCCTGCCGCACGACCGGGCGCTGCCGCTCCCGCTGGCAGCGGGGCTGGAGGATCCGCAGCGGCTGCTCGCGGCGATCTGCGACGCGATCGAGGAGTACTGGGAGCGCTGCCTGGCGCCCGGCTGGTGGCCGCGCGCCCGCTCCGTCCTGGCGGCCGATGTCGTGCACCGCGCCCGCACGCTGGCCCAGCAGGGCGCGGGCGCGATGTTCGCCGAGCTGGACCCGCGACTGCACTGGGCGGACGGCGTCCTGGCGATCCGCCGGAACTGGACGGCCCGGGACGCGGACGTCCGGGTGGACCGCCGTGGCCTGGTCTTCCTGCCCAGCTGCTTCGCCAGCGGCGCGGTCACCTCGATCGGCGCCGACCAACCGCCGGCCATCACCTACCCAGCCCGCGGCCAGGGCACCATGGCGGACGCGCTCGACCCGCCGCCGACCACCCGTGCCCTCGAACAGCTGCTGGGCGCCCCCAAGGCCCGGCTCCTGGCGATGCTCCACGAACCGGTCTCCACCACCGAGTTGGCCCTGCGCCTGGGCGTCACCGCCGGTGCGGTGAGCCAGCACCTGGCCGTCCTGCGGCAGACCCGCCTGGTCACCAGCGCCCGCCACGGCCGCGCCGTGCTCTACCTGCGCAGCCCGCTCGGCGACGAGCTGTACCGGTAGGCGCAGCCGCGGGTCAGCGCGAGGCCAGGGCGGCCAGCCGGCGGGCGGCGGCGTACTGGCGCATGATCTGCGCGAAGGTGGTCTGCCCCTGGGTGGTCCGGGCGAACGCCCGCCAGGCGGGGGCGACCAGGCAGACCGCCGCGTGGAACAGGTGCGGGCGCCGCTCGAAGGCCTCCAGCATCACCCGGCCCGCCCGCATCTCCACCCCCAGGCCGGCCTTGATCGCGAAGGCGTAGTTGAGCGCCTGGCGCCGCACCTCGGTCGGGCTGCCCGCCTCGGCCACCTGGGCGGCCCACTCCCCCGCCAGGCGGCCCGAGCGCAGCGCGTACGAGATGCCCTCGCGGGTCCACGGCTCCAGCAGCCCGGCCGCGTCGCCGGCCACCAGCACCCGGCCGCGGGAGAGCGGCGAGTCCTCGGTGCGGCAGCGGGTCAGGTGGCCGGACTCGACGGACGGGGTGAAGCCGGCCAGGCCGAGCCGGCGGATGTAGTCGGCCAGGTACTGCTTGGTCCGCTCCCCGTCGCCGCGCGCCGAGATCACCCCGACCGTCAGCGAGCCCGAGTCGGTCTTCGGGAAGACCCAGCCGTAGCTGCCGGGCAGCGGCCCCCAGTCCAGGTGGATCCGGCCCGCCCAGGCCTGGGCGACCCGCTCGGGGACCGGGATCTCCGCCTCGAGGCCGAGGTCGATCTGATCGAACGCCACCCCGACGTGCCGGGCGATCCGGCTGGCGCTGCCGTCCGCGCCGACCACCGCGCGGGCCTGCACCTTGCGCCCGTCGGCCAGCGTGACGGCGACGGTGCGGCGGTCCTGGCCGCCCTGCGGGTCGACGCCGGTCACCGTCACCCCGGTCACCAGCACCGCGCCGGCCTGCTGCGCCGCCTCGACCAGGCGCAGGTCGAACTCGTTGCGGTTGACCAGCCCGAACAGCATCCGCTTCGAGCGCCGGGTGCGGGTGAACCGCCCGTCCAGCGCGAAGGTGACGGCGTGCACGCGGTCCTGGAAGGGGATCTTGAAAGCCGGCGGGAGGCTGTCCCGGGACGGGCCGATGATGCCGCCGCCGCAGGTCTTGTAGCGCGGGTGCTCGGCCTTGTCGAGCAGCAGCACCCGGCGGCCGTGGGTGGCCGCGGCGTGCGCGGCCGAGGAGCCGGCCGGTCCGGCGCCCACCACCACGACGTCCCAGACGCCGTCCAGCGGATCGACGACGCCGTCCAACGGATCGGGGGTCGCCGCGGGCGTGCCGGGCAGGCTCGGCTCGACGGGCAGGCTGGGGTCGCGTGGGCTTCCGGAAACTGTCACGTCGAGCAATCCTAGGCGGCCCTCCACCGCTGGTGGCGCCCCGCCACCAAACCTGCCCGCTCCGCGCCGCCGAGACCGACCGTCACATGGTGGGTGGAGGAAGGAGCGGCGTCCGGGCCGAGTCTGGGCGGTGCCGACGAGGGAGCCACTGCGGAGCATTGGCGACTGAGGAGAAGCCGTCCAGGCGAGAGTCCGGGCGTCGCGACGCCGCCCACCATGTGCCGGTCGGTCTTATGCTCGCCGGGATGCCGTCATCCACCCCTACGGAGACCCCCATGACCTCGCAGGAGCTCGCCGCCGCCGTCCGTTCCCTGATGCCCCGTGCGCAAGCGGAGCTGGCCGAGCTGGTGGCGTACCGCTCGGTCGCCGACCCGCGCGTGTTCCCGGTGGAGGAGTGCCAGGCGGCGGCCCGCTGGGTCGCCGAGGCCTTCGCCGCCGACGGGCTGACGAATGTTCAGGTGCTGGACACCCCCGACGGCACCCAGTCGGTCTACGCCGAGCTGGCAGGCCCGGCCGGCGCCCCGACCGTGCTGCTCTACTCGCACTACGATGTGCAGCCGCCGCTGGACGAGGCCGCCTGGCAGACGCCGCCCTTCGAGCTGACGGAGCGTGACGGCCGCTGGTACGGGCGCGGCGCGGCGGACTGCAAGGGCAACATCCTGATGCACCTGACGGCGCTGCGGGCCCTGCGTGCCACCTACGGCGACGCCCTGCCGGTCGGGCTGAAGATGATCGTCGAGGGCTCGGAGGAGCAGGGCACCGGCGGTCTGGAGCAGTACGCGCTGGCCAACCCCGAGCTGCTGGCGGCCGACGTGATCGTGGTCGGCGACGTCGGCAACTTCGCGGCCGGCCTGCCGACCGCCACCGCGACGCTGCGCGGGATCACCGAGGTCGAGATCGAGGTCGCCACGCTGGCGGGCAACCTGCACTCGGGCCAGTTCGGCGGCGCCGCCCCGGACGCGCTGCTCGCGCTGATCCGGATCCTCGCCACGCTGCACGACGAGCACGGCGCCACCACGATCAAGGGCCTGGAGTGCGACCAGAGTTGGCCGGGCGTGGCGTACCCGCAGGAGCGG
This sequence comes from Kitasatospora sp. MAP12-44, assembly GCF_029892095.1. Classification (NCBI taxonomy): domain Bacteria; kingdom Bacillati; phylum Actinomycetota; class Actinomycetes; order Kitasatosporales; family Streptomycetaceae; genus Kitasatospora; species Kitasatospora sp. MAP12-44. The sequence goes on from NZ_JARZAE010000004.1 coordinate 1,305,448, forward strand.
TTCGGCGCGGACGCCAAGGTGCTGGACGGCGTGCGGCTGATCGGCACCGGCGGCGTCGCGGACCGGCTCTGGGCACGCCCGGCGGCGACCGTGATCGGGATGGACGTACCCCCCACGGTGGGCGCCACCTCCTCGGTGCAGGCCCGCGCCAAGGCCGTGGTCAGCCTGCGGATCCCGCCGGGCATGGCGACGACCACCGCGCAGGACGCGCTGGTCGCCCACCTGGAGGCGGCCGCGCCGTGGGGCGTGCGGGTCACCCTCAACCGGCTGGCGAGCGGCGAGCCGTTCCGCGCCGACACCAGCGGACTGGCGTACGAGGCGCTAGGCGCGGCGATGCACGAGGCGTACGGGGTCGAGATGGCGGTCTCCGGGATGGGCGGCTCGATCCCGCTCTGCAACACGCTGCGCACGCTCTACCCGCAGGCGGAGATCGTGCTGATCGGTGTGGAGGAGCCGACCACCCAGATCCACGCGGTCAACGAGAGCCTGGACCCGGCCGAGCTGGAGCTGATGACACTCTCCGAGGCACTCTTCCTGCGCGGCTACGCCAAGGCCTGGAGCGAGCGGGCCTGACCGGTCGGGCGCCGGGGCAGCAGCGGGCGGGGCAGCAGGGACAGCGCGGTCGCGCCGACCGCTGCTCCGGCGCCGGCACCGAAGCAGAGGTCGGCGATCACGTTCCACCGCTGACCGGTCGCGCGGGCCCGCGCCGACCTGGCGACCCGCTCACCGGCCCCGAGCACGGCGCCGGCGCCGAGCACGATCCGCGCCGCCCGGCGCCCCGGCGCGGGCTGCGGCGGGGCTGCCGGGCGGGGCAGTTCGCGCGCCAGGTGGCGGCCCAGCACGGCCAGCGCCGCCGCCGAGGTCCCGTACTGCAGCACGGCGTACAGCGGCACCCCCGCAACCTCCCGGTTCAGCGCCGGCAGCAGCCGCACCCCGGCCCGGCCCTGGTGGGTGAAGGCGTCCCAGCCCACATGGGTGGCCGCCCCGACGGCGGCGGACAGCACGAACGCGGCCGCCTCGCCGCCGCCGGGCCACTGCCCGGGCCGCCGCCCGCGCCGCTGCCCGCGCCGCGCGGTGGCGGCATCGGCGGCCGCGCCCCACGGCTCGGGCAGCGCCGCGAGCAGCGGCGCCCGCAGCACCCCGTGCCAGCCCGCCAGCAGCGCGCCCGCGAGCGCGACGTCCACCGTCGCCACCGCCCACCAGCGGTGCGTCAGCGCGCCCTGCCCGTACACCCCGGGCAGCCAGGACTCGGCGAAGTACGGCAGGTCGGGCGCCATCGACCCGGCGACCAGCGCCGAGGCGATCAGCGGCCCGCGCCCGCGCACCCCGCGCAGCAGCGGCAGGACGGCGGCGGGGTGGCTGAAGGTGAAGGGCACCCGTCCATCGTGCCTCATTTCACCTAGACCTCGCCCAGGCCGCAGGCCGCCGGGCGGCCGGCCTCCAGGTAGCGCGCCTCCTTGCGTTCACGGGCGTCGAGGGCTCCGGCCAGCCGGCGGAACCGGCCCTCCGTCAGCAGCCGCTCGGCCTCGGCCAGAGTGACGAAGCGCCAGGCGCGCAGCTCGTCCGGCGGCAGCCGCAAGGCCTCGACCTGGGCGGGCGTGAGCCGGCCGCCGTCGTAGACCACGCGCATCCCGCCGCGCCGCTGGCCGGTGCGCGGCTCCCAGTCCACCGCCAGCAGCCGCAGCGCGCCCGGGTCCAGCCGCAGGCCGAGCTCCTCCTCCGCCTCACGCACGGCCGCCCGGGTCGGCGCCTCGCCGAGCTCGACCACGCCGCCGGGGAACTCCCAGGCCGGCTTGTAGACCGGGTCCACCAGCAGCACCCGCTCCTGCTCGTCGAAGAGCAGCACCGCTGCCGCGACGGTGTCCCCGGCGCCGGGTGCCTGCTGGACGATCGGGCAGCGGGCCGCCCCCTGGCCGACCAGCGCGAGCAGCGTCTGCGCCACCTGGCGCGGTGTGCGGCCGTCGGTCCGTACGACGTGGGCGTCCCGGTGCAGCCAGGGCTGCGCGGCCCGGTAGGCGGGCAGGTGGGCCAGCCGCCAGCGGCGGACCCGCTCGCTGGCCTCGGCGTCGCCCGGGACCTCCTCGCTGAGCGCGATGCGCTCCCGCAGGATCGTTTCCTCAGCGTGCAGCACGAAGTGGTGCACCGGCAGGCCGCGGGCCGCCAGGCTGCCGAAGATCTCGTCGCGGTAGTCCTCCCGCAGCAAGGTCATCGGCACCACCAGCGGCCCGGGCACCTCGGTCAGCAGCGCGGTCGCCACCTCCGGCACCAGCCGGCGCCAGGACGGCAGGTCCTGGAAGTCCTTCACCTGCGCCAGCCGTTGCGTGGGCAGCAGCTGGCGCAGCGCGTAGCCGACCTGTTCGGGATCGTAGAGCGTGCTTCCGGGCAGCAGCTCGACCAGCTCCCGGCAGGTGCTGGTCTTGCCCGCACCGAATGTCCCGTTGACCCAGACGATCACGAGTTCCCCTGACCTCCGATGTCCCCGGCGCCGTTCGCGCCGGGTGGTCCGCGGACCGCTCGGCGCGCGGGAGACCCGGCCTGACCGGAGGCACCCGACGCACCGGCGGTCCGGCACCACAGCAGGTGGTACCCGCTCCGGCCGACCCCTCAAGCCTGCCGATCCGACCTAGCGCGCGGTCGCCCGCAGCGCCGCGGCCGCGGCGCCGACCAGCCCGGCGTCGGTGGCCAGCTCCGCCGGGCGTACCCGCAGCCCCTGGACGTAGCCGAGCGTGGCGTACTGCGCCAGGCGCGTCCGCAGCGGCCCGAACAGCAGCTCCCCCGCCTGCGCGACGCCGCCGCCGATCACCACCACGTCCAGCTCGACCAGCGTCGCGGTGGCCGCGATGCCCGCCGCCAGCGCCTGCCCGGCCCGGTCGAAGGCGGCCAGCGCCAGCGGATCGCCCGCTCGGCCCGCGGCCGCCACCGCAACGGCTGTGCCGCCGGCGGCGCCGTCCGCGGGCCGCCAGCCTGCCGCCAGCGCGTGCCGGGCGATCGCCGTCCCGCTGGCCAGGCCCTCCAGGCAGCCGCGGCCGCCGCACGGGCACGGGTCGCCGTCCAGGTCCACGCTGATGTGGCCGATGTGGCCCGCGTTTCCGGACGGCCCGGGGTAGAGCGCCCCGCCCAGCACCAGGCCGCCGCCGACGCCGGTGGAGACCACCATGCACAGCGCGTTGTCGAAGCCGCGGGCCGCGCCGAGCCAGTGCTCGGCGGCGGTCATCGCCACGCCGTCGCCGGTCAGCACGACCGGCCGCCCGCCGGACAGCCCGCCCACCCGGGCCACCACCGGGAAGTCGCGCCAGCCGGGGATGTTCACCGGGCTGACGAGCCCGCGCACCGCGTCCACCGGGCCCGCGCTGCCCAGGCCCACCAGCTCGACGCGCTCCCAGTCCGGTCCCGCCGCCAGTTCGGCCAGCACGGCCGCGACCGCCGCGAAGACGCTCACGCCGTCCGCCCCGGCCGGTGTCGGGCGCTGGGTGCGGTGGTGCAGCGAGCCGTCGTCGGCGCCCACCAGTGCCCCGGCGATCTTGGTCCCGCCGATGTCGATTGCCGCCACCAGCGCCTGACCGGTCTTCATCCGCCTGCCCTCCAGCTCGGGTTGCCCAGCCCGCCGACCCTACCTGGGTAGGGCCGCCGAACAGGCTCCGTCAGCCCTCCAGCAGGCGCTTCTTCAGCACCTTGCCGAGCGCGTTGCGCGGCAGCTCGTCGACCAGCACCACCCGGCGCGGGCGTTTGTGGACGGAGAGCCGCTCGGCGACGAACGCCGTCAGCTGGTCGCCGGTCACCGGGCCGTCGGGGATCACATAGGCCACCACCAGCTGGCCGAGGTCCGGGTCCGGGGCGCCGACCACGGCGGCGTCCAGCACGGCGGGGTGGTCGCGCAGCGCGGCCTCGACCTCGCCGGCGCCGATCTTGAAGCCGCCGCTCTTGATCAGGTCCACCGAGGCGCGGCCGACGATCCGGTGGAAGCCGTCCGGGCCGATGGTGGCCACGTCGCCGGTGCGGAACCAGCCGTCCGGCGTCCAGGCCTCGGCGTTCGCCTCCGGACGGCCGAGGTAGCCGTCGAACAGGGTCGGCCCGCTGACCTGGAGCTCCCCGACGCTCTCGCCGTCGCCGGGCACCGCGGTGCTGCCGTCCTCGCCGACCAGCCGGGTGCGCACACCGTCCAGCGGGAGGCCGACGCTGCCGGGCCGGCGCTCGCCGTCCACCCGGGTGCTGAGCGTGATCAGCGTCTCCGTCATGCCGTAACGCTCGATCGGCGCATGGCCGGTGACGGCGGCCAGCCGCTGGAAGACCGGGACGGGCAGCGGCGCGCTGCCCGAGACCAGCAGCCGGGCCCCGCTCAGCGCCCGCGCCGACTCCTCGTCGGCAGCGATCCGCGACCAGACGGTGGGGACGCCGAAGTAGAGGCTGCCGCCCGCCTCGGCGTAGCCCGCCGGGGTGGGCCGTCCGGTGTGCACCAGGCGGCTGCCGGTGCGCAGCGCGCCCAGCAGGCCGAGCACCAGGCCGTGCACGTGGAACAGTGGCAGCCCGTGCACCAGGGTGTCCTCCGCCGTCCAGTCCCAGGCGGCGGCCAGCGCGTCGATCCCGGCGGCCAGCGCCGCGCGGGAGAGCACGACGCCCTTGGGCGGCCCGGTGGTGCCGGAGGTGTAGATCACCAGTCCGGTGCTCTGCGGCGCCGGCTCGGGCCGGCGCGCGGCGGTGGTCTCGTCGACGTCCACCGGCAGCGTCGCGACGGCCCCCGCGAGCTCGTCCGCCGCCTCGCCGACCGGGACGGCCAGCAGGTCGGCGCCGGAGTCGCGCAGGATGTGGTCGCGCTCCTTGGGCCCGGCGTCCGGCGGGATCGGGACGACCGGCACGCCGGCCAGCAGCCCGCCGACCAGCGCGACCACGGTGTGCGGCGTCGGCCGGGCCACCACGGCGAGCGCCGAGGCTCCCGCCGCCCGGCCGGCCACTGCCGAGGCTGCCCCGAGCAGCCGCTCGCGGGAGAGCGCCCGACCGTCGATCCGCAGCGCGTCGGCGGCGTCGCCGTACCCGCCCTGAAGTGCCGTCAAGAGTTCCACGGTCGGCACTCTACGACGGGTGGGAACGCCGCAGGGCGTGACCCTCCTTACAGAAGGAGGGTCACGCCCTGCGGATACCGCGCCTGGGCTGTCAGCCCTTGCGCGCCTTGACCTCGGCGGTCAGCTGCGGCAGCACCTCGAAGAGGTCGCCGACCACGCCGTAGTCGACCAGCTCGAAGATCGGCGCCTCGGCGTCCTTGTTGATCGCGACGATCGTCTTGGACGTCTGCATGCCGGCCCGGTGCTGGATCGCGCCGGAGATGCCCGCCGCGACGTACAGCTGCGGGGAGACCTGCTTGCCGGTCTGGCCGACCTGGTTGCTGTGCGGGTACCAGCCGGCGTCGACGGCGGCGCGCGAGGCGCCGACGGCGGCACCGAGCGAGTCGGCCAGCGCCTCGACCACGCTGAAGCCCTCGGCGGCACCGACACCGCGGCCGCCGGAGACCACGATGGCGGCCTCGGTCAGCTCGGGGCGGCCCGAGGAGACCCGCGCGGTGCGCGAGGTGACCTTGGCGGCGTTGCCGGTGAAGGCGACGGTGACGTTCTCGACCGCACCGGCGGCCGGGGCGGCCTCGGGGCCGACCGCGTTCGGCTTGACGGTGATGACCGGGGCGCCGTGCGACACCCGCGACTTCACCTGGAACGAGGCGGCGAAGACCGACTGGGTGGCGACCGGGCCGCCGTCGCCGGCCTCCAGGTCGACGGCGTCGGTGATGATGCCCGAGCCCAGGCGCAGCGCGACGCGGGCCGCGATCTCCTTGCCCTCACCGGACGAGGTGACCAGGACCGCGGCGGCGTCGGCCGCCTTGGCGATCTGGGTCAGCGCGTCGACCTTGGGGACGACGAGGTAGTCGGAGAACTCGGCGGCGTCGGCGACGTACACCTTGGCCGCGCCGAACTCGCCGGCCTTGGCCGCGATGTCGGCGGCGGCGGCGCCGGCACCGAGCACGACGGCCGAGGGCTCGCCGATGCGGCGGGCCAGGGTCAGCAGTTCGAGGGCGGGCTTGCGGATCACACCGTCGGCGTGGTCCACGAGAACCAGGATTTCAGCCATGATTCGTTACTCCTGATTGAGCGTGAGGTCCGGACGGCGGGTCAGATGAACTTCTGGTCGGCGAGGTAGCCCGCGAGCGCCTTGCCGCCCTCGCCCTCGTCCTTGACGATCGTCCCGGCGGTGCGGGCCGGGCGCTCGGTGATGGTCTCCACGGCGGTCCAGGAACCGCCCAGGCCGACCTCGTCCGCCTCGATGCCCAGGTCGTCCAGGTCGTAGGACTGAACCGGCTTCTTCTTGGCGGCCATGATGCCCTTGAAGGACGGGTAGCGGGCCTCGCCCGACTGGTCGGTCACCGAGACGACGGCCGGCAGCGCGGCCTCGACCAGCTCGGTCGCGGCGTCGCCGTCGCGGCGGCCCTTGACGGTGCCTCCCTCGACCGAGACCTCGGAGAGCAGGGTGACCTGCGGCAGGCCCAGGCGCTCGGCCAGCAGGGCCGGCAGCACGCCCATGGTGCCGTCGGTGGAGGCCATACCGCAGATGACCAGGTCGAAACCGGTCTTCTCCAGGGCCTTGGCGACAATCGCGGAGGTACCGATCACGTCGGTGCCGTGGATGTCCTCGTCGTTCACGTGGACGGCCTTGTCGGCGCCCATCGACAGCGCCTTCTTCAGCGCGTCCTTGGCGTCGTCGGGGCCGACGGTGAGGACGGTCACCTCGGCGTCACCCGAAGCCTCGGCGATCCGGAGCGCCTGCTCCACGCCGTACTCGTCCAGCTCCGACAGCAGGCCGTCGACGGCCTCCCGGTCGGTGGTGGTGTCGTCCGCGAAGCGACGGTCACCGGTCGCGTCGGGCACGTACTTCACACAGACAACGATCCTCAAGCTCACGGCCTGTCTCCTGTACTGGTCTCGTCCGGCGGCTGCGGCGGTGCAACGTACGGGCGCGCACGCAGACGCCTCCCGCTTCGGGCAGCGCATTCCTGCTGCCCGACCGGCACTTCCGCAGCATACTCGGCAGTATCCCGCTCTGGTTACTCGTCAGTATCTAAATACCGGTCGCCCACATCTTCCCGCAATAACGGGGCGCTTCACCGCCTGATCATTGTGACGAAGCTCTCGGCCTCCCGGGTGCCGCAACCCACCGGGAAACCGCTGTTCAGAATGCCTCCCCCAGCGCGGCGATCACGTCCGCCCGGCGCGGCTGCCCCGAGGCCCGGCGGACCACCCGGCCGGAGGCGTCCAGCACCAGGACGGTGGGCGTGCGCAGGATCTCCAGCCGGCGGACCAACTCCAGCCGGCGCTCGGCGTCGATCTCGACGTGCGCGACTCCCTCGACCATCGCGGCGACCTCGGCCAGGATCCGGCGGGTCGCCCGGCAGGGCTGGCAGAAGGCGGTCGAGAACTGGACGAGCGTCGCGCGCTCCCCCAGCCCGGCCCCCTCGCCCAGGTCGGCGGCGGACAGCAGCACGGCATCGCCTCTCCCGCACGCCCGCGGCGCGCGCAGCCTCCATCGCGCCGGGCGAGCGCCGCAACGCACACCGGCCAGCCGGTGGTGCGTCCAGTGTGCGGCACCCGCTGCGGCGCACCGGCCGCCCGATAGCACCACCCTGGCCGCCGCCGCACCCCGAGTGACACGGATGTGACCACCGTCTCCCTCCACCCAGGGCCGCGCAGGTGACAGATGGCACTCATTCGAGGGACGATCGTCGGAGAATCACCCGTGGCAGCCGCGGCGTGCCGCGCTCCGAGCCCGGTCCACCACGAACGCGCGGGTGCCGCCGCACCGGGCTCGCGCCCGTGGGAAGAAGTAGGGCTGATCGTGGCAGAGTTCGTATACCCGCCGGTGATTCGGACCGCGCTGACCGTCTTTCGTGCACTGGACTGCAAGATCCAGATCATCGGTGCCGAGAACGTCCCGGCGACCGGCGGCGCCGTCCTGGTCAGCAATCACATCAGCTACCTCGACTTCCTCTTCGCGGGCCTCGGCATGGTGCGCGGCAGCAAGCGCAAGACCCGCTTCATGGCCAAGGACGACGTCTTCAAGCACCGCATCTCCGGCCCGCTGATGCGCGGCATGAAGCACATCCCGGTCGACCGGACGGACGGCCAGCCCGCGTACGAGGCGGCGGTGCGCGCGCTGCGGGCGGGCGAGGTGGTCGGCGTCTTCCCCGAGGCCACCATCTCCCGCTCCTTCACGCTCAAGAAGTTCAAGACCGGCGCGGCCCGGATGGCCGCCGACTCCGGCACCCCGCTGCTCCCGGTGATCCTCTGGGGCACCCAGCAGCTCTGGACCAAGGGCCGGCCCAAGACGCTGACCAAGCGGCACGTCCCGGTGATCATCATGATCGGCGAGCCGATCCACCTGCAGCCCGAGGACAAGCCGGTGATGGTCACCCGGCGACTGCGGGCGGCGATGACCGAGATGCTCGACCAGGCGCAGCAGATGTACCCGGGCAAGCCGACCGGACCGGACGACACCTGGTGGATGCCGGCCCACCTCGGCGGCACCGCCCCCACCCTGGAGGTCGCGGAGGCCGAGGACGAGCAGGAGGCGGCCGCCAAGGCGGCCCGCCGCGCGGCGGCGGCAGCGCAGAGCTAGCAGGGCTAGCCGCCGGTCGGAATCGGCTCAGCATCACCAGAAGCCCCGGACGCACCGTAGCCGTCCGGGGCTTCTGCTTGGGCGGACACCGGTCCGAAACCGTCGTGAATCAGCCAACGTCCTTAGCCAGGTGGGCGATCCGGGCCTTGTCGCCCCTTTCGCCCTTACAGCGGGTTTCCATCTCGGGACTACGCGTGACCATGGCCGAAAAGCTTCGCTGCGATAGCGAATATGCCGATGACATTTTCGTTTCACCATCCCGGCGTCGATAGCCTTCCGTGTCGTGACCGCGACTCGGCGTAGCAGAGCCGTGTGCTGTGACCTGCCGCCGCAACCCCTGAAGGAGCCCGTGTGCCGGGTATCGACGAATGCCTGTCCGAGGCGATGACGATCGCCGGCGCGCGCGGCGTGAGCCTCATCGACTGGAGCAGCGGCCTGACGCTCGGGACCAGTGGGGACAGCCCCACCGGAGACCACGAGGGGACGGCCGCGGAGGCGACCGACCTGGCCCGGGCCGCCGCCGAAAGCCCCACCTTCGCCGACCCCTCGGATCCCCGCACTCCCGTGCGGGACATCATCGTCACCTCGCGCAGCAGCTACCACCTGCTCTGCTTCGTCGGCACCGTCTTCGACAGCAGACTCGCCCTGCACCTCTGGCTCGCCCGGGCCGACGGCAACCTGGCCGTCGCGCGCTTCCGCCTGCAGGCGATCGCCGAGGAGCTGGTCCTCGGATGAGTACTGACAGGCCGTACACGCGTCAGTGCCTCGGGCAGTCCCCGGTGGAATCTCTGGTGGAACCTCTGGGCGAGAAGGTCGAACGGCTGGCCGCGCTGCACGCCACCGGCGCGCTGCGCTGCGAGAGCGGAGCGGTCTATCTGGAGGCCGGCATCGTCGTGCACGCCGAGAGCGAGCTGGCCACCGGCCTGGACACCTTGCTGACCCGGTGCGGCCGAATACCACCGGACGCCTGGCGGGCATCGCTGAGTGCCTTCGGCCGCGAGCACCGGGTCGGCCGGATGCTCGTCGAGCAGGGCCAGCTGACGCAGGGTGAGCTGGAACTCTGCCACCTCGGCGCGTTGCACGACGCCGCCTTCTTCACGCTGGGCGCGCGGTCCCCGGCCGCCTCCTTCGAACCCGGGGTGCGGCACTGGCTCGGACCGGTGAGCCGGGTGAGCGCCCGGCTGCTACGGCGCGAGACGGTACGGCGTCGGGACCTGCTGGAGCGGATCTGGCCCTGCCCGCAGCTGGACAGTGCGCCGGTGGTGCCTGCGCTGTCCGCCACCGGCTGCCGGAGCCGGACCACCCCGCGCCAGCGTGAACTGCTGCGGCACGCCGACGGCCGAAGAACTCCGGCGGACCTCGCACGGCTGCTGGGCCGCTCCGCCTTCTCCACGACGGTCGAGGTGCGCCGGCTGGCCGCCCTCGGGGTCGTCGCCACTCCACCCACCGAACCACCCACCGAACCACTCCACGAGTCGGCCGCTGTTCCGCTCCAGCGCCGCACCCCCGGCGCCGCACTGCGCCGCCGGGCCGACTCCCCCGATCCGCAGCGGGCGGCGGCTCATCCGCTGTTCGCCGACAACCCGGACATCGCCCTGCTGACCCGGGTCCGAAACGCACTGGAGGCTCGACTTTGACTTCCTCTCCGTCCGCGGCCACGGCCTCATGGCCATGAGGCGGGCGCTGAAGCAGCGCACCGGAAGGAGGCAACCCATCGCCCTGGAGACTGAGTTGCTGGCCGAACTCCGCGCCCTGAAGACCCGGGTCCCGCATCTGGCAGGCGGTCTGGTGGCCAGCCTGGACGGCCTGCTGATGGCCCATGACACCCACGACACCGAACCCGAGGGGCTGGCCGCGATGACGGCAGCGTCGCTCGGGCTGGCCCAACGCCTGGCCGATGCCACCGGCCAGGGCGAGTTCCGGGAGTCGCTGGTGCGCGGCGAGCACGGCTATGTGGCGACGTATGCGGCAGGTCCCGTCTGCGTGCTCACCGTGCTCTCCCACCCGGACGTCAACGTCGGGCGCCTGCACCTGGAATCCCGGCGGTCCGCCGAGCGCATCGGCCGCCTACTGGCCGGCCCGACTCCGCCCCCGCCCCTCCCGCATGACCACCCATCACTCTGACGAACCATCACCAGCGAACAAGGAATTGACATGGCAGACGTTGACGGCGCACTCCGACAGACCATGAACACCGTGGAGGGCGCCATCGGGGCAGCACTCGTGGACTACAACAGCGGAATGGCCCTGGGCACCGTGGACGGCCCGGGCGGACTGGACCTGACGGTCGCCGCGGCCGGCAACACCGACGTCGTGCGCGCCAAGATGCGCACGATGGAGATGCTCGGACTGAGCGACGGCATCGAGGACATCCTGATCTCCCTGAGCACCCAGTACCACCTGATCAGGCCGCTGACCTCACGCTCCGGCAAGGGACTGTTCCTCTACCTGGCCCTCGACAAGCGCCGGGCGAACCTCGCCATGGCCCGCCACCAGCTGGCACGCATCGAGGCCGACCTGGAGGTCTGAGGGCCCTGCCGGCTGGAGGGGCTTTGCAACCCGCGGGTTTGCAGGCCCCTCCAGCCGTTCAACTGCTCCATAAACGCAGATAACCCCCGTCCGAGGAATCGGATGGGGGTTATCTGGTATTCAAAGATTGTTCGGCGGCGTCCTACTCTCCCACAGGGTCCCCCCTGCAGTACCATCGGCGCTGTGAGGCTTAGCTTCCGGGTTCGGAATGTAACCGGGCGTTTCCCTCACGCTATGACCACCGAAACACTATGAAACTGTCAACCGCACCACACCCCCGACCAAGCGGGGATATGGGGTCGTTGTTTCAGAACAACACAGTGGACGCGAGCAACTGAGGACAAGCCCTCGGCCTATTAGTACCGGTCAGCTCCACCCATTACTGGGCTTCCACATCCGGCCTATCAACCCAGTCGTCTACTGGGAGCCTTACCCTCTCAAGGAGGTGGGAATACTCATCTCGAAGCAGGCTTCCCGCTTAGATGCTTTCAGCGGTTATCCCTCCCGAACGTAGCCAACCAGCCATGCCCTTGGCAGGACAACTGGCACACCAGAGGTTCGTCCGTCCCGGTCCTCTCGTACTAGGGACAGCCCTTCTCAATATTCCTACGCGCACAGCGGATAGGGACCGAACTGTCTCACGACGTTCTAAACCCAGCTCGCGTACCGCTTTAATGGGCGAACAGCCCAACCCTTGGGACCTACTCCAGCCCCAGGATGCGACGAGCCGACATCGAGGTGCCAAACCATCCCGTCGATATGGACTCTTGGGGAAGATCAGCCTGTTATCCCCGGGGTACCTTTTATCCGTTGAGCGACGGCGCTTCCACAAGCCACCGCCGGATCACTAGTCCCTGCTTTCGCACCTGCTCGACCCGTCGGTCTCACAGTCAAGCTCCCTTGTGCACTTACACTCAACACCTGATTGCCAACCAGGCTGAGGGAACCTTTGGGCGCCTCCGTTACTCTTTAGGAGGCAACCGCCCCAGTTAAACTACCCACCAGACACTGTCCCTGATCCGGATCACGGACCCAGGTTAGACATCCAGCACGACCAGAGTGGTATTTCAACGTCGACTCCACGACAACTGGCGTTGCCGCTTCAAAGTCTCCCACCTATCCTACACAAGCCGAACCGAACACCAATATCAAGCTATAGTAAAGGTCCCGGGGTCTTTCCGTCCTGCTGCGCGAAACGAGCATCTTTACTCGTAATGCAATTTCACCGGGCCTATGGTTGAGACAGTCGAGAAGTCGTTACGCCATTCGTGCAGGTCGGAACTTACCCGACAAGGAATTTCGCTACCTTAGGATGGTTATAGTTACCACCGCCGTTTACTGGCGCTTAAGTTCTCAGCTTCGCCCGACCGAAGTCGGACTAACCGGTCCCCTTAACGTTCCAGCACCGGGCAGGCGTCAGTCCGTATACATCGCCTTACGGCTTCGCACGGACCTGTGTTTTTAGTAAACAGTCGCTTCTCGCTGGTCTCTGCGGCCACCCCCAGCTCAGAGTGCAAGACTCATCACCAGGAATGGCCCCCCTTCTCCCGAAGTTACGGGGGCATTTTGCCGAGTTCCTTAACCATAGTTCACCCGAACGCCTCGGTATTCTCTACCTGACCACCTGAGTCGGTTTGGGGTACGGGCCGCCATGAAACTCGCTAGAGGCTTTTCTCGACAGCATAGGATCATCCACTTCACCACAATCGGCTCGGCATCAGGTCTCAGCCTTAATGAGTGACGGATTTGCCTATCACTCGGCCTACACCCTTACCCCGGGACAACCACCGCCCGGGCTGGACTACCTTCCTGCGTCACCCCATCGCTCACCTACTACAGACTTGGGCCACCGGCTCCACCACGTCCCTTCGTCCGAAGACTCCAGGCCGGCTTCACGGGCTTAGCATCATCTGGTTCGACGTTGGCGCTTCAAAGCGGGTACGGGAATATCAACCCGTTGTCCATCGACTACGCCTGTCGGCCTCGCCTTAGGTCCCGACTTACCCTGGGCAGATCAGCTTGACCCAGGAACCCTTGGTCAATCGGCGCAAGAGTTTCCCACTCTTGTATCGCTACTCATGCCTGCATTCTCACTCGTGAACCGTCCACAACTGGATTCCTCCGCTGCTTCACCCGGCACACGACGCTCCCCTACCCATCACAGCAGGCGTTGGCCCTATTGCTGCAATGACACGACTTCGGTGGTGTGCTTGAGCCCCGCTACATTGTCGGCGCGGAATCACTTGACCAGTGAGCTATTACGCACTCTTTCAAGGATGGCTGCTTCTAAGCCAACCTCCTGGTTGTCTGTGCGACTCCACATCCTTTCCCACTTAGCACACGCTTAGGGACCTTAGTCGGTGTTCTGGGCTGTTTCCCTCTCGACCATGGAGCTTATCCCCCACAGTCTCACTGCCACGCTCTCACTTACCGGCATTCGGAGTTTGGCTAAGGTCAGTAACCCGGTGAGGCCCATCGCCTATCCAGTGCTCTACCTCCGGCAAGAAACACGTGACGCTGCACCTAAATGCATTTCGGGGAGAACCAGCTATCACGGAGTTTGATTGGCCTTTCACCCCTAACCACAGGTCATCCCCCAGGTTTTCAACCCTGGTGGGTTCGGTCCTCCACGAAGTCTTACCTCCGCTTCAACCTGCCCATGGCTAGATCACTCCGCTTCGGGTCTTGGGCGTGCAACTCAAACGCCCTATTCGGACTCGCTTTCGCTACGGCTACCCCACACGGGTTAACCTCGCTACACACCGCAAACTCGCAGGCTCATTCTTCAAAAGGCACGCAGTCACGAGACACACAGCAAGCTGGTGTCCGACGCTCCCACGGCTTGTAGGCACACGGTTTCAGGTACTATTTCACTCCGCTCCCGCGGTACTTTTCACCATTCCCTCACGGTACTATCCGCTATCGGTCACTAGGGAATATTTAGGCTTAGCGGGTGGTCCCGCCAGATTCACACGGAATTTCTCGGGCTCCGTGCTACTTGGGAGAAGCTCAAGTGAGCCGCACAGATTTCGTCTACGGGGGTCTTACCCTCTACGCCGGACCTTTCGCATGTCCTTCGACTATCCATACGGTTTCTGACTCACCCAGCCGCCGGCAGACGACTGAAGAACTTTCCCACGACCCCGCATTGGCAACCCCTGCCGGGTATCACACCAATACGGTTTAGCCTCATCCGGTTTCGCTCGCCACTACTCCCGGAATCACGGTTGTTTTCTCTTCCTGAGGGTACTGAGATGTTTCACTTCCCCTCGTTCCCTCCACATACCCTATATATTCAGGTACGGGTGACAGCCCATGACGACTGCCGGGTTTCCCCATTCGGAAACCCCCGGATCAAAGCCTGGTTGACGGCTCCCCGGGGACTATCGTGGCCTCCCACGTCCTTCATCGGTTCCTAGTGCCAAGGCATCCACCGTGCGCCCTTAAAAACTTGGCCACAGATGCTCGCGTCCACTGTGCAGTTCTCAAACAACGACCAGACACCCACCTACACAACTCGAAGACTCGAGCAGTGTCCGTGGGACCGGCACTGAAGCAACGACCATAACCGGCCGCTCCCTCAGGACCCAACAACGTGCCCGACACACCCGACCCGCCGATACGTTCCACGCACCGAAGTGCAGTACTGGTATCAACCAACCGTGTGTGCCGAATAGTCAACGTTCCACCCATGAGCTGACCGTGCGAGACAGGTGCTCACAATCGGCCGTGTGCTCCTTAGAAAGGAGGTGATCCAGCCGCACCTTCCGGTACGGCTACCTTGTTACGACTTCGTCCCAATCGCTGGTCCCACCTTCGACGGCTCCTCCCCTTACGGGTTAGGCCACCGGCTTCGGGTGTTACCGACTTTCGTGACGTGACGGGCGGTGTGTACAAGGCCCGGGAACGTATTCACCGCAGCATGCTGATCTGCGATTACTAGCAACTCCAACTTCATGGGGTCGAGTTGCAGACCCCAATCCGAACTGAGGCCGGCTTTTTGGGATTCGCTCCGCCTCGCGGCATCGCAGCCCTTTGTACCGACCATTGTAGCACGTGTGCAGCCCAAGACATAAGGGGCATGATGATTTGACGTCGTCCCCACCTTCCTCCGAGTTGACCCCGGCAGTCTCCTGTGAGTCCCCATCACCCCGAAAGGCATGCTGGCAACACAGAACAAGGGTTGCGCTCGTTGCGGGACTTAACCCAACATCTCACGACACGAGCTGACGACAACCATGCACCACCTGTATACCGACCACAAGGGGGCGACCATCTCTGGCCGTTTCCGGCATATGTCAAGCCTTGGTAAGGTTCTTCGCGTTGCGTCGAATTAAGCCACATGCTCCGCTGCTTGTGCGGGCCCCCGTCAATTCCTTTGAGTTTTAGCCTTGCGGCCGTACTCCCCAGGCGGGGAACTTAATGCGTTAGCTGCGGCACCGACGACGTGGAATGTCGCCAACACCTAGTTCCCACCGTTTACGGCGTGGACTACCAGGGTATCTAATCCTGTTCGCTCCCCACGCTTTCGCTCCTCAGCGTCAGTAATGGCCCAGAGATCCGCCTTCGCCACCGGTGTTCCTCCTGATATCTGCGCATTTCACCGCTACACCAGGAATTCCGATCTCCCCTACCACACTCTAGCCTGCCCGTATCGAATGCAGACCCGGGGTTAAGCCCCGGGCTTTCACATCCGACGCGACAAGCCGCCTACGAGCTCTTTACGCCCAATAATTCCGGACAACGCTCGCACCCTACGTATTACCGCGGCTGCTGGCACGTAGTTAGCCGGTGCTTCTTCTGCAGGTACCGTCACTTGCGCTTCTTCCCTGCTGAAAGAGGTTTACGACCCGAAGGCCTTCATCCCTCACGCGGCGTCGCTGCATCAGGCTTTCGCCCATTGTGCAATATTCCCCACTGCTGCCTCCCGTAGGAGTCTGGGCCGTGTCTCAGTCCCAGTGTGGCCGGTCGCCCTCTCAGGCCGGCTACCCGTCGTCGCCTTGGTAGGCCATTACCCCACCAACAAGCTGATAGGCCGCGGGATCATCCTGCACCGCCGGAGCTTTCCACCCATCCCCATGCGAGGACAGGTCATATCCGGTATTAGACCTCGTTTCCAAGGCTTGTCCCAGAGTGCAGGGCAGATTTCCCACGTGTTACTCACCCGTTCGCCACTAATCCACCCGAAGGCTTCATCGTTCGACTTGCATGTGTTAAGCACGCCGCCAGCGTTCGTCCTGAGCCAGGATCAAACTCTCCGTGAATGTCTGTCGGTAATCCGACCCACACCCGCGTTGAGCGGCACGACAACCACCGGAATAGGGTGGCCACGTGCACTGCGTCCTCGCTGTGTATTACTTCAAAAGGAATCTCCAACCCCGATCCGAAGATCAAGGCCGGGGATGTCAACATATCTGGCGTTGACTTTTGGCACGCTGTTGAGTTCTCAAGGAACGGACGCTTTCTTCGAACTGCCTTCGCAGTATCTCCGAGCGCTTCGTTCAGTACTTCGTTTCGTTCTTCGCTCAGCTTATCAGATTTGTTTCACTCCGTTTTACCGGAGTTTCGCTTTCCTGACCCGCTTTGCCGCCCCTCTCGGTGCGACTCCGGAACTGTACGGGGATTCCCCCGCCACAAGCAAATCGTCCCTCCCCGGGAGCCCGGGGAGGGACGATCGGCAGGTCAGGACGGGTACAACGGCCCTAGGCCGTGCGTCCCATCTCCTCCGCGATCGCGGCGGCGAAGGCGTCGATGTCCGCCTCAGTGGTGTCGAAGGCCGCCATCCAGCGGACCTCTCCGGTGTGCTCGTCCCAGAAGTAGAAGCGGTAGCGCTTCTGCAGCCGCTCGCTGACCTCACGCGGGAGCAGCGCGAAGACGGCGTTGGACTGCACCGGGCGGACGAGCGTCACGCCGTCGATGCCGCGCACCGCCTCCGCCAGGCGGGCGGCCATGGCGTTGGCGTGGCCGGCGTTGCGCAGCCAGAGGTCCCCGGTGAGCAGGGCCTCGAACTGGACCGAGACGAAGCGCATCTTCGACGCGAGCTGCATCGACATCTTGCGCAGGTACTTGATGTTCCGGACCTTCTCCGGGTTGAGCACCACCACGACCTCGCCGAACAGCAGGCCGTTCTTGGTCCCGCCGAAGGAGAGCACGTCCACCCCGGCGTCGGTGGTGAACTCGCGGAACGGCACGCCCAGCGAGGCGGCGGCGTTGGCCAGGCGCGAGCCGTCCATGTGCACGAGCATGCCGCGCTCATGGGCGTGCTCGCAGATCGCCTTGACCTCGTCCGCCGTGTAGAGGGTGCCGAGCTCGGTGCTCTGGGTGATCGAGACCGCCAGCGGCTGCGCGCGGTGCTCGTCGCCCCAGCCCCAGGCCTGCTGGTCGATCAGCTGGGGGGTGAGCTTGCCGTCCTCGGTGGGGATGGTGAGGAGCTTGATGCCGGCGACCTTCTCCGGCGCGCCGCACTCGTCGACGTTGATGTGCGCGCTGCCGGCCGCGATCACCGCGCCCCAGCGCGGGAGCAGGGCCTGCAGGGCCACCACGTTGGCGCCGGTGCCGTTGAAGACGGGGTACGCCTCGGCCTGCGGGCCGAAGTGCGCCTGGAAGACGCTCTGCAGGTGCTCGGTGTACTGGTCCTCGCCGTACGCGACCTGGTGCCCGTCGTTGGCGAGCGCTATCGCGGCGAGGATCTCCGGGTGGACCCCGGCGTAGTTGTCGCTGGCGAAACCGCGGACGGCGGGGTCGTGCCGGCGCTGGGCGTCCGTGGGTTGGGTCATCGGGCTGTCAGCCACTGGTGCTGTCCGTTCAGTTCTGCCGCGGGGCGGGACCAGAGGTCCGCCAGGGTGTCGGCCAGGTCGGCGGTTGCGGTGTAGCCGGTGAACTTGGCCTCCGGCTTCTCGGCCCGCATCTCAGGGGAGAGCAGGGCCTTGATCACCAGAATGACAGCCGCAGCTGTCGGGGTGCCGTCCGCCTGGGTGGTCTCCTTCACGAAGGAGTCGGCCATCGCCAGGGTCCAGGCCTCGGTGGCGGCCTTGGCGGCCGCGTAGGCGGCGCCGCCGGCGGTGGGCTTGTGAGCAGCAGAAGCGGAGATCATCGCGAAGCGGCCGGCCTCGCTGCGCAGCAGCGCGGGCTGGAAGGCGAGCGAGGTGTGCTGCAGGGTGCGGACCACGGTGTCGTGCAGGAAGTCCCAGTCGTCGATGCGCGACTCGTGGAAGGTCTTGCTGCCCCGCCAGCCGCCGACCAGGTGGAGCATGCCGTCGACCCGGCCGTGCTCGGCCTCCAGGTGGTCGGCCCAGTCGTGGACCTCCTGCGGGTCGAGCAGGTCGATGACCTGGCCGCTGATCTTGGCGCCGGGCACGCCGACCCGTACCGCCTCGACCGCCGCGTCCAGGCGCCGCTGGTCGATGTCGGCGCCGATCACGGTCGCGCCGCCGGCCGCGAGGCGGCGCAGAGTGGCCTGGCCGGCCGGGCCACTGGCTCCGGCGACCGCGATGATCTTGCCGTCGAGGTGGTTCATGCCGCAGCTCCCTGGATGCCGGCGCCGGTGATGCCGGCGGTGGCGGCGATGACGCCGCTCAGTTTCTTGTTGAGTGCTTCGAAGAACATGCTGAGCGGAAACTCGTCCGGCAGCACGGCGTCGCAGAGCGCCTTGTTCAGCGCCTTGCCGTTGGCGGCGTCGAGCGGAAGGGCCGCGGGACCCTTGGCCCAGGTGGAGGCCGGGTGCGGGGTCAGGTAGCGGGCGACCAGCTCGTAAGCGGCGATCCAGTGCGCGGTCTTGGGCCGGTCGATGCCCGCGCGGTAGAGGTCCTCGATCTCGCCGCAGAGCGCGTTGGTGACGTCGGCGACGACGTCCCAGTCGATGCTCAGGCGGTTGTCGCGCCAGCGCAGCGCGTCGTGCTTGTGCAGGTAGGCGAAGAGCAGCTGGCCGCCGAGGCCGTCGTAGTTGCGCACCCGGTCACCGGTGACGGTGAAGCGGAACATCCGGTCGAAGAGGATCGCGTACTGGACGTCGCGGCCCTGGGTGTAGCCCTCGGCCTCCAGGCGGACGGCCTCCTTGAAGGCGGTCAGGTCGCAGCGCAGCTCCTCCAGGCCGTACATCCAGAACGGGCTGCGCTGCTTGATCATGAAGGGGTCGAACGGCAGGTCGCCGTGGCTGTGGGTGCGGTCGTGCACCAGGTCCCAGAGCACGAAGGTCTGCTGCGCGCGCTCCTGGTCGGCGATCAGCGCGGCGGCGTCGGCGGGGATCTCCAGGCCGAGGATGTCGACGGCGGAGGCGGAGACGGCGCGGAAGCGGGCGGCCTCGCGGTCGCAGAAGATGCCGCCCCAGGTGAACCGCTCGGGGGCCTTGCGGACGGCGACGGTCTCGGGGAAGAGCACCGCGGAGTTGGTGTCGTAGCCGGCCGTGAAGTCCGTGAAGGTGATCGGGACGAACATCGGGTTGTCGAAGCGGGTGCGCTCCAGCTCGGCCAGCCACTCCGGCCAGACCACGCTCAGCAGGACGGCCTCCAGGTTGCGGTCCGGGTTGCCGTTCTGCGTGTACATCGGGAAGACCACCAGGTGGTCGAGCCCGTCGATCCGCTCGGCAGCGGGCTGGAAGGCGAGCAGCGAGTCCAGGAAGTCGGGCTCGCGGTAGCCGGTGTCGGCCCACTTGCGCAGGTCCGCCTGGACGGCCTCCAGGTAGGCCGCGTCGTGCGGGAAGTGCGGCGCGAGCTCCGCGATGGACTCCAGGACGGTGGCGAGCAGCGGGTCGACGGCGTGGCGCTGGACGGCGGCCAGGTCGATCGAGCCGTCCTTGGACTGCAGCGGGCGCAGGGCCTCGACAGCCTGCTTCAACCGCTGCCAGGCCGGGTGCTCGGCGGAGAACGGGGGGGCCGCCGCAGCGAGCCTCGGCGAAAGATTCTGCATGGGAGACCTACCTCGACAGGAGTAACTGAATCAAGGACACGATAAGGACGAAAGGTTCTCCTGTTCAAGTGGGGTCCTGTGAGAAAATCTACACGTCCTGTGCCATCTGCCCGGAAGCCTTCCGGAAGGATCGACGTCAAGTCCCCCTCCGAGTGAACCCGCTGGTCCGGCCTCCCGCCAGGCGTGCGACGGGCACTGCACGGCCACGCGCACTTCCGTACGCCCCCGTACGCGCCCTGCTCTCCGGGCCGCTGAGCACTGATCGTGGTCGGTATCCGCTTGGTACTTGACCCGCAGTCGAGCGGCGCACAGGGGGGGCCGATGCACGGGGCAGCCGTTCTCAGCTGGTTGCTGGTGATGGTGACGGCCGCCACCGGCGTGCTGTGCCTGGTCCGGATGCGTGGCGCCGAGCCGGGCCGGAGGTCCCTTCACGAGTCCGACTACGAGTCGGCCGCGGCGGAGGCCGCGATGGGCCTCGGCATGGCGGTCATGATCGCGGCGGGCGACCGGCTGCCGCCGCCGCTCTGGGCCGGGCTCTTCGGACTGCTCGCCGCCGTCTCCCTGTTGGCCGCAGCGGGCGGCGGGACGGCCGCCCTGCGGGCGCACCGGCTGCACCACGCCGTGGGAGCGCTCGCGATGGTCTACATGGTGCTGGCGATGGGGGGTGGGCGACAGCAGCCGGGCATGGCGATGGACCCGGCGTCGCCGGGCGTGCCGCTGGTCACCGGGTTGCTGCTGCTCTACTTCGGTTGCTACGCGCTCTGGACGGGCAGCCGGCTGTTCACCGTGAACGGACCCGGCGGGCCGAGCGGGCGCAGCACCCACGGAGTGCTGCAGGGCGGCGATCTGCCCCAGGCGTGCCGGCTCGCGATGGGTGTCGGGATGTTCGCCATGCTGCTGAGCATGTAGCCGGGCCGGCCGGCCGCGTGGCGTTGGTCACTGCGGCGGTGAAGCGGTTCCACGCCGCCCGTGCAGCGCCTAGGTTGACCCTCAGCGTACTGTCGCGCCTTCTCTCCCCGGGGGAGCCCCTGCCATGACGGCCCTGCTCGGCCTGCTGCTGCTCGGTGTGCTGCTCTCCACCGCCGGCCCGGTCGTGCTGGCCCGGGCCCGCTGGGCCGAGCGCGAACCGGTGCTGGCGCTGCTGGTCTGGCAGTGCCTGGTCGTGGCCGTCCTGCTCTGCTGCGTGCTCAGCCTGCTGCTGGCCGTCTCGGCGGCGCTGCCGGAGGTACGGGCACTCTTCTTCACCGGCGCCCCGCACGGGGTGGAGGCCGCCTACGGGCTGGCCGGGGCGGAGGGCTGGGGCCGGTTCTGCGCCGCCCTGCTGGCGCTGGGCGGGCTGCGCACGGCGCTCTCGCTGACCCGGGAGATCCGCTCGGCGCGGGCGCTGCGCGGCCACCGGCACGCCGAGCTGGCCCACCGGGCACCGGAGTTGCCCGCCGGCATCGGTCGACTGCGCACCGAGCGCGAGCGGTTGGTGGTCCTGGAGAACCTGCGACCGGAGGCCTGGTCACTGCCGGGCCCGGGCGCCCGGCTGGTGGTCACCACGGGTGCGCTGCAGCGGCTGACGGCCCGGGAGTTGGCGGCCGTGCTGAGCCACGAGCGCGGCCATGTCCGGGCCCGGCACCACTGGCTCTCGCAGTGCGCGCAGGCGCTGGCGGCGGGCTTCCCCCGGGTCGGGGTGTTCAGCGCCTTCCGGGACCAGGTGGGCGAGTTGGTGGAGCTGGCGGCGGACGACCGGGCCGCCCGCCGGCACGGCCGGCTCACCACGGCGCTGGCGATGGTCGAACTCAACACCGAGCGCGGGGTGTTCGGGCTCAGCTGCCCCGGCCAGCTGGCCCAGGCCCCGCGCCGGGTGGACCGGCTGCTTGCGGGCGAACCCCGGCTGACGGTCTCACGGCGGCTGCAGTTGACGGTGGTCGCGCTGGCGGCCCCCGCCGCGGTGGTCCTGCTCGCGGCGGCGCCCGGGATCAGCGCCCTGGTGCAGCGGCTGCACCACACGCACTGACCGCGTTGCCTCGCCTTCAGTGCTCCTGACGATCCGTCAAGGTCCGTACCAGCACCGCGCGGTGCAGTGGCCGGGCAGCCTCGTAGCGCTCCCGGCCGGCGACTGAGAGCGAGACATAGATCCCGCGGCGGTCCAACTCGCACATCACCCGCTCGACCAGCCCGGCCTTCTCCAGCCTGCCGATCAGCCGGGAGAGCGCGCTCTGACTCAGGTGCACCGTCTCGGCGAGCTCCTGGACGCGTCGGCCGCTCTGCTCCTGCGGCGCCTCGGCGAGCCGCTCCAACACCTCGAACTCGCTCATGCCCAGGCCGTACTGCTCGCCCAGCTCGCGATCGAGAGCGCAGGTGGTGGCCGCGTGGCGGGCCAGCAGGTCGCGCCATTCGGAGACCAGGGAGGCCGTCTCGGCCGGGTCGAGTGTGGACACGTTCGCAGCCTAGCACATGCACAGGAACTATATGCGTCCACATTATATCTACTTGCATTGAGTGCACGTGCATGTAATCTCTGCCCATGACCACAGCCCGGTCCGACGGACCAACCATCCGCCCCGCAGCAGCCGCTGACTCCCCATCCGCTCAGGAGCACTGGAGCCCACGGCTCTGGGGCGCCCTCATCGTGCTCTGCGCCGCCCTCTTCCTCGACGCGCTGGACGTCTCGATGGTCGGCGTCGCACTGCCCTCCATCGGCACCGACCTGAAGCTCTCCACCTCCGCCCTGCAATGGGTGGTGAGCGGCTATGTCCTGGGCTACGGCGGCTTGCTACTGCTCGGTGGACGGGCTGCCGACCTGCTGGGCCGGCGGCGGGTCTTCCTGGTCGCGCTGGCCGTCTTCGCCGCCGCCTCGCTGCTCGGCGGCCTGGTCGACAACGGCGCGCTGCTGATCGGCGCGCGCTTCCTGAAGGGCGTCGCCGCCGCCTTCACCGCCCCGGCCGGGCTCTCCATCATCACCACCACCTTCGCCGAGGGCCCGGCCCGCAACCGCGCCCTGTCGATCTACACCACCTGCGGCGCGAGCGGCTTCTCCCTCGGGCTGGTGCTCAGCGGCCTGCTCACCTCGGCCGGCTGGCGCTGGACCTTCCTGATGCCCGTCCCGATCGCGCTGATCGCGCTGGTCTTCGCGCTGCGGCTGCTCCCCCGCTCCGGTGACGCCGAGCGCGGCTCGGGCGGCTACGACGTGGCCGGGGCGATCACCGGCACCGGCGCGCTGCTGCTGCTCGTCTTCACCGTGACCGAGGCGCAGAGCGCCGGGTGGGCGAGCCTGCGCACGATCGGCTCGCTGGTCCTGGTGGCCGCGCTGGCCGCCGCCTTCCTGCTGATCGAGTCCCGCACCGCACACCCGCTGGTGCGGCTGGGGATCTTCCGCAACGGCAGCGTCGCCCGGGCCAACGTGGGCGCGTTCACCCTGATGGGCAGCTACGCGGGCTTCCAGTTCATCGCCACCCTCTACCTGCAGCGGCTGCTCGGCTGGTCGGCCCTGGAGATGGCCTTCGCCTTCCTGCCGACCGGCGCGCTGGTCGCACTCTCGGCCCCGCGGATGGGCGCCATCGTGGACCGCTTCGGGACCAGCAGGCTGCTCCCGGCCGGGACCCTCGCGCTGACCGCGGGCTACCTGCTCTTCCTGCGGATGGGCCCGCACAGCTCCTTCGTCCCGCTGGTGCTGCCGACCATGCTGCTGCTGGGCGTCGGCTTCGCGCTGGCCTTCCCGTCCGCGAACATCGCGGCCACCGACGGGGTGCACGACGACGAGCAGGGCCTGGCCTCGGGGCTGGTCAACACCGCCGGCCAGGTGGGCGGCGCGCTGGTGCTGGCCGTCGTCACCGCCGTGATCACCGCCGGCAGCCACGGCGGGAGTGACCCGCAGGCCCAGTTGGCCGGCTACCGTCCCGCGGTGCTGCTGGTCGCCGCGGTCGCGCTGGTCGGCCTGGTCGTCACGGCCACCGGCGCCGTCCTGGACCGCCGCCGGGCAGCCGGCCTGCCGGGTCACCCGGTGCGGGGTCACGCGGTACCGGACTACGACTACGGCCGGGACGCCGCGCCGCTGAAGCCGGTAGCGGAGTCGGCGACCGAACTGGTCTGAACACCGGGTCGGCGTCCGCCGGGCAGCCCCCCGCGCTGCCCGGAGGGCGCCGGTCGAAGCCTGCTCCCGGCTCGGGCAAACGGCATCGACGGACTGGGCCCGGTCCGTATATTGGCGTGGGTCAACCAACGTACGGAGCTGACACGATGGCACCTCGCGGGGATTCGGTCAACGAGGAGATGCGCCGTCGCTCCCGGGTGCGCATCATGCGCGCCACCGTCGATCTGGTGGACCGGCGCGGATACGCGGCGACCACGCTGGCCGACATAGCCGAGGAGGCCGGGCTCGCCCGCGGGCTGGTGTCGTACTACTTCGAGGGCAAACGGCTGCTGATGCAGGCGGCCACCCACCGCCTGATGCACCTGCGGCTGGCCGAGGAGCTGGACCGGCTGGCCCCCGACGCGACGCCGCAGAGCCGGCTCGCCTGTGTGATCGACGCGGTGCTCAACCTCGCGCTGGACCACCCTCGGGTGATGCGCTCGCACCTCGCGCTGATCCTGGATCCCGACACCGGCTCCTTCGTGCAGGACCCGGAGCAGCAGCAGCTCGGCGCGATCCTGCAGGACGTCCTCGCGGGGTGGGGCGTGGCCGACCCGGCGGCCGAACACGCGCTGCTGCGCAGTGTGTTGATGGGCGCCTGCATCGGCGTGCTGCTGCCGGGCGCGCAGACGCCGCTGCCGCCGATCCGGGCTGATCTGTTCGCCCGCTACGGGCTGGCCTGGGAGTTGGGCACGCCGCCGCAGCCGCAGGCACCGGCCCGTCGGCAGCTGACGCCCTGGCCCTAAGCCCGTAGCCCGCGACCGCAGCCCACGACCGCAGCCACGACCCGCGGGAGACGGCCTCAGGACTCGGCGAGGATTGAGTTGAGCAGGTCGACGGTGCGCTCCGGGGTCAGGCTGTCGACGCAGAGCCGCTCCATGACCTGCACATAGGCGTCCACGTCGTCGCGCTTGTCCAGGTAGAGCGCGCTGGTGAGTTGCTCGAGGTAGACCACGTCGGCGAGGTCCTGCTCGGGGAAGCGCAGGATGCTGAACGCACCGCTCTCCCCCGCGTGCGCGCCGAAGCGGAACGGCATCACCTGGATCACCACGTTGGGCTGCTCCGCGACGTCGATCAGGTACTGGAGCTGGGCTCGCATCACCTTGGGCCCGCCGACCGGGCGGCGCAGCGCCGCCTCGTCGATCACGGCCCAAAGGCGCGGTCCCTGACCGTCCGTCAGCAGCCGCTGGCGGCGCAGCCGGAGGCCGACCATCCGGTCGATCTCCTCCTCGCTGAGCACCGGGCGGCTCTGCCCGAAGACGGCACGGGCGTACTCCTCGGCCTGCAGCAGGCCAGGGATGAACTGCACCTCGTAGGTGCGGATCAGCGCCGCCGCCTCCTCCAGGCCGACATAGGTCTGGAACCAGCCCGGCAGCACGTCGTTGAAACTGTGCCACCAGCCGGACTTGTTGGCCTCGCGGACCAGGCCGAGCAGCGACTCGCGCTCGCCGCCGTCCTCGACACCGTAGAGGCTGAGCAGGTCGGCGACGTCGCGCTCCTTGAAGCTGACGCGGCCGAGCTCCATGCGACTGATCTTGGACTCGGAGGCGCGGATGGCATAGCCCGCGTCCTCGCGGGTGATGCCGCGGCTCTCGCGCAGTCTGCGCAGCTGGGAGCCCAGGAGGATCCGGCGCACCATCGAGCCGCCGCCGGGCTGAACTGTGGTCATGCCGTGGAAACCTCCGCCTCGGGAAAACAGCGCACAGTCTGCCATCAAACGGGCGCTCACAGTGCCTGTAGTGACAGATGGATCTATCAATTCTGCATCGGCACATCCATCAGCACGCTCAGATGCACGTGCATCCGGCTTCTGCATATGCCAATAGTGCGACTGCACGTGAATCGACTCTTGCATCTGCCGTGAGCGCAGAGCACGATGGTGCACGTGCACCTGCACAACCCCTGAGACAGTCCGCGGGCTTCGCCGTCGACCCCACGCGCGGTTCCGCACAGCAGCCGGGCGCGTTCCCGCGTGTCCGGCATCGTTGTGCGGGCGTGATCGACCATGGCGAAGGCACAGCGGCCGAGCGAGTCGGAGGTGACCGGCATGACCCCGCCGGGTCCAGCCGTGTCCGCCCCCTTATGGGAGGAGCTCTTCATGGGCACCGGTACGGCCTTGGCGGTCGATCCCGACGTCGTCACCTGTACGCTCGCGCCTCGCTACGAGGCGGTCAGAACCGCCCGTGACTTCGCTCGAACCACCCTCCAGCAGTGGGGACTCAGCGACCTCTTCGACGATGTCGCCCTGGTGGCCTCGGAGTTGGTCACCAACGCGCTGCGGCACGCGATCGGCGATCCCACCGCGGCGGAGCTGCGGAGCTCCCCGGTGGTCGGCGGCGGCGGCGCCCGGCACCTGTTCCCGAGCCAACCCGGGCCCGAGCAGTGCCTGGACAGCCGGCTGCCGATCCGGATCAGCCTGGTGCACCGCTCCCCCCAGCTGGTCTGCGCGGTGAGCGACCCCAGCAGCGACGGCCCGGTGACCCGGGAGGCCGACTGGGTGGCCGAGTCGGGGCGGGGTCTGCACCTGGTGGACTCCTTCAGCCGCTCCTGGGGCTGGCACCCGCTGGCCGGGGCCGGGAAGGTGGTCTGGGCGCTCTTCGAGGCTGATGAGGCGGTGGACGGCCCGGCAGGGCACTCCTTGGACCTCTCAGCACCCGGGCGCCACCGCCGCTCGGCCTAGCGAGACCCTGTTGCACACCGAACGCCGCGCCTCCGCGCGGCGTTCAGCTGTTTCCCGGCAGCACCGGCACCCCCCGCGCCCCCGGCGGCACTGCCCCCGGTGCCCGGCAACGCCGAACGCCGCCGCGGCACAGGCCCCCACGACGGCACGGCACCGACCGGCACGCTCAGCCGACCAGGTGGTCGAACTCCCCGTCCTTCACCCCGAGCAGCAACGCCGCGATCTCGGCGCGCGTGTAGATGAGTGCCGGGCTGTCCGGGAAGCGGGAGTTGCGCATGGCGACCTCGCCGCTCGGGAGCGCCGCGAGCTCTACGCAGTTCCCCTTCGAGTTGCTGTACTGGCTCTTCTGCCAGACCACGCCATCGAGGTCCGCAGCCGCCATGCCGTTGTACGTGTGGTGCATAGAAATCTCCCAAGAGCCTGGAGTGCTCGTACCGCTCGGCGCCCGACCGCTCCGACCGCCGGCCGCCTTCCGGCTCGTGCGGGCAGGGCTGATGCCTCACTTGTCGTGATGATAACTCCAGTGCACGTGCATCGGCATGCGATTTTGCGCGTGCACGCGCTTGTACTGGACGTGACAATCGTCGCCACCCCGGGTTCGCTTGACGGTGCGTAAGCGGACATATGATCCCTATTCAGACACCGGCTGGTGACCGGCCGTTGATCGCGAAGCCTGCATCGGACGGCGGGAGCGGGGCCGGATCCCCAGTCGAATGATCAACCGTGCAGCGAATTGCTCACGCACCGTCACAACCCTCATGGCGCATAGGACATTTGAGGCGATATATCCTGTTTGTCCGGCAGTTGACGAAGGTCTGCACCGCTGTGGTGCCAGCCGCCTGCGGAATGCGCGATGGAATGTCCTACGATCTCCGCCATGAGCACTGCTGCCACCCCGGGCGTACCACTGCCCGTCCGCACTCCAGGCTCCCGTGCGCGGGGGCGCCACCGTCGGCCCGAACGGCCCGAGGTGCCGGTCGGCGCGCCGGGGCTGGTGCTCGCCGTTCCGGCCGCGGCCACGCCCGAGGCGGTCGCCGTGGTGGAGGAGATCCTCTCGGTGATCCGCGGCGAGCAGCCGGGCATCTCCGTCGCCGCCGGCGTCCTGAGCGCCGCCGAGGCGCCCGACGCGGACGACGCCACGCCGGCCGAGCACGCGGACCTGGACGCCGAAGCCCTCAGCGGCTTCGTCAGTTTCAATCTGGAGCCGACCGACCGGCCGATGCCGAGCGTGGCCCAGCTGATCGCGAACGCCGCCGAGGCCGGACTGCCCGCTCCGGTGCTGGTCCCGCTGCTGACCGGCCCGCACGAGTGCCTGACTGACCTGCACAAGCTGGCCGCCGAGACCGGTGCACGGGTGACCGACGTGCTCGGCCCGCACCCGCTGCTCGCCGAGGCGGTGCACGTACGGCTCTCCGAGGCCGGCCTCGCCCGCGCCGACCGGGCCAGGCTGTTCGCCATCGCCACCGCGGCCGACGGCGTGGTGCTGACCACCGCCGGCGGCGAGGAGGCGGCCGCGGCGGCCGAGATCACCGGTGTGCTGCTGGCCGCCCGCCTCGCGGTGCCCGTGGTGGCGGCCGCCCTGGACGTCCCCGGCGCGGTGGCCGCGGCGGTCGAGCACCTGCGGGCCACCGGCTCGCAGCGCCCCGCCCTGGCCGCGCTGGTGATCGGCCCGGAGGTGGACGCCGAACTGCTGCGCGCGGCCGGCGAGGAGACCGGCTGCCCGAGCGCCGAGGCGCTGGGCGGCTACCCGACCATCGGTCAGCTGGTGGCCGCCGGCTACCTCGGCGCGGTCGGGACGGCTGCGGCCGAGGCCGAAGCGGCCCAGGAGCAGCGGAACCAGCAGCAGGAGCAGCAGGACTGGCAGGAACAGCAGGGCGAGTAGGGCATAGGGGTCAAGTGGGGCGAAAGGGACAGAATCTTTCGCCCCGTAAGAACTGTGGGTCGGTCATCCGCGCGACGGAGGACCGGCCCACAGGCATGTCCGCACCCCCGGCGGGGCGTCAGGGCGACCCGGGCGTGACCTCGGCGTGACCTTCGGCCGGGGGGTCTTTGGTCCCGTCCGCGGCCGCTCGGCCGGTCGGCGCCGCACTCCCGATTCCGGGTCAGCCACTCCCCCGGCCGGACACGATGTCAGCTGTCGACCGAGCTGAACCACCGGCAATTCCCTTACTCGAACGCCTGATTGTTCGCCATCGGAGCATCCGCCCCCACCCTGGACACCGACGCCCTGTCAGTTGATCTCCCGGGGTGATCTTGAGGGGCCACTGGGACTGGTGTGACCGGTGTCACAGGTGTTTGCGGTTTCAACTTAAGTCTGTCTAACGTGCTCCCGTTCGTGGTCACACGGACCCAGCAATCCGGACGCCGAATCCTGCCACCGGGCCCGCTGGCACCGCACAACAAGCACCACGGCAGGAGCGGGGGAACCAGGTAAGCCGCCCCGGGAACGGTCCTCGGACCGAGACACCCGGAGCTAGGGGTGAAGCCGTGCTCAGCACGGCCGGGCAACTCCAGCCCGAATCCGACAGCTCACCTCGTAGGCGTAGGAGAGGAACGCGACTTCATGCTGCCCATCACCAGTTCGAAGAGCTCGACCCGTACCCGCCGCGTCATCGCCGCCACCGGCCTGGTCGGCCTCGGTCTCAGCCTCCCGTGCATCACCGCCACCACCGCCTCCGCCGCGACCGTCTCCACCTGGGACAAGGTCGCCCAGTGCGAGAGCAGCGGCGACTGGAGCATCAACACGGGCAACGGCTTCTACG
The DNA here is from genome assembly GCF_029892095.1 of Kitasatospora sp. MAP12-44. Taxonomy (NCBI): domain Bacteria; kingdom Bacillati; phylum Actinomycetota; class Actinomycetes; order Kitasatosporales; family Streptomycetaceae; genus Kitasatospora; species Kitasatospora sp. MAP12-44. Next base: position 1,335,092 of record NZ_JARZAE010000004.1, read on the forward strand.
GCGGCCTCCAGTTCACGTCCTCCACCTGGGCCGCCTTCGGTGGCACCCAGTACGCCCCCGAGGCGAACCAGGCGACGAAGGACCAGCAGATCGCCGTCGCCGAGAAGGTGCTGGCCTCTCAGGGCCCCGGCGCCTGGCCGGTCTGCTCGATCCAGGCCGGCCTGACCGCCGGCGGCCCGGCCCCCGCCATCAACACCGGGACGTCCGCGCCGGCCGCCGCGACCCCGGCCCCGGCCGCTCCGGCCCCCGCCACCGCCGCTCCGGCCGCCTCCGGCCAGAACACCGCCTCGCAGCACTCCGGCTGGCACCAGGACGCCGCTGCGGGCGCCGACAGCAGCTACACCGTGGCGGCCGGCGACTGGCTCTCCAGCATCGCCCAGAGCCACGACGTCCAGGGCGGCTGGGAGCACCTCTACGAGCTCAACAAGTCGGTCCTGACGCACGGCCCCGACACCATCTACCCGGGCCAGAAGCTCTCGCTCGGCGGCTCCACCGCGACCGCCTCGTGGAGCCACGGCAACTGGGGCCACTCGGACAACTCGGGCACCACCGCCCCGGCGCAGACCCCGGCCCCCGCCACCGCGGCGACCACCACCAGCGCCAAGACCCCCGCCCCGGCGGCCACCGGCAGCATGGCCGCCGCGGTCGCGTTCGCCGAGTCCAAGGTCGGCCAGGCGTACATCTACGGCGGCACCGGCAACGGCGGCTGGGACTGCTCCGGTCTGACCCAGGCCGCGCTGGCCCAGGCCGGGATCTCCATCCCGCGCGTGGCCGCCGACCAGGCCGCCGCCAGCACGCACGTCTCGCTGGACGCGCTGCAGCCCGGCGACCTGCTCTTCTGGTCGAACAACGGCGCCGACTCCGGCGTCTACCACGTCGGCATCTACGTGGGCAACGGCTCCTACGTCGAGGCCGCCAACCCGAGCGTCGGTGTCCACATGGAGACCATCGCCAACTGGGCGCCGGACTTCGCCGGCCGGGTCTGACCCTTCGCCTGACATACGGCGGTGGCCCGCCTCCCCCTCGTCGAGGGGGAGGCGGGCCACCGCCGTATGTGCTCCGCTCAGCCCGTGCGGTGCGGGTTGGCCCCGGTGGAGCCGCGCATCACCAGCTCGGGCTGGAACATGAACTCGGCACGCTGGGCCGGGTTGCCGCCGACCTCCTCCAGCAGGGCGTCCACGGCCGCGGTGGCCATCGCCTCGACCGGCTGGCGGATGGTGGTGAGCGGCGGCTCGGTGAAAGCTATCAACGGCGAGTCGTCGAAGCCGACCACCGAGACGTCCCCCGGCACGCTCAGCCCGCGCTGGCGCACCGCGCGGATCGCGCCGAGCGCCATCATGTCGCTGCCGCAGATGATCGCCGTGCAGCCGCGGTCCAGCAGCGCGCCGGCCGCCGAGTGGCCGCCCTCCACGCTGAAGAGGGTGTGGTGCACCAGCGCCTCGGCCTCCTCGGGCGTCTTGCCGAGCACGGCCTGCATGGCCGCCGTGAAGCCCTCGATCTTGCGCAGCACGGGCACGTAGCGGCGTTGGCCGACCGCCAACCCGATGCGCTCATGGCCGAGTTCGGCCAGGTGCTGGACGGCCATCCACATCGCCGCGCGGTCGTCCGGCGAGATGAACGGCGCGGAGATCTTCTCGCTGTAGCCGTTGATCAGCACGAACGGCACCTGGCGGCCGGTCAGCTTGGCGTACCGGTCGTGGTCGGCGGTGGAGTCGGCATGCAGGCCCGAGACGAAGACGATGCCGGCGACCCCCCGCTCGACCAGCATCTCCACCAGTTCGTCCTCGGTGGAGCCGCCCGGGGTCTGGGTGCAGAGCACGGGCGTGTAGCCGTGCCGGCTGAGCACCTGCTCGATCACCTGGGCCAGCGCGGGGAAGATCGGGTTGCTCAGCTCCGGGGTGATCAGCCCGATCAGGCCGGCGCTGCGCTGGCGCAGGCGGGTGGGCCGCTCGTAGCCGAGCACGTCGAGGGCGGCCAGCACGGTCTGCCGCATCGCGGCGGAGACGCCTGCCTTGCCGTTGAGGACGCGGGAAACGGTGGCCTCACTGACCCCCGCCTGCGCCGCGATATCCGAAAGTCGCGCCGTAGTCACGAGCCCAGAGCCTATTGCAACCATGTCAGACCGCCCACCAAATGGTGCTGTTCGCTGCCAGGACCGTCTCACCATCCACCGCGGCAGCCTCGGCGGAGGCCAGCAGGATACGGCCGGGAGCCGCCATCCGGACCGGCGCGGAGCCGGTGTTCACGGTGCAGACGAAGCCGCCGCTCGGTGCGTCGCGGCGGAACACCAGCACCCCGGCCGGAGCGTCCAGCCAGTCGACCTCGCGGCCCGCGCCGAGCGCCGGGTGCTCGCGGCGCAGCGCCAGGGCGCTGCGGTAGAGCTCCAGGGTGGAGGTCGGGTCGCCGGTCTGCGCCTCGACGCTCAGGCCCGCCCACTCGGCCGGCTGCGGCAGCCAGCTGGGGCCGCCCGCGCTCGGGCCGAAGCCGTACGGGGCCTGCTCGCCGGACCACGGCAGCGGGACGCGGCAGCCGTCGCGGAAGCCGTCCTGGCCGCTGGCGCGGAAGAAGGACGGGTCCTGGCGGGCCTCGTCGGGCAGGTCGGTGACGTCCGGCAGGCCGAGCTCCTCGCCCTGGTAGAGGTAGGCGGAGCCGGGCAGCGCGAGCATCAGCAGGGTGGCGGCGCGGGCCCGGCGCAGGCCGAGCTCGCGGTCGCCGCGCTCGCGGATCTGGGTGCCGCCGGGCGGGTTGGCGAAGCGGGTGGCGTGCCGGGTGACGTCGTGGTTGGAGAGCACCCAGGTGGCCGGGGCGTCGACCGGGCGCATCGCCGAGAGCGAGGAGTCGATCACCTCGCGCAGCTCCTCGGCGTCCCAGGAGGTGCCCAGGTACTGGAAGTTGAAGGCCTGGTGCAGTTCGTCGGGGCGCACGTAGTGGGCGGTGCGCTGGACGGTGGGGGTCCAGGCCTCGGCCACCGCGATCCGCTCGCCCGGGTACTCGTCCAGGATCCGGCGCCAGGCGCGGTAGATCTCGTGCACGCCGTCCTGGTCGAAGAACGGCATCACGTCGTTGCCCAGCAGCTTGAGCTGGTCGTGGCTGCCGAGGTCGGGCAGGCCGGGGGCCTTCACCAGGCCGTGGGCGACGTCGATCCGGAACCCGTCGACGCCCATGTCCAGCCAGAAGCGCAGGATCGAGCGGAACTCGTCGCCGACCGCCGGGTGGTCCCAGTCGAAGTCGGGCTGCTCGGGGGCGAACAGGTGCAGATACCAGTCGCCGGGGGTACCGTCCGGGTCGGTAGTGCGGGTCCAGGCCGGGCCGCCGAAGAGGGACTCCCAGTCGTTGGGCGGGAGTTCGCCGTTCTCACCCTTGCCGGGTCGGAAGTGGTAGCGCTCGCGCAGCGCGCTGCCCGGGCCCTCGCGCAGCGCGCGCTGGAACCACTCGTGCTGGTCGGAGGAGTGGTTGGGGACCAGGTCCACGATGATCCGCAAGTCCTGCGCGTGCGCGTCGCGGATCAGCGCGTCGGCGTCCAGCAGGGTGCCGAACATCGGGTCCACCGCGCGGTAGTCGGCCACGTCGTAGCCGGCGTCGGCCTGCGGGGAGGCGTAGAAGGGGGAGAGCCAGACCGCGTCCACGCCCAGCTCGCGCAGGTAGGGCAGCCGGCTGCGGACACCCGGCAGGTCGCCCATCCCGTCGCCGTTGGAGTCGGCGAAGCTGCGCGGGTACACCTGGTAGATCACCGCGTCCCGCCACCAGCCTTTCGGCTCACCGGAGTTCGCCGCCGCCGGGCCGGAGGTGGCGGCGCGGTCGGGGGCGGCGGCGGTGGGCCGGGAGGTGTCGGCCAGGTTCTGGGTCATGGACGGATCCCTTGGGGACTAGGTGTCGCCCCGGCCGCCGTGGCGACGGCGGCCGGGGCGCGGCAACAGGCAGAGTACTGGTGTCAACTGACGACGCGTCAGCGAGGTCCGATCAGGACTTCGCCGCGCCCGCGGTCAGTCCGGTGACGAGGTGCTTCTGCACCAGGTAGAAGACCACCGAGACCGGGATGGCGATCAGCACGGAGGTGGCGGCCATCAGGTTCCACTGGCTCTCGTACTGGCTGACGAAGCTGGTCAGACCCACCGCGAGGGTCGCGTGGTCGGCGCTCATGAAGGTGGAGGCGAAGGGCACTTCGGCCCAGGCGGTGAGGAAGGTGTAGAAGGCGGCCACCGCCAGGCCCGGGCGGGCCAGCGGCAGGATCAGCCGCCAGAAGGTGCCGAACGGCGTGAGCCCGTCAACCCGGCCGGCCTCGTCGATCTCCACCGGGATGGTGTCGAAGTAGCCCTTGAGCAGCCAGGCGCTGTACGGCACGGCGGTGGTGCAGTACACCAGGATCAGGCCGAGGTAGGAGTCCAGCAGGTTGAGCTCGGCCAGCAGGTAGTACAGCGGCACCATCAGCACCGCGACCGGGAACATCTGGGTGATCAGCAGTGACCACATCAGCGGGCGCAGCCCCGGGAAGCGCATCCGGGAGACCGCGTAGCCGGTGCTGGCGGCGATCATCACGCCGAGCACCGTGGTGCCGCCGGCGACGATCAGCGAGGCGCCCAGCCACTTGAAGAAGTCGGTGTGGCCCAGCACGAAGCCGAAGTTGGACAGCGTCGCCTTGGCGAAGATGCCGCCCGGGTGCAGGTAGTCCATCTTGTCCGGGCCGAGCGCGATGAAGAAGAGGTAGAGCACCGGCAGGACGGCGACCAGCGAGGCCAGGATCAGCGCGCCGTGCGAGAGGACGGCGGCGGTCCGGCTGGTCTCGCCGCGCCCGCGGACCCGGGCGCGCGGGGCGGCGGCCTTGGCGGGGAGGTCGGTGGTGCTCATTAGTGCCCCTCGGAGGTCGGCGGCCATCAGATGACGCCCTGGTCGTTGCGCTTGAGCCAGCGCTGGTAGAAGGCGGTGAAGACGATCAGGATGGAGAGCAGGATGATCCCGTAGCTCGCCGACTGGGCGTAGTCGCGCGGCTGTTGGCCGAAGCCCAGCTGGTAGGCCCAGGTCACCAGGATCTGCACGTCCGGCGCGTTCTGGCCGAACAGCAGGAAGATGATGACGAACTGGTTGAAGGTCCAGATCACGCCGAGCAGGATGACGGTGCTGCTGACCGCGCGCAGCCCCGGCAGGGTGACGAAGCGGAAGCGCTGCCAGGGGCTCGCGCCGTCCATCTCGGCCGCCTCGTACAGCTCGGCGGGGATCGACTGGAGGCCGCCGAGCAGCGAGACCATCATGAACGGCACGCCGCACCAGGTGTTGACCAGGATCGCGGCGGCCTTCTGCGCCAACGGGTCCTCCAGCCAGCTGGGTTGCGGCAGGTGCAGCGAGCCGAGCAGGACGTTGACCATGCCGTTGTCGGCCAGCAGCAGGCGCCAGGAGAAGACGGTCACGAAGGTCGGCACGGCCCAGGGCAGGATCAGCAGCAGCCGGTAGGCGGTGCGTCCGCGCAGCTTCTGGTGCATCAGCAGGGCCATCGCCAGGCCCAGACCGTAGGTCAGGGTGACGCAGATGACCGTCCAGGCGATGGTCCAGATGAAATGCGACCAGAAGCGGTCGTAGCTGCTGTCGCCCCAGAGCACGTCGGCGTAGTTGTGCAGGCCGACGAACTTGAAGGTGTCGGGGATGTGGTTGACGCCCACCGTGTGGCCGGTGTTGAGGCTGGTGGCGTCGGTCAGGGTCAGGTAGACGCCGCGGGCCAGCGGGTAGCCGACCAGGACGCCGAGCACCAGGACGACCGGCGCGGCCATCGCGTAGGCGTACCAGTACGTGCTGTACGAGCGCTTGACGCGGGTGGCCAGGCCGGGACGCGGTTCGCGGTCACGGCCGCCCGTGCTGGGCGCGCCCTGGACGGCGACTGCCATGTGTTGACACCTTCTCTGAGCGGGGTCGCCGCCCGGCCCGCAAGGCGGTTGCGGGCCGGGCGGCGCGTTCGGGGTGGCTGAGCAGGACTACTTGGTGAAGTCCGGCAGGAGCTTCGCGTAGTCGCTCGCGGTGGCGTCCAGACCGGCCTGGGTGCTCTCCTGGTTCTGCAGGATCTTGCCGAGGTTGGTCCCGATCGAGGTGAACAGCGAGCTGTACTCCGGCAGTTCGGGGCGCGGCTGGGCGACCGGCAGGATCGCCTGGAAGCCGGCGATGCCCGGGTCGGCGGTCAGCGCGGGGGTGTAGGCGTCGGACCGGGTCGGCAGCGTGGAGTTCTTCTGCGCGATCTCGGTCTGGCTGGCGGCCGAGGTCATGAAGGCGGCGAACTTCTCGGCGGCGGCCTGGTGGGCGGCGTCCGAGCCGGCGTAGACGTCGATGTTGTGGCCGCCGGTCGGGGCGCCGGGCTTGCCGGCCGAGCCGGCCGGGACGGCGGCGATGCCGAGGTTGGCCTTGTCGGTGAACGCCGAGCCCTGGTAGATGTTGGTGATCTCCCAGGGGCCGTTGATGATGGCGGCGACCTTGCCGGTGTTGAAGGCGTCCATCATGTGCGCGTAGCCGTCGGAGGTCAGGTCGGCCTTGACGGTGCCGGGCGAGGTGAAGAGCGACTTGTAGGTCTCGACGGCTGCGGCGGCCTGCGGCGAGTTGACGGTGATCTTCTTGGCGGCGGCGTTCACCATGTCGGTGCCCTCGCCGAAGAGCAGCGGCATCGCGTAGTAGCCGTCGCCGGCCCGCATCTCGAAGCCGTCCACGCCGGTCTTGGCCTTCACCGTGGCGGCGTCGGCCTTCAACGCGTCCCAGGTGGTGGGGGCGGCGGTGATGCCGGCCTTGGCGAAGAGCGCCTTGTTGTAGAGCAGGCCGAGGGTGTCGGTGACCAGCGGGACGCCGTAGGTCTTGCCCTGGTAGCTGGCCTGCTTGAGCAGGCTGGGCTGGAAGGCGGCGGAGTCGGCCAGCGCCGGGGTGCCGTCCAGCGGGGTGAGGTAGCCGGCCTTGGCGAAGGCGGCGGTCCAGCCGACGTCGGAGCGGAAGACGTCCGGGGCGCCCTTGCTGCCCATGGCGGTCTGCAGCTTGTTCTGCGCCGAGTCGAACGGCACGTTGACGAAGTTGACCTTGATGTTCGGGTTGGCCGCCTCGAACTTCTTGGCCACGTCCTGGTAGGTCGGCGCCTCGTTGGTGGCGTTCGACGTGTCCCAGTAGGTGATGGTGACCGGGCCGTTGGCCGCAGTGGACGAGCTGGAGCCGCTGCTGCCGCAAGCCGCGAGAGAGACCGCGAGGGCCGCAACGAGGGCAGAGGCCGCGATGCCACGCCGCATGAGAACTCCTAGAGGGGGTGGGGGTGCCCGGGGGTGGTGAGTGGACGCGCATAATGGCCGTCCTGCGCCGACTCGCGCCCGGGAGGGACCTGGGCCGTCGGGCTTGTCGAGGAACGTAACAGCGATGCAATCGTGGCTGAAAGTCCTTGCAGCAAGTTTCTGAAAGATCAGGGCGATCGTTACATCCGCGTGTCCTCAGAGTTGCCGACGCGCGTCCTGAGGGCTGCGCGGCCCATCGGCCGGGCTGGTCCTTGACACCACAGGCCCGCTGGCCATGGGATTGTCCTGTCCGCCCGCAACCCTTGGGCGGGCGAAGCCCTGGCCGGCGCAGTCCAGGGTGGTCAGTCGCTCAGGAGGCGCACAATGGCGTACTACCGCACCGTCGGCACGGTGCCGCCCAAAAGGCACACCCAGCACCGGAACGAGGACGGCGGCCTCTACTACGAGGAGCTGATGGGTGAGGAGGGCTTCTCCTCCGACTCCTCACTGCTCTACCACCGCGCCATTCCGTCCGCGCTGGTCGACAGCCGCATCTGGGCCCTGCCGCAGGGCAAGCCCGAGCCGAACCACCCGCTGAAGCCCTTCCACTTCAAGCTGCACGACCTCTTCCCCGGGGAGGAGTGGCGCCAGACGGACGCCGTGCGCGGCCGCCGGGTGATCCTGGCCAACGCCGACGTCCGGATCGCCTACGTCGCCGCCGGGCTGCCCTCGCCGCTCTACCGCAATGCCATAGGCGACGAGTGCGTCTACGTGGAGTCCGGCAGCGGCACGCTGGAGACGGTCTTCGGGGCGATCGAGGCCGGGCAGGGCGACTACCTCGTCATCCCGCGCGCCACCACCCACCGCTGGGTGCCCAGCGGCGAGCAGCCGCTGCGGCTCTACGCGATCGAGGCCAACAGCCACATCACGCCCGCCAAGCGCTACCTCTCCAAGTTCGGGCAGCTCCTTGAGCACGCGCCGTTCTGCGAGCGCGACCTGCGCGGCCCGGTCGGACCACTGCTCTGCGACGAGAGCGGTGATCACGAGATCTACGTCAAGCACCGCGGCAACGGCAGCGAGGGCGTGGCCGGGACGGTCTTCGTGACCCCCACCCACCCGTTCGACGTGGTCGGCTGGGACGGCTGCCTCTACCCGTACGCCTTCAACATCAGCGACTACGAGCCGATCACCGGCCGGATCCACCAGCCGCCGCCGGCCCACCAGGTCTTCGAGGGCAACAACTTCGTGATCTGCAACTTCGTGCCGCGCAAGGTGGACTACCACCCGCTGTCGATCCCCGTCCCGTACTACCACTCCAACGTGGACAGCGACGAGGTGATGTTCTACTGCGGCGGCGACTACGAGGCCCGCAAGGGCTCCGGCATCGGCCAGGGCTCGATCTCGCTGCACCCCGGCGGCCACACCCACGGCCCGCAGCCGGGCGCCTACGAGCGCAGCATCGGCGCGGAGTTCTTCGACGAGCTGGCGGTGATGGTGGACACCTTCCGCCCGCTGGAGATCGCCGAGGGCGGCCGAGCGAGCGACGACGGCAGGTACGCATGGAGCTGGAGCGGGCGCGGCCCGCAGGACGGTGGCAGCAAGTGACGACGGCCCTTCAGACCTGGGTCCCGGTTCCCGCGGGTTCCGACTTCCCGGTGCAGAACCTGCCCTACGGCGTCTTCACGCCGCTGCGCGGCGGGCACCCCGTGGGCGAGCCGCGGGTCGGCGTCGCGATCGGCGCGCATGTGCTGGACCTGGCGGCGATCTGGGCGGGCACCCCGCTCGGCGCCGACCTGGCCACCGGCTCGCTCAACGCCTTCCTGCGCCGCGGCCCGGCCGAGTGGGCCTACGTCCGTGAGCGGGTCACCACGCTGCTGACCACCGAGGACGAGCGCCGCCTGGTGGAGGCCAACCTGCACCGGATCGACGAGGTGCAGCTGCGGCTGCCGATCGAGGTCGCCGACTACGTCGACTTCTACGCCTCGGAGAACCACGCGACCAACCTGGGCCGGATGTTCCGCCCCGACGGCGAGGCGCTGCTGCCCAACTGGAAGCACCTGCCGGTGGGTTACCACGGCCGGGCCGGCACCGTCGTGGTGTCGGGCACCGAGGTGCGCCGCCCCAGCGGCCAGCGCAAGGCGCCCGGCGACCCGGCGCCGGTCTTCGGCCCGTCCGTGAAGCTGGACATCGAGGCCGAGGTCGGCTTCATCGTCGGCGCGGGCTCCGCGCTCGGCGAGGCGGTGGGCGTCGACGACTTCGCCGAGCACGTCTTCGGCGCGGTGCTGGTCAACGACTGGAGCGCCCGCGACATCCAGGCCTGGGAGTACGTGCCGCTGGGCCCCTTCCTCGGCAAGTCCTTCGCGACCTCGATCTCCGCCTGGGTGGTCCCGCTGGCGGCGCTGGAGGCCGCCCGGGTCGACACCCCCGCCCAGCTGCCCGAGCCGCTGCCGTACCTGGCGGAGAAGCAGTCCTGGGGCCTGGACCTGGCGATCGAGGTGGAGCTCAACGGGCACACCGTCTCGCGCCCGCCGTTCGCCGGCCTCTACTGGTCGCCCGCGCAGATGCTGGCGCATATGACGGTCAACGGCGCCTCGCTGCGCACCGGCGATCTCTACGCCTCCGGCACCGTCTCCGGCACCGAGGCCGACCAGCGCGGCTCGCTGATCGAGCTGACCTGGAACGGGCGCGACCCGCTGACGCTGCCTGACGGCTCCGCGCGCACCTTCCTCGAGGACGGCGACACCGTCACGCTGCGGGCTACCGCCCCCGGCGCGGACGGCGTGCGGATCGGCTTCGGCGAGGTCACCGGCACCGTCCGGGGCTGAGTTCCTGCGGGCGCTGGTCAGTCGGAAAGCTCGACGGACACGTCAGGGGCCAGCGCCCGCAGGAAGTCCACCGCGTCGAACATCGCGCCGGCCGAGGCCACGCCCGTGGTCCGCGTCCGCCCGTCCAGGATGCGTCGGACGGCCTCCACCGCCAGGGGCGCGGTGACCGCGTAGATGTCCTGGCCACGGGCCGTGGCGCGGCGCTCGACACCGCCCGCGCGGACCACGACGTCGACGACGAAGGTCTGCTCCGAGCGCCCCAGGGCGTCGACCGGCGCCGGCTCCGGCGTGCCCTCCTCGGCCAGGTCCCGCGCGGCCTCGACGCTCATATAGGTGCGGACCTCCGGCACGGCCAGGTGGCTGGGGACGGTCACGACATCGGCCATGGTGAACTCCGCGATCACCGCCCGCCGGCCCAGCGGCGCCGGAAAGAGCCAGTCCTGCACCACGGCCGGGTCGTCGTGGTACTGCAGCGCGCCGTCCGCGAACCGCACCCGACGGCCCGCGCGACGCTGATGGGACACCTGACCGGCCACCCGAGTGCCCGCCGTCGGATGCCAGCCGCTCAACCCGTACGCGACGTGCACCGCGTCCGCCGCCGTCCACTCCCCCATCGCCGCGGTCACCAGCAAATCGCCCAGCCCGCCGTAGAACGCCATCGCCGGCACCACCGGGGTGCCCGCCACCCGGGCCGCCTGCGCGTGGTCGGTGAACATCGCGGCATTCGCCTCGATCTCCGCCGCCACGTCGACGTACGGGATCCCCGCGCGCAGCGCCGCCTCGACGACCCGGCCTCCGGTCACCGCGAACGGTCCGGCGCAGTTGATGACAGCCGCCGCACCGGCGAGGGCCCGGTCCAGTGCGCTCGCGTCGTCCACGGCCGCCGGGCGCACCGTCACCTCCGGCCACTGGGCCGCCAGTTCCGCCAGCCGACCCGCGTCCCGGCCGGAGACGACGGTGGCGAAACCGCGCCTGCGCAGTTCGGCCACGATGAAGCGACCGGTGTGCCCTGTCGCCCCGTAGACCACCACAGCAGCCGTTGTGCGCATCGTTCTCCCCGTTCTCGATCTTCTGATGCACCCAGTCTCGGCGCCGACCGGGCCCGACCGTGATAGTCCGTAACGACATCACCCGTACACTTTCGGACATGCCAACTGTCGCCCTGCTGGCCGCCGGAAACCTGCTGCACTTCGAACTGGGAGTGGCGTACGAGATCTTCGGCAACCCTCCGCGGGAGGCCGTGGAGGACTGGTACGACGTCCTGCTCTGCGGGCCCGCTCCGGTACGGGTCGGCCCGTTCACGGTCGAGCCCGACCACGGTCTTGAGCGCCTGGTCGGCGCCGACACCGTGATCGTCCCCGCCTGCGCCGACATCGACGAGCCGCCGCCGGCCGAGCTGATCGCTGCCGTGCGGGCGGCCCACGCGTCCGGTGCCCGGGTCGCCTCGCTGTGCACGGGAGCGTTCCTGCTCGGCGCTGCGGGCCTGCTGGACGGTCGACGAGCCACCACCCACTGGGCCCACGCCGCGGAGCTGAGTGCACGCCACCCACGCGCCGTCGTCGACCCGGACGTGCTCTACACGGACAACGGCAGCGTGCTCACCGCCGCGGGCAAGGCCGCCGCCGTGGATCTCTGCCTGCACCTGGTCCACCTCGACCATGGCGCCGCCATCGCCAACTCGGTCGCCCGGCGCCTCGTCATGTCACCGCACCGGGCCGGCGGCCAGGCCCAGTTCGTGTCCACGCCGCTGCAGGTCAGGGGCGACCACGGGCTCGCCCAGCTGCTCGGCTGGGTCCAGCAGCGGCTGGACCAACCGCTGACCGTGGTCGACATGGCGCGCAGAGCGAACACCAGTCCGCGCAATCTCGGACGCCAGTTCCGGTCGGTGACCGGGCAGACCCCGCTCCAGTGGCTGCTGACCCAACGCGTCCGCCGCGCCCAGGAACTGCTGGAAGGCACCGACGAGACCATCGAGGCGGTCGCCCTCGCCACCGGCATGGGCACCGCCACCACCCTGCGGCGCCAGTTCAAACGAACCGTCGGCGTCCCACCCGACACCTACCGCCGCTCGTTCCGCAGCGCCGGACCGGCCTGAGCTGCAACGGCCTGAGCTGCAACGGCTACGCGGGCTGCAGGGCCGGCAGGTTCATCAGGTGGTCGACGAGCGCGAGCAGCAGGTCGCGGCCGAACTCGCGCTCGCGGACGTCCCCGAGCAGCAGCGGCACCTGCGGATCGAGGTCGAGCGCGGCGCGGATCTCCTGCGGGCTGCGGGTGTTGCGCCCGTGGAAGCAGTTGATCGCCACCACGAACGGGATGCCCCGGCTCTCGAAGAAGTCGATCGAGGCGAAGCTGCTCTCCAGCCGCCGGGTGTCGGCGATGACGATCCCGCCCAGCGCGCCGTTCACCAGGTCGTTCCACATGAACCAGAAGCGCTCCTGGCCCGGGGTGCCGAACAGGTAGACCACCAGCTCGGGGCTGATGGTGATCCGCCCGAAGTCCAGCGCGACGGTGGTGGTGTCCTTGTCGTCCACGCCGTCCAGGTCGTCGACCCCGACGCTGGCCCGGGTCAGGTACTCCTCGGTGCGCAGCGGGGCGACCTCGCTGACGGTACCGACCAGGGTGGTCTTGCCGACCCCGAAGCCGCCCGCGATCAGGATCTTGACGGCGGCGGGGGCCGCCTGAGTGCTGGTCATCTCTTCACAGTCTCCGGAGTCCGTCACGTACGGCGGTCAGCAGACCGATGTCCATGCCGCCGCCGGCCCGGGCCACCGAGAGGGGGGCACGGGCCAGCAGCAGGCCCTGGGCGATCAGGTCGCCCAGCAGGATCTTGGTGACCGAGACCGGCAGGTCCAGGTCGGCCGCCACCTCGGCGACGGCCGCGGGCTGCCGGCAGCGGTCCAGGATCACCCGGTGCTCCGGCTGCAGCCCGCGCCCGCCCGGGCGGGCGGAGTCCGGGGCATCCTGAACGGTGGTCAGCACGGTGATCAGGGTGAGGTCGTCCCGCTCGGGCGCGGTACGGCCGCGGGTGATGGTGTACGGGCGGACCATCGACTCCGAGCCGTCGTCCTGCGCCTCGTCCTCGCTCCAGTGCGGGGCCGTCACTACAGGCCGCCCCGGATCGCGGTGCCGAGCTTCTGCCCGACCTGCTGGACCAGGGTGTGCATGGCCACCGACATCACCTCGGCGTCGACGTCCTGGGAGGCGATCACCGCCAGGTGGGTGCCCTGGCCGGCCGCGGTGACGAAGAGCCAGAGGTCGGCCAGTTCGACGATCACCTGGTGCACCTGGCCGCCGTCGAAGAGCTGGCCGACACCGCGCGCCAGGCTCTGCTGGCCGGTGGCCACCGCGGCGAGCCGCTCGGCATCGGCGCGCTCGATGTCGCGGGAGTGGCTGACCACCAGGCCGTCGTCGGAGAGCAGGACCGCGTGGCGGGTGCCGACCACCGAATCGACGAGTCCGTCCAGCAGCCAGTCCAGATCCTGGTGAGTGGCGATGGTGCGCGTCATGACCGGTCTTCCGTCGTAGGGGCGTGGGGGGTGGGAGTCGGCTCGCCGGAGCTGTCAGCGGGGGTGCGGGCGGCCCGGGACTGGCGCTGGAAGGCGCCGATCGCCGCGCCGGAGCGGGTGGGGGCGCCGTCCTGACGCCCGGTCGGGGCGGCGGGGGCGGCCGGCGGCTGCGGGGTGCGCAGCTCGGCGACCAGGCTGGCCTGGCGCACGCGCTGCGGCAGCGGCTGCTCGGGGTCCTCGGCGGGGTGGCCGTGGTCCTCGGTGCGGGCAGGCCGGGGCTGCGGGGCGGCCGTCAGCTCGGGCCGCACGGCGGTGGGCTCCAAAGCGGGCTCCAAGGCGGTCTCCGAGGCGAGCTGCGAGGCCGGCGGAGCCACGTCCGTGATCACCGCAGTGACCACGGCGGCGGACAGCGCGCGCCCACGCGTACGGGCCGGCAGCGCGAGCGGCTCGACCGGCTGCTGCTCGGGGGCCGGTTCGACGCGCTCGCCGTCGGTGACCAGCTCGGCCGGGATCAGCACGACCGCCCGGGTGCCGCCGAAGGCCGAGGGGCGGAACTCCACCCGCAGGCCCAGGCCCTCCGCCAGCCGGGCGACCACGTAGAGGCCGAGCCGGACGTCGTCGGCCTGCTCCAGCACGTCCATCCGGGGCGGCCGGCGGATCAGCTCGTTGGCGCGCTCGTACTGCTCGGGCTCCATGCCGATGCCGCGGTCCTCGATCTCGATCGCCAGGCCGCGCCCGACCAGGGCGGCCCGGACCTCCACCGGCAGCGGCGGCTTGGAGAAGGCGGCCGCGTTCTCCATCAGCTCGGCGAGCACGTGCACCACCGGGCCCACGGCCCGCTCGGAGATCCACGGGCTGCCCTCGACGTCGAGCATGATCCGCTTGTAGTCCTGCACCTCGCCCTGCGCCGCGCGCAGCACGTCCAGCAGCGGTACGGGCTTGCGCCAGCGGCGCTGCGGCTGGCCGCCGGCCAGGATCACCAGGTTCTCCTCGTAGCGGCGCAGCCGGGCCGTCAGATGGTCGAGGTCGAAGAGGCCCTGCAGCACCTCGGGGTCCTCGTGCCGGCGCTCCAACTCGTCGAGCTTCTTGAGCTGGAGGCCGATCAGCAGCTGGGTGCGGCGGGCGATGCGCTGCAGCAGCCGCTCGAAGCCGCGGTGCTGCTCGGCCTGCCGGACGGCGGTCTGCAGCGCGCTGGTGCGGGCCAGGTTGAGCGCGCTGCCCAGCCGGCCGAGCTCGTCGCCGCCGCGCCCGTCGCGGTCGGCGACGATCGGCCGGCTCTCGGCCTCCACGTCGACCTGCTCGCCGCGCCCCAGGCGCTCCACGACCTCGGGCAGGGTGCGCTCCAACTCCTCGGCCTGCTGCTGCAGGTCGCGGATCCGCCGGCGCATCGAGCGGACCAGCCGCCAGCTGGTGATGATCACCGCGATGACCGCGATCAGGCCGACGAAGCTGGTCAGCACGACGGTGAGGAGCAGCGAGAGCACGCTGTCCTTGCCGGTGGTGACCACGTCGTCGGTGCGGCTCTGCATCAGGGCGACCAGCTGCGGGGTGGTCAGGTCGATCGCCTGGCGCCACTGGGCCTCGTCGGGCGGCAGCGGCACATTGCCGTCGGCGTCGGCCGCGGTCGGGCGCAGCAGCTCCTGCTCGACGGCCGCCTTGGCCTGCCAGGCGGCGCCGGTGGTGAGCTGCTTCCAGGTGGCCGACTCGCTGGGCGTCAGATACGGCGCGACATCGACGGTGAAGAGCAGCGACTGCGCGTTGATGGACTGCTGGACCTGCTGGAAGTCGGCGGTGCTGAGCTTGCCGGAGGGCCAGCCGCGGGCCAGCAGGGCGTCCTCACGGGCGATCATCTCCTTGGCCCAGAAGCTCTGGACCAGCGCGCGCGAGATATAGGTGACCTGGCCGTTGTCGACGTGGCTGAGCGCGGTGAAGAGCTGCAGGTCGACGGTGATCAGGTCGGTGTAGTAGGTGAAGGTGGTCTGCTGGTCGGCGATGCCCTGGTCGACCGCGGCGCGGCGCTGCGGGAGTTCGGCCATCGCCTGGCGGGCCGCGGTGACCGCGTCGCGGATCTCGGTGGGCGCGCCGGAGGAGTCCACGGCGGAGAGCGACAGGAAGGTGCGCACCGCGTCGTCGGTCAGCCGGCGCTGGTTGGTCAACGCGTCGGTGACGCTGCCTGGTTGGGCGAGCTGCTCGGCGCTGAGCCGGCGCTCCTCCTGCAGGTTGTAGTACACGATGTTGGAGGGCTGGCCCGCCTTCTGGGCGAGCAGGCCCTGGGCCGCCTGCCGGTGGAAGGCGACCATGGTCTGTCCGGTGGTGACGGCCCAGAGCGCGGCGAGCGCGACGCTGGGCACGACGGCCAGCAGGAGCAGCGCTGTTCGCAGGGAGAGCCGCGAACGCCTGTGGGGGGAGGCTTTACGCGCGCGCAGGGGGTTCTCCTCAGGAGGGGCGGCGGCCTGGCGCGGCCGACCGCATGGGGCCGGACCTCTGAAGCAGTGATACTAGTCATACCGCGTTGCCGGTGGGGAAACGGCGGCTGAAGCGCAGCACGGTGACCGACCTGAACTCCTCCGCAGGTCGCAGCAGTGTGGAGGGATAGGCCGGATTGTGCGGAGAGTCGGGGTGGTGCTGGGTCTCCAGTGCCACTCCCGCGAACGGCCCGTACGGCACACCGCTGTCGCCGGTCACCGCGCCCTGGAAGGTGTTGGCGGTGTAGACCTGCAGTCCGGGCTCGGTGGTCAGCACCTCGAGCACGCGCCCGGAGACCGGATCCTCCAGCAGCGCCGCGCGGGTCGGGCGGCCGTCGGCCGAGCGGGGGCGCAGCACCCAGTTGTGGTCGTAGCCGCCGGGGCCGGCCAGCTGCGGGTGGCCGTCGCTGATGCCCTTGCCGATCGGCGTGGCGGTGGTGAAGTCGAACGGGGTGCCGGCCACCGGCTCGTACGGGCCGTAGGGGATCTGCCGCTCGTCGACCGGGGTGTAGGCGTCGGCGTCCAGCGTGAGCAGGTGGCCCAGGACGTCGCCGCTGCCCTCGCCGGCCAGGTTGAAGTAGGCGTGGTTGGTCAGGTTGACCACCGTCGGGCGGGTGGTGACGGCGCGGTACTCGATGCTCAACTCGCCGCTCGGGGCCAGCAGGTAGTCCACCTCGACGTCCAGCGCGCCGGGGAAGCCCTGGTCGCCGTCGGCGCTGTGCAGCCGCAGCCGGACGCCCGCGCGGTCGCCGTCCGCCGCGGGTGCGGTCGCCCACATCCGGTTGGCGAAGCCGTCCGGGCCGCCGTGCAGGGTGACGCCGTTGCCGGTCGGGGCGAGCCGGTACTCGATGCCGTCCAGGGTGATCCGGCTGTCGGCGATCCGGTTGGCGTAGCGACCGACGGTGGCACCGAAGTGCCGGGCCGGGCCGAGGATCTGGCCCAGCGCCTCGGAGGCCAGCAGCACCTGGGCCACCTCCCCGTGCCGGTCCGGGGTCCGGACGGTGTGCAGGGTGGCGCCGAGGCTGAGGACGGTGACCTCGACGGCCCCGGCCCGCAGCGTCCAGCGCTCGATGGCGGCGCCCGCTCCGCCGGACTCCAGCGGGGCGTGCGAGACCTCCACGGGCGCTGCCGGGCCTGCTCCTTGCTGGGACGTCAGGGCCATCTGCCTGCTCCTCGTCTGGATATGTGCGGTTTGTCCGTCAGCCTAGCCTTCGGCGCCCTCCGGGCGGTTCCTCTGCAGACCCAGTGCGGCGGCCAGTCCCTCGCGGTTGGTGCCGGTCTTGCGGTGGACCGCCGCCAGTCGGCGGTGGACCAGGCTCAGCGGGACGCAGAGGCCCTCGGAGATCTCCAGTGCGGTCAGCCCGCTGACGGACATCTCGGCGACCTCCCACTCGCCGTGGCTGAGCGCGTCCTTGCTGGTGGTGCGCAGGCGGTTGGGGCGCAGACCCGAGGCCTTGAGCTCGTCGCGGGCCCGCTTCACCAGGCCGTCGGCGTTGCACTCCACCGCCAGCTCCATCCCCTGGTGCAACTGCTCGGTGGCGTCCGCCAGTCGGCCGGCCCGGCGCAGTGCGGCGCCCAAGTCGACCAGCGCGTAGGCGTGTTCATAGCCGACCGGGGAGCGGCCGAGCTGCTGGACGGACTCCTCGAGCAGCTCCACCGCGCGCTGACCCTCGGCCACCGCGGCCGCCGTGCGCAGCGCGGTGCCGACCGCCGAGGCGACCCCGAAGCGCTCCGCCAGCGCCAGGTTCTGCTCGGCCAACTCGCGTGCCTCGACCGGGTCCTGCGGATGCACGGCGATCGCCAGATGGCCGACCCAGGGCGCCCAGATGGTGTTGTGCCAGCCGCGGTCGGCCAGTTGCGCGCCCACCCCGCGCAAGACGTCGGCCGCGCCCTCGCGATCCTCCTGGGCCAGCAGCAGCTTGCCGTAGAGCGTCGGGGCGTCCGGCAGCACCATCGCGGTCGGGTGGTACGGCGGCGCGAAGGCGTAGTCCTGGGCCACCTTGCAGGCGTCCTCGACCTTGCCGCGGGCGAGCAGCGTGTCGACCAGCACCCCGACGGCGTCCCACTGCAGCGGCAGGCCGGGCCCCAGCCGGCGGGCGATCCGCAGAGCGCTGCGCAGGAACTCCTCCGCCTCGGCGAGCGCGCCGCGGCGGAACCGCGCCAGGCCCATCAGGAAGTGCGCGAAGCCGAGGTGGCCGCCGCCCCAACCGGCCACCTCGAAGGCCGGGATGGCGTCCTCGAAGAGCTTCTCGGCGCGGTCCAGGTGGTCGGTGTAGACGTAGGTGAGACCGATGATCGCGGGCAGTTCCAGACCCCAGGTGCTGCTCGTCCAGTCCAGACCGGGCGGCAGTTTGCCGTCCTCCAGAGCGGAGTCGACCAGCGCCAGCACCTCGGCGGCGGGTGCGCCCTGCAGCGTCAGGTCCCAGGCGCGCAGCGCGCGGGCGGCCCGTGCGTAGATGTCGTCGCCCGGCAGGCTCTCCTGCAGCTGGGCCAGTCGGCGTGAACGGCCCGGGCCGTCCTGCTCCTCGCGCTGGAAGGCCGCCCAGATGAAGTGCGCCACCTCAAGGCGGATCCGGCCGGGGCCCGGCGCCGTCCGCTGCGCCTCGGTGAGCGTGAGGTCGGCCGCCTCCACCAACTGCCCGCTGTGCGCGAGCACCTCGGAGAGCCGGAAGGTGGCGTCCACCCGCAGGTCGTCCGAGAGCCCGTCGGTCTCCAGCGCGCGGCGCAGTTGGCGCACGGTGGTGGCCGGGTCGGTCAACAGCGCCGAGCAGCCCAGCTCGTAGATGACCTCGGCCTTGTCCTCGTCCTCCGGCGGCTCCTCCAGGGCGCGTTCCAGGCAGCGCTTGGCGGCGACCGGGGCGCCGACGGCGAGGTGCTCCTTGGCCGCCCGGCGCAGCTTGACGACGACCTCCGGGTCGCCCTCCGGATGGGTCTCCAGCAGGTGGCGGGAGGCTTCGGTCAGCGGCCGGCCGGCGTTCTCCACCTCGACCGCCGCCTTGCCGTGCATCGCCCTGCGCGTCCCCGACCGGATCGACTTGTAGATCGAGGTGGCGACCAGCGGGTGGACGAACTCCAGCGGTCCCTCGGCGGGGCCGCTCAGCACCTGCTGCTTGCGCAGCTCGGAGATCGCCTCGGCGGCGATCGTCGGGGACTGGCCCGCGATCCGGGCCGCCACGCCCGGCAGGATCTGGGTGCCGAGGATCGAGGCCGCGTGCGCGAAGGTCAGGGTGCTCACGCCGAGTTTGGCGAGCCAGAGTTCGCGGGTCATGCCCTTGGCCTCGGCGGCCAGGTCGTGCAGCAGCGCGACGGACTCCTCGACCGGCTCGATGCCGCGCTCGCGGACCTTGGCCAGCAGCGCTTGGGTGAGGTAGGGGCTGCCCGCGGTGACGGCCCAGACCTGCCGGCAGAAGTAGTCCTCCGCGGTGTCCGGGTAGGCCGCCCGGACCAACTTCTCGATGGCCTGCGGCTGGAGGCCCTGGAACTCCACGTGGCGGTGCGAGTTGGCGGCCACCAGCGCGCGGAACTCATGCGCCTGCTCGGGCAGTTCGTCCGAGCGCCAGGCGATCGCCAGCAGCACGGGCAGCTCCGGCGCGCGCAGGGCGAAGCCCTCCAGCCAGCCCCGCGACTCCTCGTCGGCCCACTGCAGGTCGTCCACGATCATGACCAGCGGCGCCTTGAGCTGGGCGAGTTGGGTCACCACGTAGTCCAGGCCGGCCAGCACGCTCTGCGGGTCCAGCTCGCCGGTTCCCTTGACCAGGCCGACGGCCGGGCCGGCCGTCTCGTACCAGATGCCGAACACCTCGCGCTGCTGCTCGGACGACAGCCGCAGCAGTGCGGGTTGGAGCAGTTGGCGCACCACGGAGAACGGCTCCTTGCTGCGCCGCTCGCCACCGCGGGCGTTCATCACCGTGCAGTCGCCGCGCAGCAGGGCCAGCCTGCGCACCTGCTGGAGCATCGCGGTCTTCCCCAGGCCGGCCTGGGCGCTGTAGAGCAGCAGTGTGCCGATTTGGATGCCGCCGGCCGCGAAGTCCAGGCACAGTGTGTCGATGGCGAGCTTCGCCGCCCGGATGGCGTGGTCACGCTCGTACAACCGCGGTAGGGCCGACTCGGCGCCCTCCGGCTGCTCGTCGCGTACCACCCGCTCGTGCCCCTGTTCGGTCACTGTCGGTCCCTCCGCCTCACCGCTCCGCGATCCTGGAGCGAGAGTAGCGCTGCGGCGGCCGCCGTGTTCCCCATTCGCGCAGGCCGGGGCGTTCATCAGGGTTCAAGCTCATGTGACGGGGGCAATTGCTGCGACAGTCATGCCATCTGATGGTGTGACCAGAACCTCCGCCGCCCCACCAGGGCTCAGTGGATCCTGTCACAGCACACAGCGTCAACGGCACCACCCACCCAGCCGGCCCTCTCCTCCCCGGGAGTCCGATGTCCGATGCCATCACACTTCAGCTGCCGTCCCCGCCGCGGCTAAGCCCGCATCGGGACAATGCCGAGACCCGGCACGCGCACTGGCTCGCCACGTACGCGATGCTCGGCAGCCGGCTCGACCGCGCGGGGTACGCCCGTTGGGACGTGCCCGGTCTGGCCTCTCTCAGCTACCCCGACTGCGCGCCCGAGGAACTCTCCCTCGTCACCGATCTGATGGGGTTCTACTTCCTCTTCGACGACCAGTTCGACGGGCCCCTCGGACGCCGCCCCGGCGAGGTGGCCGCCATCTGCGACGAACTGACCGGCGTGCTGCACGGGCGCCGCCCCACGCCCCGCCGATCGCCCTGCACGGAGGCCTTCGAGAACCTCTGGCGGCGGATCACCGAAGGCATGTCGGACCGCTGGCGAGCCCGTGCCACCTACAACTGGGAGTGGTACTTCGCCAGCCACCCGGCCGAGGCGGCCGGTCGACTCGGCGGCCAACCACCGGACCGTGACGGCTATCTGATCCTGCGTCGGGGAACCGCCGCGATGGAGACGGTGCTCGACATGGTGGAGCGGGTCGGCCGCTTCGAGGTGACCCCCGCCGCCTTCCACTGCCCGCAGCTCAGACAGCTGCGCCAACTCGCCGCCGACATCCCCTCGCTGACCAACGACGTACGCTCGTTCCCGCAGGAGGCGCTGCGCGGCGACGTCAACAACCTGGTGATGATCGTCCAACGCGAGCGCGGCTGCTCGCTGCCGGAGGCCGGCGCGGCAGTGCTCGCCGAGGCCCAGGTGATGGCCCAGCGCTACACCCGGATCGTCGACGAACTACCCCGCACCTACCGGGATCTGGAGCTCGGGCCGGACGAGCGCCGAACAGCCCAGCGCTACGCCGACGGACTGACCGCCTGGCTGACCGGCTACCTCGACTGGGAGGGCAGCACCGGCCGTTACCGGGCAGCGTGACCATCCCTCCACGTACCGTAGCCGATCGCGCCGAGCGCGGCTAGGGTGTCGAACGCGCGCCACCCGGCCCACCCGCAAGGCATATGGGAGAAGAGACTTGACGATCTTTCAGCCCCCCACGACCTACAAGTCCCGCTACGAGAACTGGATCGGCGGGGCCTGGGTCCCCCCGGTCCGCGGCCAGTACTTCGAGAACCCCACCCCGGTCACCGGCCAGGTGTTCTGCGAGGTGGCTCGCGGAACCGCCGAGGACATCGAGCTGGCCCTGGACGCCGCGCACGCGGCCGCGCCCGAGTGGGGGCAGACCGCCCCGGCCGCACGCGCCCTGGTGCTGAGCCGGATAGCCGACCGGATCGAGGCCAACCTCGAACTGCTCGCCGTCGCGGAGAGCTGGGAGAACGGCAAGCCGGTGCGCGAGACGCTGGCCGCCGACCTCCCGCTCGCCATCGACCACCTGCGCTACTACGCGGGTGCGATCCGGGCCCAGGAGGGCGGCCTCTCGCAGATCGACGAGGACACCGTCGCCTACCACTTCCACGAGCCGCTGGGCGTGGTCGGCCAGATCATCCCGTGGAACTTCCCGCTGCTGATGGCGATCTGGAAGCTCTCGCCGGCCCTGGCGGCCGGCAACGCCGTGGTGCTCAAGCCCGCCGAGCAGACCCCGGCCTCGATCATGGTCCTGATGGAGCTGATCGCCGACCTGCTGCCGCCGGGCGTCGTCAACGTGGTCAACGGCTTCGGCGTCGAGGCCGGCAAGCCGCTGGCCTCCAGCAGCCGGATCCGCAAGATCTCCTTCACCGGCGAGACCACCACCGGCCGGCTGATCATGCAGTACGCCAGCGGCAACCTGATCCCGGTCACCCTGGAGCTGGGCGGCAAGAGCCCCAACCTCTTCTTCGCGGACGTCGCCGCCGAGCGGGACGACTTCTACGACAAGGCGCTGGAGGGCTTCGCGATGTTCGCCCTCAACCAGGGCGAGGTCTGCACCTGTCCCAGCCGGGCGCTGATCCAGGCCCCGATCTACGACCGCCTGCTCGCCGACGGCCTGGACCGGGTCCGGGCGATGCGCCAGGGCAACCCGCTGGACACCGACACCATGGTCGGCGCCCAGGCCAGCAACGACCAGCTGGAGAAGATCCTCTCCTACATCGAGATCGGCCAGGCCGAGGGCGCCAAGGTGCTGGCCGGCGGCGAGCGGGTCGACCTCGGCGGCGACCTCTCGGGCGGCTACTACGTCGCGCCCACCGTCTTCGAGGGCGACAACAGCATGCGGATCTTCCAGGAGGAGATCTTCGGGCCGGTGCTCGCGGTGACCCGCTTCGAGGACTTCGCGGACGGCATCGCGATCGCCAACGACACGCTCTACGGGCTGGGCGCCGGGGTCTGGAGCCGGGACGGCTCCAACGCCTACCGGGCCGGCCGGGCCATCCAGGCCGGCCGGGTGTGGACCAACTGCTACCACGCCTACCCTGCGCATGCAGCCTTTGGCGGCTACAAGAACTCCGGCTTCGGCCGGGAGACCCACCAGATGGCCCTGCAGCACTACCAGCAGACCAAGAACCTGCTGGTCAGCTACTCGACCAAGGCGCAGGGCTTCTTCTGATGACGCCGCCGACGCCGGTCTCCCAGGTGGCGGTGACCGAGGCCGCCGCCGAGCTGCTGCGGGAGCTGACCGCCGAGCACGGCCCGCTGATGTTCCACCAGTCCGGCGGCTGCTGCGACGGGTCGGCGCCGATGTGCTACCCCGCCGGGGAGTTCCTGACCTCGGACAGCGACGTGCTGGTGGGTGAGCTGGCGGTGCGGGGACTGGCGCCGGTCCAGGTCTGGATGGGGCGCGACCAGTTCGCCTACTGGTCGCACACCCACCTGACCATCGACGTGGTGCCGGGGCGGGGCAGCGGCTTCTCGGTGGAGTCGCCGACCGGCAAGCGCTTCCTGACCCGCTCACGGCTGCTGACCGACGAGGAGGCGGCCGCGCTCGGCCCGCGCTGACCCTGACGTGGGCCCCGGCACGCTGGTGCCGGGGCCCACGCGTCAGCTCGGCGGCAGGCAGCCCCGGACCGCCGCGATCAGGCTGCGCGAGCGGATGTCGCCGGTCACCCCCGGCTGCATCCCGTTGGTCACATAGCCGAAGCCGATGCCGAGCGACGGGTCCGCGAAGCCCAGCGAGCCACCCCGCCCCGGGTGGCCGAAGGCGGCCGGCGAGGACATCGGCGAGGTCGGCCCGTGCCGGAAGAAACCGTGCCCGAACCGGGAGTTGACGATCAGCACGCGGTCCGGCCCGTCCGAGGCCGGCCCGCCCGCCTCGGCCAGCGTCGGCCCGTCGAAGAGCGCCGGCAGCACCTCGCCGGGGCGCCCGTGCCGGTCGGCGGCGCCGATCAGCGCGGCGTAGAAGCGGGCCACCGAACGGGCCGTGCCGATGCCGTTCGCGCCCGGGATCTCGGCCGCCTGGGCCGCCGGGTCGTTCAGGTCCAGGGTCGGGCGCACGACGGCGAAGGCGCGCGCGGTGAGCGTGGCCGGGTTCTGGTAGGCGTCGACCACCGACTGCTTGGGCCGCAGCCGCAGCCCGCTCGGACCGGCCTGGACGGCGGCCGGCGGCATCGGCAGGTCCACCAGCTTCCCGACCCGCGGCGCGGCCTCGGCCGGCAGCCCGATCCACAGATCCAGGCCGAGCGGCCGGGCGATCTCCTCCGCGAAGTACCGGCCGACGGTGCGTCCGCTCACCCGGCGGACCACCTCGCCGACCAACCAGCCGAAGGTGTAAGGGTGGTAGCCGTGCGCGCTGCCCGGCTCCCAGGCCGGCGCCTGCGCCGCCACCGCCGCGACGGCCGGCTCCCAGGCCAGCACGTCCTCCACCCGCAGCGGGACGTCCAGCGCGGGCAGCCCGGCCCGGTGCGAGAGCAGCCAGCGCACCGGCACCCGCTCCTTGCCGGCCGCCTTGAACTCCGGCCAGTACGCGGCCACCGGCGCGTCCAGGTCGAGTTGCCCGCGCTGGGCCAGCAGCAGGGCACTGGCCGCCGTCAGCCCCTTGGTGACCGAGCGCAGCAGCTGCGCGGTGTCGGCCGTCCAGGCGACCGCCGGAGCCGGGCGCCCGCCCACCTCGGGACGCGCGTCGCCGCCCCATACGTCAACCACCTTGCGCCCGCGCACATACAGGGCGAAGGCGGCGCCGAGCTCACCGTAGTCGCGGAAGTTGCGGGCGAACGCCTCCCGAACGGGCTCGTACCCCTCGGCCGTCTCGCCCCAGATCTCCACCACAGCGCGCCGCCTCGACTCGGTTCATTTCCATACCCACCCGCCCCTCGAACCTTAGTCTGATCATCATGAGCGATCCTTCGGATGAACTGCTGAACATCGTCGACCAGCAGGACGAGGTCATCGGCACGGCCACCCGCGGTGAGGTCTACCGCCAAGGGCTGACCCATCGCTGCGTGATGGTGCTGGTCCGAAACGCCGAGGGCCGGATTTTCGTCCACCGGCGGTCGCCCGACAAGCTCTTCGCGCCGGGGGCGTACGACGTCTTCGTCGGGGGCGTGGTGGGCGCCGGTGAGACCTACACGGAGGCGGCGATCCGGGAGGCCGAGGAGGAACTCGGGGTCACCGGCGTACGCCTGGAGCCCCTTTTCAAGTTCCTCTTCGAACAGGGGTCCTATTCCTGGTTCTGCGATGTCCACCAGGCCCGCTGGACCGGCCCGGTCTCGCCGCAGGTCTCGGAGATCGACTGGTACGACTGGCTCACCGACGACGAGGTCGCCGAGCGCCTGCACGTCTGGGACGTCGTCCCCGACGGACGCGAGGCCTACCGCCGCTACCTCGAGCGCCCGGCGGGCTCGTCCTGGGACTACGCGCCCCCGCCCTCCTCGTAGGGATCCCAGTCCGGGTGCTCGGCCCGCGCCCAGAGCGGATCCACGCTCCCCGTGCGCATCCCCAGCCGCGCCTGGGGATCCCTGGCCGCCATCCAGATGTGCCCGGCGACCACCACGCCGACCGCCAGCGCCAGCCAGTCGTGGACGAAGCTCGCCCCGACCCGCCAGGTCAGCGAGGACAGATGGGTGAACCACATCAGCAGCCCGGTCCCCAGCATCACCAGGGTGGCCCCCGCGATCCAGCCCGCGAAGAGCTTCTGCCCGGCGTTGAACTTGCCCGCCCGGCGCCGGTAGCGCCGGCGCAGGGCGGCCCGCAGCCAGTCCGCGTCGTACGGCGCGAAACGGTTGAGCCGCCCCAGATCGCGGCGCAGTGCCCGCGAGGCGAGGCCGACCAGCACCGGCACCGGCAGCATCAGCCCGGCCCACTCGTGCACCACGACCAGCAGCCGGCGCCGCCCCACCAGCACCGCGAGCTGCGGCAGGTAGAGGAAGGCCGCGGTGATCACGCAGGTCATCATCAGCGTGGCGGTGACCCGGTGCGCCCAGCGCTCGGCCGGTGTGAAGCGCGGCAGCCGGCCGTCCGGACCGCTCGGCGGCTCAGCTGGTCGGGGCATCGTCGCGTCCGTTCGACTTGCCCACCCAGGCGTCGACGTCATAGCCGTAGTTCTCCCAGTAGCCGGGCTCGACGCTTGAGGTCACGGTGATACCCGAGAGCCACTTGGCCGACTTGTAGAAGTACATCGGCGCGACATACAGCCGCACCGGGCCGCCGTGGTCGTGGGTGACCGGCTTGTCCTGCATCTTCAGCGCGACCAGCACGTCGTCCCGGCGGGCCTGGTCCAGCGTGAGGCTCTCGGTGTACTCGCCGTCGAAGCAGCTGAACTTCACCGCGGTGGCCCCCGGGCGCACGCCCGCCGCGTCCAGCAGATCGGCCAGCCGGACACCCTCGAAGGGCGTGCCGGGCACCCGCCAGCCGGTCACGCACTGCACATCGTGCACGATCCGGTGCTGCGGCAGCGCCTGCAGGTCGGCCAGCGCGTAGCTGCCGGGTTTGTCGACCAGGCCGCCGACGGTCAGCTGGTAGTCCTTGGGCGCGGGGACGGCACCGGTGACCGAGTAGTACTGGAAGCCGCCCGAGTCGGGCAGCAGGGCGGTCAGGCCCGTCGGGTCCTGCCGGGAGACCGCGGACAGCACCGAGCCCACCGCCCGCTGCAGGACGGGCCCGGCCACGACCCCGGCCGCGCCCAGGCCGAGCATGCCCAGCACGAGCCGCCGACCGACCGGGGTGCCTCTGCTGGGCGGAGTCTCGTTCACAGGCCCATTCTGGCCACGCTCGGACCCCACCGGACACCCCTGGGGGGTTACCGTCAGACTTTCGTCATCTCTGACCGTCGCCCCAGCCGTCTAAGGTGTGCAGCTATGGCTTCCCGTACGCCCGCAACGGCTCCCCGTACGCCCGCTACGGCCCCCCGGACCCCGCAACGGCGCAGGTTGAGCGTGGACGAGCGGCGCGAGCAGCTGATCGCCGTCGCGCTGGAGCTGTTCAGCTCCCGGCCGCCGGAGGAGGTGTCGATCGACGACATCGCCGCCGCGGCCGGCGCCTCCCGCCCGCTGGTCTACCACTACTTCCCGGGCAAGCAGGCGATCTACGAGGAGTCGCTGCGGCGGGCCGGCCAGGAGCTGGCCGGCCGCTTCGAGGAGCCCCCCGCCGGTCCGCTCTCCGAGCGGCTGCACCGGGTGATGGGCCGCTACCTGGACTTCGTGGAGAGCCACGGCCCCGGCTTCGAGGCCCTGCTGCGCGGCGGCTCGGTGGCCGCCAGCCCGGGCACCAACGCCGTGATCGACGAGGTCCGGCGAGCCGCGCACGACCAGATCCTCTCCCACCTGGCCCTGGAGCGGCCCAGCACGGCCCTGCGGCTGACCGTACGGGTGTGGATCGCCAACGCCGAGATCAGCGCGCTGGAGTGGCTGGCCGACCGGCGGCGCCAACCCCGCGAGGAGCTCCAACTGCGGCTCGTCCAGGACTTCGTGGCGGCCCTGGTGGTGACGGCCTCGCGAGAGCCGGAGCTGGCGCAGGCCCTGGTCGGCTTCCTCGCCGCCGAACGCGCGGGCAGCCCCACCGGCAAGCTGGTGCAGGGGATGGCCGGGCTGCTGGCGGCCCCCGGACTGGCCGAAGCCGTCGGCCTGCTGGTGCTGGGCGGCGAGCCCGAGCCCGTCTGATAGAAAAGTCACCGGCGGGGGAACGCCGCAGCACAGTCGAGCACGGCAGAACGGGGGGCTCCGGACCATGACGCAGGACGGCTACGCCGACGGCGGTACGGCGGCAGCGGCCGCCGCCGAGCGGATCTCGGCGAGCGTGGACGCGCTGGCGGACGCCCTGCTCGGCCCGGGCGCCACCCGTCAGCCGCTCGCCGCGCTCACCGGCTTCCGCGAGCCCTCGGACGCCGACCGCGCCCCCGCGCTCTTCGACCACTGGCTGACCCTCTCCGGGCCCGGCCGGCTCGCGGTGCGCGGCCTCGGCACCCTGGTCTCCGGCGGCTCGGCCAGGCCCGCTGCCCCGACCACGGCGACGACCGTCGAACGACTGCTCGCCCGCTACGGCCACGCGCCCGTCCGCGGCGTGGTCGGCCCGCCGGACGCCGCCGCCTTCCAGCTCCCCGTCAGCGCCGAGCCCTCGGGTGCCCCGCTGCGCCCCGAGTTCGCCGCCCCGCTGGCCCGCCTCGCCGCCGGCCGGCAGACCCTGACGCCCGCCGAACTGCCCACCGGCCAGGGGGTGCAGGTCCGGCTGGCCGTCCCGCCGGCCTTCCACGCGCTCACCGCGCGCGGCGACGGCGCGGCGCTGGCCGAGCAGCTCGCCGAGGTCGCCGACGAGCTGTTCGCCGGCGCCGACAGCACCGCACGGCGGGACTGGGCCGTGGTCGGCGCCACGCTGGCCGATCCGGCCGAAGCGGCCGGGGTGCTCTACGCGGGCGTCGCGGCGGTGCGGATCGAGGGCCGGCCGAGCAACGCCTCGCTCGTGGTCGCACTCCACCACGCCCCCGGCACGATCGCCGAGTTGGCCGGCGAGCTCGCCAACTCCCGTCCGCAGGCCGAGGTCTGGACGGTGATCCTGCCGTCGGGACCGGCCGCGGTCCTGGTCCAGGGGCGGACGGCGGCGGTGCCCGGCGTGCTCGCCCAGGACGGCGCGCGGCGCTGGCTGGTGACGTCCGTGGTGCAGGCCTTCCTGCCGCTGCCGGACGGCGAGTCGGTGCTGACCGTGCAGCTGGGAACCGCGCAGGGCGAGGACTGGGCGCTGTACACCGAGGTCTTCGCGCAGCTGCTGCAGAGCATCGAGATCGGCTGGGACGGGGTGGGGCCGGCCCTCAAGACGGCGGTACCGGCCCCGCCGGTCCTTCCCCCCGCAGCCGCGCCCGCTCCTGCGCCCGCACCCATCCCCGAGCCCGCCCCGGCCCGGCAACCGCTCGACCCGTTCGGCACGGTGACGGCGGATCAGCCCCTGGACCCCTTCGGCACCGTCACCCGCACCACCGACGCCCAGCCGCCGGCGTCCGCACCCGCAGTGGCCCCGGCACCCGCACCCGAGCAGCCCCGCAGCAAGGGCACCCCGGTCAACATCCCGCCCCCGGACTTCGACCCCTTCGCCCCCCAGCCGGACACGACGACGGGCGCGGAGCGGCCGATGCCGCCCGCGCCCGCGTGGGACCCGTTCTCCTAGCCAGGGCACGCCCGTCCTAGTCGAGAGCGCCGTCCGGCAGCCGGTACACCCGCCGGATGCTGGTGCCCAGCCGCACCACGTCCGCCCCGTACACATGGATCGAGATCGCCGTCGAGCTGCACCCGTTCTGCACCCGGTGGATGTCCCCGGGCGGCGCGAACCCGCAGACCGAACCCTGCGGGTTGTCCACGTCCTCGGTCGCGGTCAGCCGTGCGGCCGAGCCATCCGGCACCAGCCGGTAGCGGCGCTCGGTCTCCCGCCCCTGGTGGACCCCGGCGACGCACCAGGAGACATGGTCATGGATCGAGGTGCGCTGCCCGGGCAGCCAGACCAGCGCGACCACCGAGAAGCTCCCGTCCGGCTCGGCGTGCAGCACGTGCTGCCGGTAGCTGTCGGGGTCGCCCTCGACCTGCTGCTCGGTCAGCAGCTCGGCTCTGCCGAGGTAGGGCCGAAGCCGCTCGCCGACCAGGTGGGCGGTCAGCTCGGGGTCGAGCCCGTGGGCCACGACCTCCCGGATCTCGGAGACAAGCGCGTCGGTCAGCACCGTGGTGCGGGCGGAAACAGTCTGCACGGTCATACCGACCAGCCTGCGGCCGACCAAGCCGATCCGTCCAAGGAGGGATTCTTCGCCTCCCCCTAGGCCCGCTTATGGACACCTGATGGAGCGTCAGCAGCCCAACCGCGCACCGGCGACCGCCCGCAGCTCGTTCAGCACCAGCTCGGTGGCCGGCAGCGGCAGGTGCTCGCGCAGCACGTACGCCGAGACCTGGCGCCGCACATGCGGCTCCAGCGCCCGCCCGGTGACCTTGGCGTGGCAGAGGAAGGAGAGCACCAGCGAGGGGACCACCGCCAGGCCGACCCCGGCCGCCACCAGGCTCTGGATGGCCAGGTTGTCATCGGTGGTGAAGACGATGTCCGGCTGGAAGCCCTCCTCCGCGCAGACGTGCAGGAAGTTGGCCCGACAGCGCGGACAGCCCGCGATCCACCGGGCACCGGTGAGCTCGGTCAGCCGCACCGCGTGCCGGCGGGCCAGCTGGTGGCCGACCGGCAGCAGCACCGTCAGCAGGTCCTCCATCAGCGGGATCTCGACCAGCTCGGGCGGCACCTCGGCCCGCATCCCGGGGTAGCGGAAGGCGAGCGCGATGTCGCACTCGCCGGCCAGCAGGCGGTTCAGCGACTCCGGCGGCTCCGCCTCCAGGAGTTCGACCCGGACGCCGGGGTGCTGGGTCAGCAGCCGGGCCATCGCGTCGGGGATCAGCGTGGCATTGGCGCTGGGGAAGGCGCAGACCCGGACCTGACCCGCCCGCAGCCGGGACAGCGCCCGTAACTGCTGCTGTGCGGCCCCCAGATTGCCGAGGATCACCTCGGCGTGCCGGGCGAGCGTCTCGCCGGCCTCGGTCAGCCGCATCCGCCGCCCGGCCCGCGCGAAGAGCGGCACCCCGACGTCCCGCTCCAGCGCCTTGATCTGCTGAGTGACGGCCGGCTGCGTGTAGCCGAGCACCCGGGCCGCGCCGGTGTACGAGCCGGTGTTCACCACTTCGTGGAAGGTCCGGATGTGCCGGGTGTCCAACATCGCTGAATCATAAGCAGAACTTTGGCTGACGGGACACACCATCGGCTCAACCGATCATCAGAGTCCCAGCAACCCGGCCGCCCTGCCAACCCCTGCCCGACCCCTGCCCGACGCCTGCTAGCCGTTGATGCGCCGTCCCTTGAGCAGATAGCCGACCACCCCGCCGACCAGCAGCGTGCCGGCCAGCGCGATCCACAACGGCGTGGTGACCGTGAAGAGCCAGAACTGGATCTTCACGCTGTTCAGGTTGGCGAGCAGGAACCAGAGCACCAGCGCCGCGATCACCACACCGGTGATGACCCGCGTGGGGATGCCCCCGATCTCGCTGTTCTTCTTCTGGCCCGCGAAGGATGAGCTGTCCCGGTTCTTGGTCACAGGGGAAGTCTGCGGGCCGGGCCCGCCCACCGCTTCGGCGGTACGCGCCGCGCTGGGCCGGACAGGGCAATCAGCTCCCCCGCACGAGTGACACCTAGTGGTCGGTCTTACCCGCGCAACTGGGAACACTCCCGGCACAGCGGAGGTTCACCTTCCGGAAACACTCGACAACATCAGAG
This sequence comes from Kitasatospora sp. MAP12-44, assembly GCF_029892095.1. NCBI lineage: Bacteria > Bacillati > Actinomycetota > Actinomycetes > Kitasatosporales > Streptomycetaceae > Kitasatospora > Kitasatospora sp. MAP12-44. The sequence goes on from NZ_JARZAE010000004.1 coordinate 1,366,192, forward strand.
GGGCACTCCTTCTCGTGAGCACCATTCCCACCGTCACCCTGAACAACGGCGTACGGATCCCGCAGCTCGGCTTCGGCGTCTGGCAGGTCCCGGACGACGCGGCGACCCTCGCCGTCCGCACCGCCATCGAGACCGGCTACCGCAGCATCGACACCGCCGCGGTGTACGAGAACGAGGTCGGCACCGGCGCGGGCATCCAGCAGGCCGGCGTGGCCCGCGAGGAACTCTTCATCACCACCAAGCTGTGGAACAGCGGCAAGGCCGACTGGTCCGGCGAGGCCGGCCGCGACGCCGTACTGCGCGCCTTCGACGACTCCCTCGGCAAGCTGGGCCTGGAGTACGTGGACCTCTACCTGATCCACTGGCCGCGCCCGATGCACGGCAGCTACGCCAACGTCTGGCATGCCTTCGAGCAGCTGCTGGCCGACGGCCGGGTCAAGGCGATCGGCGTCTCCAACTTCGGCCAGGAGCAGCTGACCCGGCTCTTCGACACCAGCTCGGTGGTCCCGGCGCTGAACCAGGTCGAGCTGCACCCGTTCTTCCCGCAGCACGAGCTGCGCGCCTTCCACGCCGAGCACGGCATCGCCACCGAGGCATGGAGCCCGCTGGGCCAGGGCAAGGACCTGCTGACCCACCCGGCGCTGACCGCCATCGCCGAGAAGCACGGCCGCTCGGTGGCCCAGGTGGTGCTCCGCTGGCACCTGCAGAGCGGCGTGATCGCCATCCCGAAGTCCGTGACCCCCTCGCGGATCAAGGAGAACCTGGACGTGACCGGCTTCGTGCTGGACTCGACCGACCTGGCAGCCCTGGCCGCCGTCGAGACCGGCGAGCGGATCGGCCCGGACCCGCAGGGCTTCGACTGGAACTGACCTCCGGTCACAGCTGAGGGGGTCCCCACCACCCGGTGGGGACCCCCTCAATATCTCCACCAAAAAGGTGGCGAATCGTTACGCCTCCGGCGACAGCCGGGCCGCCTTCGCGAGCAGCACCAGCGCCTTCTCGTGATCGACCTCCTCCAGCGGCGAGAGCAGCTGACGCTGCACCTGCGCCACCGCGGCGGAGGAGCTGTGCAGCAGCTCCTGACCGGTCGGCGAGAGCGAGAGCAGGTTGCGCCGCCCGTCCGAGGGGTCACGACGGCGCAGCACCAGGCCGCGCCGCACCAGCCGGCTGACCATCTCGGCCATCGTCGCCTTGTCCAGCGACGCCAGCTCGCCCACCGTGCGCTGGTCGGCGCCCGGCTCGGTCTCCAGCGCGTCCAGCACGGCGTACTGGGGCGCTGTCAGGTCGGCCCCGACATGCTCGGACCAGAGCTTGGTGTGCACCTGCTGGCCGACCCTGATCAGGTAGCCGACCGCCCGCTGGGCGTCCAGCAGCGGCCGGGCGTCGCTGAGCGCGGCCACCGCGGCCGGCTCCAGCCTGGCTATCTTGGCCAGCACCCGGACGAGTTCGAGCTGCTCCTCGGGTGCCAGCGGCTCGAAGAGGGTCCGCTGCACGCGCACCACGCCGCCGGTGGCCTCACGGACCGCCTGTGCGCCGTTCTGCGAGAGCGCGAGCAGCTTGCGCCGGCCGTCAGCCGGGTCGCGGCGGCGCAGCACCAGACCGCGCCGCACCAGCCGAGCGACCATCTCGGCCATCGTCGCTTTGTCCAGCGACGCCCGCTCCCCCACCGTGCGCTGGTCGGCGCCTGGTTCGAGCGCGAGCGTGAGCAGGACAGCGAACTGAGGAGCCGTCAGTTCGGCCCCCACGTGTTCGGACCACAGCCGGGTGTGCACCTGCTGGGCCACGCGGATGAGGTGTCCGGGCGACTGCTGAAGTCGTCCGGGTACACGGGTCGTCGGGATCTCCCCCAGCACCATGAATCCGTCCTGATGTCACACCCGGCGTGCTGTGGGACACCCGGGCGGGGCAGTAGCGGCGTGCTGGTCTCCCCCGGTGGCAGATCGTCACCAACCGCAGTGGTTTCGACCCGAATCGAGGGGAGCTCCGCCGTGCAGCCGACGGCTGCTGGCGCACACTATACAAACGCTTGCTGTGTTGCGGCAGGCAGGGGCGGATAGTAGACGGATGTTCGGGCGACTTGTGGTATTTCGTCCCGTGCCTGAGACCCCGACACCCGCCTGTACGAACCCTGAGAACTCGGGTGTACGAACCCTGCCGGCTGCGGCAGGCCTACTCTGGCCGTCCATCCTACCCGCCGGTAGGGTGACCGGGCAGCGCTCTCCTAACCCCTGTTCACAAGCGAGAGGGACAGTGATTCCCATGACCGAGACCGAGCAGAGCAGCACTCCCAGGGTCGCCGTCGTCACCGGCGCGGCCCGCGGCATCGGCGCCGCGACGGCCCTGCGGCTGGCCGCCGACGGGTACGCCGTCGCGGTGGTCGACCTGGAGGAGTCGGCGGGCAAGGACACCGTCGACCGGATCGTCGCGGCCGGCGGCCGGGCGCTCGCGGTCGGCGCGGACGTCTCGGACGCCGCCCAGGTGCAGGCGGCCGTCGACCGGATCGCCGCCGAACTCGGCGCCCCGGTCGTCCTGGTGAACAACGCCGGCGTGCTCCGCGACAACCTGCTGTTCAAGATGTCCGAGGCCGACTGGGACCTCGTCATGAACGTGCACCTGCGCGGCGCCTTCCTGATGACGCGTGCGGTGCAGAAGCACATGGTGGACGCGGGCTTCGGCCGGATCGTCAACCTCTCGTCGTCCTCCGCCCAGGGCAACCGCGGCCAGGCCAACTACTCGGCCGCCAAGGCCGGGCTGCAGGGCTTCACCAAGACGCTGGCCATCGAGCTGGGCAAGTTCGGCATCACCGCCAACGCGGTCGCCCCCGGCTTCATCGCCACCGACATGACCGCCGCCACCGCGGCCCGGGTCGGCATGGAGTTCGAGGCCTTCAAGCAGGCCGCGGCCACCCAGATCCCGGTCAACCGGGTCGGCTACCCCGAGGACATCGCCCACACCATCTCGTTCCTCACCAGCGAGGGTGCGGGCTTCGTCTCCGGCCAGGTCATCTACGTCGCCGGCGGACCGCTCGACTAGAGCGCGGGCGCACCAAGGCCCGGTCGTCCGCGCACCAGCGCCGGACGGCCGGGCCTACGACTGTGCGAGCGCGCGCAGCCGGGCTGCCTCGGCGACCATCGCGGCGCGCTCGGCCCGGCGGGCCTTGCGCGCCTCGTCCGCGCCGACCGGCTCCACCACGTGGAAGCAGGCACCGCAGACGTACCCGCCCTCCGGCCCCTCGGAGACCGGGGCGCCGCAGTGTGCGCAGTACCGGGAGTAGGTGACGGTGGCGACCATGACGACCTCGCATCGGGTACGAAGAGTACGTCCACCGTAGCGTCTTGATGCCGCATCAGAAAGGGTGTCCCAGCAGCCGGACCGCCCCCGGTCAGCGGTCGGTCAGCCGTCGTTGCCGTGGCCGGCCATCGAACCGGTGCCGTCGCAGGTCCGGCAGGGCTCCTCGCGGTACGCCTGCTTGCTGCCGTCCGCCGACACCCGGTAGCGGGTGTAGGTCCCGGTGCCCTTGCAGAGGAAGCAGTTCCCTCCACCGTCGCGTTCGGTGGTGCCGGTGCCCTTGCAGGTCCGGCACTGCAGACCGGCCAGTCGTCCGGTGCCGGTGCAGATGGTGCACACCGCGATGCTCACGCCGGTCCTCACTTCTGTGCGCCCCCCACCGAGGGGCTGCCTGCTCCCCTTGCGGGGCCGTTCCCCCGAGGGTAGCGCCCGGCGTAGCCTGGATTCGTCCCCTCAGCCGGCCCGAGGGAGGTGGACGGGCATGCGAGCGACCACACCCCGCCGCTGGCGCAGCGGCACCGAGCCGCGTTTCGCGCGCAGCGACCTGAAACTGCGCTTTCTGCTCTCGGTGATCTTCACCCCGTTCTTCGCGTTGATCACCGCCGCCTTCGCGGTCTTCGCGGCCATGGCGAAGCCGACCAGCGTGCCCAGCCGGGGCACCCTGGTCGGCTTCGCGATCGTCTGCTTCGTCCTCACCGTGGTGGCCGCCATCGACCTCTGGGTGGTGATCCGGCGCCGCCAGGTCGAACTGTGAGCCTCAGACCGGCCGATCAGCGGCCGCCGACGGCCTGCTTGACCAGGGTCCGCCCGAAGTCCCACATCAGGCCGCTGCCGCGGTGCGCGTCGTCCATCACCTCGGTGAAGGCCTCGACAAAGCGGTCCACCTCGCGCTCGGTGATGATCAGCGGCGGGATCAGCTTGATCACTTCGAGCTGGTCACCGGAGACCTGGGTCAGGATCCGGTGGCGCTGGAGCAGCGGGACCACCACCATCTGCGCGAAGAGCCCCTTGCGGGCGGCCTGCAGCGCCGTCCAACCGGTGCGCAGCTTCAGCGACTTGGGGCGGCCGAACTCGATGCCGATCATCAGTCCGCGGCCTCGGACATCGGCCAGCAGCTCGTAGCGGTCGACCAGCGCGGCCAACCGTGCGCGGAACAGGTCGCCGACCCGGCGGGCGTTCTCGACCACCTGCTCGTCCCGCATGACATGCAGCGTGGCGAGCCCGGCGGCCATCGCCTGGGCGTTGGAGCCGAAGCTGGCAGAGTGCACCAGCACCCGGTCCATCGAGGAGTAGACCTTCTCGAAGATCCAGCTCTTGCCGATCGTGGCGCCGATCGGCACATAGCCGCCGGAGAGCGCCTTGGCCGCGCAGACCAGGTCGGGCAGCACGCCCTCCTCGTCCTGGTAGGCGAAGAAGGCGCCGGTGCGGCCGATGCCGGTCTGCACCTCGTCGCAGATCAGCAGCGCCTTGTGCTCGTGCAGCAGCGCCTGGGCCGCGCGCAGCCAGCCGGGCGGGGCCGCCTGCACGCCCTTGCCCTGGATCGGCTCGACGATCAGCGCGGCGACGTCCCCCTTGCGCAGCTCGCGGGTGAGCGCGCCGAGATCGCCGAGCGGGATCGCGGTGTCCGGCAGCAGCGGGTCGAAGCCCTTGCGGAAGCCGCTCTCGCCGTTGACCGAGAGCGAGCCGGCGGTGAGGCCGTGGAAGGCGTGGTCGCAGTAGAGCACCCGGCGCCGACCGGTCGCGTAGCGGGCGAACTTCAGCGCCGTCTCGACCGCCTCGGTGCCGCTGTTGCCGAAGAAGACCCGGTCCAGGCCGGGCGTGCGCGCGATCAGCTGCTCGGCCAGCAGGCCGGGCAGCGGCGGGCAGTCGAAGCGGGTGAGGTCGGGCAGGTCGAGCTCCATCACCTGCCGGATCGCGTCGCGCACCACCGGGTGGTGGCGCCCCAGCGCGAAGATGCCGAAGCCGGCCAGCATGTCGAGGTACTCGTGGCCCTCGTCGTCGTAGAAGTACGCGCCGCTCGCCCGGTCGTACGTCTTGTCGAAGCCGATGGTGTGCAGCATCCGCGGGAGCTGCGGGTTGAGGTAGCGGCTGTGCAGCTCGTAGCGCTCGCCGCCGCGCTCGGAGAGCAGGGCGGCGAGGTCGAGGCCGGCGGCCGGGTGGTCAGCTGGCACGGGGCTCGTTCACTCCTCGGGTAGGCAGCAGGTGCTTGGCGAAGACGGCCGTCTCGGCGGCGATGCCCGTCCCGGTCAGGCCGGCCTCCTCCATGATCTCGCCGCGCGAGGCGTGCGAGAGGAACTCCTGGGCGAGCCCCAGGTCGCGCAGCGGGGTGTCGACCTCGGCGTCGCGCAGCGCCTGGGCGATCGCCGCACCGACGCCGCCGGCCCGGCCGTTGTCCTCGACGGTGACCACCAGGCGGTGCTCGGCGGCCAGCTTGGGCAGCTCGGGGTCCACCGGCTTGACCCAGCGCGGGTCGACGACGGTGGTGGCGAAGCCGTCCGCGGTGAGCAGCGCCGCAGCGTCCAGGCAGGCCGCCGCCATGGTGCCGACCGAGACCAGCAGGATGTCCTGGCCGCTGCGGCCGGGAACGACGGTGCGCTGCAGCACGTCGATGCCGCCGACCTGTTCGATGGCCGGGACGACCGGCCCGACCTCGCCCTTGGGGAAGCGGACCACGGTCGGCGCGTCCGCCACCTCCAGCGCCTCGCGCAGCTGGGCGCGCAACTGCTCGGCGTCACGCGGCGCGGCCAGCCGCAGGCCCGGGACGACCTGCAGGATCGACATGTCCCACATGCCGTTGTGGGACGCGCCGTCGTTGCCGGTCACCCCGGCCCGGTCGAGCACGAAGGTGACGCCGAGCCGGTGCAGCGCGACGTCCATCAGCACCTGGTCGAAGGCCCGGTTGAGGAAGGTCGCGTAGACCGCGACCACCGGGTGCAGCCCGGCGGTGGCCAGGCCCGCGGCGCTGGCCACCGCGTGCTGCTCGGCGATCCCGACGTCGAAGGTCCGCGCTGGGTAGGCCTTGGCGAACGGCGCCAGACCGACCGGCTGGAGCATCGCGGCGGTGATCGCCACCACGTCCGGGCGCAAGCCGCCGACCGCGAGCAGCTCGTCGCCGAAGACCGACGTCCAGGAGGTGCCGCCGGCCGGCGAGACCGGCAGGCAGGTGTACGGGTCCATCGCACCGACCGCGTGGAAGCGGTCCGCCTCGTCCAGCTCGGCGGGCCGGTAGCCGCGGCCCTTGACGGTCAGGCAGTGCACGATGACCGGCCCGCCGAAGCCGCGCGCGCGGCGCAGCGCGGACTCGACGGCGGCGATGTCGTGGCCGTCGATCGGGCCGACGTACTTCAGCCCGAGGTCCTCGAACATGCCCTGCGGCGCGAAGGAGTCCTTGAACCCCTTCTTGGCGCCGTGCAGCGCCTCGAAGATCGGCTGCCCGACCACCGGGGTGCGCTGCAGCGCCTCCTTGCCCCAGGCCAGGAAGCGCTCGTAGCCCTGGGTGGTGCGCAGCGTGGCGAGGTGGTTGGCCAGACCGCCGATGGTCTTGGCGTAGGAGCGCTCGTTGTCGTTGACCACGATGACCAGCGGACGGTCCTGGGCCTCCGCGATGTTGTTCAGCGCCTCCCAGGCCAGGCCGCCGGTGAGCGCGCCGTCGCCGATCACCGCGACGGTCTGCCGGTCGGTGCGGCCCTGGATCTGGTGGGCCTTGGCGATGCCGTCGGCGTAGCCGAGCACCGTGGAGGCGTGCGAGTTCTCGATCACGTCGTGCTCGGACTCGGCCCGCGAGGGGTAGCCGGACAGGCCGCCCCTGGACCGCAGCCGGCTGAAGTCCTGACGGCCGGTGAGCAGCTTGTGCACATAGGTCTGATGCCCGGTGTCCCACAGGATCCGGTCGTTCGGGGAGTCGAAGACTCGATGCAGCGCGATGGTGAGTTCGACGACCCCGAGGTTGGGTCCCAGATGGCCGCCGGTCCGGGTGACCGACTCGATCAGGAACTCCCGGATCTCCTGGGCCAGCTGCGGCAGCCGGTTGGCCGGCAGCCGCTTGAGGTCGGCTGGTCCCTGGACGGACGACAGGAGTGACATGGCTCCACCTCTTGGTCGATCTCTTGGGTCGTTCTCTTGGGTCGATGCGGTACTGACGGAACGTCCTGTGATCAGCCTGCCGCGATCACCGCGGGTGCGCCTGTCGGACCTCCCTCGGCCTGCATCTGCTCGGCGAGCTTGAGCGCCTCCTCGATCAGGGTCTCGACGATCTTCGACTCCGGAACCGTCTTGATCACCTCGCCCTTCACGAAGATCTGCCCCTTGCCGTTGCCCGACGCCACCCCGAGGTCCGCCTCACGGGCCTCACCCGGACCGTTCACGACACAGCCCATCACCGCCACCCGCAGCGGCACCTCCATGCCCTCGAGCCCGGCGGTGACCTCCTCCGCCAGCTTGTAGACATCCACCTGCGCCCGCCCGCAGGACGGGCACGACACGATCTCCAGACCGCGCTGACGCAGGTTCAGCGACTCCAGGATCTGGTTGCCGACCTTGACCTCCTCGGCCGGCGGCGCCGACAGCGAGACCCGGATGGTGTCCCCGATACCCTCCGCCAGCAGCGCGCCGAACGCCACCGCCGACTTGATGGTGCCCTGGAACGCCGGCCCTGCCTCGGTCACGCCCAGGTGCAGCGGATAGTCGCAGGCCGCCGCGAGCTGCCGGTAGGCATTGATCATCACGACCGGGTCGTTGTGCTTCACCGAGATCTTGATGTCCCGGAAGTCGTGCTCCTCGAACAACGAGCACTCCCACAGCGCCGACTCCACCAGCGCCTCGGGCGTCGCCCGCCCGTACTTCTCCAGCAGCCGCTTGTCCAACGACCCCGCGTTCACACCGATCCGGATCGGCACACCCGCGTCCCTGGCGGCCTTGGCGATCTCGCCGACCTTGTCGTCGAACTGCTTGATATTGCCAGGGTTCACCCGCACCGCCGCGCAACCCGCCTCGATCGCCGCGAACACGTACTTCGGCTGGAAGTGGATGTCCGCGATCACCGGGATGCCCGACTTCTTGGCGATCACCGGCAGCGCGTCCGCGTCGTCCTGGGTCGGCACCGCCACCCGCACGATCTGGCAGCCCGAGGCCGTCAGCTCCGCGATCTGCTGCAGCGTCGCATTGATGTCGGCCGTCACCGTCGTGGTCATCGACTGCACCGACACCGGCGCGTCACCACCGACCGGAACAGAGCCCACCATGATCTGCCGGGAGTGCCGGCGGGTGGCAAGCGGCTTGAGCGGCAGGGACGGAATACCAAGTGAGATCGCGGTCATGAGTGGCTCATCCTCAGGGTGCTCGTCGTCTTGGTGCCATGGTCCGGCCTCGGACCGTTCCCGTCGTGCTGGGTAGCGCGATCAGGGGCGCGCCCGGCGCGTGCAGTGAGCGCGCGCCGGGCTGGGCCACCCTCAGTGCCCCCGGTTTCCGCCCACCGTCTCGCGGGCAGCACGCAGCGACTCCTTGAGCGAACCCATGGTGGCCAGCACCGCCGTCGGCTCGTACCCGCAGTGCGCCATGCAGTTCTCGCAGCGCGGGTCCCTGCCGCGGCCGTACTTGGCCCAGTCGGTCTTCTCGATCAACTCCCGGTACGTCGGGACGTACCCGTCCGCCATCAGGTAGCAGGGGCGCTGCCAGCCGAAGAGCGAGTAGTTGGGAATGCCCCAGGCGGTGCACTCGAAGTCGACCTTGCCCTCCAGGAAGTCCAGGAAGAGCGGGCTGTGGTTGAGCCGCCACCGGCGGCGGTTGCCACCGGCGAACGCCTTGCGGAACAGCTCCCTGGTCTGTTCGACGCCCAGGAAGTGCTCCTGGTCGGGGGCCTTCTCATAGGCGTAGGCCGGCGAGATCATCATCTCGTCGACCTTGAGCTCGTCATTGAGGTAGTCGAGCACCTCGATGATGGTCTGCGGGGTGTCCGTGTTGAAGAACGTGCTGTTGGTGGTGACCCGGAACCCCCTCCGCTTGGCCTCCTTGATGGCGGCCACCGCCTCGTCGAAGGTGCCCTCCTTGGCCACCGACTCATCGTGCCGCTCGCGCAGGCCGTCGATGTGCACGGTGAACGTGAAGTACGGCGAAGGAGTGAACTTCTCCAGCTTCTTCCGCATCAGCAGTGCGTTTGTGCATAGGAAGACGTACTTCTTCTTCTCCACCAACTGCCGTACGATCTCGTCGATCTGAGGGTGCATCAGCGGCTCGCCGCCGGCGATGGAGACCATCGGCGCGCCCGATTCGAGCACCGCGCCGACCGCCTGGGCGACCGGCATCCGCTGCTTGAGCACCCCGGCCGGGTGCTGGATCTTCCCGCAGCCCTCGCAGGCGAGGTTGCAGGCGAAGAGCGGTTCCAGCTCGACGATCAGCGGGAACTTCTCCCGCCGCTTGATGAGCTTCTGCTGCATGAGGTACGTACTGACCCGCACGGTCTGGCGCAGCGGCATGGCCATGACTAGCTCGCCTCCTGAGGGAGCGTCGGCAGTGAAGAGTGGGTCAACGGCAGAAGGTCGGACGGCTCGGGTATCGAAGCGCGAGCCGCTGGTCCGGCGACGGCGCGGTGCCAGCCGATCATGGCCGGCACCGCGGCGCGCAGGGCCCGCCAGGCCCGCAGGCCGGCGGGGAGGGTGCCCGGGCGCAGCAGTTCGCGCTCGGGGGTGTCGACCACCACCCGCAGCACGGCCACCGGCAGCGCGGCGGGCAGTGCGGCGAGGATCGCGGCGGACTCCATGTCCACCGCCACCGAGCCGGCGCGGTACAGCTCCCGGCGCTCGGCGCCGCGCACCACGTGGTCGGCCGAGTACAGCGGACCGCGGTGGACGGTGAGGCCCAGCAGGCGCAGGGCATCGACCAGCGGCTGCGGCGAGTCGACGGCGAGTGTGCGGCCCGAACCGGCCCGCACCTCCTCGGCCACCACCAGGTCGCCCGGCGCGAACCCGGGCGCCACCGCCGCGCAGAACCCGGCGACCAGCACCGCGCCATAGGCCGGCACGGCCGGCGCGAAGAGCGCGCGGGCGGCGTGGGCGGCCCGCTCGGGGCCCATCCCGGTACGGGCCAGCACGGGTGCGCCGCCCAGCGCACCCGCCCAGTCGCCGCCGCGCAGCGCCCACTCCTCGGGCGCCAGCGCGCAGCACACCAGCAGCGGGTTCACCTCAGCCTCCTGTCTGCGCCGAGCACGGGGTTGCCGTGCAGGTAGCGGCCGAGTGCGGTGACCGGGAACACCAGCCGGTACAGGTGATAGTTGATCGAGAAGTCCCATGGGAAGCCCGTCCCGGTGAACTGCGGTTCGTCCCAACTGCCCTCCGGCAACTGGGTGGCCGCCAGCCAGCGCACCCCGCGCTCGACGGCCGCGGTGCCCCCGCCGCCCTCGGGCGCGTACCGGCCACCGGGCCCCTCGCCGGCCGCCAGCAGCGCCATCAGCGCCCAGGCCGTCTGCGAGGCGGTCGACTCGCCGCGACCGGACCACTGCTCCGGGTCCTCGTAGGAGCGCATGTCCTCGCCCCAACCGCCGTCCGGGTTCTGCCGCTCCTCCAACCAGCGCACCGCACGGCGGATCGCCGGATCGCCGAGCGGCACCTGGGCGGCGACCAGGGCGGGCAGCACCGAGCCGGTGCCGTAGATGTAGTTGGTACCCCATCGGCCGAACCAGGAACCCTCGGCCTCCTGGTTGCGAAGCAGCCACTCCACCCCGCGCCGGGTACGCGGGTCGTCCGCCTTGCCGACCTCGGCGAGCATCTCCACCACATGGGCGGTGACATCGGCCGAGGGCGGGTCGACCACCTCGCCGAAGTCGCAGAACGGCAGCTTATTGGGGAGCGTGCTGGTGTTGTCCACGTCGAAGGCGCCCCAGGCACCGTTCTTGGACTGCATGCCGAGGTTCCACTCGACGCCCCGGTTGACCGCGCCCGCCACCCGCTGCGGATCGGGGTGGGCGACCCGGCGCAGCGCCAGCACCACCTCGGCGGTGTCGTCGATGTCGGGATAGGTGTCGTTCTCGAACTCGAAGGCCCAGCCGCCCGGGGCGAGGCCCGGTCTCTGGACGGACCAGTCACCGCGCCGGGTGATCTCCTCCCCGAGCATCCAGTCGGTGGCCTTCACCAGCGCCGGATGGTCGGGCGGCAGGCCCGCGTCGGCCAGCGCGATGGTCGCCAGGCAGGTGTCCCAGACCGGCGACTGGCAGGCCTCCATCCAGCGCTTGCCGTCCTCGGTGTGCACGGTGAAGCGCTCGAAGGCGGCCAGGCCGGCCTGCATGACGGGGTGTTCCAGCTCGTAGCCGAGCAGGTGCAGGGCGATCAGCGAGTAGACGGCGGGCGGCTGGATGCCGCCCCAGCAGCCGTCGGCCTCCTGGCGCTCGACGATCCACCGCCCGGCGTGACTGAGTGCCAGCCGGCGCAGCGGGCGCACCGCCCGCTTGTGGTAGGCGTGCAGCACCAGGTCCAGCCGCTCGAAGAGCCCGTCCCAGCTGGCGGGCGGCGCGAGCGGGCGCAGCGGGAACGGATTGCCGGGATCGGTGTGCAGCTCGGTGAGCGTGAAGGGGGCCGGCCGCACCGGCCGATGGGCGGAGACGACGGTCAGTGGCACGATGGTCTGCCGGGCCCAGCAGCCGAACGCGTAGATGTTCAGCGGCAGCCACTTGGGCAGGAACATGATCTCGGGGGGCATTTCCGGCAACCGCTCCCACGGCCACCAGCCGAAGAGTGCGAGCCAGATCCGAGTGAAGACGCGGGTCGCCGCGATCCCGCCGGACTCCCGGACGAAGCGGGCCGCGGACAGCATGTGCGGGGCCTCGGGCCGGTCCCCCGCCAGGCGCAGCGCGACATACGCCTCAACGGTGGTGGAGATCTCCGGTGGCCCACCGTGGAAGGTGCTCCACGTCCCGTCCTCACGCTGCTGGGAGCGGATCCACTCGGCGGTGGCGCTGGTCTGGGCCTCGGTGCGGATGCCCAGGAACTGACGCAGTAACAAGTCCTCGGCATCCATGGTGACGTTGGTCTCCAGGTTGCCCTTCCACCAGCCCTCGGAATCCTGGAGGGACAGCAGGTGAGCGGTGGCGCGGCGCAGGGTGTCGTCGATCGCCGCACGGTCCGGGGGTGAATCATCAGGTGGTCGGTTTAGGTCCGACCCCGTGACTTCCCACGAGCCACCACCGGCTGCCAGGACCACCTGGGTCAGGGCGTCCACCGGTGGCCGCTCCTCCACCGCGACCGGCTCGGAATCGTACTCAGGGTCGAGCCGGCCGTCCGCGGTTGCTGTCAACTTGACGTCACCTCTCTCGTACCACCACGAATTCGGCGAGTGCGACGAAGTGCTCGCGCACCTCGCCGGTCATCGGCACCTCGTCCAGAGCGGCGAGGGCGGTCTTGTGACGGCGACGGGCCTCGTCCTGGGTCCAGGACCGCCCGCCGGCCTGCTCGATCAGTGCGGCCCGACCGGCCAGCACCTCCTCGGTCTCCTCGCCGCGCCCCTCGGGGTCGGCGAGCAGTTCGGCGAGCCTGCGCGAGGCGGCGCCGCCCTCGGCGAGCGCGGCGGCCACCGGCAGCGACTTCTTGCGCTGGCGCAGGTCGCCCCAGTGCGGCTTGCCGGTCACCTCGGTGGCGCCCCAGATGCCGAGCAGGTCGTCGACGGCCTGGAAGGCGAGCCCGAGGTGGTAGCCGTAGCGCTCCAGGGCGTCGGCCGTACGGTCGTCCGCACCGGCCAGCACGGCGCCGATCGCGGAGGCGGCGGCGAGCAGGGCGCCGGTCTTGTTGCCCTCCATCTCCAGGCACTCCTCGACGGTGACGACGTCGCGGTGCTCGAAGGAGAGGTCCTGGGCCTGGCCGTCGATCAGCTTGCGGGTCGCGGTGGTCAGCAGGCGCACGGCGCGCGCGGCGTCGGCGGGGGTGGCGTCGCCACTCAGGCCGGCATCGAGCAGCACCTCGGTGCCGAGGGTGGCCAGCGCGTCGCCGACCAGGATCGCCTGGGCCGGACCGAAGACCGTCCAGGCGGTGGCCCGGTGCCTGCGAGTCTCGTCACCGTCCATCAGATCATCATGCAGGAGGGAGAAGTTGTGCACCAGTTCAACGGCGACGCCGCCGGGCACCCCGGCCTGCAGCGGGGCGCCCACGGCCTGCGCGGAGAGCAGCGCGAGCGCCGGGCGCACCGCCTTGCCGCCGTCACCCGCGGCGGGCTTGCCGTCGCGGTCGGTCCAACCGAAGTGGTAGGCGGCGACCGCGTCCATCGGCGGCGCCAGCCGGGCCACCGCCGCGCGCAGCGGCGGGGTGCAGAGCCTGCGGCCGCTGGCCAGCAGCTCCGCTACCGATGCGGGGCCGGCCGAATCGGTCGGTCTCGCGGCCGTGCTGAGGCGTGCCTCCACGTACGTTCCCTCTCCCTGAGCTGTGGTGCTGGTCTCTGTCGGACGATCGGCGCCTGGTGGAACGTCGTCACCCGGGCCGCGGACGGTCATCGGGGCCACCGTCCGTCGCCGCGGTCCACCGGGACGCGGGCCCCGGCCTCCGCGAGAGCGGCGTCGGCGGCGGCGTGACCGCTGCGCACGGCGCTCTCCATCGTCGCGGGCCAGCCGGTGGCCGTCCACGAACCGGCCAGCAGCAGGCCCGGCACGCGGGTGCGGGCGGAGGGCCGCAGCGCGGCGGTGCCCGGCGCCGGGTCGAAGGTCGCGGTGCGCTCGCGGGTCACGAAGAAGTCCAGCACCTCGGCGCCGCGGGCGGCCGGCAGCAGGCGCTCCAGCTCCGGCAGGTAGCGGGCCCGCAGCTCGGCGACCGGCAGCTCGATCTCGTCGTGCACCGCGGACTGCGAGAGCGCGAGGTACTGCGCTCCCGGCCGGGTCTGCGCCAGGCCCGAGTGCGCGGTGCGGTCGAAGACCCACTGCACGGGAGAGCCGAGCGCGGCGAAGAACGGGCGGCGCAGCACCTGGCGGTCGTAGACCACGTGCACATTGAGGATCGGGGCGGTGCCCAGCTCGGTCAGCCGGGCCTGGCCCTCGATCGCGTCGGCCGGCAGCAGCGCGGCGGCCGCGTCCTGCGCGCCGGCCAGCACCACCACGTCGGCCGTCAGCAGCTCACCGCCCTCCAACCGGACCGCGTGCTGCGGACCCTCCTCGGTGGAGACGGTCTTCAGCTCCACCGCCTTGGACCGCAGCAGCACCTTGACCTCGGCGCGGGCGAGCTCGGCCAAGGCGGCGTCGTGGTGCACGGCGCCCAGCGGGACGGCGGCGATGCCGATGTCCGAGGCGCCCGGGTCGGAGAGCAGGCCGGTCTTGAAGACCATCGCGGCCAGCGCCAGCGAGACCTGGTCGGCCCGGGCGTTCAGGGTGGCGATGCCGACCAGGTCCCAGAGGGCCTCGATGGTGCGGGCGTTCTGCCCGTGCGCGCGCAGCCAGTCGCCGAAGGACGTCGCGTCCAGCGCCGGATCGGCCAGGTCGAGCCGCTGCAGCGCGAGCGCGCCGCGCACCACCCGCAGCCGGTCCGGCGCGGACAGGTGCGGGTACGTCGCCAGGCTGGCGGCCAGGTGCAGCGGCACCGGCAGCGCGGCGCGGCGCAGCCGACCGAGCCGTTGCCGCCCGCCCACCACCGCGAGCACCGGCACGTCCAGCCTGGGCTGGATCGCCACCTGGGCGCCGGCGCCCAGGCGCTCGATCAGGCCGCGATAGGCGGTGCAGCAGCGCAGGAAGACGTGCTGGCCGTTGTCGACCACCAGCTCACCGCGCCGGAACGAGAACGCCAGCCCGCCCAGGCGCGGCCTGCTCTCCAGCAGGGTGACCCGAAGGCCCGCCTCGGCCAGCCGCAGCGCCGCCGTCAGGCCGGCCAGGCCGCCACCGACCACCACGGCGGAGCGGATGCGAGTCTGTGTCCGCCCGGTCATCGGCCCTCCGCGCAGCTCGTGGTGCACTCCGTCCCCAGGGACAACACGCACATGATGCTGCGTGATTCCCCGCTGACAGCAGGTGACGGTGTGTGCGTGTGACTCAAGAACGGCCTCCGGCCAGGCCGGAGAGCGCGACGTACGCCTTCTCCCAACCGGGCAGCGAGACCCTGCCGCGCAGCACCGACTCCGGGTCGGCGGCGATCCGGCCGAGCAGGCGGTGGTAGATCCCCGCCATCGCGGCGGTGCAGGCGCGGCTGCGGCGGTCCAGCATCGGGAGCAGCCGCAGGCCCTCCTCGAAGTACCCCTGGGCACGCTCGGCCTGGAAGGCCACCAGGCCGGTGAAGTCGGCGCCCAGCGGCGGCGCGGGCAGCGCGAAGCCCTGCTCGCAGCCGAACCGGGCGAGGTCCTCGGACGGCAGGTAGGTCCGGCCGTTGACGGCGTCCTCGCGAAGGTCGCGCAGGATGTTGGTGAGCTGCAGGGCCAGGCCCAGGGTGTCGGCGTACTCGGCCCCGCGCTTGGGGTCCTCGCAGCCGTACACGCCCAGCGAGAGCCGCCCGATCGAGCCCGCGACGCAGCGGCAGTAGACCTTGAGGTCCTCGAAGGTGGCGTACTCGGCGCCGCGCAGGTCCATCTCGACGCCGTCGATCAGCTCGTCGAAGGCGTCCAGCGGGATCGGGAAGCGCCGGGCCGCGTCGGCCAGCGCGACCTTGATCGGGTCGGTGTCCTCCTCGGTGACCTCGCCGGCCCGGACCTCGTCCAGCAGGGCGCGGGTGGCGCTCAGCTGCTCGGTCTTGCGCTCGGGGGGCAGTTCGCCGTCGCCGATGTCATCGACCCGGCGGGCCAGCGCGTAGAGCGCGGACATCGCCAGTCGCTTGGGCTCCGGGAGCAGCCGGATGCCGTAGCTGAAATTGCGGGCCTGCAGGGCGGTGACCGCCTCGCAGTACCGGTACGCCGCCATGACCTGCGCCGACGCCAGTGGTGATGCCGCCACTCGGGCGCTCACCTTCCCTTCGCGAAAATGGCCGCCGCCTTCAACGCGAGGCGGCGCTTGTCGGGCTTCGGCTGCTGGGCCAGGACGTCGTACCCGGCGGCCTCGATGGCCGTCAGGGCCGCGTAACCGCCCGCGGTGAATCCTGCCAGGAGCAGTCGGAGCCTTCCCCGAACCGTACCCACCAGCGGAGCGCCGCGGTCGAGCAGGGTCCGCGCCCGGGCCGCCTCGAAGGCCACCAGCTCACGCACCCTGGGCGCGGCGGTGGGGGCGGCGAGGTCGTCCTCGGTGACGCCGAACCGCGCCATGTCCTCGGTGGGCAGGTAGATCCGGCCGCGGGCCAGGTCCTCCGCGACGTCCTGCAGGTGCTCGATCACCTGCAGCGCGCTGCAGACCTGGTCGGAGAGCTGCACGCGCTCCGGCGTCGAGACGTCGGCGATGGCCAGCACCAGGCGGCCGACCGGGTCGGCGGACAGTGTGCAGTAGCCGATCAGGTCCTCGAAGCTCGCGTAGCGGGCGACGGTCTGGTCCACCCGGTTCGCCTCGATCAGGCGGCGGAACGGATCGGGCGTGAGCGCGTGGCCGCCGACCAGCGGGACCAGGGCGCGCAGCAGCGGGTGATGCGGCTGCTCGGCCGTGGAACCGGGCAGCGCGGCCTCGAAGGCGCGGTCCAGGTCCCGCTCCAGGCCGTCCAGCAGACCCAGTCGGAAACTCACTTCATCGGACTGCTCCGAACGGGCGGCGGCACCCAGCAGCACGGCTGTCCCGGCCGGATCGGCCAGGTCCCCGTCCCCCGCGTCGTCGACCAGCCGGGCGAAACCGTAGACGGCCATCAGGTCGTCCCGCCAGGCGGCGGGCAGGAAAGCGGGAGCGACCGGGAAGTTCTCCCGGGCCGCCTTGTCCAGGGTGTCCCCCGCCGACCGGCTTTCTGAATGCGTCGAAGCCATTGGAACCGTCACTCCCCCGTTCTACACCGCTGTTGACCATGAAACCGATTCGGACACGCGCCCCCGAGCCGTGCACCCGCAGCAGCGGGCCCGACGGCTTCGGGCCCAGCCTGCCAGCCGTGGCAGCGTGCTGGAAGACCGGGTCCCGGCGCGCCGGGGGTGCTCACCCGCGCGGCGCACACGGCAGGGCCGGTGCCCGGGACGCCTCGCGTCCGGACACCGGCCCTGTCCCGCAGTGGGCGCCTCAGGGACGCTCGCCGCGCTCGTACATGCCGACCACCTCGTCGGTGGGGCCGTCCATGATGAGCTCGCCGGTCTCGATCCAGATGGTCCGCTCGCAGGTGTCCCGGATCGCGTTGTTGTTGTGGCTGACCAGGAAGACCGTGCCGGCCTCCTTGCGCAGCTCGCGGATCCGGGCCTCGCTGCGGCGCTGGAACGCCTGGTCGCCGGTGGAGAGCGCCTCGTCGATCAGCAGCACGTCGTGCGTCTTGGCCGCCGCGATGGAGAACCGCAGGCGGGCCGCCATGCCGGACGAGTAGGTGCGCATCGGCAGGTTGATGAACTCGCCCTTCTCGTTGATGCCCGAGAAGTCGACGATCTCCTGGTAGCGCGCCTTGACCTCGGCCGGGGACATCCCCATCGCGAGGCAGCCGAGCACCACGTTGCGCTCACCGGTGAGGTCGTCCATCAGCGCCGCGTTCACGCCCAGCAGCGAGGGCTGGCCGTCGGTGTAGATGCCGCCACGCTCGGTCGGCAGCAGGCCGGCGATCGCGGAGAGCATCGTGGACTTGCCCGAGCCGTTGGAACCGATCAGGCCGACGGCCTCGCCCTTGTAGGCCGTGAAGCTGATGCCGCGCACCGCGTGCACCTCGGTGATGGCGGGCGAGCGCTTCTTGGCGATCAGCCGGTTGAGCGCGGAGGTGGCGCTGCCCTTGCCGGCCGCGGCGCCGTGCACCTTGTAGACGATGTGCACATCGTCCACGACGACGGTGGGGATGCGGTGCTGCTTGGCGTTGGCGACTGCCTGGGCGTCGCGCGCCGCACGGTCGGTGATGGTCTCAGCCACGGCCGTACTCCTCCTCGGACTTCCAGAAGTAGACATACCCCAGAACGAACAGCACCACGGCCCAGCCGGCGGCGTAGTACCAGAGGTGGTGTCCGAGCGACTGGTGGTTGTGCGTGCTGGGGCTGTAGACGGACGGCAGCAGCGCGTTCCGGACCAGCTCCATGTACACCGAGGCCGGGTTTATCGTCATGATCAGCTTGACGTACGACGGCCAGCGGGCGCTGTTGCCCGAGATGCTGTACATCACGCCGGAGAGGTACATCCAGGTCCGCAGGATGAACGGCATGAGCTGGGACATGTCACTGGTCTTGGAGCCGATCCGGGCCATGATCAGCGACAGGCCGGTGTTGAACGCCGCCTGCATGATCAGAATCGGGATGACCAGCAGCCAGCTGGCGCTTATCGGCATGCCGAAGCCGAGCACGATGGCGACCAGCACGACCATCGAGATCAGCAGCTGCTGGAGCTGGATCACGGTGAAGGCGATCGGCAGGCAGGCCCGCGGGAAGTGCAGCGCCCGGATCAGCCAGAGGTTGTCCGAGATGGCCCGGGTGCCGGACTGCACAGCGCTCTGGGTGAACTGGAAGATGAACACACCGGTGCAGAGCCACGGAATGTAGTGCGGCACCTTGTTGCCGGCCAGGATCAGACCGAAGACCAGGTAGAACACGGCGCAGTTCAGCAGCGGAGTCACGACCTGCCAGACCTGGCCCAGCTTCGCCGTGGTGTACTGCGCGACCAGGCGGGCGGTCGCGAAGGCCACGATGAAGTGCCGGCGCTGCCAGAGCTGCTTGGTGTAGGCCACCAGTCCGGGCCGGGCGCCGCTGACCTTCAGCCCGTACTTGTCCGCGAGCTGCTTCTGGCTCAGTCCGGCATCAACACCTCCCGGGGCGGAGAGGTTGATCGTTTCACTCACTGTCGACACATTCGTCCTTCACGGATTCGGAAGTCCGGCTGCTGGCCGGGGGCAGGCGCCGGTCTTTCGACTGGAAGATCCCTGCGGATCACGGGGGAGGTTTGGCCGACGGGAAGCCTGTACAGGATCCCGTCAGCCGGTGCGATCAGATGACCGGCGGTCTGCCCAACCGGGTCAATCGCCATACAGTACGCCATCGCATGGGCCGTCGCTCACCGCATGGTGTACGCCAACCCGCCCGGAAACCCGCCCACCAGGCCTTGAAAGCCGACCCCGAGGGACGGCGGGCGAGAGTGAGCAGCAACCAGGTGCACAGATAGAGAGGCACCAACAGGGCCGGAAGGTTCCGTCGGGCGAGCCACACCCGGTTGCGGGCCACATTGTGGAAGTACGTGGCGTGCCGGGCGGGCGAGGTGGCGGGGTGGTGCAGCACGATGTCGGCGCGGTAGTCGATCGACCAGCCGGCGTCCAGTGCCCGCCACGCGAGGTCGGTCTCCTCGTGCGCGTAGAAGAACTCCGCGGGCAGCTGGCCGGCCTGCTCGAACACCGCGGTCCGCACGGCACTGGCCCCGCCCAGGAAGGTGGTCACCCGCGACGAGTGCAGCGGCTCGCCGGCCCGCAGCCGCGGGACGTGCCGGCGCTGGGTCTCGCCGGTCTCGGGGTCGGCGATCCGGAAGCTGACGATGCCCAGGCCCGGATCGGCGGTGAAGGCCTCGCGCAGCAGGCGGGCCGAGTCCAGGTTGGGCAGCAGCCCGTCGTCGTCCAGGAAGAGCACCGCGTCGACGTCCCGGCCGTTGGGGCCGAAGAGCTCGATGCCGACGTTGCGGCCACCCGGGATGCCGAGGTTCTCCGGCAGCTCGACGGTGCGTACATCGCTGGGCAGCGGCGGCAGCGGGGCGCCGTTGCCGACCACGGCGAGCTCGACGTCCGGGCCCTCCTGGTCGATCACGGAGTCGATCAGGGCGTTCAGCTCGTCCGGGCGGTTGCCCATCGTGATGATGACCGCGCCGAGCCGGAACCCGTCGGCGCTGGTGGCGGCCTGCTCCGCGGTCGGAGCCTGCTCGGTCATCGCAGCCTGCTGGAGAGGACGATGCTGAGCAGGTGGAGGACGGTCTGCAGCATGGCGATGGCCGCCAGCACGACGACCGCGAGCCGGGTGAAGAAGAGGTCGCCGTGGACCTGGTCGGCGATGCCGGCGGCGAGCAGGAAGAGCGAGCACTCGACCGCGCCGACCAGCCGGTGGAACTTCAGGAAGGCCGCCGCCTTGCGGGCCTTGGCGACCCCCGCGGCCCGCGGCACCGCGGCGCTGTCCTCGACGGCGGTCATCCCGCTGCGGGCCCTGGCCACGTCCACCAGGTCGGTCTCCGACTTGATCAGGATCGCACCGAGCGCCGCCAGCGTGCCGAGGAAGGCCCACTCCCAGTGCGAGCTGCTGCCGTGCTTGTGCAGCAGGTCGGCGGCCCGCAGGCCGGCGCCGGTGAGCAGCGCCGCCTCGGACATGTAGTGGCCGACCCGGTCCAGGTACACGCCGGTCAGCGAGGTCTGCCGGCGCCAGCGGGCCACCTCGCCGTCCACGCAGTCGAGCAGCAGGTAGAGCTGGATCAGCAGCGCTCCGGCGATCGCTCCCGCGAGGCCCGGGATCACCAGGGCGGCCCCGGCCAGCACACCCGTGAACATCATCAGGTAGGTCAGGCCGTTGGGCGTGATCGCGGTGACCGTCGAGAGGACGCGGGTGATTCTCAGCGAGATCCGCCGCATGTAGAGCCGGCCCGCCCAGTGCTCGGCACTGCGGCGCTGGAGCATGCCCTCGGGGTGGATGACGGCGCGCAGCTCCTCGATCGAGGGGCGGACCGTGAGGTCGACCGCGGGACGTTCGGTGGGGCGTTCGGCGGCCTGGTGGGGCTCAGCTGTTGACGGCTTGGACATAGTCGGCGTACGCGTCCCTGATCGCTGAAGGGGAGAGGTCGAGGTGCTCAAGGATGGTGAAGCGGCCCGGGCGGGTATTCGGAGCGTAGTGCACCGCCTGGGTGAATTCCGCCTCGGTGAAACCGATCTGATCAGCGGTCACCGGCAGCCCGTGGGCGGTCAGGCGATCGACGATCAGGGCGGTCAACTCGCGCTCGCCCCGCAGGAAGCTCGCGAAGGCGGCACCGAGGCCGACCTGCTCGCCGTGCTGGGCGGAACGCTTGGGATACAGCACATCCAGGGCGTGCGAGATCTCGTGGCAGGCACCCGACGAAGGTCGTGTACTGCCTGCGATGTTCATCGCGATGCCGGACAGTACCAGGGCTTCGGCCAGCGCCGTCAGGAGGTCTGGATCTTCCAGGGTCCCCGGGTGGCGCAGCAGGTTCTCACCGGCCGAGCGGGCCATCGCGACCGCCAGCCCGTCCACCGGTTCACCGGTCTCCCGGTGTGAGAGTTCCCAGTCGGCACAGGCCGAGATGTTGGAGATCACGTCGCCTATGCCGGCCGCCACGAATCGCCTCGGGGCCTTCTGGATCACGTCCAGGTCGACCACGATGCCGATCGGGCCGGGTACGCCGTAGGAACCGCGCCCCGCGTCGTTGTCGAGAGTCGACACAGGGGAGCAGATGCCGTCGTGGGCCAGGTTGGTGGCCACGGCGACCACGGGCAGCCCGACACGCGCGGCGGCGTACTTGGCGGCGTCGATGATCTTACCGCCCCCCATGCCGACCAGGACGTCGTAGTGCCCGCCCCGCATCGCCTCCGCGAGCCGGACCGCGCCGTCCAACGTGCCGTCGCCGGCCTCGTACCAGTCGGCGCCCGGCAGTTGCGGCTCCAGGCGCTCGCGCAGCACCGTGCCGGAGCCGTTGCTGATCGCCACCGCGATCCGGCCGGCGCTGGAGAGCCGCTGGTCGGCGAGGATGCCGGCCAGCGAGTCCAGCGCACCCCGGCGGACCTCGACGAAGAGCGGCGAGGGGATCAGCCGGGTCAGTACTGGCACGCGATCTCCCGGGCCTTGGCCAGGTCCTCGTGGTTGTCGACCTCGACCCAGGAGACGTCGCCGATCGGCTGCACGTCGATCCGCAGGCCGCGGTCGGCCATCTCCTGGTAGCCGTCCTCGTAGTAGAGCTGCGGGTCGCGCTCGAAGGTGGTGCGCAGCGCGTCGGTGAGGTCGGCGGCGGCGGAGGGGTTGATCACCGTGAGGCCGATGTACTCGCCGGTGGCGTCCGCCGGTTCCATCAGCTTGGTGATCCGGCGCACCCCGGTGGTGGGGTCGACGATGACCTTCATCTCCTCGTCGGCCAGCTTCTTGACCGTGTCCAGCGCGAGCAGGATGCCCGGGGCACGGCCCTCGGCGATCAGCCGGTCGTTGCCGTCCAGCATGGTGCGCTGCACCGAGGCCGGGTGCACGGTGTCGCCGTTGGCGAGCAGCAGGCCCTGGCCGAAGAGCTCGCGGGCGCACCAGAGGGAGTAGGCGTTGTTCCACTCCTCGGCCTTGTCGTTCTCGACCAGGGTGAGCTTGACCCCGTACTTCTGCTCCAGCGCGTCCTTGCGGTCGTAGACGGCCTCCTTGCGGTAGCCGACCACGATCGCGGCCTCGCGCAGGCCGACCTCGGCGAAGTTGCCGAGCGTGAGGTCCAGCACGGTCTTCTCGCCGTCCACGGGGACCAACGCCTTGGGGAGGGTGTCGGTGTACGGGCGGAGCCGGCGGCCGGCTCCGGCCGCCAGAACGAGGCCGATCATGCGGGGTCTCCTGATTCGTCGGGTGCGTCGGACGGGGCGGGTGGGGCGGTGCTGCGGTGCTGCGGTGCGCTGTGTGTGCTGGGTCGTGCGGCGGTGTGCTGGGCGCGCTGGGTTGTGCTGGGTGCGCTGGGTTGTGCTGGGTGCGCTGGTCCGGTCGTGCCGGTCAGCAGGCATCGGGGCCCCCGCCCGCCCGACGTCCGGCCTCCCGGGCCCGCTGCGCGGGCGGTCGTCGTGTCGTATGCGATGGTAGGCGACGGCCGCGACCAGCCCGAACGCCGCCCGTACTGGCGGGAGCCGGGCCAGTGGGCCCAGTAGCACGGACACCGCTGACACCGTGGCCAGTGCGGCGAATCCCTCCAGCCGGTGCGGCCATACGGCAGACTGGGTCGCCGACGCCCACCGGTGCGCGGAGCAGCTCGCACCGACGGGCGTTCTGCCGTCCGCTGGACCGGGGGGGCCGTCTCGGGTGGCCCACCCGGGTGGCGGCGCCGGTCCCCGTGCCGAAAGAGGCGCCCTATGCCCGAGAGCCGACCGACCCAGCCTGCCGCTGGCACCGCTGTTGACAGTGCCGCTGACACCACTGTGGTTGCTGATGCTGTGGTTGCTGATGAGGAGATCCTGCTGGAGCTGGTGGACGACGCCGGAAACACCATCGGCACCGCGGAGAAGCTCTGGGCTCACCAGCAGCCGGGGCACCTGCACCGGGCGTTCTCGGTCTTCCTCTTCGACCAGCAGGGGCGCCTGCTGCTGCAGCGCCGGGCACTGAGCAAGTACCACTCCCCCGGTGTCTGGTCGAACACCTGCTGCGGCCACCCCTACCCCGGCGAGTCCCCGTTCGCGGCTGCCGCCCGGCGCACGGCCGAGGAGCTGGGCGCGGCCCCCGCGCTGCTCTGCGAGGCCGGCACGGTCCGCTACGACCTGCCGGACGAGGCCTCCGGGCTGATCGAGCGCGAATGGAACCACCTCTTCGTCGGCCTGGTCACCGCCGAGCTGCGGCCGGACTCGAGCGAGGTCGACGACACCCGGTTCGTCAGCGCCCAGGAGCTCAAGGAGCTTCAGGCGCAGCGACCGTTCTCGGTCTGGTTCAGCACGGTGTTCGAGGCCGCTCTGCCCGGGATCAGGGAGATCGCCGGACGGGACTGGTAGACCGTCCGGGCTCCGGAGTGCCGCTGCCGCCGTCCACCGAGGCCACCGAGGCCGCCTCGACGGGCGGTGGCAGCGGCAGCGAGGCCCAGATGACCTTGCCACCGTCACCGGTGCGCTCCACGTCGCAGGACCCGCCCGCGTCCAGCGCGATGCTCTTGACCAGCATCAGCCCGCGGCCGCCGGTCTGCCCATGGTCGCTCTGGACGGCCTTGGGCCGGTACGGGTGCCCGTCCTCCACCGCGACCCGCACCTGACCGTCCCGAATCACCACCTCGGTGGTCACCTGAGGCGAGAGCAGGGCGGCATGGGTGACCGCGTTGGTCACCAGCTCGGAGACGATCAGCAGCAGTCCGTCGGTCACATCCTGGTAGCACGGGCCGGTGATGCCCTGCGCGCGCAACAGGTCCCGCACCGCGTGTCTGACCTGGGGGACCGAGGACTCCTGGGCGGCCGCGACGATCCGCCAGAGGCCCTTTCCGGCCTCCTCCAGCCCGCCGGGAGACCCCGACATCGTCGGCGCCGGCCACGCCCCGCTGCTCTGATCCACGTCGTGCCACCCTTCGTGCAGGACTCGGGAGGCGTCGCCGGCGCCGGCCGACCTTTCGGGAACGGGGCGTTCCGTTCAGGGCTCCCCTTGGTCTCCAGAGGCTAGGAGAGCCACCTGAACCACCGCGAGGGGACGAGGAACTTGCCCCCGCCGGATCGATCCCGACGTACCTTGACGGACTTTGGCCGATCTACTTCCGAACTTCTTCAGCCGACGTTCCAGGACCGTTCACACTCCCAGAGGTTCCTCCAAGCGCGGCTCCCCCAACGTCGGCCCCCGCCACCCACCACCCCCAGACCTCGGCCCCCGCCGGACCCGACCAGCACAAACGCAGGTGAAGAGCACTCCGATTGCCTGGTAATGTTCTCTCTGTCGCCAAGGGGACAGCACAAACCCCCCAAGGCACACACCCTGTCCGGGTGGCGGAATGGCAGACGCGCTAGCTTGAGGTGCTAGTGCCCTTTATCGGGCGTGGGGGTTCAAGTCCCCCCTCGGACACAGACTGATACCCCACGGGGATCATCGAAGTGCTGGTTGAGATTCATCTCGACCAGCACTTTCTGTTTTCCGGAATCGTACGTCAACACCAGTCCCAACTTCTGATAGAGATCGGCGCGTTCCGCCGGCTCGGTACGGGTGAGGACGGTGACGAGGTCGGTGTTGGCTCGGACGAGTGCGGCGATGTCGTCGCGCGTCGGCTGGGCCCGACGTGCGGACTGCGCGGTGCGGAGTTCGGCTTCGGCTCGGGCGCGGGTCGCCTGGGTCTCGGTGATCCAGCCGGTGACGAGGACTGGGTCGGCGCCAGCTTCAAGGGCGGCGCGGTGGGTGGCGAGTTTCGCGTCACACTGCTTGATCGTCTTCTTCGCGTGCTCGGCGTTGAGGGTGGGGTCCGTGGTCGACGTGACGCCGGCGGCGGTGGTCATGAGGTCGATGGTGTCGTCGATCCGGTGCGGGGCGAAGATCTTGGCGAGCCAGTGGTCGAGCGGGCCCAGGATGTCCCTCTCGCGCAGGTAGACGTTGCGGGGGTGCTCGATACGGTTGGCGAGGGCGTACTGCTCGGGGAAGCGGCAGCGGTAGTACGCCTCGTCGTGGGCCCAGTGGCTCTCCATCTTCCGGTCGCAGCCGGAGTGGATGAAGGTCCCGCGCAGCAGGTAGAGCCTGGTGGTGCGCTTCACTCCGACGGCTGGGCTGGTCCGGGCGTGGGAGGCGATGATGTCCTGGGCCTGGGCGAAGGTCTCGTCGTCGACGAGTGGGGTGTGGACGATCTTGTCGGAGACGATCCACTTGTCCTGGGTGTTCCAGCGCAGGGTGGTGGTGTAGCCGAGGGTGACGTCCTCGATGTCGAGGAGGGTCTCTTCCTTGCGCTGCTTGTTCCAGACCTGACGGCCCGTGTAGCGGGGATTGGTGAGGATGGCTCGGACGGCGGACTTGGCCCACGCGACTCCGCTGCGGTGCCGGTTGCGGGCGGGATCGTGGGCCGAGGGACAGGGGATGCCGTCGGCGGTCAGGCCCTCGGCGATGGCGAAGAACCCCTTGCCCGCGAGGAATTCACAGAAGATCCGCCAGACGATCAGGGCGGTGACCGGGTCGGGCGCCAGCCCGTGCAAGCGCTTGCCATCGGCCTGAAGGGTGTCAAAACTCCGATCAGGCCGCTGAGCTGGACGTTTCCTCCGGGCCGCAGGGAGGCCTGAGCGGGGTGGCGTGGTATTCGTTGATGAGTCCGCCGAGTACTCGGCGGCGCCTGACAACGGTGGCAGGCATGGGGATGACGTTCGGTTCGTCGTTGGGGGCGCGCAGATCCAGGCCGCGGTGGGCCCGGCCGGCGTTGTAGTGCTCCGTGTACTCGTCGAGCACGGCGCGCAGGTGCCGCTCGCCGGCGATGAGCAGACGGTCGGTGCATTCGGCGCGCACGGTGCGTATCCACCGTTCCGCGAAGGCATTCGAGCGCGGGCTCTGCGGCGGGGTCGGGATCACGGTCGTGCCGTTGCCGGCGAGGACGGCGTCGAAGGCGGCGGTGAACTTCGCGTCACGGTCGCGGATGAGGAACCGGAAATCGCTAGCTCTGTCGCCCAGGTCCATCAGCAGGTTCCGGGCGAGCTGAGCCACCCACTCCCCCGTCGGGTGTGCTGTGACGCCGAGGACGTGGACCCGCCGGGTGTTGATCTCCATGACGAAGAAGACATAGAGGCGCTGGAGGAAGACAGCGTCCACGTGCATGAAGTCGCAGGCAAGGAGCGTGTGAGCCTGCGTCTGCAGGAAGGTCCGCCAGCTCTGCCGACCGACGCGCTGTGGTGCGGGCGGCAGGCCCAGGCGGCGCAGGACTCGGCGGATGGTGGCTGCGGCGACCCGGTGGCCGAGCCGCCGCAGCTCGCCCTGGATCCTGACGTATCCCCAGGTCGGGTTCTCCGTCGCGAGGCGCTGGATGAGCTTGACGGTCTCTTCGGGCAGCGGAGGCCGGCCGGGTTTGGCTGGTGGTTGGCGCCACTTCCACCGCACCAAACGCCGGTGCCAGGCCAGTAGCGTGCCCGGTGTGACAAGCCGCTGCCGACGCAACATCGGCGGTAGCTGGCGGGCCAGTGCGGAGAGCACGGCCCGGTCCGCCCAGGACATCCGCGGTCTCCCCGCCTGCCGACGCAGAATGGCGACCTCGTGGCGCAGAGCCAGGATCTCGGCATTCTTCACGGCGGAGGAACGACCCAACAGGGCCAGCCAGCCCAGCACCCGGCAGAAGATCAAGTAGAGCAGACGAAGAGCCACGGTCAGCGATCATGCCCAGAAGCCGCCCGCTCGCAAAGCCGCAGCTCAGCAACCGTAGCGGCAGTAAATACACCCTTCAGGGGTATCAGGCGCGACAGCGCCGCCAGCCAGAATCGATCCTCCGGCTCGTAGCGGACCGGGCCGGCGATCTGACGGCGCAGCACCGCATTCTCGTGCCGGAGCACGAGCAGCGCGGCGTCCTTCGCTGTGTCACGGCGCAGAACCACCCCGGGACGGACACCAGCCGGCGGACCACCTTGTACAGCAGCGAGACGATCACCGGGACATGGTGCCAGCCGAGATCGGGCCTCCGCTGCCACCTGCAGCGATGACTTTCCGAGCCCGACAGGATCTACATTCTGGAGTGCCGCACCTGCTCCAACCGAATTGCTCCAAGGCCTACTTCGCGGACGCGTTCTACTCCGCATCGGTCCCGCGCTCGCCGGGATCCGTCCTACCTGAATCCCCGCGAGCGCGGGGCGGACTCATGGTCGTCAGCGCGAACACCGCCGAGCCGACCTGCATCGCGTTCACCCGGGACTCCCACGCGGGGAGCTTGGACCCCAGCGGGTCCACCGGGCAGCGCGAGGCGACCAGGACGACCGTGCTGCTCAGGGCATCACCCAGACCGGTGGCGTCCGCCCTCCGAGAGGATCCTGAAGCAGCTGAGCCCGGTCCAGGCGTACGAGCTGTCAGGACTGTGCCAGTTCACGAACCTTCCAGAACTCGTCCACGTCGATCGGTTCGGATGAGCCCGCCTGTCCGGCCTCGGCGTCATCGGGGTACGCCATCAGCTCCGCCAGCGCAGCCGTCGGGAGCAGGCC
This sequence comes from Kitasatospora sp. MAP12-44, assembly GCF_029892095.1. Taxonomy (NCBI): domain Bacteria; kingdom Bacillati; phylum Actinomycetota; class Actinomycetes; order Kitasatosporales; family Streptomycetaceae; genus Kitasatospora; species Kitasatospora sp. MAP12-44. Next base: position 1,394,262 of record NZ_JARZAE010000004.1, read on the forward strand.
TCGGTCGTAGGCCTTCTGCAACCGGTCCAGCCAGACCAGGCCGGCCCGATAGCCGTCGAGATCCACGGCGTCGCATGCCTCGAAGCTCGCCGCACTCTCGGCGTCCGACGCCCACAGGTATCCCAATACCCCCGATTCACCGACCACCGGCACGTACTGGACGGGACCGGACGCCTGTCGCCCGTACCCGGCCGTGAATTTCGGCGTCTGGCTGAAGATCCCGTTCCGGTAGGGGATCTCGAAGCGTCCCCACACGTCGGAGGGAGTGCCGTCGTCGTCCTCGTAGTGGTTCCGGGCGCCCGATTCCGTGGGAACGCTGAACCAGGTCGGGTCGTCGGGATCGACTTCTGTGTCCAGCGCCTCGGAAAGCTCCGCCAGGGCCGAGGCGAGGCGGGGTCCGTTCGCCGCGAATACCGACTCCTGGCCGCGCCCTCGCAAATCGAACGGCATCCAGGCGTCGGAGAATGCCGTAAGGCCCACGTTGAAGAAGCCTTCGGACACCTCGACGGAGAGGGTGAACATTCCCTCCGTCGCCTGCGCGCCGCAGTCGGTGTCCACCATTCCGTCGCATGAAGCGAACAGTTCCACAGCGCCGATCTCACTCGGGGTAAGACGCGTCTTGATCTGCGCCACCAGTTCCTCGGTGGCCCCCGCCCCCTCCTCGGCGATCGCACCGACCCGGAGGTCCGTCTTGAGGAGGTAGCCCCGGTGGCCCCGCTCAGGGACCGCCACGGCCACCCGTCCTTCGTGCGGAGTGCCCAGGCGGTGCTGGTCGAGGACCCTGACCGCCTGGGCGAACCGGTGGACGGCCTCACTCACCAGGTCGGCCGGACGGCCGGACTCTCCCCAGTTCCACCGCGCAACGGGTGTGCTGGCAATCAAGGCTGGCCTCCTGGCATGAATCGGGCGCCGGGCGGATACATGAGCGTGCCGTCCTCGACGCGAAGCACAACAATCACACCTTGCTCGTTGTGAATCCTGGTGAGGTCCTTCTCGATACCCGATGCCAGCATATCCGCCATGCTTCCCTTGGTATCGACGACGAAGACCTTGACATCGGCTCCGGAGTCAGCAAGCTGCCCCATGTTCTGCCACATCTTGTTGGCGACTTTCATGGGATTCGCGATCTCCTTGAACTGGTACCCGTAAACGGTCCCGTCCGTGTCGCGGGCCATCACGTCCATGTCGGTCCGCGGCCCGGTCATGACCCCAGGCTTGATTTCGGTCTCCTTCTTGATCTCGAAACTGATGTCCGTGACGCCGTTCCGCTGCAGCCGGTCGGCCAGCCGAAGCTGCTCGACTCCGCCCGACATCGCGTTCTTCTGGCTGAAGCTGGAAACGACCTGGTCGAAGTTCGTCATGCCCTTGAACCGGCCGGACCCGATCATGTCCGCCATCTCCTGGCCCGCAGGGTGGTCCGCCAGGTTGGCCAAGGCCTTGTCGAGGTCGCCCGGCTTCACCTTGGAGCCGCGCATGACGTCGCGGATCTCCTGCTCCGTCGCACCCCCACGCTCGAAGGGCCTCGGCTCTTCGGTGGACGGGTGGTCCCAGCCGTGGGCAGCAGGACTCGGCGGCTCCTGATGGCCGCCCAGGCCCGGGTGGCTGTCGTGGCCACCCGGGGTTGGGTGGCTGTCGTGGCCACCGGTGGTGTGGCCGGGGCCGCCGTCGTGGCCGGCGGTGGTGTGGCCGGGGCCGCCGTGGTTGCCGTGGTTGGCGCCGCCGGGGGGTTCGTGACTGGCCCTGGGGCCCTCGGGGGCGTGGCCGCCGGGGGTGTGGTCCGGGGTGTGGGTGGTGGGGGTGTGGTCGGGGATGTCGTGGGGGTGGGAGAGGTCGGAGCCGAGGTTGACGGCGCGGTCGCCGTCGCGGGCGCCGACGCCGACCAGTTCGGGGGTACGGACCTTGACCGGGGTGTCGAGTTTGACCGGAGGATGGTCGCCGGCCGGGAGGTTGGCACCCTCGTGCGGAGCCTGCGTCCCGCGCTGCAGCACGTTGCCGTCGTGGTCGTAGACGTTGCCGTGCGGATCCAGAAACTCCGTCCTGCCACCCAAATCCAACTTCACCGTACCGGGCGGCAGTTCGACAGTACCCTCCGGCACCTTGATACCGCCGTCGGCAGTCCTGATCGCGCCCTCGGGGACCGCCGTGCCCTCGGGGAGCCTGATACCCCCGTCCGGGAGGTGGACCGCACCCTCGGGCAACGCGAACGCGCCGTCGACGTTGATCTCCGGGATCTTGATGTCGGTGATGCCCTTCAGGCCCGACATCACATCGCTGACCTTCGAGATCCCGAAACCCGCACCCTTGAACACATACGTCATCGGGTCGATGACCTTGCCGACCTTTCCCGCCACCGACAACGTCTTGGCCACCGCGCCGGCCTTCCCCGCGCCCTCCACACCCCCTGCCTCACCGCCGGTGAAAATCGTGGTCAGCACATTGAACGTGACCGCGCCCGCGGCCCGGGACGGGTTGTGACCCCACTCGTCCCACGCCAACAACGCCTTACCCGTCTCCTTCATCGCGGTACGCGAATCACGCAACCAGGAAGGCAACTGCTTGTCGGGGACCATGAAGAACAGCGGCCCCACCCCGGGGATAGTGGTGATGGCCAGACCCGTCGCAAGCTTCGCCAGACCCGTCCAGGCCTGCCCCGCCGCGCCCCAGCCATTCACGCCCACCAGCGTGCCCAGACCCTTGATCGTCCCCCACACACCGTCGACGATCACACCCTTGCCGAAGTCGTAGGCGTGGTCCCACACCTTCCACCACGGAACCGACTTGTCGACCGCGTCACCCCACGGCAGGTGCTGCGAATCCTTGAGCGCCTTCGCGTCATAGCCGTACATGTCCGCGCCGTTGGAACCGTCGTTGACCTTCAGCGGCTTCCCGCCGACCAGCGCCACGATGGCGGCGTAGGCGGTCCGCTCGACCGCCTGGAACTGCGTCCAGACATCGGCGATCTCGTTGCGCCGATTGTTGTTCTCGTTGACCTTCCCGCCGTCCTCGCGCCACTTGTGGTCACTGTCGGCCTTGGCCTGGAACGCTTCCGCCTCACGCTTCAGGTCATCAAGCCTCTTGACCAGCGGAGCGGCGTCCCTCGAGTAGGCGCCCAACGCCCCCGCGATGGTGCAGATGTCGCCGCTCAGCTTCAGGCCGAGGTCGGAGACCGGCTTCGTGGTCGCGAACAACTGGTCCGCCTCGGGCGCCTGGTAGAACGCCGACAGACCGCCGAAACTGGAGTGGACGTCCCCGGCCGCGGTGGCGATCGCCGCCCCGTCCGTCGAGATCGACTTGACCTTCACATCCAGCGTCGCCAGGTGGCCGGTGAAGACCGGCACCTCCGCCGGATTGACCGGATCGTTGCTCACTTCGCCCCCTCCGGCGCGATCCCCAACGCCTGAAGGTTCACGCTCTTCGCCGCGTCCTGCGCGTTCTTCGCCGCCGCCAGGTCACCGTCGAGGTAGGCGTTGGTCGCCTTCACCGCACCCGTCAGACACGCCTCGATCCGCTCGGCCATCGACTTCAACTCCCCCTGACGACCATCCAGATACTGCGACAACGCCGCCGCCACCGGACCCAGCGCACCGTGCGACAAAGGCGCGGCTCCCACCGGCACCGGACCCTGGATGTTCACCGTCGCCTGCGAACCCGGCACCGCGGTCCCCGCCGCCTGGGCCGCCGCCTGCATATCCGACACCAGTGTGTTCAGCGCCGTCGACAGATCATCCGCATGCCCGCCGACGATCTTCAACTGCCCTTGCACGCCCTGCGGCTGGATGTCCCAACCACCCGAACCCGCCATCTCCAGCTCCCCCGTTGTCGCCAGTGCCTACCGGCCGCTCAGCCGATGTTGTCGACCGCGGACTTCGCACGCGCCAGCGTCTGCTGCGCGGTGCCGTCGTTCTGCTCCAACGTCGTGCGCAGCAGGTGGATGATGTTCTTCACCTCACCCGACGCGCTCTGCCAGCGCAGCTCCTTGCCGTGATACGCGTCCGAGACGCCATCCGCCTGGAAGTTCGACATGACGGCCTTGACCTGCGCATCGCGCGCGGCCATCACCTGCTCCAGACGGCCGATGACCACCTGGATGTTGCTCTGCGCCTCCGCCGACGCGCCCTGGTCGTAGGAACGACGGTCCGTACCACCGGTCATGACAGATCACACTCCCCGTTGAAAAGCCCGAAATGAAGGTCGCCCAAAGCCCAGGCCTGCGAAGGCGCAGGTCAGCGGGCGCCGAAGCGGGCCGCGTCGAAGTTCGCCTGCGACATCTGCGTCTTCGCGTTCTGGCCCTGCTCCTGATCACCCGTGCCGAAGGCCTGCTCCATGCCCGACTGACCGCCCAGGATCGCCGACAGCGACGAGTTCAGCTCGCCCGCGATCTCGTCCGCCCGCGACTTGAACGAGTCGAAGGCGATCTTGCCCTGGCCGTTGAACTTGCCCTCCAGCGGCTCCGCGGCCGCCACCAACTGCTTGACCAGCGCGCCCAGATCGCCACTGGAGTCCCGCGACCCCGACATCAGCGTCTGCAGCGCCTGCGCCCCCATGTCGAACTTCATACCGCTCCCCCGTTCGCCCGACTAATCGTACGTATGTCTATTTCTATCAACCTATATCCCCCCCGACGCAAGCCAGAACCACCAGGGTGTGACGAAGGCGTGACACATCGACAAGACCCTCACGCATCCTTCAGATGCCGCATCAGGCGCTCGAAGTCCGTCCACCCCGACAGGTCCGACGGATCCCCCGGGAACCGGTAGTAGAAGGCCGGCCTCGCCTTCGGACCCAGTCTGACAGCAGGCTCCGACAACGGCGTCCGGCGAGCGCGGTCGTCCGGCATCGCCCGGACCTCCTCCGCACCCAGCACGAACGCCAACGGCACACCCGGCCCTTCGAGACGAGGAGGCACCGCAAGGTCACGGCGGGCCCGGCGAAGTTGCAGCAGCATCGACTGAAGACGGTGACGGGTCGCCAGCGCCTCGGCCATCCTCGGCAGGACATCCAACGGCACCTCCTCGTCAGCCCCGTAGCCGAAGGCCAGGGTCACGTCCTCCTCGACACCCGCCTCGGTGCGGGTCACCTTCAGCGTGGCCAGGCCCGGTCACCTCACGCCAGACCGCTCCAGGGCGCCACCGAGCACCAGCCGCTCGTCCGCGGGGTGGACGGTACGGAAGGTGTCGGCCAACTGCCGCTCAGCCGCCCACCTCACCACCGAGTTGGTCACACGGAATCTCACCAGCGCCGCACCCGGGCATCGACACCCCGTTCCAAGTGTTAGCGGATATCCATGTCCAACTCCCCCAGCACCCCTGATCGCCGTGGGGTAACGGTCTGTGTCCCCCCTCGGACACTTACTGTGAGCCCACGGGTTCCCGCAAGGTGCTGGTTGAGATTCATCTCAACCAGCACCTTTGGTTTTCCGGAATCGTACGTGAGCACCAGTCCCAACTGCCGGTAGAGGTCGGCGCGTTCCGCCGGCTCGGTGCGGGTGAGGACGGTGACGAGGTCGGTGTTGGCTCGGACGAGGGCGGCGATGTCGTCGTGGGCGTGCTGGGCCCGGCGTGCGGATTGCGCGGTGCGGAGTGCGGCTTCGGCTTTCGCGCGGGTCGCCTGATTTTCGGTGATCCAGCCGGTCACGAGGACGGGGTCGGCGCCCGCTTCGAGGGCGGCGCGGTGGGTGGCGAGTTTGGCGTCGCGCTGCTTGATCGTCCTCGACCAAGACTGTGATCACCGAGGTGGGGTCCGTCGAGATCTCGGTGCCTCGGGATCAGGAGGGGACGTTCGAGCCGCAACTGGCCCGTAAGCGTCAGCGGCGCTTGCCCGGGGTGGACGAGATGGTGCTGTCGTTGTCCGACCACAGCGGACCACCCGTCAACGGCGTCGAGCCGAAGTTCCCCTGTGGAAGGGTTCCGCCGCAGTCGAGTTCGTACCACTGGCCTTGATGCCCGTCCCCGAGCGTCAGCACGCCGGTCACCGGCTTGCTCGCGCAGACAGGCCGGCCGCCCGCAGTTCCACCAGCCGTCGTGTCGGGGGCCGGTGCCCCCGGCTGCCCTGACGTCGCCGAGGACGCCGACGCAGCCAACTGGCACTGCCCCTGGGCGCACGACGCGGAGCCCGAGGTTCCCAGCGTCCCGTCAGCCGCTGCCTGCGGCGCTCCGACCGCGAACCCCAGCAGGCAGCACATGGTGAGAACAGCACGGTGTCGTCTCAGCATGTGCCGATCGCTCCGATCACCTGCTGGTCCACTACCCACAAGCCGTCAGGCTTACGGACGATGGCTGCCGCAGAGGCGTGCTTGCCGCCCGCGACGTCGTCGGCAACTGTCCCGTCCGGCTTGTACTTCAGCCAGGCGCTGTCGTCCAGGCAGTCGGCGACCTCCACCCGGTCGGGGCACTCGTCCGGGCTCACCTTGGTCACCCGAGGGCTCCACTGTGGCGCGGCGCGGCTTACGAGGCCCTTGGCCTGTTGGTCGGCCAGGGTCGTCGTCCAGAAGGAGAGCGCCTGAGCAGTCATATGCGCGGCGAGACGCGGGTCCTTGTAGTCCGAGGTCGCGGCCACCGCTGTGACGTCGCGCATCATCGCGTCGTAGGCTGCGAGCGCCTCAGGCGGCGCGGGTACCCCGGTCCACGACGGCGCGGCGGACGGCGCCGGAGAACTCGGACTTGCAGCCACGCCGGCAGTCATCGCCGGAGGGCCGGCATGCGCGGAGACCTGATGGCTGGGCACTCCGTTGCTCGAACACCCAGCCAGACCGACGAGGCCGATCAGGCCGACGGTCAGCCGCACGATGGACCCTCGGCTGCTTTCCCGAATCAGTTCCATGTTGCACACACCCCACCCGTCGCTCTGTTCACGAAGAACCTGCGCCGCGCCTCAGCGCCGGTGCGGGTTCCATTGCACACCGAGAAAGATCGCGAACGCGATCTCTCTCACACGGGAGAGTGCAAAGTCAGACAAGCTGTCCAGCCGACCCGACCGAGGCTGCTCACTCCCAGGTACGGGTCTACTGCCCACCTCGGCCGCAAGGCCAGCACGTCGCCGACGAGTTCACGAGTGCGGAGGACAGGACATCCGAACTAACGGTCCGTCCAGGGGAATTCTGGCATTGTTCGGCAGGGGCGAGTCGTCATGCCAGCCTTCAGGCCACCAGCGCCGCAATGTTCTCGAGAAGGAGATCGGCATCCTTCAGGTCGCCCAGGACAGCGTCGGCTCCGGCAGCGGCAAGCTCATGCGCGCTGGTCGTTCCAGACGCGACACCGATCACCCTTGCTCCTCCCTGAAGGCCCGTTCGAATGTCCTCCAGGGAATCGCCGATGATCACCGTGTTGGCGATTGTGAACTCCGTCCGGTACATCATTCCCGCCCGTCGCTGTGCCACTGCTACGAGTGCCGGCCGGTGGGCGTCGTCCGAGGCGAAAGCGCCGATCGCGATTTCCACGTAGCCGTTCAACTCGAACGCCTTGAGCTTGATTTCGGCGTTGGGGCGCAGATTCCCCGTGAGCACCGTCGGCATGAGAGCGGCGGTCCGATGCACGGCCTGCAGGGCACCGACCGCGCCAGCCATGAGCTGACCTTCAGCGCGCATCTCCGCCATGCGGTCGGCCAACAGCTCGGGCAGCAGGTCGATGACGCGCTCCGCCAGCGTGTCGACGTCCAACTCGGGCACGCCGTTCTCGCGCAGGAGCTGGCGGACGGCCAGCGGCATCGTGACCCCGGTGCCCCGGGCAGGCAGCCGCTCGGCCGGCCGGCCGACGACGCGGGCGAAGGCGTCACGGTAGACGCGGCGGTCGATCTCGCCGACGTAGAGCAGCGTCCGGTCGATATCCCAGAGCACGAGCGACTCGGCCAACAGGATCAACTCCTCTCCGCGAGCAGCTCTGTCGAGCGCTCGATCAGCTCTTGTGTCCGCGACCCACTGCTGTAGGAACGCAGATCGTCGGCAGTGCGACCGAGGTGCTCGTACAGGCGGGGCGACTGAACGCCGGCAGCCAGCTCCAGCACATTCTCGACGGCCGCGTACCCCGCCTCGCGCTCACCGCTACGCAGGTAGGCCGACGCAGCTCGCGCCTCGAACAGCGCGCGTGTCCGGCGTTCCCCCGGGTTCAGGACGGCATGGGCCTGCTCGAAGTTCACTGCGGCCTGTCGTGGATCGTCAAGGTCGAGCTGGCAACTACCTGCCTGCCCGGCGATTTCACCCTCGTTGATCCAGTAGAGCCAGTCGGGATCCTCCTCCGAGGGGCCCGCTGCAGCGAGCTCGGCCGCCGTCCCGAGCGCCCGAAGGCACGCTTCCCGCTCACCCAGCTTGGCATGACCGCGAGCCTGACGCGTGAGGAGCATGGCCTTCAGCAACGGGGAGTTGACGGCCTTGACCTTCTCGCGAGCCGCCTGCATCGCACCGACGGCATCTCGGGGGTCACCGTTCGAATAGCTCTGGATCGCGAGGTAGGACAACGCCCCCGCGCCGAGCCGCGGATCTCCGGAAGCTTGCGCCGCCCGCAGCGCTCCCAGGAGGGCTTGCTGAGCTGCGGCATGACGGCCGGCGTCGAAGTGGAACCAGCCGAGCTGCGTGGCGGTGTCGGCGGCAATGGCGACGAGCCTACGGCCGGTCGGCTCGTCATAGCTTCCGTGCCGCAACATCCCTTCGATCATTGAGAGATGGGCGCGGGCGAGATCAGCGAGCCTCCCACTGCCGCCGCTGGCGTCCATGTGCCGCAGTTGGTCGGCGGTGCCCCGGAGGTGCGTGATCAGCTCATTGGTGACCTGACCGCCGCTCTCGGCTCGGCGCAATGGCTCCAGGTAGGCGATACCCCAGTGGTGGATGTGCGCGGTCAGGGCCGTACCTGACAGCGCGAGAAACCGGCGGCGGTCCATGGGCTTCCCTAATGCCGCGTTGTGCAGTGCTGCCACCATACGACTGCCGGTCCAGGGCAAGCTGGGGTCGAGGAGGTCTTCCGCACTCTCCTCGCCGGGCACCGGCACGAACACCTGGCTGGGTTCGGTCCCCCTTGCGGCCCGCCGGGGAAGGCTAATCAGGTCCGCCGGCACCCCGAGGCCGACGAGGAAGTCCAGGACCTTGTCGATGTTGATCAGGCGGCGGCTGCCGGCCTCCAGCATCGACAGGTAGCCCTGGCTCAGCCCGGTCATCGCGGCCAGATCCTCCTGCCGCAGGGAGGCGGATTCCCGGACCCTCCTGCTGAGTTGACCGAAATCCCACCGGGCGAGCGCGTCGCGCACCGCCGGGTCCAGCCAGACTCGGTCAGGGATCTGAAGCCGCGTCGGCACGGGCGCCGCAGCCACGCGTTCGCACGGTCCGCACAGCGTGCTCCCGGGGTTGTACCGGCTGAGTCGGCACCCGCACCTGCCGCACCGTTCGTCGGCCAATGCCTCTCCCATCCGCTTCGCCGGGTCTCATCCACGCCGCCGATCGGGGCTTCCGACCCCGTATCACAGCAGTGATATCCGCGCCGTGATGTGCGCCGGCAACCGCTCTCGAAGCACCCTACTGCTGTCAGCGACGTCTGGGGGACAGATTGTGACGACCCCACCTCCTGTTGACGCCGAATCCGTCGGCGGCCAGGTCAGGCACCGCACAACTCCCGTTCCACAGAGGAGGTGTAGCCATGCCGTCGTCCCGAACGACCCACGGTCTGGGAGTCGTCCCCGACCTCGTCCCGATCGACCTTCCGGACAGCACTGACAACGTCCTTCGCTGCGAGTTGCCCGTCACGACCAAGGCCGCCCGGACCGCACGCGCCCAGCTGAGGCACTACTTCGCAACTCACCTGACCTCCACCGGCCAGGACAACGCCGAGCTGATCCTCACCGAACTCGTCGTCAACGCCGTCACGGCATCCGTCGGCGCCGGCGCCATCAGGCTGGTCGCCCAGCTGGTGGCCGGTGAGCTGCTGATCGAGGTCTTCGACGAGTCGCCCGGCATGCCCCGTCATCGCCAGGTCGACGACCTCGCCGAGGACGGGCGCGGTCTCCTGCTGGTCGAGCAGCTCAGTGCGGCGTGGGGCTGGCACCCGGCACCGGGCGGCAAGGTTGTCTGGGCCGTCCCGAAGACCGATGCCGCATGAAGACGATTCTCCAACTTGCCGTCACTCCATTGTTTCTCGCTCAGGCCGACCAGAGGTCAGGTCGCCATCTCCACTTCGAGATCGCGCAGTGCCAACGCGGCCTGGTCGCGCAGGTCGGGCAACGAGCTGCTGACGCGGAGCACCCGCTGGAGCTGGTGCGGCAGCCGATGGGCCTGAGCCCCTGCGAGGCCGGCCGTCAGCCGCTCCTGCGCCGCGTCCGAATCGCCGCGCAGCAGCAGTACTCGTCCGGCGGTGATGTGCTCGATGATGCGCCACTGGGCTGTGGTGTGCGCGGTGGGCTCCGGCGCGTTGTCGGTCAGCTCGGCGGCCTGCCGCGTGCGGTTGGTCGCTACGAGTCCACGCAGCTTGATCTCGTGCAGCGCAAAGGCGTTGAACAGCGTGCCCTGTGGCGCCTGGTCGAGCAGCCTGCCGCTCTCCTCGATGACCTCGTCGAAGAGAGCCGGACGGTTCGCGGCGCCGGCGGCCCTGGCCAGGAGCGCGAGTGCGGCGGCCCGGTCCGCCGGTGTCGAAGCGATCGATCGGGCTGCACGAAGCCGATCGAGGGCGGCTTCGTGCAGCCCTGCCTTCCGGAGCTCGTTGCCGTGCATCCGCAGGGCGTAGGCGTGGAAGGAGCGGTCGTCCAAACGGCGGGCCAGCGAAACACCAGTGCCGGTCCAGCGGGCCGCCGTAGCCAGTCGTTATTCCGGAAGGACATGCCCCAGTGCCACGCCCAGCCCCACCCGCGCTCGGGCGAGCAGCGCCAGGACGGCTCGCTCAGGGTGGCTGTCAGCGGTGCGCGCCTCCAGCCGGGCTACCAGGGGCCAGAGCTCCTTCACCGCTTCGGTGGCATTGCCGCTCTGCCTGGCGATCTCGGCGAGGCGCACCGTGGAGTCCGCGAACTGCAGCACGGCGGCGAAATCGGCGTCGGCCGGATCGGTGGCGCCCAGGGCGTGTGCCGGCAGGCCAAGGGTCCGGGCGATGTGACGCAGCGAGGGCAGGTCGAGAATGGTGCGGCGACCGTTCTCGAGCAGCGAGATGTACGTCTTGTCGTAGCCGAGGGCGGCTCCGAGCGCGGTCTGCGAGAGGCCGTTGACCGCGCGGTGGTACTTGAGGATCTCGCCGAGCCGGCGCCGTTCCAGCACGCGCTCGGCCTGCGGGGTGGCCCAGCGCCAGAGCGTCGCGGCGCTTGCGGTCGTGGGCGCGGTGTAGTCGGGCGCCGGCATCTCGGCTCAGCCGAGACCCTGGTCGGCGTACCAGCGGGCGACAGAGTCCTTGTAGCCCTGCGGCATCACCAGTTCCGCCACCTGCTTGCGGTGGAAGAGGCCGATCTCCTTGTGCTCGGCGCTGAGTACCGGCGCTTGGTCCGGGCCGAGTCGGTGGCAGCCGTAGGTCACGATGAAGACGTGGCGGTCGGGGATCGGCTGGTACATCCAGACGTCGAGCAGCGGGCCGGCTTCGACGTTCCAGCCGCTCTCCTCCTGGACCTCACGGGCGGCGCAGGCCGCCGGTTCCTCGCCGAGTTCGAGCTTTCCGCCGGGCAGTTCCCACTCCTCGCGCTCGTTCTTGAGCAGCAGCACTCGGTTCTGCTGATCGAGCACGACGCCCTTGACGGAGATAGGGAAGGTGCGCGGGACGTACGGGGTGTCGTTCATGGCTTCCTTCGCAGTGCGGCGACAGCCAGTGGCTCTTCGAACCTAGCAGCTGACATGGCGTCACTGCCGGTCGAGCCTCGATTGACCTGGTTGACAACCAGTCACTTTACGGTCACCGGCTGCCTCCCCGAGAGTCCTCGGTGCCCCTCATCACCATGCCGAGGCGAAAGGAAGCCGATGCCGGGTTCAGCGCAACGCTCTACTGGGATCTTCCGCGCAAGCTTCGAGGACCGACGCCGAGTTGGGCTGGTGCGCCGGGTCCGGGAGCGGCTCCAGCGGGACGGGCTCGTCACTCTCGACGGGCTGGGAGATCGCTCGGCGGTGGTGAAATTCGCACGGTCGGTGATGGCGATGACCCCGCATCGGGACAGCGAGCCGGACGGCCTGACCGTCATTCGCGACACTGGCCGCCATGCCGATCGGCCGGGCTTCGCCGGCCTGGGGAGCGGCGAGGTGCTGCCGCACACCGAGGGGTCCGGCACTCCCGCCCCTCCTCGCCTGCTGCTGCTCGCGTGCTCCCAAGTTGCCCAGAGCGGTGGGGTGAGCACCCTGGTCGACGGCGCCGCCGTGCTGGCCGAGCTGTGCGCCTGCCGACTATCTCATCCGGCCAGGTCAAGCGGCATGCCGGTACTCGTGGATCACTCCGCCGAGCCGGTCGTGTCGGCGTATGTCCAGGCGGGCGATTCGCCTGGGATCGGTGATCGGTTCGGGGACCGCGCGCAGGGGCGCTGCCTGGTTCATGGCCTGGTGGGGCCGGTGCCCGTTGTGGTGGTGCTCGAACTCGCGCAGGGCGTGGCGTAGGTGGCGTTCGTTCCAGATCAGGGTCCGGTCCAGGAGTTCGTGGCGGCAGGTCTGTACCCAGCGCTCCATGATGGAGTTCATCCGCGGCATGCGGATGCCGGAGAGCACGACCTGGATGCCGGCGTCGCCCAGGATTTGGTCGAAGAGGGCCGGGAACTTCGCGTCCCGGTCGCGGATCAGGTAGTTGACGGTGGCTCCGGTGTCCTCGATGTCCATGACGAGGTTTCGGGCGGCCTGGCTGACCCAGTGGGCGGTGGGATGTGCGGTGGTTCCCAGGATGCGGATTCGGCGGGTGGCGTGTTCGATGACCGCGAGGATGTACTGGCGTTGGCCGGTCAGGGTGGCGGTCTCGATGAAGTCGCACGCCAGGAGGGCGTCGGCCTGGGAGCGCAGGAAGTCGGCCCAGGTGGTGGCGCTGCGGTCGGGTGCCGGGTCGAGGCCCTCGGCTTTGAGTATCTCCCAGACGGTAGACGCGGCTACCTTGATGCCCAGGGCGGCGAGTTCGCCGTGCACACGCCGGTACCCCCAGGACGGATTCTCCCGAACCAGACGCAGGATCAGCACGCGGATCGAGCGGATGGTGGGCGGACGACCAGGCCGCTTCGGTTGGCAGGTGCGAGCGTGACGCTGCTTCATCAGGTCGCGATGCCAGCGCAGCACGGTGTCCGGTTGGATCAACAGCCGCAGGCGGCGCAGCACCTCGCGCGGTAACGGGGCGAGGAGCGCCGCGAGGAAGACGCGGTCCTCCGGAGCGAACCTCGCCGTGTCCCCACCGAGCTGCCGCTCAAGGACAGTGAGCTGATGGCGCAGGGCGAGAATCTCCACATCCTTGTCCCGGTCGCTCATCGGCAACAGCCGCAGGGCGGCGAACGCGTTGGTGACAGTCAGGTATGCCAGGCGAAGCAACACGAGTGATCATCCTGCCGCAACCGCCGACCAAGTCCTTGAACTGCATGGATGACATTCTCGGCAGGCGCAGGCCTCCTGTTGCTCGGCTGGATTCGACACCCACGAGCTGTGCGGGAGGCCCCACTTTCATGCCCTGCTGATCAGAGAATCACCCGACCGAGTTGGCAGACTCGAACTCACGCCCACGAAGTTCGATAGAGCAACGGCTAGTTACACACGCCGACACGGTTTGCGGATTTAGCGTCCTTTGCGGGTGAGGGCGGTGATCTGTTCGCCTTCGGGGATGGTGAGTGGACCGGTCGTGGTGGGGGCTGCAACACCGATGGCGATGGCGAGGGCGCGGCCGTGGAGATCGATGGCCGACTCGGACAGGATCGTGAGGTCGTTGAGTGCCGAGCGGGCCCGGGCCCAGCCGGTGACGCCGAGGCCGACGCCAGCCAGTGCGGCGGGCCACCACAGGATGCCTAGGAGCAGGTATGGCCAGGCCCAGGTGGCGACGGCCGCCGCGGAGGCGAATGCGGCGTTTGCGGCCGTGATATCGGAGCGGGGGGTGTCGGGCAGCACCAGCCACAACCGGGGCCAGGCGAAGGCGAGGTCCAGGCCGTGACGGTGCAGGGCGATTTGCTCCAGGGAGTGGACGCGGTCCCCCATCCAGGTCGGCCGGCCCGGTTCTGCCCAGGCGATGCGGTTTGTCCTATCGGCAGCGGCGTCGATGGCGCGCTGCTGATCGGGGGTGCGGGACGGGCGCGGGTAGGCGTGTTCAAGGGCGCGCCGGTGGTCAAGGCGTCGGCGCCAGCGGGCGCGTCGGCGGGCGGCCTGCCAGCGCTGCGGCGCCGCGAGTGGTGGGAGCCATGGACCTAGCCAGACCCTCCGGGTGACGCACGCAAGGGACTGGACGGCTAGGCCGATGCCGGTGGACGCCAACAGCACAATGATGGCTAGCAGCGCCTGGCTGCCGATGGACTGCTGGGCGATTACTGCAGCGGTCTTGGAGGCAGCACGTTCGAGCCGGGCGTAGTCCAGGGCGTGCCGGTGTCCTAACTGGACTGCGGTGGCCGCAGCGGCGGCGAGCAGAACGCCGGGCAGGAGCAACAGCGTCAGCCATCGCTCGGCGAGCTGCTTGGCTAATTCCTGGAAGAAGGTGCCCACAATTGCTACCGCCGGGCCATTGGCTGGCCGGTGAGCGGACACCGGGGGACAGGTCCGGCCGGGGTGGTGGTGCACAACCGGTCACAAGCGCTGTCGGGGCAGCCGAAGACTTCCTCGTCGGCCTGCCCAGGGCCGGTACCGGGAAGGCCACTGCTGAGCGATCGCAACTCTTGGTTGCTGACACCGAGCACTTGGCGCAGCAGATCCGTGATCGGTTGCCGTTGTCTGGCCCGAGTCTCGATCTCCGCCAGCAGTCGCTGGCGGGGCTCAGATTGGTGGGCGCTCTCGGCTCGTAGCTCCGTTATCTCGGCGCACACCATCGTAAGCGTGGCCCGTTCCTCCGGATCCAACGCGCCCCTCCCTTCTCGCGCTTCGGTGGCCGTTGGGAAACGCAGGGTCGTCCGCAGGCCACGGATAGCGATACTGTCATCTTTGGGGCTTGGTGGGAACCGCGATCTGAACACCGCTCGAGGGGGCTCGACGTGTCGTTCGACGACATTGCGCAGCAGGTGCTCCGGCGGGTCGATGCCTGCAGGAAGACGAGGCAAGCCGACACCGTACTGGACGAGGTGGCTCTGGCTGAGGCCGATGAACTGTGGCGCGCCGCGCAGCCGCAGGCCAAATCGCGCCCGGACCCTGAGGACGGCTGGCGGCTGGCGGTGGCCCACCAAGCCTTGGGATGGCTCTTCTTCCTGCGCTATGTCGTAGCTCCGAATAGTTCCGATCGCCTGTCAGATCTCGCTCGCGCTGTCGTCTTCTGCTCGCCGCTGGTCGGCAGTCCCGGTGCGATCCCCGGTGCCATGCACACCCTTCTCGGGCCGGAAGCCGATGCTGACCAGCAAGCCGCGCTCGCCGCCGACCTGGTGGACGAGGCGGCCTCCAACGCCGACATCATGCTGGCTGAGGCCGCCATCATCCTCCTCACCGCCGTCCTGCCAGCCACTGCGGCCGATCACCCCGCACGAGGGTGGCGCGTTGGCAACCTCGGCGCCGCCTACCTCAGGCGATTTCAGTGCCTCGGCTTGGACGGGGACTTGGACAGGGCGATCGAGTTGGGCGGCCTTGCGCTCGACACGGCGCCCCCCGGCCACCCCGAACGGGCGGGACACCTGGCTGAGCTTGGCCGCGCTTGCCTTGTTCGGTTCGAGCGTGCCGGCGTGATGGAGGACCTGGACCGGGCGATCGAGCTGACAGAGCAGGCACTTGACGCCCCCGCAGACCACCCGCATCAGGCAGTGCGGCTGGCCAATCTCGGCCTCGCCTACCGAAGGCGGTTCGAGCGCGTTGGCACAGCGGCGGACTTGGACAGGGCAATCGAGCTCACAGAGCAAGCGCTCGACGCCGCGCCCCCAGACCACCCCGAACGAGCAGGACACCTGGCCAAGCTCGGCGACGCCTACCTGGCGTGGTTCGACCGTGTAGGCGTGATGGGGGACTTGGAGCGGGCGATCGAAGCGCGTGAGCAGGCGCTCGCCGTCACCCCTGCAGACCACTCGCAGCGCGCGTGGCACCTTGCCAACCTCGGCGCCGCGTATCGGAGGCGGTTCGAACGCGTGGGTACGGTGGCGGACTTGGATCGGGCGATCAAGCTGGCAGAGCAGGCAATCGACGCCGCGCCCGAAGACCATGCCGATCGACCGGGAGTCCTGTCCGATCTCGCCGCCACCTATCGGGAGCGGTTCGAGCGCCTCGGCGTGGGTGCGGATCTGGATCGGGCGATCGAGCTGGGCGAGCAGGCGCTTGCCGCCACCCCCGCAGGCCACCCACGTCAAGCGACGGTCCTGTCCGATCTCGGACTCGCCTGCCTGAGGTGGTACGACCGAGACGGCGCGGCGGCGGACCTGGACCGGGCGATCGAGCTGACAGAGCAGGCACTCGACGCCACGCCCCCGGACCACCCTCGCCGAGCGTCGCGGCTGGCCAATCTCGAGCTCGTCCACAAGAGGCGATTCGACCGCTTCGGTGCGGAGTCGGACCTGGAACGGGCGATCGAGGTGGGTGGGCAGTTGGTCGACGCAATCTCCACAGACCACCCGTATCGAGCTATGCACCTGTCTGATCTGGGCCGAGCGCATCAGAGTCGGTTCGATCGTCTCGGGGTGGCGGCGGATCTGGATCGGTCGATCGAGCTGACAGAGCAGGCACTCGATGCCACCCCCACAGATCACCCTGATCGGCCGTCGCTGTTGGCCAACCTCGGCGGCACCTACTTGACGCGCTTCAGGCATTTCAGCGCGATAGCGGACCTGGCCCAGGGGATCGAACTCACAGAACAGGCAGTCGACCTCATCCCCGCAGGCCACCCCGATCGACCAGGGCCAATGGCCAACCTCGCCACCGCCTATCAGGTGCGCTTCACGCATGTGGGCGCAGCGGCGGATCTGGATCGGGCGATCGAGTTGGGCGAGCAGGCGCTTGCCGCCACCCCCGCAGGCCACCCCGATCGACCATGGCTCCTGGGCAATCTCGCCAGCCCATACTCGGCCCGGTTCGAGCTTGCCGGCACAGCGGCGGATTTGGATCGGGCGGTCGAACTGGCGGAGAACGCACTCGACGCCTCCCCCGCAGACCATCCCTATCGAGCCACGTCCCTGGCCAACCTCGGCCGCGTCTACTGGGCGCGGTGCGAGCGCTCTGGGCAAGGGATCAACCGACAGACTCTGCGTGCACTTGCGGCCCAGGCCATCTCAGCGACGACAGCCTCGCCGCACGCTCGGATCTCAGCGACACACAACATCGGCCGATTGGCGCAGGCGCTGAACGAGCACGCCATCGCGCTGGACCTGTTCGACGCCGCGGTCGAGATGTTGCCACTGGTCGCAACCCGCGAGGGCACGTGGACAGACCAGGAGCGTCGCCTCGGCGAGCAATCGGGCCTCGTATGGGACGCGGTGGCCGCTCACTGTGCGCTTGATGACCCCGCCGGCGCGGTCGAAGCCGCCGAACTGGGCCGGGGCGTCCTGCTCGCCGCCCAGATGGACACGCGAACCGACCTCACCAACCTCAGCCAGGCCCACCCCGAGTTGGCCACGCGGTTCCAGCGCGTCCGAGACCAGCTCAACGCGACCACAGGCAGCGCCAGCCGCCACAGCGCCATCGACAAGATCGAGAACCGGCAACGGATCTGGGCCGAATACGACGAGCTGATCACCCAGATTCGCCAATACCCCGGCTACGAAAAATTCCTGCGGCCACCCCGCCTCGAAGATCTGCGGCCGACCGCCTCCGGCGGCGCCGTGGTGTTAGTCAACGTCAGCAGGCTCCGAGGTGACGCGGTCGTCATCACCAGCGACACCGACCCCGAGGGCATCGCATTGCCGGACCTCGTCTTTGATGACGTGTATGCCCACGCGAGGGAGCTGCTGGCAGCCACTCATGACAGCGGGTCGCTGTCAGGGATCCTGCGCCGACAACGTGTGCTGACCGATGTCCTTAGCTGGTTATGGGACGCCATCGTCAAACCCGTGCTCGACGCTCTTCCCGCAGTCGGCGAGACCGGCAAGCCGCCGCGAGTGTGGTGGCTGCCAACCGGCCTGCTCGGCCTGTTCCCTCTGCACGCGGCCGGCCATCCCGGCCAACCCGGCGCCCTCGACAAGGTCGTGTCCTCCTACACCCCCACCCTGCGCGCCCTCGCCCACACCCGCGCGAGGCCACCGGCCACGGCCCGACGCCAGCTCACCGTCGCGCTCACCCACACCCCCGACCTGCCCGACCTACCCGGCACCGCCGCCGAAGCCGCCACTCTGCACTCCCTCCACCCCGGTATCCCACCCCTGGCCGACCAAGGCGCCACTATCGCGCGCGTTCGGGCCGAACTACCCAAGGCCACTTGGGCGCACTTCGCGTGCCACGCCCACGCCGACCTTGCCATCCCTTCCAACAGTGGGCTGCGCCTGCACGACGACACCCTGCGCCTGCCTGACATCATCCGACTCCATCTCGCCGACGCCGAGTTGGCCTACCTGTCCGCCTGCTCCACAGCGCACGGCGGAACCGGGCTGGCCGACGAAGCCCTTCATCTCGCCTCTGCCTTCCAGATGGCCGGATACCGGCACGTCATCGCCAGCCTCTGGCCGCTGAGCGACCATCTCGCCGTCACCGCCGCAGCCGCCTTCTATCGCTGTCTGCCCGCCACACCCACTGCCGACCACGCCGCCACTGCCTTGCACTACGTCACCCGGGACCTGCGCGCCGAATACCCCGACCACCCCGATCTGTGGGCGGCACTCGTCCACAGCGGCGCATAGCCGAACGCACAGTTGTCGGTGTAGGCCCCCCGGTCACGGTGTGACGGTACCGGCGCTGCTCAGTCGATCGGGCCCCGGCCGGACGGCACCTCAGGAGGCTGCCTGGGCATGCTCGGTGATGTTGCGGGCCATCCCGCCAAAGACGACCGAGTGGAAGGGTGCGACCGACCACCAGTAGGCGTGGCCGGCCAGTCCGTGCGGGTGGAACAGCGCCCGCTGGCGGTAGTGCGTGCCGCCCTCGCCGTCCGGGGTGACCGACAGCTCCAGCCACGCCAGGCCAGGCAGTCGCATCTCGGCGCGCAGTCGCAGCAGCCGCCCCGGTTCGATCTCCTCGACCCGCCAGAAGTCCAGCGCGTCGCCGACCCGCAGCCGCGCTGGGTCACGCCGCCCACGGCGCAGGCCGACACCACCCACCAACCGGTCCAGCCAGCCGCGCAGCGCCCAGGCGAGCGGGAAGGAGTACCAGCCGTTGTCGCCCCCGATGCCCTCGACGATCTGCCAGACGGCGGACGGGGATGCCTTGACGGCGCGTTCCTGGATGTCCTGGTAGAGGCTGCCGCCCGCCCAGTCGGGGTCGGTGGGCAGAGGGTCGCTGGGCGCGCCGGGAAGTGAGGCCGAGGACCAGCGGGTGACCACCTCGGCTTCGCGGATCCGGCGCAGGGCGAGCGCCACCGCCCGGTCGAAGCCGGTCAGGCCGTCCGCCGGATCGGGCACCCAGCGGGCGATGTCGTGCTCGCCGCACACGACCTCGTGCCGCAGCGACTCGACCAGCGGCCGGGCGATGGCGTTCGGCACCGGGGTGACCAGGCCCACCCAGTGGCTGGACAGCCGTGGCGTGAGCACTGGCACCGGGACGATGACGCGTCGGTGCAGCCCCGCGACCCGGGCGTAGCGCCGCATCATGCCCTGGTAGGTGAGGACCTCGGGCCCGCCGAGGTCGAAGGTCCGGTTGACCTCGGGTGGCAGCTGGGCCGCGCCGACCAGGTATCGCAGCACGTCGCGTACAGCGATCGGCTGAATCCGGGTCCCCACCCAGCTCGGGGTGACCATCACCGGCAGCCGCTCGGTGAGGTAGCGCAGCATCTCGAACGACGCGCTGCCGGATCCGATGATCACCGCGGCGCGCAGCTCGGCGGTGGGCACGCCACTGCGCCGCAGCGCGCGGCCGACCTCGGCGCGCGAGCGCAGGTGCGGGGAGAGCTCCTGTTCGGGCACGCCGCGAGGGATCAGCCCGCCCAGGTAGACGATGCGGCCCACGCCGGCCGCGGCTGCGGCCTCGCCGAACGCGCGGGCAGCCGCGCGGTCGGTCTCCTCGAAGCCGGGCCCGGTGCCCAGCGAGTGGATGAGGTAGTAGGCCACATCCACCCCGTCGAAGGCGCCGGAGAGCGTGTCAGGCCGGGTGACGTCACCGGTGGTGGTCTCGACCTTCGCCCGCCACGGCTGGTCGCGCAGCCGGCCGGCGTCGCGGACCAGGCAGCGCACCGCGTGGCCGGCCGCGAGCAGTTCGGGCACCAGGCGGCCGCCGATGTAGCCGGTGGCACCGGTCACCAGGCACCGCGGCGGGGTGTGAGGCTGATGGTTCATGCCCGCTCCTCCTCCC
Organism: Kitasatospora sp. MAP12-44; assembly: GCF_029892095.1. Taxonomy (NCBI): domain Bacteria; kingdom Bacillati; phylum Actinomycetota; class Actinomycetes; order Kitasatosporales; family Streptomycetaceae; genus Kitasatospora; species Kitasatospora sp. MAP12-44. The sequence continues at coordinate 1,414,696 of NZ_JARZAE010000004.1, forward strand.
GGTGGCCGCAGGCCGCCGGGCACTGCCAGGTTCCCGGGTACTCGGTGGACCCAGACTCTCGCACGGCATTCGGAGCCCGCAACCGGGCGGATTGGCGATTCCGCCGACCAATCCGGCCGGTTTCCGGTCAGGAACAGCCGCTCCGGCGCGCCGGCGGCGGCCGGGCCGTTCGCGGCGGTCCTCCCCGCGAACGTCAGGGTGCCGTACGACTGGCAGCGCCGGCCGGCCCCGCTGCGCGCCGCCGCGGTGGACCGCACCGACCAGGCCCCGCCGAGCACCTGGGCCCTGCGGGTCGCCCGGTCCTGAGCACGGGGCGGGGCGGTCTCGGCCCGGGGCTCAGTCCAGGCCGCGGGCGTGCCGCAGCCGGTCGGTGAGCGCATCCGGGGCGATGATCGGGTCCGGGTAGCCGTGGCGGTCGGCAAGCAGCCAGGGCCGGTGCGCGGCCCGGCCCGGCACATGGGCGAGCTCCGGCACCCAGCGGCGCACGTAGTCGCCGTCCGGGTCGTAGCGGTCGGCCTGGACCAGCGGGTTGAGGATCCGGTTCGGGCGGGTGTCCGTCCCGGTACCGGCCACCCACTGCCAGTTCAGCTGGTTGTTCGCCACGTCTCCGTCCACCAGCAGGGACAGGAAGTGGCGGGCGCCGATCCGCCAGTCCAGGTGGAGCGACTTGGCGAGGAAGCAGGCCGTGAGCAGCCTGGCCCGGTTGTGCATCCAGCCCTCGTGGGCGAGTTGACGCATCCCGGCGTCGATGATCGGGTAGCCGGTGCGGCCCTGCCGCCAGGCCGCGGCCTCGCGCTCGTCGTGGTGCCACGAGTCGTGCCGGGTGCGGTAGTCCCGGTACGCGCTGTCGGGCCGGGCGGCGAGCACCTGGTGGTGGAAGTCCCGCCAGGCGAGCTGCCGGACGAAGGCCTCCGCGCCGTCCCCGCCGCGTCGCGTCGCGCGCGCTGCCAGCTCGCCGGCGGACAGGCAGCCGAAGTGCAGGTACGGGGAGAGCCGGGAGGTGCCGTCGGCGGCGAGCGCGTCGTGCACGTAGGCGTAGTCGTCGAGGTCCCACCTCGACCACCGCGCCCGGCCGGCCGTCTCCCCGCCTGGCGGCAGCGCGGGCGAGGCCGCCGGGGCCGTGGGCAGATCATCGCCGTGCACGGTCTGCGGGGTGTGGAGCGTCCGGGGGGCGGACAGCACGGCGCGGCGAGGGACGCGCTGCCAGGCGCGGTGGTACGGGGTGAAGACCGCGTAGTGGTCCTTCCCGGCCGGGGTGACCTGGCCGGCCGGTACCACGGTCAGCACGGCGTCGTGGACGTGCAGTCGACCGCCGAGCAGCTCGCGCAAACGGGCCTCACGGCGCTGGGCGAACGCGCTGACGCCGACCGCGAGGTGCACGCTGGCCGCGCCGGTCTCCTGCGCGATCCGGGCGGTCTGCTCGGCGGCGTTGCCGTGGCGCACCACCAGCCGGGAGCCGATCCGGCGCAGCGACGCGTCCAGGTCGGCGAGGCAGCCGGCGAGGAAGGCCCGCCGGTTGGCGGTGGCGAAGCCCGCGGCCTCGACCGCGGTATCCACCACGAACACCGGGACGACCTGGTCGGCGGCGGCGCGGGCGGCGTGCAGGACGGGGTTGTCGTGCAGGCGGAGGTCCTGGGTGAACAGGGCGACGGAGACGGTCATCGGGGGCCTCGGAGCTGGTAGGTACGGCTGGGCGAGCGGTCGAGCGGCCGGTGTGCGGTCGGCTGGACAAAGGTGTCGGGTACCCGGGTCGGCGCGAGCCTGGGGAATGGGCCCTGCAACAGGCACGGAATCTCACCGCTGACCTGGGCCTGCGCATGGATTCCCTACGCTTCCTGCTGCGCGACCGCGACAGCAAGTACAGCGACGCCTTCGACGCCGTCTTCGAGGCTGAAGAACTGGACGTGATCACGAGCACGCCACGGGCTCCTCGGATGAACGCCCACTGCGAGAGGATCATCGGCACCATCCGGCGCGAAACGCTCGACCACGTCCTCATCCTCAACGAGGCCCACGCCGGGCGCGTCCTGGCCGCCTATCAGCGGCACTACAACGAGCACCGCCCGCACCAGGCCCACAACCAACTACCGCCCGGCGCCCGTGAACAACCCGCCACCGAACAGGGCCTCGACAGTCGCAGAATACTGCGCAGCCGAATCCTCGGCGGCCTGATCAACGAGTACTGCTACGCCGCTTGACCAGCGGCGATGACTTTTCAAGCGGCACAGGTCTGGCTATCGCTGACCCGCTACGCGGGAGTTTCGTTCCTCCCCCGGCTGAAGCCGGGGGTCAGCATCATGCGATTTACCATCACTCGAAGGAGTGAATCGGAGTCGCCCCTAACGCCACCACACGGCGCTGGCAGAATGATCACTCAAGTCAGCTGGACTTCGATCACTGTTGGTAGTCCTGCGATCATCGGGGAGCACCCAGATCCAGCTCCCTCAGCACCCCCGACCGTCGTCGGCTCACGGTCTGTGTCCGGCCTCGGACACAACCCACTGGCCAACATCGTTGGCCAGGGAATGCAGGTCAGGAGCAATCCTGACCTGCATTTTGCGTTGCGCGTGATCGTACTGACAGCGCAGGCCGAGGGCGGCGTAGGTCTGCCGCTGGTCTCCGGCTTGGCGTCGCGCAGGACGTCGACCATGCTGCCGGCCTGGTCCCAGACGAGGACGCCTGCGAGTCGCTGGTCAACGAGACCCTGGAGCGCCACCGCGTCAACGCGGAGCAGATCCGGCAGCAGTACACCCCGCCGGCGCAGGCCGCCGGCGACCTCCCGGCATAGCGGCAGGATCCGGAAGCGATGGACCTGATGCGCCGCCTGCTCGCCGGACCGGTCGAGGTGTCCGAGCTGGGCGACCTGAAGGACCTGGCCAACAACGCGAACGCGCGCGCCTACCAGCTCCTGGTCGTCTGGGCCGGCAGGCGCGAGCGTGACGCTGCTTCATCAGGTCCCGATGCCAACGCAGCACCGTGTCCGGTTGCACCAACAGCCGCAGGCGGCACAGGGCACAGCACCCGCGAAGATAGGAAGCGCGTCCATTTGGTATAAAGAATGACTGGTTGAGTGGCGGATGGATTGCGGCTGCCGCTCGACGGCATCCCCTACCGCGGACGAAGCTGGGCCTGCCGCAGGGGAATTGGTGCTGGACAACAGGGGCGGACAGGGACCATAGATGGCTGAGTTCAGGCTGGCCGATCCAAGTTCACCCGAATCCGGTTCCGAGGGACACCAGGTGGGGACGCTGCCTCAGGCCCGGTCTGGTGACGAGCCCAGGTCCAGCCGCGTCCCGGCCCTGCGGGCCGCTCTCGCCGCCGGTTCGCCCGCCGGGACACCGGCAACCGGGCTCGCGCCTCAGACACCCCAGACGTCGACGGCCGTGAAACCATGGTCACCTGACTCGACGTCGGCCTCGTACCGGGCCCCAGCGGTGATCGGCCTGCAAGGACTGGCCGTGCTGGGCCTGTTGGCCGTTGCCGGGGGGGTGCCGGCCGGCCGGTCGGTCCCCGCGGTCGACCTGCTGCTCGTCACGACCGGCTTCCTGGTCACGTTCTCGGTGTTGCGCGAACAGCTGATGACCGGACGTCTGGCGCTGGGCCGGCGCTGGCAGCGCCTGGTGAAGCAGTACGCGCTGGTCCTGCTGATCGGCCTAGGCGCGGCACTGGCCGCCGCGAGCCTGATGGGTGGCCTCCCGCTCGCCAAGGTGTTCCGCACCCTGGTGCCGGCGGTCCTCCTGCAGGGCGCCGATTGGGCGCAGTTCCACGTCCAGGGGAGCCTGCCCCGGGCGGCCTACGACGGCTCCTGGGCGCCCGCGCCCTTCGGGGCCCTATGGCCGCTCAGCGTCGTGGGCCAGATCGCGCTGTGCTGGCCGCTGTTGCTGGCGATCGTGCTGGTTCTGCTGCGCCGGTCGCTGCGGGCACTGGCGTTGGCCCTCGGGCTGGCGACGGCGATGCTCCTTGCCACGCCGTTCGTGCTGCCTTCCGCGACCTGGCGGCGGCTCGCCGCCCACGCCGTGTTCTTCGCCGGCGCCGAGCGCCTGCTCGACCTGCTGCTCGGCGCGCTGGCCGCCAGCTGCGCGACTATCGTGCTGCGCCGCCGCGGGAGCCGCCAGTCCGACTGCGGGATCCTGGCGGCTGCGGGCTGGAGCCTGGCCGGGGCCGTGCTGCTCTTCGGGCTGGTGGCGGTGGGCCTGCGGTCGGGTGCCGACGCCGAGTCGTGGGCGCGGCACCTGGTGCCGGCGGCCACCGCCGAACTGTTGGTTACCGCCGCCACCGCGCTGTCGGCGGCCGCTCTGGCCCTGGTCCTGACCGTCGGCCGGGGGCCGCTCCGCTCCGCGTTCAGCCGGCCGTTGCTGGTCGAGTTCGGCCGGATCGGCTACATCGTGCTGCTCATCGGCCCGCTCCTGTTCTGGCTGCTGCACCATGGCTGGCCGCATTTCGCCTGGTACGGACTGGTGGTCGTGGGCATCGGGTTCGGCTGGCTGACCGCGATCTGCGTGTACTACCCGACCGGGCGAGCCGCCGCCAAGCCTTGGCGCACGGTGCGAGCGATACCCCTGTTGCTGGCCGGATGCCTGGTGATCGGCGTCGGCGCGTACTGGCTGCCCGCCAGGGCCGCCCAGATGTTGCGCCCGCACGGGCCGGAGCTGGTCCTCGGGTTGGGGGACGGGCTGGCCGGTGACTTCGCCACCGCCCTCAACCGCTCCGGGGGAACACTGAACGGTGCGAACGGCGTCGCCACCGCACTCAGCGGCTGCGGCGTGCTGTCCGCCGCGGACGGGCACGCCGGGTGCGACGGCTGGCAGCAGGAGTGGCGGGACAGCCTGACCGCCACCGAGCCGGACGCCGTCCTGTTGCACCTCGGGCGGGACGCGGCGGCGCGTACGGTCGCAGGCCAGCAGCAGACCGCCTGCGCCCCCGAGTACCGCCAGCAGTACCTGGCGCGGCTGGACAGCGCCCTCGGGCTGATCGATTCGGTGGTGCCGAAGGCCACGGTCTTCGTGCTGAACGAGCGCCTGGACAACAGCGCCGCCGACCCGATCGGTACGGCCTGCTACAACCAGCGCATCAAGGAGTTCGCCGACACCCACCAGGGCAAGGTCAAGCTGGTCGACCTCAACGCCGAGCTCTGCCCGGTGGACGCCTGCCGCCAGGGCACCCCGCAGGGGCGTCCGTTCTACGCCGGCGTCGACGGCACTCGGCTCACCACGGACGGGCAGGCGCTGATCGCCCCCTGGCTGGAGCAGCAGGTACGGCTGCCGGCCAGGACCGCGGGCTGAGTCCCACCAGCCCTGGCCGGCCCTGGCGGCCGGCGCCTCGCGCGCTCAGTGCCTGCGTGGCGTGGTGGCGGTGGTCCCGCCGCTTCCCGGGACGCTCGCGGCGGTCGGCTGGGTGGCGCCCGGCAGCTGGTAGCTCCCGGCGAAGCAGGACCTGATGGCCTGCTCACTCAGCGGGCGTCCGGCGAAGTCCAGCCGGGAGTGGTCCGCGGCCGGCGGGATCGACGGGTCGGTGTGGAAGTTGACCGACCACCAGTAGACGCCGCCCAGCTTCCGCTGCTGCGCGACCTGGCACACGGCGGTGTACCAGGTCGCCTGCACCTGGGGATTGACCGTGCCGAAGCGGTAGAAGTCGCCCGGGCTCTGGAAGGCGCCGTTCTCCGCGCCGATCCCGGCCTCCGCGAGCAGGGTGTCGGACAGGTCACCGGTGTGCTTGCGGTCGAGCCACTGGTCCCACCCGGCCACGATCTGCCCGACGCTCGCGGTGTCCGGCACGTCGACCGGGAAGTAGGCGTCCACCTGGATCTGGTCCGCCGGCACCGGGATGTTGTCGGCGACGTAGTGGTCCCAGTTGGTGTCGTAGACCAGTTCGCCGGGGAAGTGCTTGCGCATGTCCGCGATCAGCGGCGCCCAGTCCGAAGCGCTCTCCAGGGAGACCAGCTCGGTACCGACCACCAGGGTGGTCGCCGAGGAAGCCCTGGCAACGTCGGCGTACTGCGTCAGGAGGCTGTCGTACGAGGCGAACCAGGCGCCCTTGTCGGCCGGGGCGAGCGCGCCTCGCCACTGCGGGAGCAGGCTTCGCTCATCGATGATCGGACGAAGGGTGACCCGCAGTCCGGCCTGGTGGAAGGTGTCCAGCGCCATCTGCAGCCTGGCCGGGGCAGGGGTCTTCGGCCCGGTGTGCAGGCTGTTCGAGTCGATGGCGTCGACGTAGACGGGAAAGGACAACGCCACCGCGTTGGCCCCGAGGCCGACCAGGTAGTCGGCGATCCGACGAGCCTTGCCGCGGACCTCGGCCTCCCCGTCGGAGGGCATGTCCTCCCAGTACACCTGGACGCCCCACTGCGGCATCCCGGGCTGCCAGGGATGTGCCACGGTCGGCACCGCGGTGGCGCTGCTGCTCGCTGTGGGGGTCACCGGGTCCGCGGCATTGAGCACCGGGTCGGCGAACTCCGGCACCGGGCTGGTAGTGGCCGTGGGGGTGGCGCCTCCCAGCCGCGGTATCGGTGAGCCCGACACCCAGTGCAGCGGCTGGCTGCCGAAGGCCAGCGGGGCGGCGACGACGACGGACAACACACCGAGCGGGACGACGGCGAGCCAGGGGCGGCGGGAACTGTTCATGGCGTCGGGCATTCCTGGGAGTCGAGGTCGGACGGGTGAGCGGCGCGGGGTCAGACGGGCTTGGCGATCACCACGAACTTGTTCTCCTCGCCGCGGACGAACTTCAGGAAGCCGCAGAACCCGCCGAAGCCCTCCAGCATCGAGAACACCGGGATCAGTGCGATCACCGCCATCGGCTCCCACCAGCGCCGCCGCCCACCGGCGGAGACCAGCCCGTTCAGCCGGAGACCTTCCCAGTACATCCAGATGACGTAGCCGAAGTTCAACGCCCAGAGCAGCACGACGGACTGGGCCACCGGAGAGGTGTTCAGGCTGTCGCTCAGCCAGGCGAAGGCCAACACCATCGCGATGTGCTGCAACGGGCCGATGATCCAGGTGGACACACACAGCGCCAGGAACCAGCGGTGGCGCAGCGGGAGACTGCGGTTGAAGCAGAGCGCCACCAGACCCCAGGACCAGCGTTCCCGCTGCTTGACGAAGTCCCGGACACCGGCCGGAGAGGCCCCGTAGCAGCGGCCGTTGAACCAGTCGCTGCGTCCCGGGTAACGACGGCAGAAGGTGAGCGCCAGTTGGGCGTCCTCGACGATCGCCTTCGGGCCGAAGTCCCAGCCGATGGTCGCCTCGATCGACGCCCGGAGCAGGAGCAGCTCGCCGTGCACGCCGGCGATCGGGGTCCCGGTCCCGGTGAGCGCCCGGAAGCGAGCTATGTCGTCGGCCGGGCGGACCGCGTCGGCGAGCCAGGTGAAGCGGTTGACAGCCAGTTCGCGCGGATAGGTGAGAATCCCCTGGGCCATGTGCTTGGCCTCGTCCGGGTGGGACCGGCGCTGCCGGTTGATGAACTGGGCGAGCGTCTCCGCGGTGTCGGGACCGACACCGGTGTCGTCGTCCATGTGCAGCACCCACACCTCGTCGCGGGCCTCGTCCTCGGCGATCCGCAGCTCGTGCGCGTAGTGGTTGGCGCGGGCCTTGAAGCGGGTGCCGTTGGCGGTGACGTACGCCTTCGGCACGGTGACGATCCTGATCCGGGGATCGGTGACGGCCAGGGCGTCGATCCGCGCACCGGCCTCGCAGCCTTCCTCGGTGAGGACGTCCACCCTGAGCTGCGAGAAGTACACCGGCAGGTGAGCGACGTACGACTGCACCGAGCGCTCCAGCGCCGGGTAGGTGTCGTGCCGCCCGATGGTCGGCACCAGCACGATCAGCAAGTCCTCGGACACCTCGGCCGCGGGAGCCATCTCATGCCTGCGCCGGATGCGGCGGCGGAGCAGCAGCGCACCTTGCAGGCCCACCAGGACGCCGACCGCCGGAACCGACCATATGACGGTGAGGATCCAGCCGAGCGGGGTGTGGTTCGGCCGGTACGTCCACAGCCCGAAGCAGAGCAACGCGAGGAACGGCAGGACGAACGGCACCAGGCCGGGTCGCCAGGTGGAGATCCGGCGGGCCAGCTTGTCGGTACTCCTGGACATGCCGTTGGTTCTGCCTTCCTCTGAACGGCTCGAAGCGGTCCGGCTGCCGGCCAGACCGCTTCGAGGTCCTGTGCTGCGGTAGCCGCCGGCGGTCGGTCAGCGCTGCGGCTGCGGCGGCAGGTCCGAGGGACCTGGCTTCGGCTGGGGGGGCTGCGGGAACTCGCCGGGCGCGGCGCCGTACGGCCAGGGCTGGTCAGCCGGCTGCGGCTGCTGGTGCGTGGCCTGCTGCTGATACGGGTTCGCCTGGTGCTGATACGGATGGGGAGTGGCGGCGAGACCGTAGGGATGGGTCTGCTGCGGCAACGGTGCTGCCCCATAAGGGTTTCCGGCGGCGGCCTGCGGGCCGGCCATGGCCTGCTGGCCGGCAATCGCCTGCTGAGCGGCGACCGTCCAGGCGCTGACCGGAGGTTGCCATGGCACATGGACACCGACCCGGCGGGTCAGCATCAGCACCAGAGCGACGCTGACGATCAACCCGAGCGCGAAGGTGGCCAGCAGGAGCTCGCCGCGGGTGCTACTGGTGAACCAGCCCTTCTGGGCGTGATCGAAGAGAGCCCCGGTCAGGCTGCGCAGCCGGTTGTACCCCTCGACCAGCGCGACACCGCACACCAGACCACGGGCCCAGTGGCTGCCGCGCAGGATGAAGAAGGCGCCGATGCCGTAGAACACCGCGTAGCTGAGGCTGGAGGTCTCCGCCTGGCCGGCCTTGTCGGTCGAGCCGTAGTACACGATGCCGAGAAGGAAGTTGGCGACGCCGACATCGGCGAAGCAGTTCCACAGAGCGCGCACCATCAGGATGCCTGCCCAGCCGAGTGCGACATAGGCCGCGACCCGGTACAACGTGGGAACCTCGGCAGCGCCGCTGGACCCAATACCGGAATCGTTCCGGTTTCCCCCGATGATCGCACTCACCTCAAGGAGCTGTCGTCGATATGTTGGATGGTCAGATTAGACCAGAAGCATCATTTCAAACGCGGCCCCTGGTGTGCTACCCCGGTTGTGCTAACTCTGGTGGAGCCGACGCCAGTCGAAGGTCGAACCCTGCGCCCTGCCGCCGCCCGTGATGGCCAGTGGGGAGCGGAAACTCAGCATCAGGTCCCCCTGGGTGTTGCGCTCGCGCGGCTCGGTCGCGTTGTCCGCGGTGATCGCCTGGCCCCAGACCGACCAGATCACCCAGGGCGTTCGACTCAGAGTGTCCCGCTGGGCCTGGTTGACCGGGACGTAGAACGACTCGGCGAGCATGCGCGGCTTCCGGTAGGGCTCAAGGCCCTTGTACCACTGGGCGGTCCAGACCGACTGCTTGGCCACCGTCGCAGGAGTACTGCTGTAGTCGTCGACACCGACCACGTCCACGTACTGGCCGCCGGGGTAGTAGGCGGCCGGATCGGTGCCCGTCACCCCGTTCCAGGCCGCCGGCGACCAGACGAAGATCAGATTGTGCAGGCCCCGGGTGTTGACGAGGTAGTTGTACATGATTCGCCACAGCGCCTTGAACTTCTCCGGCGATTGGTCCGCCCACCAGAAGCCGGTGGCGCAACTCGGTGCGTTCATCTCGTGATACGGCCTGAACAGCACCGGTACGCCGTGGTCGGACAGATAGGACAGGTGGTCGGCCAGGTAGGAGAGATCGCCGAGCAGCGCCTGGTACTCGGGAGTGTTGTCGTGCCAGTCGATGACCCGGTCGAACCAGCCAGGGTCGTGCGCGGCCGGGGACTGGCTGCACTGCACCTCGTCGAAGGACTTCACCGCGCTGCCGGGGTAGGGCTCGTGGAAGGAGAGCCCGACGACTCCCGCCGGGGCGCCGCCGTTCTCGGGCAGCGTGGTGGTCGAGCCGTCGCAGTTCTGCTGGGTGCCGCCCGTGTAGTAGCTCCCGTCGGCCGGCCGCGGCAGACCGTCCCAGACCCCCTCCAGCAGGTCCACCACGTCATCGGTGTACTGCCAGCCGGGTCGGCACGTCGGCCACTTTCCGCTGGAGTAGCTGCGCGGGTCTCCGGCCCCCCATCCCGACTGGCCGTAACCGGGGCCCAGGTCGGCTTCGACGAACCCGGCGAGGCGACCGGTGAGGTCGGCGGTCCGCTGGTAGTAGTAGCCCGGCTGCTTGAGCCCCGGGCGGTCGCCGTACTCGGGGTTGAGCCGCTCGTTGTGCAGTTCCTCGTGCTGGCCCAGGATGGTGCCCCGAGGGGTGCCGCCGCGGGCGGCGTTCTCAAGGCCGACGAGGGTCCCGTAGACGGCCTGGGCGTTCGCGGTGGCCTTCGGATCGCGATCGGTGAGGGCCGAGCTGATCAGCCGCGGATCGGGCACGGAAGCCGGGGCGGGCCCCGCGTCGGACCGGGAGCCCGCGATCAGCAGACCGGCCACCAGGACGACGGTGGCGGCGAAGGCCCCGATCCGCAGGTGGGAGTCGTGGCGCTTCCAGGAGGGCTTGCGCCAGTCCGGCCGAAGCGTGGATTCGCCCTGCCGATCCCCAAGCCCGCTGTGCCCCAGCATCCCGCATACTCCCTTTCGGCCCTCCCGAGTGGGTGAACATCTTGTCGTACCGTAGCTGAACTCCGTTGGCGAGGTCGTTGACGGAGGCCAGGCCACGGCCGGGCGCCGCCAACTCGGCTGGGCTGCCGACCGACTGACGCAGTGGCCGGCGGCGAGGCGACCGCGGAGCGGGCGCCCGTCGCTGCTCCACGCAACGCCGGCAGGGCGCGGGGTCAGGCGGTGGGGTCCGGGGGCAGGGGGAGGTAGACGCGGATGGAGGCGCCCTCGGTGCTGCCTTCGGCGCCGTCGTGCTCCTCGTTCAGGGTGACTTCGATGGGAATGGCATCCGGGTTCAACGAGGTTGTGGTGCTTCCCTCTTGACGGTCGGCCAGCTCCAGGGCCAGTGCCTCGCGGACCGCTCTGGCGAGGGTGCGGCCCTGGCGGTCGCCGAGCACGAGGGAGCGGCCGAAGTGCGGCAGGCCGCCCTCCAGGACGACGGCGCGGCTGGAGACGGTGATCCGGGGCAGCGGGGCACCGGCGTCGTGCCGCTCCAGGCTGAGCGAGGCGATCCGCGCCGCCGCGCCCTGGACCGTGCCGCCCTGCACGTCCTCGATCTGCCGGCTGCCGCTCTGGAAGGAGGCGTCGAAGCTGAGCGCGGGGCGCGGTACGGACCCGGGCGGGCCGTACCGGTAGGGGCTGCGTCCGTCGTCCGACCGGCCGCCGTGGAAGCCGCGCTCGCTGCCGTCGTCGGAGTCCTCGCCGCCCACCTGCTCGCCGCCCGGGGCGGCCTTGCTGAACACGTACGTGCCGCCGTCGCCGCGGACGGCTGCGCCGGTCTCGCTCTCCGGGATGTCCACGGTGACCGGGATGACGCCGTGCTCCTGGACCTGGCGGTCGCCGTCCACGAAGGTGACGGTGACCCGGGCGTAGCCGGTGAAGCGGGCCATCGGTGTGTTGAACTTGCCGCTGGCGACGACCCTGCCCCCCTCCTCCAGCAGCGTGCCGCCGCGCCGGCGATACTGGTAGCCGCCGTTGACCAGGACCTGGGCCTCCGCCGAGTCGGCGGTGGCCTGGGCGCCGAGGCTGCCCTGGACGCCGGTGGTGGTCCACGTCAGGTGGGTGTGCCGCGAGACGCCGGAGACCTCGCCGGCCGGGCTGAGTTCGACCTTGCCGTCGCTGGCCTGGTACTCCAGGTTCAACAACTCGACCGAGGCCCGGATCTGGGCCTTGTTCACGAAGAGCCGGTGGCCGGCGACGGGGGTGGTGATGCCGTCGCCCCGGGTGGCCGGGCCGAGGCCGGCCGAGAGCCCGCTGTGGCCGAGGCTCTGCTGTGCCACGTCGCCGAGCCGGCGCCAGGTGCCCTTGCCGAAGAACTGGGGGCCGCGCGCCCGGATGATGTCGGAGATGCCGGAGGAGTCCGCGATCCAGCGGGTGACATCGACGTCGCGCAAGCCCTCGGTCCACACCCGCGCGGGTGGCACCCGGACCGGGACCGGCGCCGGGGCGGGCCCGCCGCCGAGCAGCCTGTCCCGCTCCTGGCGCTGGCGGAACTGGTCGATGCGGGCCTGCTGCGCGGCGTCGGGCCGGGCCTGGAAGGCCGGCGGCTCGTGCCGCTGCAGGTCGTGGGCCTCGGACTTCTGGAGGGTGGCGGTGAACCCGAAGTCCACGGAGGCCGCGCCGCGCCGGGGGGCGAAGGCGCGCCGGATGGACCGGACGGTGCTGCTGCGGTCGCCGTGGACGAGGCTGCGCACCTGGCGCTTGAAGACGTCGCCGACGCCGGGGGCGGGCGTGCCCGCGGGCCGGTTCTCGTAGCTGAAGGCGGTCCGGTCGGTGAGGACGGGGGCGCGCCGGCCGTTCGGCGGCGGCGGGGCGGCCGCGGTGTTGGCCCGCACCTGCGCCTTGAACCGCTCCGACATCGGCTCCAGCACGACGCGCTCGCTGTTGTGGCCGCTGAGCAGCGGCCGCCTGGTCATGGTGAGGACCAGCCGGGCGCGGCCTTCGGCGTTGACGGCGTCCTGCTTGCTCTTGGAGGTCATGCCGCTGGAGGCGGAGCCGATGGTGGTCTGGTGCCGGTCGTCGCCCCAGCCCCGGCTGACGCCGCCACCGCCGACGAGGGCGGCGCCGTCCGGCAGCGGGTTGGTGGTACCCAGGGCGTTGACGTTGACGACGTTGCCGGGGCTGCCGGCGCCGCCGTGGTCGTCATGCTCGGCGAAACTGCGCTGCCCGGCCGTGCCGGTGTTGAACTCGGTGGTGCCGGTGTCGCCGATGACCCGCAGCGTGCTGACCGAGGCGCTGATCCGGACTTCGCTGCGGCCGTGGCGCAGCACGATGTCGCCGCCGGACATGGCGGGCTTGAGCGAGGGGACCAGCCCGTCGTCGGCGATGTAGTCGGCGATCTTCTCGCGCATGCCCTCCCAGTCGCCGCCGAGGACCGACCGGCCCTGGTCGTCGATGCGGCGCAGGGTCTCGTCGATGCCGGCGCGGCCCCGGGTGGGAGCGGGCGGGGCGGGCGGGTTGGGGGCGTGGGCGGGGGCGTGGCCCTGAGCAGCGGCCGGAGCCGGGGCCGGCTGCCTGGCCTGCCGGGCGGCCAGGTCGGCCGGGTCCTCGTGGACCGGGAAGACGTCGGTGACGATGTCGGAGGAGCCGAGTCGGAAGCTCTGCGTGATGCGGTCGGGCACCGCCGTCCGGGGTGCCGGGTCCACCGCGCCGGGGACGCGGCCGTCGCGCTCGGGCACGGCCACCACCGCATGGTTCAGGGTCACCGGACCTGCGGCGCCGGGGGCGAAGGCGCGGTCGCCGTTGCGCAGGTTGAAGTCCACGTCGAAGTGGACCGGGCCGGTGAACAGGGCGGCGGGCTCAACGGTCTTGCCACGGCTGACCGTTGCGCCGGACCCGTCGGTGGTCATGCTCTGCGAGAAGTCGTAGAGCCGGTTGTAGGCGGCGTTGAGGGTGGCGTGCGGGAGCTTGAACTTGAACGGCAGGCCCAGGGTGTGGCGCACCCGGGTGTCGCGGACGATGCCAGCGGTGGAGCGCTGCTGACTGCCGAGCTCGAACTCGAAGCTCTTGACGCTCTCGGTGTGGTTCATCGCGCCCAGTCGCGCGCCGACCACGACGGTGCCCTTCCACCCGGCGGTGTCCACCTCGATCTCGATCCGGCCGCCGCGCGTGATCCGCGAGAGCTGACCCTTGAGCGCGAACGGGTCGAGCTTCTGCCGCAGTTGCTGGCGCAGGTCGTCGGGGAGCCGGGTGACGCCGAGACCGGTCCGCAGCTGCTGCTCGACCTGGTCGAACAGCCGGGTGTCCTGGGGGCCGAGGCTGTGCAGCACGTCGGAGGCGCCCATCGCGCCCCGGTCGGTGAACCGGCGCGGTGGTTGGAGCGGCTGCGCGAGCGCGGGACGGGTCTTGAACGGGACCCGCGCGGGGGCTGGAGCCGGGGCCGTGACCGGGACGGCGTGCCCGGCGGCGGCCGGTCCCGGGGCCGGGGCTGCCGGGGCTGCCGGGGCTGCCGGGGCTGCCGGGGCTGCCGGGGGGCGGAACTCGGCGGTGCCCGGCGCGGTCACCACGTGCTGGAGGGTGTCGCGGGAGTCCATGCTGAACTCCGCCTCCAGCGGCACCGACAGCGGCGCCCGCACCACGTCGTTGCGGGTGAACCGGACGTCGACGGTGACGTCGGAGTCGAAGAGCGCCTGCGGCTGCTGGTACTTGCCGTTGGCGTAGACCTTGCCGGCCGAGCCGGAGCGCCAGCCGACCCGGCTCCGGTGCTGGGCGGAGTAGCTGCCCTGGAGGTCGGCCAGATGCGGCTGCGCCGCCTCGTGGCCGCCGCCCGAGGCCGCTTCCGCACCGCCGGCGTTCGCGGGGCCCGCGGGGTCGGTGGCGCCGGTGGTGCTGGTGCCGCCGTGGTCGGCGGGGTGGCCGGTCTCGCCCCCCACGTGCGGCTGCATGTTGGCCTCGCCGCCGCCGACGGTGCCCAGCGCCCAAGTGCGGGAGAAGATCGTGCGATGCGCCTGGGAGGAGCCGGTCTCGGCGACCGCGTTCAGCTCGGCGGCCGCGTCCTCCCGCTTGAAGGCCATCCGGGTGACCCGGGCGGTGGCCGACACCTGGAGCCCGTGGCGCCCCAGCACCGCCTTCAACTCCGGTGTCTCCAGGCTGAGTCCACGCGTCATCGAGGTCAGGTGGGCGGAGACCAGGGTGTGGCCGAAGGTGTCGAGCACCTCCTCCCTGACGTCCTCCCAGATGTCCGCGTACTCGGTCCGGCCGATGGCGTCGATCTGCTGGCGCAGCCGCGCCACGCTGCCCAGGTCGCGCGTGGTCACCGTGTCCGGCAGACCGTGGCCCGCCTGCGGGTTGGCCGGGTCCGGGCCCCAGACCGTGTCCGGCGGCCGGGCCACCGTGTCGCCCGCGTTGAACGGGGTGAACCGCCGTGGCTGTGGCGGCGCTGCGGCGACGAACCGGTTGGGGTTCACCGCACCGGCGGCGGTCGGCGAGGCGGCCGGGGCAGGCCGGGCCTCCTGCTGCTCGACCAGGGTGGTGAAGTCCACCGCACTGGGGACGACCGCGTGGTCGAGCTCGGTGGTACCGCGCACCCGGCTGAGCCGCACCCGCAGAGCGCTCTCGCCGGTGAACACCGCGCCGGGAGTCTTCAGCTTGGTGGTGACGGTGACGTCCTGGCCGGAGCCGGAGATCTCGATCCGCTCCCGGCCGCGCTGCTGGGAGCCGCTGAAGCCGAGCATGCCGGGAATGAACCGGGTGACGTTGACCAGCATCGGCACCTGGCCCAGGTGGCCGCGCGTCGTCTGCTCGTGGCCCGAACGCACCACTCCGGTACCGACGTTGAACTCGGTGGTGCCGGTGTTGCGGACATGCTCCATGCTCTGCACCGACGCGCCGATCTCCACCACGGCCTTGGTCCGGCTGAAGAACCCGCCCGGGATCTCGATCCGCAGCGGCTGGCCCGACATCATCCCCTTGAGGTCCTGGTGCAGACCGCCGAGGTCCAGCTCCGCCCCCAGCTCGGGGCGCACCGTGGAGTGCCAGCGCCGGTTGCCGTAGAGCCGGACGCCCTCGGCGTCCAGATCGCGCAGCACCGACTCGACGCCCTTGCTGGTGATCGCACCGGCGCCGTCGCGGCGGGTGGCCGAGACGTCCAGGACGATGTCGGAACTGCCCAGGCGGTGGCTGTCCGCCACCCGCTGCGGCACCAGGAAGTGCGTGGCCGTCGGCGGGAGTGCCCCGTTCGCCCCCGGCCCCCGGGTCTCGCCGTGCGGCACCGCCACCGTGGTCACGATGTCCAGCTCGGGGCGGCGGTTCGCCATGGGCAGGTGCTGCCCGAGGCGGGTGACGTCGGAGAAGTCCAGGGTGAGGTGCATCCGCGTGCCGAACAGGGAGGCGGCCTCGGTGGTCTTGCCACGGGCGATGGTGCGGGCGCCGTCGTTGCGCTGCCCCAGCTTCAGGCGGTCGTGCACATAGCCGATCTGGGGGGTGTAGTTCGCCTTGCCCCAGCTGAACTTGGTGCTGAGGCCGGCCAGCCAGCGGTGTCGCCGCTCCTTGATCCGGCCGAGCACCAGCTGGTGCTCGGCGCCGCCCTCGAACTCCAGCTTGGGAGCGTCCGAGAGATAGAGCGAATCCTCCACCCGGACCTGCATCTTGAGCGTGCCGATGAAGCCGCCCGCCTTGAACGGGGCTTCCCAGGCGTCGCCGCGCGAGAGCGCGGACAGTCGGGGCTTGAGTGCGCCGCCGCCGAAGAACGCGTCCGCGATGGTCCGCCCCGCGTCGTGGTCGCCCAGGGCGTCGCCGACCGCCGCCTCGATCCGGCGGACGATCTGGCGGTCCCGACCGCGCAGGCTGACCACCAGGTCGGACGCGCCCAGCTGCTGCTTGTCGGCCATCCGGGCGGGCGGCCGGCGCCGGTCACCGGGCGGCACGGGGGTGCGGTCGGCGAAGGCGGGGTCGTAGAGCGGGTGGCCGGTCCAGTTCGGGTCGCGTGGCCGGGCCGGCGGGGCGGGCGGCTGGGCCGGTGCGTCGTGCCGGGGGCGACGGGGCGCGGTGAGGTCGGTGGGCGCGGGGTCGGTGGGCCTTGTCGTGATGGGTCTGGCGTTGATGGGCCGGGCATCGGTGGCGGTCGGGTCGTCAGCCGGGCGGCGGAGCGGGGCGGGCGGCGGAGTCGTGTCGTCGGCACCCTGTCGGCGCGGCGCGCTCCGGGTGAACCAGCCGGTGAAACGCGAACGCGACGCGGTGGGCCGGCGGCGCTGCTCGCTTGGGCGGGTCATCTCGATGCGGTCGGCCGGCTGCCGGGGGTTGCCCGGGTCGCGGGGCGGTTGCATACCGCCGAGCGCATCGGCGGCCTGGGCGTGCGTCGGACGCTGGGGCTGGGGCGGCTGGGGTGGCTGGGGCCGGGTCGGGTGCTCGTCGGCGTCGCTGCCGGTGGTGTCGACCCGGACGAGGGTGTCCCGGACAAGGGCGCTGTCGCGCGCCGGGTCGAGCGACGGGTCGCGGAGTTGGCGGCGCTGACCGAAGTAGTCGCCGATCCGGGCGTTGCGCGGCGGCGCCGGGTTGAACGGACGGCCGGTGGGGTCGCCCTCCCGCTGGAACGGTTCGGGGGCGTCGGCGTGCGCGGGGCGGATCGGCCGGTCCACGGGGAGCGTGGGAGGTCGCGGCGCGCTGCTGGACGCGGCATCGACCACGTGCTCCGGCAGGCGGCTCGGCTCGGGCGGCTCGGGAGTGTTCTCGACGGTCGGACGCGTCGGCGAGGAGGAGGCCGGATCCTCGTGGTGATCGGTCGAACCACTGCCGCTGCCCTCGGGGTCCAGCGCACGCGCAGCGCTGGAGAAGGTCGGCGTCGCCGGGTCCAGCACGGGCGTCGGGCGGGTCGGCAGCAGCGAGGCATCCTCGCCGTGCGCGTCGACCGGCGACGACGATTCGTCCAACTCGGAGCCATGCGACGGCGACCGATCCAACCGCGAGGGCTGCCTGTCCCCCACCGGATGCGGCGTAGGGGCCTGCGTCCCCGGGAGCGGCGCTCGTGGCGAGACGCCCTGCGCGGAGTTCCCCGCGCCGTGCTGCGGGGCGCCGCCCGTACGCGCGGGGTCCTCCGGCAGGACGGTCGGGGCGCTCGGCGCGGGCGGTGTCGCGTCAGGGACGGAGGAGGACTCGACGGGCGACGGCCGCTGGCCGTCGACCGCCTCGGTCGTCACCGCGGGCGTCACGACGCGGCGGTCCGCGTCACTCGGCAGCGACTCCTCGCGGACCGGCTCACGCGCGCCCGCGTCCGCTTCGGTGGTGAGGGGCGGCCGGGTCCGGGCGTTGCCCTCCTCGGAGGGGTGCCGCGGCACGGTCAACGCCTCGGAACTGTCCGGCCGCGCCACCACAGGCTGTGGTTCGACCGTCCGGACCACCGGGTGCTGCTCGGGGGTGAGCCCAGGGGTCGGCGTCACGGACGCGGAGTCGTGCGGCACCGCCGGGAGACGCGGCGGCTCGACGGTGCCCAGTACCGAGCCCAGGGGTCGGATCGCGGGCTCCTCGATCGAGTCGAGTCCCAGCGCGAGGATCTGGGCCCGCTCGGGTTCCCGCAGCGGCGCCGGGGTGGGGGCGGCGAGGCGCTGGGGTATGTCGGCTTCGGGCGGACGCACGGTCAGGGACGGCTGGGGCCGGGTCGTGTCGTCCCGGACCGGAGCGGGCGGCAGGTCGGCGGCGGAGCCGGCCGTGGTCGGGAGGACGGTCGGGTGGAGCGCGCCCTGAGGCTCCAGGACGTCGGCGTGCAGCGGCAGCGGCGGCGTGTGGTGCTCGCCCGGCAGCGGCCGGAGCTGCGGCAGCGGCTCGGTGGGGCGCATCGGCGCCTTCTCGGCCTGACGAGGGGTCAGTCGGGGAGTCGTGCCGTCCTGGCTGCCGTTCGCACCCAGGCCCGTGCCGAGGCCCGTGCCCCGTACCGGACGCTGCTGCTCTCCCCCGCCTGTCCTCGGCACCGTCGTGGGCGTTTCCCGGGGCGTCGTCCTCGGCGTCTGTGTGCGGGCCGAGCGGGACGTGGAGGACTCGGCGGCGGAGGAGGACCCCGCGTCGGAAGGGCGCAGGAACCGGTCGTAGCGGCGGGGCGTCCCGAGCGATCCGCCCCTGCCGTTGCCGAAGGAGCTGCCGAACAGGGTCCCGTCGTCCGGGTCCTCCTCCTCCAGGAAGGTCTCAAGTCTCCTGCTGCGCTGCCCTCCTGAGGATGCGGGGGAGGCCAGGGGACGCGGCCGCGTCCGCGTGGAGGGACCGCCGCCGTTCCGCCCGTTGACGTCGGCGGTGACGTCGGCGGGCCGCCCCCGGGGAACCACCGGCACCACCGGCGCCGGCGCCCTGCCGTCCCGCCGGTCGTCGGAGAAGAGCATGGTGTCGCCCGGGCCGCGCTGGGCCGTGCCGGTCTCGTTCTCGGGGATGTCGATGGTGACCGGGACGACACCGCGCTCCTGCACCTGGCGGCCGCCGTCCACGAAGGTGACGGTGACCTCGGCGTAACCGGTGAACCGGGCCATCGGCGTGTTGAACTTGCCGCTGGCGATGACGCGGCCGCCCTGCTCCAGCAGCGCACCCGCGCGCTTGCGGTGCTGGTAGCCGCCGGTCAGCAGTCCGGTGGCCTCGGCCGAGCCCGCGCTGCCCTCGGCGCCGATCTGCAGCTGGCCGCCGGAATTGTGCCAGCTCAGCGCGGTGTGGCGGGTGGTGCCGGAGACCTCGCCGGCCGGGCTCAGCTCGACGTTGCGGTCGGTGGACTGGTACTCGAGGTTCAACACCCGTACCGAGGCCCGGATCTGGGCCCGGTTGGTGAGCAGCCGCAGCCGCCCGGCGGTGGGCGTGGTGATGTCGTCGCCGCGCGTGGAGGCGTTGAAGCCGGCGGAGAGCCCGCTGTGGCCGAGGCCCTGTTGGGCGACCACGCCCAGCCGCCGCCAGGTGCCACCGCCGAAGAAGCGCGGGCCGCGCATCCGGATGATGTCGCCGATGCCGGAGGAGTCGCCGATCCAGCGGGTGACGTCCACGTCGCGCAGGCCCTCGGTCCACACCCGCTCCGGGGGCACCCGCACCGTCACCGGCGGGCCGGGCGGGTTGCTGCCGCCCGGCTGGCCCTGGAGCCGGGTGCGCTCCGCCTGTTCGAAGGCGTTGCGCTGTGCGGCCTCGGCCGCGGCGGGGCGGGCCACGAAGGCGGGGGGCTCGCCGGTCCGCAGCGGGCGGGCCTCGGACTCCAGCAGGGTGGCGTGGAAGCCCACTTCGAGGGAGGCCTGGGCGCGCCGGGGCGCGACCAGGCGGCGCAGGGTGCGGATGGTGTGGCTGCGGTCGCCGTAGACGACGCTGCGCACGCTCTGGGCGAAGGCGTGCGGCACACCGCCGAGCGAGCGCGGGGGCAGCGGGCGACCGCCCTCGATGCTGAAGACCGGCGCGTGCACCTCCGCCGGATTCCCGTGAGCCGCTGGCTTGTTGTAGACCCGGTTGGGGTCGGCAGGGTCGGTGACCCGCCGCCGGAAGTCGGCGGAGGCCGGCTCCGGCACGATCCGCTCGCTGTGCCCGAGCCGGATCAGCGGCCTGCGGGTCATGGTGAAGACCAGCCGGGCCTCGCCCTGCGCGCTCACCGCGGGGTTCTTGCTCTTGGAGGTCATACCGGTCGAGGCGGAGCCGACGGACGCCAGGTGCTCGTCGTGGCCCCAGGAGTGCACCACGGCGCCGCCGGCCAGGACGGAGGTGCCGTCGGGGAACGGGTTGGAGGTGCCCAGGATGCCGGCGTTGACCACGTTGCCCGGGCTGCCGGAGCCGCCGTGGTCGTCGTGCTCGGCGAAGGTGCGCTGGGTGCCGGTGCCGGTGTTGAACTCGGTCGTGCCGGTCTTGCCGGTCACCTCCAGCCTGCTGACGTCGGAGCTGATCCGGATCTCGCTGCGCCCGTGGCGCAGCACGATCTCGCCGCCGGACATGGCGGGCTTGAGAGCGGGCACAAGCCCGTCGCTCTGGATCAGGTCGACGATCTTCTGGCGCATGCCCGCCCAGTCGCCGCCCAGGGTGGCCCGGCCGGTGGTGTTCAGCCGGTCGACCGACCGCTCGACGACCTCGCGGTTACGACCCACCGGGACGGGCGGCGCCGCGCCGGCGCCGCCGCCACCGGCGTGGGCGGCGCCGGGCGCCGGGGCGTGGGGGGCGGGCTGGAGCAGGTGCACGTCGGTGACGATGTCGGAGGAGCCGAGCCGGTGGCTCTGCCGGATCCGGTCCGGCACGGCGGTGCCGGGGGCGGGTGCGACCGCGGCGGGGTCGGGGGCGTCGCGCAGCGGCACGGCCACCACGGTGTCGGGCAGGGTGACCGGGAACTGGTGGTCGAAGCGTTGCAGGTGATGGCTCAGATTGACGTCGACGCTGAAGTCGGCCGGGCCGGTGAAGAGACCGGCCTCCTCAACCGTCTTGCCCCGGCTGACCGTTGAGCCCGAACCCTCGGTGGTCATACTGTCCGAGAAGTCGTAGAGCCGGTTGTAGGAGAGGTTGACGGTGGTGTGCGGCAGCTTGAACTTGAGCGGGATGCCGACGATGTGCCGGACCCGCTGGTCGCGCACGATGCCCACGGTGGAGCGCTGCTGGCTGCCGAGCTCGAACTCGAACTTGTCGACGTTCTCGGTGTGCGTCATGCGGCCCATCCGGGCCCCCACCGAGATGCTGCCCGACCAGCCGCCGGCGTCCACCTTGACGACGATCCGGCCGCCGCGGGTGAGCCGGGAGAGCTGGCCCTTCAGCGCGAACGGGTCGAGCTGTTCCCGCAGTTGCTGGTGCAGCTCGTCCGGCAGGGGGTTTCCGAGCCGGGTCCGCAACTGCTGCTCGACCTGGTCGAGCAGCCGGGTGTCCTGCGGGCCGAGGCTGTGCAGCACGTCGGAGGCGCCCATCGCGCCCCGGTCGGCGATCCGGGGCGGGGGGTCGTGCGGGGTCGCCGGGGCGGGGCGGGGCAGGAACGGGGCGGGCGGCGCCGGGGGGTGGGCCGCCGGCCCGGCCGCGGCGGGCTGCGGCCGGGTGAACACCGCCTCTCCGTGGGCGTCCGCCTGGGCGGCGTTGGTATCCCGGGCGTCCATGCTGAACTCGGCGTTCAGCGGCTCCGTGTGCTCCCGGACCGGGTCGCCCTGCCGGCTGAACCGGAGGTCGATCTCCACCCGGGAGTTGAACAGGGCCTGCGGCTGGCCGTACTTGCCGTTCGCGTAGACCTTGCCGGCCTGGCCGGACCGCCAGCCGATCCGGGTACGGCGCTGCTGGGCGTAGCTGCCCTGGATGTCCAGTGCCTCGGCGGTCTCCATCTGCGGGGCCGTCTCGGTGTGACCTCCGCCGGCGTCCTGGCCGGCGCCGGTCTCACCCGAACCGGACTGGCCCGAACCGTCCTTGGCCATGACCTGGTGCAGCACCGCCTCGCCGCCGCCGACCCCGCCACCGGCCCAGGTGCGGGAGAAGATGGTGCGGTCGGCCTCGGCCGTGCCGGTCTCGGCGACCGCGTTCAGCTCGGCCTTGGTGTCCAGCCGCTTGTACTCCATCTCGACCATGCGCGCCGTGGCCGACACGTGCAGCCCGTGCCGCAGCAGCGTCTCCCCCAACTTCCCTGTCTCCAGGGGCAGTCCACGGGTCATCGAGGGCAGGTGGGCGGAGACCATGGCGTGGCCGAAGGTGTCGATGACCTCCTCGCGGACGTCCTCCCACACGTCGGGGAAGTGCTGGCGGCCGATGGTGTCCAGCCGGTCGTGGAGGGCGGAGACATCGGCCAGGTCGCGGGTGGTCACCGTGTCGCGCAGGCCGTAGGGGACGGCCGGCGGGTGGTGCGCGTCCGGGCCGCCCCAGACCGAGTGCGGGGGCTGCGCGACCGGGTCGCCCGGGTTCCGGGTCAGCCGGGGCATCGGGGTCCTGACCCCGGTGGCGGTGAAGCGGGTCGGATCGGGCCCGCCGTGCGGCGCCGGCTGCACCTCGTGCGCCTCGCTCTGCTCGACCAGCGCGGTGAAGTCCACCTCGGCGGTGGCGCCGCCGACCCGGTCCTCGTGCAGGTTCTCCACCCGCACGAAGTGGAAGTCGAGTCCGCTGGTCCCGCTGAAGACCGCGCCGGGGGCCTTGAGCTTGGTGGTCACCGTGACGTCGTGGGAGGAACCGCCGATCTCCACCCGCTCCCGGCCGCGCTGCTGGGAGCCGGTGAAACCGAACATGCCCGGCAGGTACTTCATCACGTTGCCGACCACCGGGATCTGCCCCAGATGGCCCCGGTGCACCTGGCGGCGCTGCGAACGGGAAACGCCGGTGCCGACGTTGAACTCGGTGGTGCCGGTGTTGCGCCGGTGCTCCATGGTCTGGACGTGCGCGCCCACCTCGACCACCGCCTTGGTCCAGCCGAGGAAGTTGGCCGGCACCTCGATCCGCAGCCGGTCGCCCGCCATCATCCCCTTGAGGTCCTGGTGCAGCCCGCCCAGGTCGATCTGGGACTTCAGCTCCGGGCGCACCGTGTTCTGCCAGAAGTCGTTCCCGAAGACCCGCCGCCCCTCGGTGTCCAGCTGGTGCAGCACCGCGTCGACGCCCTTGATCTCCTGATGGGTCGTCGGGTGGGTCTGCCTGGCCGACACGTCCAACACGATGTCCGAGCCGCCCAGCCGCTGCGTGTTCACGACCCGGTCCGGCGGGGCGAAGAGCCGGTCCGGGACGGGCGCCGCACCGTGCCGGTCCCCGGTCTCCAGGCGCGGCACGGCCACGGTCGCCGAGATGTCCACCGGCACCCGGTGGTTCCCCGGCAGGTGCTTCAGCTCGCCCAGCCGGGTGACGTCCGAGAAGTCCAGCTCCAGACGGAAGTTGGCGCCGAAGAGCGAGCCCTCCTCGGTGGTCTTGCCACGGGCGATGGTGCGGGCCCCGTCACCGCGCAGCTTGGTGTTGAGCCGGTCGTAGACGTAGCCGACCTGGGGGGTGAAGTCGCCGTTCTTCCACTTGAACTTGCCGGAGAGGTTGGCGAGGTAGCGGTTGCGCCGCTCGCGAGTGCGGCCCACGGTCATGTGCTGCTCGGCGCCGCCCTCGAACTCCACCGGCTTCGTCGTCTCGGCCAGGTAGAGCGTCTCGTCCACGCGGACGCGCATCTTGAGCTTGCCGGACCACGGCCCCGCCTTGAACGGTGCCTCCCACGCGTCGCCCCGGGAGAGAGCCGAGAGCCGGGGCTTGAGCGCCGACCCGCCGAAGAACGCGTCCGCGATGGTCCGGCCGGCCGCGTCGTCGCCGAAGGTGGCGCCGACGTGCCTCTCGATCTGCCGGACGATGTCCCGGTCCCGGCCGTGCAGGCTGACCACCAGGTCGGATGCGCCGAGCTGCTGATGGGTCGCGATCCGCGTGGGCGGCCGGCGCTCGGCGTCCGGCGCGGGACGCCTGGCCGGGGCGAAGGCCGGGTCGTGGAGTCGGTGGCCGTCCCAGTTGGGGTCGGGCACATGGCGGACGGGGGCACGACGGACAGGCGCGGGGGTGCGGGGGTCGTGGGTGGTGGGCGTGCCGTGGGTGGTGGGCGTGCGGGTGTCGGACGGGTCGGCGGGACGGCGGGTGGCCGCGCTGCTGGACTCGGCGCGGCTGGACTGCCCCGTCTGCTCCGTACGGGCCGGGCGCTTCCAGCGGAAGAGCGAGCGGCCGTTCCCGGAGCTCTCCGTATCCACCCTCGTGCGGCCGGGCCGGGGCGGCGTCAGCTCCATCGAGTCGCCCGGCACCTGAGGACGCCCGCCGCGTGGCGGGCGCGGCGCGGCCAGCGCGGCGGCGGCGTCCTCGCGGCTCGGCGTGGCCGAGGGGTCGGCCTGACGCGGTTGCCGGACCGGGGTGGTTCCGTCCACCACATGCGAGCCCCTGCCGGACGGCGGCTCCACCGCCGGCGTCGTCCGGGACGGCTCGGGCGTGACGGCGGCCGGGTCGTCCACCCGGGTGACCGACGCGGACGACTCCGCACCACGGTCAGGAACCACCACCTGCTCCCGGGCAGGGGCGTGCGACGGCACCACAGTCGCCTGATCATCGACACGGGAGACCGATGGCACCACCTGCTCCTGAGCAGGCGTGTGCGACGGCACCTCCGCGGGCTCCACCTCCGGCACCACCGGGGGCGGCTCCTCGGCGCGCGGAAGCGAGGCCAAGGGCTCGGGGCTGTGCTCCTGCACGGGAGTGTGCGGCTCGCTGGGTGGGAGGGGGATGCGGGTGGGGTCGGAGACGGGGTCGACCCAGGTGTGCTGACGCTGGACCACCGCGGCCTGCTCACGGGCCTGCTGCCACGCCGGATCGTCCTGCGCACTCAATGGACGCGGCTGCGGGGCGGCGCCGGCCTGGCTCCCCTCCGCCTGCTGCGTGACATCCGTCGACTCCCCGTCACCGTCGACCTCGCCGCCCCGCCCCGGCTGCGGCCCCCGCGGAGAAACCCCACCCACACCCACCGAACCCGCGCCGACCGCACCCCCCGGAGCGTCGTCACCACCCACCAACGCACCCAGCAACGCGAGATGACGACCACGCAACCCCGACTGCGCCAACCCCCCGACCGCAGGCTGACGGAAATCACCCAACAGACTCCCCGGCACATGCGCACGCTGCGGACCCGACACATCCCGATACTCGTCCCGCAGACCCAACTGATGCGCGATCTCATGCGCATACGCCTCAGGCTCCGCCCCCACCTCCCACGAGTGCTGATCCATCCCCGCACCACGCGCCACCAGATCCACCGTCAGATCCGGCGCATCCCCCGGCCCCACCCGCTCCACCGTCACATGCAACCGCTCACCACCAGGCAACACATGCCCAGGATCATTGAAGAACTCCCGCACCCCGTGCCCCACCCGCGACCACGTCGCATCCCCGTCCAACGAACCACCCCCACCACGCAACGCCACCCGCACCGACAGATCAACGAACCGCTGCCCACCCACCTCGAACCGACGCACCGAGAACCCCGACCGCACCACAAACCGCGGCGACCGATCCAACCGCGGCGGGGGCACCTCGCCGGGACCGCGCGGCGGATCCAGCGGACGCGGGACCTGGCCCTCCCCCTGACCCGCATGCGCAGCCGCCGCGGCAGCGCCCTGCTGTCCGTCCGTCGTCCTCCCGCTGCCCGACGGGGTGTCAGGACGGCCGCCCACGGCCCCCGCTTCCCCCGACTCGGTGGTGGGCACAGGGCGGGCGGGGGTCTCCGTGTGCACACCTGTGGCGGGGGTGTCCGTCGAGGTGGTGACGGGGCGCGGCGCGCGGGGCGAGACGCCCTGGGGAGACGCCTGCGCCGCACCTGGCTGCTGGGTGACGCTTCCGTTTCCCGTCCGCGTGGGCGTGGGGGCCGTGGACTCGGCGGGGGCCGGACGCTGCTCGCCCGCACCGGTGGAAGTCGTGCCCGTGGCGATGCCCCGCCCCGAAGTGCTGGGCAGCGGTGCCTCGTTGACCGGCGCCCTGTTGACCGGCGTCTCGTTGACCGGCGCCCTGTTGACCGGCGTCTCGTTGACCGGCGTCTCGTTGACCGGCGTCTCGTTGACCGGCTCCCGCACGCCCGCGCCGGCCTCGGTGCTGACGCGCGGCGCACCCGCGTTCTCGGTCTGCTCAGCGCCGCCGGCCTCCTGCCGGACACCGGTGCCGCTCTCGGTGGTGACCCGCTGACCGACGCCCTGCTGTCCCAGGCCTTCCTCGCCCGTGCGCACCGTGCTGGTCGGCAGGTCGACCGTCGTCCGGCCGGGCTGCCCGACCGTGACGGTGCCCTGCTCGCCGCTGGTCACCGACCGCACAGTGCCGGTGGAGCCCTCGACCGGGCGGCCCGGAGCATGCTCCGACGCCGTTTCCTCTTCAGTGCCCCTGCCGCTGCCACTGCCACTGCCCTCGGTAACCAGGTGGACCTGCCCGTTGCCGGTCCCCACAGTGGTCGGAGCGGTCTGTCCCAAGCCGCGACCGGCCCCCTTCGTCGCCGTGCCGTTCGTCGCCGTGCCGTTCGTCGCCGTGCCGTTCGTCGCCGTGCCGTGCTGCTCGGCGCTGTGCTGCCCTGTGACCTCCGGCCCGGTCTCGTGCTCCAGGCCGGGCAGTCCCTTCTCGCCGAAGCCCTCCTCCCCTGGCAGGCCCGACTTCAGGTCCGAGGTGAGGTCCAGGTTCAGGTCGGGCATGGACGGGAGCTTGATGTCCCCGTCGATGTGCTCGTGCTCCTCGCCCCCGCCGAAACGGCGGCGGCCACCGCCCCCGCCCATCGCGCCGATGATGCTGGAGCTGAGCGTCGCGCCCCAGTCGCCCTCGCCGCCGAAGATCCCGTCCATGGTGGCCGTGCTGACCACGCCGGTGACCGCGCCGATGGTGCCCTTGCCGATGAGCGAGCCGGTGAACTTCGGCGCGAAAGCACCGCCCACGCCGTGCAGGATGCCGCCGATGCCGCCGGAGATGGCGCCGCTCTCCACCGCCGAGAGGGTGAGCGAGGCGTCCCACTTGGTGCGGTCCCCCTTGAGGAACTGGATGGTCTGGATGGCCACGTCCATGCCGACCATGAAGCCGACGCCCATGACCACGGACTGGAGCAGCCGTTTCAGGATCATCTGCACGATCAGCCGGGCCGCGGTGATCGCGGCCGGCACCGCCTCCGGGGCCCAGAACGCGAGCTGAACCAACTCGTATGCCAGCCAGACCAGTTGGGCCAGAATCATGTACTTGGAGTACTCCAGCTGCACGCCGGTGTTGTGGCCGAGCTCGCCCATCTGGCCGGCCGCGTCGGCCATGTCGGGCAGGCTGGACTGGAGCTGCGTGGTGAAGTCGTGGAACTGGTCCGCCACCTGCCCCCCGATGCTGTTGAGCACGCCGCTGGTGGCGGGGTCGATGGTCGCGCTGAGGTTCACCAGCTGCCGGGCGGCGTCGTTCCATGCCGCGCCCAGCGCGATCATCTTGTCCTCGTCGCCCTTGGGCCATGCCTGGCCGACGGCCAGACGGGCCACCCAGCCCAGCTCGGGGGGCAGGTCGATACTCACAGGTGCTCGTGCTCCGTCCTCGATCCACCGGTCGGGACATCCGGCTGGTCGGGGGTGTGCAGCTGGCGGGCGGCGGCGATGTTCTCCTCCTCCAGCTGGGTGAAGCGCAGCGCCATGGTCTGGATACCGTCCGCGGTGCTGTCCAGCACCTGGCCGACGCCGCTGATGCCCTCCAGCAGCTCGTGGTGCGGGTTGTCGTACTGGTTCCAGAACTCCTGGCCGCTGGCGTCGTCGCCCCAGGGCTCGCCCAGCGCGGAGAGGCGGGCCTCCAGGTTGCTGCCCACCGAGCGGATGTGCTCCGCCAGCTGCCGCACGTACGGCAGCTGCCGGTGCAGCCCGTCGGTGTCGACCGAGAATCGTCCGTTGTCCATAGCCGTCCCCATTCCTCTCCTGTGGTCCTCCGATCGACCCGCCGCCGGGACGGGTCGGGTCGACGCCGGCTCAGCCCGGGCGGCGCAGGCCCTCCGACCGGCCGTTCTCGATGTACTCACGCACCTGGTCGGGCATGCCCGGCTGCTCGGGCAGCAGTGCGGTGGGGTCCACCCGGCCCTGGATCAGGTCGGCGACGCCGACCCCGGACGGCAGGTTCAGTTCGGTCAGCTCGGCCACCTGCTCCAGGGCCTTGGCCCTGGCCTGGGAGAGGGCGGCGAGCAGAGCCTCGGAGAGCTCCTTCGGGGCCATCCGGCGCCAGGCCCCGGTGGGGAACTCGATCGCGGTGACCTCGCCCTGGGCGGTCACCGTGGCCTTGACGCTCTGCCGGGGCGCGAGGCCGACACCGGTCACCTCGTTGATCTGCCGCCGGGTCTCGGCGGCCGCCTCGCGCTGGCGCTGGTAGAGGGCCAGCAGGTCCTCGATCTCCTGGTCGTACGGGGTGCTCATGCCGGTCCTTCCGTTCCGATGGGGCTCGCGGGGGTGGTCGCACGGGGGCTCAGAGGACCGCCGCCGAGTCGATGTCGCCCCAGGTGTCACCGTCCTGGACCAGCAGGTCCGCGATGCTGCGGCGCTGCGGCTGCTCCCCCGGCTCCTCCTCGGTCTCCTCCTCCGGGTCCTCCTCGGGGACCTCGTCGGTGGAGCGGGCGGAGAGCGCACCGGTCGCGGCGATCGCGGCGGCCGTCAGACCACCCGGCGCGGGGGTCCGGTCCGGACGCCAGGTGGTCCAGGTGGGGCCCTCCTCCTGCTCCTCCTCGGCGTCCCCGGCAGGGGCGACGGCGGCTTGGGCGCCCCAGGTGCCGTCCTCGGCGGTGGCGTAGCCGGAGGAGAGCACATCGCGCTCCTCGTCGGGGCCGACCAGTCCCCAGAGCAGCGGCACCAGGGTGTCGCCGCCGACGTCCCAGGCGGCGACCTCCTCCCCGGCGCCGGAGCCGGGCCCACCGGCCAGAGCGGCGGGCACGGGCTCACCGGCCAGAGCGGCGGGATCGACCTCCGCCTGCGTCAACGCGGTGGCCCCGGACGGAGGTTCGGCCGCTGCGGGCTCCTCCCCCCAGGCCACGGCCTCACCGGCGAGGGCCGGCGGCACTGCGGCCACCGGGTCGTCGTGCCGGTGCTGGTGCTGCCGGGCAGCCAGGGCCGCGGCCTCCGCCAGCAGCACGGCCTCGGCCACGGCGGCCTCGGCGCCCAGCTCCAGGCCGCCGGCTCCGGCCGCCGCGCCCTGCGGGGAGCCGGCCTCGCCGGTGGCGGCCGGCGCGCCCTCCCATGGCTCGCCCTCGCCCTCCAGCAGGCCGGAGGCGTCGCTGCGCTCGTTGTTCTGCCCCTGACCCTGACCTGCGCCACCACCCATACCCGGCATGTAGGGCATGCCATCCTCGCCCGCACCCGCACCCGCACCCGCACCGGCGGCTGACCAGCCGTCATCAGGCAGTGCGGCAGCGGTTGCCGGGTCCTCGGAGAGCTGCTCACCTGCGGGCAGCGCGGTGAACGGGTCCGTGCCCAGGCCGTGCAGACCGGGGCCGCCGGCCGCCGCGCCGAGCAGCGTGCCGGCCTCCTCCCCCGCCTCGGGCAGGCCGGACCAGGGCTCGGAGTCGCCGCTGAGCAGGCCGGAGGCGTCGCTGCGCTCGTTGTTCTGCCCCTGGCCCTGACCCGCGCCACCACCCATACCCGGCATGTACGGCATGCCCTCACCCGCACCACCGGCGCCCAGGCTCTCACCCGAACCGGGAGCCCCGAGAGCGCCGACGCCGTTCCCGGCTCCGAGCTCGCCGAGGCCTCCGATCCCGTCGCCCAGGCCGTCCAGGCCCGGGCCGCCGGTCAGTGCGCCGAGCGGCGAACCCGCCTCCCCGCCGCCCACGTCGGTGGAGCCGGACCAGGGCTTGGCGTCGCCGCTGAGCAGGCCGGAGGCGTCGCTGCGCTCGTTGTTCTGCCCCTGGCCCTGACCCGCGCCACCACCCATACCCGGCATGTACGGCATGCCCTCACCCGCACCACCGGCGCCCAGGCTCTCACCCGAACCGGGAGCCCCGAGACCGCCGACGCCGTCACCGAGCCCGGAGCCGAGCCCGTCGCCCAGGCCGGAGCCGAGGCCCGTCCCTTCGGGGAGTCCGGACTCGGTGGAGAGGCCGCCCGGGAAGGACGCGGGGGCGCCGAGCCCGCCGACGCCGCCGGTGCCCAGTTCGCCGGGGAAGGACTCGCCCGCGCCGCTGGTCAGCGGGTTGGTCAACTCGCCTTCGCCGACCTGACCGGCCCCCTTGGTGGAGGTGCTGATCGGGAAGGGGCTCGGCGTGAAGCCGTCCAGCGGCAGCCCACCGGTGCCGGTGCCCACGCCGGTGCCGCCGGGGAACGTCGACGGATCACCCAGACCGCCCAGCCCGCCGGTGCCCGTACCACCGGGGAACGCCGACGGATCACCCAGGCCGCCCAGCCCGCCGGTGCCCGTACCACCGGGGAACGCCGACGGATCGCCCAGGCCCCCCGCGGGGTTGAGCGCGGCATCCATCTGGGCGGGGTCCGCGCCGCCGAAGGGCAGGCCGGAGCCGTTGCCCGTGGACAGGTCGCCGGGGAAGGGGGAGAGGGCGGGCTCCTGGCCGGACTGAAGGGCGCTCATGTCGGCAGGCTGCAGGCCGGAGTCGCTGATGCCCGGGTCGGGAAGGGGGGCCGGGGTGGTGTCCGGGAGGTTGGCCGGGTTGTTGTCGCCCGGCGAGGTGATCGGCTGCGGCGAGCGCACCGAGTCGATGGTGACCTGGTACTCCCCTGCCAGGCTCTTGAGCACGGCCCGCATGTCGTTGGTCATCATCGTCACCAGCTGGGGCTTCTGGCTGATCGGGATCAGCCCGTTGCTCATCGGGTGGACGCCCATCAGGATCGCCTGGTTGGCATACCAGTTGTCGATCTCGACGATCTTGTTCTTGGCGTTCAGCAGGTTCACCGCGTTGTCGGCGAGCTGCTGCGGGATGGAGTGGGTGCCGGTGGCGCCGCCGGAGAGCACGTCGGCGGTGGCCTTCACCTGCCGGGAGAAGGTGGTCATCATGTTCATGAACGAGTCGGCCGCGTCGCCCTTCCACGGCCCGTCGGGCCCGGCCAGCGCCTTGGCCTGGGCGGCCAGGCTGTCCGCGATCTCGGAGAGGGTGACCTGCACGGCGTAGAAGGCGCTGGCTGCCTTGTTCAGCGAGTTCGGGTCGGAGACCGAGAGGGCGTGCGACTGGTTGCCGGAGTCGTCCACGCCTGCGGACATGCCGTTGATGGCGGCCTCGATCTGCTTCCAGTCCCAGGTGTCGTAGTCGGAGACCGACCCCGGATCGGAGCCCGGATCGCCGAAGACCGCGCCGTCACCGCCCTGGTTGAAGCCGTTGCCGCTGTAGTCGTCAGCCATGGTTCCCTCGTCTCCCCTCCGTGTCGGCCGCCAGCGGACCGCCTGCCGCCCTGTTCTGTTCTGTTCTGTTCTGTTCCGTCTGTGCTGGGCTGTGCTGTGCGGCGGCCGGGGCCTGCCTCCCGGTGCTGACACCTGGCGGGGTGCCGGCACCGGGAGGCTCGGGCTCTCAGCTACCGGGGCCGGGGCCGGGGCCGCTCGTCGTCCCCGAGCCGCCACCGTCGGTGATGAGCGAGGTGAAGTCGGCCTGGGAGAGGTTCATCGCGGTCGCGAGGTCGGTCGCCGTCATGTGGCTGGCGTCCTCGACGGTCGTGTACGTGTGGCTCAACTGCTTGATCCCGTCCCGCAGATCGGCCAGCCCCTGGCCGAGGTCGGCGAGCACCAGCAGGTACTTGGCCTTGAGCCCGTCGTCACCGTTCGCGCCGTTGACGTCGACCCGGATCTTGTTGGCGTGGTAAAACGCGCCCGGCGCGATGCTCACCTCGCCCAGCGTGGTCGAGGCCGTCTTCGTGGGCGTGATCAGCAGGTCGATGTTGCCCGCGAAGACGTCCAGCGCCGAGGTGTTGACCGTGGTACCGGAGCCGCTGCCGTCGTGGCCGGGCACCGGCGGCACGGCGAACGGGTCCGGGTTGTCGAAGGTCCCCTGACCAGGCGTCAGAGTGGTCCCACCGTTGTACTGCTGGGCTTGGTGGGCGGGGGGTTGCGGCTGGTTCCGCGTGGCCGGCATCGCGGATCAGCCCCAGAGCTGAACGCCCTGGCGTTCCCCGTTGGAGTAGTACTCGTTGATGTTGCCGAGCATCTGGGTGGCGGCGGCGGCCTTGGCGGTCATGTCCGCTGCTGCGGTGTCCCACTGGAGCTTGACCTGGGCGTAGGTCTCCTGGGCGTCGCTGGTCCACTCGGCCAGGTTGACCTTCGACTGGTTGTCGAGGTCGGCCAGGGTCTGGTTGATCTTCTGGGTGATGGAGTTCATCTCGCCGACGATGAAGTCGACCTGCTCCATCTGGACGGTGTAGGTGGCCATGGCACGGGCTCCTGGTGGTGAGAGGGGCGGAGGTCTGTCAGTTCCGGTACGGCAGAGCGGAGTTGAGCGGGGGTGGCTCAGAAGCCGGGCAGGCCGACCGCGCCGGAGGAGATGTTCTGGGCCACCTGCTGCGCGATCTGCTGGGTGTTCTCGTGGGTGTTGGCGTAGACGTTGGTGTTGGACGACAGCTTCTCCAGCATGGTGCGGAGGGCCCCGTTGACCGTGTTGAAGTCCTCCAGCCACTGCTGCATGGCCCGGGTGTAGACGTTGGCGGCGTCGCCGCTCCAGCTGGCCTGCAGGCCCTCGATCTGGCCGTCCATCTGGGCATAGGAGCTGGTGGCCTCGTCCAGGGCGGTCTGGAAGGTGCCCTGGGCGGCGGTCATTCCCTGGAGTTCGACTGAGGTCAGTGCCATGTCGGTGGTCCTTCTCTGCTAGGTCGGCGCTGGGCCGGTGGGTACGGTGTCGGTCGGTCGGTACGGGTCGGTCGGTACGGGGTCAGCCGGTGGGAGCGTCAGGAGCGCACCAGCGGTGCGGCCCCGGCCCGGTAGGCCGTCTCGGGGGCTTGGGCCTGCGGAGCGGCCTGCTGCCCCGCCTGTGGGTCAACCATGCTCTGACCATTGGTAGTTGGGGGTTCATCCGGGTGACGCTGCGGTGACGGCCGGGCGGCGGCCGGGTGCGCCTCCAGCAGTTCCGCCAGCTCGTCCACGGCGACGGTCCGTGAGCTGGCGGCGGCGGTCAGCCGCTCGGCCAGCCGGTGCAACTCGTAGGCGCCGCCGGGGGCCGGGTTCAACTGCTGCTCAGCGGCGAGTCTCCGGGCCGCCTCCTCCCCCAGCCGGAAGCCGAAGGCGCGCAGCCGACGCTCCACCAGCTCCACTGCCTGGTCGGGGGTGTACGGGTCCAGCTCGACGTACTCGGCGAAGGTCTCGGCCAGCTCGGTGTGCCCGGAGAGCACCCGGGTCAGCTCGGGGCCGCTGCCGCAGAGCACCAGCACGGCCCCGTGGTCCCGCACCGCGAGCTGGGCCAGCGCGTCCAGCACGGCCCCCCGGTGCTCGGCGGGCCGCCGGTCGAAGGCGGCGTCCCAGGCCACGGCCAGCATGCCGCCCTCCGCCTCGGTCAGCGCGGCGGCCAGCCGATGCAGCGGCTGCTGCGCCCAGCGCACCGGGATGGCGGACATCTCGATCCGGCGCAGGGCGCCGTGCGGCAGCAGGTCCAGCTCGGCCAGGCAGCGGGCGTACGCCTGGGCCAGGGCCCGGCGTCCGCTGCCTGGCGGGCCCTGGAACACCGCGTGGGCCAGGCCCTCGGTGGAGCGGCCTGCCGCGTGCAGCCGGGTCAGGCCCTCCAGCCGGGTGGCCAGGATCTGGCGGGCGTTGTCCAGGCCGGTGAGCTCGGAGAGGGCGCGCAGGCCGGGCAGCGGCTCCGTCGGGGCCGTCGCCGGGGCAGCTGCGGCGGTGGCCGGGGTCCTGGGCCGGCCCTGCGGCTGGGGCGTGGGCTGCGGCGCGGCGGCCTCGGACTGCGGGGTCGCCGGTCGCGAGCCCACCGGCTGCTGCGAAGCGCCGGGTTGGGGCTGCGGCACGGCGGCCGGGGCCTTCGCCTTCGCGGTGGGCTGCGCCGACGGGGTGGCGGCGGTCGGCGGCGCGGGACTCTGCTGCACCGGGGCGACCAGCACGTCCGCGCCGGTCAGCCGGCTCAGCTCGCTGTCGTCCTGCGGCGGCCCGGAGGCCAGCCGGGAGGCCTGACCGCTGATCATCTCCTCGAACACCTGCCGGGCCACCCGCCCGTTGCCGAAGGTCGCCCCCTTGGGCACCAGGTCGAAGTAGCGGACCAACGCCTCCAGCGCGCTCTCGTCGAGCTCGTAGTAGTGCTTGTCGCACAGCCCCCGGACGATGGTCACCAGCTCGTCCGGGCTGTAGTTGGGGAACGCCACGCTGCGGGCGAAGCGGGAGGCCATGCCGGGGTTGGACGCCAGGAACTGGTCCATCTGCGCCGAGTACCCGGCCACGATCACCACGATCTCGTCGCGGTGGTCCTCCATCAGCTTCATCAGCGTCTCGACCGCCTCCTGGCCGAAGTCCGGCCCGGTGCCCCGGCCCTGGTTGGTCAGGGTGTACGCCTCGTCGATGAAGAGCACGCCGCCGAGCGCCTTCTGGAAGACCTCGGTGGTCTTGATCGCGGTGCCGCCGATGATCTGGGCGACCAGGTCGGCGCGGGCCACCTCCACGATGTGGCCCTTGCTGAGGATGCCGAGCTCGGCCAGGACGGCGCCGTAGAGCCGGGCCACCGTCGTCTTGCCGGTGCCGGGCGGTCCGGCGAAGACCAGGTGGCGGCTCATCGGCGGCATCGGCAGGCCCATCTCCTGCCGCCGCTGGGCCATCTTGTTGACGTTGATCAGGCCGGTGACCTCGCGCTTGACCGACTCCAGGCCGACCAGCGCGTCCAGGTCCGCCAGCGGCCCGGTTCCGGTGTGCCGCAGGTTCCCGGGTGCGCCCGGGGCCCCGGCGGCCGAACCGCCCGACGCGCCGTCGGCTTTCGTGCCGTCGGCGCCCTGCGCCTCGCCGGGCCGGCCGCCGGTGTCCAGCCGCTCCACGGTGACCGGGCCGCCCGGCTTCAGCTCGTGCACCGGGCTGCCGCCGTTGTCGCGGATCTCGCAGTCGTGCACCCGCACCGGCGCGTCGGTGTTGCAGCGCACGCCGTCCGCACCGTTGTCGAAGACCCGGCAGCCACCCAGTTCGGCCCGGCCGGAGGCCTGCACGTGCACGCCGTTGCGCCGGGCTCCGCTGATCCGGCAGCCGGCGGCGGTCAGCGTGCCGCCGGCGACCCGGATGCCGTCCGCGTCGGAGCCCGCGAACTCGCTCTCAGATACCCGCAGTTCGCTGTCCGCGCCGACCAGTGTCTCGCCGCCGTGCACCGAACCGGAGAGGAACTCGGCCTTGGCACCGCCGGCCAGCGTCAGCGGCGTGCCGCCGACCGCGCTCAGCTGTACCTCGCGCAGCCGCGCGGTCACCTCGCCGTCCAGCTCCACGCCGAGCGCGCCGGCCGGGACGGCGATCTCGCCGCCGTTCAGGCTGAGCGTCACCCGGCCCTGGGCACGCACCGCGACGGCCGCGGCCTCGCGCACGGTCAGGCCGACCGCCTCGGCCGCACCGGCGGCCTCGACCAGCAGGCCGATCGGGGTGCCCTCGATCCGGCACTGGTCCAGCACGGCGCGGGCGTCGGCGGCCACCCGCACGCCGCCCACGCCCGCCCCGCTGATCACGCAGCCGCGCAGCAGCGGCGCCGCCCCGGCGCCGACGTGCACCGACTGCCCGGCCGAGCCGGTGAAGACGCAGTCCAGCAGGCTGATCGCGGCGCTGCTGGCGAGGTAGGCGTCCAGGTGGACGCTGTCGGCCACGGTCACCTGGCGCAGCTCGGCGCGGCCCTGCTGCTCGACCGCGACGGCGGGCTTGCCGCTTCGCTCGATCCGGCTGCACTCGACCACGGCCGCGCCCTCGCCGTTGACGCAGATGCCGTTGCCCCGCGCGCCGGAGAAGGTGCAGTCCCGGACGGTGAGCCGCCCCTGCTCGGCCACGACCACGGCGGAGGAGCCGACGTCGGTCACCCGCGAGCGCTCCATGACGTTGCCGCCGCCGGAGGTGACCACGATGCCGGCACCCTGAGCGTTGGTCACCGTGCAGTCGCGCAGGGCCAGTCGGCCCTGCTGCCAGGCCAGTACGGCGGCCCAGGCCTCGCCGGAGACCCGGCAGCCGTCCAGCGCGGCCTGGCCGCGCCGCACGTCCAGCACCGGGGCCTCCCGGTCCGCGCCGGAGAGCAGCAGCCCGGTGAGCTGCACCGCCTCGGCGTCCAGCACCACGGTGCTGCCGGAGGCGCTGTGGATCTGCGCCGCGCCGGCGGGGTCGGCGGCCAGCGTCACCGGACGGGTGATCAGCAGCGACTCCTCGTACCGGCCGGGGGCCAGGGTGATCAGTGTGCCGTCCTGGGCGGCGGCCAGGGCGGCGGCGATGGTCCGGTAGGCGCCGGGGCGGTCGGGCGAGACCGCCAGGATGTGACGGCTCATCGTGCTGCTCCCTCAGGGGCCTGGCCCCGGTCGGTGGTGGGCCGCAGGCGGTCCCGGGCGATCAGCAGGCCCGGGGGGTTGCCGAGGACACCGGGCGTCCTGGAGGTCTCCGAACGGCTCTCCAGTCCCAGGGCCGTGACGGAGCGTTCGAGACTGTCGAGGGCGATCTCGTCCAGCGGCAGCCGCCGGGCGGCCGGGTCCGCGAGTGCGGCGGCCCCCGCGTCCGGGTCGGCGGCGGCCTCGGCCGGGGAGAGCTCGCGCAACAGCACCACCGGGCGGTCCCCCGACTCGTCGGTGCGCAGCACCTTGAAGGCGGTGCCGGGCAGGAACAGCACCCGGTCCGGCGCGGACGGGTCGAGCAGAGCGGTGCGGCGGGCGGTCATGGACCAGATCAGGAAGTCGGTGCCGCCGGCCGGGGCGGGCGGGGGCGCGGTCCAGCCGGTGCAGAAGGCCCACTCGATCGCGGTGCGGCCGTCCGCGTACCAGGCGCGCTCGGCGGCGGTGAGGCGGGTGCGCAGCAGGGCCGGTCCCCGGTAGGAGGGAAGCCGCCGCAGCCCGGCGGTGACGCAGCGGGCCAGCGGCACGTGCGGGCCCGTCGTGGCGGCGCGGACGGCGTCGTCCACGGCCGTGCTGTCTCCGGAGAGGTAGAGCCGGACGGCGACCAGGTCGGTCAGCGCGTCGGCGGCGTCGCTGCGCGAGGCTCCGCGCAGGCCCGGCGACTCGGACATGACCCGCGAGACCGTCCCGGCGATGGCGTTGTACCGCGCGCTGAACGTACGCCGCACCCACGCCCGCTCCTGCTCCAGCCCGCGCGCGGGCGGCACCACGGCGGCCGCCTGCCCGGGTGCCGTCTGCACCCGCACCCCGGCCACCGGCTGCGCCGGGGCCGCCTGCGCGGGCACCGGCACGGGTGGCGGTACGGCCACGCTCTCAGGCACCGCCCCGGACTCCATCCGGATCCTGGGCACCGCCATCGGGGCGGGCGCCGGGGCGGACGGGGCGGCCGGCTCAGCCGGGGTGTCACCCGGCGAGGGAACGGGGGGCGGCGCAAGGGCCGGCAGTGAAACGGGGGGCGGCGACTCGGCCTCGACCAGGCGCGGCAACGGACGGGTATGACCGGCTCCGGGCGGACTCGGTGAGGGGCCGGGGACGGGCGCGGGGATGGCGCCGGGGGCCTGCCGGCCGGTCGGCGGGGGTTCGGCGACCCCGTCGCCGTTCTCGGTCCGCGTCGGGGGCTCCGGCGCGAGCCGCGGGGCGGGTTCGCCGCCGCCGATCACCGTGTCGGGACCGGCGGGTGCGCCACCAGCGGGGAGCGGGAGGTCCGGGCCCGCAGCCGCGAGGGGGGCAACCCCATGGTGGGACAAGGGCGCTGGAGGGTTCACCCGCTCCTTGGCCCGGAGGTCGGGCTGCGGCGGCGTGCCAGGGGCATCGGCACGCCCGCCGTCCGGCTCGCCCTGCCGGGCGGCACCGGGCTCACGCGTGTCCGCGCCCGGCTGCCCGGAATCCGGCTGGGGGCCGCTGCCCGCAAGTCGTCCGGCGAGGGCCGCCGCGACGCGGGAGACACCCTTGAGGCGCTCCCGGGAGGGGCCGTCCCCGGCCGGCGGCAGCACTGTCGGCGTCTGCGGTCCGGTCGGCCGAGGCTCGTGAACGCGGTCGCCGCCGCCCGACCCCGCGGACCGCGCGGGCGTGCCAGGACGGGGGCCGGCGGGGTCGTCCGCTCGGGCCGGGGCGTGGTGCGGGCCTGCCGCCGCCGTCCCGGTGGCGTCGGTCTCCATGGGGGGCGCGGGCGGCAGCACGGCGCCGTCGGAGGAGAGGGCGCCGAGGGCGGCGGCGAGGGCGCTGCCGGGAGTGGCGGCGTCCGACTCGGTGCGGAGCCGCAGCGGGAACGGGGTCTGGGCCGGGGCGGTGGTGGGCATCGTCCGGGGGCCGGCAGGCGACGGCGCGTCAAGGGTGTCGCCCAGCGCCATCCCACCGGCGGGGGCGGACGGCGCGGCCGCCGGGGCGGCGGCGACGGCGCGGGGGATCCAGGGGGCCTCGTGCAGCGGGCGCCGCTCGGCGGCCCGCGCGGCGGCGACCGCGCGCCAGTCCTCGGCGGTGGGTGGCACGGTCCAGGCGTGGTCGTCGGCGGCGGCCGTCAGGCCGGGAGCGTCCGCGGGGGCGACCCGGAACGCCTCGCGGCTCTCGGGGTCGAGCCGCCAGAGCATGTCCTGGGCCAGGGCGCGCATCCGCTCGGCGGTGGCGGGTGTGCTGCGGTCGTAGAGGATGACCGGGTGGCCGGGAGCGCAGGGCAGGCGGCGGACGTCGTCAGCGCCGGCCGGGTCCTCGGCGGGCCGGATCCAGAGGCCGGAGGAGATCACCTCGAGCACCGCGTCGGCGGCGTACTGGTAGAGGCCGGGGCCGAGTTGGTGGACCTCGGTGAGCGGGTGCCGGATGCGGACCAGGCCGGGCGGCGGGGCCTGGGCGGCGGCGCCGCGCGGGGAGTAGACGAGTTCGGCGGCGAACGGCGACCAGCCGGGCGAGCCGTCACCGCGCAGGCCCATGATCCGGACCGGGCCGCCGCCGACCGAGCCGTCGCCGGACTCGATCGTGGGCATCCCGGCGTAGAGGACGACCTGCCGGCCGATCGCGTCGGCCAGCTCCTGGCCGACGCTGACTCCGCCCTCGGGCAGCGCCACCGGGCCGAAGTGGATGAAGCGGACCCAGGAGCGCACCGAGTGCATGACGGTGTCCCAGACCCGGACGATGTCGTCGAGCGGAACGGCCGGGCCGCCGGGGCTGCCCAGGACGACGTTCATCAACTGCGGGTGGCTCGGCACCCGGTCCACCAGGCGGCGCCAGCCGGCCAGCGGCGGGCTGGGGCGGGCGCTGCGCACCCAGACGCCGCTGGGCACGGCCTCGACCACGCCGTAGGGGCTGCACTCCCAGGGCCGGTCGCTGGTGGAGAAATCCCACATGGGCTTGGGAAAGCGCAGCGAGTCGCGTTCCAGGGGGTGGCCGGGCCGCATCCGCAGCCAGCCGGCGCCGTAGTCGGCGGGGATGAAGAGGCCGCCGTGGGCGGTGGGCAGCAGTTCGCCGTCGGGGGCGAGCACGGTGCGCTGGAGCCGCTCGGCCAGCAACTGGCCGACGGCGCGCGACTCCTGCGGGGTGGCCCGGCCGAAGACCAGCCGCAGGCCCTTGCCGGGCAGGCGGTCGAGCAGCCGGGCCAGCTGCTGCCAGTGCGGCTCCAGCGCACCGAAGGGCAGGTCCACCACGACCAGGGTGTTCTGGGTGTCGGGGGCCAGCCGCTGCGCGAAGGCGAGGGCCTGCGGGTCGGCGCCACCCTTGGCGTGGATCAGCATGGCGTCGCCGGCCTGCCGGAGCCGGAGCGCCAGCAGCGGCGGGGTCTGGGTGCGGAGGGCCGCCGTGCCGGAGCTCATCGGGATCATCGGGCTCACCCGCCCTGGACGCTGAGCCGGGCCGAGGCGGTGGAGAGCACCGGCCCTTGCGGCAGGAGGGCGAGCAGTGCGGCGGGCAGCGGAACGGGCGCGGCGCTGCCGAGGCCGAGGGTGGCCTGGGCCTGCGTGTCGCCGAGCGGGAAGGCCACGCCCTGGTCGCTGATCAGGTAGGTCTGCGGGTTGGTCTGCCGCCGGGTCAGCTGGTCCTGGTCCACCGCCAGCACGCCTGCGTCGGACGGAAGTCGGACAGGCCGGGGGTCGGCGTCGGCGGGGGCCTCGACCACCTCCGTACTGAGCTGCGTGCCGTGCGCCTGCTGGCGCAGGCAGGGAGCGGTGGTGCCGGTGGCGCCCTCGGCGGCGTTCAGCACCTCGGGAAGGTCCGCGCCGGGAGCCGTGGAGGAGACGGGGGCGGCGGCCAGTTCGGCGGCGGTGACCTGACGGGTGCTCGGCGCACCGGGCTGGGCGGCGAGCAGGGCCGCCTCGGTCAGGCCGATCGGGGCGACGCCGGTGCTGGTCATCACATACGCGCGGTCGGCTCCGGCGGCGCCGGTACGGAAGAGCTGGCCGACGACGGTGGGCCCGCCCGCGACGACGGCGGCCGGGGAGCCGCTGCCCGCGATCGGGGCGGCCGCCAGCGGGGTGCCCTCGGGCAGGGCGGCGAGCCAGTCCGTGGGGGCGGCGTGCGGCTGGTCGCCGTCCAGGCCGAGGGCGATCAGGGTGGCGGCGCTGGGTACCGGGTACAGCACGCCGCGCCAGAGCAGCGAGCGGCGTCCGTCCGGGCCGGTGAGCAGCAGTTGGCGGTCGGCGGGCAGCGTGGTGCTGTGCGCGCTCGGGGCGAAGTCGACGCGCTCGGCCCCGGTGGCGGTCCCGGTCGCACCCACCCCGGTCGGGGCCAGGCAGCGGGTCCAGACGGCGCCGGTGAGCGCGGTGGGGGCGGGCAGGCTGTCGGGCGCTCCGGCGATGCCGACCAGAGCGCCGTGGGGGGTGCCGCCCAGGTCCTTGGCGGAGACCTCGCGCAGGGCGGCGCCCTTCCCGAGGATCAGCAGCGCGGAGGCGTAGTTGCGGACCGGGCGCAGCGTGCCGCCGAGGTAGAGGTAGCGGGTGCCGGTCTGCTGCTCCATCACGATGGCGCCCGAGGTGCGCCAACTGTCGTTCTCAGGAGGCGAGATCAGGCCGTAGACGGTGAACCCGGCGCAGAGCAGCAGCGCCGCCCCGGTGCCCAGCACGGTGCCCAGGGCGGCGCGGCGGCCCGGCCGGTCGCCACGGCTGGAGTCGCCGGTGAGCAGTGCGGTGGAGAGGCGGCCCATGGCGAACTGGTAGGCCTGCAGGTGGTCGCGTCGGGTCTGCATGCTCCGCTCCTCAGCCGGCCAGCGAGCGGAAGTAGCTGTAGGCGTGCAGGGTCTCCAGCAGCAGCGGCAGCAGCGCCACGGTGGTGACCGTCTCCAGCAGGTCGCCCGCGTGGCCCCAGATCGGCAGCAGGCGGGCGGTGGGCAGCCGCAGCGCGGCCAGCAGCAGCGCGGCGGCGGCCACCAGCAGCACGGCGAGCAGGGCCAGCCGGTGGCCTGAGCCGCCGGGCACGGCCCGCACCAGCAGCAGTACGGCCAGGCCGAAGGCGGCGGAGAGCACCGTGGGCAACCGTTGGAGGGTGCGGCCCAGGCTGCGGGCGCGCAGCAGCACGGCGGCGGCCAGAACCAGCGGCAGCACCCAGCCGATCCAGCCGTGATCACGCGTCAGATACCAGAAGCCGGCGGCGTAGACGAGGCCGGAGCCGAGACTGAGCACGTCCAGGCAGGCGTTGGCGAAGCCGACCCGCCGCTCGACCCGCTCCTGCGGCTCGGGGTCGAGGTCCTGCTGC
Organism: Kitasatospora sp. MAP12-44; assembly: GCF_029892095.1. Lineage (NCBI taxonomy): Bacteria > Bacillati > Actinomycetota > Actinomycetes > Kitasatosporales > Streptomycetaceae > Kitasatospora > Kitasatospora sp. MAP12-44. The sequence continues at coordinate 1,456,363 of NZ_JARZAE010000004.1, forward strand.
AGTTCGTCGGCGTTGTGCGGCAGCGCCGGCACCCGCAGCCGGGCAGCGCGCAGGGCCAGCCGCGGGCCGAAGTGTCCGATCACGAAGAGCCAGCCCGCGACGATTCCGGCAGCCTGCGCGCCGTGCCAGTGCGCGGCCTGCATCAATGCGGCGCCGACGGCGGCGGCCACGGCGGTGAGCAGGGCGGTGCCGGTCAGCTGCGGGGGCAGTACGTGCAGAGCCAGCAGGACGGCGGCGAGCACGGTGACACAGGCGGCGGAGGTCAGCACGCCGGGCAGGCCCGGGGCGTAGCCGCCGTGCGGTCCCTGCCGGAAGACCAGCCCGGCCAGGCCGCCGAAGGCGAGCGCACCGAGGCCGGCCACGGTGGCCACCGAGCGGGCCCCGGCGGCGGCGCGGTCACGGCTGAGCGTGGCCGCGGCGGCCGCCGCGGCGAGCAGCACGGCTGTGGCGCCCGCACCCAGCGCGGTGGTGGTGCCGGGGCCGCCGCCGAGCAGTCCGACGGCCAGGGCCAGCAGCGCGAGGACGGCCAGGGCCAGCGCGAGCCTGCGGGTGGTCTGCGGCTCCCAGCGTCCGGGACGGGCGTTCACCACGTGGGCCACGCCGTCGGCGAGGTCGTCGAAGTGCAGCGCGGGCAGCGGATCGTCGGCGGGGCGCAGGTGCAGCGTCTCGCCGTGGCGCAGCCGGTGGCTCTCGACGGTGCCGTCCGGGTCCAGCGGGTCCTCGCCGAGGCGCTGGAGCACCCAGGCGGTGCCCGGCTCGACGGTGGCGGCGGGGACGGGGGCCGGGGCTGCTGCCCCGTTCTGGGTGGGCACCGGCGCGGCGGTGGGGGCGGGGGTGCCGAGCTGACGGAGCAGCACCGGCAGCAGCGCGGAGACGGGGGTGGCCACCGGCACGGCCAGGTCGGCGCTGCCGCCGGGTCCGACCACCGTGAGCCGGCAGACCTCCGTGCCGGTGAGCGTCGGCGCGGTTGCGGTTGACGGCATGGTGCTCCCGTTCGGACGTCGGAGGTGCGGGGCTCGGAGGCGGGTCAGCGCCCTGAGGCGGTGCAGCGGGTGGCGGCGGGCCGGCGGTGGCGGCTGCAGCTGCGTGGTCGTCATCGGCCCTCCACCAGGCCCGTCTGCACCAGTCGCACCGAACGCCGGGTGACCAGCTGGGCGCGCCCGGCGGGCAGCGTGCGGGGCTTCGCCTCGCCGATGAACTTGCCTTCCTCCTTGGGGTAGGAGAAGAGCAGCGCCGGGTTGCCCAACTCCCACATGCGGCGCAGCAGCGGGTCGGACATCGCCCTCATCGCGCCGGAGGTACTGCGGGACACCACCAGGTGCATGCCGATGTGCGGGCCTTGGGCCAGCAGCGGCAGCAGCGGCGCGAGCGGCGAGGGAGTGCCCGCCGCGCCGCCGAAGAGGTCGTAGTCGTCGACCACCACGAAGAGCCGCGGGCCCTGCCACCAGTCGCGGCGGGCCAGTTGCTCGGGGGTGATCTCCGGGCCCGGCACCCGCTTGTTCATGGAGACGGCCGCGTTGGTGGCGAGCGCGGCCAGCGCGTCGCGTTCGACGGCGTAACCGACCCGGTACTCCTCCGGGGTGCTGGCCAGCAGGCCGCGGCCGGGGTCGGCCACCATGATCCGGGCCTGGTCGGGGGTGTACCGCTCGGTGAGGGCGCGGATGACCAGGCGCAGCGCGTTGGTCTTGCCGGTCTCGCCGTCGCCGAAGACCATCAGGTGGGCCTGGGCGGAGAAGTCGTGCCAGACGGGCTCAAGGCGCTGCTCGTCCCAGCCGAGGGCGATCTTCAGGTCGCCCTCGGGAGAGGGCAGTTGGGCGACCGGCAGGCGGGTGGGCAGCAGTCGCACGCCGGGGGCGGCAGGACCGGTCCAGAAGGTGTCGATCTCGGCGACGGCCGCCTTGGTGGCCTCGGTGAGATCGGCGGTGGTGACGGAGCCGTCCAGCCGGGGCAGGGCGGAGAGGAAATGGTGGCTGGCGGAGGTGATGCCGCGGCCGGGACGGTGCGGGACTGCCTGGGCGACCCGCGAGCCGACCTCGGACTCCATCGGGTCGCCGAGCCGCAGCTCGAGCTTGGTGCCGAGCAGGTCGCGCAGCCGGGGCCGCAGCTCGGACCAGCGCACGGCGGAGGCGACCACGTGGATGCCGAAGGAGAGGCCGCGCGCGGCCAGCTCGATGACCTTGGGCTCCAGGTCCTCGTAGTCCTGACGCAGTGTGAACCAGCCGTCCACGACCAGGAAGACGTCGCCGTAGGCGTCCTCGACGCCGCCCCGGGCGCGCTGCGCGCGGTAGGCGGTCATGGATTCCAGGCCCAGGTCGGCGAAGGCCTGCTCACGGCGTTCGAGCAGCTGGCTGAGTTCGGCGACGGTGCGCAGCACCCGGTCCCGGTCGAGCCGGGAGGCCACCGAGCCGACGTGCGGCAGCCCGGAGGTGGAGGCGAGGCCGCCGCCGCCGAAGTCCAGGCAGTAGAACTGGATCTCCTCGGGGGTGTGCGTCAGCGCCAGCGAGAGGATCAGCGTGCGCAGCAGCGTCGACTTGCCGGTCTGCGGGGCGCCGACCAGGCCGATGTGGCCGTCGGCGCCGGAGAGGTCGGCCACCAGCAGCTCGCGCAGCTGCTCGAACGGGCGGTCCACCATGCCGAGGGCGACCCGCAGCGAGCCGGTGCCGGCCGGTCCCGGCGCGGACATGCCGCGGGCCGGATCCGGGACGATGCCGGGCAGTAGTTCGTCCAGGCTCGGCGAGGAGTTGAGCGGGGCGAGCCAGACCTGGCGGGCGGGCGGACCGGCCTCCTCCAGCCGTCCGACCAGCAGTTCGAGCAGACTCTCGCCGGGCTCGGCCGGCTCGGTGCTCACGGCGGGCCGCTCCTGTTGCTGCTCGCGGGCGGCGGTCAGCTCCGCGATCCGCTCGGAGAGCAGCCGGCCCTGCCGGGCCAGGGCGAACGGGACGACCTCGAGTCCGGCGTCGGCCCCGGCGCTCTCGGTGGCGATACCCACCATCCGCTCCGGGGCGGGGCCGGAGACGTAGGCGGCCTTGAACCGGACCAGATTGGTGGTGTCGATCTTGAGGAAGCCGTTGCCGGGAGCGGAGGGCAGCTCGTAGGCACTGGCCACGCCGATCACCGAACGGGACTCCATGGCGGAGAAGGTCCGCAGGGCCAGCCGGTAGGAGAGGTGGCCCTCCACCTTGTGGATGCGGCTCTCGTCCAGCCGCTGCGAGGCCAGCAGCAGGTGCACGCCGAGGCTGCGCCCGAGGCGGCCGATAGAGACGAAGAGGTCGACGAACTCGGGCTTGCTGGCCAGCAGTTCGGAGAACTCGTCGACGATGACGAGCAGCGAAGGCAGTGGCGCCAGGTCCGCGCCGCCGCCGCGCGCCTTCTCGTACTCGTAGAGGGAGGAGTACCCGGCGGTGCGCAGCAGCTCCTGACGGCGGATCATCTCGCCGTTGATGGAGTCGCGCATCCGGTCGACCAGGTGGATCTCGTCGGCCAGGTTGGTGATGACGGCGGAGGTGTGCGGCAGCCGGTCCATGCCGAGGAAGGTGGCGCCACCCTTGAAGTCCACCAGCACCAGGTTGAGCACCTCGGAGGAGTGGGTGACGGCCAGGCCGGTGACCAGGGTGCGCAGCAGCTCGCTCTTGCCGGATCCGGTGGCCCCGATCAGCAGTCCGTGCGGGCCCATGCCGCCCTGCGCCGACTCCTTCAGGTCCAGCTCGACGACCTCGCCCTCGTCGGTGACGCCGAGCGGCACCTTGAGCCGGGCCGACTGCTCCAGGCGCGGACGCCACTTGGCAGCCACGTCGAAGCCGTGCGGGTCGCGGATGCCGAGCAGCGCCGAGAGGTCGAGGTCGGACTCCAGCGCCCGGTCGGCCAGGTCCACGCTGCCGCCGGTGCGGAACGGGGCCAGGGTGCGGGCGAGGGTCTGCGCCCCGGCGGCGCTCAGCGCGTCCGCCTCGGCGGTGACGGTGGCCTCCCCACTGGGAAACTCCACCATGCCCTCGCGCAGGGTCAGCCGGAGCACCATGGGTCCGCCGGTCATCGCGCCGGTGGCGTCCAGCAGCAGCACGTTGCGCAGGCCGCCGGTCAGCAGCCGGGAGGAGTCCGGCAGCCGCAGGCCCTGGGCGAGGATGACGACGTAGGGCTCGGCGGTGCTCGGCGAGGCGCCCGGGTCGTGGTCGGGCCGGTCGCGCACCTCGGAGCCGAGCAGGTCCAGCAGCGCGTCGTGGTCGTCGGCGGCCAGCCGCAGCGGCCCCGCGTCGTCCTCCTCGCCGCGGTGGCTGTTGTGCGGCAGCCACTTGAGCCAGTCCCACTCGGCCTGCGCCGCGGGCCCGCCGAGCAGCGCCACGCGCAGCTCCTCCGGCGAGTGCAGGGCGACCAGTTGGCAGATGACGGCGCGGGCCAGCGCGAGCGCGTCGGCGCCGGAGCCGGCCAGTTCGACGGCGGTGAACCGGCGCAGCGAGACCGGGATCGGCAGCCGGGGCAGCACCTGGTGGGCCTTGGTGAAGCGGCGCAGCGAGACCGCCGCGAGCGGTTCCAGGTCCTCCACCGGGCGGGTCTGCGGGGGCAGGAACTCCAGGGCCGCGCGGCGCGGTCCGAGCCCGATCCGCACCCGGGCGAAGTCCTCGTGCCCGGGCCGGCGCTCCCACAGGCGCGGGCCCTGCACGAAGGCGGTCAGCCGGGCCGGGTCGGGGTTGTCCCAGAGCAGCGCGGCCCGCTGCGCGTCCGCCGCCTGGCGCGCCTGGCGTCGCTTCTGGCCCAGATAGCGCAAGTAGTCGCGGCGCTCGGCGTGCATCCGGCGGCGGCGCTCGCCGCCCGAGCGGCCGAGCTGGGTCAGCGTCATGCTGACCATGGCCACGCCCATCATCCCGGACATCATGTAGGTGCTCGGCCCGGCGCTGCGCATCGAGAACATCAGCATCATGGCGCCGACGCCGAGACCCATCGGCAGGTAGAGGAGCGCGGAACCGAGATCTGCCGAGGCGGGCTCGCCCAGCACGGGCGGCTCGGCCAGCTCCACCTCGCCCTCGGGCATGGCCGGGCCCTCGGCCCGGGGGCTGCGCTTGACCTGAACGGTGCTCAAGACTCTGTCAGCTCTCCGCCGTCGACTGCGGCCGGGACTGGGGATTCGACCGTGGCAGAACCCGGTTGCGAAGCCCGCTGGTTCGGGGCCGTCCGGACGGGTGCCGCCTGCATGGCGCAACGCTCGCTTTCCGCATCGCTCCGGCATGCGGCCAGGCCGCACGCTTTCGGGGCTGGTTCGCCCGAACAGGCCAAGTCTTTCCGGCGAGTTGGACCGACGGCCAGTCTTTTCAGCCGCTGACCAAGGGATTTTGACGAATGGCCAGCTCCGGTCTCCACTCCGTCCAACTCCAGGGGTGCCCTGCTTCGCTTTCTCCCTCAGGCGACGACACCACGTTCCGGACTCGTCGGGGCAGCGGGCACCCGGTACGCCGTCGCCGGCCGGCGGTCATGTGGCCCCGTCGCACGACGTCGAGGTGCCACCGGAGCCCCGTGTCTCCACGGCCGCGACGATCAGCGCCCTGTCTTCCGAGTCACCGTTTCCCAGGTTGGCGACCGGCGCGTTGCCACCTGATACCGGCTCATCTCAGGTGGGGAACTCGCCGCACCAGTTGCGGCCCAGGAGGGCGCCGGGCAGGTACTCGGACTCGACCTCGACGGGGAAGCCGGTGTCATGGGCAAAGCAGGCCATGGCGAGCGGGGCGAGGGCGACAAGGCCCGAGGCCTGGATAGCCCGGTCACCCTGGCTCCAGTACCGCTTGTGCTGTTCAAGAGCGTCGGTCAAGGCGCGGTTGAAACCGTCACTGTCCTCGCGCGCCAGACGGTGGAGCATTTCCATCGGCGGGTAGACCAGGTGCGCCACAGTCTCCGGGTCGGCGACGAGCTCCGGGTCCGTGGCGTCGATCGCGGCGACCAACTTCCTGCTGAAATCGGGGCCGCCGAGCCAGTAGGTCTGGAGAACGTCGATCCAGAGGAGGTGGTACTCCTGGAAGCGCGAAACACTCTCCCTCAGAAGCGACATCGGCACACGGCACAGGGCGGTGATCCTGTCCCGCTCCCGGCACACCACCGCGAAATAGAAAGCGGTGAGCCAGGTTTCCGGGTGCACGTACGACGGCAGGCCGGTCGCCGCGAGCGTACGGTCCTTGTCCGCGATCCGGCACACCACGTGGTCCTCGGCCGTGGTCGCTGCCACGAACACCGCCGAGCCGACCTGCATCGCAGTCACCCAGGACTCCCACGTGGGGAGCTTCGACCCCAACGGGTCCACCAGACAGCGCGAAGTGGCCAAGGTGACCGTGACGCTCAGGGCATCACCCAGATCGGTGGAGTCCGCCTCCAGCCCGTCGATCAACTCCTGGGCGTCCTCCTGGAGGAAGGCGAGGCCCGCTGCCGCGTTCCCCATGGGAAAAGGATGGCGGGAGACGATCGAGACCAACGCGTTTCTCCGGATGGGGTGTTGGGACGGTGGCGCGGGCCGGGCTTACGTCGGGAACTCACCGACCCAGGTACGACGGAGCAGGTGGTGCGGGAGGTACTCCGACTCGACCTCGATCGGCATGCCGGCGTCGTAGGCCAGGCACGCCATGGCAAGCGGGGCCAGCGCCACCAGGCCGTCGCAGCTGAGGGAGCGGGCCTCGTTCCCGGTCCAATAGTCCTTGTGCCAGCTCAGAGCGGTCACCAGGGACTCATTGAAGGCCTGGCTCTGCCGACGCAGGTAGTGCTGGAAGAGTTCCAGCGGCGGGTAGAGAATCTTCAACATCAGCTCGGTGCTGGCGATCCGCGCATTCTCGGAGCTGGTGCCGCGAACAGCGGCGACCAGGGAGTCCCAGGTCTGGGCTCGGCCGGACCAGGCATGCTGGAGGGCCTCGATCCACTCGTAGACGTAGTCGTCCATCTCGGCACCGGACGCGCGCAGGAACTCCACGGGAATCTGTGCGAGTTGTTCTATCCGGTCGTCCTCGCGGCAGATCACCGCGAGGTAGAAGGCAGTCAGCCAGTTTGCGGGGTGCAGGTAGTCCTGTGGCCCGGTCGCGGGGAGCCTGCGCACCTCGCCCTCGGTGCCGACCCGGCACGCCATCGGGCCTTCCTGCGCCGTGCCGGCGGCAAACAGCGCGGGCCCGACCTGCATAGCCAGGACCCACGCGTGCCAGGTCTCGTTCATGCCCGCCCGGGGGTCCTCCACGCAGTGCCACTCAGCCGCCGCGAGCGCGAGGTCCAACGCGTCAGCACGGTCATCCTCGGACGTCTCAAGTCCTTCGATTGCCAGTTCGGCAGAAGCGATGACCGGCGCCATGGCCACAGTCGCGTTGTCCGTGCGGAAGTCATGGCGCGGAATGCGCGTTGTCATCAGCTTTCCCTTCGGCTAGATGTGGAAATACTCAAGCACTGAACCAGCCCAGGCCGCGCCGGTCGAGGATCCGGATCACCAAAGCGAACCGGCGCACGGCCCCGCTCACCAGATCGGACGGCCGAACTCTCCCCGGCTCCACCGTGCGACGGCCGCGTATGACGTGCCATCAGTTGGCGGGCGCGATCAGCCCGAGGAGGCGGCGCATGCGGGCGTATTTGGCGGTGAGGCGGTCGCGGGTCACCGGGTCGAGGACGGCCAGTCGGGCCGGATCGGCATTGTTCGCCACGTCCGCCTCCTTGACCAGCAGGGCGCCAGGAGTGGCCAGGACCCGTGCTGTGTAGTCCTCCAGGGTCTCGCCGGGCCGCTTGGTCAGCGCCAGCACAATGTCCTTCGTCATGGGGGACAAAGCGGCCCCGGCGAGCCAGTCCTCCGAGAGCGCGTCGTCCTCCACGGCGTCGTGCAGCCACGCGGCAGCGATCTGCTCCGAGCTGCCGCCGCGCTCGGCCACGCCGTTGGCCACAGCGGCAAGGTGCTCCACATACGGGCGCCCGGCCTTGTCGACCTGAGCCGCGTGAGCACGGCGGGCGATCGACTCCACCTCGTCCGACGTCAGATAGGGCATGGCAATTCTGAGCGCAGTACCCAGAACATCCCCCAGAACGGTGGAGTCCGTCTCAGCCTTGTCGATCCGCCGCTCGGCGTCCTCCTGGAGCATGGCGAGGCCGGCTTCCGCGTTCCCTGCGGGAACAGGATGGCGGCTGATAACCGGGGCCAACGCGATCTCCTTCTTCGAGTGCGTCAAATAGCTTCAATCACACGAGCTCGGCGCCAGTTTACTGACCGCGTTCTCGCGAGCCTGAACGAGGAGGTACCGAAGGGTCTTGTTCTGGATGGCGTCCTTGGGCTTCGCGGCGTACTCGCCGTCCTTCAGCGACCCAAGGCGGCACGATCTTCCAGATCGGCCACCGAAGGCCGCGACGATCGACGCCCCGGCTTCGGCAGAGCCGTCGCCAGGGAAGCCATGACGCGTCATCACGTAGGAAATTCGCCCAACCAGTCGTGCGTGAGAAGGTACTTGGGAATGAGCGGCGACTTCACATCGATCGGGAGCCTTCCGTCGAGGGCTAGGCACGCCATGGCAAGCGGGCCCAGGGCGAGTGCGCCATCGATGTCAACGGCCCGCTCCTCATCCACGGTCCAGTACGCCTTGTGCAGGTCCAATGCCTTGACCAAGGCCGGGCCGAACTGGTCCTCCTGCTTGCGCACGAAGTGGTAGAAGAGGCTGATCGGCGGAGACATCACGCCCTGCAGCGCGTCGAGCGGGGTATTGCGCGCAGACTCAGGTTCCGACGACTCGAACGCGGTGACGAGCTTCTCCAGCAGTCCTGCCCGGCGGAGCCAGTAGGTCTGTTGGACGTCGATCCAGTGGTAGACGAACTCGTCGTACACACCTTCCGGCGAGCGCAGGCGCTCCAGCGGGATCTCGCACAACTGCGTCATCCGCCCGCGCTCACGGCAGACGACGGCGAGCCAGAACGCGCTCAACCAGTTTCCCGCGTTCGCGTACGGCTGCGGGCCGATTGCCGGGAGGGTCCGCATCCTGTCGTCGATGAAGCACTCGACGGTGCCCTCGCTCGCACCGGACGCGGCGAACAGCGCCGAGCCAAGCTGCATCGCGGTGACCGTGGCCTTCCAGGTCTCCAGCCGCTCCGCGTCCGGGTCGGCCACGACGTGAGCCTGCAACGCGAGGAGAGCGGTACTGAACGCGAAGTCGATCATGTCCGCCGATCGTTCGAGACGGTCGACGCGGCGGGCGACTCCCTCACTGAGTCGACCAGCGAAAGCCTTGGCGTCGGGCGCGGGCACGAGATGGCTGGGGACGACCGATACCAAGGCATTTCTCCGGACGGGGTGTTGGGACGGTGCCGCGGGCCGGGCCTACGTCGGGAACTCGCCGACCCAGGTGCGGCGGAGCAGGTGGTGCGGCAGGTACTCCGACTCGACATCGATCGGCATGTCGGCGTCGTGGGCCAGGCAAGCCATGCCAAGCGGAGCGAGGGCGACCAGCCCGGTGGCGCTGAGGGAGCGGCCCTTGTTCGCGGTCCAGTACTCCTTGTGCCAGGTCAGGGCGTTGACCAAAGACTGGTTGAACGACGCGGTCCCCCGACGCAGGTAGAGCTGGAAGAGCTCCATCGGCGGGTAGAGGATCTTCAGCATCAGCTCGTTGCTGGCGATCCGCGCGTTCTCCGGGGCAGTGCCCTGGATCGCGGCCACGAGGGAGTCCCAGGTCTGGGGCTCGCCGGACCAGGCAAGCTGGAGGGCCCGGATCCCGTCGTAGACGTAGTCGTCGAACTCCATCCCGGACGCGCGCAGGAACTCCAACGGGACCTGAGCGAGTTGGTTGATCCGATCGTCCTCACGGCAGATCACCGCGAGGTAGAAGGCGGTCAGCCAGCTGCCCGCGTGCAGGTAGTTCTGCGGGCCGGTCGCGGGAAGTTTACGCACCTCGCCCTCGGTCCCGACCCGGCATTCCACCGGGCCCTCCTGCGCCGTACCGGCCGCAAACAGGGCGGCCCCGGTCTGCATCGCCAGGACCCAGGCCTCCCAGCTTGCGAGAGCACCGACCCGGGGGTCCTTCACACAGCGCCAGTCCGCGGCAGCGAGCGTCATATCGACCGCGTCCGCGCGGTCGTACTCGGAGGTCTCGATGCCGTCAACGGCCTCGTTGGCGGACTCGACGACCGGTGCCATGGCCTGGTCCGCGCTGGCCGTGCCGAAGTCATGGCGCGGGACGCGCATTGTCACCTGGTGCGGGCTCATCCTAGGTGGGGAACTCGCCGCACCAGTCGCGCTCGAGGAGGGCGATGGGCAGGTACTCGGACTGGACCTCGATGGGGGTGCCTGTGTCATAGGCGAGGCACGCCATGGCGAGCGGGGCAAGGGCGACGAGGCCCGAGGCCTGGACGGCCCGACCGTCCTGGCTCCAGTACCGCTTGTGCCACTCAAGGGCGTCGGTGAGGGCCCGGTTGAAGCTGGCGTGGTCCCCGCGGATGAAGCGGTGGAACAGTTCCATCGGCGGGTAGACCAGGTGAGCCACAGTCTCCGGGTCGGCAACGGTCTCCGGATCGGTGGCGTCAATGGCGACCCTCAACTTTGAGACGAGGTCAGGGCCTCCGAGCCAGTAGGTCTGGAGCGCATCGATCCAGGCGAATTCGAGCTCGGCGAAGTGCGAACCGGATTCCCGCAACAGGGACAACGGCACCTGACACAGGGCCGTGATCCTCTGCTTCTCACGGCATACCACCGCCAGGTACAGGGCCGTGAGCCAGGACTCCGGGTTCACGTATGGACGCGCGCCGGTAGCTTGGAGCGTCCGGTCCTTGTCCGCAATACGGCACTGCACGTGCTCGTCGGTCGTGGTCGCGACGGCGAACACGGCGGAGCCCACCTGCATCGCGTTTACCCAGGACTCCCACGTGGGCAGATGCGACGCCTCCGTGTCCAACAAGCAGTGCGACTTCGCCAAGGTGACGGTCAGGCGCAGCGCATCACCCAGATCGGCAGAACCCGCTTCCAGCCGGTCGATCAGCCGCTGCGAATTTCTCTGGAGCACGGCGATGCCCTCTTCCGCGTTCCCCGTGGGGAAAGGGTGACGGGGGACGATCGAGACCAATGCGCTTCTCCTTAGAAGATTTTGAGGTAGCTGAGCTCGGCCCCAGCATACTCACCGTTGTTCTCTATAGCCTGGACGAGAACATATCGCAGAGTACCGTCCTCGATCGCCTTCCGAATCTCCTCCGCATACTCGCCATCCTTGGGCGTGACCAGAGCCCGATCGTCCATATCGGCAGCGATTGTCCTGACATACTCGAGGGTTCCCTGCTTAACCTTCGTCATCTGGTCCTCAGGACCGTTGCCCAGGCGCCAGTCCAGCGTCGCCTTAGGGCCCTTCGCCTCGACGATTATCAGGTGCCCGTCCTTGTCGCGCCAGAGTTGGTCGAACCGCTTCGAACCGTTGGCCGTCTCGGGGAGGTCGGTGATCTCCTTGGCTCCCTCGAATTCCGGCTGAAGGAGCATGTGCCGGCGTGCGGCCTCCTCGCCGAGCGCCTCGCCGAGCTTGGAGTTGTTCGAGACTCCCACACCGACCGTTTTGTCGAAGTGCTCTTGCGCATCAGCGAGCCTTCGGGCGAGCTCAGCCGTCTCATTGTCCTTGAAAGCCTTGTCGGCGGCCGTCAGAGCCATGCCGGCCGAACGCTTGGCCGAAACGTCGTCGAGATGTGGGAGGTCATTAGGGTGAGCCGTGTCCCGCCCCCTCACCAGGCTGTCGTGCTCGAACTTCTCCGCAGATGCGAACGGCAGATGGTCGGCGTTCATCCAACCGCCGAGGGGATCCTTGGTGAGCTTCGGCAGAATCTGGCCGTCGACAAGCTTTCGAGAGCGGAGACGGCGGAAGGTCGCATCGTAGTGCTCCGCGCGCCAGGCCGGATCGTCGTTGGCCAGTCGGACGTGTTCGCGGGTGATGGCGGCCCGTTCGGCGGGGGTGCGCTCGTCGGCCGGCTTCTCGCGGGCGGCCTCGTACTCAGCGTGCTGCGCGGCGCGCTCCGCGCTGTTGGGGCCCGGCTGGCCGTCGTGGCCTCCGATAGAGCCTGCATCGTGCCCACCAGTACCAGGGTGATCGTGTCCGCCCGTCGAGCCGGTGTCGTGGCCGCCAGTGCCCGGGTGGTTGTGCCCACCTGTCGAGCCACCGTCGTGGCCGGCTGTGGTCGGGTGGTCGTGGCCGCCCGTGGTCGGGGTGTCGTGTCCGGTGCGGGGGGTGTTGAGGTCGTTGCGGGGGCCCTCGGGGGCGTGGCCGCCGGGGGTGTGGTCCGGGGCATGGCCGCCGGGGGTGTGGCCGGGGATGTCGTGGGGGTGGGAGAGGTCGGAGCCGAGGTGGACGGCCCGATCGCCGTCGCGGGCGCCGACGCCGACGAGTTCGGGGGTGCGGACCTTGACGGGTGTGTCGAGCTTGACCGGGGGGTGGTCGCCGGTCGGGAGGTTGGCGCCGTCGTGCGGGGCCTGGGTCCCGCGCTGCAGGACGTTGCCGTTGTGGTCGTAGACGTTGCCGTGCGGATCCAGGAACTCCGTCCTGCCACCCAAATCCAACTTGACCGTACCGGGCGGCAGTTCGACAGTACCCTCCGGCACCTTGATGCCGCCGTCGGCAGTCCTGATCGCGCCCTCGGGAATCGCCGCGCCCTCGGGGAGCCTGATCCCCCCGTCCGGGAGGTGGACCGCACCCTCGGGCAACGCGAACGCGCCGTCGACGTTGATCTCCGGGATCTTGACGTCGGTGATGCCCTTCAGGCCCGACATCACATCGCTGACCTTCGAGATCCCGAAACCCGCACCCTTGAACACATACGTCATCGGGTCGATGGCCCTGCCGACCTTGCCCGCCACCGACAACGTCTTCGCGACCGCACCCGCCTTGCCCGCGCCCTCCACACCCCCTGCCTCACCGCCGGTGAAAATCGTGGTCAGCACATTGAACGTGACCGCGCCCGCGGCCCGGGACGGGTTGTGACCCCACTCGTCCCACGCCAACAACGCCTTACCCGTCTCCTTCATCGCGGTACGCGAATCACGCAACCAGGAAGGCAACTGCTTGTCGGGGACCATGAAGAACAGCGGCCCCACCCCGGGGATAGTGGTGATGGCCAGACCCGTCGCAAGCTTCGCCAGACCCGTCCAGGCCTGCCCCGCCGCGCCCCAGCCATTCACGCCCACCAGCGTGCCCAGACCCTTGATCGTCCCCCACACACCGTCGACGATCACACCCTTGCCGAAGTCGTAGGCGTGGTCCCACACCTTCCACCACGGAACCGACTTGTCGACCGCGTCACCCCACGGCAGGTGCTGCGAATCCTTGAGCGCCTTCGCGTCATAGCCGTACATGTCCGCGCCGTTGGAACCGTCGTTGACCTTCAGCGGCTTCCCGCCGACCAGCGCCACGATGGTGGCGTAGGCGGTCCGCTCGACCGCCTGGAACTGCGTCCAGACATCGGCGATCTCATTGCGCCGATTGTTGTTCTCGTTGACCTTCCCGCCGTCCTCGCGCCACTTGTGGTCACTGTCGGCCTTGGCCTGGAACGCTTCCGCCTCACGCTTCAGGTCATCAAGCCTCTTGACCAGCGGAGCGGCGTCCCTGGAGTAGGTGCCCAGAGCGCCGGCGATGGTGCAGATGTCGCCGCTCAGCTTCAGGCCGAGGTCGGAGACCGGCTTCGTGGTCGCGAACAACTGGTCCGCCTCGGGCGCCTGGTAGAACGCCGAGAGACCGCCGAAACTGGAGTGGACGTCCCCGGCCGCGGTGGCGATCGCCGCCCCGTCCGTCGAGATCGACTTGACCTTCACATCCAGCGTCGCCAGGTGGCCGGTGAAGACCGGCACCTCCGCCGGATTGACCGGATCGTTGCTCACTTCGCGGCCTCCGGCTGGATCCCCAACGCCTGAAGGTTCACGCTCTTCGCCGCGTCCTGCGCGTTCTTCGCCGCCGTCAGGTCACCGTCGAGGTAGGCGTTGGTCGCCTTCACCGCACCCGTCAGACACGCCTCGATCCGCTCGGCCATCGACTTCAACTCCCCCTGACGACCTTCCAGATACTGCGACAACGCCGCCGCCACCGGACCCAGCGCACCGTGCGACAAAGGCGCGGCTCCCACCGGCACCGGACCCTGGATGTTCACCGTCGCCTGCGAACCCGGCACCGCGGTCCCCGCCGCCTGGGCCGCCGCCTGCATATCCGACACCAGTGTGTTCAGCGCCGTCGACAGATCATCCGCATGCCCGCCGACGATCTTCAACTGCCCCTGCACGCCCTGCGGCTGGATGTCCCAACCACTCGAACCCGCCATCTCCAGCTCCCCCGTTGTCGCCAGTGCCTACCGGCCGCTCAGCCGATGTTGTCGACCGCGGACTTCGCACGCGCCAGCGTCTGCTGCGCGGTGCCGTCGTTCTGCTCCAACGTCGTGCGCAGCAGGTGGATGATGTTCTTCACCTCACCCGACGCGCTCTGCCAGCGCAGCTCCTTGCCGTGATACGCGTCCGAGACGCCATCCGCCTGGAAGTTCGACATGACGGCCTTGACCTGCGCATCGCGCGCGGCCATCACCTGCTCCAGACGGCCGATGACCACCTGGATGTTGCTCTGCGCCTCCGCCGACGCGCCCTGGTCGTAGGAACGACGGTCCGTACCACCGGTCATGACAGATCACACTCCCCGTTGAAAAGCCCGAAATGAAGGTCGCCCAAAGCCCAGGCCTGCGAAGGCGCAGGTCAGCGGGCGCCGAAGCGGGCCGCGTCGAAGTTCGCCTGCGACATCTGCGTCTTCGCGTTCTGGCCCTGCTCCTGGTCACCCGTGCCGAAGGCCTGCTCCATGCCCGACTGACCGCCCAGGATCGCCGACAGCGACGAGTTCAGCTCGCCCGCGATCTCGTCCGCCCGCGACTTGAACGAGTCGAAGGCGATCTTGCCCTGGCCGTTGAACTTGCCCTCCAGCGGCTCCGCGGCCGCCACCAACTGCTTGACCAGCGCGCCCAGATCGCCACTGGAATCCCGCGACCCCGACATCAGCGTCTGCAGCGCCTGAGCCCCCATGTCGAACTTCATACCGCTCCCCCGTTCGCCCGACTAACCGTACGTATGTCTATTTCAATCAACCTATATCCCCGACGCAAGCCAGAATCACCAGGGTGTGACGAAGGCGTGACACATCGACAAGACCCTCACGCATCCTTCAGATGCCGCATCAGGCGCTCGAAGTCCGTCCACCCCGACAGGTCCGACGGATCCCCCGGGAACCGGTAGTAGAAGGCCGGCCTCGCCTTCGGACCCAGTCTGACAGCAGGCTCCGACAACGGCGTCCGGCGGGCGCGGTCGTCCGGCATCGCCCGGACCTCCTCCGCACCCAGCACGAACGCCAACGGCACACCCGGCCCTTCGAGACGAGGAGGCACCGCAAGGTCACGGCGGGCCCGGCGAAGTTGCAGCAGCATCGACTGGAGACGGTGACGGGTCGCCAGCGCCTCGGCCATCCTCGGCAGGACATCCAACGGCACCTCCTCGTCAGCCCCGTAGCCGAAGGCCAGGGTCACGTCCTCCTCGACACCCGCCTCGGTGCGGGTCACCTTCAGCGTGGCCAGGCCGGGGCGCTCGGGGCTGCCGACCACCACGAACCAGGTCGGCTCGGGTGCCCGGGAGTACGCCAGGTCGGTCAACCGGCCGGGCGACCAGGGCAGGTTGGCGGGTTCGGCGGTACCCCAGCCCGCCGGCGGCTCGCCGGTGAGTTCGCGCCAGACCGTCTCCAGGGCGCCGCCGAGGACAAGCCGGTCGTCCGCGGGGTGGACGGTACGGAAGGTGACGGCCAGCTGCCGTTCGCCAGTGGCCGAGACATCCCTGAACGAGGCGGACACCGGAGTGCGCGGGTCCTGCACCGTCGCGTCCGCCGGGATCACCGTGGCGAACATGCCCTCCTGCCAGCGCAGCACCGCGCCCGAGATCCCGTCGAAGTAGCCGTCCCGCTCGTCCTGCACGACCCAGCGCGACGGCCAGCCCGGCAGGTGCGCCCGCACCGCAGGAGAGAGCGTCGTTGCGGCCGGGCTGACGATCTGCAGGCCGCGGTTGGAGGCGGCGGCGGCCCGGAAGGCGTCGGAGAGCCAGGACGTCATGGCGACCACCGGGCGGTCCATGATGACCACGGCGACCTTCTCGGTCAGCACGTCGACGGCGGGCTGCGCGGCGGCGGGCGTGGGCGCGGCGCTGATCCCGGAGGTCTGCACGACGGCGATCGACCGCGCGGCCTGCGGCGGCCAGACGGTGCCCTCGGCCAGGTCGGCGACTCGGGCCGCGAAGGTCCCGGCGAGCTTCTCGGCGTCGGGGACGCCGGTGGAGGCGCGGGCCTCGGTCCACCAGTACGGGACGCGCGGCGGGGTCGCCCCGAGCAGCCGCTCCGCCTCGCCGGGAACCTGCACCAGCAGCGGTGCCTCGACCGAGACCAGGGGCCGACCCTGCTCGTCGAGGAGTCGGACGACCGCGCCCTCGCCCGTCGCGTCCAGGAGCTTGTCGGGGCCACCGGAGAGCAGGCCGGCGAGCACCACCCAGGCGTCGGGCATCCGCGCGGTGAGGGCTATGACGTCCTTGGTCATGTGGTCGTGAGGTCCTTCGGGTCGTTGACGTTGAGTCTCGCTACTCGGGCGTGTAGACGGTCTGGATCAGGCGGCTCGCCTGGCCGCGGCGGATGAGCACACCACGCCCCGCAGGCTGTTGGGAGGCGTACACGCCGGGGAACAGCTGGCCCTCGCCACGGTCGCCCGCCATCAGCACCGCCGTGGCCCCCGACTCGCGCAGGCCCTGGACGAGTGGCTCGTACATGCCGCGTGAGGCGCCCGCGACCCGGCGGGTCAGGACGAAGTGCAGGCCGATGTCCGCCGCCGAGGGGAGGTAGGGCAGGAACGGCGCGAGCGGGACCTGCCCGGCGGTGGTGAGCACGTCGTAGTCGTCGACGAGCACGACGATCCGCGGGCCGCCGCCCCTCCAGCGGCCGGGCTCCAGGTCCTCCAGCGGCGCGTTCTCGTCGGGCAGGCGCCGCTCCAGCTCGCCGCAGACGGCGGCGGCGAGGCCCGCGCACATCCGGGCGTTGTAGGCGTAGCCGCCGTTGTACTCCTCGGGGATCACCCCACGCAGGCTGCGCCGCGGGTCCATGACGGCGAAGACCAGCTCGTCGTCGCCGTGGCGCTCGATCAACCCGCCGGCGATCGTCTTCAGCAGGTTCGACTTGCCGCACTCGCTGTCGCCCATCACCAGCAGATGCTGGTCGTGGGCGAAGAGGTCGAGCAGGACGGGCGCCAGCGCCGTCTGGTCCAGCCCGATCGGCACCCGCTTGGGCTCGGCGACCGGCCCCGGCAGCAGGTGCGGCTCCAGGACCTGCGGCAACACCCGCACCGGCTGCGCCACTTCGCCGCTCCAGGTGGCGCGGACCGTCCGGGCGGTGCGCTCCAGCACGGCGCCGAGTTCGGCGTTGTCGGCGAGGCCGTCCAGCCGGGGCAGCGCGACCTGGGCGAAGAGTCTGCCGTCGGTCAGGACGCGGCCGGGCTCGTCGGGCGAGAGGGTCTGGGCGAGCTTGCGCTCGATACTGGACTCGGTGGGGTCGTTGAGGCGCAGCTCCACCCGGGTGCCGAAGTTCGACTGCACAGCGATCCGGACGTCGTTCCAGCGGAGCATGCCCGCCACGACGTGGATGCCGTAGCCGCCGCCTCGCTTGAGGATGTCGGCGACGGCGTCGTCCAGGTCCTCGAAGTCGTCGCGCAGCGCGCCGAAGCCGTCGATGACCAGGACGATCTCGGCCGAGGCGAGCTGCGGCAGCCGGCCCGCGGCGTGCAGGGTGCGCAGTTGCTCGACGGAGTCGATGGTGTGGTCGCGGAAGAGGTCCTCACGGGCGGCGAGCATGGCCCGGACCTCCTCGACGGTCCGGACGGCGCGCTCGCGGTCGGCGCGGCCCGCGATGCCGCCGACGTGCGGAAGGCCGGCCAGCGCCTGGAGGCCGCCGCCGACCAGGTCGAGGCCGTAGACGCCGACCTCCCGCGGGGTGTGGGTCAGCGCGAGCGAGAGGACCAGGGTGCGCAGCAGGGTGGTCTTGCCGGACTGCGGGCCGCCGATGACGGCGGCGTGGCCGCCGGCGACGGTCAGATCCAGGAACCAGTGGCCCTGCCACTGCCGGGTCGGGTCGTCGAGCAGGCCGATCGGCACCTGGAGCCTGCCGCGCCGGCCGGTGAGCTGCATGCCGCGCGCACCGACGTCCAGCGGACCGGCGACGGTGTCGAGGGCGATCGCGACGGGCAGCGGCGGCAGCCAGATCCGGCGGACCTGCTCGGCGGCGTGCTCCAGCTGGCCGACGACGACGCCGAGTTCGGTCGGGCCGGTGGTGCGGCGCCGGGCGGCCGGTTCCTGATCGTCCTGGTTCTCCGGCCCGGCCGGGGAGTTGAAGGTGCCGTACTCGAGGGCGAGCGGCCCGGCGTCCTCCTCCTCGGCGCGCTGGACCGGGCCGCGGTAGGCACCGGAGACGTAGCTGGCCTTGAACCGCTCGTAGTGGCTGGTGTCGACCTTGAGGAAGCCGAAGCCGGGCAGCGGAGGGAGGTGGAAGGCGTCCGTGGTGTCCAGGACGTTCCGGGACTCGTCGGCGGAGAAGGTGCGCAGGCCAAGCCGATAGGACAGGTAGGTGTCCAGGCCTCGCAGGCTGCCACCCTCGATGCGCTGGCTGGACAGCAGCAGGTGCACGCCGATGGAGCGGCCGATCCGGCCGATGGACAGGAACAGGTCGATGAATTCGGGCTTGGCGGTGATGAGTTCGCCGAACTCGTCGATGACGACGAACAGGTGCGGCAGCGGGTCCAGGTCGGGCCGGCGCTCGGCGCGCAGCACCGCGTAGGATCCGATGTCGGCGATGTTCCCGGCGTCCTTGAGGGCCTGCTGGCGGCGCTTGACCTCGCCCGCGAGCGAGGCGTGGACGCGCTCGACCAGGCCGGCCTGGTTCTCCAGGTTGGTGATGACGCCGGCGACGTGCGGCAGGTTCGCGAACGGGGCGAAGGTCGCGCCGCCCTTGTAGTCGACGAGGACCAGCGCGAGGTCCTCCGGTGGGTGGGTGGCGACCAGGGCGAGCACCAGGGTTCGCAGCAGTTCGGACTTGCCGGAGCCGGTGGCGCCGACGCACAGGCCGTGCGGGCCCATGCCCAGCTCGGAGGACTCCTTCAGGTCGAGCAGCACCGGCTCGTGGGTGTCGCTGATGCCGATCGGCACCCGCAGGAAGGCGCGTTCGCCGCGCGGCGCCCACAACCGGTCGAGGTCGAGGCGGGCGACGTCGTCGATGCCCAGCAGGCCGGCGAAGTCGACCGGCCCGCTCAGCGGGGCGTCGACCAGGGACTCGGCGGACAGCCGCAGCGGGGCGAGCATCCGGGCCAGGCCCTCGGCGAAGGCGGTGCCGACCTCGTCCACCGTGCCGTGGGCGCTGATCGGCTGCTCCTGGCGCAAGTCCTCGATGAGCACCTGGTCGCCCTCGACGGTGATCCGCACGCCGATCTGCCCGGGTTCCTGGACCCGCCGTTCGAGCAGGTGCAGCACGGTGACGCCCATCTCGCGCAGGCCGACCGCGTCGTCGGGGCGTGGCAGGTCGCCGGCGTCCTCGCCGTGCCCGTCGGAGACGACCAGCAGTCGGGACGTCATCGACAGCGCGTCCGCGCCGGACAGGCCGCGGCGTATCTCGGCCGCGTAGGAGGCGCGGCGGCGCAGTTCGAGGCCGAGCTGACGGGCGAGCTGCGGCACCGAGGGGGCGATTCGGCGGGCGGCGACGGGCCCGTCGAACTGCTCGGTGTCGAGCAGGTGCGGCAGCCACTTGGCCCACTCCCAGTCGGTGAGCCGTTCGCCCGGCACGGCCAGTGCGACGGCGACGTCGTCGGGCGCGTGCAGAGCGGTGGTCTGTATCAGCAGGGCGCGGGCGACCCGCAGGCAGTCCTCGCGCGGCCCGATGACGCTGATGTCGCCGACCCGGTCGAGCGGGACGGTCAGCGGGAGTTCGGTGCCGGTGCGGAAGCGGGTGGTGAGGGCGGAGGCCTCGTTGAGCATGAAGCGGTCCGGCGGCGTCATCGCGGACGAGCTCTGCTGGCCGATCCGAAGGTCGCGCACCGGCATCTCGCCGGTGCCGACGCGCACCTGCAGGAAGTCGCCGTCGGTCCGGCGGCGCTCCCACAGCCGGGCCGGGTCGCGCACGATGTCGTACAGGGCGTGCGGCGGCGGGTTGAGCACGTCGGCGTGGTCCGCGCGGGAGCGCTCCTCGACGGCGAGTTGCTCGCGCAGGTCCTCCAAGTAGGCGAGGTAGGCCTCGCGCTGGGTGCGGCGGGTGCGCTGGGCCTTGCCTCGCTGCGAGAAGGCCATGCCGACCGAGCCGACAACAGTGACGAGTAGGAGGATCGCGCCGAGGCCGGCGAACTGGCTGTTGCGGACGAACGTCATCATGATCACAGACGACATCAGGCCGACCATCGGCATCAGCGACATCGCGATGTTGCCCGACTTCCCCTCGGGAAGGTTCGGCGGGGCCTCAATGGTGCGGGCCTCGGGGGTGGCCGGGGGCCGGACCGTCCGGGCCGGGCGGTGGATCAGTCGGGTACTCATCGTCAGTGGCGATTCTGGGAGAGCCGGAAGACGTCCGCGGCGAGCTGGGTGGCGGTCGCCCGGGTCGCGCGGGCGAGCAGGTCGGTGCGTATGGCGCCGCCGGCCGCGAGGTGGCGGTCGTACGGGAGGACGTGGACGGTCGTCCCGGTGGAGCGCAGGGCGCGCACCGTCGCTTCAACGTCGAGGCCCGTGTGCGGGGTCAGTTCGGCGAGCACGACCACTGTGCCGACGATGACGTGCGCGGGCAGGCCTCGCATCCACTGCAGGACTGCCTGGGTGCTCGCCACGCCGTCCAGGGTCGCCGGAGTGACCAGCACCCGGGCCTGGGCGGCGGAGAGCGCGACTCGGGCCAGGTCGGTGGGCAGCGTCGGGCAGTCGACGACGGTGACGCCGAAGTAGCGGCGCAGCGCCACCATCACCCGCTGATAGCCCCGGGGGTCGAGCATCGCGCCGATCTGGCCCTGACTGCCCGGCAGCAGCCAGGAGTTGTTCCGCAGTTGAACCAGGTAGCCGGTGACGTCGAGCAGCGACATCTGCGGCTTCACGATCTCGGCGACGTCGCTGGCGGTCCAGCGCACCGTCTCGGCGCCGAGCCGGATCGGCAGCGAGCCGAGCGCCGGGTCGGCCTCCACGAACAGGACCGGGTCCTGGCGGTAGTGCGCGTACGTGGTGCCGAGCAGGGCCGCGACCGTCGACTTGCCGGCGCCGCCGCGGATCGAGGTGACGGCGATCTGGCGGCCGGTGGTCACCGGCCGCTGGAGGACCTCGGCGATCTTCGTGATCTCGGCGACCTCGCGGGAGGCGGACGAGGACACGTTCTTCCAGATCGCGCGGGCCACCTTGGCCGCGAACGCCTCACCGCCGCGCGGCTTGCGGCCCAGGGCGGCGAGGCGCCGCTCGACGGTGGGGAGGGAGTCGGGCGTCCGACGCGCGGTCACCTGCTGCTGCTCTGGGGACGCCCCACGGGCCGCCGCGGGGTACTGGGCCGCCGCGATTCGGTCGTCGACCTGGGCGGGCACCTGGCCCAGCGGTTCGACGGGAGCGGCGAGCACCGGGTCGGGCGGGACCGCACTCCAGGTGGGCTCGTCGAGCTGCGCCCGCAGATCGCGCAGGACATCCCCCTGCCAGTTCTCCCCGTTCGACATGCCTACCGCTGCCCCTCCACGTCCGACCTACCGCCCCGCCCGGAGCGCCTGCGTTGACTCTTGAGACCGGCTGAGCCCGGCTCAGAACTTGTTGAGCAGTTGCCCGTACACCCCGAACACCCCGACGGCCAGCGGGAACAGTCCCACCATCCCGATGGACTCCACCAGGTCGGCCAACCGCCGCAGCCGCACCTGCGTGTGGTCCGGCGGCTGCACGGCCAGCGCGATCAGCGGCAGCAGCGCGGCGACACACAGGACGGCCAGCGCCCCGGCACCACCACCGTGCCCGCTCCACAGCACAACCAGACGCACCATCAGCACCCCGGCGGCGGCCAGCAGCGCCACCACCTCGGCGACCAGCGGGAACGCCCGCGCCCGCGACAGCAGCACCACCACGACGAGCGACGGTAGCACCACCGTCCATGCCGTCGGCTTCACGGCCATGGTCAGCAGCCAGCCCCCGGCTGCGGCCGAGGTCGCGGTCGCGATCGTCGCCAGCGCCAGGCCGAGGTGCGTCGCGGCCAGCGCCGTACCCACCTCGTGCCGGCTGACCGACGCCCCGCTCGAACGGCGGTCGTCCAGCGCGGTCAGGCCCGAGGCCATCAGAGCGAGCCGCGGCAGCAGTCCGAGCAGCACCATGGAGAACACCGCCGTGAGGGCGCCCACCCGGGCTGGATCCGTGTGGAAGGCGACAACGCCCTCCCACACGGCGGTGATCGCGGTGACGGCCACCGCACCGATCAGGCCGCCACGGCCCAGCGGGGAGAAGAAGCCGAGCATCGCGACCGTGACGACCAGCGCGCCGGCTACGGCGGCCAGCCGCAGCGGCGCCGCCCAGTGGAAGGCGTCGGCGGCATTCCAAGCGCCGAGGAGGCCGAGCCCGCCGGAGGCGAGCAGCAGCGCGGTGGCCAGACCCCGGTTGCCCTGGCCGATCCGGGTGACCAATGCCCCAGCCGACGCCAGGACAAGCGCGACCACCGCCAGCCCACCGGCCAACGCGTCCAGGGGGAACTCGTGACGGGCCAACAGGGCGGCCGCGACCGCGAAGGCGACGGTCGCCACCCCCGCGATGCCCCGGCGGGTCGCCGGACGCCAGCGCCAGGCGCGCAGATCGAGATCGTCGGCCACCAGGTCGACGACATCGTGCACGACCGGGGCGGGCGGAGCAAAGTGCGTCCGGACCAGACGCAGGACGGCGCCGTCAGCCACCCCCGCCGAGTCCAGGGTGCTGTCCTGCGGCAACGCGGAACCGTCCGACGTCACCAACTGGCGGGTCGTCGGACGGGACGCGGCCTGATCGTCCAACAGTTGCAGAATGTCCGGGAGCAAGAGACCGATCGCCGTGTCGGAGGGCAGGACCACATCGGCCTGGCGCCGCTCCCCGATCAGGGTCACCCTGCTCAGCCGGGCCGGGGACGTCGTTGCTGTGCTCACCACTTGCAGGAACCTATCATTGCGACCTTTGCGTCCTCTCGGGCCGACGCCCTTTCCACAAAGCCTCTACGAATGGACCGGCTCAGGGGCCTTCGACGGGGACAGCGAAGGGGGCACCGACGAGGCCGGCGACCGCGACGGCTCCGCCGGATACTGCGGCGCCTGAACTGGCTGCTGCTGCTTCTGCTTCGCCAGCGTGCTCTGGAGGAACGACCAGCCGACGCACCCGGCACACAGCACGGCCGTGATCGCGATCCCCGCGAACACCTTCCCGAACCGCTCGTCCGCCGTCCGCCGCACCCGCTGCGTCCCGAACAGCAGCGCATCCCGCAACCTGCGCCGGCGCACCGCTACCGACTCCAGCAACTGACTGTCGTAATCCCGTGCCATTCGCCGCCCGCTGTCTCCCCCGTGAACTTTCCTGTGAAACATAAAGCATGCCTCCACCCAAAGCACATCCTCTTGGTGCCAGAACGGGCCTGCCGGGGTGCCATGTGAGGGCCGAGGCTGGGGTCAGTGTGAGGCCAGAACGACCCATCGCAGGGATACCGGGAGGCGAAGTCCTCACCGGGACGGCCGGGACCAGCGCGATCGAAGTCACCGTCTTCCCAGATGACCGCTACGCCTCCGTCAGCCAGGAGTACGGCGACACCGGGCAATTTTTGTTTTCCGGAATCGTACGTGAGCACCAGTCCCAACTGCCGGTAGAGGTCGGCGCGTTCCGCCGGCTCGGTGCGGGTGAGGACGGTGACGAGGTCGGTGTTGGCTCGGACGAGTGCGGCGATGTCGTCGCGGGTGGGCTGGGCCCGGCGGGCGGACTGCGCGGTGCGGAGTGCGACTTCGGCTTTCGCGCGGGTCGCCTGATTTTCGGTGATCCCGCCGGTGACGAGGACGGGGTCGGCGCCCGCTTCGAGGGCGGCGCGGTGGGTGGCGAGTTTCGCGTCGCGCTGCTTGATCGTCCTCTTCGGGTCCTCGGCGTTGAGGGTGGCACCCGTGCTCGACGTGAGGCCGGCGGCGGTGCTCAGGAGGTCGACGGTGTCGTCGATCCAGGTCGAGCAGGGCATGCAGGGACCCCTTCAGACCAGTTCGGGCTCAGATCAAGCCCTCATACGCGTACCAGCGCGAGATCGAATCCTTGTAGCCCTGCGGCATCACGAGGCTGCCTACCTCATCCCTGGCGAAGAGTCCGACCTCCTTGTGCTCGTTGCTGACCGCCGGTACCGTCTCCGGGCCGAGCCTCCTGCAGCCGTACGTGACGATGAAGACATGCCGACCAGGGACCGGCTCGTACATCCACACATCCAGCAGCGGCCCAGCGCCGATCTCCCAGCCGCTCTCCTCGTGAACCTCCCGCACCACGCAGGCCGCAGGCTCCTCCCCCAGCTCCAGCTTTCCCCCTGGCAGCTCCCATTCCTCCCGCTCGTTCTTCAGCAGCAGCACCCTGCCTTCCCCGTCCAGCACAACGCCCTTGACGGAAATCGGGAACACACGCGGCACGTACGGGGAATCGCTCATCGCTTCCTTCTGGCGGACGGGCATCCGGCGTCTTTCCGAACGTAACACCCCACGAAGCAAGTACGCTGCACCAGCAACGGACTTGGCTTCTGGGAGGAACAGTGCCGGATCCCTTGCGGGTCGTTCTGATGTCCTATGGCGCGGAGGGATTCGCCGACCTCCATGGCCCTTGCGTCGCGGCGGGCCATCATCCCGTCGCGTACGTGTACGCCGCCCCGCAAAGGCCGGGCGGGCAGGCCGCGTCCGCGGCGGGAGCAGCGATCGGCAGTATCCTGGCGCAGCTGCCGCCGGGCCCGGACCTGTTGCTTCCGCGTAGCCTCGCCGGCCTGGCCCGTGCGTTGGCTGGTGTCCAGCCGGACCTGGTGGTGTGCAACGGGTTCCCCTGGAAGCTGTCGGCTGAGGTCCTGCGTGTTCCGCGCCTCGGTGTGCTGAACGTTCATCCCTCGCTGCTGCCGCGCCATCGTGGGCCGATGCCTATCCACTGGGCGGTGCGACATGGTGATGCGGAGACGGGTGTGACGGTTCACTGGATGGACGAGTCCTTCGACACGGGGAAGATCCTGGTCCAGCGCGGAGGTATTGGGCTGCCGGGCGACCTGGATGGTGACAGTGTCTTCGAGCAGATCCAGGCTCTTTCCCGTGAGCTGCTCCCGGAAGCACTGGAGTTGGCTGTCAGAGGCTGCATCGGCACTGTGCAGGGCGCGGAAGGTGCGAGCTATGAGGGAATGATGGGGCCGCAGAGCGCGGTCATCGACTGGTCGGCGAGCCGCCACGACGTCCACAATCTCGTCCGTACCTTCCGGTTCGGGCGGTTCCCGGTCCCCGGCCCCCTTGCCGTTGTCAACGGTCGCTGGGTATCCGTCCTCAAGTCCCGTACCGAGCCTGGTGACGGGGTGCGGATGGAGTGCGAGGACGGTCCGCTGTGGATCGTGGAGTCGGTCCCCGTGCCAGCGCGGGATGCCTGGCTATCTGCAAGCTGACGGGAAATTCAGGCGCCTTCGCCCAGCGCGTTCGTGATGCGTTCGCGCAGGCGTAGTGCGCCCGGGTCTGTGAAGTCGCCGAGCAATGTCAGCGCTTCGCGTCTGTACTGCTCCACGTCGGCAGACGCGTCACTGGCGTCCAGCGCCTCCCCGAGGCAGCAAAGAGCCGCGGCGTGCTGCCACCGGTCACCGAGCTCACGGTGCACGGCCAGCGCGCGGCGGTGGAAGTCGCTCGCTTCCTGCGCGCGGCCGAGTTCGAGGTACGCCTGTCCGGTGCCGTCCCAGGCCAGGGCCTCGCGGCTGCGGTCCCCGAGGCGCCGTTGGAGGACGGCTGCGCGGTGGTAGGAGACGAGAGCATCAGCCGGTCGGCCGGCGGCGCGTTGGGCGTGTCCGAGCTGAGTCAGCCAGTGGCCCTCTGCGACGGCACTGTTCAGGTCCAGTGCGAGGTCGACGGCCCTCTGGGCAGTGTCCAGCGCCTCGCTCTCGTGCCCGGTTTCGGTCTGGATCAGGCTGAGGATCCGCAGCGCGTTTCCCTCGGCCCAGCGGTCGCCCTTCTCACGGAACGTCTCCAAGCCGGCGTGGACCAGGTGCTCGGCCTCGGCGGGTCGACCGAGCGCCGCCTGGACCTCGGCGACGTTGACCGCTGTTCGCGGCTCCCAGTAGGTGTCATCAAGATCCTCGAACAAGGCATGCGCCTTTTCGAGGGCGTCCTGCGCGCCCAGCAGTTGGTGCCGGCGCAGCTGTAGCAGGCCGAATCCGTTGAGGGTCAATGCCTCGCCGACGGAATCGTCAAGCTCTCGACGGATGGTCAGCGCCGCGTGATACTGCTCGGCTGCCTGGTCAAGGCGATGGGACTGGGCATAGGCCATGCCGAGGCTTTCGTGCAGCTCCGCCTGCGCGTGCCGGTCACCGTCGCGCCGGGCAGCCTCCAGACCCAGCTGCGAGGTTGCGAGCCAGTCGTGAAACGGATTACGGATCATGTAGAAGGCACGCAGGACGATGGCGAGCTGCCAGGCGCACTTGTCCAGGCCCATGGTGGTTGCAGTCCGGGTGGCAGCCGCGAGATTCTCGCTCTCCACCTCGAACCACTGCATCGCGGCCGCTTCGTCGTTGAAGGCCGCGGGTTCGACCCCGGGGTCGAGAGGCTCCAACGGTACCCGCGGCTCGTGGGGAGCAATGCTCGCCTGGGCCGCGTCCGCCGCGTGGAGGTACCAGGCCAACACCCGCTGAACCGCCAGCTCGCTCTCCTGTGGCTCCTGCTCGGTGCGCGCCTGGTCGATGGCGTAGGCACGCAGCAGATCGTGGAACCTGTAGCGGTCCGGCGCTGTCTGGTCGACCATGTGGGCCGCGACGAGTCCGTCCAACAGGCGGCGCGCCTGCCGAGGACCGGTGGCGACGAGGGCTGCGGCAGCCGCGACGCTGAACTCGCCGGTGGGATGCAGTCCGAGCATGCGGAACAGCCGTGCGGCGTCGGCGGGCAGGGCGCGATAGGACCAGGCGAAGACCGAACGAACGGCTTCCGACTCCTCCTCGTCCTCACTGGACAGCGCGTCCCACAGGCTGGATTCGTCCCGCAGGTCCTGGATCAGGTGGTCCAGCAGCATCCACGGTCGGCCGACTGCCCGTTCGGCCGCGATGCGCAGGGCCAACGGCAGTCGCGCACACAGCCGCGCCAGCTGCACGAGCTCTTCCGGATCGTCCCCGCTGCGATAGTCGGCCGTCACCGCTCGTAGGAGCTCGACAGCATCATGCTCCGCCAGTACCTCCACTGTCAGGTGCCGAGCCCCCTCCCGCACGCTGAGACCCGAGAGCCGATGACGGCTGGTCACCACGACCAGACATCCCGGTGCTCCAGGCAACAGCGGGCGAACCTGGGCCGCACTTGAAGCGTTGTCGAGAACGATCAGCGTCCGGCGGCCCGCTACCAGAGATCGATAGGTCGACGCCATCGCATCGGGATCGGCGGGAATCGCGGCAGCAGGTACATCCAGGGCCCGCAGGAAGCGCTCGAGTACCTGCGCGGGCGCCACCGGCGCCTGCGGGTCGTAGCCGTGCAGGTTCGCGTACAGCTGCCCGTCCGGGAAGTGCCTTCGGACGGCGTGCGCCCAGTGCAAGGCCAGGGAGGTCTTACCGACCCCTGCAGTGCCGGTGATCACCAGCACCTGGGCCGCGGGCGGATGCTCGGCCAGCAGGCGGTCCATGGTTTCCTGCTCCGCTACCCGGTTGACGAAGCCACGCAGGTCCGTGGGCAGCTGCCACGGAACAGGCTCACTGCGCTGGACAGGCTGCGGTGCCGCATGGAAGTGGATCGTTCCCCGTATGTCTCGGGCCTGCACGACGTTCCCGGCCGACCCCGACATCGATGAACTGGTATCGCCAGGCGACCCCTGTGGTGCCTCCCGCACCACTCTCAGCGCTCCGCTGACAGCCGGGCCGGCGACAGATTGGCCGCCTCACGGGCCATGAAACTGCCGACGTCCTCGCCTTGGTCATACAGGCGGGCGACGAACTGCACGACCCGCGCCCTGACCACGCGATCCGTGTAGCGCGTCGCGCCATCGGCAAGACCGGCCGCGTCGTACGAGATGTCGTAGACGGTATCCGGGCCCAGGGTAATGAGCTCCGGCAGCTGCCCGTCCAGTTCATACGGGGCGATCAGCTCAGGGCCGACGACGCGGATGAGCTCCCCGCACTCGGCACGCAGGCGCAGCAGCTGCAGTTCCCAGGCCAGATAGGGGGTGACCGGGAACTCGACGACGCGCACCCGCAGCAAGCGGCACTCGTGATCAGCGGCCAGGCGGGAGAGCTGGAGCAGGTCATCGCGCCTGGCCTCGATCAGCTGCAGCGCCTGCGCACAGTCTCCTTCGACGTAGGCGCGCCAGCTGGCGTCCTCAGGCTCCTGGAAATGCTGGCGGCGCTCCAGCTTCCACGAGTCATAGCCGTCGACCGCGAAGTCCCGCTTCCGGAAATCATCTCGGTAGACATCGAGAGTGAGCCGGTCACCTGGCGCATCGCCGAGTGGGTCACGCATCCGGCAGGTCCGCCTTCGCGGCGAGGAGGGTGATCCGAGGAATGACCACGAGGCGCTCCCCCTCGCCGACAACCAGGTCCTGAGGGAGTCGAGCCTTGTAAGTCGCAGTCAGGTCGCGTCCGACAACAGCGATGTCGCCATTATCAAGCTCCCAAATGTCGGGACACCCGTCCCGCCCTCCAGTCGTACCCAGCTCAGCCGGCGACTTGCCCAAGCGCCGGGTCAGCACGGCGTCGGGATCCGCGTCCCAGGGCTGACCCATCGCTCCTCCAGAAGTTCGCGTGACGATGCGGCTACGTAGCGTACAAATTGATCTGACTCAACGTCAATGTTCAGTGATCGACGTCAGCAACCTTGGCCGAATCACGCTCGATCGGCGAGTCAACCACCAGCTCTCGCGACACTCACCCAGGGCTGATGCGTGCTCACGATGCGAGACTGTCGAACCCCTGTGCCCGCGTAGCCGAAGGGCACGGCCCTCGTTGATCGCGTGGAGTCGATGCCGCGCGATCAAAGGAACCGTGCCCGCATGCCATTCTGTCCCACCAGCACCCTTCCCGGCGACCTCGGCACGGTCGAACTCACCCTTACGGAAGATGAGTTGCTCCTCCCGGGAGCGCTCGCTTCGCTGGTGGACGCCATTCGCATGGTCCCCGATCCACGCGCGAAGCACCTCGTCACCCATCCGCTGCCGATACTGCTGGGCCTCACGGCCTGCGCCAAGCTGTGCGGTGCGACATCTGTGCGCGGCATGATCCGATGGGCCAGAGGGCAGGGCGCCGGCGTGCTCGCCGCGCTGCCGCAACCGCCGAGCATGTCCTTGAGCTGCGTGGATGACATTCTCGGCAGGCGCAGAGCTCCTCGTCCGCCGTGTCGATCAGCCGGTCGACCAGGTGGGACGGGAGGGCGGGGTTCACGGCGAGGCCGAGCAGCGCGGGATTCACACTGCGCCATCCTGCGGCACGCACCGCGGGATGTCCCCGGAATAGCATCCGAAGGCTCACTATCAAGATCGGCCGGACAGCTCCTGGGCTTGGCAGGTCCACGTGATCTCTCCAGAAGCATCACAGGGCACGCCTGTTGCCCGGGCGAGGGAGCTGCCTACGCTCCTGCACGCGACGGTACGTACCGCCGCCCGCGCGATGTCACTGGATCCGGTGACGCGGCACCTACGGAAAGATCGCATGGACTACTGCGAGTTCTGTCGACGCCATCTCAACGGCGTGCTGTCCTGCCCTGGTTGCGGCGCTATCGGTACACCCATGGCAGCCATGCCGCCGACTCGGTCTCATGGCCAATTGCCTGTCCGGCCGCTGCTCGAACCGCCGCTCGAGGAGCCCTGGCAGGTCGAGCAGCCGCTCGCAATTGCACCAGTATTGCCAGGTCGGGCGGTCGACCGGCGGCGCGGCAAGCGGCGCAGCTCGGGCCGGCGGCGCAGCGCGCTGGTGCTGTCGGTGGTCGGTCTGGTGGCCGGGGGCGGCCTGGGCACGGTGGCGATGTCCTCGGGCCACTCGGACGGCGCCACGGTTCCGGCCTCCGCTCCCGACGCGGGGCTGCCCGGGCCGACGGACGGAGCGAGCGCGAGTGCCACCTCCGTACAGGTGGTCGGGCAGCCGACGGCGGGAGCGCCGCGGGCCGGCAGCACTCGCCCGAGTTCCTCCCACTCCGCGTCCGGCTCCGCCAGCGCGTCCGCAAGCCCCGGGGCTTCGAGCCCGGCCGCCCAGCCGTCGGCGACCACGCCCGGGCCGGGCGGCACCAGCACCCACCCGGGAACCGCTTCGCCCTCGTCGGCCCCGCCCTCACCGACATCGAAGCCGAAACCGAAACCGACGCCAACGCCGACGCCAACGCCGTCACCAACGGCCACCTGCACCCAGTTCCTCTTCTGGTGCAACTGAACCGCTAGCAGTCGACACATCTGGTGCGTGCGATCTTTTCAGCAGTCTCACCAATCGAGTCCGCCTTCTCCACAGCTTGATCAATAAGCTCCCTGAACACACGGTTCCGTGTGCCATCGAAGCAAACCACCAGCCCGATGTGGTGGCGCGCCAGCTACGGAAAGATCGCATGGACACTCCACCTGCAAAGCCCGCCGCTGCGGGCTCGCCCAGCTCCGCCGACGTCGAGTCCGTGGAAGGCGCCGCCACACCCGAGGCGCAGCAACCAGAGCCGGCCACGCAGGAGTCCGACGCGCCCGTCCCCGATGCGTCAGCCTCCGAAGCGGAGGCCTCCGAAGCGCCAGTTCCCACGTCTGACGCGCCTGCGCCCGACGCCCCCGCGCCCACCGTGCCGATGCCCGCCGTGGCGATAGCCGAGGGACTGGCTGCCGAGGAGGTCGACAACACCCCGACCCAGCCCCAGCGGAGCAGGCTGAAGGCGTGGCAGGCCGCGCTCGGTGTCGTCGCTGTCGGCCTGGCGGTCGCCGGTGTCAGCGCGGTGGCGCTGCAGTCCGGCGGGTCGCACGGCGTGGTCGCGCCGGCCACCTCGCCCTCCGCCAGTCAGGCCGCGCCGACGGACGACGCCGACCCCGAGACCGCCGGTCCATCACCCAGCGCGTCGCCGACCAAGCACCCTGCGCCCAGTTCGCCCGCGGCCTCGGCCTCGGCCTCGGCCTCGGCCTCGGCAAGCCACACCGCGGAACACTCCGCGTCGGCCGGCCCGTCGACCCACTCGACGAGCGGTGCGACCGCACCCGGCCGCACTGACTCGCACAGTCCCGCGCCGACTCCCTCGGCAGAGCCGACCTCCAACCGGCCCAGCCCGACCGCGACCGCGACCGCGACCGCCTCACCCAGCTGCGTCCAGGTCCTGCTGTGGTGCACGCACAGTTGACCCTCCCCTCAGCAGATAGGGCCAGTCCGGCAAGATCGGCCGGACAGGCCCCAGTGGGGGCAGTTGGTGTCGCCCGATGAGTACTGGCAGGTGATCCTGTGAGGCTCGGAAAGCCATCGCCGCTGGTCAAGCGGCGTATCGGTACTCGTTGATGACGCCGCCGAGGATGCGGTTGCGCAGGAGTCTGCGGCCTTCGAGGTCATCTACGACGGTGGTCTGCTCATGGGCGCCGGGCGGTAGTTGGTTGCGGGCCCGGTGGGGGCGGTGCTCGTTGTAGTGCCGCTGGTAGGCGGCCAGGACATGCCGGGCGTGGGCCTGGTTCATGGTGAGGACATGGTCCAGGGCCTCACGCCGGATGCTCCCGATCACCCGTTCGCAGTGGGCGGTTCATCCGGGGAACTCACGGTGCGCTCTTGAGGATCTCCACCGGGGGGAGGAAGGCCACGCCGGCGTCCCGCAGTCGGCCCTCCAGCAGCGCCAGCACGGCGCGGGCGTCGACCGCGCCCTCGGTGGCGAGTCGCAATGGCCGCAACGCCCGTGTGTCCGGCATCGCCCCGGCCGCCTGGCTCGCCCCGCTCTCGCGCGAGCGGTCACCGCACACAGAGCTACCCGAGCCGTGGAGTGGCAAACGCCAAGCAGGGAAGCACAGTTCTCGTACGAGGCAGAGCGAGCGGCGCTTGCACTCCCGGACGCGGCGGGTGGATCGCGCGTCCGGCTGAGCTCCTGTCACTGGGCGAGCCGAACCAAGGCGGGAATCGGGTTTCTTCACCCGTTTGGGTGAATTGAAGGGTTGGCACGTGCCCGAATCAATTCGGCGGGGTTGGATCTCGTCCGACGAATGTTGATTCCGTCTCAGGAGCTTTTATGCCGAACTCGCCCACCAAGAACAGCGATTCACCGGAGAGCGGCCCGTCCGTAGTCGCCCGGCGCAGCTTCCTCGGCTCGGCCGTCGCGGGGGTCGCGGTCGCGGGAGCCGCCGTGGCGGGAGCCACCGGCTTCACCGGGGGCCCGTCCAGCAACCCGCCGAGTGCCGACCAATCCCACGGGATCGACCCGGCGGTCAGCCGGGACCTGGCTCGCAAACTCCTGCTGGTCGGCGACCAGGGCGAGGACCTGAAGCTGGAGTACCTGCGGATCCTGATAGACGGCCAACTCCCGCCTCGCGCAACGCGCAAGAAGATTCTGATAGTCGGCGCCGGGGTGGCCGGACTGACCGCCGCCACACTCCTGAAGAGGGCCGGGCACGAGGTGGTCGTCATCGAGGCCAACGGGAGCCGGGTGGGCGGCCGGGTGAAGACCTTCCGCGGCTTCAAGGACAAGGCCCTGTACGCCGAGGCCGGCGCGATGCGGCTGCCGGACTTCCACCCGCTGGTCCGCGCGCTCGCGGACAAGCTCGGGCTCAAGCGCCAGCTCTTCTACAACGCCGATGTGGCACCGGGCGCCGAACCCACCGGCACCATACCGCCGGTCACCTACCGGGCCTTCACCGGCGAGACCTGGAGCAACGGCCCCGACGACCACACCTTCACGCCCCCGGCGTCCGGCGGAAAGCGACTGATCCGCGTCAACGGACTCACCACCACCCGGGACGCCTACGCCGCGACGCCGCAGCGGGTGAACGGCACGTTCGGCGCGAGCACCGGCACCGTCATGGCGGACGCGCTCAACGAGGCGCTCAAGCCGGTGACCGTCTCCGGCGACGCGAGCATCAACGACCAGATCGACGCCTGGGCGACCATCTTCCAGAAGTACGACGACTACTCCACCCACCGCTACCTGGTCGAGGAGGCCGGCTGGGACCTGGCGCAGATCCAGGCGGCGGGCACCCTGGAGAACCTCACCTCCCGGCTCCACTACTCCCTCGTCCCGACCCTGATGGACCACGCGGCGATCACGCCGACCAACCGCTACTGGGAACTGGTCGGCGGCTTCGACGTCCTGACCGAGGCCCTGGCCGCGCCGCTCAGGAACGACATCCGGATGGGCCGGCGGATGACCCGCCTCGTCCAGAGCGACAGCGGGGTCCGCATCGAGACCACCGCCGAGAGCGGCACCGAGGACTCCTGCGACGGCGCACCGATCCAGCCCACCGAGTGCTTCGAGGGCGACTACGCGATCGTCACCATCCCGTTCAGCGCACTGCGCTTCTGCACCGTCGAACCGCTGATGTCCTACCCCAAGCGCCGGGCCGTCGACGAGCTGCACTACGACTCCGCCACCAAGGTGCTGCTGGAGTTCAAGACCCGCTTCTGGGAGCAGGGCCCGAACGGCTTCACCGGCGCGGGCTGCACCTCCGACAGCCCCAGCCGCAACACCTACCTGCCCTCGCACGCCCCGGCCGGATCGCCGGGCGGCGTGGTGCTGGCCTCGTACAGCTGGTCCGACGACGCCATGCGCTGGGACTCCCTCACCGAGGGCGAGCGGGTCGCGTTCGCCCTGGACGACATGGAGCGGCTGTTCGGTCCGGTCGTCCGCACCTCGTACGCCGGTGTGGGCGTCAGCCAGTCCTGGGCCAGGGCCCGCTACGCGCTGGGCGAGGCGGTCATCTTCACCCCGGGCCAGCTGCACGAACTGCACCCCGCCACCCGCACGGTGGAGGGCCGGGTGCACTTCGCCGGCGAGCACACCAGCCTGAAGCCGGCCTGGATCGAGGGCGCCCTGGAGTCCGCGGTCCGCGCCTTCCTGGAGGTCCACCCCCGCTGAACGGCGTGCCCAGCCCCGTGCACTGTCAGGGTTTCCTCCAGGTCGGTTGTCGCGTGCTGGATCAGTACGCGGAGGGCCTCGCCGGGCGGCTGCGGTTGCAGGTAGATGTGGGTGATTTCGCCGGCCTCGGCGGCCCCGACGACCCTTCCGATGTTGAACGCGAGTCGACCCACCTGGACAACCTCCACGTGAGGCGCGCCATTTGTGCCCCGCACCTTGTCCTTGTCCTTGTTCCGGTCGGTCGGCGTTCAGTGGGTGAGGACCAGGCGGCCGTGGTGGTCGGCCCAGGCGGCCGGCGCCTGGTCCCAGGGGGCGGTTCGGGTGACGAACGCCGATGGGTCCAGCCGGCCGGTGG
Source organism: Kitasatospora sp. MAP12-44 (assembly GCF_029892095.1). Taxonomy (NCBI): domain Bacteria; kingdom Bacillati; phylum Actinomycetota; class Actinomycetes; order Kitasatosporales; family Streptomycetaceae; genus Kitasatospora; species Kitasatospora sp. MAP12-44. The sequence continues at coordinate 1,490,918 of NZ_JARZAE010000004.1, forward strand.
TGATCAGGTCCAGCACTGCGGGCATCGCCGCCCGGGTGTCCGCCCGGCCGGTGGTGAACGTCGCTCCCTTCGCGTACATCTCCAGGAGGGGAAACTCCACCGAATTGCCGAAGAAGATGCCGGTGTCGGTGCAGACGCCGCCCGATGCCGTCGAGCGCAGCGCCGAACGCAGCCCGTCCCCGGTCCCCATGGTGTGCACGACGACCGGGTGGCCCGGATAGCGCGACGCCGGCTGTTCGCACAGCACGCGCGCACCAAGGCGCTCCGCGATCGTGCAACGTCCCGGGTCCGGGTCAACGTAGGTGACCTGTGCGCCCAGGGCCGCCGCCACCCCGGCGGCGTACAGCCCGACCGAGTTGACGCCGAAGACCAGCACCCGCGGCTCGGCCGCGCCAGGCAGATGCGGGGCGACGGTGCGCCAGCCGTCGACGAGGTTGTCCGACAGCCCTGCCAACGCGCCCGGGTCCACAGTGGTCGGGACCGACAGGCACATGGCGTCCGCGTACGGCACCAGGACCGCATCGGCGACCGCGCCGCCCCAGGTCAACCCGTCGCTCATCGCCCCCAGTCCGTAGCCGGAGCCGGGCGGGACACTGCGGCACCGGCCGGTCTGTCCGGCCACACAGCGCGCGCAGTGGCCACAGCTGATCTGGTACGGCACGCTCACCCGGTCGCCCGGCTGAACCCGCCGTACCTGCGGGCCCACCTCGACCACCTCGGCGACGAATTCGTGGCCGACCGGAAACGGTCCGGCAGCTGGTGTCCGGCCACCCACGATGAGTGCGTCCAGGTCGCAGGTGGCCACCGCGATCGGCCGCACGATCGCAGCCTCGGGCGTCGCGATCACCGGCGCCGACTGCTCGCGCCATTCCAACGTGCCTGGTCGGACGTACCACAGTGCCTGCACGGAACTCCCTCTAGAGCGATCGTTCTAGCTCGACGGTAAGCGCTAGAATGATCGCTCTAGAAAGGGGTGTCAAGATGGCCAGGGACGATCCGGACGCGCGGAGCCGACTGCTCGCCACAGCCGGCGTGCTGTTCAAGCGGCAGGGCTACGCCTCCACCGGCGTGAAGCAACTCCTCGACACCAGCGGAACCGTGGCGGGCTCCCTCTATCACCACTTTCCAGGCGGAAAGGAGGAGGTGGCGCTGGCGGTGATCATGCAGGCCGGGCAGGACATCACCAGGGCGCTCTCCACGGCCCTGACCGCCCTGGGCACCGCTGGCGGTCTCGACCGGTTCATCTCCCACCTGGCATCGACGATGGACGCCACCGGCGGCCTCGAGGGCTGCCCCATCGCCCCGGTCGCCGTCGAATCGCCCACCGCCGGTGAGGCGGTCCGCCGTGCGGCGGCCGGCCAGTTCGCGGCCTGGACCGACGCGATCGCCGCACAGCTGCGCTCCGAGGGACACCCGCCCGAATCAGCACGGACCCTGGCCCAGGTCCTGCTGGCCGCCCTCGAAGGCGCCCTGCTTCTGGACCGCACCGCAGGCGACACCATCGCCCTGACCGCCCTGCGCTCGACTCTGCCCGCGCTCCTCCGGGCCGCCGTGGTCTCCTGAGGGGGGCTTGAACCACTCGCCAACCGACCGGCCCAGCCGGCGAGTTTGCGCGCGGAGGGGAAGCGGGTGATGTCGCCGACCTCGGTGGCGGTGAGCCCTCGGCTTCCCGCGGCCCCGTCGAACGACCCCCGCCGAACGGCGTGACTTTCCAATCGCTTCCGAAAGCTGGTTACACGCCTGGCAACCATGTGTACGTTCTTGTGCTGCAGCCGCTTCAGGTGCAACGGGGTCCTGAAGTCGTGCGGCAAGTAGGGGGACCCAGCATGTGTACGCGCCGTTTGGTGACCACCGCCAGTTCGACGGGACTCGTCCTCACGCCGCCTTGAGCTGTCGCGCGGCCGGTAGGTGGTCATTCCCCCACCGGAGCGGACGGCCGCGTCGGCCGGCATCCGGGCTGTCACTGACAGCGGGACGCGCCCGCGTGCCCGCGCAGTCGTGTTCCGGCGGACCGCACCCGCCCCGGCCCGTGCAGGTCGCCGCTGCCCGCTGCCTCACCCCGCGCCCCCGCGCCCCCGCGCCCCCGCGCACGGGAGCGTTGCGCAGCCTTGCCGTCGGCTCACCCCTGCGCCGCCCGCTCACCGGGTTTGCCGGCGTCGCCGTGACGCCGGCCTCGGCCGACGCGCTGCCGCAGCAGCAGGTGGCGGCCACCCAGTCGCTGGCCTCCGCGACCGTGCTCAGCGACGCCGGTGCGCAGCCGCAGTTCTGGCACGCCGTCGTGAACGAGGCGACCCAGGCCGCCAAGGTCGTCAACGCCACCTACGCCACGTACAAGGCGACGGTGCAGGTGGCCAAGGTGACCACCAAGGTGGTCAGCAAGGTCAAGTCCTCCTCGGAGTCGTCCTCCTCGGAGTCCTCGTCCTCCTCCAGCGGCGGCCCGGTGACGGCCCCGCAGGCGCACGGGGTCATCACGGGCGACGCGCAGTTCGACTACCAGGGCTGAACCGCTCCCTGAGGTAGCACCACCATCCGCGCCCGGCGGCACCACTAATGCCGCCGGGCGCGGTCCCGAGCCGCACGGAGCGAGCACACCCAGTCATGAGCGAAACCAACACCCCAGCCCGTGGAGAGGCCATGGTAACGGCCGTGGCACCGGTGCCGGCGCGGGTCCGCGCGCTGGTCCTCGCCGCGCTGGTCCCCGTCGTCGTGTTCACCGCCGCGTGCGTCGTCTACAACGCCCCCGCCTCCCCTGCGCGCAACCGGGTAGCCGCAGCGGCGTCCCGGATCCTGGAGCCGTATTTCTCCCAGGACTGGCAGTTGTTCGGCCCGACCCCCGGGGACAGCACCTCCCTGGTATATCTGGAGGCCCGGGTGAAGACGCCGGCCGGCTCCGTGGTCGAAACCTCTCCGGTGGAGATCGAGGACGCCATCGACCGGGCTCCGCAGAACTTCCGGATCAATCCGACGAAACTGCCCGGCGTGCTCCTCGCATTCGACGAGAACGCGCAGAAGTACACGCAGCAGGCGAGCGATATCAAGAAGCTCCCCACGGATCAGCAGGCCGCTGCCCAGACCGATCTGGACAAATCCTTTGCGACCAATTTCCTGGAAATGCAGCGCTTTTTCTCCTCCCGCGCCGCGACGCTCTATCCGAACGACGAGATCATCGCGGTGAAGGCGACTTTCAAGAACAGGCCGATCGTGCCCTTCTCCGCCCGGTACGCGAGTCCGCAACCCGACGAGCCGATCGACGCGGAGCTGGAGACGTCCTGGCTCGACTACGTTCCGGGGGTGGCGCAGTGAACCGGGTGACCGCTCGGCTGGACGCCCTGGTGCTCCGGCTGGCCTGCCACGAACGTCGGCTGATCGGCCTGTCCCTGCTGCGCATCGTGATCGGCCTCGCCACCGTCATGTACTGCCTGGCGGACTACAACCTGGCGGCCTACCTTGTCGTCTTCCAGACCTGCATGCTCTACCTGACGGCGGGCTATTGGAAGACCACCGGCAAGGTCTGGCAGGACGGCGCGGCGATGTACTACATCAGTCGGCTCTCCGGCTTCGAGATGTCCACCACCTATGCCCACCTGATGAGCAGCGCCTTCCTGGGCACCGCGATCTGCTACTTCACCATCTTCACCGAGCTGGCGTTCCCGTTCGCTGTGCTCTCCGCCCGGCCCTGGGTGCGCAAGACCAACACGCTGGCGATCGAGGCGATGCACCTGGGGATCATGGCCTGCATGGGCCTGGTCTGCTTCGGGCTGCTGATGATCGGCGCCGACTGCGCCTGCCTGCGCGACGAGGACTACCGGGCCCTCTACCGGTGGGCGGCACGGCTCAAGGACACTGTCGCGCAACGGATTCGGCCGACGGCCGGCCTCGACCTGGTACCCACGACCAAGGAGCAGCACCATGCCAGCGCCTGACCGGCAGGCCCAGGCCGCCGCACTGAAGACCTTCCTGATCGCAGACCCGGCGCAGTGGCCGGAGCTGGCCCCCCAGGTGCTGGCCGCGGTCGGCGCGGACCGCCTGCGGTCGATCGCGGAGGCCACCCGGGCCAGGGTCGGCGGCGTCCGGGAGGTGGTCGACACCCGCGCGGGTCTCGCCGTCACCGGACCGGCCGGGCGGGTCCTGGCCTGGGTGCAACTGGACGCCGACGGGCGGCTGACCGCCCTGCGAATAGCCCCGGCCACGGCCGGGCGCCGGGAGCTGCCGATCGGCCTGCTGCGCTGGTGCGGCAGGGCCTTCTGGCTGCTGCTCTTCGGCTGGTCGGTCTTCTCCAGCTGGACCGCGTCCGACCTCACCGGTTGGATCGACGCGGCCCTCACCACCGCCTTCGGCCTGCTGCTCCTGGAGGGTTGGAGCATGGCGGCGGCCGAAACCTGGTGGTTCCGGCGCCCGTTGGAGCTCTCCGCACTGGTGACGCTGGCCTCGGCCTACCGGCTGCCGGGGCTGCCGACCGGCCACGACCTCACTGGGCCCACCTTCACAGCCGTCCTGTTGGTCGCGAATGCGGTGTCCCTGGTCAGAGCCCGTCGGCACCGCTGGCGGGAGACCACCGCAGTCCCCCTGCGGTTCCCGTTGCGCGGCAGCTGGTACGTCGCCCAGGGCGGCGGCCGCGGCCTGAACCACCACTTCGGCATCGCGGAACAGCGCGGCGCCGTCGACCTGGTACGCGTCGGGCCGGGCGGCACCCGGGGGCGTTCGCAGCACCTGGAGTCGTACCACTGCTACGGGGAGAAGCTCTACGCCCCCTGCGCGGGCCGGGTCGTGGCCGCCGTCGACGGGTTCGAGGACCAGCAGCCCGGGGTCATCCGGTACGGGCCGCTGTACGGCAACCATGTCTTCATCGACACCGGCGACGCCATCGTCAAACTCGCTCATCTGCGCCCCGGCACGGTCGCTGTGACGGAGGGTCAGCAGATCGAGGCCGGCTGTCTGCTCGGCGAGGTCGGCAACTCCGGCAACACCAGCGAACCCCATCTGCACCTGCACGCCGAGCGCGACGGCCAAGGCCTGGACCTGCGCTTCACCGGCGTCACCGGGGGGCTGTACCGAGGCCGCACCGTCCGCGGCTGACCCGCCCGCTCCCCCTCCCCCTCTTCCAACTCCCGTTCCCGTCCCGCGCCGTGCACCGGCCGCGGGGCGGTCCCACGCTGCACAGAAAGCGCTCCCTCGTGAGACGTCGCCCCACCACCACGGCCGCACTGGCCACCGCGATCCTGCTGGCCATGGCGGGCACCGCGCAGGCCGAGGACGCCCCTTCCGCACCCCGTGCGGTCCTGGACGGCTCCCAGCCCGCCTACGCCACCGCCGACCACGACCTCGGCGCCGTACCGGCCGCGCAGACCCTGACCGCCCGGCTCTACCTCGGCACCCGGGACCCGGCGGGGCTCGCCGCCTTCCTGCGCGACACCACCGACCCGAAGAGCCACGACTACGGGCACTTCCTCACCCCGGCCCAGTACCAGCAGCGCTTCGGCCTCACCGCGGCCCAGCGCCGCGACGTCGTCGGCTGGCTCACCAAAGCCGGTCTGAAGATCACCGCCGACACCACGCACTACCTGCAAGTGACCGGCCCCGCAGCGGCGATGAACACCGCGCTGGGCACCAGCATCCACCGGTACAGCACCGCCTGGGGCCCCGCCCAGGCCCCCGCCCGGAACGCCAGCACACCCGCCGCGCTGGCAGGGGACGTGGTGGCCCTGGACGGGCTGTCCGCGCCGACCGGTGCGAGCCCGACCGCGCACCGGAGCACGACGCCGGCCACCAACGCCGACGCCCACTGCTCCGCCTACTTCGGCCAGCAGCCCGCGACCGGCCAGCCCCCCGCCTACGGGCAGCCGGTCCCGTACACCACCTGCCCCTACACGCCCACCCAGCTGCGGCGCGCCTACGGAGCCGCGCCCAAGGGCGCCACCGGCCAGGGGCGCACCGTCGCCGTCGTCGACGCCTACGGCTCGCCCACCATGGCCGCGGACGCCAACCGCTTCGCCGCCGCGACCGGCGACCACCCCTTCCGTCCTGGCCAGTACAGCGAGCACGTCGACCCCAAGGCCTGGCAGATCAGCTCGGCCTGCGCACCGCCCGCCTCCTGGGCCGGGGAACAGGCCCTGGACGTGGAGATGGCACACGCCTACGCACCGGACGCCAACGTGCTCTACGCCGGCGCCGACTCCTGCCTCGACGGCGACCTGATGGACGCCGAGGCCTCCATCATCGACACCCACGCAGCCGACCTGATCTCCAACTCCTGGGCCGAGATCATCCACGCCCAGCCCGGACACCTCACCCCGGGCCTGGTCGCCGCCTGGGACATGCTCTTCCAGCAGGCCGCCGCCGAGGGCATCGGCGTCTACTTCGCCGCCGGCGACTGCGGCGACGCCTCGCCCGCCGCCGCCGACACCGGCGTGAACTGCGATCCGCAGACCACCCAGGCGCAGGCCGAATTCCCCAGCGGCGACCCGTGGGTGACATCGGTCGGCGCGACCTCGCTGGCCACCGACAAGGCAGGCAACTACGCCTGGGAGACCAGCATGGGCGACGCCCTGTCGATCCGTCCGAACGGCACGGGCGACTGGGCGCCGGTGCCCGGGGTCTTCGCCTTCGGCGGCGGTGGTGGCCCCAGCGACTTCCCGCAGCCCTGGTACCAGAAGGGCCACGTCCCGGACCACCTCGCCGGCGGCCACCGGGTCGCCCCCGACGTGGCGCTGGCCGGCGACGGCGCGATGCCCGTGCTGATCGGCTACACCGTCGACGGCGCCTTCCAACTGGTCGGCTACGGCGGCACCTCCGCCGCCACCCCCGGGTTCGCGGCGATCCAGGCCGACGCCGAGCAGGAGCAGGGCCGCGCCTTCGGCTTCGCCAACCCCCTGCTGTACTCGATGGCCGGCACCGGGGTCTTCCACGACGTCACGGACCAGCCCAAGGCCGCAGGTTCCCGCCCGCTGACGGTCGTTCAGGACGAGGGCGCGGCCGCCGGCGACCTGCGCTACCTCCTCTACACCCTGGGCCACGACCACGGGCTGCCGGCCACGCCCGGTTACGACGCGGCCACCGGTCTCGGCTCGCCGAGCGCCGACTACCTGCGCCGGTTCGCCACCCGTGGCTGAGGCCGTCGTCGTCGGGGCCGGCCCGAACGGGCTGGCCGCCGCCGTCGCCCTGGCGCAGGAGGGCGTGGCGGTCACCGTGCTGGAGCAGGCGGCCACCATCGGCGGCGGCACCCGGACCAGCGAACTCACCCTGCCCGGCCTGCTGCACGACCACTGCTCCGCGGTCCACCCGATGGGCGCCGGCTCCCCCTTCCTGCGCTCGCTCGGGCTGGAGCGCCACGGTCTGCGGTGGTGTCGGCCGCAGATCGACCTGGCCCACCCCTTCGACGACGGCAGTGCCGCCGCCATGCACCGGTCGTTGGAGGAGACCGCCGCAGGTCTGGGTGCGGACGGACCGGCCTGGCGGCGCGTCTTCGGGCCGCTGGCCGAGAACTTCGACGCCCTGGCCGCGGACCTGTTCCAGCCGCCCCTCCATCTGCCCGCCCACCCGGTGCAGTTGGCACGGTTCGCGGTGCGGGCGGCGTGGCCGGCCGAGGCCCTCGCCCGGACGGCCTGGCGCACCCCGGCGGCCCGCGCGCTGTTCGCCGGCACCGCCGCGCACGCCATCCGGCCCCTCACCAGCACCGGCAGCGCCGCGATCGGGCTGATGCTCGTCGCCGCCGGGCACCGGTGGGGCTGGCCGGTCGCTCGGGGCGGATCGCGGGCCGTCACCGACGCGCTGGCCGCCCGCCTGGCCGAACTGGGCGGTACCGTGCAGACCGGCGTCCGGGTCCGCTCGCTGGCCGAACTCCCTCCCGCCGACGCGATCCTGCTCGACCTCGCGCCGCACGACGCGCTGGCCGTCTGCGGGGACCGGCTGCCCGCGCGCGTGGCGCGCGGCTACGCCCGGTGGCAGTACGGCCCGGGCGCGTTCAAGCTCGACCTGGCGGTGGAGGGCGGGATCCCCTGGCGCAACGAGAGCTGCCGCCGCGCCGGCACGGTGCACCTGGGCGGCACGATCGAGGAGATCGCCCACGCCGAACGGCAGATCGCCGCCGGCCGGATGCCGCAGCGGCCGTTCGTCCTGGTCGCCCAGCAGTACCTGGCCGACCCCACCCGCTCAGTCGGCACGCTGCGACCCGTCTGGGCCTACGCCCATGTGCCGAACGGCTGGTCGGGGGACGCCACCGAGGCGGTGCTCGACCAGATCGAACGCTTCGCGCCGGGCACCCGCGAGCGAACCGTCGCCACCGTCTCGCAGGGCGTCGAGCAGTTGGCAGCCGGCAACCCCAACTACGTCGCCGGCGACATCCTCACCGGTGCCAACACCGCTCGACAGCTCGCGCTGCGCCCCCGCCCGGCCCTCGATCCGTACAGCACCGGAATTCCCGGTGTCTACCTCTGCTCCGCCGCCACTCCCCCGGGGGCCGGCGTGCACGGCATGTGCGGTTACGGCGCCGCCCGCTCGGCACTGCGGCACCTGCACCGCCGCCCGCCGTCCCGTGGCCTCGCCGCATAAAACGGACCGTTCACACGGTGGCCGTCAGTCGCGCGAAGCCAGGGTGTCGTGCGACACCTGCCAGAGCAGCGCGGCCGCCTCGGGGTCCAGGGCGTACGCCGCCACGCCGGTGCGTGCTCCGAGCTCGCCGCGGACGGCCTCGTTGCAGTCCTCGAAGTAGTGTCCGGTGACGCCCTCCACGAGGGGGGAGGCGGCGAGCAGGACAGAGGTCGCGGCGCCCTGCTCGGGCGTCTTCCACTTCAGCTCCGCGCCGCCGGCGGCCTGGGCGCGCAGCCGGGCGAGTTCCTCGTCGGAGACGTGGCGCTGGAGGTTGGTGCGGATCCCGCCGGGCATCAGCGCGTTGACGGTGATGCGGTCCGCGGCCCAGCGCTTGGCGGCTTCGACCGCGAACAGCACGTTGGCGGTCTTGGACTGGCCGTAGGCGGACCAGGGCTCGTAGGGGCGCTCGCGGAAGTGGATGTCCTCGAAGACCACGGGCGAGCGGTGGTGGGCGCTGGAGCTGACGGCCACGACGCGCGCGCCACCGGCGGCCCGGGCGAGCGCGCCGTGCAGTCCGGTGGCCAGCGCGAAGTGCCCCAAGTGGTTGGTGGCGAACTGGAGTTCCCAGCCCTCCGGGGTGCGGAGTTCGGGGGACGCCATCACCCCGGCGTTGTTGACCAGGATGTCCAGCGGCCCGTCCCAGGCGGCGACGAACGCCGCGACGGAGGACTGGTCGGCAAGGTCCAGGGGTGCGACGCGGACGTCCCGGTTGCCGGTCGTTGCACCGATGCCCTCTGCGGTGCGGGCTCCGGCGGCGACGTCCCGGACCGCGAGGGTGACCTGTGCACCGGCCGAGGCGAGGGCGCGCGCGGTCTCGACGCCGATCCCGGAGGCTCCACCGGTGACGACGGCGCGACGGCCGGTCAGGTCGACGCCCGAGATGACCTCGGCAGCCGTGGACTCGGCGCCGAAGGGGGTGGTGATGCGTGCGAGGGGAGTGTTGGCAGTCATGGTCGTTCCCGTCTGACCGAGGGCCCATGGCTGAGGGCCCGGAGCTGAGGCGAGGGGGCCTGTAGCGGGACCTGTAGAGTGGAAACCGGAGGCCCCTCCGCATATCTCGAGACTAAGCGGAGGAGACTCCGTTTGCAAGCAGGCTCCGGCCGCGCGCCGAGTCAGAAGGAGGAAGCTCCATGCCCCCCGCCGACCCCAGGCCGCTCCGCGCCGATGCGCGCCGCAATCGCGAGCGACTGCTGGAGGTGGCCGTACGGGCCTTCGCCCAGGGCGGCCCCGAGGTGACGCTCGACGCGATCGCCAAGCAGGCCGGCGTGGGCATCGGCACCCTCTACCGTCACTTCGCCACCCGCGAGGAGCTGGTGGAAGCGGCCTATCGCAGCGAACTGGCGAAGCTCTGCGCCGCCGCCGCAGAGCTCCTGACGACCCACCAGCCGGACGAGGCGCTGCGCGCCTGGATGGACAGCTTCGTCGACTACATGACGACCAAGCGCGGGATGGCCGACGCACTGCGCGCCCTCATCGCCTCCGGTGGCGACCCCTTCTCGCACAGCCGGTCGATGCTGACCACCGCCATAACCGAGCTGCTGCAAGCCGGCGCGACGGCCGGCCTGCTGCGCTCCGACGCCGAGCCGGAGGACGTGCTGTTCAGCCTGAGCGGCCTGTCGCTGGCCGCCACGACGCCGGAGCACCGAGCCCGGATGGGACGCCTCCTCGACCTCCTCATGGACGGCCTGCGCTACCACGCGGCCGCGAACGCCTGCTGAAGACGCGGCACATAGGCCCGGTTACCCGGGGGTCCGCTGCCCCACCTGCGGCTGCTGCTCGGGGATGGCGGCCGGGTGGTCGGCGGGGTCGGCGAGGACGGTCTCGTCGAACGGGAGCCGCCCGGCCAGGACCTCGCTCGCCCGGGCGTGGTCGAGTTCGCCGGTCCAGTGGCCGATCAGGACGGTGGCCACCGCGTTCCCGGCGAAGTTGGTCAGCGCGCGGGCCTCGGACATGAAGCGGTCGATGCCGACGATCAGGCCGACGCCGTCCACGAGTTCGGGCCGGTGCGACTGGAGGCCGCCGGCCAGGGTGGCGAGGCCGGCGCCGGTGACGCCGGCGGCGCCCTTGCTGGCGATCACCATGAAGATCAGCAGGGAGAGCTGCTGGCCGAGCGAGAGCGGCCTGTCCATCGCCTGCGAGATGAAGATCGAGGACATCGTCAGGTAGATGGCGGTGCCGTCCAGGTTGAAGCTGTAGCCGGTCGGCACGGTGATGCCCACCACCGGACGGCTGACGCCGAGGTGCTCCATCTTGGCGATCAACCGCGGCAGCGCGCTCTCGGAGGAGGAGGTGGAGAGGATCAGCAGCAGCTCGCGGCTCAGGTAGCGCAGCAGCGCGAGGACGTTGACGCCGGCGACCAGGCGCAGCAGCAGGCCGAGCACCACGAGCACGAAGATCGCGCAGGTCAGGTAGAAGCCGATCATGATGACGGCCAGGCTCTTGAGCGCCGCGGTGCCGGTCGCTCCGACCACCGCCGCCATCGCGCCGAAGGCGCCGATCGGGGCCACCCACATGATCATCGACATCACGCGGAAGACCAGCCGCTGCAGATGCTCCACGCCGCGCAGCACGGGCGCGCCGGCGGCACCCAGCGCCTGGAGCGCGAAGCCGCAGAGCAGCGCGACCAGCAGGGTCTGCAGCACCTGGCCCTGGGTGAGCGCGGAGACCAGGCTGGTCGGGATGATGCCGAGCAGGAAGTCGGTGGTGCTCTGCTGGCCCGCCACCACCTGGGCATGGCCGGCCTTGGCGAGCGCCTGGGTCAGGTGCAGCCCCGAGCCCGGCTCCAGCAGGTTGCCGACCACCAGGCCGAGGCCGAGCGCGACGGTGGACATCACCAGGAAGTAGCCGAGTGCCAGGCCGCCCACCCGGCCGACCTTGGCGGCCTTGCTGACCGAGCCGACGCCCAGCACGATGGTGCAGAAGATCACCGGGCTGATCATCATCTTGATCAGGTTGACGAAGCCCGTCCCGACCGGCTTGAGCTGGACGGCGAACGACGGCGCCGCCAGGCCGAGCACGATGCCGGCCAGGACCGCCGCAAGCACGGCGAGATAGAGGTAGTGCGTGCGGTCGGCCGGTCTCTTCCGGTCGGTTGCGGTGATCGCCATGCGTCGGCTCCTTTGCCTTGCAGTCCTGGTGGCCCCGGTGGGCGGGCCGCTCCGACTATCGGCGCTGGAGGTGATGGGCGTCACGTTTGCGTTCATAGAGTTCACGGCGGAGTTGGCGGAGTTCACGACGGGGGCACACTGGCTGGCATGCCCATCCGTCGACTGCCGCGCAGCCTGGCCGGGCGGCTCTTCGCCGTCCAGATCGTGATCGTCGCCGCCGTGGTCGCCGGCAGCGCGGTCCTGGCGTACCTGACGGTCGCCGAGCGCGCCCAGGACGCGGCCTTCGGCCAGGTCTCCGCCACCGCGTACGCGGTCGCGGACTCCCCCACCGTCCGGCAGGCCGTCACCGGACCGGACCCCACCGCGGTGCTCCAGCCCTACGCGCAGCGGGTGTGCGCGGACGCGGGCGTCGCCTTCGTCACGGTGATGGACACGCACGGGGTGCGCTGGACCCATCCCGACCCGGCGCAGATCGGCCGGCCCTTCCTCGGCCACATCGAGCAGGCGCTGGCCGGCGGGACCGTCCGGGAGACCTACACCGGCACCCTCGGCCGGTCGGTGCGGGTGGTCACCCCGGTCCAGGACGACCGGGGGCGGGTGATCGCGCTGGTCAGCGTCGGCATCAGGGTGCAGTCGATCAGCCGGCAGCTGCACGGCCCGCTGCTCATGCTGGCCGGGGTCGCGCTGGCCGCGCTCGCGCTCGGCGGCCTCGGCAGCTACCTGGCCAACGCGCGGCTGCGCCGGCACACCCACGGCATGGGCGCCACCGAGCTGAGCCACCTCTACGACTACCACCAGGCGACGCTGCACTCGGTCCGGGAGGGCCTGATCCTGCTCGACCGGGCAGGCACGGTGCTGCTCTGCAACGACGCGGCCCGCGAGCTGCTCGGCCTCGAAGGCCCGGCGGAGGGACGGCAGTTCGCCGACCTCGCGCTGCCCGAGGCGCTGACCCGGTCGGTGCTGGACGCCGATCCGGCGCATGACGAGCTGCACCTCACGGCGGACCGCGTGGTGGTTCTCAACACCTCGCCAATCGGCCCCGGACCCGGCCTCGGCACCGTGGTCACACTGCGCGACCACACTGAACTTCAGTCACTGAACGGCGAGTTGGACTCCGTCCGGGGCTTCTCCGAGGCGCTCGGCGCGCAGGCTCACGAGGCAGCGAACCGGCTGCACGCGGTGGTCGTCCTGGTCGAACTGGGCCGCTACCGCGAGGCCGTGGAGTTCGCCACCGCCGAACTCGAACTCGCCCAACGACTCACCGACCGCGTGGTGGCCGCCGTCAGCGAACCGGTGCTGGCCGCCCTGCTGCTCGGCAAGACCGCCGAAGCGGCCGAGCGCGGCGTGGAGTTGACGCTCACCGAGGACAGCCGCATCGACGACGGCGTCCTGCCGCCCGAGCTGCCCGCCCGCGACCTGGTGACGATACTCGGCAACCTGATCGACAACGCCATGGACGCCGCGATCGCCAACTCCGCCGCGCACCCGGGGCCGCCCGAGGTGACGGTGACCGCGCGGATCGAGGCCGGCCGGCTGCTGCTGCGGGTCGCCGACACCGGAGCGGGGATCGAGCCGGGCGAGGTGGACGAGGTGTTCCGGCGCGGCTGGTCCACCAAGCAGGCGCGTGGGCACGGCCTCGGCCTCGCGCTGGTCGCCCAGGCGGCCCGCCGCAACGGCGGCGCCGTGGAGGTCGGACGTGAGCGGGGAGCCGTACTGACGGTCCGGCTCCCCCTGCAACCTACGGGGGCGCTGCGGTGACCCGGCCCGCGACGATCGACGTGCTGGTGGTCGAGGACGACCCGGTGGCGGCTGAGGCTCACGCGCTGCACGTCAGCCGCGCGCCGGGCTTTCGAACCGCCGGTACGGCGCACTCGGCGGCCGAGGCACTGCGCTTCCTGGAGAGCGCCCGGGCCGCGGGCCGACCGGTGGACCTCACCCTGCTCGACCTCCACCTGCCGGACGGCCACGGCCTCCAGCTCTGCCGCACCCTGCGGGCCGCCGGGCACAGCACCGACATCATCGCCGTGACCTCGGCCCGCGAGCTGGCGACGGTCCGCCAGGCGGTCTCGGCGGGCGTGGTGCAGTACCTGCTCAAGCCGTTCGCCGCCGCCACCCTGCACGAGCGCCTGGACCGCTACGCCCGCTACCGCGAGTCGCTGGCCCGGGCCGGCGAGGCCACCGGGCAGGACGAGGTGGACCAGGCCTTCGCCGTGCTGCGGACCTCCGAGCGCAACACCCTGCCGAAGGGCCTGAGCGCGCCCACCCTGGAGGCCGTCGCAACGGTGTTGCGGGAGGCGGACGGTAGCCTCTCGGCCGCCGCCGCGGGCGCGGCGGCGGGCGTCTCGCGGATCACCGCGCGCCGCTACCTGGAACACCTGGTGGACACCGGCCTGGCTGTCCGCGAACCACGCTACGGACAGGTCGGACGGCCCGAACTCTGCTACCAGGCACGGAAATAGGCCGGAGAGACGGCGGCGCGCGCGGCCGTACTCCCAGCCCGCTCCCAGCAACCGCGCAGGCCGCCCAACCTCGGGCCATGCGGATCCGGCCGGGATCGCGGGCCGCCACCGGCCCTGACCAGCGACTGGCCGCTTAGGTCAACGGTTCGTCAAATCTCCCAACTGTTGCTTCCTGAGAGCTTGTTGAGGATCTTCTCATACGCTTTGATGAGCATCGGTCAAGCGGCCCCGACGGCGCCCGGCCCGGCACCCCCCATCGCCGGGCCCGCCTTCCCCGATCGACGACCTCGACCGGACCCGGACCGGGCAGCAAGGCCCCTTTTGTCCCCCACAGCATCAAAAGGAGCTCGGTATGCGCAACTCGCGCGAAGACCGTACCCCCGCCACCACCGCCACCAGCCGCGGCCGGTCCTGGAAGCTGCGCAACACCGCCGCCGTGGCCGCACTGGCCCTGGCCGGCCTGGTCGGCACCGCCACCACCAGCACCGCGGCCCCGGCCGCCGCCGACCTCGGCGCCGCGAACCACGTCGTGCTCTCGCACGGCAAGCTCGTCCATGTGCAGACCCACGGCCGGCACGGCGTGGTCCCGATGAAGGGTGCCAAGGGCGCCAAGTGGACCGCGCACACCAGCCGCACCGCACCGGCCGCCGCAGGCAACCTGAGCTACAACGGTGGCCCGGTCCAACATCAGGTGTCGGTCTACCTCGTCTTCTGGGGCAACCAGTGGGACAGCGACTCCAACGGCGTCCAGCAGTACGAGACCAACCTGTTCAACGGCCTGGGCACCTCGCAGGACAACTGGTCCACCGTCACCTCGCAGTACACCGACAACTCCGGCTCCGGCCCGTCCTTCGGCGGCCCGGTGCTCGGCGGCACCTGGGTGGACGACTCCTCGGCGGCGCCCGGCTCGGCGGCCCAGGCCGACATCGCCGCAGAGGCGGACGCGGGCGCCGCGCACTTCGGGGTCTCCGGCCCGGACGTGCAGATCGTCGTGATGAGCCCGAGCGGCACCCAGCCCGACGGGTTCCCCAACTCCGGCTTCTGCGCCTGGCACGACTACGACGGCAACGTCTCGTACACCAACATGCCGTACGTGCTCGACGCGGGCTCCGGCTGCGGCGCGGGCTCGGTGTCGAGCCAGCTCGACGGGTTCAGCATCGTCGAGGGCCACGAGTACGCCGAGACGATGACCGACCCGCAGCCGTCCAGCGGCTGGGTGGCCTCGGACGGCGAGGAGGACGGCGACCTCTGCGCCTGGCAGAACCTCGCCGCCGTATCGCTGCCCACCGGCTCCTTCGCGATGCAGCCGACCTGGAGCAACGCGGCCGGCGGCTGCGCGATCTCGGGCTGACGGCCACCGGGAACAGCGGCGCCCGCCCCGACCTTGGTCGGGGCGGGCGCCACGTTGTGGCGCGGGGCTCAACGTCAGTGGGCGCGTCTAGGCTCGGTTCGACCATGGAGTCCGGGTGAGGGACGTGAGTGTCATGTCGCGTGTTCGAGTGCACAACTTCAGCGTGCTCGTCCCGATCGTCCTGGGCCGCGGTGAGCGGCTGTGGGACGGGCTGGAAGGGCTGGAGCAGCGGTTTCAGGTCGAGTCGGTGACGACACCCAGCGGCATCACCCATCTGACCTTCACCCGCCCGTAGCTCCGCGCCCGAGCCTGAAGGGCTTTGGCGGTGGCAGGCCTACGTGCCCGTCATCGCCGCCGTCGGGTCCTGGTACACAGCGTCCAGTGCCAGCAGCGCGCCGCCCTGCGCTGTGCTCGCCAGGCCGAGGCGGGAGAGGACGATCTCGCTGCCGCCGGCGTCGGGGGCCATCACCTGCTGGTGCACCTGAGCGGTCACCGCGTCGATCAGGTGCTCGCCGAAGTAGGCGAAGTGGCCGCCCAGCACCAGGAGTCGGGGGTTGAGGATGTCCGCCAGCAGGGCGAGGCCGGGCGCCAGGTGGTCGGCGATCCGGCTGAGCGCCTCCAGGGTGCGCGAGTCGCCGGCGTGCGCGCGGTTGCGCAGCTCGGCCAGGCGCCGGCCGAGGTCGATCGTCGGGTCGCGGACCAGGTCCGCCGGGTCGGCGGCGTAGCGCAGCAGCGCCTCCCGCCCGACCATGGTCTCCCAGCAGCCGCGCCGCCCGCAGGCGCAGGGCTCGTCCGAGGGGACCAGGCGCAGGTGCCCGACCTCGCCCGCGTATCCGCCGGTGCCGCGCAGGAGTTGGCCGCCGGCGATGATGCCGACGCCCACGCCGGTCTGGCCGGTGACGTAGACCAGGTCGCGCACGTTGTCGGCGGAGGCCGACACGTATTCGGCCAGGGCGCCGAGCTTGGCGTCGTTCTCCAGATGCAGCTGCGGGGTGTCGGGGCCGAGCCGCTCGTGCAGGCCGGCGAGCGCCGGGACTTCGCGCCAGCCGATGTTGGACGCGTACTTGACGACCCCCGCGTCCATGTCGACGGCGCCGGGGGTGGCCAGGGTGATGCCGACGATGCGGCCGCCCGCGCCGCGTACTGCGGCCATCCCTTCGGCGGCCAGCTGGGCCACCGCGTCCAGTGCCGTCTCGGGGCCGAGTGCGCGTACGTCCAGCGGTGTGCGGCGCTCGAAGGTGACCTCGCCGCGCAGGTTGAGGGCGAGCAGGCTGATGTAGTCCACGTTGAGCTCGGCGCCCAGTCCGTGGACGCCGCTGCCGTCCACGTCGACCGCTTGGCCGGGCCGGCCCACCGCGCTTCGGTCGCGTTCGGCCTCGCCCTCCCGGACCAGGCCGCCGTCGAGCAGTTCGGCGATCAGGTGGGAGACCGTGGCTTTGGGCAGGCCGGTGTCCTCGGCGATCCGGGCCCGGGAGCGCGGGCCCTCGTCGCGCAGCAGCCGCAGCACCATGCTCAGGTTCGCCCGCCGGGACGCGGACCGGTCCCGCGCGACGGCCGGGCGTGCCATGGCCAGCTCGCGTACGCCCGTGCCCTGCAGCGCCTGTTTCACCAGGACTCCTCTCATCCGTGCAGACCAGCCTATTGACTTGCCCAGAGTTAGTTCAAACAATAGCCGAACGAATCCGCCATGCTCGGTTTTTGATCGAACCTGATCGAAACAGTGCCGCTCCCCCCACGAAACTCCAGGAGACGTCCGTGAAGGCAAGATCCCGCTCCCTGGCCGCCGCCACCGTGGCCCTCGCCGCTGCGATGGTCGCCAGCGGCTGCTCCTCCAGCGGCTCCGGTGCGAACGACTCGGCGGCTGCGGCCGGCTCCTCCGGCGGCGTCGTGAAGCTGGACTTCTGGGGCTGGGCGCCGGGTTACGACCAGTCGGTGGCCGCGTTCAACCGGACCCACCCGAACATCCAGGTCACCTTCGACAAGACCGCCTCCGGCTCCAAGGGCGGCTACACGAAGATGCTCACCGCTGCCAAGGCGGGCAACGCCCCCTGCCTGGCGCAGGTCGGCTACGAGACGCTGCCCAGCTTCGCCGCCGCCGGCGCGCTGACGGACGTGACGAAGTTCGCCGCCACCGCCCAGGCGCAGTTCGCCCACTGGACCTGGAAGCAGGTGACGATCGGCGGCCAGACCTACGGCATCCCGGTGGACACCGCGCCGATGGCGCTGATGTACCGCAAGGACCTGTTCGCCAAGTACGGCATCACCACCGCGCCGGTCACCTGGGACGAGTACGCGGCCGACGCCGCCAAGGTGCACGCCGCCGACCCGAGCGTCTACCTCGGCGACTTCGGCAACGACGCCTACAACTACGCGGGCCTGGCCTGGCAGGCCGGCGCGGGCTGGTTCGGCACGTCCGGCGACCAGTGGCAGGTGAGCGTCAACAGCGCCGGCAACCAGAAGGTGGCTGGCTACTGGCAGGGCCTGCTGGACAAGAAGCTGCTCAAGACCGACCCGAGCTACGACCCCTCGCTCTACAGCGACATGGCCGCCGGCAAGGTGCTCTCCGACGTCAACGCGGTCTGGGACGCGCCGATCATCGCCAGCAGCGTCAAGGACGGCGCGGGCCAGTGGGCCGTCGCACCGATGCCGGTCTGGGACGCCGCCAACCCGGTGTACGGGAACGACGGCGGCTCCGCCACCGCGATCCTCAAGGGCTGCGGCCACGCCAAGGAGGCCACCGAGTTCGCCACTTGGATGAGCACCGACGCGGACAGTGTCAGCAACCTGATCAAGGTCACCGGCATCTATCCGGCCGCCACCTCGGGCCTGTCCAACGCGACGCTCTCCGCACCGGACCCCTTCTACGGCGGACAGACCATCTTCGACGTGTTCAAGGCCGAGACCTCGCACATCAACACCGACTGGCAGTGGGGCCCGACCATGACCCAGACCTCCACCGACCTCGGTGACGGTCTCGGCCAGGCCGGCACCGGCGGCACCACGCTGGCGAACATGCTCGCCGGCGTGCAGACCAAGACGGTGGCCGGCATGAAGCAGCAGGGCCTGAGCGTCTCGGGCAGCTGACCGGCCGTCGAACCACCGCGCCCGCCCCCGCGTCCGCCCCGCGCTCGCCCCCCGGAAAGGCAGTACATCCATGACCACCGCTCTGCGCGAGCGGGCAGCCGGCAGGAGCAAGGCCACCGGCGCCGCCCGCCCCGGTCGCCGCAGGCGAGGGCGTCCCGTCGCCCTCTTCCTGGCCCCGTTCCTGGTGCCGTTCGCGGCGCTCTACCTGGCCCCGATCGGCTACACCGTCTACCAGAGCCTGTTCCGGATGCACCGCTCGGGTCTGGGCCTGACCGCACCCACCCAGGTCTTCGCTGGGCTGTCCAACTACGCCACCGCACTGGGCGATGCGGACTTCCGCGGCTCGCTGCTGCGGGTGCTGCTGATCGGCCTGGTGCAGGTGCCGCTGATGCTGCTGTTCGCGCTCGGCCTGGCGCTGCTGCTTGACGCGAAGACGACGCTCTTCAAGCGGTTCTTCCGACTGGCCTTCTTCCTGCCCTACGCGCTGCCCGGCGTGGTCGGCGCCATCATGTGGTCCTACCTCGTCGCACCCGGGCTGAGCCCGATCAGCGCCGCCGCCCGCCACCTCGGCCTGCACCTGGACCTGACCTCGAACGCCATGCTGGCGCCCACCATCGGCAACATGCTGACCTGGGGCTGGACCGGCTACAACATGCTGATCATCTACTCCGCCCTGCAGGCCATCCCCGCCGAGCTGAGCGAGGCGGCCACCATGGACGGCTGCTCGGCCTTCGGCATCGCCTGGCGGATCAAGGTGCCGCTGGTCCGCCCGGCACTGGTGCTGACCACCGTCTTCTCCATCATCGGCACCGCCCAGCTCTACAACGAGCCCGCCATCCTGCACAACGTCGCCCCCAACCTGCCCAGCACCTACACCCCCATCTACGCCGCCTACGACGCCGTGAACGCCAACAACTTCAACGCCGCCGCGGCCGAATCGGTGATCCTCGCGCTGCTCGCCTTCGTCCTGTCCTTCGGCTTCCTCAAGCTGGTCCAGCGCAAGGGAGCCGCTCTGTGACCATCCGTCAATCACTCTCCCGCTGGCTGATCCTGGGCGTCCTGCTGATCACCTCGGTCTACTTCCTGGCACCGGTCTGGTGGCTGCTGGTCTCCTCCACCAAGACCAACGCCGACCTGTTCAGCGGCAACGGATTCTGGTTCGCCCGCTTCGCGCTCTTCGACAACGTCCACCAGGTCTTCGCCCAGCAGGGCGGCATCTACTGGCAGTGGCTGGCCAACAGCGCGCTCTACGCCGTCGGCGGCGCGACGGTCAGCACCCTGATCGCCGCGCTGGCCGGCTACACCCTGGCCAAGTACCGCTTCCGCGGCCGTGAGTTGACCTTCAACTCGATCCTCGCCGCGGTGCTGGTCCCGCAGCCGCTGCTCGCCGTGCCGCTCTACCTGATGTTCTCGCAGATCCACCTGGTCAACACCTACTGGGCGGTGCTGCTACCCAGCATGGTCAGCCCGTTCGGCGTCTACCTGGCCCGGATCTACGCCGGCTCCTCGGTCCCCGACGAGATCATCGAGGCCGGACGGATCGACGGCGCCGGCGAGTTCCGGATCTTCGCCACCATCGCGCTGCGGGTGATGTCCCCGGCCCTGGTGACCATCTTCCTCTTCCAGTTCGTCGCGATCTGGACCAACTACCTGCTGCCGGTGCTGATGCTGGCCAACGACCACCTCCAGCCGGTCACCGTCGGCATCGTCGGCTGGCAGGCCCAACGCGGGATCGGGCCCAGCGCCGTGCCGTTCAACATCGTGATCACCGCAGCCGCGATCTCCGCGATCCCGCTGGTCGTCCTCTTCCTGTCCCTGCAACGCTTCTGGCGCTCCGGCCTGACCGCCGGCAGCACCAAGTGAGGAGCCCCCGCGTGTCCGCGAGGTACCACCTGCGCTTCCAGCTCCACCCCACCCCGGAAGCCGCCCAACACGCGAGGGAGCTGGCCAAGTTCTGCGGCGAGGCCGGCGTCGACGAGGTGGTGCTGCTGCTCGGCGCCGAGGAGTTCTACACGGGCCACCCGACCGGCCCCGCCGAGGACCTCCTGTTCGAGACCGCGGCGACCGCGACCGCGATCCTGCGCGAGGCCGGCCTCGACGTCAGCCTCAACCCCTGGGTCACCGCAGGCCACGCCGACCGCGGCCGCGCCGACCGGCTCGGCTTCGCCCCCATGGTCGACCCCCAGGGCACCGCCGCCGCCGCCCAGGCCTCCTTCGCCTGCCCGCGCTGGCGCAGCTGGCTGGCCGGCCAGTACGCCCGCTACGCCACCCTGGACCTGCGGGTCCTGTGGCTGGAGGACGACTTCCGCTACCACAACCACGCCCCACTGCACTGGGGCGGCGGCTTCGAACCGCTGATGCTGGACCGGTTCGCGGCGGTGGTCGGACGGCGGGTCTCCCGTGAGCGGCTGGTGACCGCCATCACCTCCCCGGGGGAACCCCACCCCTGGCGAGCGCTGCTGCAACAGGTCTGGCGCACCGCCCAGTTGGAGACCGCCGAGCTGGTCGCCGATGCGGTCGGCGCCCAGTCCGGCGGACGCGTCCAGCTCGGCCTGATGAGCTCCGAACTCGGCGTCCACTCGGTGGAGGGCCGCGACTGGCCGGCCCTGTTCCAGGCGCTGAGCATCGACGGCCGGGTCGCCCACCGCCCGCACTTCGCCCGCTACGGTGACGCACCCGGACGCGAACTCAGCTTCTCCGTCTGGATGCTGGAGGCCCAGCGGGCCCTGCGACCGGCGCACGCCACCAGCGAACCCGAGATCGAGAACTGGCCGCACACCGCCTGGTCCAAGTCCGACACCCAGAGCTGGTCCGAGCTGGTCACCGCCCAACTCGCCGGATCCGACGCGATGTTCCTCAACGTCCACCCCATGCAGTCCGGCCGCGCCCAGCGCTTCCCGCGCGTCGCCGACCTGCTGCGCCGCACCCGCCCCGCCCTCGACTGGGTCGCGCAGCGCCAGCCGCGCTCACCACGCACCCACGGGGTCGGCCTGCCGGTCCCCCGGCACGCGGCCGCGCACGTGCGCACCAGGACCGGTGGCGAACTCGCCGAACTCGCCGTCGACGCCGGCCCCGCCGCCGACCATCTGCTGCGCTACGGCGTCCCGGTCACCGCCGACCACGCCCCCGTGCAGGCGGTCTTCGGCCAACTCGCCTGGGCCTTCGAGGACTCCGAGGTCGAGCGGATGCTGGCGGGCGGACTGCTGCTGGACGGAACGGCCGCCGAGGTGCTCACCCGGCGGGGCTTCGGCCACCTGCTGGGGATCACCAGATGCGAGCTCGTCGAGCGCGAGAGCGCCGACCCGGCCGGCCCGTACGCGCTGGAACACGTGGCGCGGGAGGACGCGTACCTGAGCGTCAACGTCCAACCGGCGCTGGCCCTGCTGTCCCTCGCCCCCGGGGCCGAGCCCTGGACCAGCATTCTGACGTCGAGTCAGAAGTACTGGGGACCGGGCCGGTTCGTGTTCCGCAACGAACTCGGCGGCCGCGTCGCGGTGCTGGCCGCGACCGCACCCCAGCTGCTGCCGTACGACGACGACGGCCAGCGCCTGCTGCACGCCATGGTCCGCTTCCTGGAGGGCGAGCGACCCACCCTGCCCCTGGTGAGCGGCGGCCCCCACCTGATTCCGCACCTGTCCCACTCCGAGCGCGGCTGGCTGCTCGCCGTGGCCAACGGCAGCGCCGACCCGGCCCGGCCGCGGATCGCGCTGCCGGCCGCTCCCGAGGCCCCCGGCGCCACCCTGCTGGCCCCGCTCCTCCCCCCGACCTCGGCCCGCATCACCGAGCACCGCAGCGGGCTGAGCCTCGACCAGGACCTGCCGCACCGCGGCTGGCTGGTCGTGGACTGGCACTGACTCCACCCTAAGGAGAATCCGTGTTTCCCCCACCCCGCACCGCCCTGGTCGCGCTCCTCACCAGCGCGGCCCTGAGCCTGGCCGGCCTCGCCGCCGGCCCGGCGGCCGCCGCACCCGCCGGCACTTCCACCGGCGTGTCCAGCACCGGGTACGGCGTCAGCGTCGGCACGCCCGTGCCGTTCGGCAACATCTCCGACAGCCCGGCCGCGCCGTACCTCGACAAGGACGGCACCTTCCACTACCAGGAGTCCGACGCCCTCTACGGCGCCACCGACAACCGCTCCTGGAGCTTCTTCACCGGCAGCGACTTCGACTCCGCCACCGCGGACAGCTCGCTGGACAACGCGGTCAACCCCGCCAACGCCGACGACAAGAACAACGACACCACCTGGCGCTGCAACAACAGCCCCACCGGCCTGGACGCGACCTACTCGGTGGGCAACACCAGCTACGCCCAGAAGAACTACTGCGACCTGGTCGGCACCTGGGTCGACCCCGACACCGGCGACTGGTACGGCCTGGTGCACAACGAGTTCACCCCCTCGCCGTTCAACGACGGCCTGCACTACGACGCCATCGACTACGCGGTCTCCACCGACCAGGGCCACACCTGGACCATCAAGGACCACGCCATCACCTCGCCGTACAGCACCCAGCGCGGCGACACCACGCAGTTCCCCGGCCAGACCTACTACTACGGCGACGGTGACCAGCGGCTGTTCGTGGACACCGCCTCCGGCTACTTCTACGTCTTCTACGGCTCCCGCGTGATCGACAAGAGCGGTGGCTGGAAGGCCTTCTACGAGCACGCGGCGCGCGCGCCGATCGCCTCGAAGATGGCTCCCGGCTCCTGGCAGAAGTGGTACGACGGCTCCTGGTCCCAGCCCGGCCAGGGCGGCCTGGAAAGCAACATGGTGCCCGTCGACTCCTCCAACAGCACCGGCTACACCCCGCCCTCGGCCGAGTACAACCCGGCGAACACCGGGACCGCCGAGCAGCAGATCGCGGCCGGTCAGATGCCGGCCACCTCACCGCTGTTCGTCATGGACGTCACCTACGACGCCTACCTGGGCCTGTACATCGGCGAGCCGCAGGGTGTCGACCAGAGCGGCTCGGCGCCGCAGCAGTTCTACGCCACCGCCGACCTCGCCACCCAGAAGTGGTCCCTGCTCGGCGACACCGGCAGCTACCACACCGCCTCCTGGTACCGCTGGTTCCTGGACGGCGCCAACCGGACGAACAACACCGTCGTGGGCAAGACCTTCCGCT
Organism: Kitasatospora sp. MAP12-44; assembly: GCF_029892095.1. NCBI lineage: Bacteria > Bacillati > Actinomycetota > Actinomycetes > Kitasatosporales > Streptomycetaceae > Kitasatospora > Kitasatospora sp. MAP12-44. The sequence continues at coordinate 1,514,628 of NZ_JARZAE010000004.1, forward strand.
CCTACTGCGCCTGGTCCTGCGCGAACGGCTCCAACGGCGAGTACACCAGCATCACCATCGACTCCCCGTCCCCGGCCGCGCCGGTGGACACCAGCAAGACCTACCGGATCGCCAGCGCAGGCGGCCGAGTCCTCGCCCAGGCCTCCGGCGGCTCCGCCACCACTTCGCTGGCCGCGCCCACCGGATCGGCCCTGGAGGGCTGGAACTTCACAGCGAACGGCGACGGCTCCTACCAGGTCGTCAACTCCGGTACCAGGAAGCTGCTGGGCGTCGACTCCGCCCACACCGCCGGCCGCGCCTGGGGTGCCAAGCCGACTGTCACGGCGGCGGGTTCGGGCGGCCCGTCGGTGGGCCAGCAGTGGTTCCTGCTGCCCGGAAGCTCGACGGCCGGCAGCTCGACGGCGGGCGGCTTCCGCCTGGTCAACCGGTACAGCGGCCTGGTGCTCGGACTCTCCTCGGACAGCAGCCGCCTCGCCGAGACCACTCCCACCCGCAGCTGGACCGACACCACGGGCAGTGCGGTCGGCGGTGCGCGCACAGCCGCCGAGCAGACCCTCACCTTCACGCCCACCGGCACCGCGGCCGAGACCGTCACGGTGGTCAACCCGGGCAACCAGTCCAGCAAGGCCGGCAGCGCGCTCTCGCTCCAGCTGACCGGTACCGACTCGGCCGGCAAGGCGCTCACCTTCAGCGCGACCACGCTCCCGGCGGGCCTGTCGATCAGCCCCTCCGGCCTGGTCTCCGGCACACCCACCACGGCCGGGACCACGAAGGTCACGGTCACCGCCTCGTCGGGCACCGCCTCCACCTCGACCACCTTCACCTGGTCGGTCACCCCTGCCCTGAACGGCACCCACACGCTGACCATCGCGGGCCAGGCGCTGGACGACCCCAACCACTCCGTCACCGCCGGCACCCAACTCATCACCTGGGCCGCCAACGGCGGCAGCAACCAGAACTGGGTCTTCACCCAGCAGCCCGACGGCTCCTACCAGATCACCAACGGCCAGTCGGGCCTCTGCCTGGACGTCAGCGGCGGCTCCACCTCCGCCGGTGCCCAGGTCATCCAGTGGACCTGCACCGGCGGCACCAACCAGCGCTGGCTGGTGACCGCGGTGAGCGGCGGAAACACCCTCACCTCCCAGAAGAGCGGTCTGCTGCTGACCACCGCCTCCACCGCCGACGGCTCGCTGGTCACCCAGCAGGCCGACACCGGCTCGGCGCTCCAGCACTGGAGCATCAACTGACCTTGTGCAAGCTGTAGTTGAGAAGGCTGAGCGCCCCGGCGGGATTCGCTCCCGCCGGGGCGCGAGATCAGGCAGCGACTGCGAAAATCGCTGTCCTATGACCGGAGCCAGGTGATAGACATCCGGCGTGGAAAAGACTCTTGAGCTCCCTGACCTGCTGCGACTGATCGATGAACGGTCGACCGCCTTCCGCGCCGCGGTCGCCGCCGCGCCCAGTCTCGACGTACAGGTGCCGACCTGCCCCGAGTGGACACTGTTCGACCTGGTGAAGCACCTGGGTGGGGGAGACCGCTTCTGGGCCGCCATCGTCGGCGCGGGGCCTGCCGACGCTCCCCCGGCCGAGGCCACCGCTGCGCGCGCCGCCCTGGAAGTGCCGCGGGAGCGTGAGGCCCTGCTGGCCTGGCTGACCGCGTCGACGCAGCTGCTGCTGAGCGCCCTGCGGGAGGCGGGCCCGGACGCCGGCTGCTGGGCGTGGTGGAGTGCCCTGCAGACGCCGCGGACCTCCGGCGGAGTCGCCCGGCACCGGGCCCAGGAGACCGCGGCGCACACCTACGACGCCCAGCTCACCGGGGGCGCCCCGCAGCCGCTGCCGGTCGAGGTGGCACTCGACGGTGTGGAGGAGTTCCTGTTCACCGTCTGCGCGACGCCCAGCGCCTGGCCGCACAAGCCCACGGCCTTCGACTTCCACGCCGCCGAGGGCCGCTCCTGGCGCCTCACGGTCGACGGCGACGGCGCACGCACCACCCGCATCCCCGCGCCCACCGCCGCGACCGGCGAGGACTCGGACGCAGCCGGCGCCTCCGTCCATGGCACGGCCAGTGAGTTGGTCCTCTACTTGTACGACCGCATCCCGGCCGACTCCTTGCACGTTGACGGAGACGCAGGGCTGCTCGACCTGCTCCGCGCCTGGGAGCCGGAGGAGTAGGACGTAGCCGAGGGGGCCGCTCTCAACCACTCCACCTGCAGGTGTGAGCTGCCCGGCGCCGCACCCCCGTAGCGGCGCCGGGCCGGCGAAAGCGGCCCGGCGAACGCCTGCACCCAGGCGCTGCCCCGACCTACCAGGCGACCGTCACGGTAGGGCCCGTGGGGCTCAGCTTCGTGCCGCTCGCCGTCTCATTGACGGCCACGAAGCTGATCAGGCCCCCGTTGTCGAAGTCACTCGGGGGATAGGCCCAGGTGCAGGAGTTGTTCCCGAACCCGTCGTAGCCGACCGCCACGTACTTCCGCTCGGTCGGGATCGTCGAGTAGGCCCACATGTAGGGCGTGTTGCCGTCGGCCGCCGTGTCGCAGATCTGCGCAGTGGCGGTACCGCTCCACCAGCAGACCTGCACGCCCTTGGCGGACGAGCACTTGGTGGGGTTCGGGGCGCCGATGGCGTTCGCGGTGCCCGTGGACCCGACGACAGCCGCACCCGCGAACAGGACCGGTACCGCGACGGCGGCGATCCTGCGCATCCTCTTGTGCATGTTCTCTCCTAGAAGCAAGACACAGGAGTCGTTCCGACCCCTGTCGGCCCATCAGTGCGGCCGGCCCTTCCCGGGCATGGCTCCAATCAACCAGTGGGAGTCCGTGGGTGACAGGCGGTTGCGGCGGCTGTTTCCGGTGCAGAACCGGCAGTTGTGCCGGTCGGGTAGCCTGACCGGCACGCAGGCGGGCTAGCAGGGGCGGGCAGTCGTGTCATTCGGGAAACTGGTGCGGGAGACCAGGGCGGAACTCGGGCTGACCCAGGAGGAGCTGTCCGAGCGCTCGGGCGTGAGCGTCCGGGCCATCAGGGCCCTGGAGTCGGGTCGCTCCCAACCCCGGCGGGGCTCGGTGACACTGCTCAGCAGAGCGCTCCGGCTCCCGCCGGAACCGGGCGCAGCACCCGGTACAGCACCGGGCGGACCGTCCGGCCCCGCAACCGGGCAGAGCGCCGGAGCGACTCGGGCCGTGCTTTCGCCGCCGTCCCAACTCCCCCGTGACGTAGGCGACTTCGTCGGCCGTCGGGAGGAGGTGTCGGTGATCCGCGGCCTGCTCGGGCGGATGCGCACCGAGGCTCACCCGGTCACCGCACCACCGGTCGTCGCGGTCTCCGGGATGGGCGGCATCGGCAAGACCGCGCTGGTCACCCATTGTGCGCACCTGGTCCGTGCGTACTACCCGGACGGACAGCTCTTCCTCTCCCTCAAGGGCACCGAGCGGACCCCCGAAGCACCCACCGCACTACTGGCCCGGATCCTGCGCGCCCTGCAGGGCCCGACCGCCGGGATGCCGGCCGATCTGGACGAGCAGGCCGCCCTCTTCCGTTCCCTGGTCGCGGACCGGGCCCTGCTCATCGTGCTGGACGACGCACGGGACACCCCGCAGATCCGGCCCCTGCTTCCCGCGGGATCCTCCTGCGCGGTACTGGTGACGAGTCGTCAGTTCCTCGGTGGCATCGAGGGAGCCCGGCACCTGGTGCTGTCGCCGCTGCCCGCGGCCGAGGGCCGGGAACTCCTGGGGGGTGTGCGCGGCCGTACCGCCGCCGAAGCCGTCCGCCCCGCCGCGGAGACCGTCAGCGCGATCCTCGACCACTGCGGCGGGCTCCCGCTGGCCATCCGCATCATGGCCGCCCGCCTCGCCGCCCCCGGCAGCGATCCCCTCTCGATCACCCGCGGACTCGCTGACGCGGCCCGGCGCCTGGACGGTCTCGTCACCGAGGACCTGTCCGTCCGGGTCACCCTGGACACCAGCCTCGACCTGCTGCGTGCGGACCCGCTGGCCCTGCGCACCTTCCTGCTGCTCGGCGGCTGGCCCGGCTCCGACATCGTCGCCCCGGCCGCAGCCTCGGCGCTCGGGGTGTCCGACACCGCGGCGCAGGACGCCCTGAGCCGGTTGGCGGACCGGAACCTGCTCCTGGTCCGCACGGGCCCCCGCTACCACCTGCACGACCTGGTGCGCCTGTACGCCGCCGAGCACGCCGCCGCCTCCCCTCCCGAGCCGCAACAGCTGCGGGGAGCCATGGCCTGGTACCTGCGCGCGCTCGACGCGGCCATCGCCCTCGTCGCCCCCTATCTGCCACGCCCCCAGCCGACCGCCCTGCCGACCGCCCTGCCCGAACCGACCGCCCTGCCCGCCGTGTTCGAGGACCGCGCCGACGCCCTGGCCTGGTGCACCCGGGAGCACCCGAACCTGCTCGCGCTCATCCACCGGGCCGCCCAACTGGAGGACGAGCAGGACGACCGGTTCGTCTGGCAGGCCACCGTCCTGCTGATGCCCTTCTTCGAGCAGGGGATGTACTGGTCCGAGTCCATCACGGCGCACCTCACCGCCCTGGACAGCGCACGACGCTCCCTCGGCCCGGAGTGCGTCGGGCGGGTGCTGGTGGGGCTGGCCGCCGTCCACCTGCACACCGCCCGGTACGACGACACCCACCGGTACTGCGACGAGGCGCTGCAGATCTTCGAGGACCTGGACGACCAGCGCCGCATCGGAACGATGCTCGACCTCAAGGCCAGAGCCCTCGAACAGCAGGGACGACTGCTCGAGGCCGTGGCGACCCACGAACAGGCCCTCACCGCCCGGGAGAAGAGCAGCAACCCCTTCGGGATCGCCTCCACGCTCAACCACCTCGCCGGCGTCCTCCACCAGCTCGGCTCCCATGCCGAAGCCGTCACGCGCAACCAGGAGAGCCTGGCTGTCGCGCGGGAGCACGGGATGTCCTATGCCCTGCCCCCCGTGCTGCAGGGCCTCGGAAGGGCCCAACTCGGCTTGGGCGAGCACGAACAGGCACTGGCCGCCTTCACCGAGGCGGTAAGCGCCGCCCAGTCGATCGGCGACCGGATCCACGAGGCCGAGAGCCTGCGCTACCTCGGCGACACCCTGCTCGCCACCGGGCGCACCGCGCAGGGCCTCGCCCACCTTCGTTCCGCCCTGGCCCTGATGGAGGCCCTCGGCCACCGCGACGAGCCCGAACTGCGCCACCGCCTGGACTGAGCTGCCCTGTGTTACTGCAAGCCGTTCCGCAGGCGGCGCAGGGTGGATGCGGCCTCCGGCAGGCCGGCTGCGTCCGCTTCGGCGGCGGCCTTGTCCAGGCGGATCCGTGCCGCCGTGGTGCGCTCCAGCGCCCGGCCCTCCATCAGAGCGGCCATCCTCAGCGCTTCGAAGCGCGGCGGGCTCGTCGCGTGCCCCGCGCGGTCGTAGACGGCGATGGTCTGCTCGAACGCTGCCAGCGCCTCCTCCGACCGGCCCGTGGCGGCGTGCACCCGGCCGCGGATGTGCAGGCATTGCGCGAGGTCGACGTCCACGCTGCGGAACTGCTCGCGCGCGGCGTCCGGGAACTCCTCGCGCAACCGATCGGCCTCGGCCAGGTAGCCGAGCGCCTCGCCCGCAGCGTCTGCACCGCGTGCGTCGACCGCTTCGACCGCGAGGGTGCGCAGGGCATCGGTGAGGTCCGGCAGGGCCGGCGCCGCGCGGTTGGACTCGAGCGCGCGCTCCAGGGCCGCCTTCGCGCCGTCCCAGTTGCCCGCCAGCGCCAACGCGCCCGCGGCTCCGGCCGCCGCGGAGGTCAGCAGCCCCTTCTCCGGCCACCTTTCGGCGATGTCCGCCAGGTGCAGGTACTGCACCGCGGCGTCCCGAGGCTCGCCCAGCGAGAGCAGGGCGCCGGCCAGATCGGCCCGGATCTGGGCGGTCAACTGCTCGGACTGCGACGGTTCCCGGTCCGTGCCGGCTCCGTCCGCGTGCTCCGGTGCGCCGGGTCCGGCCGGTTCTGCCTGTCCGGCCGGTCCTGCCGGGTCGAGCAGCGACTCCAGGACGGCCACGCCGTCGCCGACCGAGCCCTGCGCGCACAGCGCCCGGCCCAGTTGGAGTCGGGTGCCCCGGGCGTCCAGCGCCTGGCCCTCGCGGTCCAACCGGGCCGCCGCCTCCGAGAGAGCGCGCACGGCCGTCTGGTACTGCCGGGTGCTCAGCGCCATGCCGCCGAGCATCCGGTGCAGCGGGGTCAGCTCCTCGGCGGGGAGGTCCGCCGGGGCCTGCGCAAGGGCTCGTTCGAGTTCGCCCATCGCCTCGGCGTGGCGGTCCTGCTCGCCGAGCGCCAGCGCCAGCAGCAGCCGGGCCCGAGGTATCCGCCACCGCCAGTCCTGCTCCTCGAAGATCTCGACGGCGCGGCGTGCGTTGGCCTCGCCCTCGACCGCGGCGCCGTGGGTGGACCGGAACTCGGCGAGCACCTCGTGGACCACCGCGGTCTGGGTCAAGCCGTCCTCGGCACCCCAGTCGATCAGGCCCTGCGCCTCCGTGGTGAACGTCCCGCTCCACCGGGCGTGCTGCTCCGGCCCGGTGGCGTGGCGCATGGCGTGCCGGGCGGTGAAGACGCGGCAGTGCCGCACCACCAGCTGCCGGCTCAGCAGTTCGCGGCGCTGCTCCTCGGTGTCCAGGCCGTCCGCCGGGAGCGCCTCGACGCGGGGCAGCAGCTCGTCGAGGAGCGGCCAGGCCGCCTCGGCCGCGGCTACGGCAGCGGCGTCGTCGTCCTCGCGCACTGTGGCACACCAGGCGACCCGCGCCTCGGCGGCGATCTTCCAGGCCTCCTGCCCGGCCTTCGCGTAGAGCTCCACCGCCTCGCCGAGGCGCGCGGCACAGGCGGCCCAGTCGTCGCGCTGCGCGGCGCGCTGCGCCAGCTCCGAGGCGATCTCGCCGCGGACGAACTCGTCGGCGGCCGCAGCGTCCGCGCCCTCGGCGCGCTCGATGACCGCGTCCCACAGCGCCTTCCCCCGGGGGTGGCCGCTGCGGTCCAGGCGGCGTGCCTCGGCGAGGAGTTCGGCGAAGTCCTCGGGCAGCTCCGTCGAGCCCGCGGCGGGGACGCCGGAGGACGAGGTGTCGGTCGACGGAGCATCGGTGGCCGCGGCCTCGGTGGGCCGGGCCAGGACCGAGGTCTGCACGCCCAGGTTGAGCTGTGCCACCAGCGGACGCAGGGCCAGCTGCTCCTGGCGCCGGGTGGAGACCGTGTCGTTGCCGTTGCGGGCGTCGAAGCGCGCTGCCAGCTCGCCGGCCTGCACCGCGACGTCGTCCCGCAGCGCCGCCGCGGTCCACTCCGTTCCCAGCGGTCCCGGGCACGGCAGCGCGCCGTGCCCGGTCTCGACCAGCCGCGACAGCAGCGCCTCGACGGCGGTGAGGAACTGCAGGCGGTCGGCCGGTGCGCCCATGAACCCGAACGACGCGCGGTTCTGCGCCAGCAGTTCCAGGCCGCGGGCCTCGTTGCCGGTCAGCGCACAGAACATCAGGTGCCGGCCGAGCGGGACGAGCTCGGCCTCCTGGCCGCGGACCTTGCGGTAGCCGGTGAGGTGTGCGGCACGGGCCTCGTCGAACCGCCCGAGCCGCAGCAGCGGCAGCAGGGCCAGGGCCTGGCTGCTGTGCGGCTCGTCATCGCAGGTGTGGTTGCCGTCGAAGGTCGGCTGCAGCTCCGCGAGCCCGCGCTCGTCCTCGCCGCGACGGAGGTGGTGGACGGCCCGCTGCCTGGCCTCGCAGGCCGCGCAGTCGCTGAACCCCGTGCGGCCCCGGGTCGCCCACAACTCGTAGGCCAGCTGCTCGTTCTCGCCCAACTGCGCTGCCAGGTGGTACTCCTGGGCGTGGACCGGCTGCAGGTCGTGCCCGGCGGCCTGGTAGCGGCGCCGCATCTCGGCGATCCAGCCGCGGATGGACGCCAGCGGCACGTCGGGCGTGGACAGCAGGCCGGAGGCGACCCACTTGAAGTACCAGAACAGCCGGTGGGCCTCGTGCTCGTCGAACGTCTTCTGGTCCGCGTCCCACAGCTGCAGCAGCCGGGCGAAGGCGACGGGGAACTTCACCACCTCCCCGCTGCCGTAGTAGGCGCGCATCAGCTCGACCAGGGTGGAGACGGTAACCTCGGGGTCGCCGAATCCCTCGGCGGCGTCGACGAGTTCCTCCGCGATCGCCGCGGTGGCCCGCCCCTTGGGCCGGTTCTGGTTCTCGTGCAGCGCCGCGAAGAACTCGTCGCGAGTGCTGGGTGTGGTCGTCACCGCGACTCCTCCTTGTTGGTGCCGGCCGCCTGGGCCGCGAATTCGAGCAGGCCGAGGAACGAGCGGTTGAGCAGCGCGTGGTCCGAGGGACGCAGCGGCCGCCTGGAGAGCAGCAGCGCCTGGCCGTACAACGCCTCGATCGCCGTCTCGGACAGCTGCGGGTCCGCCGTGGCCGCCAGCTCGGACAGCTTGCGGATCAGCGGGTTGAGGTAGTTGAGGATCAACTGGGCGCGCGGCGCGGACGAGTTGAGCGAACCGAGGATACCGGCCCACAGGTCGTCCGCCCCGGCGGACAGCTCCGCTCGGCGGCGCTCGTGCCGCGCCTCCCGGTTGTCCACCAGCATCGCGGGCACGCCGACGGGCTGGAAGGCGCGCAGCGTCACGTCGGTGTCGAGCCGGTCCGCGACCACGCGGGCGCGGGCCAGGAACGGCGCGGCGGCCAGCTCAGCGGCCGGGTCGACGCTGTCGAGGTGCGCGGTGACGGTCTCCGGGTCCAGGTCGGTCACGGTGGTCCCGGGCCGGACCCGCGGGAGCTGGTGCACCAGTTCGCGGTCGTAGACGTAGCCGCCGTTGACCACGCCGAGTCCGGCGGCGGCGGCGATCGGCGCGACCTGCCGGAACTCCTCCACGGTCTGGGTCACCAGCACCACCGGGTGCGCGCGGGAGAACTCGTCCAGGCTGACCGTGCCGTCCGTGGTCTCGAACGGCAGCCACGGCAGCAGCAGGGCGAGCAGTTCGTCGTCGTACCGGGCCATCGCCTTGACGGCCAGGTGGTGGACGTCCAGGAAGCGCCGCAGCAGTGCCAGGTCGGAGGCGGCCAGTTCGGTCAGCCACTGCCGCACGCGCTCGCCGATCGCGTCGCGGACGGCGGCCAGCGTCTCGTCCGCGTACAGCGCCTCGCGCGACGCGGTGGGGCGCAGACCGGTGGTGTCCACCACGCAGGCCACGAAGAAGGCCCAGTCCGGGACCAGTTCGGTGGCCTGGTCGGACAGCAGCATGCCCTTGAGGTGCACCCGGTGGCCGGATCGCCTGGTCGGGTGCGCGGGTGTCGGCAGCACGCAGGCCACGCCCTTGAGCCCGACCAGCGGGATGTCCAGGTCGATGGTGTCCAGCGGGGTGAAGTCGAAGACGGCCTTGCCGTACGCGGCCAGCGCCTCGCGGCGGGCGGCGGGCGAGCGGTACGAACGCTCCCACACCGGCGGCGTGTCGTTCACCCGGCTCACATCGCCGTGGCGGTCCACGACCTCGACCTCGTACTTCAGCAACGACCCGAAGTGCTTGGCCAGTTGCAGGACCGTGCCGGGCTCCAGCCACTCGCTGCCGTCGGCCCGCGGGCTCAGCGTGACCGTCGTTCCGGGCCGCGCGACCGAACCGGCGGGCAGCGTCCGGATGCTGTACGTGCCGTCGCTCTGGCCGCGCCACTCGACGGCGGACGCGTTCGGCTCCTTGGCGCTGCGCGAGACCACCCGGATCTCGTCGGCGACGACGAAGCAGGCGAGCAGGCCGATGCCGAACTGGCCGATGAAGTCGGCCCGTTCGGCCGCGAGGTCGAGGTCCCCTGCGGCGTTGCGCTTGGAGGAGCGGCCGATCGTGGCCAGGAAGGTGTGGACGTCGGCCTCGGTGAGCCCCACCCCGGAGTCCTCGACGGTGATGCCGCCGTCCACGCCGGTGCGGATCGTGATCCGTGCGGGGGCGGTGGGGTCGAGCAGTCGGCGCGCCGTGATCGCGTCGACGGCGTTCTGCATCAGCTCCCGCAGGTAGACCCTGGGAGAGGAGTAGAGGTGGTGGGAGAGCAGGTCGACGAGGCCGCGCAGGTCGACCTGGAACGTGTGGCCCGGCTGGTTGGTGGTCACTTGGGCTTCTCTCCTACTTCGCCGTCTTGGCCGGCTTGGCCTTCTTGCATTCCTGGCGCGCCTTGGCGAACACCTGACCGGGGTTGCCGCAGTAGGCCCAGGGAAAGCGGGTCGCGTGGTCACCGATGCGCTCGAACAGCTGCCGGGCGCTCGCCAGGTCGCCTGCCAGCCAGAACGCCAGGGCGAAGGTGTTGAGCGCGGGGTACGGCGACTCGGTGGGCGAGTAGTCCGGGTGCAGCACGGACGCGGCCGCGGCCTGCCGGAGCTCCTCGACCACCTCGGGGCTGCGCATGTAGGCGGCATCGTCCGGCGAGGGCAGGTCGAGCCAGTGCTCGATGTGTGCCTCCGCGGTCAGCATGCCTAGGCCGCTGCCGGGCGGGGCCTTCGCCAGCGACTCCCGGGCGAAGCCGTGCATCTCCTCGTGGGAGCCGCTCCACTTCGCGCACACCTGCTGGAGCAGCGCCGAGTGCAGCGCCACGTGCGTCGGCGCCCGGCGTACCCCGGCCTCGAACCGTCGCCGCGTCACGTCGTGCCCGTGCTCGAGCCCTCGGGACGCGGTGGTCAGGAAGGTCCAGGGGGCGGCGGAGTCCGGGTCCAGCTCGACGGCGGCGTACAGGTGCTCCTCGGCGCCGCGCAACCGCTCGTGGAACAGGTCGAACTGCTCCCGGCTGACCCGCGAGGCCTGCGCACGGGACCGCGCCTCCCACGCCCACGCGACGTGCCGTGCCCCGGAGACGGTCCGCGCCAGCGGGTCATCGGACCGGCTGCGCCCGATGTCCAGCAGGAGGTTGCCGGGCATGTCCTGGACGCAGGTGACCAGCGAGGTCAGCCGGGCGTGGTCCCCCCGGTCCCGGCACGGCTGCAGGACCGCGGCGACGCCGTCCCAGTCCCCGCGCGTCACCGCCGTGCGCAGCGCGGTGAGTTCCGGGTCGCCGTGGTCGTGGTCGAGCGAGACCGGCGCCGGCCCAGCGGGACGCGCGGCGGGCGAGCTCGGGGACGCACGGCGCTTCGAGGCGGCACGCAGGACCACCGCGAACGCGATCGCGGCAGGCGTCAGCAACGAGAGGTTGGACACGAGTTTCCTTCCAGCGGCCGAACAGCGCGAGATCGCTCGATCGGCAGCCGCAGATTATCTGATTGCGCCGACGAGGTGACACCGCGTTTTCCTCGCCTCCACAGTGCGCGGAACACGGTCGTGGCCAGGGTCGATGCATCAGCTCCACCCTGCTCGGGCCCCTCGCCGCCGCCACCACCGCCGGTGGCAGCGGGCAGCGGCGGCGGGTGCCCGCCTCGGTCAGCCGAGTGAGTCGACCAGTTCGGCGATCGCCGTCAGCGGCTGGTGGGCCGCGAGTTCGGCGGCCAGGTCGGCGGCGTTGGCGCGGTAGGTCGGGTCGGCCAGGACCCGGTCGACGGCCTCGCGCAGCTCCGGTTCGCCCGGACGTCCGGTGCGCAGGTCGATGCCGACGCCGCGCCAGGCCACCCGGGCGGCCACCTCGGGCTTGTCCTCGCTGCCGCCGGCGACCACCAGCGGCACCCCGAAGGCCAGCGCCGTGTGGACGCCGCCGTAGCCGCCGTTGCTGATCAGCACATCGGCGTGCGGCAGCAGCCGGTCGAACGGCAGGTAGCCGGCGGCCCGGACGTTGGCCGGCAGGCCGCCGAGCGCCTCGGCCAGCAGCTCGGGACCGTCCGGGCGGACGGTGGCGGCGACCACCAGCAGGTCGGGGCGGTCGGCCAGCGCCCGCACCGCGGGGACCAGCAGCTCGGTCAGGTCGTCGTTGGCCAGGGTGCCCTGGGTGACCACCACGACCGGCCGGTCCTCCTTCAAGTCCGGCCACCACACCGGCAGTTCCGCCTCGCCCCGGCTCGGCAGCGGCAGCGCGCCGATGTACCGCAGCGAGGCCGGCGCGTCGCTGCGCGGGTAGTCGAACCCCGGGACGGTCAGCTGCAGGTAGTGGTCGGGCCCGGTCACGGCGGCGTCCGCCCGTGACCCCGGCGGCAGTTCAGCCCCGACACCGGCGAAGACCTCGGCCGCGTACCGCCGGAGCGGCTCGCCGCGCCGCACCGCCTCGGCGTTCAACTCGCGGTTGCGGGCCAGCCCTTCCGGTCCTGCCTGGGGCGGCAGGGCGAGCCCGAAGGGTGCGGTGTCGACGCTCTGCAGCATCGGCGGGGCCACCCCGATGCTCACCACGGCCGGCCGCTCGCCGCGCGGGTGGGCCAGTGCCAGGGCCACCGCGCCGTGGAAGAAGCAGTCGCCGAGCACGACCGTGGCCGGGAACTCGGCCAGCAGCGCGCGCAGCGCCCGGTACTGCGCGGGGACCGGGTCGATGAAGATGTGCCGAGCATCGAAGACCATCCGCTGCGGCCCGGGCGGCAGTTCGGCCCGGCCCGGGAAGTGGTCGTTGATCCGGCGGTCGTCGAAGTCCGCCTCCGGCGGCAGGGCGACGAACCGCGCCCCGGTCTGCTCGGCGGCCTCGGCGAACCGCGCCCCGCCGAGGAAGACCACCTCGTGCCCGCGTGCGACCAGGTCGGCGGTGATCGCCAGCAGTGGCGCGGTGTGCCCGTGCGCGGGCATGGCGGTGGTGATGATTCTGGACATGTGGAACCCCCCATTGCGTCGTCGGCCGGTCCGTGCGCACCCCCGTGGTCGTTTCTGCGCACCCGGCCCGCTGTTCAGGCTAGCCGGGTTGACAACTCGGTGTGGTCGGACGGGGGCGTCAGAGGCGCTCGGGGACGGGGTGCGTCAGAGGCGCTCGGGGACGGGGTGCGTCAGAGGCGCTCGGGGACCGGGTTGCCGACGGCCTCGATGGCGCGGCGGACGGGGACCTTCGCCAGCACGGCGAAGCCGATGACGAAGAACACCAGCAGCGAGATGATCGCCGAGCGGTAGCTGCCGGTGACCTGGTAGGCGAGGCCGAAGACCAGCGGTCCCATCCAGCTGGTGCCGCGGTCACTGATCTTGTAGACGCTGAAGTACTCGGCCTCGCGGCCGGCCGGGATCAGGTGCGAGAACAGCGAGCGGGAGAGCGCCTGGCTGCCGCCGAGCACCAGCCCGATCATGGCGGCCAGCGCGAAGAACCAGGCGGGTTGGTGGGCGGGCATCAAGTACCCCAGGGCGAGGGTGATCACCCAGCCGACCAGGGAGCCGAGGACGGTCCGCTTGGCGCCGTACCGGCGGGCGATGCGGCCGAGGAGCAGCGCGCCGCCGATCGCCACGATCTGGACCAGCAGGACGGCGGCGACCAGTGTGGTCTGGCCCATGCCGAGCTCTTCGCTGCCGAAGAGGGAGGCCTGCGAGACGACGGTCTGGATGCCGTCGTTGTAGCAGAGGAAGGCGGCAAGGAAGAGCAGGGTGAGCGGGTAGCGGCGCATGCCGCGCAGGGTGCGGGCGAGTTCGCGCAGGCTACCGGCGGCGGGCCGGCCGTCGGACCCGGTGCCGGACTCGGTGCCGGACTCGGTGCGGTCGGACGTGGCGCGGGCGGGGGCCGCACCGGCTCGGGAGGGCAGCCGCACCAGCGGGACGAGGGTGAACAGCGCCCACCACAGACCGGCCGAGGCCAGGCAGATCCGCACCGCGGTGCCGGAGGACAGGCCGAGCGCGTCGTGGCCCTCGAACAGCGCCAGGTTGGCGATCAGCAGCAGTCCGCCGCCCGCGTAGCCGTAGGCCCAGCCCTTGGAGGAGACCGAGTCGCGCTCGTCGGCGCTGGCCAGGCCCGGCAGGAAGGCGTAGGAGAGCGCGACCGACACCGCGTACGCGATGTTGGCGATCACCAGCAGTGCGGCGCCGAGCAGGTAGCGGTTCCCGCTGAGGAAGAACATCCCCATGGTGGCGACCGCGCCGACGTACGCGAAGCCGCACATCAACTCCTTGTGCCGCCCGGTACGGTCGGCGACCGTGCCGACCAGCAGCATCACCGCGACCGAGAGCAGCACGGAGAAGGAGACCGTGTAGGGGAAGAACGACCCCGCGCGCACCGTCAGGCCCAGCGGGTGGATGTTGCCGCCCGCATCGGCTGCGTTCTTGGCGATGGAGGTGAGGTACGGGCCGAGGAACACCGTCAGTACCGTGGCCGAAAAGGCGGCGTTGGCCCAGTCGTTGATGTACCAGCCGAACTGCATCCGGCGCAGGGCGCGGGTGTCGGTGGCTGCCGCCGGGTGGTCAGGCAGGTGGGTCGCGGTGTTCATTGGGTTCCTATCACCGTGCTTCCGTCGGTCCAGCAGCCGCGCTCCGCGAGGACGTCGCGCAGGACGTCGATTCGATCGGCCATGATGCCATCCACACCCAGGTCGAGGAGAGCCCGTATCCGTGCGGGGTCGTCCACGGTCCAGACGTGAACCTGCAGGCCGGCGCGGTGGGCGGCGCGCACGAAGGCCCCGTCGACCACCCGCACGCCCCGGTGCCGCTCCGGAACCTGCGCGCACACCCCGGACCACGACGCCGCTCGGCCCGGCAGCAGCGGCCCGGCCAGCGAGCGCAGCCGCAGCCGCGCCACCTCGCGCGGGCCGAGCGAGGTGGCCAGCCGGGGGCCGGCGGCGGCGCGGACGGCGGCGAGGCGGGTGTCGGAGAATCCGCCGACGCAGACGCGGTCCCACGCGCCGGTGCGGCGGATCACGTCGACCAGCGGCCCGACAACCGGGGCGGCCTTGACGTCGATGTTGAAACGGGCTCGGGGGAACTCACCGAGCAGGTCCTCCAGCAGCGGGATGGGCTCGGTGCCACCGATCCGGGCCTCGCTGACCGTGCGCCAGGGCAGTTCGCCGACGGTTCCGGCCCGGTCGGTGACCCGGTCGAGGCGGGAGTCGTGGAAGGCCACCAGCACGCCGTCCGCGGTGACGTGCACATCCGTCTCCAGGTAGCGGTAGCCGAGGGCGACGGCCGCCGAGAACGCGGCGAGCGAGTTCTCGGGATGGCCGAGAGCACCTCCCCGGTGAGCGAAGGCCAGCGGCCCTCGGTGGTCGAGGAAGGGGTGCATCTCGGGCTCCGAGGTTCATGCGAGAGGGAGGTGACGTCAAGGTCAGCGCGGGAGCAGGAACTGTAGCGCCCCAACCCGGTGAGCAGTAGCCCCGCCTTCAGCTGGTACGCGGCGGGGCGGAACCAGCCCGCCGTTCGCCGACACCGGAACGGCGGCAGGCCCGGCGCCCCCCTCCGGGCGTCGGGCCTGCCGTCGGTACGGCCCCGGTCCGGGCGAACGCCGCCGCGTCGCCGGATCGGGGCCGCGTTCAGTGCGCGGCGGTGACGTTCTTGACCAGGGCCTCGGTCAGGGCCACCCCGGCGGTTCCGGTCGAGTTCTGGTCGTTGTCGTACGTCGTGACCACGACGCTGCCGACCCGGGCGGCCACCATCGTCTGGCCGCCGTCCAAGTCCGGTGAGGTGGCGACCGCCTGTATTGCCTCGTCCCCGACGCCGGGCAGGCTCTTCAGGGTGACGGTCACGGTGTAGTTCTGGCCGTTCTGGACCCTGGTGTAGGTGTGACACGTGGTCAGGACCTGCTTCAGGCCGGCCATGACCGCCTGCGCCTCGTTGCCCCGGAAGGCGTCGAGCTCCTGGGCGAACATGTCCTGCGAGTCGTCCGTGTAGTCGTTCTGGGCGAAGGACGCGCTGGCTATCCCCGCCGCGTCGACCCAATTCGAGGCGTTGAGCGCGTCGCAGACATGGCCGGCCGGGGCGGCGGACGGGGAGAGCGGCGGGTTGAAGCCGTCGCCGGTGCTGCGGGTGCCGCTGGCGTCGATCTTGAGCTGGCTCGGGATCGCGGCGGCCGGGAGCAGCATCGCGTTGAGCTTGTTGCCGTTGGGCAGACCGTCGGTGCCCGCGGCGGGCGACTTGGCGGGGGCCCCTGCGGCAGCCGGCGGGGCAGCTGAACCAGCGGCCGACGGGTGCGCGGCCCCGGAGGAGCAGGCGGTGAGGCCGAGCATCACGGTGGCGCTGCAGGCGAGCAGGGCGATCCGGCGAGACTGCTGAGACATAGCGGGCTGTGCACCTTTCAATCATTTGAAGCTCTGTGAGCGGCACGCCAATAAGAGCATGACGTGTGAACCGCGTCAACACGTGTTCACGGTGTGAGGCGGGTTGTAGGATCGGGTGCAGTGTCACGTCGCCACGTCGCCATGCCGCCGCAAGCCGCAAGCCGCAAGCCGCAGAGGAGCCACTCAGTGCCGGAGAGCAGGACCGAAGTCACCGCCGCCGGGATCGCACGGTTCGCCGGGGTCGGTCGCGCCGCGGTCAGCAACTGGCGGCGCAGGCATGCCGACTTCCCCAAGCCGGTCGGCGGCACCGACGCCAGTCCGGTCTTCGAGCTGGCCGAGGTCGAGCGGTGGCTGCGCGAGCAGGGCAAGCTCGACCAGGTGCCGCTGCGCGAGCGGGTCTGGCAGCAGGTCGAGCGGGATCCGGACGGAGCGGCGACCGCCCTGCGCCTGGTCGGGGCCACCCTGCTGCTGCACGATCGGCCGGCCCAGTGGCAGCGGCTGCTCACCGCGGACGCCGCCCTCGGCCACGAGTTGCCCCAGGCACTCGCAGCGGCGCTCCGCTCCCGCCTGGGCGAGGACCACGCGGTGCCCGTGCCCGCGGATCCCGAGCTGACCGAGCGTCCGACCCTGCTGCGCGGCGCCGCACAGCTCGCGGAGGAACTCGGTCCCCGCCAGGCGTACGAGTTCCTGCTGGGGCGTCACCTGGAAGCCGGGCACCGCCAGTACACGCTGACCCCGGCACCGCTCTGCGAGCTGATGGCCGAACTCGCGGGCCCGGCCCAACTGTTGCTGGACCCGGCCTGCGGCTTCGGCGGCCTGCTCGCCACCGTCGGCCCCGGCGCCACCGCGGCCGGCCAGGAAGCCGATCCCGACCTGGCGGCGCTCACCGCGCTGCGCCTCGCGCTGCATGCCGACGGCCCCGCGCGGATCAGGGTGGGCGACAGCCTGCGCGCCGACGCGCACCCGGGCCTGCACGCGGACGTCGTCCTGTGCCACCCGCCGTTCAACGACCGTTCCTGGGGGCACGAGGATCTCGCCTACGACACCCGGTGGGAGTACGGGCTGCCGCCGCGGACCGAGTCCGAACTGGCCTGGGTGCAGCACGCCCTGGCCCATCTGCGCGAGAACGGCACCGCCGTGCTGCTGATGCCGCCCGCCGCCGCCTCCCGCAAGTCGGGCCGGCGGATCCGGGCGGACCTGCTGCGCCGCGGGGCGCTGCGGGCGGTCGTCGCGCTGCCCGCGGGAGCGGCACCGCCGTACGGAGTCCCGCTGCACCTGTGGGTGCTGCGCCGCCCCGCAGCGGACGCGCCGCAGCCGCACCGGCTGCTGGTGGTGAACGTCGCCGACCGGGCGGACGGCCGGGACAATCCGCCCTGGCCGGAGCTGTACAGCACGGTGCTGGAGCACTGGCACGCCTTCGACCGCGAGGGCTCGGCGGCGCAGCAGCCCGGAGTCAGCCGGACCATCCCGCTGGTCGAGCTGCTGGACGACGACGTGGACGTGACCCCGGCCCGGCACCTGCCGGTACGCGCGGCAGGCTCGGGCGAGACGGCACTGAGCGAGGTGAGCGACCGCCTGACCAGCGCCCTGCGCCGCACCGCGGAGCTGGCTCCGGCGGCCGGCGTCCAGCGCGCACCGGCGCACTGGGCGCTCACGAGCCTGGGCGAACTGGCCAGGACGGAGGCCCTGTTGATGCGCACCGGCGGCGCCGGAGCCGGCTCGGGCGGCGGTCCGCCGGTGCTGACCGAGCACGACGTCGTGTCGGGCGGCGCCCCCTCCGGCACGCTGCCCGAGGGCGAGGATGAGGAGCCGGTGCTCACCCGGGTCGGGGACGTGGTGATCCCGGTGCTCAGCCGGGGTACGGCGGCCCGCGTGATCGACGAGGCCACAGCGGGCGCGGCGCTGGGCCGCAACCTGTACCTGCTGCGCCCGGACCCGGCCACCCTGGACCCGTGGTTCCTCGCCGGGTTCCTGCGCGGTACCGCGAACACCCGGCAGGCCAGCAGCTTCACCTCGTCCGCAACCCGGCTGGACGTCCGCCGGCTGCAGGTGCCCCGGCTGCCACTGGCCGACCAGCGGCGCTACGGCGAGCGGTTCCGTGCCGTCGCCGCCTTCGAGGACGCGTCGCGGCTGGCCGCCGGGCTCGGCGAGTCGCTCGTCCAGGGCCTCTACGACGGGCTGACGGACGGGAGCATCAGCCCGTCCTGACGCCGGCGGACGAGCGGCCGAGCCTGCCGGCGGACGATCGGCCGCGCCGGGGTCGGTAGGCTGACCCCGGCCAACCGCCGCCGATCACCCGCCCCCGCCAGGAGCTGAGCCATGTACGGCCCCGTCACGACAACGCCGCAGCGCCGACGAGGCGCGCGAGTGGGGACCGTACTCCTGCGGATCGTGCTCACCGCCGTTCCGGTGCTGAGCCTGGGGATGCTCGGCTGGATACCGATGCTGCGGCTGGCGATCGTGCACCGCCGAGTCCGTGACTGGCTGTTGTTCGGCGCATCGCTGATGGCGTCCGTCGCCGCGATCGTGCTGGCCGGGTGCAATGCCGAGAACAGCTGGCAGTCCACCACCGGAATTTGGCTCACGCTCGGGACGGCGGTCCTGGTCGCGGCCTACTTCCCCGCCGCCGACCTGCGCCCGCGGCGAGCGAACGTGGCTCCTCGCCCGGCCGACGTCCGGACCGCCCCCGTGGGACGACCCGTCGGCATGGCGCCGGGCCTGGCGCGCCGGGACCGCATCGGGCAGGTCAGGGCCGAGCTCGACGAACTGAGTGCCTATCTGCAGCAGCAGGACCGCGCGTGAAGGGCCGACTCGTCGCAGGCCGCTACGAGCTGGCGACGCTCATCGGGCAGGGCGGCATGGGCCAGGTGTGGAAGGCCCACGACCACACCCTCGACCGCTGGGTGGCCGTCAAGCTGCTGCAGCCCAACCGGATGCCCGCGGCGGAGCAGGACGTCGAACTGCGGCGGCGGTTCGCCCGGGAGTGCCGGGTCACCGCCCAGGTCGACCACCCGGGGCTGGTCACCGTGCACGACGCCACCGTGCACGACGCCACCGGCCACGGCGATAACCTCTACCTGGTGATGCAGTACGTCCAGGGTGCGGACCTGGCCGACCACCTCGCCGAGCACGACCCCTACCCCTGGCCGTGGGCCGTGGCCGTGGCGGCGCAGCTCTGCCCGATCCTGACCGCCGTGCACGCGGTGCCGGCCGTGCACCGCGACCTCAAGCCGCGCAACATCATGGTCCGCCCCGACGGCACCCTGGTGGTGCTCGACCTCGGGATCGCCGCCGTCCTGAACAGCGACACCACCCGGCTCACGCTGACCGGCTCACCCATCGGCAGCCCCGCCTACATGGCGCCGGAACAGGCCATGGACCGCGAGGTCGGCCCACGCACCGACCTCTACTCGCTCGGCGTGATCCTGCACGAACTGCTCAGCGGCACACTCCCGTTCGCCTACTCGTCGGCCCTCGGCGTGCTGCACCAGCACCTGCACGAGCCGCCCCCGCCGCTGCGCCGGATCCGCCCCGAGGTGCCGCGGGCGCTGGAGGAACTGGTCCTGCGGCTGCTCGCCAAGGACCCCCGGGACCGGCCCGACGACGCCGCGGAGGTCTACCGGGCGCTCGCCCCGCTGCTGCCCGGGTCGGCCCCGACCGGCCCCGAGGACCCCGGCACGCCGATGGACCCGACCCGGCCGTTCCGGCAACCGCACGCGCCCTGGCACGGCACGCCGCCGCTGCCCCGACCGTCGCCGCAGCCTCCGCGACCGTCGGCGGCGGCCCCGCCGCCCGCAGCCCCATCGACCGCAGCCCTGTCGCCCAGCCGCAAGGCCGATGTCGCCGCCGCCGTCGAGCAGGCCAAACTCCTGCTGGACGCGGGCCGGATCACCCAGGCCGTGGGCGTGCTCGGCAACGCGCTGCCCGCCGCCGTAGCGGTCCACGGACCTGGTTCACCCGTCGTCCACATGCTGCGCAAGCAGTACGCCACGACCCTGCTGGAGGACGGTCAGTGCCAGGCCGCGCTGCCCGAGTTGCGGCTGCTGGCCGAGCAACGCGCGGCCTCGGCCGGCCCGAACGACCCGCAGGCCCTGCGCTTCCGGGTCGAGGCCGCGCAGTGCCTCGACCAGCTCGGCGACCACACCTCGGCGCTCGCCGAGTACCGGCTGCTGCTGTCCGAGCTGGACCGGGACGCAGCCGCCGACCCGTCGCTCGCACTGGAGGTCCGCCACCGGACAGCGCAGCTGCTCCTTGCCACCGCCGACCACACCGGCGCCCGTACGGTGCTGCTCCGGCTGCTCCTGGACACCGAGCGGCTCTACGGCCCCCACCACCCGCTCGCCGCCGAATCCCGGCGCACGCTGGAGTGGTTGGACCGGGCCGCGGCCGGCTGACGGCCGACCGGAGCGCCCACTCAGCCTGGATCGGGGCTGCACAGCCAGCCGTTGACGGCGAAGCGGCTGTCCGCGTGCTGCCTGCTAGGGCAGCTGACCGGCCGTACCTCGTGCCAGGCGGTGGGTCGGAAGAACACGATGCTGTCGTGCTCGGGCTCCCAGTCGCGCCAGGTGCGCTCCTCCCACTTCCCGGCCGTGTCGGTGTGCAGCGGCAGGGCCGCGTCGAACATCCGCAACGCGCCCCCTTCGAAAGGCCGGGGTGTGCGATGCAGGTAGTACACGAAGGTGAGCAGCCGGCGGGGGGCGAACTCGGTGGTGGTGTCCTGGTGCGACCGGTAGAAGTCGCCGTCGTTGTGCACATTGAGGCTGTAACTCGGCTCGGTGTACCGGCAGTTGACTCCCAGCGTGTGCTCGACCGACTCCAGCACCTCATCGATGGCTACCAGCAACTCGGGCACGGCGAAGTCCTGGCACGAGCGGGAGCGGCGGATGTCGGGGTCCAGCTCCCGGTCTCGGATCAGGGAGGGCTTCAGGGTGTCGCCGGCGGCGGCGATGGCGCGCTCCAGCAGGGCGCCGGCCGTCTGCTCGCCCAGGAACCCGGTGATCCGGCAGACCGTCACCGGGAGCCGCCAGATCGCGTCCTTGGACAGCGGCGACCGCTGGTCCACCGCCTCGGGCGGTCCCGTCACGGTGTCGTGTCGTGCCACGGTGTCCTGCCTTGTCGTCATCGGTGTCCTGCCTCCTGGATCGCGGGCTCGTGTTCCGCAGGTCCGACTGCCCCGGCTCCCCCTGCTCCCCCGGTGCTCGCGGCTTCGCGCAGGCGATCGACCTCGGCCGTGAGTTCCTCCACGCGGCGGTGCAGTGCCTGGACGCACACCAGGGTGACGCCGAGGCCGTCGACGACGGGGATCCTGGTGTCGTCCTGGTTGAAGCCGAAGGCGGCCTGCCAGTCCTGGGCCATCGGCCCGAGGTGCCGCACGTCCTCGGGCTCCCAGAGGTAGCGCCAGGTACTGACGGGCAGCGCGGCCACGGTCTCCAGGATCGCGTAGCCGTTGACCGCGCCGACCGCGGCCACCGCGCCGTTCTCCACCGCGCCGTTCTCCTGCGCGCAGGCCGAACGCCGGACCGGGACGACATGGTCAGCCGGCCCGGACCGGCGGCGGAAGACCCGCATCCTCACCGGCTCCAGTCGACCGGGACCACGTCCTGCTTGAGCCCGCGGTCACTGCAGACGGCGCACGGCTCGTTCGGGACACCGGGGCCCTGGTCGGTGCCGACGGTGATCGCGCCATGGGCCCCGACCGGGGCGTGGACGCCGTCGCCGACCAGCGCGGCCTCGTAGCCGCCCAGCAACTCCTGGAGCGTTCCGGGGCCCAAGTCCTCCGGAGCGGCGATCGCGGCGATGCCGGAGTCGTCGGTGTAGGCCATCCCCAGGGTCCGGCCGCCCATGGTGGCGAACACGATCTTCGCACCGCGGATGGGCTCCCCGGTCACCGCGTCGGCCGCCATCGCGCTGATGTTCTCCAGTTGCATCTGGGTGACATTCAAGGTGGCCTGGCTGGCCGTCAGCCTGGTCGGCTTCAGGCTGGGGCATTCCACCCCGCTGCTGCAGGACGCGGACGACGGGGTGGTCGCAGACGCGGCGACACCACTCCCCGCGCCCAGCGATGCCAGAGCCGCGGCCATCACCGCGACGGTCTTACGACGTACAGAACTCATGTCCACTCCCATGGGAACCGCCCGAGCGTGATCCGTGCCGGCGCATGCCGGCCGGAACCGCCTGGGCGCGTGCAACACGCAACGGGTGCCGCCCCTTTCGGACGACGCGGTCGAGCGTATACACGCCCATCTGGCCCAACCAGCTGACAACCGCGAGTTCGCACCATCTGATGAACGGTCAGCGACACGGTGACGAACATGATCGACGCACACAAACCGATGAGCGATCGCGCCGACCACCGTGGGGTGTGCGCATCGCGGGAAGGTGGGAGGCGGGAGAAAACGCTCCCCCGATCGGGGGAGGCCGCCGATGAGCTGCCCGGTCATACTGACGATCATGATCAGGGGAATCCGGCCGCTGCTGCGCGGCTCCACGTACACGGGTGCACTGTTCGCCTCCTGCGGCGCGCTGGTGAGCTTTCCGCTGCTGCCGTTCGCCATGCTGCCGTCGCTGCTGCTCCGGCGATCGGCTCCGTACGGAGTTCAGGCTGTGCTGACCCTGCTGGTCTGGGCGGCACTGATCGCCGTGCTCGGGCAGGCCCGCACCACCCGGCGGGTGCTGATCACCTGCGCCCGTCGACTGCTGAGGGTGCCGCTGCCGGATCCCGTGCCCGCCGCTCCAGCCCCTGCCGCACCGGCCCCCGCTGCGCCGTCCGCAGCGCCGTCCGGTGCCGACCGCTGGCGGACACCGCTGTGGCTGCTGCTGCACGTGGCACTCGGGTGGACGGCCGGCCTGGTGAGCGTGCTGCTGCTCGGCGCGGGCCTGGCCCTGCCCGGGGATTGGACCGGCGCCGAGGGGCGGGTGACTCTGTTCGGCTCGACGGTGCGGGTGACGGGCGGCTGGAGCTGGGTGGTGGCGCTCGCCTGCCTGCTACTGCTGCCGGCGGTGTGTGCGGCGGTGGCGAACGCTCTGCGCTGGCTGGCGCCAAGGCTGTTGGGGCCCTCGTCCGCCGAGCGGCTCGCGCTGGCGGCCCAGCGGGAGCAGCTGCTGGCCGAACGCAACCGGCTGGCCCACGAGTTGCACGACTCGATCGGGCACACGCTGACAGCGGCCACGATCCAGGCCGCGGTGGCCGGCGAGGTGCTCTCGGCCGACCCGGTGGCGGCGCGGGCCGCCCTGCGCAGCATCGAGGAGTCGACCCGGGCCGCGCTGGAGGACCTAGACTACGTGCTGGGCGTGCTGCGCGAGGAGGAGTCGGGGACGGCGCCGACCCGGACCCTGGCCGACCTGCCCGAGCTGCTCGACCGCCTGCGGCACGCCGGGGCGGTGGTGCAGCCGGAGCTGTCGGGCGAGTTGGCGCAGGTCCAGGGGACGCTCTCCCGGGCGGCGTACCGGATCCTGCAGGAGGGGCTGACCAACGCGTTGCGGCACGGGGCGGGCGGTCCGATCGAGGTCCGGGTGGCGGCCGGCTCGGACGGGCTGGCGCTCAGCGTGGTCAACCGCACCTGCGCGGGGACGGGCCCGGCTGCCTTCCCGACGTCCGGGCACGGCCTGCCCGGGCTGGCCGAGCGCGTACGGCTGCTGCACGGTGAGCTCGAGGCCGGCCCGCACGGGCCGCAGCACTGGCGGTTGGCGGTCCGGCTGCCCGTACGGTTGCCGGCATGACCAGCCCCGACGCGGGCGAAGCCGTCGCCGACAGCCTCGTCACCCTCGTGATCGCGGACGACGACGAGGTGACCCGCAGCGGTCTGCGCACCCTGCTCGCGGCGCAGCCTGGGATCGCGGTGGTCGGGGAGGCCGCCGACGGCGTCGAGGCGGTCGAGCGGGCGCGGCGGCTGCGGCCGGACGTGGTCCTGATGGATGTGCGGATGCCGCGCCGCAACGGGATCGAGGCCACCCGGCAGCTGCTGGCCGAGTCGCCCGAACCGCCGAAGGTCGTGGTGATCACCACCTTCGAGAACGACGACTACGTCACCGCCGCGCTCAGCGCGGGGGCCAGCGGGTTCGTTCTCAAGCGGCTTCCGGTCCGCCAGATCGCCCAGGCGGTGCGGGTGGTGGCGGCGGGAGAGGCGATCCTCTTCCCGGCGGCGCTGCGCCGGATGGTCGCCGCCCGCCCGCTGGGCTCCGCCGAGGCGCTGCCCCGGGCGGCGCTGACGGGGCGTGAGGAGGAGGTGCTGCGGTTGATGGCCACCGGCCTGTCCAACCCGGAGATCGCGCAATCGCTCGCGGTCAGTCTGGAGACGGTGAAGACGCACGTCGGGAACGTGCTGACCAAGCTGGGCGCGCAGAACCGGACCCACGCGGTGGTGATCGCATATGAGTCCGGTCTGGTGGTCCCGGGGCGGGGAGCCGATGGTCGTATGGTGCGATTCGACGACTAACGAGGGGACTGCCACATGCCGACGAGCCGACCGCTCGCACCGCGCTCGCCGACCGCCGACGCCCGGTCCTGGCCCCGGCCCTGGTCGCGGTCCTGGTCGCGGTCCTGTTCGCGCAACGACGCGAGGGTGGCCGTCGGGGCGGTCATCCTGGACCTGGCCGGCTACACGCTCAGCGGCCTGGACGCGAACCAGCCGATCTCACCGCTCGCGCTGATCCTCCTCGTGCTCCCGGCCCTGCCGCTGCTCGCCCAGCGTCGCCACCCGCTGACCTCGCTGGCAGCCGTGCTGGCCCTGGGCCTGACGGTGAATCTGAGCTCCCCGGTGTCCCACCACTTCGGCGCCGCCGTGGTGGTCGCCCTGTTCACCGTCGCCCGTACGCAGCGCGGCGCGGTGACCGCGGTGGCGGCCCTCGCCTGCTGCGCCCTGTCGCTCGTGGGCCTGGGACAGCGGCTGCCCCCGCCGGTCGGCGATCTGTCGGGCTACCTGATCGCGGCCGCGCTGGTCGTCACCGCGGCCGTTGTCTTCAACCGCTACCAGCGCGAGGTGGAGATCCGGCGCCGGCTGCTGGCCGACCGTGCGGTGGCCAGTGAACGCCGGCGGATAGCCCGGGAGTTGCACGACATCGTGGCCCACCACATCACCACCATGCAGCTGATGGCCGGTGGCGCCAGGGCCAACCTCGGCGGTGACACCGAGGTGGTGCGCGACGCGCTGACCACTCTGGAGGGCTCCGGGCGGATGGCGCTGCGCGAGATGCGCCAACTGCTCGACGTGCTGCGGGCCGGCGACGAGCCGGAGGAGGCGCTCGCGGCGCCGCAGCCCGGCACCGGCGACCTGGCCCGCATCGTCGAGGAGTCCCGACTGGCCGGTCTGCCCACCGAGTTCACCATCCGCGGCGAGGAGCGGCCGCTGCCGCCGAGCACCGGCCTCGCGGTCTACCGGATCGTCCAGGAGTCGCTCACCAACGCCCGCAAACACGCCAGCCGGGCGCAGGTGCACGTCCAACTGACGTACCGCCCGGACCGGATCACCGTCGAAGTGCGGGACGACGGCACGGGCCCGGGGGCCGGCACCCCGGCGGGCGCGGGCGACCCGGTGGGGACGGCCGCCGGGGCCGCGGGCCGGTCCGGGTACGGTCTGATCGGTATGCGGGAGCGCGTCGCGCTGCAGGGCGGCAGCCTGGTGGCCGGCCGGCTCGACGGCGGCGGCTTCCGGGTGGCGGCCAGCCTGCCGCTGGTCCCGGTCGAAGGAGAGGAACTGCTGGCATGACGCAATCCCCGGAGCGGATCAGGGAGCGGATCAGGGTGCTGATCGCGGATGACCAGCCGCTGGTGCGGCGTGGCCTGGCACTGATCCTGGCCCCCGACCCGGAGTTCGAGGTGGTGGCCGAGGCTTCGAACGGCGAGCAGGCGGTCGGCCTCGCCCGCCGGCACCGGCCCGACGTCGTGGTGATGGACATCCGGATGCCGGTCCTCGACGGGGTCGAGGCAACCGGGCAACTCGCCCGGGAGCTGCCCGAGTGCCGGGTGCTGGCGCTGAGCACCTTCGACCTGGACGAGTACGTGGTCGCCGCGCTGCGCGCGGGTGCCTACGGGTTCCTGCCCAAGGACGTCTCCCCGGAGGAACTCCTCGCCGCGGTACGCATCGTGCGCACCGGCGAGGCCGCCGTGGCACCGCGCCTGCTGACCCGGCTGATCTCCACCTACGTCACCGCGCCCCGGCGCCCGACTCCTACGATCCCGAGCCTGGGCGAGCTGACGCCCCGCGAGGTCGAGGTGTGGCGCCTGCTCGCCACCGGGCTGGACAACGGCGAGATCGCCCGGGCACTGGAGATCAGCATCTCCACGGTCAAGAACTACATCACCAGCATCTTCGCCAAGCTGAGCGTGCGCGACCGCGCCCAAGCGGTGATCGCCGCCTACGAGTCCGGCCTGGTCGCGGCCCAGCCGTCCAACCCGGCCAGATCGGCGAACTGACCCTCCCGCGTCATCCACCATCAGTCTCCTGATGCCGACCGACGACGGTCCGGCGCAGCCGGTGCGCGACCGCCTCCCGCCCCTCCCGCGCCGCCGGCACATACCGGGAGCTGGCCGCCGTCCACTCGCGCAGCGCGTGCCGGAACGCGTCGAGGTGCATCGCGAACCGGGCGGTGTCCTCGATCAGGCCGTCCCGCGCGATCGACGGGCGCGCCTCGTCGGAGTACTCCCGCAGCGCGCAGCGCAGCCACCAGAACCGCCGCTCCTCCGCGTGCAGTTGCTCGCGCACCTTCTCCCGAGCGGCGTCGGGCGGCAAGCCCTCGGTGCGGGCCAGCGCATCCAGCGCGGTGAATGTGTCGCCCGAGCCCGCCGCCAAATCATTGGCCAGGTACCCGCACGCCGAGAACGCCGCCAACAACGACTGCACCAACGGACTGTTCCAGTCCGGGGTGACCACCTGCTGCGCCAGCTCGGTCCACATCGCGGCCAGCACCATCCCCCCATCCGGCGGTCGGATCACCATGTACTCCCGCAGCGTCGGCACCCGGCCCGGCTGCACAAACCCGACCAACTTCCCGTGCGCCGCCTCGACCCAAGCAACCAGATGCTTTCGATACCGGCCCCACCAGTCCCCCGGCATCACCTCCCGCGTCCGCTCCACCAGATCAGCAAGCGCCCGCACAGCGGGATGATCCTCGGGGGTGACCGGCTCACTCCCCTCCACCATGTCCACCAGACGCCCAACGAACCCGCCCACGTCCAGCGGCGCCGCCTCCCGCAACTCGCTGTCCAACACGTCATCCAGCCGCCACGTCAACAACGCCCACTCCACCGCCAGTTGCAGCGGCGCACCCGAAGCACCCGGCCACGCCCGCAGACACAACCCGACATACCCATGCCCGAGATAGACATCCGGCTCCGAGTGAAGCCCATGCTCCACCAGCCACGTCCGGGCCCCCACATACACATCAGTGTGCCGACGGTCGGTAGGGATCCCCATCAGGACCCCTCCCCGGCGTGGTCCGCACACGCCACGACGACCCAGGCGAGGCCGTCCACGAGCAGGTGGCCAGCGGACACCAAAGGCGGCTCTGAGCTGCCGCAGCGTACGCATGCCAGTTCGTGTAGCTGGTCGTACGTCAGGATCGTGTCTGCGTGCGGCAGCCCGGCGGCGGGCTGCGGCACGGCTACCGCAAGATCTGCCATGCCCAGCACCGTAAGTCACCGGTTCGTCGCTGACCGGCGATGTTTCTCCGTGCTTCTCGGGCTGCTGCCTGTGCTTCGCGAAGCTTCTCAGGTACTCCCGAGGGCGTGCCGTGCGCGTCCGATCAGTCGATGCGCCTCGGCGCCCCCAAGGGCGACCTGCTCGTACATCGCCCACGCCCGCGCGTAGAGCGCCACGTCGTGGTCGCTGTCCAGCCACAGCGCCGCGTTGATCGTCTCTACCGTGACGTGCGTGTCGTCGTGGATCCAGAATCCGTGCCGCAGCGTGAGCGGCAGAGTGGCCGAGAAGGGGATGACGCCGAGCTGTACGGTGTCGAGGCCCACGAGCCCGGTCAGCCGGTCGAGTTGGGCGCGCAGAGCCTCACGAGAGCACACCTGGGCGTGGAGGGACCCTTCCCACAGGATGAACTGGAACCGGCGACCGCGCTCGTACAGCAGATCCTGGCGCCGCATCCGCTCACGGACTGCGTCCTCGGTGTCCGCCGGAGACTGGTGGAGCACAGCCCCACTGGCCAGGACCGCGCGCGCGTAGTCCGGCGTCTGGAGTATGCCCGGGATGACGTTCGGCTCGTAGGCCCGGATGAGACCGGCGCTGCGCTCTTCCGCGCCGGCCTCATGTTGGACAACCTGATGGCCGGACGCCAAGCGGCGTTTCCAGGATCGGTACTGAGTCTCCAGACCACGGAGGTCCGCGTGCAGAGAGGCTGCCACCGTTGGGTGGCCGGTGTGCTCAGCCCAGGCGGTGAGGTCGGCCTCGGTCGCCGTCTGCCGTCCCGTCTCCAGTTTCGAGATTTTGGAGTGCGGCCAGTCGGCGGCGGCGGCCAGCGCGCGGCCGGACAGTCCGGCGTCGTCACGGAGTTGGCGCAGCCGCGCGCCGAGGGCCGTCCGGGCCCGCTGGTAGTCGGTGCTCACGCTGCCGACGGTACCGTCTTCGCGAACTCGTCGCGGGGGACCGCGTAATGCCATGCCGCGTCCCTGATTTGACAGGCCCTGGCCACCTCGGCGACATCCTCGATCAGCTCCGCGCCGAGGTAGTTGTCGGCCTGGTCAAAATGCATCTCCAGCAGGATGCGCGAGTCGAACAGCCAGAAGTCGCGCAGCGGCACTCCCAGGTCGGCAGCGAGTCGGCGTGGCAGATGCCTGATGTCCTCCCCAGCGGCCACGTTCGCCCATCCGACGGCCAACAGGTATGCCTGGCCGGCCGAGATCGGATCGTCAGCGATCCGCACCCTCTCGATCCGCTTCCCAGCTTCAACCTGCGCCCTGATGTTCTGGCACCACGGGCGCGCCGGATCAGTCAGCGGGTCCTCGCCGCGGGCCCAGCGCCGGAACCCTTCACCGTCTCGGTCGGATCCGTACGTGGCCCTGCTCTCCAGGCGCCATGCGGTGTGTTGGAACCCGTCGCCGAAGAGGTGGTCGAACTGCTCGTCGGTGATGAACTCGGTCACGCGATCTACTCCTTGGGGGCGTTCTTGGTGAGCAGTTCACGGGGGACCACCACGAAGGTCTCCCCGGGCAGCACGTCACGCAGCTGGCTGAGCGCCTCCTCATCCACAAGGCGGTAACCCTGGACGACGACGTCGCCGGTCGGAGTCTCGTACAACGTCGGACACTTGCCGTCTTCAGAAGTGGTGCCGAGGAACTTGAGCTTCATCGTGCCCTCCCTCTCTGCTGGTTGCGGCATCAGGATGCCGTGCTGGAGCATGAAGCGGGACTGAAACGGCGAAGTGCCGAGACGGAGTGGCCACAGCGGGTAGCGTCTGCTGGATATCGTCGGCGCCGTCCCCTGCAACCGCGGCGTGCCCGACATCCCTCAGAACGCCAGCTCGTACGCGCATGAGGAGGCCCCCGTGGAGTGGCACAGCTACGGGCGACGCCGCGTCTACGACAGTCCGTGGGTCGAGGTGTGGCTGGACGTCGTCGAGATCCCGGGTGTCGGCCGGGTCGACCATCATGTGGTCACGATGCCGAAGCCGTCGGTGACCTCGGTCGTCACGAACGAGGACGGCGAATTCCTCCTGCTGTACCGACACCGCTTCATCACCGGACGCTGGGGCTGGGAGGTGCCGGCTGGCTGGGCGGAGCCCGGCGAGGATCCGGCGCTCGCGATCAGCCGGGAGATCGAGGAAGAGACCGGCTGGCGGCCGAGCAGCGTGGTCCCGCTGATCGAATATGACGCCCTGTCGGGGATCTCCACCATGCGGTTCCAGTGCTTCCATGCCACTGGCTGCAAGCTGATCGGCGCCCCTACCGACCGCAGCGAGGCCACCCGGGTGGAGTGGCTGCCGCAGGCCGAGGTCGTGTGCCTGTTGACCAGCGGTGAAATCCCCGACGGGCCGTCACTCACAGCGCTTTCCTACTACCTGGGACCGCACCGACTGAGGGACACCAGCCCGGAGGACGCCAGCCGAAGGCCCTGACCACCAGGTGTTGCCGAAGAGAGCGAACGCGTCATCTGACGATAGGAGATGCAGTGGCGATCGAGGCCGAGCTCAAGGCCCGGGTGCAGAACCCCGAAGACGTGATGGCCCGACTGGAGGAGGCCTACGGCCCCGGGCGCCCCGAGGTCTACCAGGACACCTACTACGACCTCCCGGTCGGCGCTCTCACCAGCGCTGACCGCGAGCTGCGGATCCGCACCGTCCACGGCGCGACCGATACCCGCACCGTCCTGACGTACAAGGGCGCCCGGGTCGATGAGGCCTCCGGGTCCAAGCCGGAGCACGAGACGCGGGTCGAGGAGTACTACGGCGGGACGAACACGCCGCCGCCGGTCGAACAGGTCCGGTCCGCGCTGTTCGGTTCGCGGCCGGCCGCGACGGTGCTACTCGCCCGCGACGGCGAGGTGGTCGTCGGCCTGGCGTCCGTCAGCTTCTTACGGCCTGGCGGCCGGGGCTGATGCCAGCCTCTACCTGAAGGAGCTGTATTTACGCGATGGCCATCGCCGCCATGGCGTAGCCCGCCAGCTGATGGAAGCGGTCCACGCGGAGGCCCGGGCGGCAGGATGCTCGCGGGTGGAGTGGACGGCTGACCGGGAGAACCCGCCGGCGCTGGAACTGTACGAGGCACTCGGCGTGCGGCCCCACCCGGGGAAGATCTTCTACCGGTCGGCGGTGTGAGCAGGATTCTCAGCGTCACCTCCTACGATCGCGGCGCGCCCGACACCCCCGAGTTCTCCGCTGCCCTGATCGCCCTCCCGCGCTACCGCTTCGCCGAGCATGTCGAGGAGCTCTGGAGCCGGGGCCGCAACGTATGGGAGATTGATCATGTCGAGGCGTGACTACGAGAACGACCCGCAGGCGCCTGAGGCGAACAGCCTTGTCCCGGCGGCATCGGTGGTTGTCGTCAACGGGCACGGCCAGGTGCTGCTGCAACGGCGCACGGACAACGGGATGTGGGCACTGCCCGGCGGCAAGATGGAGCTGGGTGAGTCCCTGGCCGATTGCGGTGTCCGGGAGACTCTGGAGGAGACCGGCATCGACGTCGAGATCGTCGGGATCGTAGGGACCTACACGGACCCGGGCCACGTCTTCGCCTATGACGACGGCGAGGTGCGCCAGGAGTTCTCGATCTGCCTGCTGGGCCGACCGACTGGTGGGACGCTGCGGGTATCGGACGAGTCGCACGAGGTGGCCTGGTTCTCGCCAGTAGAGACGGACGGCCTGCCCATGGTGGCGAGCATCCGAAAGCGGCTCAGCGACTGGCGCTCCGGGCAGATGCCGGTCATCCGGTAGGGGGACTGCGTGGGCCCGTCTGGGACTGCGTCGCCCGACTCCTACGGCCTGGGGCGGGCTCCCGGACCGCTGCGCAGGTCGACCTCGGCCAGCCCGGTCACCTGGTGGCCCCGGTCGCAGACGAGCGCCACGTGCACATCGCCGCCGCAATCGGCGTGCCGATGTACCGTCGCCGGGCCGGCGGGGTCCGCGCGGTGACGGTCTCCCCACTCCTTGAGTGAGAGCAGGATCGGGTACAACTCCACGCCGCGCGACGTGAGTTGATAGCTGTAGCGGGTGCGCCGGCCAGCCTCCTGGTAGGGGACGCGGGCCAGCAGCTGCGACTCGACCAGTTCGTCGAGCCGACGCGACAGCACTGCGGCCGAGACCGCCAGATGGCGCTGGATCTCATCGAAGCGGCCCAGCCCCCGGGACACCTCACGGACGATCAACAGGGCCCAGGGGCGGCCGACCACCTCAAGCGCTCGGCCGATGCCGCAGTTGCTGATGTCCTGTTCGCTCCACTGCACGGCGCCACTCTAACTGCCTTTCAAAGACGAAGCCAGCTTTGCTAACCTCCTGGCTATCGATTCGAAAGCCAGGAGGACCGACATGCCCCTTGTCCGCATCTCGCTCAGCTCCGACCGCCCCGCCGAGAGTCGGCGCCCGATCGCCGACGCCGTACATCGCGCCCTGGTCAAGGAAGTTGGGATCCCCGAGGGTGACCGCTTCCAGATCATCGAGGTGCTGGCGACCGACGCGATGCTGTTCGACCCGGAGTACCTCGATGTGCCGCGCCAGGACGTCGTCTGCGTCCAGATCACGCTCCGCGCCGGCCGCGACGCGCAGCTCAAGCAGCGGCTCTACGCACGCATCGCCGAGGAAGCCGCCGCGGTCGGGGTGCGGCCGCAGGACGTGTTCGTGGTGCTGACCGAGAACGGGTCGGCGGACTGGTCGGTGGGGAACGGCCAGGCGCAGCTGCTCGACGAGGAACTCCTCGCCCGCTGGCGCTGACCCCGCCGCCCCACCCGGCCCGGCGCCTCAGCGATCGGCCGGGCCGTCGGCGGCCCGGCCGCGGGCCTCGATGGCCTTGACGACGGCGGCCATGTCAGCGTCCGCGTAGCCGAGTTGGCCGGTCTCGGCGAAGAGCGCTCGGCAGACGTCGAGCAGTGGGGCGGCGATGCCGGCCGTGGCGGCGGCGTCGGTGATCAGCCGGGCGACCTTCTGGGAGTCGGTGATCGACGCCTGGACCGAGAAGTCCTCGTCGGCCAGCTTGGGCGCCTTCAGCCGCATCGTCGGGCTCGCCAGCGGCCCCGCGCCGAGCACCGAGACCAGCTGGTCGAGATCGAGCCCCTGGCGGCGCGCGAACTGGAACGACTCGGCCAGCCCGGTCACTTGGGTGATCAGGAAGGTGTTGACCGCCAGCTTCATCAGCAGGCCGTTGGGCACCGGCCCGCAGAAGTTGAGCTCGCGGCACAGCGGTTCGAGCAGCGGGCGCACCGCCGCGACGACCTCCGGCTCCCCGGCCAGCAGCCCGACCAACTCGCCGGCGGCGGCCTGGGTGCTCGATCCGGAGACCGGCGCCTCGACGTAGCGGCCGCCGGCGGCGCGGACCTGCGCCGCCAGCTCCTGGGAGTAAGTCGGCGCGAACGTCCCCATGTTGACGATCGTGCGGTCGGCGACGCGCTCGGCGAAGGCCGGCGTGCCGCGGCCGAGGACGGCGTCCACGCCCGGGTCGTCGAGCAGCATCAGGATGACGACCTCGCTGCGGGCGAACACGCTCGCCGCGTCGGGGGCCACCTCGGCGCCGGCGGCCGCCAGGGTGCGGGTCTTGGCGGTGGTGCGGTTCCAGACCAGCAGCGGGGTGCCGGCCTTCAGCAGATTGAGCGCCATCGGCTCGCCCATGACGCCCAGCCCGATGAAACCCACGGAGACTAAGTTCATGGGCAGAGCTTGGCATACCGACGGATCACCCGGCCAGTACCCGTAGGGCGGCATGACGCGACCCCTCGGGCAGGCTGCCCGAGGGGTCACGAGGGGGTCGGGGGCGCGGTCAGGAACCCGGGGCGATGTGAACGAACTTGGCCTCACTGGGAACGCCGGCGGCGTCCAGCAGGAAGAGCATGTAGTAGCCGGGCGGCGCCGCCTGCGCCGACGGCGGCGTCTTCAACTCCAGCCGGTCGCCCGAGCGGCCGGTGATCTGAAGCTCCAGGTGCCGCTGGCTGGTGTCCACCGAGTGGGTGGAGGTGATGGGCGCGACCAGCACGGCGCGGCTGACCTGGGACGCCGTGCTGCTGCTGACCTTGAAGCTCGAGTTGTAGTCCAGCGCGCGGGTGGGCGCCTTGCTGAGCACCGGGCGCGGGCCCTGGTGCAGGTAGGGGGGTTCGTAGATCTCGATGGTGCCGTTCATGCCCGACTTGATGTCGGGGTTGTTGGCGATCTGCTGGAGTTCGTCGCCGGTGACCATGATCCGCCCGTCCGGCAGCAGGACGGCGTTGGAGTGGTAGCCGCGCGGCAGGCGCTGGACCGGGCCGAGGGTCCAGCGGCCCTGGGCGTCGCGCAGCTCGGTCTGGCGGTACTTGAGGTCGGCGTTGGGGTTGTAGGGGCCGTTGCCGTAGTCGCGGATGTCGTAGGAGCCGTTGACGGTGAACAGGTTGCCGTTCGGCAGGATCAGCGTGTCGTCCTGGGTCCGGCCGAAGGCCCGCTGGGTGTCGGTGGTCCAAGTGCCGTTGGAGAAGCGGTAGGTGTTGCGGTCGTTGCGGTTGCCGCCCAGGATCAGGACCGAGTCGGGGCCGGCGCTGCCGCCCGGCAGGGCGACGGCGGAGCCGTAGTTGCGCAGTCCGCCGTCGGGGCGGTCCGGCAGCTTGCCGCGGGACTCGTCGGCGGGGTTGAACGTCCACTGCTGGTCGGCGTCGCGGCCGAAGCCGTAGACCTTGCCGTCCCGCAGCGAGAAGAGGTGCGGGTAGTCCATCCGGTATGGGGCGTCCGTCTTCCACTGGTCCGACGGGAGGCCGTCCGGGACGCTGCCGGGCGTGTAGGAGAGGTCGACGCCCTTGGCGGGGAAGCGCTCGATGAGCGGGGTCGGAGTGCCCCAACCCAGTTCGGACTGGCCGGACATGATCAGCAGCCGGCCGTCGGCGCCGGTGACCACGGACGGGTACCAGCGCCCGACCGCCAGGTCCTGCTGCTGGTGCCAGGTCTCCGTCCACGGGTCGAAGACCAGGGCGAGCTTGGCGCCGGTGCCGCCGTTGCCGCCCAGGTTGCCGCCGAAGACGCCGACCATGCCGTTGGACAGGTAGGAGTGGCCGGCGCAGAAGAACGGCGCCGGGCGCGGCTCGCCCGTCCCGTCCGGCATGTCGACGACCGGCGGCGGGACCGCCTTGAACGCCGCGGGGCCGCTGCCCTTCGACGGGTCCCACAGGTAGGCGCGGCCGGCGTTCTGGTGGCCGATGACATCGGTGGGCGCGGTCTCCTTCTGCGGGTTGTCCTCGACGCTCTCGAAGGAGAACGCGAGGATCTTGCCGGTGGGCAGCAGCGCGATGTGCGCCCCGAACTCCGGTGTGGGGAAGTAGTCCGTGAACTTGCCCGCGACCGCGGGGTCGAAGGCCGCGTTGAGCTGCGCCTGCGAGGCGGTCAGCGCGTTGAACCGGTTGGTCCTGGTGGTCTGCGGATAGTCGGTCTGCACGGCCCGCAGACCGAGCCGGTCGCGCGCCATCGACTCGGCGGCCGGGCGGCCGAACGCCTCGACCTCGCCGGGACGCAGTTCGGCCCGCACCTGCTCGTCGGTGATCCGCAGGCCGCCGGTGTCCCCGAAGCGGTCGGCGGTGAGCGGGGCGGGCAGGGGCGTGGCCGAAACGGTGGTGGTTGCCAGTACCAGGGCTGCGGCGCAGGCCGCCAGCAGTCCCGACAGTGGTCTGCGTGTCATCGGCACTCCTAGGGGGTCCGGCGCGCGGCGGGCAGGTCGGCCCGCCGCGCGACCGACGGGTTTATGCAGCCACTACAACACTCTCCGTAGCAGTTCGTGTGCCGACACTGCCGAAGCTGCTTCAGAACCACGCGACACGCTGTCACCGTGCGTGTCTCTGCGGTGAACGCGGCCGACCGTGCTGTGATGGCCGAAACCCGGGCGCGAACCGAAGGAGCACCCCTATGTCCAGAATCCGTACCGCAGCGGTCGCCGCCGCACTGGCCACAGCCCTGCTGACCGTCGGCACCGCCGGCGCGACCAGCGCGGCGGCCGCCACCCGAGGCGCCGTCCAGCCGCAGACCGTGACGGGCGACGTCATCCCGAACGGGGCCGACGGCAGCCAGCACACGCTGATGTGCCCGCCCGAGGAGAGCGTCCTCAGCGGCGGCTACGCCCTGACCGCGCAGCCCGGCCACACCCTCGCCCCGCTGCCGGCCGACCTGCTGGAGAGCCGGCCCAACGCCGACGCCAGCGGCTGGATCGTCTCGGTCCGCAAGTTCCAGCAGAGCGAGGACCACAAGCGGTACGAGCCGGCGAACCTCACCCTCTATGTCGCCTGCACCCAGGGCGAGAACACCCCCGGCGGCTGACCGGGGAGTAGTAGCGGCCCGGCGTACGACGGCGCCCCGCCCGGATGGGGCGGGGCGCCGTCATACGCCAGCTGTCATACGCCAACGGAGCGTCAGTCGCAGGGGTCCCCGGCGCTCCCCTTGACGATCACCACGCCCTTGGAGTTCTTCATCTCGTAGGTCACCGTGCTGCAGCCACCGCGCTTCTGCACCACCGGGCCCGCGAAGTCCTTGAAAGTGCCCCGGTTGGTGACGCAGGGGTCGCCGGTGTAGTTGTCGCAGATGGTGATGCTCATGTACTTGGCCTGGCCGTAGTACGCGCCCTCCGAGTAGAGGATCGCGCAGGCCGGCTCGTCCGACATCACGGCCGAGGTCTTGTTGTAGATGTACAGGGTGGCCATCGGCACACCCTTGCTGTCGTTGAACCGCTCGGCGTAGGAGATGTGCGTCAGCCCGGCGCAGTCGGTGGCGGCCTGGCTGGTGCCGGGGAAGGCGATCAGCATGCCGCCGGCGAGGACGAGCGGCGAGAGCATGGCCGCGAGGCGCTTGATCATGGGGGTTCTCCTCCTGGTCAGGGGGTGTAGGTGGTGTTGAAGGGGGTCAGCGGGTCGTCGCAGTGCACGACGTGGCTGGGGATGTCGCCGGGGGCGTTGCCGATCACCGGGAACGGGATGCCGATGTTCCACGGGTTCCCGCCGCTGCCGCGCTGCGAGTTGTCGCACTGGCCGTAGGCGTTGCCCGCGTCGCTGTTCACGCCGGGGATGTTGGAGAAGTCCTTCCAGTCGCCCTTGTGGATCGGCTGGCTGGTCGGGTGCCCGGCGCCGTCGACGAGCTTGCCGTCCAGGTAGAGGTACAGGTCGGGCATGTAGCTCTGGTAGACGATGCTGTCCACCGGGGTCATGTCGCCGTCCGAGTGCTGCTGGGTGGTCTTGACCGTGCCGTCGGCGCAGAAGTCCGCGCTGATGCTGTGCCAGATCGGCGGCGCGTTGCCGATGGTGGCGCCGAAGGTGTTGGTGCCGTCCGGGCCGGAGTTCTTGAAGAACATCGAGTAGATGTCGCCCAGCGCGTTGCCCAGGCCGCTCTCCACCCGCGGGTCGGCCTCCACCGTGTTCAGCCACGCGTGGAAGTTGGCGTCGGTGCTGGGCTGGGCGGTCATCGACCGGTAGCCGTGCACACCTCCGCCCACGTAGCGGACCTCCGCGCACGTGCCGGTGGAGTCGATGTCGGCTCCCTGTAGGTGCGGCAGGTACGCCTGGCCGGGCACGATGCCGTCGGCGAGCGGGTCGACCGCGGTGGTCTTGCCGCCGCTGTACTGGTAGGCGTCGATCTCGTTGTAGCGCAGGTCCGGGGCCGCGATGCCGTAGTCGGAGCTGACCGCCTTGATCAGGTTGACCACGAAGCTCGGCAGGTGCGCGTTGCCGACCAGGGTGTCGCCGTCGACGTGCTGGGTGCCCGGGACGATCTTGCCGTCGCCGCCCACCACGAAGGTGACGTCGAGGTCGGACTTGATCTTGTAGGAGTTGCGGTCGCTGAAGGCCGCGGCCGGCGTCTTGGCGGGGTCGGGGCGCGGGTTGGCCATGCCCATCCACACCGGCTCGGACATCGCCGGCGCCGAGCCGTCGGCGGTGGGCGTGTGCCCGCCGGCCACCAGCTGGTTGTACCAGGCCTGGGCGGCGGCCTGGGTGGCCGGGCCCGCGCAGTTCAGGCCCATGTGCTGCTTGTCCGGGCAGGGCGGGCTGGCCAGGATGCCGTTGTGGCTGAAGCCCGGGTTGTCCCAGTCGTTGCCGCCCTTGGTCCACTCCATCGCCCAGTTGTAGAGCGTGGTCATGTCGCGCAGCGGGGTGTCGATCACGGTCGGGATGTTGCTGTCCAGGCTCTGGTTCGGATCGAAGACGGAGGCCGCGGTCAGCGTCCGGTGCACGTACTTCCCGGCGTACGGGACGAACGCCAGCGCGTTGTAGGCCACCGTGGTGTCACCCGAGGTGGTGTCGTCGGTGGTGTTGGTGAGCACCACCTTGGCGTTGGTCCCGAGCGGGAAGTACCCGACGGTGACCCAGCCGTTCATCGCCGCGCTCTGGTCCACCACCCGGTCGTAGACCTGACCGCTCTGGGTGGTCACCTGGTAGTGCGCGGACTTGGTCTTGTTGCCCAGGTACGGCATGTAGGCCTCGACCTGGTACAGCCCGCTCGTCAGCACCGGTGTCCAGGTGCCGGTGGTCTTCAGCAGGTCGTTCCAGTCACCGGGCTGGCGGCCGTGCGAGAACCAGTAGTGCGAGCCGAAGCCGCCGGCGATCTGCTGGAGATCCTCCTTGGCCTCGTAGTGGTTGCTCTCGTCCGCACCGAAGCTCCAGCTGAAGCTGCCCTTGCTGGTCCAGCCCCGGGTGGCGCAGCGGGTGCGCGGCACGCTGTCCGCGAGCTCGTCGACGATCACCGCGTTGCTCGGCAGTCCGGCGGTGTCGCACGGTCCCGGGTGCGGATCGGCGTTGCCGGGCTCGGGCCGCACCGTCTTGTACGTGAGGTACTCGGTGCCGCACTGGTTGAGCGTCAGCGAGGCGCCGGTCAGCGCGCAGTTCTTCCAGACGGTGGAGGACTGGTGGTACCAGTACGGGGTGTAGCAGCCGGGCGTGGCGCATTTCGTCAGGTGGTTCGGGTCACAGCCGTTGGAGGCGTTGCAGAAGGTGCCCAGCGGCGGCAGGATCGCCTGCGTCCGGTTGGCCGCGGTGGACCAGTAGGCCGCCGAGTAGCCGTGCGTGTTGCCGCTGTTCTGCACACCGTTGTCGTCGTAGGAGCGGCCGGTGTCGATGGGGAAGGCACCCCATCCCATCACCTTCTCCTCGTAGGACCAGTACTGCGGGTGCGCGGCCTCCGAGTACTGGTTGTTGTCCAGGAAGGCGGGCCGGTCGGCCGGGTAGTCGGGGTTGGCCGGGTTGTTGGCCCAGCCCAGGCCCCAGTTCGCGGCGCCGGCGCCGGGGAAGTTGAAGCCTTCGTTGTAGTCCCAGACGGCGGCGAACCAGTTCTCCGGGCGCGCGGGGTCGTCGTTGTTGAGCGTGACGGTGTTGCCGGGCTGGTGCAGCTCGTTCCACTTCTCCGCCAGGATCTCGGCGGAGTAGGCGATCCCGGTCGCGTAGTCCAGCGCCACCGCGCGCTGCGAGTTGGCGGGCAGCAGGGCCTCACCGGGCTTGGCGTGGCCGGCGATCCGCATCCCGTCGGTGGCCTGGCCGATGCCGTAGCCGCAGTCCGCGCCGTCCCAGTTGATCTTCCAGATCTTGGTGGCGTCGTACCCCTTGGTGCCGGGGTAGATGTTGACCCCGTAGAAGTTGCCGACCAGCGGGTTGCCGTACTCACCGGGTTCCGCGTGCGAGGAGGCCTGCCACAGGTTGGACTCCTGGGCCAGGATGCCGAGCAGCACCTGGGCCGGGATCCGGCCGCCGGTGGTCAGCGTCACCGGCGGGAACATGGTCTGCGGGGACCAGGCGGGCAGGCCGGACTGGTGCCAGTTGGCCGGGCGGCTGATGTTGGGCGAGGTCAGCAGGCCTCGGATCGCCATGTCGGCGGCCCACTCCACCTGGTTGGGGGTGGGCTGGTAGACCATGCTGCCCGGGTCGTTGCGCGGCACCGAGCAGTAGCGGTCCTGGTCGACCGGGTCGTTCGCCGGGCTGAGGGCGGCGGCCTTCGCCGCGCTCTGGCCTGAACTCTGGCTCTGGGCCGCGCTCTGGCCTGAACTCTGGCTCTGTGCGAGCGCCTTGGCGGCCCGGTCCGCGACCGGGGCACCGCCCGCGATATAGGGCAGCAGCGGCGAGGGAGCGGCTCCCGCGCCGCCGGAGACCGCGTCGGTCGTCGGCACCGTGAAGCTGACCGCCTTGCCGGTGGCCGCCGAGGTTGCCGCGATCTGCACCGGCTGCGCCCCGGCCGCCGGTGCGCTCAGCGGATCCGACACCTTGGCTGCCAGCGACAGCGGAGCGGCCTGGTTGATCACCAGCCCTCCCTCGGTGGACAGTTGGGCCTGGGCCGGGGCCTGACTACGGCTCAGACCGGACGGCAGCTTCGCAACCGAGTCCGCCTGCCCGGTCACGAAGACCTGCCCGTGCGCACCCGCGGTCAGCCCCAGCTGCCCGAGTTTGCCGTGCGCCAGCGTGCTGACCTTGTCGCCGGCCGACAGCTGCCGGGCCGTCACGTCACTGCCCTGCGGGTCGAGGTAGCTCACCCCGCCTCCCGCGTCCGGGTGCAGGCGCAGCGCGGTGCCGCTGGTGGTGGCCAGCGCGGTCGCCGTCCCGTTGGACGCGATGCCGAGCAGCTGGTGCCCGGCCGCCGCGACGATCCGGTCGCCGACCGGGACCGCCGAGGTGGCCTGCCCGTCCACCGTGGCCGTGGCTGTCACCTTGCCGGCGGCCGCGTCCACGGTCTGCAGCTGGGTCTGGGCGCCGGTGCCGTCCTCGGCGGCCTGGGTCACCACCGCGGTCTCACCGGCTCCGCAGCCGGGGTCGAAGTAGGCCAGGCTCGCGTTGACGGGCAGCTTGGTGACCGCCCCGGTGTCCAGGTCGACCACGGCGGTGAAGCCGCCCCGGTCGAAGAGGTCCTGGCTGTCGGTGAAGGACCGCGGCGCGTAGACGACGACCGCGCGCTTGCCCGAACCGGTCACACAGGCGTTGCCGATCCACTGGTCGGTCTCCAGGCCCGGCTCGGCCAGGGTGGCCACCGTGCGCCAGGTGTAGCCGGCCTTGGCATCCGCCACCAGCAGGTGGAATCCGGTCGCGTCGCCCGAGGTGGTCCACGCGCGGTCGGTGGAGTGCTGCCAGTCCTTGCCGAGCACGCCGGCCCGGTCAGCCGCCGCCACGGTGTCGGGCCCGGCGGCCGCGGGGACGGCCGTCGGGCCGTCCGAGGTCTTCGCCCAGGCCGGACCGGCCGGGGCGAAGGCGGCCAGTACGGCCGCCGTCCCGAGCAGCGCTATGGGTACGCGCGCTCTGTTTCGTGTTTTCAAAGGGTTTCCCTGGGGAAGTGACTGCCGCGGCGGGGTCACCGCGGCGCGCCGGTCCACCGGCTGCGTCCCCGGACGCGGCCCGCTCACCCGACTTGGGAAGATCTTGGTACGACCCACTCACCAGCCCGTAACGGTGTGCTAACCACCCCTTGTCACCTGCGTTTTCGCCGGTTCGCTAGGATCCGCAAGGCACTGTGGTGCTGCTGGCGCATGAACGTACGGGGGTACGGATATGAGGTTCACACTGCTGGGGCCGGTGACAGTGACCTGTCAAGAAGGGAAGTTGTCCGCCGGGGCGCCGATGACTCGCAGCCTGCTGGCGGTCCTGCTCGCCGAGGCCGGACGGACGGTGCCGGACGGGCAGTTGGTCGCCGCCCTGTGGGGCGAGCGGCCGCCGGCCACGGCCACGGCCTCACTGCACAACCACGTGATGCGGCTGCGCCGACTGCTCGGCGACGGCGGGGCCGCCCGGATCCGGCGCTCGCTGGACGGCTACCTGATCGAGGTCCGACCCGGGGAACTGGACCTGCACGACTTCGAGGACGCCGCCCGGCGCGGTAGGGCGGCACTGGCGGACGGCGACTGGGCCCGGGCGGCCGAGGAGCTGGCCCGGGGGCTGGCCCTGTGGCAGGGCGAGCCGCTGGTCGGCCTGCGGGCCTGCGCCCGGCAGGCCGCCGGCGCGGATCGGCTGTCCGAGGCACGTCTCCAGGCGGTCGAACAGCTCGCCGAGGCGAGGCTGCGACTGCACGCCTACGGCCAGGTCATTGCCGACCTCGGCCCGATGGTCCGCCGCCACCCGTGGGCCGAGAACCTGCACGGCCACCTGATGCACGCCCTGTACGGCGCCGGCCGGCAGGCCGACGCGCTGGCCGCCTTCCAGCAGCTGCGCCGCGAGCTGCGCGCCGAGCTCGGGGTCGAACCCTCCACGGCCGTAAGGGAGTTGCATCACCGGATCCTGACCGGCGACCCCACCCTGCTGAGCGGCCCGCCGGCCCCACCCGCGGGGCTCGGGGACGGGGACGCCGTCGGGGTCGGAGGCGGGGTCGGCGAGACCGCGCTGGACGACCTGGCGGACGCGCTGCGCGCGGCACTGGCGGCGGTGCGCCGCCTCGGCGACCGGAGCGGCGAGGCCCGGGTCCGGGTGGCCCTGGCCCAGACGCTGATCCGGCTGGCCGCCTACCGGGAGGCGGAGCGGGAACTGCTGGCCGCCCAGCAGATCAGCCGGGTCTGCTGCCTCAACCGGGCGTAACTCGCGAAGGGGAGAGCAGGACGACGGTGTCCCCCTCCCCCGGCACCGGGCGGTGCGCCTGGGTGACCGGCTCCAGCCGGCCATCCCCCCGCACCACGAAGAGCGTCTCCCAGCGGGCCGGCACCTGCTGGCCGGCCGGCCGGGCCACCACGGCCGCGCCGCCCTGGTACCGGCCGGCCAGCGCCGCCCCGGTGAGCTCCGTGCCGAACAGCACCTCGCCGCCGAGGAACGGGGCGACCACGCCGACGCTCTCGCGCGGCGCCCCGACCCGGTGCACCGACCCCTCCAAGCTCCCCCGCAGCACGGCCGCCGCCAGGGCGTTGAAGTCGTCCTCGGCCGTGAGCAGGAACACCGAGGTGATGCCCTCCAGTTCGGCCCCCTCCCCGGTGGCGGCGGCCAGCAGTTCCCCCGGCGCCAGCTCCAGGCCGACCTTACCGATCCGCTCGCGCTGCTCCTCCAGACCCGCCCACATCAGCACCTCGAGACCCGCCGACCGCAGCGCCAGCCCCAGCTCCACCACCCACGGCTCACCGCCGACCAGCAGCGGGCGGGAGCGCGACGGCCGCACCACACCGAGGCGCCGCGCGACCACCGCGGCGGTGAACCCGTACAGCGTCACGGTCGCGACGATGACCACGAAGGTGGCCGGCAGGATCTTGGTGGCGCCGCCGATCCCCTTCGCCACCAGGCTGGCGGAGAACGTCGACGCGGTCGCCGCCGCGACGATGCCGCGCGGCGCCATCCACCCGACGAAGCCCCGCTCACCCCGGGACAGGTCCGTGCCGAGGGTCGAGAGCAGAGCGACCATCGGCCTGACGACGACCACCAGGACGGCGGCCAGGGCCAGCGCGGGAAGGGCCACATGACTCAGCGACTGCGGAGTCACGGTGGCCGAGA
This sequence comes from Kitasatospora sp. MAP12-44, assembly GCF_029892095.1. NCBI lineage: Bacteria > Bacillati > Actinomycetota > Actinomycetes > Kitasatosporales > Streptomycetaceae > Kitasatospora > Kitasatospora sp. MAP12-44. Next base: position 1,557,686 of record NZ_JARZAE010000004.1, read on the forward strand.
TCGAGATGAAGAGCAGGCCGAGGATCAGGCTGACCAGGGTCTCGAAGAACACCCGCCGGGCCGGCACGCCGAAGCTCATCAGGTTGGCCACGGCCAGGCCCATCACCACGGCGGCGATCAGCCCGGTGTCGTCGCGCAGCGCGTCGCAGAAGGCCGCCACCCCGATCACCGCGGCGAGTTGCGCCGTGGTGCCGATCACCGCGCCGAGCCGCACGAACCGGAACAGCAGCCACAGCACGGCGGCCCCGACGACGCCCCCGAGCAGCCCGATCCCCACACTGCCGAGGAACTTCAGCGCGCCGGTGCCGAACCGGTGCCCGGTGCCGGCGTCGACCAGATGGAAGACGAGCGCGCCCAGGATGCCGCCGACCGGGTCGATCAGCGAGCCCTCCCACACCAGGATGTGCTGCAGCCGGTCCTTGGGCCGCACGAAGCCGAGCAGCGGCCCGACCACCGTCGGCCCGGACACCACCAGGATCGCGCCGAGCATCAGGGCCGACCCCCGGTCCATCCCCAGCAGCGGAATCGCGAGGGCCGTCCCGGCCAGCCAGCTGAGCAGGACGCCGACCCAGATCAGCCGGACGACGACGCGCCGGGTGTGGCCCTTCAGCTTCCGAAGGTCCAGCCCGAGGCCGGCGTCGTAGAGGATCACCGCGACCGCGAGCGACACCAGGGGCGAGAACGCCGCGCCGAGCATCCGCTGCGGGTTCAGGTCGTCGAACAGCGCGCCGCCGGCGAATCCGACCGGCAGCAGGACGATGAGCGCCGGGATGCGCAGCCGACCCGCCAGAATCTGCGACCCGACGGCGAGCAGCACGGTCAGGCCCACGCCGACGAGGATCTGATTGGTCGTCACCTCCGGGAGCGTGCGGGCCCACGTCGGCAGAGTCAAACCGGACACGTCCATCCGGGTTCGAATCCCCCGGTTTTTCGCCCGCCGGGCCCAACCCGCTCAGCCCATGCGCGACCGCGCGCCCTGCCGGATAGTGGTCAGAGGGGGCATCCCGACGGCGTCCCGACAGTGCGGAGCAACCCATGGACCGCTACCCACCCATCGCCGAGCACGGCCTGGTGGGCGACCTGCAGACCGTCGCCCTCGTCTCGGCGCAGGGCGTGATCGACTGGTTCGCCGCGCCCAGATTCGACTCGCCCAGCGTCTTCGCCGCCCTGCTGGACCACGACAAGGGCGGCTACTTCCGGCTGGCGCCCGAGCACCCCGACATCACCTACCGGCAGCTCTACTACCCGGACACCGCCGTCCTGGTCACCCGGTTCATGTCGCCGGACGGCGTCGGCGAGGTGCTCGACTACATGCCGCCGGACCGGACTGCTGTCGCGACCGACCGGCACACGATGATCCGCGTCGCGCGGGCCGTCCGGGGCACGGTGACGTTCACCCTCGACTGCCGCCCGCGCTTCGACTACGGCCGCGCCGAGCACCAGTTGGAACTCGGTGCCGGGGGCGGCGTGTTCCGGGCGCCCGGAATCAGCGCGTACGTACAGAGCACCTTCGCGCTGGAGCGCGACGGCCAGGACGTGACGGGGACGGTCACGCTGAACGCCGGCGAGCACGGGTGCGTCGCGTTCACCGTGTGCGAGCCGGGCGGCGAGGCGCCAGAGCCCCCCACGACCGACGGCATCACGGCACAGCTCTGGGAGACCGTGGAGTTCTGGCGCGAGTGGCTGCGCACCTCCACCTACCGCGGCCGCTGGCCCGAGCTGGTGCACCGCTCGGTCATCACCCTCAAGCTGCTCACCTACGCGCCCACCGGGGCCCTGATCGCCGCCGCCACCATGGGCCTGCCCGAGCAGGTCGGCGGGGAACGCAACTGGGACTACCGCTACACCTGGGTCCGCGACGGCGCCCTGTCGGTGCGGGCCATGCTGGACCTCGGGTTCGTCGACGAGGCGACCGCTTTCATCCACTGGCTGGTCGCCCGGCTGCGCGAGCGGGCGGGCGCCGGGGGTGAGCCGCTGCAGACCATGTACCGGGTGGACGGCGACCCGGACCTACCGGAGGAGAGCCTGGAGCACTGGGAGGGCTATCGCGGCTCGTACCCGGTGCGGGCCGGCAACGGCGCGGCCGACCAGCTCCAGCTGGACATCTACGGCGAGGCGGTCTACGCGCTCGCCCAGGGCCGCCACATCGCCCAGCAGGCCAACTACCAGGGGTGGAAGGCGCTGGCCCAGACCCTGGACTGGCTCTGCGACAACTGGGACCGGCCCGACGAGGGCATCTGGGAGACGCGCGGCGGGCGCAAGGACTTCACCTACAGTCGGGTGATGTGCTGGGTCGCCCTCGACCACGCCCTCCAGGCGGCGGAGATCTTCCGCCGGCCGGCCAACACCGCGAAGTGGACCGAAGCCCGGGACGCCATCTTCGAGCAGGCGATGGCGCGCGGCTGGAGCGAGTCGGAGCGGGCCTTCGTCCAGCACTACGACGGCGACGTCCTGGACGCCTCGCTGCTGCTGATGCCCAGGGTCGGGTTCATCGCCCCCAAGGATCCGGCCTGGCTGTCCACGCTGGACGCGATGGACCGCAAGCTCGTCTCCGACAGCCTGGTCTACCGCTACGACCCGGCCTCCTCACCGGACGGCCTGCGCGGCTCCGAGGGCACCTTCAGCCTCTGCACCTTCCTGCACGTGGACGCGCTGGCGCGGGCGGGCAGGCTCCCGCAGGCCCGGTACGCCTTCGAGAAGATGCGTACCTACGCCAACCACGTCGGCCTGTTCGCCGAGGAGATCGGCCCGAGCGGGGAGCAGCTGGGCAACTTCCCGCAGGCGTTCACCCACCTGTCGCTGATCATGGCCGCGATCACCCTCGACGAGGCGCTCGACAGCGCGCAGGGCCGCTGACCGGGCGGCCCCGAGCGCGCCCGCCGAGAGGAGCACCGCCGATGGCCACCTCGCGCACCGGCCCGGCACCGCCCCCGCTGACCGCCGCCGAGTTCGCCGCGCTGTACGAGCGCGTCCGGCGCGAGCGCGGGCCGGGCGGCCCCGCGCAGGGAGCTCTGGCCACCGTCACTCACCGGCAGGTGCTGGCCGCGGTGGGCGAGGTCCGGTCGGGCCGCACGGTGACCATGGCCGCGCCGATCGAGACCCGGCCGGGCCCGGACAATCCGGAGCCCAGCGACCACCTCATGACGGGCGCCGTCCGCGGGTCCATCGAAGCGAGCGGGCTGGACTTCGCGCGCGACCGGATCGCCATGAACGTGCACGGCGACGTCGACAGCCACATCGACGCCCTCTGCCACGTCGTCTACGACGGGACGCTGTACGGCGGTGTGCCCGCGAGCACGCTGACCAGCGGCGGCGCGAGCGAGCTGTCCATCGATCTGGCGCACGACGGGATCGTGGGACGGGGCGTTCTGCTCGACATCCCCCGGCTGCGCGGGGTGCCGTGGCTGGAGCCCGGGGAGCACGTCACCGGCGAGGAGCTCTGCGCCGCCGAGGCCGCGCAGAGCGTCCGGGTCACCGAGGGCGACCTGCTCTTCGTCCGGGTGGGCCACCGCCGCCGCCGGGGCGAGCTCGGCTCGTGGAACACGGCCCAGGCCCGCGCCGGTCTGCACCCGACGGCGATGGAGTTCCTGGCACAGCGCCGGGTCGCGGTGCTGGGCAGCGACGGCAACAGCGACACCGCCCCCGGTACGACCGAGGGCGTCGACTTCCCCGTGCATGTCCTGGGCATCCACGCGATGGGCCTGCACCTGCTGGACTACCTGCAGTTCGAGGACCTGGTGCCGCTCTGCGAAGCCGCCGGCCGGTGGTCCTTCCTCTGCGTGATCGCCCCGCTGCGGCTGCCCACGGCCACCGGCTCCCCGGTCAATCCGATCGCGATCCTCTGAGATCCCCTTGAACCCCCATAAGGAGAGAGATGGCTGACGACAGGCACTACGACGTCATCATCATCGGCAGCGGTGCGGGCGGCGGCACGCTCGCCCATCGGTTGGCGCCCTCGGGCAAGCGGGTCCTGATCCTGGAGCGCGGCGGCTACCTGCCCCGCGAGCTCGACAACTGGGACTCCACGGCCGTCTTCGTGAAGGGCAAGTACCTCGCTCCCGAGTCCTGGTACGACGCGAACGGCCGCGCGTTCCAGCCGGAGGTCAACTACTACGTCGGTGGCAACACCAAGTTCTACGGCGCCGCGCTGTTCCGGCTGCGGCCCGAGGACTTCGGTGTGCTGCGCCATCACGACGGCGTCTCGCCGGCCTGGCCGATCCGCTACGAGGACCTGGAGCCGTACTACACCGAGGCCGAGCACCTCTACCTGGTGCACGGCGAGCACGGCGAGGACCCCACCGAGGGACCGGCCAGTGCCCCGTACGCCCACCCGCCCGTGCGGCACGAGCCCCGCATCCAGCAGCTCAGCGACGACCTGGAGAAGCAGGGCCTGCACCCCTTCCACCTGCCGATCGGGGTCAACCTCACCCAGGACGCCGAGGGCGGGGCCACCCATGAGAGCGTCTGCATCCGCTGCAACCGGGTCGACGGGTTCCCGTGCCTGGTGAACGGCAAGTCGGACGCCCAGGTGATCTGCGTCGACCCCGCGCTGAAGCACGCCAACGTCGAGCTGGTCACGGGCGCCAACGTCCGCCGCCTGGAGACCGATCCGACCGGTCGCCGGGTCACCGCGGTGGTCACGGAGCTCGCGGACGGCTCGACCGGGCGGTTCGCCGCCGACCTCGTGGTGGTCGCCTGCGGGGCCGTCAACTCGGCCGCACTGCTACTGCGTTCGGCCAACGAGCAGCACCTGGGCGGCTTGGCCAACAGCTCGGACATGGTCGGCCGCCACTACATGCGGCACAACAACCTGGCGCTGATGGCGGTCTCCAAGGAGCCCAATCCGACCCGGTTCCAGAAGACCCTGGCGCTGCACGACTGGTACCTCGGCGCGGACGACTTCGAGTTCCCGCTCGGCGGCATCCAGATGCTCGGGAAGTCCGACGCCGCGCAGATCCACGGCGAGGCACCGCGCTGGGCCGGCAAGATCTCACCCGACCTGCCGTTCGAGGTACTCGCCCACCACGCCGTCGACTTCTGGCTCTGCGGCGAGGACCTGCCGCTGCCGGACAGCCGGGTCACCCTCGACTCGGACGGCGCCATCCACCTCAGCATCGACGAGCAGAACAACATGATCGGTTTGAAGCGGCTGCAGCACAAGCTGCAGAGCATGCTGGGGCAGCTGGGCATGCACCCCCACCGGCTGCTCGACCACAGCCTCTACCTCCACAAGGGCATGCCGATCGGCGCCACCGCGCACCAGGCCGGCACCGTGCGGTTCGGCACGGACCCCCGCACCTCGGTCCTGGACGTCGACTGCAAGGCCCACGACCTGGACAACCTCTACGTGGTCGACACCAGCTTCTTCCCGAGCATCGGCGCCGTGAACCCGTCGCTGACCGCCATCGCCAACGCCCTGCGGGTCGGCGACCGCATCCTCGAACGGCTCCGCTAGAGGTTGTCGCCAGCGGCCGGCGCGGCCTGGGTGTCGGCGTCGCTGAGGGACTCCAACTCGCCGTGCGTGTCCATCCAGTAGAGCAGCACCACGGCCGGTCCCACCAGGACGATCGCCACCACCGTGACGATCACCAGCCAGCCCAGGGTGGTCGAGGCACCGGCCGCCTGGGCCACCGTCAGGGACGTCGGCAGCAGGTAGGGCCGCTGCGCGAAGCCCCAGCCGAAGACGGTGAGCGCCACGCTCGCCACGGCGGTGTACCGGCACCAGCGGTAGGAGCGGCGCGCCAGCAGCACGGCGGTGACAATGCCGCTCGCCAGCGCGAGGAGCACGAACAGCAGCCCGAGCCCGCCGGTGAACCCGTGCCAGACGTAGTGCGCGTCGCCATGGGTGACCGGCAGGCCGATCAGCGCCAGCAGCACGATCGCGCCGAGCGCGAGCAGCGCGCGCAGCCGGAAGTAGCCGACGAGGTCGTCGGCGCCGAAGCGGCGCGCGTCGCAGCACAGGAAGACGGCGCCAAGGAAAGCGACCGCGCCGATGGCGAGCAGGCCGGTCAGGACGGAGGTGGGGTTGGCCCAGGCGTCCGCGGAGGCGGTGACGCCGACCGCGACCCGGCCCGAGGCGATCCCGCCCAGCACGGCCCCGAGGAAGAACGGGGTGAGCAGCGAGGAGATCGCGAACACCGCACCGTAGAGCCGCCGTCGGGAGAGCCGGTGGGCGGGCTTGCGCAGCGCGAAGCCCGCGCCGCGCAGCACCAGGCCGACGGCGGCGAGGGCCAGCGGCAGCCACAGGGCCTCGAAGACGGCCTCGAACATGGTCGGGAACCCGGTCCACATCAGGATCAGGACGAAGACCAGCCAGACGTTGTTGACCTCCCAGACGGGTCCCATCGCGTGGTCGATCAGCCGGCGGGGGCGCTCGCCCCGGGCCGCTCCCCCGGCCACCAGGTCCCAGAAGCCCGCGCCGTAGTCGGTACCGCCCGCGCAGGCGTAGGCGGCGACGGCGAGCACCAGCACCCAGGCGATCAGGTCCGCCATCAGGACTCGCCCCCGTCGGCCCGCTCGCCGTTCCCACCGGGCGCGGCCGCGGTGGGCACCGGCTCACCGCGCGGGCCGTACGGCGTGTCGAGCTCCGGCGCCGGAGCGGTGGGGGACGACGCGGCGTCGGCGATCCGCCAGCGGGTCCGCATCTTCAGCAGCACCGCCAGGAAGGACCCGAAGACGGCCACGTACACCACCGCGACGACGCCGAACATCGTCCACAGCGAACCGGACTTGGTGGTGGTCACCGCGTCGGAGACCCGCGTGTTGAAGTAGACGATCCAGGGCTGGCGGCCGACCTCGGTGGCGATCCAGCCGCACTCCACGGTGAACAGGCAGGCCGCCCCCGCGACGGCGGCGCAGCGGAAGAACCAGCGCGAGCGGGGCAGGTCGCGGTGGCGCAGCCAGCACCAGGCGTACCAGAGCGCGAGCAGGATCAGCACGCTGCCGATGAGGGCCATGAGGTCGAAGGCCCAGTGGGCGATGGTGGCCTGGGTGGCGGTGGGGCGGTCGTCGGCTGCCACCGAGGTGAGACCGGTGACCTGGGTGCTGGGCTTGAACCCGGCCAGGATCGAGTCGAGTTGGGGGATCTTCAGGCCGCCGGAGACGGTGCCGTCGGAGTTCAGCCGGCCGAACATGTACTCCGGCACGTGGGTGCCGGTGTTCCAGACGATCTCCAGGGCGGCGAACTTGACCGGCTGCTTGTGGAAGACCGAGCGCGCGATGGAGTCGCCGAGCACGAACTGGATCGGGGTGAGGATCGCGGCGACCGTGAACGGCAGGGTGAAGCCGAGCCGGTGGTAGCGGTCGCGGCGCCCGCGCAGCCAGCCGACCGCGTAGACGCCGGCGACCACGTACGCGGCGGTGAGGAACATCGCCACCGCGAAGTGCCAGTACTCGGGGCCGAACATCGGTGTGAAGATCGCCTGCCGCACGGTGACATCGACCGGATTGCCCGCGGCGTCGAGGGTGAAGCCCCGCGGGGTGTTCATCCACGAGTTGGCCGCGATGATGCCGAAGGCGCCCATCAGGGCGGTCAGCGGCAGGGGCAGGCCCAGCCAGAAGTGCGTCCACGGCTTGAGCCGGCGCCAGCCGTAGAGGTAGATCGCGATCAGCACGGCCTCCAGGAAGAACGCCCAGGCCTCGACGCCGAACCCGAGCCCGAACACGTCGCCCCAACGCCCCATCATGCCGGGCCACAGCAGGCCGAACTCGAAGGAGAGGACGGTACCGGTGACGACCCCGATGGCGAACTGCACGGCCATCACGGCGGACCAGCGCCGGGCGAGTTTCAGGGCGACGACGTCGCCCCGGCGCAGTCCCCGGTAGTGCATCAGCAAGGTGATGGCGGGCAGCGCCACGCCGAACGGGACCAGCAGGATGTGGGAGGCCAGGGTGAAGGCCATCAGCTCCCGGGCGGGCAGGAGTTGGGCGGGGGCGTTCGCCAGGAGGGCGGCGGCGGTGGTGGGTTGCATGAGCGCCTCACTGGTTCGCGCAGCGGCGTACGGGAGGTGGAGCGAGAGCCGGCCCGCCCGAGGGCGTCGGGCCGGGGGCCGGCGCGCGACGGCGTCGGGCCGGGTCAGCCTCCGGTGGCGAAGCCGGGGAAGAGGGTCATCCCGCCGTCGACGTAGAGGGTGGCGCCGACCACGTAGTCGAGGAGGTCCGAGGCCAGGGCGACGACCGCGTCGGCGATGTCGTCCGGGTCCCCGACCCGGCCGTAGGGGATGAGCCGCAGCAGGTCGGCCTCGGCCTGCGGGGTTTCCCAGGCGTCCTTGTTGATGGGGGTGCGGATGGCGCCCGGGGCGACGGCGTTGACCCGAATCTTGTGGGGGGCGAGCTCCTGGGCGAGGGTCTGCATCAGCATGCCCACCCCGCCCTTGGAGGACGCGTAGTTCACATGGCCCGACCAGGGCACGATCTGGTGCACCGAGCTCATGCAAATGATCTTCCCCGCCGACCGGGAGACCTCCGGCACGACCCCGCGCCGCATGAACTCCTTGGCGGCCTCGCGCGCGCACAGGAACTGACCGGTCAGGTTGACGTCGATGACCTTCTGCCACTGCGCGATCGTCATCCCGATGACGGGCGAGTCCCGCTGGAGACCGGCGTTGGCCACCATGAGGTCGATGGTGCCGAACTCCTGGACCATCCGCGCCACCATGCCCACGACCTGGTCCTCGTCGGAGACGTCGGCCTCGTGCGCGTAGGCGCGCACGCCGAAGCCCTTGATCTGCGCCACGACCTCCTCGGCCTGGTCCGCGCCGACCACGTAGTTGACCACGACATCCGCCCCGGCCCGGCCGAGGGCGATCGCGGTCGCCTTGCCGATGCCCGAATTGGCGCCGGTCACCAGTGCTTTCTGCCCGGCGAGGAGCTGGGCGGAGAGCACTCCGCGGGCCTCACCGGTACGTTCTGCCACCACGACTTCTCCTTCGGCGTTTGAGAGGCGGGGTTCGCGGGCCTGTTCCACAGCCGCCCCGAAGCGCCGGGCGGCGGCCTCCAAACAGGAAAGGAACCACCGGTCACCCCCGCCGGGCGGACCGGCACGCGGCGCCGTCCCGTTTAGGGAGGGAATCTCCACCAGCCGGGCTAACGATGTCGGCGCCGCTCTCAGCTGACGAGCTGGTAGATGCTGTGGCCGACCAGCCAGAGGCCCAGGAGCAGCGAGATCGTCACGATCGTCTGCTCCTGGTGACCGTCCAGCCAATCGCGCAGGCCCCGCAGTCGGGCCCCGGCGGCAGCCGGTGCGAACGTCGTGTACAGCTCCATCACCAGCAGGCTGGCGGTCGCCAGCACGCAGTACCCCGTCAGGGCGAGGGTGGCAGCGACCGAGGACAGGTTCGCGTCGACCGCCGAGGCTGCGCCGGCGCCCACCATCCCCCAGGGCTGCAGCAGGATCGCGAGTCCGGCCGCCGTCCAGCCGGAGACCTCGTCCAGCCTCGCCTGCCACCGGGGCGGTCGGTGGGGGCGACTGGGCCGCCGGCGTCGGCGTTCTCCGTAGAGGACGAAACCAAGGCCCAGCGTCAGCTTCACCGACAGGACGGCCGTGGAGGGGGCATCGTGCTGCGCCGGAGGCGTGCCGCCGGTCAGCAGCATCACCGCGACGATCACCAGGACCAGACTCGCGAGCCAGGACAGGATGAAGGCGAGCCCCTTGCGGACACCGCGCTCCGCGGAGAGCAGCAGGATGAAGACGCTGTTGTGCAGCGGCCCCAGCGTGATCGCGGTGCCGATGACGAGAAGGTCAGCGATCATCGTTGCCTGCCATGTCCCAAGGCCCGCCGGACGACAGGGACCTGCCGACGGGCGGAGGTCGGGGGCCGACAGGTGCGGTTCGTGCTGCCGGCACGACTCTGTTGGCCCCGGTCCGCCGAGTCAAGCCGGCAGGGCGGGCCGTACCCCGAATGCCGTCGGCCGAGGCCGTTCGACGGCTCGCGCGGCTCGGGCGGCTCGCGCCCGGGCGGCTCAGCCGGTGTCGCTCGTATGGTGGACATCCGGTTGGCTCTGCGGGGTCGCTGGACGGCCGGGGTGAGGATGGCCGGATGGACATGATCCACGTGCGTCTGGTGGTTCCGCCCGAACTGGCCGACGAGACGGTCGGGTTGCTGTCGGCCGATCACTACGTCTTCAACCTGCTCGTCCACCCCGGTGCCGCGCGCAACCCGGCGGGTGAAGCCGTCGAGTGCGATGTGCTGACCGGCGCAGCGAACGAGACGCTGGGTCGACTGCGGAGCCTGGGCGTGGAGCGCCGCGGCTCGATCATGGTCGATCCGGTGGAGATGGCGCTGTCCGGGCCGGCGGCCCGGGTGGAGGCGCAGCGGCTCGGCCCCCGCGCCCACGCTCCGGTCTGGGAGGAGGTCGAGGCACGCATCCGCGCGGAGGGCACCTATCTGCCCAGCTTCTACCTCTACCTGATCGTCGCGGGTCTGATCGGGTCGGTGGGGATCATCACCAACTCACAGATCCTGATCGTCGCGGCGATGGTCGTCGGGCCCGAGTACGGCGCCATCACCAGCATCGCCCTGGGCCTGGAGAAACGGAACGCGGTGCGGGTCCGGCAGGGCCTGCTCGCCCTGCTGATCGGCTTCTCGCTCGCGGTGGTCGTCACGTTCCTGTTCTCTCTGCTGGTCCGGGGAGCGGGCCTGCAGCCCCGCGCGTTCGACCTGGGCGTCAGGCCCGTCTCCAACCTGATCAACACGCCCAACTTCTTCTCCGTCGTGGTGGCGGTACTGGCCGGCATCGTCGGGATCGTCTCCCTCACCCAGTCCAGGACGAGCGCGCTGCTCGGCGTCTTCATCTCGGTCACCACCATCCCGGCGGCTGCCGACATCGGCGTCTCGTGCGCGTTCTCCAGCTGGACCGAGGCACGTGGTTCGCTGTTTCAACTGCTGCTCAACATCGTGGTGCTGATCGTGGTGGGGCTGCTCACCCTCAAGACCCAGAAGGCGTTCTGGCGCAGGGTCAGCCGCCGCAGGGCCCAGGGGGCCGCCCGCTGACCCGCGCTCGCCGGAGCCGGCCCGGTCAGTCGCGGCGGGTCCGCAGGCGCTCCAGGACGGCGCCGACGATGGCCTCCGGCGTGTCGGTGAGCGGCGCCACCCACGGCTGCTCGTCCGCCGACGGCTCCTCCAGGTCGGCGAACTGACTGTCCAGCAGCCCGGCCGGGAAGAAGTGCCCGTGCCGCTCGGACAGCCGCTTGGCGATGAGCTCCCGGCTTCCCCGCAGGTAGAGCAGCTGGACCTCCGGGCGCCCGTCGCGCAGGACGTCCCGGTAGGCCCGCTTGAGCGCGGAGCAGGCCACCACCGCCGACTCGCCCGCGCGCAGCCGCTCGTCCATCCAGTGCGCGACCGCCCGCAGCCAGGGCCCGCGCTCCTGGTCGGTCAGCCGGTGGCCGGCGGCCATCCTCGCGCGGGACTGCGGCGCATGGAGGTCGTCGGCATCCTCGAACGGCCATCCGAGGCGCGCCGCCAGCAGCGAACCCACCGTGCTCTTCCCCGCGCCGGAAACGCCCAGGACCACGATGACGGTCGGCCGGTACGCCACAGGTTCCACATGGTCGCTCTGCACTGAGCCGTCCTCACCTCGCTGGCCGCGAACGTTCAGGTTATCCGGCGCCGGGGCCGCGGTGAATGCGGCGGATCAGCGCGGCTTGCTGCCATCATCGAGCCGGAAGCCGGGCACTGGCCCGCACCACCCGACCGTCGCCGCTCTCCCACCGCGCCGCGCGCGTCCGCTCCGAGAGCCGACACCCACCAGCGAGACGGCACCGAGGAGCACCTTGACGTCAACGAACGAGCCGACCGCGGACGCTGCGGCGGACGCCCTGCTCGCGGACCCGTTCGGCCCGCTGCGCACCAAGGGCTACCTGGTACTCCTCGTCATCGCCGCCGTGCTGGGCGTCTTCCTGTCGGCCGGCGCCTACGGCTTCCTCCAACTGGTCGACGAGCTCCAGCGGACCTTCTACACCACCCTGCCGAAGTCGCTCGGCTTCGTCGGGGCGCCCCCGTGGTGGCCGCTGCCGCTGCTCGGGACGGCCGGCCTGCTGGTCGCCCTGACCGTCCAGTACCTGCCGGGCAACGGCGGCCACCAGCCGGCCGAGGGGCTCAAGACCAAGGGCGGCGCAGCCACCGTGGCCGAACTCCCCGGCATCCTGCTGGCGGCGGTGGCCTCGCTCGCGCTCGGCGCCGTGATCGGACCGGAGGCCCCGCTGATCGCGCTCGGCGGCGGCCTGGCGCTCTGCGCCTTCCGCCTGCTGAAGCCCGACGCCGACGCCAGGACCCAGGCGGTGGTGGCGGCCTCCGGCAGCTTCGCCGCCATCAGCGCGCTGCTCGGCTCACCGCTGCTCGGCGCGTTCCTGCTGATGGAGGCGTCCGGGCTCGGCGGACCGATGCTCGGCATCGTCCTGCTGCCCGGCCTGCTGGCCGCCGGTGTCGGATCGCTGATCTTCATCGGCCTCGGCTCCTGGACCGGGCTCAGCGCCGGCTCGCTGGTCATCCCGAGCCTGCCCGCGGTGAGCCGGCCCGATGTCGGCCAGTTCGGCTGGGCGCTGGTCATCGGCGTCGCAGCGGCCTTCCTCGGCATCGGCATCCAGCGCCTGGCACTGCGCCTGCAGCCGCAGGTGAACCGCAAGCGGCTGGTGCTGACCCCGCTGATGGGCCTGGTCACGGCGGGCGCCGCCATCGCCTACGCCGAGGCCACCGGGCACGGCTCGTCCGACGTGCTGTTCTCCGGCCAGAGCGACCTGCCCCAACTCCTGCTCCACACCAGCGGCTACACCGCGGGTGCGCTGACCCTGCTGATCGCCTGCAAGGGCATCGCCTACTGCGTCTGCCTGTCGGCCTTCCGCGGCGGGCCGATCTTCCCCGCGCTGTTCCTGGGCGCCGCCGGCGGACTCGCGCTGTCGCACCTGCCGGGACTCCCCTTCATCGCGGGCGCCGCGATGGGCATGGGGGCGATGTCGGTGGCGATGCTCAAGCTGCCGATGACCTCGGTCCTGCTGGCCACCCTGCTGCTGGGGGCGGACGGCGTGACCGTCATGCCGCTGGTGATCGTGGCGGTCGTGGTCTGCCACGTCACGGCCTCACGGCTGGTCCCGGCCCCGTCGGGCCCGCAGCCGACCTGACGGTCCTTCAGGCTCGCTCGTCCACGACCGCGTCGCTGGTCCAACTGGCCAGCAGCCGCAGCGACTCGGCCGAGGGCGAGCCCGGCTCCGCGTGGTAGACGACCAGCATCTGATCCGGATCGGCCGGCACCAGCAGTGTCTCGTAGGTGAGGGTCAGCCCGCCGACCAGGCCGTGGTGGAGCTGCTTGACGCCGTAGCACTTCTCCCGGACGTCGTGGGCGGCCCAGAGGCGTCGGAAGTCCTCGCTCTTCATCGACAACTCGCCGACCAGCGAAGCAAGTTGGGGATCGTCCGGGTAGTAGCCCGCGTCCACCCGCAGGGCGGCCACCACGTCGGCGGCCTTGCCCTCCCAGTCGTCGTACAGCTCGCGGGAGTCGGCGCAGAGGAAGAGCTGCCAGGCCACGTTGCGCTGCTCCGGGCGCATCGCGGCGAAGTCGCCGAGGAGGGCGCAGGCGAGCCGGTTCCAGCCGATCACGTCCATCCGCCGCCCGATGACGTACGCCGGGACGTCCGTCATCGCGTCGAGGAGCTGCTGCAGCGCAGGCCGCATCCGCTGCCGGCGCGCGAAGTTGCGCGAGCGCCGCTGCACCGGCTTGGTCAGCTGGCTCAGGTGCTCGCGCTCGGCCTGGGTCAGCCGCAGCGCGCCCGCGATCGCGTCCAGCACGGCGGTGGAGACGTTCTCGCCGTGCCCCTGTTCGAGCCGCGTGTAGTACGCGACGCTCACGCCCGCGAGTTGCGCCAGCTCCTCGCGCCGCAGCCCGGGCACCCGGCGCCGCCCGCCGTGGTGGGAGATCCCCACGTCCTGCGGCTGCAGCCGGGCGCGGCGCGAGCGCAGGAACTCGCTCAATTCGGTGCGCTGGTCCATGGCAGCAAGTATGAAGGTACTTCTGCCAGTGGTAGGAACGGCGGTCGTACGTTGACGGAGGAGCTGGCTACCACCACCGGAAGCAGGCACGCTGGACGGCATGACCACTACGAACGTCCCCGCCTACGCAGCCCCCGCACCCAAGGCACCGCTGGAGCGGACCACGATCCCCCGTCGGGCGCTCGGTGAGCACGACATCCTGATCGCGGTCGCGTTCGCGGGCATCTGCCACTCCGACATCCACCAGGTCAACAACGGTTGGGGCGAGGGCACCTTCCCGATGGTCCCCGGCCATGAGATCGCGGGTGTGGTCGCCGAGGTCGGCCCCGGCGTCACCCGGCACGCGGTCGGCGACCGGGTCGGCGTCGGCTGCTTCGTCGACTCCTGCCGTGAGTGCGAGAACTGCCTCGCCGGTCTGCAGCAGTACTGCACCGGCCAGCTCGGCGCGGTGATGACCTACAACGGCACCGGCCGTGACGGGCAGCCCACCTACGGCGGCTACTCCACCCAGCTGGTGGTGGACGAGGGCTACGCGCTGCGGATCCCCGCCGCCATCCCGCTGGACGCGGCCGCGCCGCTGCTCTGCGCCGGCATCACGCTGTACTCCCCGCTCGCCCACTGGGGTGCCGGCCCCGGCAAGAAGGTGGCGGTGGTCGGCCTCGGCGGGCTCGGGCACCTGGGAGTGAAGCTCGCGCACGCCAAGGGCGCCGAGGTCACCGTGCTCAGCCAGTCGCTGCGCAAGCAGGAGGACGGGTTCAAGCTCGGCGCGGACCACTACTACGCCACCTCCAACCCGGAGACCTTCGAGCGCCTCGCGGGGACCTTCGACCTGATCCTGAACACCGTCTCCGCCGACCTCGACCTCAACGCCTACCTCGGCCTGCTGAAGACCGACGGCACCCTGGTCCAGATCGGCGTCCCCGAGAACCCCACGGTGGTCTCGCCCTTCGCCCTCATCGGCGGCCGCAGGTCGCTGGCCGGCTCGATGATCGGCGGCCTCCCGGAGACCCAGGAGATGCTCGACTTCTGCGCGGAGCACGGCATCGGCACGGAGATCGAGCTGATCAGCGCCGACCGGATCAACGAGGCGTATGCGCGGGTGGTCGCCAGCGACGTCCGCTACCGCTTCGTCATCGACACCTCCACCATCTGATCCACCATCACGACGGCGCCAGCTCCTACCCTTCGGGGCAGAGCTGGCGTTTGTCGTATCGGGGCTGCTCAGGCGGTCATGCGGTCAAGCGGTCAAGCGGTCAGCTGACGGCCCTGCTCGAAGAAGGCCAGCACACCGTCCACGCCGCCGAGTTCGCCAATCTTGGCCACCGCGCCGAACGGCGCGTTCCAGAACGGCCCCCGCCGCTGGACGTGCGGGCCGACGTAGGCGTACGGCTCGGCGCTGAAGTCGTCGCCCGGGGAGACCCCGTAGTTGACCGCCCCGACGCTCACGCCCAGGTCGAAGTGCTCGGGCCAGATGACCGGATCCGCCCCGGCGAACATCCGGCGCAGCGCGGCGTCGCCGAGCGCGAAACCCTGGGCGATCAGGTGCGCGGCCTGCGGATCGGCTTCGATCACGTCCTCAAGGCCGACGCCGGAGCCCTCCTGGTAGAGCCCGGCCGGCGCACCGCCGGTGACCCCGATCGCCGCCGCCAGATCGGCGCAGGTGGCCCGCTCCAGGAAGAGCCGCTGCCCGCCTGCCACCAGGTCCGCCCCGACGACCTGCGCGTGCGGCTCGGCCCGGGTGGCGAAGCCGCCCAGGGCCGCACGCAGCCTGATCGTGCCACTGGCTCGGAACTGCGGCCCTGCCAGCACCAGTTCGGCGACGGCGTGCAGCGCGCGGCGGGTGCGTACAAGCGTTTCGATGTCCATAGCGGCATGCTCTCGCGCAGCCCGCCCAGGACCCGCGCTCGGCGCGCTGTTCTCCCCCCTGCTTCCCCGCTTCCCGCCGCTTCCCGCCGCTGTAACGCCGTCGATTTGCCTAAAGGTATTAGGCAAATACATAATCAGTTCTGTCGAACGAGAGGCAGGCTATGGCACGCGCAGGACTGACCACGGAACGCCTCACCCAGGCGGGGGCGGAACTGGCCGACGAGGTCGGCTTCGAGCAGGTGACCGCCTCGGCGCTGGCCAGACGGTTCGACGTCAAGGTCGCGAGCCTCTACTCGCACCTGAAGAGCTCTCAGGACCTCAAGACCAGGATCGCCCTGCTCGCCCTGGAGGAACTCGCCGACCGGGCCGCCGACGCACTGGCCGGGCGGGCCGGCAAGGACGCCCTGACCGCCCTGGCCAACGTCTACCGCGACTACGCCCACGAGCATCCCGGCCGCTACGCCGCGGCGCAGCTCAGGCTCGACCCGCAGACGGCGGCCGCCAGCGCCGGCGTCCGGCATGCCCAGATGACCCGGGCGATCCTGCGCGGCTACGACCTGACGGAGCCGGACCAGACCCACGCGGTCCGGCTGCTGGGGAGCGTCTTCCACGGCTACGTGACGCTGGAGATGGGCGGAGGGTTCAGCCACAGCGCCCCCGACACCCAGGAGACCTGGTCACGCACCCTGGACGCGCTCGACGCCCTGCTGCGGAACTGGCCCGCGCCCTGAAGCACCCCGGACCAGCGTCCCGGACCAGCATCACGGACCGCTCTCTGATCACCAAGTGGGGACCATGCACACCATCAAGCTCGACTGGATCACCACGCCGTTCACCGCGGACATCCTGCGCGGCGCCCTCGAACTGGAGCGCACCGCACGCGGAGTGCTGCCGCACCGGCTGCCCGCCCGGGCCCGCGCCCAGTGCTCCGACGGACAGCTCGCCATGGCGCAGGCCCAGCCCTCCGGCGTACGGCTGGCCTTCCGGACCCGCGCGACCGCCATCGAACTGGACACCCTGCCCACCAAGCGGGTCTACCTGGGCGCCCCACCCCGCCCGGACGGCGTCTACGACCTGCTCATCGACGGCCGCCTCGCCGCGCAGGCCGGCGCAACCGGCGGCAACACCCTCACCATCGACATGACCACCGGCTCCGCCGACACCACGCCCGGCCCGGTCGCCACCCTGCGCTTCACCGACCTGCCCGACGCCACCAAGGACGTCGAGATCTGGCTGCCGCACAACGAGAGCACCGAACTCGTCGCCCTGCGCACCGACGCCCCGGTCGAGCCCGTACCGGACCGGGGCCGCAAAGTCTGGCTGCACCACGGCAGTTCGATCAGCCACGGCTCCGACGCCGCGAGCCCGTCCACCACCTGGCCCGCGCTCGCCGCCGCCCTCGGCGGTGTGGAACTGATCAACCTCGGCCTGGGCGGCAGCGCCCTGCTCGACCCGTTCACCGCCCGCGCCATGCGTGACACCCCCGCCGACCTGATCAGCGTCAAGATCGGCATCAACCTGGTCAACACCGACCTGATGCGCCTGCGCGCCTTCACCCCCGCCGTCCACGGCTTCCTCGACACCATCCGCGAGGGCCACCCCCGCACACCGCTGCTTGTCGTCTCGCCGATCCTGTGCCCGATCCACGAGGACACGCCCGGCCCCAGCGCCCCGGACCTCACTGCCCTCAGCGCCGGACGACTGCTCTTCCGGGCCACGGGCGATCCGGCGGAGCGCGCGAGCGGGAAGCTGACCCTGCGCGTGATCCGGGAGGAGCTGGTCCGGATCACGGCGCAGCGTTCGGCCGAGGACCCGAACCTGCACTACCTCGACGGCCACCGCCTCTACGGCCCGTCCGACTCCGCCGACCTCCCGCTGCCCGACCAGCTCCACCCGGACGCCGCGACCCACCGCCGCATCGGCGAACGCTTCGCCGGCCTGGCCTTCACCGCCGCCGGCCCCTTCCCGCCCTCCGGCGAACCTGCACCGCGTTAGCCGGCGCGCCCTACCCTGGAGGGGACGGCGGCGTCTGTCCCGGTTCTCTCGGTTGTCTGGGTGAGGAGCGTGCGGTGAGCGAGTACTCGGAGCAGCCGGGCTATCCGGCGGTGAACACGCAGGTCAACCATGTCGAGCCGGTGCCGCGGCGGATCCGCGCGGTGCTGGCGGGCGAGACCGTCCTGGACACGACACAGGCCCGCTACGTCTGGGAGGTGCCCTACTACCCCCAGTACTACATCCCGCTGGCCGACGTCCGCGCCGACCTGCTGGTGGCGGACGGGGGCGATGCGGGCGACCCTCAGGAGAGCCCTCGGGGCAGGGTCGAGCGCTACGGGCTGCGAGCGGGCGGCGCCGATCGGCCGGGCGCGGCCAGGGTGCTGCGGGAGTCGCCGATCGCCGCTCTCAGCGGGACGGCGCGCTTCGACTGGGACGCCCTCGACGCCTGGTACGAGGAGGACGAGCAGGTCTTCGTCCACCCGCGCAACCCGTATGTGCGGGTGGACGCGCTGCGTTCGACCCGTACGATCCGCGTCGAGCGCGACGGCGCGGTGCTCGCCGAGTCCTCGTCGCCGGTGATGGTCTTCGAGACCGGTCTGCCGACGCGCTACTACCTCAACCGCACCGATGTCGACTTCACCCGTCTGGTCCCCAGCGACACCGTCACCGCCTGCCCGTACAAGGGGACGACCACCGGCTACTGGAGCGCCCGGGTCGGCGAGCGGCTGCACCCGGACGTCGCCTGGTGCTACGACTTCCCCACCGCGCCACTGCTGCCCATCGCCGGCCTGATCGCGTTCTACAACGAGCGGGTCGACCTCTTCATCGACGGCCACCGGATCGAGCGCCCGAAGAGGCGGTAGGTGGGGAGTCGGATCGGCTCACTGGTCCGGCGGCGGCTCGGGCAGCTGGATCGGGCGCAGCCGCGCCCAGCCGGCGAAGACCGCGGCGCCCAGCAGTATGGCGATGCCCACCCAGAGGTTGACGTTCACCCCGCCGGCCCGGTCCAGGTCGTGGCGCGAGGTGACGGTGGCGCCCATGACGGTCAGCACGGTGCCGTACACGCCGAAGAGCAGCGCGAGGATCCAGCGCAGATCGAAGAGCCCCGCCTGGCGGCGCGCGGACTGCGGGTCGGTCATGGCACGGCCTTCCTCACCAGAAGACGACATTGAGGACGGTGGCGATCAGCAGTGCCCCCGCCCCGAGCAGGGCCGGGTTGCGGTACCAGCCGGCGTCCTGCTGGGTGTCCCCGTCCTTGATGGTGTCCCGCGGGGTCAACGACCAGACCAGGCCGACCAGTTCGCTGTCCGGCTTGGGCTCGGTGACCAGCGACACCGCGACGCTGACCGTGATGTCCAGCACGAACGCCGCGCTCGCCGCGACGAAGCTGGGGCCCTGGCCGGACAGGCTCAGGACGTGGTGCCGGCTGAGCTGGTCCACCGTCACGGCCGAGGCGGTGCCGACGATCAGGCCGATGCCGCCCGCCATCGGGGTGGTCCGCTTCCAGAACATGCCCAGGATGAAGGTGGCGAAGAGCGGGGCGTTGAAGAAGGAGAACAGCGTCTGGAGGTAGTCCATGATGTTGTTGTAGCCACTGGCGATGAACGCGGTGCCGATCGCGATCACGCAGCCGGCCACGGTGGCCGTGCGGCCGACCCGCAGGTAGTACGCGTCCGGCCGGTCCTTGACCACGTAGGCCTGCCAGAGGTCGTACGTGAAGACCGTGTTGAACGAGCTGACGTTGGCCGCCATGCCGGCCATGAAGGCGGCCAGCAGCCCGGTGATCGCCACGCCCAGCATGCCGTTGGGCAGCAGGTCGCGGATCAGCAGCTCGATCGCGTTGTTGTACGTCACCCCGTTGGACAGCTTCCCCCCGCTGGCCTTGTACGCGGCCAACTCCGGGGAGAGCACCGCGGCCAGCATGCCGGGGATCACGATCACCAGCGGCAGCAGCGCCTTGGGGTACGCGCCGATCAGCGGGGTGCGCCGGGCCGCCGACATGCTCCGGGCCGCCAGGGCGCGCTGCACCTCGGCGAAGTTCGTCGTCCAGTAGCCGAAGGAGAGCACGAAGCCCAGGCCGAAGACGATGCCGAGCACGGAGAGCGTGGCATTGGAGATACCGGTGAGGTTGCTGCCCGGCCAGGCGTGCAACTGGGCGTCAGCATCGGTGTTCACTGCCCGGATCCGGTGGCTCAGGCCGCTCCAGCCGCCGACCCGGTGCAGGCCGACCAGGGTGAGCGGGACCAGCATCGCCACGATCACGAAGAACTGCATCACCTCGTTGTAGACCGCGGCGGACAGCCCGCCGAGCGAGGTGTAGGCCAGCACGATCGCCGCGGCGACCATGATGGAGACCCATAGCGGCCAGCCGAGCAGCGCGTTGACCACGGTGGCCAGCGCGTACAGGTTCACCCCGGCGATCAGCACCTGGGCGAGCGCGAAGCTGAGCGCGTTCACCAGGTGGGCGAACCGGCCGAAGCGCCGCGCCAGGAACTCCGGGACGCTGCGCACCTGGGAGCCGTAGTAGAACGGCATCATCACCAGGCCCAGGAAGACCATGGCCGGGATGGCGCCGATCCAGTAGTAGTGCACGGTCGGGATGCCGAACTGCGCGCCGTTGGCGGTCATCCCGAAGATCTCGACCGCCCCGAGGTTGGCGGAGATGAACGCCAGGCCGGTGACCCAGGCGGGCAGCGAACGCCCCGACAGGAAGAAGTCCAGGCTGGTGGAGACCGAGCGGCGGGCGAGGGTGCCGATGCCGAGCACCAGCGCGAAGTAGAAGAGGAGCAGGGCGTAGTCGATCGGTCCGGCGTCCAGTCGCAGGCTCGCGGCGCCTAGGACGTTCATCGCCAACCCCACCCCTCGGACACCCGGCCTGTGGTGTCCTGTCCTACCAGCGCGCCCGCCACTCCGGGCCGGCTGGTCACCTGCTCGTGGGCGTGGCGTTGGGCCGGTCGGCGCAGGCGTGAACGGCGCCCCTCGCCGCAGCCGTCACCGTCGCTGCCGCCTGCGCTGATCGAGCGCACCGGCAGCGGCCACCGGTGCGAACCGTACGCAGGAGACCGCGACGGCGAACGGCCAGAGCGCCTGGGTGGCCGTCACCAGGCGCTCGGCCACGCCCGCGGCGCCGTGGTGGTTCAGCGCGACCAGGAACCACCAGGCCCCGGCCAGCATCAGCAGGGTCACCACGATCGACGGCACGGGCCGCAGCCCCCAGGGCGCGGAGCGGCCGCGGACGGCGGCCAGATACGGCCAGACGCACAGCAGCGAGAAGCCGAGGACCGTCACCACGCCGTGCCGAAACGAGCCGCCGTGCAGCGGCTGCGGGAACATCGCCACCAGGAACGACGCCACTCCCCCACCCGCCAGCGCGACCCGGCCGGCGAACACGGCGGCGCGCAGGCCGATCGCGGTGACCAGGTGGCAGATCCCCAGCGCGGCCAGCGAGCTGACCATCAGCCAGCGGCCGGGGGCTCCATCGGCCTCGAGGGCGCTGATCGTATCGGTGACCGGGTTGTAGTCGGACCCGCGCAGGAGGCCCGTCGTCACCCAGCCACCGATCAGGACGACCGGCGCGCAGCCGGACGAAAGCAGGGCCCACCAGGGGATGAGTCGCATCCGCCCACGGTAGATCGCCACCCCCCGCCTACCCCTTTCACACGCGGGACCGGCCGCCCGGAGCTGCGCCGGCCGAGGGTGGCGGGCCGGGCTACGGAGCTGCCGGTTGGGGCTGGGTGACGCAGTGGATGCCGCCGCCCTGGTTGCCGAGGTTGTCGATGTTGAGCTGCTCGATGACCCGGCCGGGGAACAGCGCGGTCAGCACCGCCTTGGCGTTGGCGTCGGCGGTGGAGTCGCCGAACTGGGCGGAGATCACCGCCCCGTTGCAGACGTAGTAGTTGGCGTAGGAGTCGACGAAGTTCTGACTGGTCGCACGGATCAGGTTGTAGTCGGGGGACTGGAGCTTGGTGACCCGGATCGCCGCGCCCTGCGCGTCGGTCGAGGAGGACAGCGTGTTGTACTGCTGGGTCTCGTCGTTCGACCACTGGTCCGCCGGGTCGGCCGAGTTGGGGGTCTGGACCAGGCCCGCGCCGGGGGCCAGGAAGCGCGAGGTCGCGTCCACGTGGTCGTTGGTGATGTCCTGGCCGGAGATCCCGGTGAACCAGATCACCTTCGAGGCGCCGTACGCGGCGCACATCGCGGCCTCGATCTGGGCCTGGCTCAGGTTCGGGTTGCGGTTCGGGTCGATGATGCTGCTCTTGGTCGCCATCAGCGTGCCGGCGCCGTCGGCCTCGATCGCGCCGCCCTCGCTGACCAGGCCGGCAGCGGTGAAGGTCAGTCCGAGGTAGGAGGCGACCCGGCCGGCGACCAGGGCGTCGTTGGCGTGGGTCTGGTGGTTGCCCCAGCCGTTGAAGTTCAGCCCGATCGCGTCGAGGCCGCCCGCCGGGCTGGTGCGGAAGACCGGGCCGCTGTCGCGCATCCAGCAGTCGTCGACCGGGATCGTGCCGAGGACGGTCACCGAGGACCCGCACGCGGAGCGCGCCTTGGAGACGCTGGCCGCGTTGGCGCAGAGGTAGACCGGCTCGTACTTCGCGATGGTCCTGGCGATCAGCGCGATGTTGGCCTGCATACCGGCCAGCTTGCTGCCGTAGATGGCCGTGCTGTCGGGCCAGGCCATCCAGGTGCGGGTGTGCGGGACGCTGTCGAGCGGGACGGCGAGGGTGCCGCTCCCCCCGCCGCCGGTGGGCGTCCCGGTGGGGGTGGGGGTGGGGGTCGGGGTGGGCGAAGGGGTCGGGCAGCCGGGGGTGTCGGCCCGCGCGACCTGGGCCGGGCCGCTGTTCGCCGCCCAGACGACGCCGACCGTGGTCAACCCCGCGATCGCCAGCATGCTCCTGCGGTCGATGCCCACCCCTGCTCCTGCTCCTGCCCGTGCCCGTGTCGATCTGCCGGACGGGACGCGCGGTTCGAGTTGATCGTCCATCTCCTGGCCTCCCTCACTGATTCGTGGTGCCTTGCCGAGTGCCTGGGAACGTATTACTGACCAAGCGCTCGGTCAATAATCTGCGCAGAATTGGTCCGCGCGCATGGAGCCTGCCTTGACTGAAATTTCAGTCAGTGTCACAGTACGGACATGGCCCGCCCATCGCCTCGGCGCGTCATACTCGATCTGGAGACCCCCATGAATGACCCCCGTAGCCCCCGCCTCAGCTGGGTCGACCGCGACGACGTCCCGCACGCGCGGACCTGGATGTCCTGGCCGTCGCGCACCTCGATCTGGGGCCGGCGACTGCTGGGCGGCGTGCAGCAGGACATCGCGCTGATCGCCCGGACCATCGCCCGCTACGAGCAGGTCGTGCTGTGCGCACCCGACGACTACAGCGCGTCGCAGGCGCGGTCACTGTGCGGGCCCCGGGCGACCGTGATCGACTCGATCCCCACGGACGACCTGTGGATGCGCGACATCGCCCCGGTGTTCCGGCGCACCGCGCGCGGCGGGCTGGACACCGTCGGCCTCAACTTCAACGGGTGGGGCCGCAAGCAGACCCACCACTATGACGCCGACGTGGCCCGGGCCGTCGCCGCGCAGCTCCGACTCCCCTTCAGCGAGGCGGAGTTCGTCGGCGAGGGCGGGGCGATCGAGGCCGACGGCGACGGCACTCTGATGGCCACCGAGAGCAGCCTGGTCAACAAGAACCGCAACCGCGGCATGAGCCGGGACGAGGTCGAGGAAGCCGTCCTGGAGGCGTACGGCGCGCAGAAGATGATCTGGGTCCCCGGCGTCCGGGGCAAGGACATCACCGACAACCACATCGACGTCACCTCGCGCTTCATCCGCCCCGGTGTCGTGATGGTGCAACTACCCCCGCAGGACCGCAACGACGTCTGGGCCCGCGACGCGCGCGAGCAGTTCACCAGTCTGAGCGGGGCGACCGACGCGCGGGGGCGGCGGCTGCAGGTGATCCGGGTGGACGGCCCGGACACCGTGCGGTCGCGGGACTCCAAGTTCGTCGACTCCTACCTCAACTTCCATGTCGTCAACGGCGCTGTGATCGCCGCGCAGTTCGGCGACGTGGTCAAGGACGACGCGGCCAGGCGGGCCCTGGCGGCGGCGTTCCCGGGGCGGGAGGTCGTCCAACTCGACGTCGACCGCCTGATGGGCGGTGGCGGCGGGATCCACTGCTCCACGATGCACGAACCGCTGCCGTAGTCCTGTTCTCCTCCTTTCTGCCCTGCCTGCCGGAGTGCTCAATGCCCGATTTCTCCCTGTCCCGTCGAACGATGCTGCGCTCCGCGGCCGGTATCGGTGCGCTGGCGTTCGGCGCCGCCGCCTGCTCCGCCGACCCCGAGGACGACGAGCCACCGGCCGCCGCGGGCTCGGGCGTTGCGCAGCCGCCGGCCCAACAGGCCGTGCCCGGGCGGGTGTTCGGCGCCGAGTGGGAGAGCCACGCGCGCACCTTCATGTGCTGGCCGGCCTCCACCGGGATCTGGGGCGACCAACTGCCCGACGTCCGCCAGGACATCGCTGGTCTGGCGCGCGCGATCGGCGGCTACGAGCCCGTCGTCCTGTTCGCCCGGCCGGGGCAGGAGGACGCAGCGCAACGGGCCTGCGGCGCGGGCGTGGAGGTGGTCCCGCTGGCCGTCGACGACCTGTGGGCGCGCGACAGCATCTCGGTCTTCGTGGCCGACTCCGGCAAGCCGAAGGGCGTCGACTTCA
Organism: Kitasatospora sp. MAP12-44; assembly: GCF_029892095.1. NCBI lineage: Bacteria > Bacillati > Actinomycetota > Actinomycetes > Kitasatosporales > Streptomycetaceae > Kitasatospora > Kitasatospora sp. MAP12-44. The sequence continues at coordinate 1,582,238 of NZ_JARZAE010000004.1, forward strand.
ACTTCAGCGGCTGGGGCAACAAGCAGAAGGAGCACGGCAACGACACCAAGCTCGCGGGCGCTGTTCTGGCCAAGTACGGCATCGACCGGATCACGACACCCGTGGTCGCCGAGGGCGGGTCGTTCGAGACGGACGGCCAGGGCACGCTGATGATCACCGAGAGCTCGGTGGTCAACGAGCGCCGCAACCCCGGCAGGAGCCGGGACCAGATCGAGGCCGACCTCAAGGTGGCGCTCGGTGTCACCAAGGTGATCTGGTTCGCCGGCGTCCGCGACAAGGACATCACCGACGCGCACGTCGACTGCCTGGTCCGGTTCGCCGCGCCCGGGATCGTGCTGCTGGACCAGCCATTCCCCGGTGCGCCCGACGACGTCTGGTCGCAGGCCGCCGCGCAGGCGAAGGAGGTGCTCAAGAGCGCCACCGACGCCAAGGGCAACGTGCTGCAGGTGATCGAGCTGCCGCAGCCGGACCCCGACCGGATCACCGGGCGCGGTGACGCCTTCGTCTCCTCGTACATCAACTTCTACGTCGCCAACAAGTCGCTGTTCCTCCCCCGGTTCGGCGACGCCGACGCGGACAGCCGGGCGCAGGGGATTCTGCGCGACCACTTCCCGGGACGCGACATCGTGCCGCTGAAGATCGACAACATCGCCTCCGGCGGTGGCGGGATCCACTGCTCGACGCACGACCAGCCCGGCACACCGGCCGGCTAGTCAGTCACAACTCCCCCTTATCTGATGAGGCATCATGCGACTCACCCCCACCGAACGGGATCGGCTGCTGATCTTCACAGCCGCCGAGCTGGCCCGCGCCCGCCGCGCCCGGGGCGTTCGACTCAACGTCCCCGAGGCCACCGCGCTGATCGCGGACACCGTCTGCGAGGCCGCCCGCGACGGGCGCCGCCTGGCCGAGGCCATCGAGGCCGGGCGCAGCGTGCTGAGCGCGGAGGATGTCCTGCCAGGGGTGGCGGATGTGGTGACCGTGATCCAGGTGGAGGCGGTCTTCGACGACGGCACCCGCCTTGCGGTGGTCAACGACCCGTTCCGGGGCGGCGGTTCGCTCGGCGACGGCGGCCCCGGCGCGGCGCTGCCCGGCGACGGCGCGGGCTACGACCCGACCGAGGAGACGGTGGTGCTGTCCGTGCACAACACCTCCTCGGTGCCAATCTCGGTCACCTCGCACTTCCACTTCTTCGAGTCCAACCCCCGGCTGGCCTTCGACCGTTCGGCCGCCTACGGCACCCGGCTGGCCGTCCCGGCCGGCTCCTCGGTGCGCTTCGACCCCGGCGCCGTGGTCGAGGTCGGGCTGGTGCCGATCGGCGGCGACCGCATCGCCATCGGCTTCGCCGGCCTGGTCGACGGCCCCCTCGACGCACCCGGCGCCCGCGAGGCCGCCCTCGCCAAGGCCCGTGCCACCGGCTACCTGACCAGCTTTGACAACCCTGAGGCCCAGGAGCGCTCATGAGCAGCAGCCACAGCAGTTACGACTACGCCGGTTGCCACGGCCGCCCGGGCGCCGCACCGGCAGGCAGCACCGACCCGCACGACTACATCTCGGTCCACGGTCCGCGCACCGGCGACCGGGTGCGGCTGGGCGACTCCGGCCTGATCGTCCGCGTGGAGTCCGACTCGCAGGTGCCGGGCGAGGAGTTCCTGGCCGGCTTCGGCAAGACCGCCCGCGACGGCATGGCCCTCAAAGCCGCCGCCGTCCGCGACACCTGCGACATCGTGATCAGCAACGTCCTGGTCATCGACGCCGTCCAGGGCATCCGCAAGACCTCCATCGGCCTGATCGACGGCCGGATCGCCGCGATCGGCCGCGCCGGCAACCCCGACACGCTCTCGGGCGTCGACGTGGTTGTCGGCACCGGCACCACCATCGTCTCCGGCGAAGGCATGATCGCCACCGCCGGCTCCATCGACACCCACGTCCACCTGCTCTCCCCCCGCATCATGGAAGCCTCCCTGGCCGCCGGCGTCACCACCATCATCGGCCAGGAATTCGGCCCCGTCTGGGGCGTCGGCGTCAACTCCCCCTGGGCACTACGGCATGCCTTCAACGCCTTCGACGCCTGGCCGGTCAACATCGGTTTCCTGGCCCGGGGTTCGTCCTCCGACCCGGCGCCCCTGGTGGAGGCGTTGGCGGAGGGCGGGGCCTCGGGCTTCAAGGTGCACGAGGACATGGGCGCGCACACCCGCGCCCTGGACACCGCGCTACGGGTGGCCGAGCAGTACGACGTCCAAGTCGCCCTGCACACCGACGGGTTGAACGAGTGCCTGTCGGTCGAGGACACCCTCTCCGTCCTGGAGGGCCGCACCATCCACGCCTTCCACATCGAGGGCTGCGGCGGCGGACACGTCCCCAACGTGCTCAAGATGGCCGGCGTCGCCAACGTCATCGGCTCCTCCACCAACCCCACCCTCCCCTTCGGCCGCGACGCCCTCGCCGAGCACTTCGGCATGATCGTCTCCGCCCACGACCTCAAACTCGACCTCCCCGGCGACGCGGCGATGGCCCGCGACCGCATCCGGGCTGGCACGATGGCCGCCGAAGGCGTCCTGCACGACCTCGGCGTCATCGGCATCACCTCCTCCGACGCCCAGGGCATGGGCCGAGCCGGCGAAACCGTCCGCCGCACCTTCGCCATGGCCGGCAAGATGAAAGCCGAACTCGGGCCGCTGGAAGGATCGTTCGGCACTGCGGAGAGCGGGGACGACAACGAGCGGGTGCTGCGCTACATCGCCAAGCTCACCATCAACCCCGCCATCGCCCACGGACTCGCCCACGAGGTCGGCTCCATCGAGGTCGGCAAGCTCGCCGACATCGTGCTGTGGTGGCCGGAGTACTTCGGTGCCAAACCGCAGCTGGTCCTCAAGGGCGGCTTCCCCGCCTACGGTGTCACCGGCGACCCCAACGCCTCCACCGACCGCTGCGAACCCCTGGTCCTCGGCCCGCAGTTCGGCGCCCACGGCGCTACGGCCGCCGACATCTCGGTCGCCTTCGTCGCCCAAGCCGCCGTCGACAACGGCGACCAGTTGCCCACCCGCCGCCGCCGCGTCGCGGTCCGGGGCACCCGCGGCATCGGCCCCCGCGACATGCTCCGCAACGCCCGCACCGGCCAGGTCGACGTCAACCCCCGCACGGGCCTGGTCACGCTCGACGGCGACCCCCTGCACTCCGCCCCGGCAGAGTCGGTGGCCCTCAGCCGCCTGTACTTCCTCTGAGGCTCTGCTGTCGCGCAAAGTCAGCCTGGCCGACTTTGCGCGGCAGCAGAGCCTCAGGTGGTGAGGTCGATGATCCACACCGGCCGGTCCTTCCAACGGACCGGATCGACCGTGGCGACGATGGCGCCGTCCGGACGCTCCAGAGTCGGGGCGGCAGCGTAGCCGGTGTGCGCCTCGGCCCAGGTGCGCTCGGTGGCCAGTGCACGAGCGGCGGACAGGTCAAGCTCCAGGATGGTGACAGCGGGCATGGCGGCCAGGTGCTCGGCCGTGCCGGGGCGGGCCCGGTCGGCCTCCACCAGCGCGCAGACCGGGGCATACAGGTACCAGCCCGGTTCGGCATGGGCACGGTGGATCAGGCGCGAGGCGAGCAGGTTGCCGCGGCCGGCCGCGACCATCGCGGTGTCGTCCAGGACGACGTGCAGCCCGGTCACCGGTTGTCGACCATGGCAATGCGCCGGTCGAGCTCGGCATCCAACTGCGCGGTGTGATCGGCGTCAGGGTTGTGGCCGTTCCACGCTGCGAGCTTGCGTCGGGCCTGCTCCGCGCGCTCGGCCCGTTCGGCCGGGGTCAGGAGAGTGGCAGCGAGCTGGGTGAGGTAGGCGCGCAGCGACATGTGCTCCGCGGCAGCGACCTCCGCGAGTCGGTCGCGCGCTTCGGCGGGGATGCGGATGTTGGCGTCTGCCATCGGGGACTCCTTCGCGTCACTCCCCGGATACGGGTACGCACCCGATTCTCTCAAGGGCGTTGGAGTTCCACGTCGATCGCGTCCAGGAGGAGGCGGCGGGCGTGGTCCAGGGGGAGGGAGCCGCTGAGCCAGCGGATGCTGAGGCCCTCCAGGAGGGCGGTCAGGCGTTCGGCGGCGGCCGCGTGGGCGGGGGCGGTGCCGGTGGGGTGGGCGCGGGCGAGGAGGTCGGCGGTTTCGTGCACCCAGGTGTGGGTGGCCATCGCCAGCTCCTCGCGCAGGTCCGGGTCGAAGACCGCGCTCGCTCTCAACTCGCCCCAGGCGGTGCTGTTCTCACGCACCTCGGGGGTGTCCTGGAGTTCCAGCAGCAGCACCTGCTCCAGGTCCGTGCGCGGGTCGAGGGGGCCCGCGCCGGTGTCCCGCTCCGCGGTGTAGCGGTCGGCGCGGTCGTTGATGAACTCCAGGGTCTGGCGCAGTACGCCGGCCCGGTCGGCGAAGTGGTAGTAGATCAGCGAGGTCGAGACGCCCGCTTCGGCTGCCAACTCGGCCACGCGCAGCCCGCGTACGCCATGCCGCGCGATGACGCGGGTGGCTGCCCTGAGTATTTCTGTTCGACGATCCGACACGAGGGCTCACTCTACCGGGCCGGCGCGCCACTTGGTCGCATTTCCTGATCGAAATTTCAGGGGAAACCTCCAGCTCACCAACGGTAGAGCGGGATCTGCTCCCAACTCGGCGGTAGCCAGGGCGGCATCCAATCCCCAAGGTATTGACTGAATTTTCAGTTCGGTGCAGGATGCGGGACATCACAGCCCTCCTACTCCCCCACTAGGAGTCCCCCATGGGCATCGCCAATCCCTCTCGGCGCAGCCTCCTCCAGTTCGGTGCAACCGCGTTGCCGTTGATGGCCCTCGGTGCGACCCTCGGTGCGACCCTGCCCGGCACCGCCCGCGCGGCAGACGGCCCCACGACCGCCAAGCTGCGGATGCCGGCCGAGACCGATCCACACAGCGTGACCTACCTGGCCTGGCCGGAGCCAACGGCGGCCTGGGGCAACCAACTCCCCGCCGTGCGCCGGGACATCGCCAACCTTGCCCGGCAGATCTCGCTCTACGAGCCGGTCGTGCTGGTGGTCAGCCCCGCGCAGGTCCCGTCCGCCCAGTACCTGTGCGACACCAGCGACCTCGGCGGCTCGCAGGGCATCACGTTCCTGCAGATCCCCAACGACGACCTGTGGATCCGCGACTTCGGCCCGACCTTCCTGGCCGGCCCCGGCGCCATCGCGGGCGTGGACACCAACTTCAACGGCTGGGGCAAGACCGGCACGCCCTACTACCAGGCCTTCGCCAACGACGCCCAGGTCGCCGCGACGCTGCTGGCCCGGAGCGGGATCACCCGCATCCAGGCGCCGTTCACCGGCGAGGGCGGCGCGCTGGAGACGGACGGCCAGGGGACCCTGCTGGCCACCGTGAGCTCGCTGGTGAACAGCAACCGCAACCCCGGGATGTCGCAGGACCAGGTCGAGCAGGCGCTGCGCGGCACGCTCGGGATGGACAAGGTCATCTGGCTCGCGGGGCTGGCCGGCAGGACATCACGGACGACCACGTCGACTGCCTGGCCCGCTTCACCGCGCCCGGCCGGGTGATCCTCGACAAGCCCGGACCGGGCACCACCGGGATCTGGGTCGAGGTGTACCAGGAGGCCAAGAACGTCCTGCAGAGCGCCACCGACGCCCAGGGCCGCCCGCTGACCGTCATCGAACTCCCTGGCCCCGACCGCAACTTGATCCGCGGCACCGGCAAGGACTTCCTATCGAGCTACACCAACTTCTACACACCCAACGGCGCGGTCTTCGTGCCCCAGTTCGGCGACCAGGACGCGGACTACGCAGCCCGCTCGATCCTGCAGGCGGAGTTTCCCAGCCGCACGGTCGTGCAGCTCGATATCGACAACATCGCCGCCGGTGGCGGCGGCATCCACTGCTCCACGCAGTCCCAGCCGGCCGTGCCACCCGCAGCCTGAACCACCTAGCTCAGCCATATCCAACAAACTGACTGAATATTCAGCCAGAGAGCAGAAGAGAGACGCAGATGACCTTCCGGATGCCGGCCGAGTGGACCGAGCATGAGCGCTGCCTGATGGCCTGGCCGACCCGGCGCGAGCTGTGGGACGAGACGTACGACGAGGCCAAGCGCGAGTACGCGCAAGTCGCCCGGGCGATCGCCGAGTTCGAGCCGGTCACCATGGTCGCCGTACCGGGGCTGGGGGCCGAGGCGCGCGAACTGTGCGGGGAGGGCGTCGAGGTGGTGGAGCTGCCGATCGACGACTCGTGGTTCCGCGACTCCGGTCCGATCTTCGTCCTCGGCCCCGACGGCGAGCGCGCAGGTGTGGACTTCCGCTTCAACGCCTGGGGCGGCAAGCACCACCCGTACGACACCGACGACCGGATCGCCGCCCTGCTGCTGGAGCGCGCCGGGATCCGGCGGATCGGCTCGGACATGATCCTCGAAGGCGGTGCGATCACCGTCGACGGCGAGGGCACCCTGATCACCACCGAGCAGTGCCTGCTGCACCCCAACCGCAACCCGGGGATGAGCAAGGCCGAGATCGAGGCCGAGCTGGTCGCCCGACTCGGCGTCAGCACGGTGATCTGGCTGCCGTACGGCGGCCTGGAGGACACCGAGACCGACGGGCACGTGGACGGCGTCTGCGCGTTCGTCGCCCCCGGCACGGTGGTGGTCCAGCTGCCGAGCGACCCCGCGCACCCCGACTACCAGCGGATGCGCGCCAACCGCGCCGTGCTGGAGGCCGCCACCGACGCCCAGGGCCGCTCGCTGCGGATCATCGACCTGCCGCGGAGCTCCTTCGTCGACGTCAACGGCAAGCGCACCGAGGTCGGTTACCTGAACTTCTACCTCGCCAACGGCGGCGTCGTCGTCCCGACCGCCGACACCCCCGCGGACGAGGGCGCGCTGGCGGTCCTCGCCCAGGCGCTGCCCGGCCGCAAGGTGGTCGGCGTCCGCACCCGGGTGATCGCGTACGGCGGTGGCGGCGTCCACTGCATCACCCAGCAGGTCCCGGCCGCAGGAGCCGCAGCAGGAGCAGCAGGAGGCGCCGCATGATCCGCAGAGTCCGCAGCAGCCGCCGGCTCGCCCTCGCCGGCGCCGCACTGGCCGCCTTCACCCTGGTCGCCGCCTGCTCCGGTCCGCCGAGCAGCGGGGCCGGCAGCGACGCCGCGAGCTACCAGCTGTCCGCGAACACCCCCGCCGCCAAGGGCCAACTCGCCTCCTTCAGCTGGGCGTTGTACGCCGAGCCGCTCACCCTGGACTACCTCAACGCCTTCGACTACCCGTCGAACACGATCCTCTCCAACGTCTGCGAAAGCCTGATGCGGTGGACGCCGCAGCTGACCGAGCAGCCGGGCCTGGCGGAAAAGGCGACCAACCCGGACCCGACCACCTGGGTCTACGACCTGCGCCCCGGCGTGCACTTCCACGACGGCAGCGTGATGACGGCCGACGACGCCGTCTACAGCCTCCAGCGCCAGATGGACCCGAACAACGCCGCCGCCTGGGCGACCGTCTTCCAGAACGTCGACTCCATCAGCAAGACCGGGCCGCTGCAGGTCACCGTCAAACTGAAGTCGCCGGACTCGCAGTTCCCGCAGTACATGGCCACCGCGGCTGGTGTGGTGGCCAGCGAGGCCGCCATCAAGGCGGCGGGCAAGGACTGGGGCAGCGGGACCGTCGACTGCACCGGCCCGTACAAGCTGGGCAGTTGGAACAAGGGCCAGTCGCTCGAACTGGACCGCTTCGACGGCTACTGGGGCACCAAGGCCAAGTCGCAGAAGGTGGTCTTCCAGTTCCTCAAGGACCCCTCCGCGCGCACCAACGCGATGCTCAGCGGCGAGGTGGACGGCGGCTACCTGATCCCCACCGAGAGCTACGACCGGCTGCGCCGCAGCGGCGTCGGCACGCTCTACTTCGGCGAGAGCCTGAGCACCGTCAACCTGAACATCACCAACCTCAAGGGCCCGCTCGGCGACGTCCGGGTGCGCCGCGCGCTGTCGATGGCGCTGGACCGCCCCGGCTTCGTCAAGACCGGCCTGGCCGGGGTGGGCACCGTCACCGGCGCGCTCACCGACAAGGCCGCCTGGGCCGCCGCCCCGGCCCAGACCCAGCAGGCCGCGTTCGGCCTGCCCTCGGCCACCCAGGACCTGGCGCAGGCCAAGGCACTGATCCAGCAGGCCGGTGCGACTGGCAAGACACTGACCGTCGCGACCAGCTCGATCGGCCAGGACGTCTCGCTGCTGGCCACCGCCGTGCAGGCCGCCGGCACCCAGATCGGCCTGAACATCCAGCTGAAGACCATCGCCCCCGACGCCTTCAGCGCGCTGTTCACCGACCCCACCGCCCGCCAGGGGATCGACCTGTTCCCCGAGACCTACTACCTGTCCATCACCGACCCGATGGACCTGCTCACCAACTTCTCGACCGGCGCCGGGCAGAACTACGCGAGCTACAGCGATCCGGGCTACGACAGCCTGGTCCAGCAGATCCAGGCGACCTACGACCCGGCCAAGCGGCTGGCGCTGGAGGCGCAGCTGCAGCAGAAGGCGGCCGACCAGGTGCTGTGGATCCCGGTCGCCGAGTGGCCCACCAGCGTGTTCCTGAACAAGCGGATCACCGGCGCGCCGACCACCATCTGCTACCTCTACTACCCGTGGGCCGCCGACGTGGGGGCCGCCCGATGAACTTCCTGAGCCCAGTGAACTTCCTGAGATTCGCCGTACGGCGGCTGGCCGAGATGGCCGCCACGCTCTTCGCCGCCTCCTTCGTGATCTTCGGCGCGATGTACCTGGCGCCGGGCAGCGCGGCGAGCTTCCTGCTGTCGGGGCGGTCCGCCTCGCCCGAGGCGCTGAAGGCGATCAACGACCAGTACCACCTGAACGACCCCTTCGCCGTGCAGTACCTGCGCTGGCTGGGCCAGGTGCTGCACGGGAACTTCGGGCGCTCCATCGAGTACCGCACCAATGTCTCCACCCTGCTCGGCGACCGGCTGCCCAGCACCCTGCTGCTGGTCGCCATGGCGCTGGTCCTGGTCGCCGCCTTCGGTCTGGCCCTCGGCTGGATCGGGGCGGTGCGCGGCGGCGCGACCGACTCGGCGATCCTGATCACCACCACCTTCGCGGTCGGCACCCCGTCCTTCGTGGCCGCGGTCCTGCTGCAGGGCCTGTTCGCGGTCAAGCTGGGCTGGTTCCCCAGCGCCGGTACCGGCAGCGGCCTCCCGGACATGCTGTGGCACCTGACGCTGCCCGCCGTCGCGCTCGCGCTCTATCTGATCGGCATGCTCGCCCGGGTCACCCGCGCCGCGATGCTGGAGGTGCTCGGCCAGGAGCACGTCACCGTCGCCCGCAGCCGGGGCGTGCCCGAGCATCAGGTGATCCTGCGCCATGTGTTCCGCAACGCACTGGGCACGGTGCTCACCACCGGCGGCCTGATCATCTCCACGCTGCTGATCTGCACCGTGCTGGTGGAGTCCGCGTTCAACGTGGGCGGCATCGGCCAGCTGCTCGAACTCTCCACCACCACCAAGGACTTCCCCGTGGTCCAGGCCATCTCGCTGATCATCGTCGGGCTCTTCATGACGGTGAACCTGGTCGTCGACCTGCTGCACCCGCTGGTCGACCCGCGGATCTCTCTCAACTCCCGGAGGTCCACGGCATGAGCGCCACCGTCGTCCGCCGAGCCGGCCTCGGCCGGATCCGCACCAAGCGCGCACCGCTGCAGCTGCTCTGCGTCGGCTTCGTCGCCGCCGTCGTGCTGCTGGCGCTGCTCGCGCCGTGGATCTCCCCGCACGACCCCAACGGCGTCGACCTCTCCAACGCGCTGGCCGGCCCGTCCGGTGACCACCTGCTGGGCGTCGACGCCTCCGGGCGCGACACCCTCTCCCGGCTGATCACCGGCGCCCGCACCTCGCTGCTCGGTCCGCTGGGCGTGGTGGTCTTCTCCACCCTGGCGGGTGTCGCGATCGGCGCCACCGCGGCCTGGCGCGGCGGCTGGCTCGACTCGGTGCTGTCCCGCAGCACCGAGCTGGTCTTCGCCTTCCCCGGCCTGCTGCTGGCGATCCTGATCGTCTCGATCTACGGCGAGGGCCTGACCGCCCCGGTGCTGGCCCTCGCGGTCGCCTACCTGCCCTACGTCAGCCGGCTCACCCGCTCGCTGGTGCTCGCCGAACGCGAGCGCCCGTACGTCGAGGCGTACCGGGTGCAGGGCCACTCCGGCCCGCAGATCTGCCTGCGCCATGTGCTCCCCAACATCGCCCCGGTGGTCCTCGCGCAGTCCACCATCAACTTCGGCTACGCCCTGATCGACCTGGCCGGCCTCTCCTTCCTCGGCCTGGGCATCCCCGCCCTGACGCCCGACTGGGGGCGGATGGTCTTCGACGGCGAGAGCGCCATCCAGCACGGCTACCCGCTGTCCGCGGTCCTGCCCTGCACCGCGATCATCCTCACCGTCGTCGCCTTCAACGTCGTCGGCGAGCGCTGGGCCGACCAGGTCGCGCGGAGGGACCAGTGAACGAGGGACACGTGAACACGCTCGACATCCAGGCCCTGCGCCTGCGGCTGCCGCACACCGCCAGACCCGTGCTGGACGGCGTCGACCTCACGGTCGGCTCCGGCGAGACGGTCGCCCTGGTCGGCGAGTCCGGCTCCGGCAAGACCCTCACCTCGCGCAGCGTGCTGCGCCTGCTGCCCAAGGGCGCGGCCACCGAGGGGGCGGTGCGGGTGGCCGGGCAGGACGTGCTGGGCACGGGCCCGGACGAGCTGCGCCGGCTGCGGACCGGCACGGCGGCGATGATCTTCCAGGACCCGCGGGCCGCCATCAACCCGCTGCGCCGGATCGGCGACTTCCTCACCGAGAGCCTGCGCCGCGGCGCCGGGCTGCGGCCCGAGGAGGCCACCGAGCGGGCCGGCGAGCTGCTGGCAGCCGTCGGGCTGAGCGAGCGGGCGCTGCGCCAGTACCCGGGCGAGCTGTCCGGTGGCATGCTGCAGCGCGTCATGATCGCGGCCGCTCTGATGGGCGATCCGGCGCTGATCCTGGCCGACGAGCCGACCACCGCACTGGACGTCACCACCCAGGCCGAGGTGGTGGCCCTGCTGGCCGACCTGCGCGAGCGCTTCGGCACCGGGCTGCTCTTCGTCACCCACGACCTGGGCCTGGCCGCGGCCATCAGCGACCGGGTGTACGTGATGTACGCCGGACGGATCGCCGAGACCGGGCCCGCCGCCACGCTGTTCGACCGGCCGCGCCACCCGTACACGGCGGCGCTGCTCGGCTCGACGCCGCGACTGGACACGCCGCACCGCAGGCTCGCCGCCATCGAGGGACAACCGCCCAGTCTGCGCGAGGAGTTGACGGGCTGCGCATTCGCCCCCCGGTGCCGGTACGCGACCGAGCTGTGCCGCCGGGAGGCCCCCGTCCTGCTGCCGTTGGCGGACGAGCCGAAGCAGCTCACCGCGTGCCACCACAGCGACCGACTGGAAGGGAACGCCGCCAATGAGTGAGACCGTCCTCGAAGTCCGCGCCCTGCACCGGGCCTACGGCCGGGTGCGGGCGGTGGATGACGTGTCGTTCAGCCTGGCCGAGGGCGGCTCGCTGGGCATCGTCGGCGAGTCCGGCTCGGGCAAGACCACCACCGCCCGGATCGTCGTCGGCCTGGAGAGCGCCGACTCCGGCCAGGTGCTGGTGCACGGCCGGGACCGGATCACCCGGCGGCGCGGCCGGGCACAGCGGCTGAGCCGGGCACGCGAGGTCCAGCTGGTCTTCCAGGACCCGTTCCTCTCGCTGGATCCGCGCATCCGGGTGCGCGACGTGCTGCACGAGACGCTCGAACTGCACTTCCCCGGCGCCGATCACGCCACCCGGATCGATCAACTGCTCGACCAGGTCAGCCTGGGTGCCCGGGAGTCGGCGGCGATGCCGCGCCAGCTGTCCGGCGGGCAGCGCCAACGCGTCGCGATCGCACGGGCGTTGGCGGTCGAACCCGCCGTCCTGGTGCTGGACGAGGCAGTGGCCGCGCTGGACGTCTCGGTGCAGGCGCAGATCCTCAACCTGCTCGCCGACATCCGCGAGCAGACCGGCATCGGCTACCTGTTCATCACCCACGACCTCGGCGTGGTGCGCTGCGTCACCGACCAGGTGATCGTCATGCGGCACGGCCGGATCGTCGAGGCCGGGCCCACCGACCAGGTCCTCGCCGACCCCCAGCACCCGTACACCCGGCTGCTGTTGGACTCCGTCCCGCTGCCGGGCTGGGACCCGCACGGGATCGCCGCGGCCCGCCGGGCGCTGTAGACCGACCGGCACATGGTCACCCGAACGACGGCGCGTGGGGTGCCGGGGTCGGGGGCGGTCGGCCCTTACTCTCGCTCAGCATGCGGAACATCCAGAATCCTCACCTGTCGCGCCGGGCGCTGCTGGGCGCCGGCCCGGGCCTCGCCGCGCTGGCACTGCTCAACGGCTGCTCGTCGTCGGCGAGTTCCTCGGACGGGCCGAGCGGCAACCCGGCGACCGGAGCAACCGGCACCACGGGGAGCACGCAGCCGTACGCGATGCCCGCGGAGTGGTCCCCGCACGAGCGCACCTTCATGGCCTGGCCGGCGCTGGAGGAGGTGTGGGGCGACCAACTGCCCAGCGTCCGCCAGAACATCGCCCAACTGGCCCAGACCATCGCCCAGTTCGAGCCCGTCGTGCTGATGGCCCGGCCGGACCAGAGCGACCAGGCGCAGCAGAGCTGCGGCTCCACGGTCGAGGTGGTCCAGCTCGCCGTGGACGACCTCTGGGCCCGCGACACCGGTCCGACCTTCGTCACCGGCTCCCGGGGCCTGGCCGGGGTCGACTTCAACTTCAACGGCTGGGGGAACAAGCAGACGCATGCCAACGACAGCCAGGTGGCCCGCAACCTCCTGGCGAAGTACGACCTCACCCGGATCCAGGCGCCCATCACGGCGGAGGGCGGGGCGATCGAGGTGGACGGCGAGGGCACCCTGATGGCCACCGAGAGCTCCCTGGTCAACCCGAACCGCAACCCGGGCGGGAGCCGCGACCAGATCGAGGCGGCGCTCAGGGACCTGCTCGGCGTGCAGCGGGTGATCTGGTTCGCGGGCGTCGCCGGGCAGGACATCACCGACTGCCATGTCGACGCCCTGGCCAGGTTCACCGAGCCGGGCGTGGTCGTCCTGCACCGCCCGGCCGCCGACACGCCCCCGGACAGCTGGTCGCAGGCCTCCGACCAGGCGTTGCAGGTGCTGAACTCCGCCACCGACGCCAAGGGCCGCAAGCTGAAGGTCATCGAGATCGCCGAGCCCGACTTCAGCAAGCTCCAGAACCAGAGCAAGGACTTCCTGGCGACCTACCTCAACTACTACGTCGTCAACGGCGGGGTCGTCGTGCCGCGCTTCGGCGACCAGGCCGCCGACGACCAGGCGGCGGCGACGCTGGCCGACCTGCACCCCGGGCGCAAGGTCGTGCAGCTCTCGATCGATGCCATCGCCGCGGGCGGCGGCGGCATCCACTGCTCGACCCAGCAGCAGCCGTCGACCTCCGTTTAATCCCGACCGGCCAGGCCCAGGATCAGCGCGCGGACGACCGGGCCGGCCTCGACCGTCGCGTCCAGCGCCTGGACGGCGGCCAGGCCGTCGGCGGCGGCAGCAGCCGCCTCGCCCAGCGGGCGCGGGTCCAGGCCACCGCCGCGCTCGTCCGCGAGCACCTGGAAGAGGCCGACGAAGCAGGCCCGCCACCGCCGGTACTCGGCCTCCAGACTCTCGCGCACCCGCGGGTCGTTCAGCGCGAACCAGTGCAGCGCGGAGTGCAGCCGCGAGAGGTCGGCGCCCTCCGGCTGCGCCAGCAGCCCGATCACCCGCTCGGCGCGCTCGGCGAAGCTCCCCGGCGAGCCGACCGCCTCCTCCATCGGATCGATCCACTCGCCGCGGATGGACTCGACGACGGCCACGATCAGGTCGGTCCGGTTCTGGAAGTGGTAGTGGCACATCCCGTGCGTCACCCCGCCGAGCGCGGCCACGTTGCGGGTGGTGAACGGGACGTCCCCGTCCCCCGCCAGCAGGCTGCGCGCCGCGGCGATCAGGCGGGCCCTGGTCTGCTCGCCCTTCGCCGAGACGCGCGGCTTGCGGGCCGGCTCCGACGGCGGCTGCGACGGGAGGTCGAGGGGGCGGGAATGCTCAGAACGGGTGGCCACGGCCCCACCCTAGTGCGGACCCCTGACGCCCCAGGGCACGCCCTAACGGCGGCGGATAGCTCAGCACCCGCTGACACCCCGTCGGAGAATCGTGGGGACCGACCCCGACGCCGCCCACCATGTGCTGGTCGGTCTATGACCCCTGGGTGGAGCCCCGCATGACCGATCTGACCTTCATCGGGCTGACGATTCTGGTGTTCGCCGTCCTCGGCCTGATCGCCAAGGGGGTGGAGCGCCTGTGACCGCCGACAACATCGTGGGCCTGGTGGTGGCAGCCCTGCTGGTCGGCTACCTGGTCCTCGCGCTGATCCACCCCGAGAGGTTCTGAGGTGAGCCCCACCCTCGCGGGGTTCCTGCAGGCGCTGGCGCTGGTGGCCGCGCTGGCCCTGTCGCACCGTCCGCTGGGCGACTACCTCGCGCACCTGCTGAGCAGCGCCAGGCACCTGCGCGCGGAGCGCGGCGTCTACCGGCTGATCGGCGTCAACGGGGACGCCGACCAGACCTGGATGGCGTATCTGCGCTGCGTGCTCGCCTTCTCGGCCGTCTCGGTGCTCTTCCTCTACGGCTTCCAGCGGCTGCAGAACCACCTCTGGCTCTCGCTCGGCTTCCCGGCCGTGCCCCCGGCCACCGCCTGGAACACCGCCACCTCCTTCATCACCAACACCAACTGGCAGTCGTACTCAGGTGAGTCGACGATGGGCCACCTGGTGCAGATGGCCGGGCTCGCGGTGCAGAACTTCCTCTCCGCCGCCGTGGGCATCGCGGTGATGGCGGCGCTGATCCGGGGATTCCGCCGCAACCTGACGGACCGGGTCGGCAACTTCTGGGTGGATCTGGTGCGGCTGACCTGGCGGCTGCTGCTGCCCGTCTCGATCGTCTTCGCGATCGTCTTCGTGGCCTCGGGCATGATCGAGAACCTGCACGCCGCAAGCCAGTTCACCACCCTGAGCGGCGGCTCGCAGAGCCTGCCCGGCGGGCCGGTGGCCTCGCAGGAGGTGATCAAGGAACTGGGCACCAACGGCGGCGGCTTCTTCAACGCCAACTCCGCCCACCCCTTCGAGAACCCCAATCCGTTCACCAACTGGCTGGAGATCTACCTGCTGCTGGTGATCGCCTTCGCGCTGCCGCGCACCTTCGGCACGATGGTCGGCGACCACCGCCAGGGGTACGCGATCCTCGCGGTGATGGGGATCTTCTGGACCGTCTCGGCCTCCCTGCTGACCTTCTTCGAGTGGCGGCACAGCGGCACCGCGCTGCAGGCGGCCGGCGCCGCGATGGAGGGCAAGGAGGTGCGGTTCGGCATCGCGGCCTCGTCGCTGTTCGCGTCCTCGACGACGCTGACCTCCACCGGCGCGGTCAACGCGGCCCACGACTCGCTCACGCCGCTGGGCGGCGGCGTGACGATCTTCGACATGATGCTCGGCGAGATCGCCCCCGGCGGCACCGGCTCCGGGCTGTACGGGATCCTGGTGCTGGCGGTGGTCGCGGTCTTCGTCGCGGGGCTGATGGTCGGGCGCACGCCGGAGTACCTGGGCAAGAAGCTGGGCGGGCGCGAGATGAAGTTCGCCTCGCTCTACATCCTCACCACCCCGGCGATCGTGCTGATCGGCACGGGCGTGGCGATGACCTTCCCCGCCGAGCGCGCGGACATCCTCAACACCGGTCCGCACGGCTTCTCCGAGGTGCTCTACGCCTTCACCTCGTGCGCCAACAACAACGGCTCCGCCTTCGCCGGCCTGACCGTCACCAGCACCTGGTGGAACACCGCGCTCGGCCTGGTGATGCTCTTCGGACGCCTGCTGCCGATGGTCTTCGTGCTGGCCCTGGCCGGGTCGCTGGCCCGTCAGCACCCCGTCCCCGCGACAGCGGGCACCCTGCCGACCCACCGGCCGCTCTTCGTCGGCCTGCTGTCGGCCGTGGTGCTGATCGTCGTCGGCCTCACCTACTTCCCTGCCCTGGCTCTCGGGCCGCTCGCGGAAGGCCTGCACCGATGACCGACTCCGTCGTCCAGCCCGGCGCCCAGCCTCCGCACCACCCGGACCACCCGCACGAGGCGCACCGGGTCTCCGGCGGCCTGCTGGACCCGCGTCAGCTGATCGCCGCTGTCCCGGACGCGCTGCGCAAGCTCGACCCGCGGGTGATGGTCAAGCACCCGGTGATGTTCGTGGTCGAGGTCGGCTCGCTGCTCACCACCTACTCCGCGATCCGCCACACCAGTGTCTTCGCCTGGGTGATCACGGTCTGGCTCTGGCTGACGGTGGTCTTCGCCAACCTCGCCGAGGCCGTCGCGGAGGGGCGCGGCAAGGCGCAGGCCGAGACGCTGCGCCGCACCAAGACCGAGGCGGTGGCCCGCCGGGTGGTCGGCGCGTGGTCGCCGGCCGACCCTCGGCCGGCCGAGGAGGTGGTGCCGGCCGCGCGGCTGACGCTCGGCGACCATGTGATCGTCGAGGCCGGCCAGACCATCCCCGGCGACGGCGACGTGGTCGAGGGCGCCGCCTCGGTGGACGAGTCGGCGATCACGGGTGAGTCCGCGCCGGTGATCCGGGAGTCCGGCGGCGACCGCTCGGCCGTCACCGGCGGCACCAAGGTGCTCTCCGACCGGATCGTCGTCAAGATCACCTCCAGGCCCGGCGAGACCTTCATCGACCGGATGATCGCCCTGGTGGAGGGCGCCGCCCGGCAGAAGACGCCGAACGAGATCGCGCTGAACATCCTGCTCGCCTCGCTGACCATCGTCTTCCTGCTGGCCGTCGTCACCCTGCAGCCGATGGCCACCTACGCGGGGGCCGAGCAGACCATCGTGGTCCTGGTCGCCCTGCTGGTGGCGCTGATCCCGACCACCATCGGCGCGCTGCTGTCGGCGATCGGCATCGCGGGCATGGACCGCCTGGTGCAGCGCAACGTCCTGGCGATGTCCGGGCGGGCGGTGGAGGCGGCCGGCGATGTCTCCACCCTGCTGCTGGACAAGACCGGCACCATCACCTTCGGCAACCGGCAGGCCGCCGAGTTCACCCCGGTGGGCGGCACGGACGTGGCGCAGCTGGCGGACGCGGCGCAGCTGTCCAGCCTGGCCGACGAGACGCCCGAGGGCCGCTCGATCGTGGTGCTGGCCAAGGAGAAGTACGGGCTGCGCGCCCGCGCCCAGCACGAGATCGGCCACGCCCAGTGGATCGAGTTCACCGCGCAGACCCGGATGAGCGGCGCCGACCTCAGTGAGGAGGGCGAGAGCAGGCGGATCCGCAAGGGCGCGGCCGGGTCGGTGGTCGCCTGGGTGCAGGAGAACGGCGGCAGCTCGGGCCCGGAGGTCGCCGACGTGGTCGAGGGGATCTCCTCGGCGGGCGGCACCCCGCTGGTGGTGGCGCAGCACCGGAGCGGTGAGCCGGCCCAGGTGCTGGGCGTGATCCACCTGAAGGACGTGGTCAAGCACGGCATCCGGGAGCGCTTCGAGGACCTGCGCATGATGGGCATCCGGACCATCATGATCACCGGCGACAACCCGCTGACCGCCCGGGCGATCGCGGACGAGGCGGGCGTCGACGACTTCCTCGCCGAGGCCACCCCCGAGGACAAGATGGCCCTGATCCGCCACGAGCAGACCGGCGGCAAGCTGGTCGCGATGACCGGCGACGGGACGAACGACGCCCCGGCGCTGGCGCAGGCGGACGTGGGGGTGGCGATGAACACCGGCACCTCGGCCGCCAAGGAGGCCGGCAACATGGTGGACCTCGACTCCAATCCCACCAAGCTGATCGAGATCGTCGAGATCGGCAAGCAACTGCTGATCACCCGAGGCGCGTTGACCACCTTCTCGATCGCCAACGACGTCGCCAAGTACTTCGCGATCATCCCCGCGATGTTCGCCAGCGTCTATCCGGGCCTGAGCAAGCTGAACATCATGCACCTGCACAATCCCACCTCGGCGATCACCTCGGCGATCGTCTTCAACGCGCTGATCATCGTCGTCCTGATCCCGCTCGCGCTGCGCGGCGTGCGCTACAAGCCGTCCTCGGCCTCCGCGCTGCTGCGCCGCAACCTCGGCGTCTACGGCGTCGGCGGGCTGATCCTGCCCTTCGTCGGCATCAAACTGATCGACCTGATCGTCCAGTTCATCCCCGGCCTGCACTGAACCGACCCGAAGGGAGGCACAACCATGGCAAGGCACCTGCCGACCCTGGTCCGGCTGCACCTCACCGCGCTGCGCCTGCTGCTGGTCTTCACCGTGCTGTGCGGGCTGGCCTATCCGCTGCTGATCACCGGCATCGCCCAGCTGGCCCTCTCAGGGCAGGCCAACGGCTCGCAGGTCAGGCTGAACGGGCGGACCGTCGGCTCCAGCCTGCTCGGCCAGACCTTCGACCTGCCGAAGAAGAACCCGGCCGACCCGAACGAGCAGCCGCGGCCCGACCCCCGCTGGTTCCAGCCGCGCCCCTCGGCGGCCGGCTCCGGCTACGACGCGCTGGCCTCCGGCGCGAGCAACTTCGGCCCCAACGACGCCACGCTGACCCAGGCCGTCAAAGCCCGGCGCGCCGCGATCGCCGCGTTCGACGGGGTCGCCCCCGACCGGGTGCCGCCGGACGCGCTGACCGGCTCCGCCTCGGGCCTGGACCCGGCCATCTCGCCCGCCTACGCCGACCTGCAGGTCGACCGGGTCGCCCGGGCCCGCGGCCTGGACCCGGGCGCGGTCCGCCGGCTCGTCCAGCAGCACCTCCAGGGCCGCAGCCTCGGCTTCCTCGGCCAGGGCCGGGTGGACGTGGTCACTCTCAACCTGGCCCTCGCCCGGCTCGGCTGATCCGCGAGGACGACGGACTGCGTCACTCCTCGGCGCCCAGCACGCACAGCGCCTCGTAGCGGCGCCGGACGTCCTCGCGGTCGGCCGCCTCCGGGACGGTGGCCTCGCAGGAGCGCCAGATCATCGCGCCCTGGTCCAGCAGCACCTGGCGGCGACCGGGGATCGAGGTCTGCTCCATCACCTTGCAGAGCGCCTCCAGCTGGCGGATCATCACGGCCGGCATGGCGGCGGCCGACTGCCGGATCTTCTCGAAGGCCCGCTGGACCAGCCGGTCGTAGTCCACCTGGTAGGCGATCACCCGGATCCGCCAGTCGGCGTCGCGGTAGACGCGCTGCGGGTGCCAGCCGGTGGTGATCCGGCACAGGCAGTCGCCGATCCAGTCGATGCAGGTCAGCGCCGTGAAGGTGTCGTTGACGGCCTGCGACAGTGCCCGGATGGCGATCTCCACCAGCTGGTCGACGCCGAAGGAGATGTCCTGGGTGAGCGTCCGATAGGGCCCGGTGACCTGCCCGCGCCGCAGGTGGTGGGCCACGTCGGCGGCCCGCTCGGCCGGCCAGACCATCGCCAGCGGCTGCCCCTCGACCAGGAAGTGGCCGGGCCGGTAGGGCAGATGGAGCACGGCGTGGGTCTCGGCCGCGATCCTGACCAGCCGCTCGTGCCGGATGTACTGGAGGTAGCCGCTGGCCGGGGTCGGGATCACCGCGCCGGACTCGGCCATCCGGGCCAGCAGCTCCTCGCGGTCCGGGCCGCCGTCGACGCCGGCCGGCAGCGGCTCGTCCTCGCCGCTCTGCGCCTCGATGGCGCGGGCCAGGTCGGTCGCGATGCCGGCGATCACCTGGGGCAGCTGGATCATCGTGGAGATGTGGCTGATGAAGTAGATCAGCACCGCCAGATCGACCACCGTCAGCCCGAGCGCGACCGTGATCGACAGGTGCGGGACGAAGTCGCCGTGCGGCCCCGGGCTGATCGAGACCAGCACCAGCATGGTGTAGAAGAAGGTGGCCACGAAGGTGCCCAGGGCGACCTGGGTGCCGCGGTCCCGGATGAAGTTGCGCAGCATCCGGGGGCCGAACTGGGTGGAGGCCAGCGTCAGGGCGACGATGGTGATCGAGAAGACCAGACCCACCACGGTGATGATCGCGGCCGCCATGGTGGTCAGGATCTGGCGCGCCGCGTCGGCCGTCCCGCTGAGCACCCAGGTGGGCAGCGTGAAGCGGCCGTCGTACGCGGCCCGGTCCACCGACAGGGTCACGATGAAGAGCAGGATCGCGACCAGCGACTCGAGCGCCGGGACCAGCCAGAGGTTGGTCCGCAGGGTCTCCCGCCGCCAGTCCGCATCCGGGACGAAGACGAATCTGGGCACGGGCAGGCCTCCTGGTACCGATCCTGCCTCCTCAGCGGTACTCACGCAGCCGGGGACGGACGCCCAGGGTGATCAGCGCGAGGGCGGCGGCCAGGGCCAGGGCGCCCATCGCGGCCGTCCCGGTGCCGAGGTCGGCGTCGGCGCCGGCGACCGCGCCGTCGAAGGCCCGCTGGTTGATCCCCAGGACATCGCCGAGGGCCTGGCTGAACCGGTCGAAGTCGGCGTTGGACTGGCCGGCCGCGGTACCGGTGTCGAACGTGACGGCGTCCTTGAGACGCCCCTGGTCGCGCAGTGCGCGGATCCTGCGGTCGTCCACCTGGTAGGTCTGGAACGTCGTCAGGGCCCGGTCGGCGGCGGCCTGCTCGCCGGGGAAGGTGATGTTGCGCAGTTCCTCGCCGAGGAAGCCGTCGAAGGGCACGGCGGCCGGGGAGGCCCGGTGCGCGTCGACCGCGCGGGCCAGCTCGGTGTTGTAGTCGGCCAGGGTGGCGCCCTTCAGCCGCACGATGGACTGGGTCTTGTCGAGGAAGCTCTGCTCGTAGCTGTCCGCGCGGGCCGGGTCGATCAGGTAGCGGCTCTCGTCCGCGTTCATGTCGTAGGCGACGGCGCGGGCCTGGCTGAGGGCTATCACCGAGTCGTAGGCGTTGCTCTTGGCGACCACCAGGTGCTGATCGGCCCGCGAGGCCAGGCTCAGCCCGTAGCCGAGGGCCAGCGCCAGCAGCAGGGTCACCGCCGCGAGCGGCGGGTTGAGGACCCGCCGGAACCGCACCGCGAGGGTGCGCTGCAGGACGGCGAGGGCCAGCAGGGCGAGCACGCCGGTGACCAGCAGCCACCACCAGCCGGCCGCCAGGTCGCCGCGCTGCGCGGCGTAGACGCGGTCCACGGTGGCGGCGTTGGCGGCGGTCACCTGGCCTGCGGCGGGCAGGAGTTGCTGACGCAGCAGGTCGGTGGCCTGGCGGTAGGCGTCCAGTGCGTCCGCCGACGGCTTGCCGGCCGGCGCCTTGGCCTGGTCCTCCAGGAGCTGGGCGCGGGCCACCAGCGCTTCGTACTGGCCGAGTTCGCCGAAGACGCTCTGCACGGCGCGCTGCCCGGCCGGGTCGTTGGCCGAGGCCTCGGCAGCGCCCTGCAGGTCGGCGTCCGCCTGCGCGCGGCGCTGCTCATAGGTGGTCTGGGTCTGCTGGCGCAGGGCGGCGAAGTCCGGGTCCGCGCCGATCAGCAGCAGGTCGGCCGCCTGCGCGTCCATGTCGCTCAGCGCGAAGGAGAGGTCGGCGGCCCGGACGGCCTGCGGTGCGGCCTGGTGGCCGACAGTGTCGATGCCGTCCCGGGCTCCGGTCAGCACGGCCGCCGCGACGGCTGCCGTGGTCAGGACGGTGACCAGGCAGAGCGCGGTCAGTGCGCGGAGCAGGCGCGGGGTGGTCCAGAACGCCCGGGTGAAGGCGGCCGGCCGCTCCCCCCTCCCCCTGGAGCCGCGCGGCGCGGGTGCCGGGCCGCTCGTACCGAAATCCGCCTCCGCCGGCGAACTCTTCACCCTCGGTACGAGCGTTCTGCCCGATGCACCCGCTGCCATGGCCGCGCGTCCCCTCCCTCATACTGGCCGCCGGCTGGTCCCGATGGAGGGTTCCATCCGGCGTGGTCCCGGCCCGTCTCCCCCACGAGGCGAAGCCGTTTCCTTGTCGCCGACGCTATCCCCGCAAAGATCGACTCCCCGGCTTTCCTGACGCGCTCTTGGCGCCGGGAGGGGCGGTCTTGACGCATCCTTGGCGCGGCCGGTGAGGCAGGCCCTAGTGGAGGCCGATGCGGCTGGGGATCGGCACCATCGGCAGGTGCCGGCTGTTGCGGCGCTGCAGTGTCTCCAACTCGCGTTGCAGCGCGGGCTTCGGCACCACGAGCACCGGGCACTCGGCGCGCTTGACGCAGTGCGCCGTCACCGAGGGGCGCAGCAGCCTGCGCAGCCGTCCGGTGCCGGCGGCGCCGACGACCAGGAGGTCGTCACTGCGATCGGCGGTGCGGACCAGGGCCTCGCCGGCCTCGCCGCGGACGGCCTCGGCATGCAGGGGCACATCCGCGCAGCCGACGCCGACGACCCCTTCGAGCGCCTCGCGCAACCGGGCCACCGCGGCGTCGCGCCAGGCCGCGAGCAGCGGCGGGCAGGGCGCGCGGCGGTAGCCGTACTCGCCGCCCACCGGCTCCCAGGCGAGCACGGCCAGCACCTCGCCGTCGGTGCGGCGGGCCTCGGCCACCGCGTGGTGCAGAGCCGCGATGCTGCCGAGTGATCCGCTCACTCCGACGACGATCCGGCGCCGCTGCGACGCGTGCCGACTCCCCTGCTCCATGTCCGTCCCGATCCTCGATGGCTGCGACTGGATCCAGCCAATGCCACGCGCGCGACGGAACAGCCCCTCGTTGACACACCTCTGACGGTCAGCGGGGCGTTCCGGATGCGTTCTTGACAGGAGGCGGGCTGCTCTGAGCCGCACGGCGGGCGGGAGCAGAGTTGGGAGCTGCGCCGGTCCTGCGCGAGAATGGGCCCCATGAACGAGAACACCCCCGACGCACCCACCTCGGCCAACGAGCGCCGCGACCAGCTCCTGCAGGCGATGCGGCAGGGCGGCGGCGACTGGGACTGGGTGCGCGCCCGCACGACCTACGTGGTCGAGCCCGACCCGCGCACCGTACGGCGGGACCTGGAGCAGCTGCGCAAGTCGGGCGCGATCTACCGCGACCGGGAGACCGGCAAGTACCAGGCCTAGTGCCTCAGCAGGCGGGGCTCAGCAGGCGGCGGGTCAGATCGGCAGGCGGAAGGGG
Source organism: Kitasatospora sp. MAP12-44 (assembly GCF_029892095.1). Classification (NCBI taxonomy): domain Bacteria; kingdom Bacillati; phylum Actinomycetota; class Actinomycetes; order Kitasatosporales; family Streptomycetaceae; genus Kitasatospora; species Kitasatospora sp. MAP12-44. The sequence continues at coordinate 1,605,352 of NZ_JARZAE010000004.1, forward strand.
AGCATGCAGACCGCCACGTCGGTGCGGGCGCGCAGGATGGTGGCCAGCAGGATCCCGCGGTGGTTCTGCAGGATCCGGTAGCGGCGGTGCAGCGGTTCGACCTCCGGGATCAGCACCGCGATCTGCCGCCCGCCTTCCGCCTCGCGGCGTACGTAGTCGACCACCGGTTGGACCAGGGAGTGCTGCGGGCTGTCGATGATCTCCAGGCGCACGCCCGGATCCCACTGCGCCCACCGCTCCCGCAGCGCCTGGGCCTTCACGGGGTCGCCGTGCACCGCCACCGCCACCACGTCGTCGCCCAGCGCGAGGGCGGCGGTGAGCGCGTGCGCGGTCAGCCTGCTCACCTCCCCGATCGGGACGATGACCAGGCTGGCCCGGTGCACCAGCGGTCCGGGGATCAGCCCCAGGCCCAGCTCGATGCCCACCTCGTCGTAGTAGCGCTGGACCCGGGCGAAGAGCAGCATCAGCAGCGGCACCGTCACCACGACCACCCAGGCCCCCTCCAGGAACTTGGAGAAGAGGAACACCAGCGCGGCCACCGCCGTCATCACCGCCCCCGTGCCGTTGACCAGCGCCCGGCGGCGCCAGCCCGGGGGCCGGTCGCGCGACCAGTGCCGCACCAGGCCGACCTGGCTGATGGTGAAGCCGATGAACACCCCGATGGCGAACAGCGGGATCAGCCGCTGGGTGTCGGCCTGCACCGCGATCAGCAGCAGCGCCGAGAGCACCGCCAGCGCCAGCACGCCGTAGCGGTAGACCGGGCGCTCGGCGCGCAGCCCGAACAGGTGCGGCAGGCGGTGGTCGCGGGCGAGCAGGCTCATCAGCACCGGGAGCCCGCCGAAGCTGGTGTTGGCGGCCAGCGCCAGCACCAGCGCGACCAGCACGTTGGTCGCGTAGTACGCCCACCCGGTGCCGTACGCGCCGGCGGTGAGCTGGGCCAGCAGCGTCACCCCGCCGCGCGGCGCGACGTGGTCGCGGCGGATCAGGATCGACAGCCCCACCAGCATCAGCCCGAGCAGCGTGCCGAGCATCAGCTCGGTGTGCTGCGCCCGCTTGACCCGCGGCTCGCGGAAGGCCGGCACCCCGTTGGCGATCGCCTCCACGCCCGTCAGCGCGGAGCAGCCGGCCGCGAAGGCCTTCAGGAAGAGCAGCACGCCCAGCGACTCGGTCACCGGCACCGTCTGGAGGGTGCCGACGGTCGCCAGCGGGTGCGAGCGCGCCAGCCCCAGCACGATGATGCCGAGGATGCCGACGATGAAGAGCACCGTCGGCAGCATCAGCACCCGGGCGCTCTCCGCGATGCCGCGCAGGTTGACCAGGGTGAGCAGCAGCAGCCCGATGAGGCAGACCGACAGCAGGTGCCCGTTGAGCGCGGGGTACGCCGAGCCCAGGCTGGCGGCCCCGGCGGCCAGGCTGACGGCCACGGTCAGCACGTAGTCCACCACCAGGCTGGCCGCCGCCAGCAGACTCACCGCCGGGCCGAGGTCCTTCTTGGCCACCGCGTACGCGCCGCCGCCGTCCGGGTGCACGGCGATCACCTGGCGGTAGGACACCACGAGCACCGCCAGCAGGGCGGTGATGACCAGGGTGATCGGCAGCGCGGCGGTCAGCGCGTTCGTCCCCGCCGCGATCAGCACCACGACGATCGCCTCGGGCCCGTACGCGACCGAGCTCAGCGCATCGAGCGACAGTGCGGCCAGGCCCTCCAGGGCGGTCAGATGGGCCTTGCCGCCCTCGCCGGGCAGCAGCTTCAGCCGGGGCCGGAGCTCGCGACGCGACAGGCCGAACGTCATGGGGGACCTCACCGGCTGTGGTTGCCGCACGCATGGGTTGACGCACAGTCAGTGATCAGTCTGCCCGGCGCCCCCGCTCGCACCGGCCCGACGCGCCCCGCCGCGGGGGCCGCTGTCACCGCGGCGGACGCCAGGGCCCGCCGGTGCTCGGCGGCGTCATCAGCGCGCGGGCGACCCCGGTGCGCCGCAGAGCGTCGGCGGCTTCGGCGACCACCCGGACGACCGCGGTATCGGTAGCAGCACCCGCACGCGGAAGCCGCCCGCGTCGCCTCCCCCGTGCTGCACGCTGCCGCCGAACAGCGCGACCCGCTCGGCTATCCCCAGCAGCCCGCGGCCGGGCCGGTACCCGTCGGCGACGCCCCGCCCGTCGTCGTTGACGTCGATGGCGAGCGCGTCCCCGGCGTGGCGGACGGTGATCTCGACGGCGTCGGCGTGCCCGTGCTTCACGGCGTTGGCCAGCGCCTCCTGGACGATCCGGTAGGCGGACAGGTCGAGGCTGCGCGGCAGTCGGGCGGCGGCGGGGTCGACCCGGGCAGTGACCTGGACCGACCCCGTCTGCTCCAGCCGTCCGGTCAGCCCGGCCAGGTCGCCGAGGCCGGGCTGCGGATCCCACGGGCCGTCCGGCGTCGAGCCGGCGGACGGCAGCAGGCCGAGCACGCGGTCCAGTTCGTCGAGCACCTCGCGCCCGGAGTGCTCCAGGCCGGACAGCAGCTCGCGGGTCTGCCCCGGATCGCGGGGCAGCGCCCGGCGGGCGGTGCCGGCCTGGACCAGCATCAGATTGACGGTGCGGCCGACCATGTCGTGCAACTCCCGTGCGATCCGCGCCCGTTCCTCGTCGGCGACCCGCCGGTGCAGCAGCAGCCGGGCGGCCTCGCGCTCCTCCCGGCGGCGGGCGGCGCCGCAGCCGAGCGCCCAGGTCAGCAGCCAGACGAAGAGCGCCCCGGCGGAGATCATGGGATGGGTGTGAGCGGCGCCCGCGAAGTACGCGGCCATGCCGAGCAGCACGATGCCGGGGCCGAGCCGCGACCGCTCGCGGCTCGCGTACCGGCCGAGGGTGTAGAGCCCGATCAGGTTGGCGTACGGCGAGACCGGGCTCGGCAGCACGAACAGCGCCTCCACCGCGAGCGCGGCGGAGCCCGCCAGGTACGACGCCAGCGGCGCGGTGCGCCGCACGGCGAGCGCGCCGGCGACCACGGCGCTCAGCGCGAGGGCGAGCGGCAGCGGGATGCCGAGCCGCGACGCCGCGCCGATCCGCTCGACGGCCATCGCCGCCAGGAACGCGCCCGCCACCACGCGGTCGAAAAACACACGGTCGAGCAGCACGCGGTCGATCAGCGTGCGGTCGAGCAGCGCCCCGATGGTCGAGGGGCGGGTCCGAATCCAGGTCTCCACATTCGGACATTAGCGAGCCCGCGAGCGCCGCACATCGACCCGCAGGGCTAGGACACCCCCGTCCCCTGGCGGGGTACGGCTGCCCGATCGCGCAACCGGGTCACGCAGCCGGTCCGCCGTGCGACTCAGCGCGGTTGGGTGGTGGGGATCCGCCGGCTGAAGAAGAGCGCGATCAGCGCGACGAAGGCGAGGACCGCGAGCGCGGCCCGCAGGCCCTGGATCCGCGCCGTCGCGTTCGCCTCCAGCGCCGCGGAGGTGACGTCCGCGCCCACGCCCGCCTGGTCGAGCGTCCGGGTGAGCTGGGCATCCGACAGAAACGGTACGCCGCCCATGAGTTGGGTGCTCGCCTGGCTCTTCACCGAGTCGGGGACCGCCGGGTTCTGCTCGATGCCGGCGAGGAAGGAGGAGGTCAGCACCGTGATGAGGATCGATCCGGCGAGCGCCGTGCCGATCGAGGCGCCGAGGTTGGTGACGGTGTTCTGCAGCCCGCCGACCTCGGCGCTCTGCTCGTCCGGCACCGCGGACACGGTCACCGACCCGAGCTGGGAGGCGAGCGCCCCCATGCCGAGGCCGATCAGCAGCAGCGGGACGGTGACGACCCCGGCGCCCGAGTCCGGTTTCAGCGCGGCGAGCAGGACCACCGCGCCCACGAGCATCGAGAAGATCCCGAGCCGCACCACGCGCCGCGGCGAGACGTCCGGGACAAGCTTGGGGATCAGCACCGCGGCCGCCAGCAGGGCCACCGAGAGCGGCAGGATCCGCACGCCCGTCCTGAGCGCGGAGAGGCCGAGCGCGACGGACAGGTAGAGCGGCACGACGAAGAACACGCCCATCTGCACCAGGAACTGGAAGAAGAACATGGTCAGGCCGCCGGTCAGTTGGCGGTTCCGCAGCAGCGCCGGGTCGACCAGCGGCTCCTTGCCCCGCGCCACCATCCGGTGCTCCCAACCGAAGAAGAGCCAGGTCAGCAGGATGCCCGCCAGCATCAGCCAGACCACCGGCGAGAGCGAGAACCAGGACGGCTCACCCGGCTTGGGCCGGAACCAGCCCCACTCGCTGGAGCGCAGGACCCCGTAGACGAAGGCGCCGATCCCCAGCGCCGAGAGCAGCGCGCCGATCACGTCGATCCGCGGGCGCAGGCCGGGCGGCGCGTCGGCGACCCGGCGGGCCAGCAGCAGGATGGCCAGCACCAGCACGAGCTCGCCGACGAACACCCAGCGCCAGGAGAAGAAGGTCGTCGCCGTGCCCCCGACCAGGGGCCCGAGTGCGATCGCCACCGCGCCCGCGGCCGTGACCAGTCCGTAGGCGGCCGGACGTCGTTCCGCGGCGAAGTTGCCGGCCACCAGCGCCACGATCGCCGGCAGGATCAGCGCCGCGCCGACGCCCTCCAGGAATGACCAACCGATCAGCAGGACGGTCAGGTTCGGGGCGAGCGCCGTCGTCAGCGAGCCGCATCCGTAGATCACACAGCCGATCATGAAGGCCCGCTTGCGGCCGATCAGCGCGCCGACCTTGCCGCCAGTGATCATGAGCATCGCCATCACCAGCGTGTAGGCGGTGATGGCGCCTTGGAGTCCGGTCACCGTGGTGCCGATGTCGGCGGCCACCGTCGCGATCGAGACGTTCATCACCGAGCTGTCCAGCGCCATCAGGAACTGCCCGGCCCCCAGCGTCAGCAGGACGATCCTGGCGCCCTGCGCCCCCTCGCCGCGATCCATGGCCGCCAGCCTGCCACCGGCGCTGCGGGCGGCCCGCCAACCGGGCCGGGAGATCATCCGGTTGGCGGCAGCGCTCACGGCCAGGCGTACTCCTGCTGCCAGTTGCCGCCCTCGCGCCGGTAGCGGACCCGGGTGTGGATCCGGTCGGGGCTGGCCTCCCAGAACTCGGCCTCGGTGACGGTGATTCCGTACAGCGTCCAGCTCGGCGGGTACGGCACCTCGTGCGGGTAGGCCTCGCCGAGCCGCCGGTACTCGGCGAGGATCTCCTCCCGTCCGCTGGGGGCGGCGCTGCCGTGCAGCAGGGCGGCGAGCTGCGAGGAGCGCGTGCGTTCGGCGAAGTCCCGTTCGCTGGCGGCCTGTTCCTGCGCCTCGGCGGTTCCCACCAGGCGCAGCTGGCGGCCGACCGTGGGCCAGTAGAACTGCGCGGCGACCCGGGGCTGCCCGGCGATCTCGACGCCCTTGCGGCTGTCCGAGCGACTTGCGAAGTAGATCCGCTGCTCGTCGATGTCCTTGCAGATCAGCACCCGGCTGGATGGCGTACCGTCGGCGCCGACCGTGCACAGGGTCATCGCGTGCGGATCGCGCTGGCCGGCCTCGGCGGCGGCGAGGATCCAGGCCTCGACGGCGTGCAGCGGGTTGGCGGGCAGGTCCGCCGTGGTGAAGCCCTTCGGGTCCAGCCCCTCGAACACCGGGATGGCCCTGAGTCGGTTGCGCGTCGTGTCACTCACCCACCCCACGCTACCGGCCCGGGAGGCAGCACCCGCTGGCGGACCGGACCGGCTCAGCAGGCCGCGGATCAGAAGGCCGCGAGCCCGTTCCAACCGGGGGCGTTGCTGATGACGCTGTTGCTGTGGGCGCTCCAGGCCGCGTTGGAGCTGCCGTTGCCGGTGTACTGGAGATACCACAGGTTCCCGAAGGAGTCGACGCCCTCGATCTCGCCATTGCCGGTCGAGAAGAGCTGGTTGAACTTGCCCCAGCCCGGGGTGTTGCTGATGACGCTGTTGCTGGTGCTCGACCAGGCGGAGTTGGAGCTGCCGTCGCCGATGTAGTTGTAGTACCAGAGGTTCCCGGAACCATCCACACCATAGATGGCGCCGGTCGTGGGGTCACCCGTGATGTGGGTGAACTTGCCCCAGCCCGGAGCGTTGCTGACGATGCTGTTGCTGGTGCTCGACCAGGCGGAGTTGGAGCTGCCATTGCCGGTGTACTGGTAGTACCAGAGGTTTCCGGAGGAGTCGACGCCGTAGATCTTGCCGCCGCCGGTCGAGAACACCTGGGTGAACTTGCCCCAGCCCGGGGCGTTGCTGATGATGCTGTTGCTCGTCGCCGACCAGTCCCCCGTGGAACTTCCGTCACCCGTGTAGTTGAAGTACCACAGGTTGCCGGAGCCGTCGATGCCGTAGATCACGCCGCCACCGCCGGAGAAGACGTGGGTGAACTTCCCCCACCCCGGAGCGTTGCTGACGACGTTGTTGCTCGTGCCGGTCCAGCTGATGTTGGAGCCGCCGTCACCCGTGTACTGGTAGTAGCGGAGATTCCCCGATCCATCGACACCGAACATCGGCGACGTGGCGGCCCCGGAGCCGCCGGTGAACCAGTCTGCGGAGAACGCCTGGTCGAAGGCGCCGTAGAAGGTCTGCGCCAGCTTGACGTAGCCCGCGTCATTCGGGTGCAGGCCATCGGCCATCTCGGCCGAGGGCTGTCCGACGGGGATCAGGGAGGGCGCGTCGACGAAGCGGAAGTGCCGGCCGGCCGCCTGCTCGGTGGACTCCAACTGTCGTGCCTGGCCGTTGTACTGGGCGGCGAGCGTCTGCAGACCCGGCGAGGTCGGGATCACGCCCTGCATGATCACCGTGACGGCGGGCCGGTCCGCGAAGATCCGGTTCACCAGGGTGGCGAGGCGGTCCCCCGCGTGCGTGGGGTCCACGTTGTTGTTGAGGTCGTTCGCACCGATGTCCAGCAGCACGACGTCGGGTTGATCTGCCGTCAGCCAGCCGTCCACGCCGCTGGTGATCTGGTCGATCACAGCACCGCTGTGCCCCTCGTTGTCGGGGTCGGCCATGCTGCCGAACTGCTGCGTCCCGACGAAGTTGACCCGGTACCGGGACTGGGCGGCCACCTGGTCGTACAGCGGGCCGCGGTAGCCGTTCCAGGTCGAGCTCTGGTAGCCGGCGGTTATCGAGTCGCCGAGCGGCATGACCCGCACCACCGGCGGGGCACTCGTGGCGGCGGACGCGGCGCCGGGCGCGAGGAGCGCACCGCCCGTCGCGGTCAGGACGGTCAGCGCGACAGCTGCAAGGCGTTTCATCTCATACTCCAAATACGGGGGCGGGCGGCGGTCCTCAGCCCTGCGGCGAGCGCTACGGGTATCAGCCTCGCCTCGACCCGGTTCGATCGGAAGGGAACTCGGCTGGACGGAACCGCCTTTGGACCGAACCGGCCAGCGCCGAACCGGGCCACGTACCCTCGGCTCCATGGCCCGTCATCCGAAGAAGCCCCGCCCGCTGGTTGCCGATGGGCGGGCCTACCTGTGGACGCTCCGCCACAGCCACGTCGACCGCGTGCCGGAGGGCGACCGGTCCGTGGAGTGCCGCCAGACCCTCACGCTGTACCCGCAGCCGGCCGGCAGCGGCGGCCCGCTGCGCATCGTCTTCGCCGACGGGCCGGGGCGGTACGTCCCAGGCGGGGCTCCGCTGGGCTCCGGCGACGTGGGGTACGTCCGGGGCGGCTCGCTGAACCTGCACGAACCGGGCGCCGTCCGGGCCCTGCTCGATGTGGCATTGGCCCGCGGGTGGCAGCCGGGCGAGCAGGGAGAGCAGGGCGCGAGGGCGGTGGAGGTGGAGCTGGACGGCTGGCCTCTGCTGGAGGCGGCGACCGGTGCAGGACCCCCCTGACCCCTGGCCCTGGCCAGATGACTAAGCGCTTGCTTAGAATCGTGCCGAGTGCCCCTCGCCAGCCACAGGAGAAGCCATGTCCGGAGTGAACCGTCAGGTCCGTCTCGCCGCCCGTCCGGTGGGCGACGTCAAGCCGGAGGACTGGGAGCACGTCACCGAGCCGGCCACCGCTCCCGGCGAGGGCCGCTTCGCGGGCCGGACCCGCTTCCTCTCGCTGGACCCGGCGATGCGCGGCTGGCTGGACGACCGTCCGTCCTACCTGCCCCCGGTCGGCCTCGGCGAGGTGATGCGCGCCGGCTCGGTGATCGAGGTCACCGAGTCGAACCACCCCGGTTTCCAGCCCGGCGACCACGTCGTGGGGAGCTTCGGCGTCCAGGAGTACGTGGTGTCCGACGGCAAGGGCGCGCTGAAGGTCGACCCGTCCCTCGCCCCGCTCCAGACCTACCTCGGCGCGCTGGGCATGCCCGGCATGACGGCCTACTTCGGCCTGCTGGAGGTCGGCGCGCTCAAGGAGGGCGAGACGGTCGTGGTCTCCGGGGCCGCGGGCGCCGTCGGCACGATGGTCGGCCAGATCGCCAAGGTCAAGGGCTGCCGCGTCATCGGCATCGCCGGCGGCGCCGACAAGTGCGCCCTGCTGACCGACGAACTCGGCTTCGACGCGGCGATCGACTACCGCTCCGAGGACGTCAGGAAGGCCCTGCGCACGCACGCTCCGGACGGCATCGACGTGTACTTCGACAACGTCGGCGGCGACATCCTCGACGCGGCGCTCACCCGCCTGGCGATGCACGCGCGGGTGGTGATCTGCGGCGCCATCAGCCAGTACAACAACGAGACGGCGGTGCAGGGCCCGTCGAACTACCTGACGCTGCTGGTGCGCCGCGCCCGGATGGAGGGCTTCGTGGTCTTCGACTACGCCCCGCGCTTCGCGGACGCCGCCCGCGACCTCGCGCAGTGGATCGCCACCGGTCGGATCAAGGTCAAGGAGCACCTGGTCCAGGGCACGGTGGACGACTTCCCCGCCACCCTGCAGATGCTCTTCCGCGGCGAGAACGTCGGCAAGCTGGTGCTCGAACTGACGTGAGCCTGAACTGACTTGACTCGACTGCCGCTCCCGGCCGGGCAACTCCCCCGGCCGGGTCGGGCCGTGAGCGATAGCGGTAGCGGGGGCGCCTGAACGGGTGAGCACCCAGTACGCCGGCCGCAAGCTCCTCGCGGCCCTCTTCACCGCGAGCCTCACCCTGCTGGCCGCACCCGCCGCCGGCGCGCACGCCGCCACACCGAGCCCGCGCTACCTGCCACCCGGTGTCTTCCAGCTCCGGAACGCCAAGACCGGCCGATGCCTGGAACCCCAGGAGGACTACCTCGCCACGAACCGCTGCGATCAGCAGCCAGCCCAGGGTTGGACCAGCCGGCTAACGCGCCACGCGGTAGCGGAGGTAGACGACTCTCGAGCTGAAGGTGCGGGTCTCGACGAGTTCGAGATCCACCCGGCGCTCGCGCTGGGGAAAGAACGGAATGCCACCGCCAACCAGCACCGGGTGGACCATGGCCCGGTACTCGTCGATCAGATCCGACGCAGCCGCCTCGGCGGCGAGAGTCGCGCCGCCGATCGCGATGTCGCCCTCCCCCGGCTCGGCTCGCAACCGCTCGATCTCCTCCGCCAGGCCGCCGGAGGCCAGGCGGGCATGGCCCTGCACCGCCGACAGCGTGGTCGAGAACACCACCTTCGGGAGCGGCTTCCAGAGCGAGGTCCACTCGCGCATTGAGTCGTCGAGCGATGGATCCTGGTCGGCGGTCTCCCAGTACAGCATCGTCTCGTACAGCCGTCGTCCCAACAGGTGGACGCCGGCCTCTCGAATCTCGTCGATCCAGAAGCGAAAGACCTCCTCGTCGGGCGCTGTCCAGTCGAAGTCGCCGTCCGGCCCGACGATGTAGCCGTCAAGTGAGACGTTCATCGAATAGGTCACGCTGCGCATCAGAAGTCCTCCTCGGTAACGGGTTCGACTGTACGACCGCCGGACGCCGCAGACTCATCGCGGCTCGCGGGCAACGTCGTCGCACCCGCCAGGCTCCTCGGCAGTCAGTCAGTGGTCTTGCCCATCCAACTTCGAAGAGGCCTTGGTGAGTTCGACGAGTGGCGCTCTGCGCGTCGCTGTCGAACCACCATGACAGGGACCGTCCAGACCCAGGGGGATGAGCGTGCAAGCCGGGAGGCACCGCTCGAGCCACGATCCGCCGAACCAGCTGGGTCGGGAACCTGCTCGAACCTCTCCCACAGCCAAGGAGAGAGGCCATGCTCCGTCGGTGACGACAGACCTTGAAGCGCTCTTGACGGCACTGTAGGTGAAGGCGGACCTTGCCCAGCCCGGTGTCGAGTTGGTGCGGCCGTCGGTCTTCCCTCTGGCGGGGATCAGCGAGAGGCTGGACGCCGGAGGGTGACATGGCGTGGATTGGACCCAGCAACGCCGACGAGGTGACGGTTCCCGACATCGTCGGGCTGATCGTGACGCACGCGCGGGAGGTTGCGTGGGAGGCGGGCCTGGTGATCGCCAGTGACGATCCGGACGGGCCGCCGGTCCGGGCGCTGACCTGGCCGGGAGTGTGGGTGGTCACTGCCCAGCGCCCCGCCCCCGGCTCCCGGATGCGCCGCCGGGGCTCCCTGGTGGTCGAGTTCAAGGAACTGCCGGGCGGCGAGGCCGGGGATCGGGCAGCTGATCGGTAAGCAGCTGATCGGTAAAGCGGGACGCCGTCGGGAGAATGCGGGGTGGGGCTACTCCAGGCCGAGCGGGCTCGGGGCTTCCTGAGTGGGCCTCAGGTAGCGGACGGCGGCCGCTGCCACCAGGGCGACCAGGGTGACTGCGAGCAGGTACTGGACGACCACACTGGACGCGGCGATGAGCGTGTCGTTCTCCCAGACGAAGAGCTTGGGGCCGTAGTAGGGCACGACGGTACAGAGGGCCAGCGGGAGGACGGTCAGTCCGGTCGCGGTGGGCAGCAACCGGCCCCAGCGGAGGAAGGCGAGCGAGAGTAGGCCCAGCAGCAGGCAGGCGTTGCTCAGCGTCACAATGTCCTGTAGCGGCAGGTCGAAGGCGGTCAAGTTGCCCTGCACGATGCCCGTGAGCAGCAGCAGGAACGGCAGGGCTGCGGCGCGCGGCCGGCGGGGGATCGTGCTGTCGAGCAGGTCACCGGGGGCGGCGAAGACCAGCAGGGCCCACACCGCGGCCGGTCCGGCCGAGAGGACCAGGTCGGTGCCGTCCACCAGCATGCCCGGCTCCCACCCGCCATTCATGGCGAGCTGTTCGGCGAGCCACGCGGCGATGACGGCCACTCCGGCCAGGGCGGCCAGGACGCGGGCGGTGGTCCACTTGCGGAGCAGCCCGGCCGCCACGACCAGCAGCCAGAGCACAGCCGGGATGACGGAGGCGATCAGCATGAAGTGGTAGTGGACGATGGGAGACTGATCCGCGGGCTGCTGCCAGTCCCAGTCCTGCTGGAGGTACCACAGGGAGTGCAATTGCTGGCCGAGCGCCATGGCGGCGGCCAGCGGCGCGATGGTAGCCAGCAGGCGACCGCCGGTGCCGCTGGCGGTGAGGCCGGTGCGCACGCGCAGGCCGTACGCGGCGACGCCGGCAGTCTCGCGGGCGGTGGCCAGCCGGCCGGCGCCCGTGGTGGAGTCCGCGTGGACGGCGGTGATCTCCTCGCCGCGCTCGGCGCGGTAGGCGGCGGGGTAGGCCCGCAGGGCGAGCCGCAGTCCTCGCGAAGTGGTGCTGGTGGTGCCGGTGTTCATGCGAGGGCCCCCCTGGCCGTCGGACGGATGCTGCTCAGACGACGGTCGGCTTCGGCCACCACCGCGCGCAGCCGGTCGGCCTCGGCGGCCAGCGTGGCCCGCCCGGCGTCAGCGAGAGCGTACGTCCGGCGCGCGCGGCCGTCGATCACCTCGTCGCACTCGATCCGGATCAGCCCCTGCTGGAGGAGGCGGTCCAACGCGCTGTAGAGCGTGCCGGTGCGCATCTTGACCCGGCCGTCCGAGATCGCGGCGATCTCCTGGATCAGTGCGTAGCCGTGCCGTGGGGCGTCGGCCAGTGCGGTGAGCAGGAGTAGCGTCGGCTCCTGCATGGAGCGTTCTGTCATGTGGCTATATATATCGCTCATCGGCATATGACGTCCAGAGCCCCGCTCCCACCTCTCGCCTCCCGCCGGGGAAGGCCGGAACGGCCGATCGCCAGGCCGACCGGGGAGGTCGAACTCGGCGGTCGGCTCGTGAGGGCCGGTCAGCCGGTGCAGCCGTGTTCGGCGTCGAGGTTGGCTTTGGCGACGCGGCCGCGCAGGGTTTCACTGCGGTCGGCGGGGCGGATCTGGTCGGGCTTGCGGGTGATCTCGATGCCGCCGCCGGGCGGGCGGAGGTAGAGCTCGCCGGCGCGGTTGTCCATGACGACCAGGATGCGCAGCGACTTGCGGTCGACGACGTAGGAGCCGGTTGGGGGGATGTCGTCGGGGGTGAGGTGGTTCATGGGTTCAGTTCCGTTCGCACAGGGGGCAGTTCGGCCACTGGAGTGGGCATGATTTCGCCTGAGATGATCCGGCCGGTGCAGTGGGCGTGGTCGTGCAGGAAGTCAGCCAGCGCCTGGACGACGCGAGCGTTCGCGCCACCCACGTGGACATGGCCGCCATACGGGGTACCGGTGGCCATCTCACCTTCCAGGGAGATGAATTGGGGAAGGCCGGCCAGATCAAGGCCCGCCACGAGCGAGCGGATCGCCCGAACTGCCGCCTCCTTGTGCTCACGCGCTCGCCGCTGGTCCCCGTCCTCAACAATCGGAAGCACGCAGCACCTCCGCGCCCGCCCGGATGACTTTCGCCAGCAGCGTGATCACATCCGGTCTGGCCCTGCCAAGGTCGATCAGAACCTCGCCGGTCAGCACCGACTGCCACTCGACACCCGCCGACGGCAGCACCACCCCGGCCGACGCGAGGGCCGCGATCAACTCGCTTAGGGCGTCTGCTGCTTGCTTGCGTTTCTCGGCCATGATCTTGCCTAGCTGTGACATCTGAACTCCCGTTCCATCGGGGCACACCCCTCCCCTACGACTCCCCTGTGTAGTCGTTCGGTTACAAGGATCGGCATACGGCGGTACGATCGGAAGCCCTTAACCGTTGACAGTCGAGGTTTGTTGGCGATGGACAGAACGAACATGAGCCGAACAAAGACTGACCCTCCGTCATCACCCGAGGAGGCGTTCGGAACACAACTCCGCAGGTCACGCGAGGCGAAAGGGCTCTCCCAGAAGGGCCTTGGTCGGCTGATCCAGTTCAGCGGCACCTACGTCTCATACATCGAAACTGCCCGCCGACCGCCAACACTTCCCTTTGCGCAAGCTGCGGACAGGGCACTGGGGACCGGTGGCACGCTTGAACTGCTGTACTGGAACACCAAGCACCGCGCACTACTTGAGGGCTTCTCGGAGTATGCGGCGCTGGAAGCCAAAGCCACCGCGGTCAGACTGTTCGAGCTGGCTGTGATCCCCGGACTCCTCCAGTGCAACGAATACGCCACCGCTTGGGAGGCGGGGAACGTCCGCCGGGGCACAGCCACCAAGCGCGAAGCGGACGAACGCGTTGCGTTCCTGCTCACCCGGCAAGGGTGTCTGGCTCGCACACCACCGCCCGCAGTCCATGCCGTCGTTGACGAATATTGCCTTCGTCGTCCAATCGGGGGCCGCACAGTGATGGCTGCTCAGATGCACCACCTTGAAGCATTGGCGGAGCACCCGAACGTCGTGATCCAGATCGCGCCGACAGAGCTGGGGGAGGATCGTCCGTTCTCCCACCCTGTTACGTTGCTGACGCTCCCTGATCGCGGTGTTGTCGGCTACGGCGAGACCGAGCAACGCGGTTACCTCGACCGCCAAACCGACTCTGTCGCGAGCCTGGTCAGCGGATACGATCGCCTCAAGGCCGAAGCGCTCTCCCGTAGTGCTTCCCTGCGGATGATCCGCGACCTGAGGAAGGGACTCGAACAATGAGCGTTGACCTGACTTGCGCCTCGTGGCGCAAGAGCACCTACAGCGGCAGTGGCGGCCAGTGCGTTGAGGTCGCGGACGGCTTTCCGGGCATCGTGCCCGTGCGCGACTCCAAGGACCCGTCCGGCCCGGCCCTGGTACTCACCAGCGACGCGTTCGCCGCGTTCGTCGCGGGCGTCAAGACGGGCGAATTCGGGACCGTCTGACCGACAACACCCGCCTCCACCGGCCCCCGTGAAGCTCCGTAGGCCTCGCGGGGGCTTCAGTCTGTCCGCTGCTGGGTAGATGGGCACCTTGAAGTGCTGTCCCACCGGAAGGAAGTTCCCGCATGAGCAACCTGGACCTGACCGGCGCACCATGGCGCAAGAGCACCTACAGCGGCAATGGCGGCCAGTGCGTTGAGGTCGCGGACGGCTTCGCGGGCATCGTGCCCGTGCGCGACTCCAAGGACCCGTCCGGCCCGGCGCTGGTCTTCCCCAGCGACGCGTTCGCCGCGTTCGTCGCGGGCATCAAGGCGGGCGAGTTCGGGGGCGTCTGACCGGCGACTCCCCATAGGGCCTTCAGTCCGACATGTCCCACAGCAATCGGTAGTACGCGGTGCGCTCCGGATCCGGGGCGATCCCGTAGGCGTCGAGCAGCGAGGCCTCCCATCCCGGGCCGTAGTTCCACTGCGTGCTCCAGGTGGCGATGGCCAGGTCGGCCCAGCGGTCGGCGACGCCGAGCGCGCCGAGGTCGACGTGGCCGCTGTACGAACCGTCGTCGCCGATCAGGGTGTTGGGGGCGCAGGCGTCGCCGTGGCAGACGACGAGCCGGTCGACCGGTGGCGGTGAAGCCAGCACGGCGAGGGCGTCCTCGACCGGGGCGAGGTGGCGGAGGTCTTCGTGCCAGTCCGCCGGATCGATCAGCCCCGCTGCCGCCCGGGCCCGCACCGCCGTCAGCCGCGTCTCGATGGACCAGTCGAACGGGCAGTCCCCCACCGGAGTTTGCTCGTGCATCGCCCGCAACCCGGTGCCGATCGCGCGCACCGCGGCTTCCGGGTCCCGTATCCAGTGGTCGTCCACCGCCATCCGGCCGGGCAGGCCGGCCGTGACGATCCAGGACCCCGTGTCGTCCGAGCCCTCGTCGAGCACCTCCGGCACCACCGTGAACGCCACCGCCCAGCGCAGCCGCGCCACTTCGGCCGACAGGTCGATCCCGCTGCCGACCGGTGTCCACTTCACGAACTGCCGTGCAGCCCCCTCGCCGAGCTGGAAGGTCAGGCCGCCGAGCCCGTTCTTCCATACGGCCCGCGCGGGCCGCCCGGCGGCGACCTCGGTGACGATCTGCGGGACCTCGACCGGTCCTTGGGGCGATGTGGCGATCATCGGACCAGTCTCCCAGCACCCACCGCGTCGGGCCATACCTTTGTTCGCAGCTGCCCTGGGCCGCGGTTGTCAGGCTTGACAAAGCTACGTAGCCTTTTGGCGAATTCGCATGAGCCGGGCAGTGGTTCCGCCACAGAGGAGGCGAACGTGCGCGAAGAGATCAACGCAGGCGAGTTAGCGCTGCTGCGGGTGCTCATCGACGCGAGAGAACCATTGACCAACGAAGTAATCGCCGATCTTCTCAGTGTTTCCGGCGAGCAGGCGGCCGTACTGGCCGCGCATCTGCTGGCCGCCGGACTTGCCAAGGAGCACGGGCCGGCTGGGGCACTGGCCGCCGGCTCGCCGGACCTGCTGCTGACCCGGCTGATCGAGACGCACCAGCACCACCTGGTAGGCCAGTTACGGTTCGAGGAGTCGCTGTCGGCCGCGCTGGAGGTGCTCGGTGCGCGCGTTGCCTCCGGTCGGCCGGGCGGCGACGCGCCGTCCCACTGGCGGCTGCTGCGCGGGCAGCAGGAGATCACCGGCGCGCTGGAGGAGGCCGTCCACCGGGCCCGCCGGGAGATCCTCAGCCTGCACCCGGGCCTGCCGATGTCACCGGCCGAGCTGGCCGGCTGCCGACTGCGCCAACAGGGCGCGGTGGAACGGGGCGTGGCACTGCGCTCGGTGCATCTCACCGCGATGATGCGGGTGCCGCACGGTCGGCCCCACCTGCGAGGTCTGGTCGACTCGGGGATCGGGGTGCGGATCGCACCGGTCCTCCCGTTCCGGCTCCTCGTGGTCGACGACGCACTCGCCTACACCTCCTCGGCGGACCTCAACGGCGAGCCCACGGCGCTCGAACTGCGCGGCAGCGAGCTGGTGTTGCTACTGCGCGAGATGTTCGCGTTCTGCTGGCGGGACGCCCAGCCGATGGAGTCGCAGCAGGCCACCGCTGTCGAGCGGTTCCTCTCCGAACGCGAGCTGACCATCGTCCGGATGCTCTCCGAAGGACGCACGGACATCGCCATCGCTCGCTCGCTGGGTGTCTCCGAGCGGACCTTCCGGCGGCTGATCGTCCAGGTGATGGAGCAACTCGGCGCCCAGAGCAGGTTCCAGGCGGGCGTACGGGCGGCCGAGCTCGGCCTGGTGCCGTCACCGCACCCGAGCGTCCAAGCCCTGGTGAGCTGAGCGACGGCTGGCCTACCGATTCAGCACTACGTAGAACGTGCTGCCGCAATTGCCCAGCACCTCGGGGACAACAGAAAGCATTCTCAGCGGGTGGGCTGCAACGGTCATGCTGGCCGCAGGGCGCCGTGGCCGCTTCTGGACAGCCGCAGGCACCGGTTGGCGGTTGAATTCGGGGCCATGGCGATGGTTGGCTCATTGATCGAGAACGGTCGGGGGGAAACGCTCAAACACTCTCTGCGGGGGACTCGTTGAGGTATTCCATTTCCTGGGACGACGGCGAGATCCACGCCGTGGACCAGCGCCTGCTGCCGCGCCGCGAGCAGCTGATCAAAATCACCACGGTGGACGGCGTGATCGACGCCATCCGCACCCTCGCGGTCCGCGGTGCCCCGGCCATCGGAATTGCCGGGGCGTTCGGCGTGGCGCTCTCCGCCCGCCGCCACCGCGACCTCCTGGGCGGCTGGGACGAGCACGCGCTGGCGGCCGTGCGCCGCGACGCCGCCCGGATCGCCGCGACCCGGCCGACCGCCGTCAACCTCTCCTGGGCGGTGGCCAAGGTCGTCGGCAGGCTGCCCGACGGGCCCGAGGCGGCGCTGGCCGAGGCGCGGTCGATCCTGGCGGCCGACGCGCTGGCCAACATCGCCGCGGCCACCCGCGCCGCCGATCTGGTGGCGGCGCGCGGCCCGGACCGGCCGCTGCGCGTCCTGACGCACTGCAACACCGGCCGCTTCGCCACCGCAGCCGGCGGCACCGCGCTCGGCGCCATCATCGAACTCGCCGCCCGCGGCCGGGTGGAGCAGGTGCTGGTGGGCGAGACCAGGCCGCTGCTGCAGGGATCGCGGCTGACCGCCAAGGAGTTGGCGGACGCCGGGATCCCGTACCGGATCTGCGTGGACTCGGCGGCGGCCGCCGCGATGGCGGGCGGGCTGGTCGACGTCGTGCTGGTGGGCGCCGACCGGATCGCGCGCAGCGGCGACGTCGCCAACAAGATCGGCACCTACGCCCTGGCCATCGCGGCGGCCCGCCACCGGATCCCGTTCGTGGTGGTCGCCACCGAGTCCACCGTCGACGAGCAACTCGCCGACGGCAGCGGCATCGTGGTGGAGGAGCGCGGCGCCGAGGAGGTCACCTCGGTGGCGGGCACGGCGGTGGCGCCCGAGGGGGCGGCCGTCTACAACCCCGCCTTCGACGTCACCCCGGCCGAGCTGATCACCGCCGTGGTCACCGACCGGCGGGTGCTGGGCCCGGTCCGGGCGGTCTTGCCGGGACAGGGTCCAGGAGCCGTCCGGGCCGAGGAGCCGGACGCGCTGGCGGAGCGGATCGCCGCGCACACCCGGCTGGTGGAGGACTTCCCGATCCCCGGCGTGGGCTTCCTGGACCTCGCGCCGGTGTACACCCAGCCCTGGCTGATGGACCGCCTGGTGGCGGCCGTACTGGCCCGGTTCGGCGGGGAGTTCGACCAGGTCGCGGGCATCGAGGCGCGCGGCTTCCTGCTGGGTACGGCGGTGGCCCGGGCGGCCGGCTGCGGCCTCGTCGCCGTCCGCAAGCCCGGCAAGCTGCCGCCGCCGGTGATCGGCGTCGACTACGCGTTGGAGTACGGCAAGGACACCCTCGAACTGAGTGCGGACGCGCTGGGCGCCGGGGCCCGTGTCCTGGTGGTGGACGACGTGCTGGCGACCGGGGGCACCGCGGCGGCGGCGGTGCGGCTGGTCGAGCGCACGGGCGCGGCGGTGGTGGGCTGCGCGGTCGTCGCCGAGTTGGCAGAACTGGGGGGACGGCTCCGGCTGAACGTCCCCGTCTTCGCCGCACGTACCGTCCTGGGGGAATGAGCATGTGTGGAATCGTCGGGCTCTTCGTCGGATGCACGGCGCTCTCCTACTGTCCGCGAAGGCTGCTGCTGGACGCGCGGGTGGCGGCGCCCGAACCGGGCCTGGGGCAGGAGTCGGCTCAGACCGAAGACCAGGCCCAGGCTCCCTATCGGAGTCCGTTCCGCAGCTGGGACTCCCGGGCCAGCGTGCGCAGCGCGGAGCGGCGCGAGATCGCCGACGGAGACGTCGATCTCCCCTACTTCCTACCGGAGTTGGTCCCGCTCGCCCAGCACAAGGCGGTCCAGGAGCTCCCCCCGGCGGTGTTAGACCAGGTGCTGATCCAACACCTCTACCGCTACCTGGACTTCACCACGAAGCTGGAGCAACTCGTGGTCAACCGGACGGCGCTGGGCATCGCGCAGGGCTCGGTCGGCCTGCGGCTGCCCGAGGAGATGCGCTTCGACGCCTACCGGATCTACTGCGACGAGGCCTACCACGCGCTCTTCTCGGCGGACCTGCTGCGCCAGGTCCGCCGGCGCACCGGCGTCGATCCCCTGCTGCCCGAACTACCGTACTTCCTACGGCGGTTACAGCGGATGCAGGAGACGGCCGGGGCGGCGCACCGGCAACTGATGGAGCTGATGTTCGTCATCGTCTCCGAAACGCTGATCTCCGGCAGCCTGGCGGAACTGCCGCAGGACAGCAACGTGGTGCCCGCCGTGCGCGAGGTGATCCGCGACCACGCGCAGGACGAGGGCCGCCACCACCGCTACTTCTCGATCTTCCTCAAGCACCTGTGGGGCCAACTGGACGGCTCCGAACGGCGCGACGCGGCGCTGATGGTGCCGCAGCTGATCCACACCTTCCTGCACCCCGACACCGCCGCCATGCAGGGCGAGTTGGGCCGCTACGGCTTCGACGCCGACACCGCCTGCCAGATCGTCGCCGAGGTGCTGCCGGACTCCGTGCTGAAGGAGTCCGCCCGCAGCGCCGCCGCGCAGACCGTCCGACTGGTCGCCACCCTGGACATGCTCGACATCCCGCAGGTGGCCGAGGAGTTCGCCGCCGCCGGCCTGCTCTGACGCCCCCCACACACAGCAGAGGACCGAAGCCCGTGACCACTCGCCAGATCGCCGTCAGCGGACCGGCCGTCGCCATCATCGACGACGCGCTCAGCGCCTTTCCCGAGTACCGGGCGTTCCGGCGCGCGGAGACCAGCCGCAGCGCGTACTGCGCCTGGGTGGGCTCGGGCGCGGTGGACCCGGGCCGGATCGGCCTCACCGAGGACCAGCTCAACCTCTCCACCCGGCTGCCCGTCAACGGCCGGGCCCACGTGGACCGGATCCTCGGGGAGCTGCACGCCGCCGGCCTGATCGACGCCACCGACTACCCCGCCGAGGAGTTCGACGCCCTGTTCACCCAGGTGTCCGCAGGCTTCCGGCACCACCCGTTCACGACCTACATCTTCCCCGAGGAGGCCCGGCTGCTCTACGCGCTGGCGCACCTCGCCGCCCCGCGCCGGACCGTCTTCCCCGGTTCCTACTACGGCTACTGGGCGGTCTGGGCGATGCCCGGGATCATCGCGGCCGGCGGCACCGCCGAGCTGATCGACATCAACCCCGAGACGATGGACCTGGCGCGGCGCAATCTGGAGGCGCTCGGCCTGTCCAAGGGCGTCGAGTACGTCACCGGGGACGCCATCGCGTACGGCCGCACCCTGCGGGACGTGGACCTGTGCGTGCTGGACGCCGAGGGCCCGAAGGACGCGGCGGACCCTGAGCTGCGCGACAAGGCCATCTACCACCCGATCATGCGGGCCACCACCCCGGCACTGCGCCCGGGCGGGCTGCTGGTCGCCCACAACATGCTCCTGGAGAACCTCACCGACAACCCGTACTTCGCCCGCAGGATCTCGGCCAACGAGGCCCAGTACACCGCCTTCCACGAGCACTTGGCCGAGCACTACGACCGCCGCGCGGTGCTGCCCACCACGGAGGGCACCGGCGTCTACCGAAAGGCCCGTCGGCGTGGTGGAGTTGCCGGTGACTGATCGTCATCATCTAGGGTGGGTGCGTGATTTCCACGCTTGAGAACGTCCAGGACTGGCTCGCCGCAGCCTCCGTCGCACCCGAGGTCTCGGCTCTGCGCCCCGACTACCGGGCCCTGCTCGTGGTCGCCGAGGGACTGCGGCCGGGGCCCAGCGACCAGACCAGCGAGCGGCTGCTGGCACGGGCCGAGCAGGCCGCGCGCGAGCAGCTGGCGCAGCAGCCGCTCGCGGACCACCCGCAACTCACCGCCTGGCGCGAGGCCTTCAAGGCCGCCGGGATGAAGCCCTCGCGGACCCGGCCCAGCGTGGACGCGCTGCTGCGCCGGCTGGAGAGCGGCCTGCCACGCGTCGACCGCCTCACCGACGTCTACAACGCCGTCTCGATCGCCCATGTGCTGCCGCTGGGCGGCGAGGACCTGGACCACTACCAGGGACCGGCCCGGCTGCTGCGGGCCACCGGCACGGAGAGCTTCGACACCACCGCCGACGGCGGCCCGGTGGTCGAGTCCCCCGAGCCCGGCGAGGTGGTCTGGGCCGACGACCTCGGGGTCACCTGCCGCCGCTGGAACTGGCGCCAGTGCACCCGCACCCGGATCACCGACTCGACCACCCGCGCACTGTTCATCCTCGACGGTCTCGGCCCGATGGACGACGAGGCCCTGCTCCGGGCCGGCGCGGACCTGGTCAGCTGGCTCACCGAGCTCGACCCGGGCGTGCGCACCACCAGCCGCCTGGTGGTCTGACCGGGCTCAGACCCCGTTCGTGCCGATCCTTATCTCCCTTAGGCGCCCTTAGGTGAACGCCGCCGCTCAGCGCGAACGCCGCCCCTGGTCCGGGCGCTGGCCCCTTCGATACGCTCACCGCCCATGACGCACACGGATGAACAAGAGCGCCCGGAACCTCCCATCGCGGGCGACGAGACCTCCGCTCTTCTGGGCTCCCTGGAGCGCCAGCGCGCGACCTTGGCGTGGAAGTGCGGCGGGCTGGATGCGGCCGGCATGAGGGCAACGGTCGGCGTCTCATCGGTGACCCTGGGCGGCCTGCTCAAGCACATGGCCAACGTCGAGGACTCCCATTTCGCCCGGCTGCTGCTCGGGCGAGGCCCGGGTGCCCCCTGGGACACGGTGGACTGGGACGCCGAACCCGACTGGGAGTGGCACTCAGCCGCCCAGGACACCCCCGAGCAGCTGATGGCACTCTGGCAGGACGCCGTGGCCCGCTCCCGCTCCGTGGTCGAGGAGGCGCTGACCCACGGCGGCCCGGAGCAGTTGGGCCGATACACGACCTCCGACGGCCAGTCACCCAACCTGCGACGCATCCTGATCGACCTGATCGAGGAGTACGCGCGGCACATCGGCCACGCCGACCTCATCCGGGAATCGGTGGACGGCCTCGTCGGAGAGTGATCCGCCGGGAGCCGACCACTCAGCGGGGGCGCTGCCGATCGTCGGCGACGACCGAGAGCAGGACGTCCACCAGCCGCTCGGCGGCGTCCGGTCGGCAGCATGCCGCAGGCGGCGTCCCGGCCCGGACGAGCGGAAACGGCTCGCCAGCCAAGCTGGCGAGCCGTCATGCACGATCGAGGCCGGCGGTGTACGCCGGCACCCCGTACGAGGCGGGATCCATGGGGCAGGGGCGGATTTTTCCGGGTCCCGGGCGCGGTTTCAGAATATTCCGGGGCCGGGGTTGAGGATGTTATGGGGGTCGAAGCGTGTTTTCGTGTTCTGGAATTCCGTCCACACGTCGCCGTAGTGGGCGACCCAGTCGGCCTTGGTGAATTCGAGCGCTCCGATGGGGTACCGCGAGCCGCCGGCGTCGCGGGCCTTGCGGTAGAGCTCCGCGTTTCGCTGGAGCCGATCGGTGGTGAATGCCGGATCGGGTCCGGGGGTGGCGGAGTTGTCGAGGATGTCGAACAGGTACATCCACGGGGTGGAGTCCGCTCGGGGCCCCCTGAAGGCGGGGTGGTCGACGCCGGTCCGTTTCGCGGGGATGAGCAGGAGCAGGGAGCCGGGTGCGAAGTCGTGCGGGCTGAGCCCGGCGAGGACGTCCTGCACGAACCGGTCGACCTCCGAGTCGCCGAGCCAGACGTCGAACCAGGGTTTGACCAGGTGTTCGTAGTCCAGTGCGGCGTCCAGCTGGGCGACTTCCCGGTTGACCTGGGTGACCCAGTCCGGGTAGCTCAGGTCGATGACGGTGGCGGCGGACGGGGGCTGGCTGAGGCCGCGCAGCAGATGCTGGCCGTCGGGCGGGGAGCCGGGCGTGAAGGGCGCGCTGACGAAGAGCCGTCCCACGAAGGACGTCCCGGTCAGGGCCCAGCTGAGGTAGGCGCCGAGTGTCTCGCCGCGTTCGGTGAGGATCCTCAGGTCGCCGACGGGCACAGTGCCGACCGGGTAGGTGAACTGGTAAACCCTCATCGCGGGTTGCGCCGGCACCAGGCCGAGCCTGGCGCGCACGATGATGCCGCACTGCCCGAGGCCGCCGAGTGCGGCCTTGAAGAGGTCGACGTGCTGGCTGCCGGAGCAGACCAGAACCTCGCCCCGGCCGGTGACGATCTCCAGCTCCTGGACGTGGTCGATCTGCAGGCCGCGGGTGGACCCGGCGCCCGGGGACGCGCCGCCGACCGAGAGCGTGCCGGCGATGGTGAGGTCGGTGTAGCCGGTGAACACCGGTGGTGTGAGGCCGTGGGCGAACGCGGCCGTCATCAGCTCCGTCCACAGCACGCCGCCGTCGACGTCGGCTCCCTGCGGACCGACCCGGTGGATCTGCCTGAGCCATCGCATCTCGATGACCAGGCCGTTCTCGTTGAGCGACTGCCCGTAGGTGGTGTGGCCCTGCCCGCGCGCCGACACCTTGATGCCGCGGTCCGCGCAGAACCTGACCATCTTGGCGACGTCGTCGACGGAGCCGGGCCGCAGGACCGCACCCGGCGTGCGGGCTACGATGTGCCCCTGGTCGACGCTGTCGGCGGCCCTGCTGGCGGCATCGAGGAGGAGCTCACCGTCCAGGTGCGGCACCCGGTCGAACGGGGCCGCCGCCGCGGCGTCGGCGTCGGCGACCCAGGTCCCGGCGGCCGCACTGAAGCCGACCGCCGCGATGCCGAGCGCCGCCCCCCTGACAAGCGCGCGGCGTGACGTCCCCTGCGCGCGGGTTTCCTTCTCCAACGTTTTCTCCCCCCTGTTTTGGTCGCAAGGACGCGGCCGGCCATGTGCGGGCAGCATGCCGTGCCGAGGCTCGGGACGCCCGTGCGATGATCAAATCAGCTGGAGAGTAACACCGGAGTACGTATGAATGTTGGCCAACTGTTCGACCCTGCGGTCCCGGAAGAACGCGGGGACCGGCGCGGACGAAATGACCGGTACAACGCTTCTCAGAGTTCGCTCAGGGTAAGGAAGTTGGCGATCAGGCGGCGGATCTGGCGGCGGTACTCGGGGTAGTGGCGGTCGGTGTCGGCGATGGCCCTCGCAAGGGCCTCGGGGGGTATCCGCTCCTCGGGGGTGGCTGCGGCGGCCAGCCACTGGTGGAGCAGGTGCTCGGACAGTTCAGGGTGGAACTGCACGCCGTAGCCGCGTCGGCCGACCCGGAACGCCTGCTCCCCCGCGCCGGGCTCCGCGTGCACCAGGGGCCGTGCGCCGGGCGGCAGGGTGAAGGAGTCCGCGTGCCACTGGAACATCCGCTGCTCGGGCGCGAGTCCGGCGAACAGCGGGTCGCTGCGGCCGTCCTCGGTCAGGGTGAGCGCCTGGAAGCCGAACTCCGTGCTGGTTCCCCGGGTGAGCTCGGCGCCCAGCGCGTGTGCCAGCAGCTGGCCGCCCAGGCAGATCCCCAGGCAGGGCCGCCCGGCGGCGACCGCCTCGCGCAGCAGCGCCTTCTGCGGCGCGAGGTAGGGGTGCGCCGACTCGTCCGCGGCGTGCTGTCCGCCGCCCAGCACGATCACCGCGTCCCAGTCGGCCGCGTCCGGGAGTGGCCGCCGCCAGGCGCGCACCACCTCGTAGCGCACCCCGGACTCCTCCAGCACGGTGCCGATCTCACCCTCCGGCGCCGTGGGGCTGTTCTGAACGATCAGGATTCCCACCACAGTTACCCCTTCGAAGGAAGGACGCGAGGACGCTAGGTCCGCAGGTAGGAGATGAGCAGGCCCGCCGCGACCGTCCACATCATGCAGCCGACGAGCACGTCCAGGACCCGCCAGGCGGCGGGCCGGCGGAAGACCGGGGCGAGCAGCGCGGCGCCGTAGGCGATGCCGAAGAACCAGAGTGTGGAGGCAGCCATCGCGCCGAGCGCGAACAACACCCGGGCGAAGCCCGCCTGATGGGCCCCGACGCTGCCGACCAGCACCACGGTGTCGAGGTAGACGTGCGGGTTGAGCAGGCTCAGCGCGAGTGCCGAGACGGCCGCCGCGCGGGCCGAGGAGCTCTGCCCGGTGCCCTGCACGTCGTCCAGGCTCTTGGCCCGGCCGGCCGAGCGGAACGCCCGCAGGCCGTAGTAGCCGAGGAAGAGCGCGCCGCCCCAGGTGGCCACCGCGGTGACCGTCCGGCTGGCCGCGATGGCCGAGCCCACTCCCGCGACGCCGACCGCGATCAGCGTGACGTCGCAGAGCGCGCTGACCGCCGCGACCGTGAAGACGTGCTTGCGCAGCAGCCCCTGCCGGATCACGAAGGCGTTCTGCGCCCCGATGGCGATGATCAGGCCGGCCCCCACGGCGAAGCCCTGCAGCACAGGTACGGCGCTCACGTCACTCCACTCCCCCTCGACTGGCGGACCGGCTGGCGGACCGGCGCTTCCCCCTTGATCAGACCGTACCGTCGGGCGATCGCCATTCCCGAGCCGCCCGGGTGACCGCCCTGGCCATGGCACCTAACGGCCAGTGCGGTGGGCCGCGTTGCCTGGTAGTTGTTCTTGAGGACTGGGCCCAACCACCGTGCCGGGCACGAATCTTGAGGAGTGGTCATCCTGTCTGCCGCCACCGCACCCCCGCAGCTGGTGTCGATGTCGCATGCCCTCTACGGCCGTGGGTGGATGGAGGGCACCTCGGGCAACCTCTCGGTGCTCGCGCCCGGCGACCGCGGCCGGGCGCTGATCACCGCGAGCGGCCGCGCCAAGCACGCGCTCACTGCCCGGGACATCGTCGCCGTCACGGTGGCCGACGGCCGGCCGGTGGATCCCGGCGGCCCGCGGCCGTCCGCCGAGACGGCCATCCACACCGCGCTGTACCGCTCGGTCAAGGACTGCGCGGCGGTGATCCACGCCCACTCGCCGCACGCCACCGCGCTGGCCTCGCTGGCGGGCCGGCGCGGCGAGGAGGCGCTGCGGCTGGCCGACTACGAGCTGATCAAGGGCCTGGACGTCGAGGACCCGCGCACGGTGGACATCCCGGTGTTCCCGAACTGGCCGGACGTCCCGCAGATCGGCTCCGATGTCGCGGCGTACGCCGGCCGCGCCGGGTGGCCCTTGCCGCCCGTCCTGCTGATCGCCCATCACGGCGCCACCGTGTGGGGGCCGGATCTGGAGACGGCGCGCAACCGGCTCGAATGCCTGGAGGCGCTGTGCCACCTGGTCCTGCTCACCCACCGACACCGCTGATCCACCGACACCGCTGATCCACCGACACCGCTGATCCGGCGCGCCGAGCCACGAGGCCGAGCCACGACGCCGAGCCAAGACGCCGAGCCATGAGAGGGACCACGCGATGACGCTGCTGCGCACCATGCACGAGGAGCACCCGGAGTCGGCCGTGCTGCTCACCGAGGACCCCGCCGAGATCGGCGCAGCCCTGGCCGAGCACGGCATCCACTACGAGCGCTGGGACACCGCACGCGGCCTGCCGGCCGACGCGGGCGACGCCGAGGTGCTCGACGCGTACCGCACCGAGATCGCCAAGGTCGGCGCGGAGGGCGGCTACACGCTGATCGACGTCGCGCGGCTGCGCCCGGACCCCGCCGACCCGGGCTGGCCCGAGCGGGCGCGCGCCGCCCGGTCGAAGTTCCTGGAGGAGCACCGGCACGCCGAGGACGAGGTGCGCTTCTTCGCCGCCGGCCGCGGCTGCTTCTACCTGCACCTCGGCCCGCTGGTGCACGCGGTGGTCTGCGAGGCGGGCGACCTGCTGTCGGTCCCGGCCGGCACCGCCCACTGGTTCGATATGGGCGGCGAGCCGGAGTTCACGGCCGTACGGTTCTTCCAGAGCGCGGACGGCTGGGTCGGCGACTTCTGCGAGGTGTCGATCGCCTCGCGCTTCCCCACGCTGGACCGGATCCTGGCCGAGCGCCGATGATCGGCCACGTCGTGCTGGACATCGAGGGCACCACCAGCTCGCTGTCCCACGTACGGGACGTCCTGTTCCCGTACGCGCGCCGGCGGTTGCGCGACTGGCTGGAGCTGCCGCTGCCCGACGTCGCGGCGGTGGTCGCCGAGGTGCGGGAGCGGACCGGGCGGCCCGCGGCCTCGCTCGACGAGGTCCACCGGGTGCTGCTCGACTGGCTGGACCGGGACGTCAAGGCGCCGCCGCTGAAGACCCTGCAGGGGCTGATCTGGCAACAGGGCTACGCCGCCGGGGAGTTGAGCTCGCAGGTGTACGAGGACGTGCCGCCGGCGCTGCGGCGCTGGCGCGAGCAGGGTGCCGCGCTGCACGTCTACTCCTCCGGCTCGGTGCTCGCGCAGCGGGAGTGGTTCCGGCACACCGGCGCCGGCGACCTCCGCGAGCACTTCACCCAGCACTTCGACACCCGCTCCCCCGGCTCCAAGACCGAGCCCGGCTCCTACCGGGAGATCGCCGCCCGACTGGCCGCCGCGCCGGACGGGATCCTCTTCTGCTCCGACCACCAGGGCGAGTTGGACGCCGCCCGTGCGGCGGGCCTGCGCACCCTCGGGGTGCGGCGCCCGGACGGGTCCGCGACGCCGCTGGCGGGCCACCGGGTGGTCGGCGGCTTCGACGGCCTGGACCTGACCACTCTGGAGGCGCAGTGACGACCGGAAGCGCAAGCGCAAGCACAAGCGCAAGCAGCCCCGAGATCGGCGTGATCGGCGGCAGCGGCCTCTACTCCCTGCTGCCGGACGCCCGCGAGGTGGCGGTGCGGACCCCGTACGGCGACCCGTCGGGCCCGCTGATGGTGACCGAGGTGGGCGGGCGCGGCGTCGCCTTCCTGCCGCGGCACGGCCGGGACCACGAGTTCCCGCCGCACCGGATCAACTACCGCGCCAACCTGTGGGCGCTGCGCTCGCTGGGTGTGCGCCAGGTGCTGGCCCCCTGCGCGGTCGGCTCGCTGCGCCCGGACTACGGGCCGGGCACGCTGGTGATCCCCGACCAGCTGGTGGACCGCACCTCGGGCCGGGTGCAGACGTACTTCGACCAGGGCGCGGTGCACGTCCCGTTCGCCGACCCGTACTGCGCGGCGGGTCGCGAGACGGTGCTCAAGACGGCCGCGGAGAGCGGGGTGAGCTCGGTGGTCGGGCGCGGCGCGATGGTCGTCATCGAGGGCCCGCGCTTCTCCACCCGGGCGGAGTCGCGCTGGTACGCGCGCAACGACTGGCCGATCGTCAATATGACCGGCCTGCCGGAGGCGGCGCTGGCCCGCGAACTCGCCCTCTGCTACACCTCGATCGCCCTGGTCACCGACCTCGACGCGGGCGCGGAGGCCGGCGCGGGCGTCACCCAGGCGGACGTGTTCGAGGCCTTCGCCCGCAACATGGAGCGGCTGCGCCACCTGCTGCTCGCCGTGATCCCGCGCCTGCCCGCCGAGCGCGACTGCGCCTGCAGCCGTGCCCACGACGGCCTGACGCTGCCCTTCCCGCTGCCCTGACCACCCACCCACCCACCCACCCAACACCGTGAGGAAGTTGCCGATGTCCCTGGTCGACGTGCACAACGAGTGGGATCCGCTGGAGGAGATGATCGTCGGTGTGGCGGACGGCGCACGCGTGCCCTCCCCCGACCGCGGCCTCTTCGCGCTCGACTACAGCGAGCACCACGACACCCAGGAGCAGATCCCCACCGGCCCGTACCGCAGGCAGGTGGTCGAGCAGGCCACCGAGGACCTGCAGGCCTTCGTCGAACTGCTCCAGGGCGAGGGCGTCGTGGTGCGCCGGCCCGCCGTCACGGACCACGCGGCCCGCTTCGCCACCCCCGACTGGTCGGCCGACGGCGAGTACAACTACTGCCCGCGCGACGTGCTGCTGCCGGTGGGGCAGACCGTCATCGAGACCCCGATGGTGCTGCGGACCCGCTACTTCGAGCCGCTCGCCTACAAGGACATCCTGCTGGAGTACTTCAGAAGCGGTGCCCGCTGGATCTCGGCGCCCAAGCCCCGGCTGCTGGACGACACCTACCGAGTCCGCCCCGCCTCGGGCCTGGCGCTGGCCGACCTGGAGCCGGTCTTCGACGCGGCCAACGTGCTGCGGGTCGGCCGGGACATCGTCTACCTGGTCTCCTGCAGCGGCAACGAGTCGGGCGGCCGGTGGCTGCAGCAGGTGCTCGGCGACGACTACCGGGTGCACTTCGTCCGCGACGCCTACCAGGGGACGCATATCGACACCACCATCACGGTGCTGCGGCCCGGCCTGGTGCTGCTCAACCCCGAGCGGATCGCGGTGGCGCAGATCCCGGCCTGCTTCAAGAACTGGGACGTCATCTGGTGTCCCGAGATGGGCGACACCGGCTATGTCGGGCCCTATCCGCGCGCCTCGATCTGGCAGGGGATGAACCTGGTGATGGTCCGGCCCGACCTCGCGGTCGTCAACGACCAGCAGGGGCCGCTGATCCGCGAGATCGAGAAGTACGGCATCGAGGTCGCACCGCTGCGGATGCGCCAGGCCCGCACGCTGAGTGGCGGCTTCCACTGCGTCTCGCTCGACATCCGCCGGCGCGGCTCGCTGGAGGACTACTCCTCCTGAGCGAGCAGGGCCGGCCGGCAGGCCGGCCCAACTCGTCGTTTACCGGCCGGAAACACATCTCCTCCACGAACAGTCGCCGATTTCTGAGGAAACGTCACCATCAGCTTTATTAAAGGTATTTAATGTTCGGCGGGACCAGTCTTGGTCCGGGGGTGAGACGTCGGCCGATGGCCGATGGGGGGAACGATGCCGGTTTCTGTGTTCATGATCGTCGTGTCCGGAACACTCTTCTGGATGGCGGCACTCACCCTCTGGTGGATGCTGCACGCCTGGCGGACCCCGGAGACGCTGGCCGCCACCAGCTTCGCGGTCGCCGACGGGGTCTGCGGCCTGGGGTTCTCCTTACTGGTGCCTGCTCGCCATGAGCAGGCCGTCCTTGAGCACACGGTCAACCGGCTGCTGGAGTCCAGCCACACCGAGTACGAGATCCTCGTCATCGTCGGTCACGACGACCCGCTGACGGCCGCGGTCGCGGCCGAGTTGGCCCAGCGCCGACCGGACCGGGTGCGGGTGGTCACGGACACCCACGAGGTCAAGAACAAGCCAAAAGCGCTGAACACCGCGCTACCGCGCTGCCGGGGCGAGGTGGTGGGCGTCTTCGACGCCGAGGACCAGGTCCACCCCGAGCTGCTCGCCCACGTCGACCACGCCTTCCGGGCCAGCGGCGCCGCCGTGGTGCAGGGCGGCGTGCAGCTGATCAACTTCCACTCCAGCTGGTACAGCCTGCGCAACTGCCTGGAGTACTTCTTCTGGTTCCGCAGCCGGCTGCACCTGCACGCGAGCAAGGGCTTCATCCCGCTCGGCGGCAACACCGTCTTCGTCCGCACCGAGGTGCTGCGCGCGGCCGGCGGCTGGGACCAGGACTGCCTGGCCGAGGACTGCGACCTGGGCGTTCGGCTCTCCAGCAGCGGCGCCAAGGTGGTGGTCGCCTACGACGCGGCGATGGTGACCCGGGAGGAGACCCCCGACACCCTGTACAGCCTGCTCAAGCAGCGCACCCGCTGGAACCAGGGGTTCCTGCAGGTCTACCGCAAGAAGGAGTGGAAGCGGCTGCCCTCGCTGCGCCAGCGGATGCTCGCCCGGTGGACCCTCACCACACCGTTCCTGCAGGCCTTCTCCGGTGTGGTGATCCCGATTGACCTCGCCCTCGCCCTGACCGTGAAGCTGCCGGTCTCGGTCGCGCTGCTCTCCTTCCTGCCCGCCGTCCCCGCGCTCGCCACCTTCGCCTTCGAGGCCGTCGCCCTGCACGACTTCGGCGTGCAGTACGACCTGCCGGTGCGGCCCGTGCACTACCTCAAGCTGATCGCCGGCGGCCCGCTCTACCAGGTGGTCCTGGCCGGGGCCGCCCTGCGCGCGGTCTGGCGCGAACACCGGGGCAACAGCGCCTGGGAGCTGACCAGACACGTCGGCGCACACCTGGGCTGACCGCCTGACGGTCCGATGGCCTGGCGGTCCATGCCAGACCCGGAATCCGCCGAGCATCGATCGCGCACGCTCCATTGTGGCCGAAAACGGTAGTCCGTAGCCGTCCGGTCCGATTTTCGACGCCTGCCGCCAGTGGGCCACCCCGGAAAGGGAAACCGCCGCCTTGACCGCGCTCCTGGACACCTCCCAACCGCCGCACGCCACCGCGAAAGCCCGGCCGGCGCAGCAGAAGCGCCCGGTCGGCCGGCTGCGCCGACTGGCCCGCCCGGACACCTGGACCGCCGTCGGCGCCACCGCGGCCGTCCTCGCCGTCCAGTGGTGGAACATCTCCGGCTTCCCCGGTGTCAGCGACGACGAGGGCACCTACCTGGCCCAGGCCTGGGCCGTCCAGCACCACCACGGGCTGGCGCCCTACACCTACTGGTACGACCACCCGCCGCTGGGCTGGGTGCAGTTGGCGGTGCTCTCCTGGCTGCCCGGGCTGTTCGCCTCGCCCGACCACCTGTTCACCGCCGAGCTGCGGGTCGCGATGATCCCGGTCACCGCCGCGAGCGCACTGCTGCTGTACCTGGTGGCCCGCCGGCTCGGCCTGCCGCGCTGGGCCGGTGCGCTCGCCGTGCTGCTCTTCGGGCTCTCCCCGCTCTCGGTCGGCCTGCAGCGCGAGCTCTTCCTCGACAACTTCGCCGTGCTCTGGATACTCGCGGCCTTTGCTCTGGCCACCTCGCCGCGCAAGCACCTGTGGCACCACGTCACGGCCGGCGGCTGCGCCGGGGTGGCGGTGCTCTCCAAGGAGACCATCGCGGTGGTGCTGCCCGCGCTGGTCCTGCTGCTCTGGCAGCACAGCGGGCGCAGCACGCGGAAGTTCTCGCTGGTCGGCTTCGGCAGCGCGCTGGCCCTGCTCGTCCTCGGCTACCCGCTGTACGCGCTGCTCAAGGGCGAACTGCTGCCCGGCCCGGGCCATGTGTCGCTGCTCGGCGGGGTGCTCTTCCAGCTCCAACGGGTCGGCTCGGGTTCGGTGCTGACGCCCGGTTCGGGCTCCCGCCAGGTGCTGGACTCCTGGCTCTACTACGACCGAATACTGATCTTCGGCGGCATCGGCGCCGCCCTGGCGGTGGTGGGCTCGCGCCGGCTGCGCGCGCCCGCGCTGGCCGTCCTGCTGCTGGTCGCGGTGGTGCTGCGGCCGGGCGCGGGCTACCTCCCGGCGATGTACGTGATCCAGGCGCTGCCCTTCCTCGCGCTGAGCCTGGCGGGCGCCGCGCACCTGTTCGCCCGCCAGGTGCTGCGCGCCGTCCCCCGGCTGGGGCTGCGCCCGCTGCGCTGGGCCGTCCTCGCGCTGGCCGCCGTCCTCGCGGCCGGCTGGACGGTGCCGCGCTGGTACGCCGGGGACCGCACCGCGCTGACCGTCGACGCCAACGCGCCGTACGACGCCTGTGCCCGCTGGATCCGCGCGAACCTCCCCGACCCGGCGCACACCCGGATCACCGTCGACGACGCGCTCTGGCTCGACCTGGTGCGCGACGGCTTCCGCCCGGGCACCGGGGTGATCTGGTTCTACAAGGTCGACCTCGACCCGGCCGTCGCCGCCACCCTGCCGCAGGGCTGGCGCAGCCTGGACTACATCGTCTCGACCCCCACCCTGCGCCAGGATCCCAGCGCCCTGCCCACCGTGCGCGCGGCCCTCGCCCACTCCACCACCGTCGCCTCCTTCGGCAGCACGGCGGCGGACCGGATCGAGGTCCGCCGCATCGACCACACCATCAACTGAACTGGAGAGGAGTGCCCCCTGTGATACGCACCTCCCGACCCCCCGCGGCGCCCGTCTATGCCGCAGTGCTCGCGCTGCTGGCCCTGATGCTCGGCGCGCAGCCCGCCTGGGCCGGCGTCAACCTACTGGCCAACCCGGGCCTGGAGTCGCTGGACTCCAATGGCTTCCCGGTCTGCTGGGAGCAGTCCGGCTGGGGCAACGGCACCGTCAACTACTCGGTCACCTCGGCCGCGCACAGCGGCAGCCGAGCCATGCAGATCACCGTCGCGAACGTCACCTCCGGTGACCGCAAGGCGATGATGCTGGAGAACCCGTCCTGCGCCCCGGCGGTGACGCCGAACCACCAGTACGACCTGGGCGTCTGGTACACCACGACGACGCCGAACACCGTGGTCACCGCGTTCCGCCACGATGTCGCCACCGGCTGGCAGTACTGGACCGACCTGGAGACCCTGCCGGTCACCGCCACGTACGCGCAGGCCAACGTGCGCACCCCGGTGGTCCCGCCGAACACCGACCAGATCACCTGGGGCGTCACGGTCTACGGCAGCGGCACCCTGACCACCGACGACTACACGATGACGGACGCCACCGTGCCCGCCACCGCCAACGTCTGCACGGCCGGCGCCGCCTGCACCACCGGCTCCTGGCAGGTGATGCCGTTCCTGAACCCGGTGCGCAGCATGCACGCCATCGTGCTGCACAACGGCAAGGTGCTGCTGATGGCGGGCTCGGGCAACGACCCGATGGCCTTCGCCGCCGGCACCTTCACCTCGGCCGTCTACGATCCGGCCAGCGGCTCGTTCACCCAGATCCCCACGCCCGCCGACCTGTTCTGCTCGGGCCACGTCCAACTCCCGGACGGGCGGGTGCTGGTGCTCGGCGGCACCAAGTCCTACCCGGCCGCCGACGGCAGCCACGGCTACGAGGGGCTCTCCAGCGGGTACGTCTTCGACCCGGCCACCGAGAGCTACACCCGCACCAACGACATGAACGACGGCCACTGGTACCCCTCGGCCACCGAGATGGGCGACGGCGACATCATCAGCTTCGGCGGCCTGCGCGGCGACTCCAGCGGCAGCGTCACCACCGAGCTGTACTCCGCCGCCGCGCAGGCGTGGCAGCCGGCCTCGCAGGTGCACCAGAGCTGGTCGTTCTGGGGCCTGTACCCCTCGATGGTGCTGATGCAGGACGGCCGGCTCTTCTACACCGGCAGCCATGTCTTCGGCAACGGCACCCCCGGCTCCGGCGCCTCGATCTACGACTACAACGCCAACACCATCACCAGCGTCCCCGGGCTGCAGAGCAAGGACACCCGCGACCAGTCGATGAGCGTGCTGCTGCCGCCGGCCCAGGACCAGCGGGTGCTCACGGTGGGCGGCGGCAACATCGTCTCCAACGTGGACGCCGGCCGGCAGACCGACATCATCGACCTCAAGGCCGCCAGCCCGATGTACATGCCCGGTCCGCTGCTGCCGCAGGGCACGATGACGGACGGCAGCATGGAGACCGCAGCGCAGGGCAAGATGTACGTCTCGACCGTGCTGCTGCCCAACGGCGAGGTCTTCGAGACCAACGGCGGCCTGCACAACCGGGCGGACCCGGTCTTCGAGGCGTCGATGTTCGACCCGGCCAGCAACACCTTCACGCCGGGTATGGCCACCGACCCGATCCCGCGGACCTACCACTCCGCCTCGTTCCTGCTGCCCGACGGCCGGGTGATGACGGTCGGCGACAACCCGGGCAACGGCACCTTCAACATGCATGTGTCGATCTACACCCCGCCCTACCTCTACCAGGGCGCCCGGCCACAGATCACCAGCGTGGCCAACTCCATGTGGTCCTACGGGTCCAGCCAGCACATCACGGTGGACGCGCCGATCGTGCGCGCCGAGCTGATCCGCCCGGCCGCCGTCACGCACTCCTCCGACCCCAACCAGCGGTTCGTGGACCTGCCGCTGACCGTCAACAGCGACGGCAGCGTCAACCTCAACGTGACCAGCAACCCGAACCTCGCCCCGCCCGGCTACTACATGCTCTTCACGGTCAACGCGAACGGTGTGCCGTCGGTCGCGCAGTGGGTCCACCTCATGTAACTCCCTTGCGGAGAAAGGAGATCAGCATGAACACCAGCAAGATGGTGCTGCTCGGCACCGTCGCCGCCGGGCTCGCGGTGGCCCTGACGCTGCCCACCGGCAGCGCCCAGTCGCACCCCGCGCCGCCCGGCCAGGCCCGGCAGCAGCGGCCCGCCCCGCACATCATGGACTTCGCCCAGGGCCTGCCCGTGCAGGCGAGGCAGCAGGCCCGGCCGGCCGCCGGCACGCCGGTCCGGATCCAGGCCGGCGCCGACGGCTGCGACCACGCCTACGGGGACATCAGCGTCTGCGTCCCGTGGACCCTGCCCGCCGACGCGGGCACCGCCCCGGGCGACGGCTGCCGCTGGCTGCTCGCGCACGGCTACCCCGCGCTCGCCGTGCACGGCCGCGACCGGCTGCACCTGGACACCAACCACGACGGCACCGCCTGCGACCATGGGGACGCCGGGGTCTGAGCTTCGCCGTGATCTGAACCCCCCACCCATGGTGGGGGGTTCAGGTTCAGATCAGCCAGAAGCCGAGTCGGCCGATCGCCAGGCCCAGCAGCAGGATCAGCGGGCCCGGCAGGTAGTCGACCGGCTTTCCCGCCGCCCGAGAGGTGGACCTGATCACCGCCACCCCCGTCACCAGGACGGCCAGCGCGATGATCTCCAGCACCACGACCATGAGTCCCCACAGGCCCACCGAGTGGCTCGGATCGAAGGTGAAGCGTGCCCATGACCCCACCACTTTGTGCCCGCCCACTAGCCCTCCCTCGGCCTCCGACATCCGATGCGATGCCTAACTCGGAGCTTGAAGTGCTCTCCTGGCCAAGGCCTGGAGATTCCTACTTACCTTGCGGCAGTGGGCTTGACGCGCTTGGCGCGCCTGACGACTGCCCTTCCGGCAGCCGGGATGAGCGCGTGGCCCGTCCGGTAAAGGTG
This sequence comes from Kitasatospora sp. MAP12-44, assembly GCF_029892095.1. Classification (NCBI taxonomy): domain Bacteria; kingdom Bacillati; phylum Actinomycetota; class Actinomycetes; order Kitasatosporales; family Streptomycetaceae; genus Kitasatospora; species Kitasatospora sp. MAP12-44. The sequence continues at coordinate 1,640,647 of NZ_JARZAE010000004.1, forward strand.
CAGGATGTTGCGGGCCGCGTTCCAGTCGGCGTTGCCGCTCCAACCGCAGCTGAGATTCTTGCACGCGAACAGGGCTTGTGTCTGGCGGCTGCCGGGCGTGGTGATCCCGCACGCCGAGCAGCGCTGGGAGGTTCAGAGGGCCACGTCCACCTGCTGGTGCACTACCCGCCCAAGGTCCAGCTCTCCAAGCTGGTCAACTCACTCAAGGGCGTCAGCTCCCGCTACCTCCGCCAGGAGTACGGCACCCACGTCCGCCGGAACCTGTGGGGCGGCCACTTCTGGTCCGGCTCCTACTTCGCAGGGTCCTGCGCCGGCGCACCACTGACCGATGTCCACCGGTACATCGAGAGCCAGCAGCGGCCCAGCTGACCGCCCCCGCAGGCGCAGAGCGCTCCAGCACTTCGCACCTCCGGACCAAGGACGGCCTTCACTTCCGCCGCAAACGGCGGAGCACTGGCCAAGATCAGAGATAGACCGTGGCACTGAACGCAGTGCCGGGAGAGGGCCCGCGCCGGCGTACTAAGCTGGCGGGGTGCTGCCGACTGATGCGCCAACTCCCCTTGTACCACTGGTCGACGTGCTGGTCGCACGGGTCGGCGGCGATGAGCGGGAGGCGGCGCGGGCGCTTGCCCTGCGGCTGGCGGCCGAGGTCTGCGGGGTGCCCGTCGAGCGGTTGCGGCTCGGGCGGGAGGCGAGCGGGCGACCGTATGTGAGCGGGGCCGGGGTGCGGGTGAGTCTCAGCCACACCCGGACGGCGATCGCGGCGGCGGCGAGTGAGCAGCTGGCGGTCGGCGTGGACGTCGAGCCGCTCCGCTCGCTCCGTCCGCTCGCGGCCGGGGCGCTGGCCCGCCGCTGGTTCCCACCGGGTGAGGCGGCGTGGGTCGATGGGTGGGAGGCGGAGCGGCAGAGCACGGCGTTCCTCTGGCTGTGGACCCAGAAGGAGGCCTTCGCCAAGGCGCTCGGCCAGGGGCTGGGTGGCGGCGCCGGCCTGCTGCGCGAGGTAGCCCTGCCCTCGGCCCTGCCCGCAGCCTGGCCGACGGCGGACCTGACGCTGACGCTGACCGCCGCCCCCGGGGGCGAGCCGCTGGCCGCGGGGGCCGGGGTGCTCGACGGCCTGATGGTGGCGGTCGCCACCGCGGGCCCGGGCGCGGCGGCGGCGCGCGTCCGGATCCGCGGCCTGGGCTGACTCCGCAAGCCCCCCGGTCAGCGCGGGTCCAGGCCCTCAAGCAACTGCGGCAGCTCCCCGCTGTGGATGACCCCGAGGCTCCTCGTCGCGCGGGTGAGTGCGACATAGAGGTCGTTGACGCCGCGGGAGTGCGCCGCGAGGATCTCCCTGGGCTCCACGACGAGAACCGCGTCGAACTCAAGTCCCTTGGCCTGGGCGGCCGTCATCAGGACGACGGGCGAATCCAGTGCCGACGGGTCGCCGGCGATCGTGACACCGTCCAACTCGGCCAGCGCGCCGATCAGTTCGTCCGGCCACTGCGGGGCGTGGATGACCGCCATCCGGCCGCCGTCCAGTGCCGCGATCTCCGCCTCGACGGCCGCGCGTAGCGCCGGTCCTCGGTCGTCCTCGGGGATCCGCAGGCTCCACGGCCGGACGCCGCCGCTGCGCACTGCGCGGGGGGCGGTGAGCGCCGGGTCGAGCGCCCGCAGGACGCCCTCGGTGACCTGCATGATCTCGGCCGGGGTGCGGTAGTTGACGGTGAGCTCCACCGTGCGCCAGCGTCCCGCCGTGTACTCGTCGAGCGCCTCGCCCCAGGAGCTCAGCCCGGCCGCCGCGCCGGTCTGCGCCAGGTCGCCCACGATGGTCATCGAACGGCCCGGGCAGCGGCGGGTCAGCAGTCGCCAGGCCATCGGGGACAGCTCCTGTGCCTCGTCCACGATCACGTGCCCGAAGCCCCAGGTCCGGTCCTCGGCCGCCCGCTCGGCCAGCGGGCGGAGCGTCTCCTCACCGCGGTACTGGCGCACCAGCATCTGCGCGTCCATCTCGACCAGCCCCACCCCGAAGTCTTCGAGGACCACCTTCGCGAATTCCAACTCCTCTTCCTCGGCCGCGAGTTCGGCCTTGCGGGAGCTGCTGCTGCCGGGCAGCGGGCCGAGCAGTTCGGCTGCCTCGTCGAGCAGCGGCACGTCGGCGGTGGTCCAGGCGACGGCGTCCTCACCCCGGCGCAGCAGTGCGGCGCGTTCGGCCTCGGAGAAGTCCGGCATGGCGCTCGCCAGCAGCTCCGGGGAGCCGAGCAGGGCGGTGAGCAGCTGCTCCGGGCTCAGCAGCGGCCACAGCTTCTCGGCCAGCGCCTGCACCTCAGGCTCGTCGACGAGCGCGTCGGCGAGGTTCGCCACGTCGTCCAGGTCCATCTCCCCGCCCCGGTCCCTGGCGATCCGCAGGGCCAGCTCGGAGGTGAGCCGCTCGACCAGGTCGGGGCGGGCCTGGTTGTGGGGTTCGCCGGTCCGGCGCGCGGCGGCGTGGGCCCGCTCGCACAGGGCCCGGCTGATCTCCAACTCCTCGTGGTAGGGCGACCTTCGGCCCACGGTGATGGTCAAGGAGTCCTCCGGCAGCTGCCGCAGGCCCTCCAGTGCGGCGACGAGGACCCGCGCCATCCGGGCGTCGCCCTTGACCGCGGCCGCCTCGGACGGCTCGGTGTCGGTCGCGGTCACGCCCGGGTAGAGCTCGCCGATGCTGCTCAGCACGACCTCGCTCTCGCCGAGCGCGGGGAGCACCTGATCGATATAGCGCAGGAACATCGTGTTCGGCCCGATGACCAGCACGCCGCGCTTGGCCAGCCGGTCGCGGTGGGTGTAGAGCAGGTACGCGGCGCGGTGCAGGGCGACCACCGTCTTCCCCGTCCCCGGACCACCCTGCACGACCAGGACGCCGCCGAGCGCGGAGCGGATGACCCGGTCCTGCTCGGCCTGGATGGTGGAGACGATGTCGCCCATCCGCCCGGTGCGGGCCGCCGTCAGGGAGGCGAGCAGGGCGGCCTCCCCGCTGAGCTCGGAACTGTCCCGGCCCTCCAGGGCGCCCACGCCGAAGGCGTCGTCGTCGAAGTCGACGACGGTCCGGCCCTTGCACCGCAGGTGCCGTCGCCCCGCCACACCGCCGGGCGCGGCGGGCGTCGCCCGGTAGAACGGCTCCGCGGCCGGCGCCCGCCAGTCGGTGAGGAGCGGCTCGTGCTCCTCGTCCGCCAGGGCGATCCGGCCGATGTACCGCCGCTCGCCGTCGGCGCTGTCGATCCGGCCGAAGCAGAGCCCGTACTCGGCGGCGTACAGCTCCGACAGCCGGTGGGTGTGGTGGATCTCCAGCGTGTCGCGCTCCATGCGGGACTGGCGGGTGCCGCCCTTGTCCTGGAGATGGAGCTCGCGCAGCCGGGTGGCCGCGAGTTCGCGCTGGGCTTCGAGGCGGTCGTACAACTGACCGACGTACGCGTTCTCCGCTCGCAGCTCGGCGGCCCGCCAGCCGCCGGAGGGCTGAGCGCCGTCGTCGCCCGGGTTGGTCGATGTGGGGTCCATGGGTGACTCGCTTTCGTGCAACACGCGTTCGGACTCCCGTTTGCGCAGGTCCTGGCCTCGGCCAACGATTCTGCGGCATGACCAGGGCCTTGCCGCAAGCCCCATGGTGCGCTATATCTTGGAAGTGGAGAGGAGTGGGTAATCTCAGGTAACCCCCTCTCCGTTGTCCGTTATGCGGGCTCCTGGTCCAAAGTGCGCAGAGCGCGGTCGCGTTGGAGCCACACCGCGGTGGCCGCGTACAGCGCGCCCGCCAGCAGGATCGCGGTGCGCGCGCCGGCGGAGTCGGCGAGCAGGCCGAAGAGCGAGGGGGCCAGCCAGCTGAGGCTGGAGCCGAAGAGCTGTGTGGCATTGCCGGTCTGCGCCTGAAGGTCGTCGGGGGTGATCCTGGTGGCCCGGACCTGGAAGACGATCACCGCCGGCATCACGGTGAAGGTACTGACCGCCCCCAGCACCGCCATCAGCCAGATCCAGGGGGCGAAGGCGATCCCCACCGCGCAGACCGGCAGCAGCCAGGAGGTGATCAGCACCCAGGCGCGCCCGCCGAGCAGTCCGGCCAGCCGCGGGCCGAGCAGTGAACCGCCCAGCCCGCACAGGGCGTTGACCGACACCATCGCGCCGACCTCGGTCGGGTCGGCGCCCCGGCTGCGGGCCAGCACGATCACCATCAGCAGCATCCCGGCGGCGACCGCGTTCACTGCCGCGCCCCAGAGTGCGTACATCCGCAGGTAGGGGTTGGCCAGGACGTAGCGGGTGCCGGCGGTGACCATCCGGCGCAACGGTTCGCGCGGCTCGCTCGGCTGGTCGGATGGTCGGCGCTCGGGGTCGAGCGAGCCGCGGACCAGGGCGGAGGTGATGGTGATCGCCCCGAAGGAGAGCGCGTCCAGGGCGAACGGGAGGGACTGCGCCACGCCGAAGAGCGCGCCGCCGACCGGTGGCCCGATCATCGCGGCGGCCTGGCCGCGGGCCTGGGTGAGCGCCATCGCGGCGGGCAGTTGGCCCGAGGGCACCACCCGGCGCACCGCGCCGCGCGCGGCCCCCATGAAGAAAGCCGAGGAGCACCCCTGCAGCATGCCGACCACCATCAGGTGCGGCAGCCAGATACGGTGTGCCAGCACGGCGGGCACCACGCTGGCCACGGCGAGCAGTTGCAGCGCCGAGGTGATCAGCATGATCCGCTTGCGAGGGTAGTGGTCGGCCACCACCCCGGCGGGCAGCAGCATCAGCAGGCTGCCGACCAGCGTGGCGCCGCCGACCAGGCCGGCCTTGGCCGCCGAGCCTGTGGTGCTCAGGACCAGCAGCGGGTAGCAGATGCCGGACACCTGGGTGCCCAGCGCGGACACCGCCTGCCCGCTCCAGAGCAGGTTGAAGTCGCGGTTGCGGTGCAGTGGTTGCTCGGTCGTCGGGTCCGCGGTCGGCTTCAGCACACGGTGGCCGGGGAGACGGTGACCGGGAAGTCGGAGAAGCCGCGCAGCACCGTGCCGCGCCGCACCGGGGCTCCGGCGGCGGCGAGTTGCGGGAAGCGGGCGAGCAACGCGGGGAAGAAGACCACCGCCTGCATCCGGGCCAGCGGCGCGCCCAGGCAGTGGTGCACCCCGCCGCCGAAGGAGAGCACCGAAGCGCCGGTGCGGGTGATGTCGAAGACGTCCGGGTCGGGGAAGGCGGCCGGGTCGCGGTTGGCGGCGCCCAGCATCAGCACCGCCTGCCGGCCGGCCGGCAGCGGCACCCCGCCGATCACCTGGTCCTCGCCGGCCACCCGGGCCATCGCCTGCACGGGTGTGTCGTAGCGCAGCATCTCCTCCACCGCGCCGCCGATCAGGCCCGGATCGGCGCGCAGCAGCGCCAGTTGCTCCGGGTGCGCCAGCAGGGCGGCGACGCCGTTGAGCAGCATGTCGACCATGCTCTCGATCGCGGCGCTGAAGACCAGGGTGAGGGTCTGCTCCAACTCGTCCTGGGTGAGCGGGCGTTCGTCCGCGCCCGGGTCCATGGCGGCGACCAGGGCGGAGGTGACGTCGTCGCGCGGGTCGGCGCGGCGGCGGGCGGCGAGCTCGCCGAAGTAGCCGGTCAGGGCTGCTCCGGCGCGGTCTATGACGTCCAGGTGGGCGTCCTTGCCGCCGCCGTCCACCGCGAGCCGCAGGCCCTCCAGGGGCTCGCGCAGGGCGGGTTGGTCCTCCTCGGGCACGCCGAGCACCTTGCCGATCACCGCGATCGGCAGGCCGGCGGCGAGCACCTCGTGCAGGTCGACGACGGCGCCGTCCTTGCCCTGCGCGGCGATGGTGTCCAGGACCCGTTCGGTGAGCGCGCCGACGTACGTGCGCAGCGCGGCGGCGCGGCGCTGGGTGAAGGCGCCGGCGACCAGGCGGCGCAGCCGGGTGTGGTCCGGCGGGTCCAGGAAGAGGAACGACTCGGTGGTGGCCCGCAGCCCGGGGTGCTCGCGCCAGTCGGGTCGGCGCTGGTCCATCCAGGCGGCGTTCTGCGCGTGGTAGCCGGGGTCGCGGGTGACGGCGACGCAGTCCTCGTAGCGGGTCAGCAGGACGCCGCTGGGGGTGGGGTGCACCGGGGAGAGCTCGCGCAGCCGCGCGTAGTGCGGGTACGGCTGGGCGATGCCCTCGGGAGTGCTCAGCGCGGCCAGCGCGTCGGCGAGCGCGGTCACCGGTTCTGCTCCTTTTCACCGAAGGCTTCCCGCAGTCGGCGGGCCGCGTGGTCGAGCGCCGTGCGCCCGCCGTCCAGCACGCCGGACATCGCGAAGAAGCCGTGCGCCATGCCGTCGTAGCGGGTGGCCTCCACCGCGACGCCGGACTCCCGCAGCCGCTCGGCGTACTGCTCGCCCTCGTCCCGCAGCGGGTCGAACTCGGCAGTGATGACGGTGGCTTCGGGCAGTCCGCCGAGGTCGTCGGCGCGCAGCGGGGAGGCCAGCGGGTTGCGGCCGTCCTCGGGGCGGGCCAGGTAGTGGCCCCAGTACCAGTCCATCGAGTAGCGGTTGAAGAGCAGCGGGTCGATGTTCTCGCGCCGCGAGGGGGTGTCGCAGAGGTGCTCGGTGACGGGATACACCAGCAACTGGTGGGCGAGCGCCGGGCCTTCGTGCTCCTTGGCGAGCAGCGTGACGGCGGCGGCGAGGTTGCCGCCGGCGCTGTCGCCGCCGACGGCCAGCCGGGCCGGGTCGATGCCCAGGCTCGCGGCGTGCTCGACCACCCAGCGCACGGTGGCCCAGCAGTCCTGCACGGCGGCCGGGAAGGGGTGTTCGGGGGCCAGCCGGTAGCCGACCGTCAGGGTGGTGCAGCCGACCGCGTTGGTCAGGCTGCGGCAGATGGCGTCGCTGGTGTCGATGCTGCCCAGCGTCCAGCCGCCGCCGAAGAAGTAGAGCAGCGCCGGGCGCGGCCCCTCGCCGGCCGGCCGGTAGACCCGCAGGTCGAGTTCGCCGCCGGGGCCGGGGATCCTCAACTCGCTGATCTGGGCGACCGGTTCCGGGTCTCCGGCGGCGGCGCGGATGTCGGCGAGGTCGGCGGCGCGGGCGCTCTCGACGGTGAGTTCGTACAGTGGAGGAGTCGCCGCCGCGGCGCGGCGCTCGCGCAGGGCCTGGACCTGTGGATCGAGTGGCATCGGGCTCTCCCATGAGGTACGCGTGGTGAGTTGGGGTATGGCAAGTGATCGTTGCCGCGCGCCGTCCGCTGCCAGGACACTACGGTGACCATGGACGCGGAGGCAACGGTCCGGGCTTAATTGATCAATCGTCAGCTCTCGACGCGACCGGCCCCACCGCCGCAGAATGACCCCTGCGCGATCACGGGAACCCCACATCGAGGAGGCTGACCGATGGGCGAGGACGACAGCGCCACCGAGGAACTGCTGGCACGGCTGGCCACCCCGCAGGGCCAGGCCGACCCCTACCCGGTCTACGCCCGACTGCGCGCGCTGGCGCCGGTCTGCCGCAGCCGGCGCGGGCAGATCTTCCTGACCGGCCACCAGGACTGCGTGGAGCTGGTGCGCAGCCCCGACTTCCGGGCCCAGGGGCCGGACTGGATGGACCGGGTCTCCCCCGGCTGGCGCGAGCGGCCCGGCAAGGTGGCCACCATCGAGGCGATGCTCTTCCGCGACCCGCCCGACCACACCCGGCTGCGCCGGCTGGTCAGCGGGGCGTTCACCGCCCGGCGGATGGCCGCGCTGCGCGAGGAGGTGGTGCGCCTGGCGGACGCCACCCTGGACGAGCTGGCCGACGCCGGCGCCGACGGCGGCACCCTCGACCTGCACGCGCTGCTCTCCCGCTCGCTGCCGGTCGCGGTGATCGGGACCCTGGTCGGCGTGCCCGAGCAGGACTGGGGACTGCTCCAGCAGTCCATGTCCGCGATGATGCAGGTGGTCGAACTGGCCGTGGACGAAGCCGCGTTGGCGGCCGCCGACCGCGGCGCCGAGACGCTGATGGACTACTTCGCGGCGCTGGTCGCCGACCGCCGCAAGGCGCCCACCGAGGACCTCGCCTCGGCGCTGGTCGCGGTGCGGGACGACAGCGGTAGGCAGGAGGGCGGCGGGCTCAGCGAGGCCGAGCTGCTGCAGACCCTGCTGCTGCTCTTCATGGCGGGCGTCGACACCATGGTGAACCACCTGGTCAACGGGACCGCCGCGTTCCTGGCCCACCCCGGGCAGGCCGCCCTGCTGCGCGCCGAACCGCAGTTGGCGCCCGGCGCGGTGGAGGAGGCGCTGCGCTACGACGCCCCGATCCAGATCCTGGCCCGGGTGGCCGGGCGGGACCTGGCGATCCGGGACACCGAGGTGGCCGCCGGCACGCTGGTGATCGGGCTGCTGGGAGCCGCCAACCGGGACCCGCAGCGGTTCCCCGAGCCCGACCGCTTCGACATCACCCGGCCGGGGACGGCGGCGGTCTCCTTCGGCGGCGGGATGCACTTCTGCCTGGGCGCGCCGCTGGCCCGGATCGAGTCGGCGGCCTTCTTCCCGGCGCTGCTGAACCGGTTCCCGCACCTGCGGCCGGCCGGCGAACCGGTGCGCCGCGGCATGGTGCTGCGCGGCTTCGCACAATTTCCGGTGGCGCTGCACTGAAAAGCCCTCCGCTGCATTCGATCAAGCCTGTGCCGATGACGATGTCCGATTCATCCATCTTGGCAGCGCGGCCATTCGCGGCTACCTTGAAATCGCTCCACGGAAATCCCTGTCAGAGTTCCAACGAATGGAGGCATGCTATGCGTGTTGCCGAGAGCAGCAACGTCGTCGAGGACTTCGTGGCCGAGGTGGCCGAGGACTTCGTCGCCGAGGTCACCGAGCGCGACTAATTCCTCCCAAGAGTTCCCTGGGCTGCTGTGCGGAGCTCTGCGGGGACTCTCGGCCGGGCCGGCGGGACCGAATCGACGATTCGGCTCCCGCCGGCCCGAGCCGTTCACCCGCCCGTTCACCGGCCCGATCACGAGCCGGGGCGGGCGCCCGTCACCAGGCCACCGGGAGCGCCAGCAGCGGGTGGATCAGGGCGCCCTGCGCGTACCGGGCGTCCTCGGGCGCGATGGCGAGGCGCAGCCCCGGGAAGCGGTCCACCAGGCCGCGCAGCGCGATCGACAGCTCCAGCCGGGCCAGCGGCGCGCCGGGGCAGAAGTGCGCGCCCAGGCCGAAGGTGAGGTGCGGATTGGGCGAGCGCCGCAGGTCGAAGCGCTCGGGATCGGGGAAGTGCCGCGGGTCCCGGTTGGCCCCCGGGATCGACACCTGGACGGCCCGACCGGCCTCGACGCTCCCGGCCGACAGCGCCGTCCGCTCGGTGCTGACCCGCAGGAAGGCGCCCTCGCTGGGCACGTCGAAGCGCAGCACCTCCTCGACCGCGGGGCCGATCAGCAGCGGGTCCGCGCGCAGTGCGGCGAACTGCTCGGGGAAGCGCAGCAGCGTGAAGACGCCCCGGGCCAGGGTGGCCGCGGTGTTCTCGTGGCCGCCGATCAGCAGCGCCGTGATCAGCTGGATCAGCTCCGCCTCGGAGAGCCGGTCCTCCTCGTCGCAGGCGGCCACCAGCAGGTCGACCAGGTCCTCGCCGGGCTTGCGGCGCCGCTCGGCCAGGAAGCCCCGGACATAGCCGAGGAACTCCCGGTTGGCCCGCAGCCGCTCCTCGGTGCCGGCCGGGTCGGTGGCGAAGAAGACGCCCGTCCAGTCGTGGAACAGCCGGTGGTCCTCGGCCGGCACGCCCATCAGCGCGCACATCACCGAGATCGGCAGCACCGCCGCGAAGTCCGCCACCAGGTCGGCGGGCGGCCCGGCGGCGGCGATCGCGTCCAGCAGGCCGTCCACGATCCGCTGGACCACCGGGCGCCAGACGGCCTCCTGGCTGGGGCTGAAGGCGCCCTGGATCACCTGGCGGAAGCGGCCGTGCTCCGGCGGGTCATGGTTGATGATCGCGTCCGGGTGGTCGGACATGTCGGCCTCGCTGACCATCCGCGGCGCCCCCGGGTAGCGCAGGTTGCGGCTGAAGCGGCGGTCCCGCAGCACCCGGGCGACGTCCTCGTACGCGACCACCAGGTGCGCGTGGTCCCCGCTCGGCAGGGTGACCTCCCCGAGCGGGCACTCCTCGCGGCGGCGCCGGTGCTGGCGCGAGGAGGTGCCGAACTCGTCCGGGTGCAGCGGGAAGGGAAAAGCATCGGGCTCAAGATCGGCCATCGTCTCCACCGGTTCTGGAATCATTGTGGACCTGGTATTCGGATCGGCGTTTCAGGGAAAACCGGGAATGGCCGCCAGCGCGATCCGGAACATATCCGGGCGCGAGCGGCTGCCTTGTGCATCCGGGAGTTCGGGTGCATTCTCCTCGGAGAGTAAGCGATGATTCAGCTCGTTCCGTTCAGCTCGTTCAGGGAGTGTTCTGATGGTGAATGTGCCGGCCCATCCCGGATTCCAACCGCTGGTCGAGATCTCGCCCGGCTCCGGGGACCCGCTGTTCTGTGTCCACCCCGCTGCCGGAATCGCCTGGGAGTACGCGGCGCTTGCCCCGCACCTGGCGCCCGGGCAGCGGGTGCTGGCCCTGCAGGCCGAGGGCCTGGCCGACCCCGGCCTGCTGCCGGAGTCCGTGGAGCGGATCGCCGAACGGTTCCTCGATCTGGTCCGGGCCGTCCAACCGCACGGCCCGTACGCCCTGTTGGGCTGGTCCTTCGGCGGGATCGTCGCGCACACCATGGCGGGGCGGCTGCAGGCGCAGGGCGAGCGGATCGCGCTGCTCGCCCTGCTCGACTGCTACCCCTACGACCCGGCCGACCCGGCGCAGGAGCCCACCGACCACGAGTACCTGACGACCCTGCTGGAGAACGCCGGGTGCGACCCGCAGCGGCTGGTCGCCCCCGACGGCCGCCCGCTGGACGAGGAGCGCGCCCGGGCCGTACTGCTGGGCCGCGGACACCTGCTGGACAGCCTGCCGGACGAACGGCTGGCGGCCCTGCTGCAGGTCTTCCTGCACAACGTGCGGCTGCGCCGGCGGTTCACCCCGGAGCTGTTCCGGGGTGACCTGCTCTTCGTCAAGGCGGCGCTGGAGCGCACCGCCCCGCTCAACTCGGCCGACGCCTGGCAGCCTTACACCACCGGCCGGATCGAGCGTCACGAGATCGACACCGAGCACCGGTTGATGATGCGCCGGGGCCCGGCCGCCGAGATCGGCCCGCTGGTGGCGGCCAGGCTGGTCACTGGGGTGCCAGGTCGGTAATCGTGCGACGCTGCGGGTCGCGGTCCACGTCGTAGTGCCGGGCCCGCAGCGTCAGCTTGTCGACCTTGTCCAGCGGTGTGCGGGGCAGCGACTCGACGAAATCGATGCCGCGCGGCGCGTGCAGCTCGCTCAGCTCCTGGTCGACCAGTTCGCGCAGCTCGTCGACGGTGACGGTGGCGCCCGGGACGGTCACCACGTAGGCGTGCACCACCTCGCCCCAGCCCGGGTCCGGCACCCCGATCACCGCCGCCTCGCGGACCTGCGGGTGGGCGGTCAGCACGTTCTCGATCGGCCGGGTGTAGACGTTCGCCGCACCCACGCTGGTGACCACCATGTCCTTCTTGCGGTCCACCAGGTAGAGGTAGCCGTCCTCGTCCAGGTAGCCGAGGTCGCCGGTGTGCAGGAAGCCGCCGGTGATGGTCTCCGCGGTGAACTCGGGCTGGTTCCAGTAGCCCGACATCACCAGCGAGCCCGCCACGCAGACCTCGCCGACCTCGCCGGTGGCGAGCACCTCGTCCTTCTCGCCGCGGATCTCGATCCGGGTGTCCGCGAACGGCTTGCCGGCCGAGGCCAGCCGCTGCGGGTGCTGCGGGTCGGCGGCCATGAACGGCTGGTCGGCGACCAGCGGCAGCTCGCTCAGCCCGTACACCGGGCGCATCACCGGCCCGAGCCGCTCGATCGCCTGAGCGAGCCGGGTGGGCGAGATCGGGCCGCCGCCGCAGTTGAGGTACCGCAGGCTGCTGAGGTCGGCGCCGTCCAGCAGCGGGCTGTCCAGCAGCTCGGAGAGCCGGGCCGGCGAGATGAAGACGCTGGTGAGCCGCTCGCGCTCGATGGTCTCCAGGAACGACGCCAGGTCCACGCCCTCGGCCAGGAAGACCGTGCCGTCCTCGGAGAGCGTCAGCAGCACCGGCATCTGGCCGCTGACGTGGACGAACCCGGTGGTGGACAGGTGGCGCATGCCCAGCTCGCCGATCGAGCGGTAGTACGCGGCGGCGGCCGACAATGCCAGGAAGAAGCGGTGCTCGTGGTGGACCAGCTTGGGCTGTCCGCTGGTGCCGCCGGTGTAGAAGAGCGAGGACGGCTCCGGGGTGTCGGCCGCGCGGACGAACTCCGGCTCGTCCTGCGGGGCGGGCTCCAGCAGGTCGGGGCCCTCCCCGCCCTGGCCGAGGCAGAGGATCTGCAACGGCTCCTCGCGCCGGGTGAGTTCCTCGGTGAGCCGCCCGCTGCGCTCCGGGTCGTAGATCAGCACCTCGACCTTGGCCAGCTCGATGAACTCCACCCGCTCGCGGTAGGGCGCGTAGCCCGCGATCCACACCGTGCGGCAGCCCAGCAGGTGCAGCGCGAGCTGCACCGCGATCGACTCGGGGCGGTTCTTCACCAGCATGGCGACGCCCGCACCGGGGCGCACCCCGTGCCGGCGCAGCGCGGACGCCAGATCCAGTACCAGCCTGCGCAGTTCGGTGTAGCTGAGCCTGCGCTCGCCGCAGACCACCGCCTCCTTCTCCCCGCAGGCGGCGAAGAGCTCCAGGGTCTGCTCGACGTAGTTGACGGTCATCAGGCCACTCCTTGTAGCGAGTTGAGTCAGGCGATGGAGTCGTGGATGGCGGTCCACAGGGCGAGCCGGGCCTCCAGCGCGGTGCGCACGGTGGCGGCGCAGGCCGACCACTTGGCGTCGTCGTCACCGCACAGGTCGATCAGCATCTGCATCGCCATCGGGGTGTGCTGCTCGCCGTCCACCTCGATGTGCCGGGCCAGGTAGTCCTTGAAGCTGCCCAACTGCCCCTGGGCGTCCTCGATCCCGATGACCTGCTGGAACATCTCCGGGATCAGGTCCTCGCGGCCGAAGGCGAAGGCGGCGGCCTGGCAGTGCACCGGGGCGCTCTCGATGATGTCCCAGGTGACGGCCACGAAGTCGGCGGCGGCCTGCGGAGCGGCGGCGAGCTTGAGCGCCTCGGTCACCGCCCTGCCCTCGCGCAGCTGCTCCACGAAGGCGAGGATCGGCGCGGTGTCCGCCCCGGACTGCGTCATGCCGGCGAGGTAGAGCTCGAAGTGGCTGATGAAGCCCTCACCGAACTCGTCGCTCTCCTCCACCAGCACGATGTCGTTGATCAGCCGGCGGCTGGCGGTCGGGCCGCTCGGCACCCAGGGCAGCGAGATGCAGGTGAGGCTGCGCTGCAGGCTCTTGAGCAGCGACATGAAGTCCCAGACCGCGAAGACGTGGGTCTGCTGGAAGCCGCGGACGGCCTCCAGGCTGTCCAGCCGCCGGTACATCGGGTGGCTGAGGACGGCACGGCGGGCCGGGTCGATGGCCTGCTGCAGCGCGGCGAGTCCGGGGTGCTGACGGTCCCAGTGGTAGCGGTTGGTGCTCATCGAATTCTCCTTGCCGGATGGGGAGTTCAGGACAGGACGGCGCGTACGGCGTCCCGCAGTTGCGCCCGGCCGGGCTGCACGGCGCGGTCCAGGCCGAGGGCGAACGGGAGGACGGCGCCGTCCGGGCGGGTGATCCGGCGCGGCAGGGCGCGCAGCCGGTGGCCCTGCTCGGCGACGGTGGCGATCACCTCGGCGCCCAGGCCGCACATCCGGTTGGAGTCGTCGATGACCACCAGCCGTCCGGTGCGGGCCAGCGAGGCGGCCAGCGCCGGCCAGTCGAAGGGGTAGAGGGAGCGCGGGTCGAAGACCTCCACCGAGATCTCACCCGCCAACTCCTCGGCCACCGCCAGCGCGTCGTGCACCAGGTGCCCCGCGGCGACCACCGTGACGTCCTCGCCCGGGCGGTGGATCCGGGCCGAGCCGATCGGCACCGGCGCCAGCTCGGTGGTGACGTCCTCGCGCACGCCCAGCGCGCCCGCCGGGGCGAACAGCACCACCGGGTCCGGGTCGCGGATCGCCGAGACCAGCAGGCCGTAGGCGTCGGTGGGCGTGGCCGGGAGCAGGGTCTTGACCCCGACGTGGGCGAAGAGGCTGTACGGGTGGTCGGAGTGCTGGCCCGCCCAGCCGTCGCGCGAGCCCGAGCCCGGCACCACATAGGTGACCGGGGCAGCGATCTGACCACCCGTCATCAGTGAGATCTTGTGTGCCTGGTTGGCGATCTGCTCGAAGACCAGGAAGAGCAGCGAGGGGATCTGGAACTCCACCACCGGTCGCATCCCGGTCAGCGCCGCGCCCAGCGCCAGCGAGGTGAACGCCTGCTCGGAGAGTGGGGTGTCCACCACGCGGTCGGCGCCGAATCGGGCCTGCAGGCCGGGGGTGAGGCCGGACAGGCCCGCGCCGACGTCCTCGCCGAACACGCAGACCGCCGGGTCGCGGGCCAACTCGTCGGCGAGCGCCCGGTTCAGAGCCTTGGCATAGGAGAGCTTGGTCACCGCGGGGCTCCTGCCCTGGGCCGCAGCCCGTCGGCGTAGAGGTGGTCGAGCGCGCCGGCCGGGTCGGGGTGCGCCCCGGCGAGCGCGAACCGCACCGCCTCGGCGATCAGTTGGGCGATCTCCTGGTCGACTTCCGCGCGCTGCACGGGATCCAGGCCGCAGAGCTCCAGTGGATCGCGCTGCCGCCAGGAGTCGATCTCCTCCGCTGTGCGGTAGTTGACCCTGACCCGGCGCTCCATGGTGTGGTGTCCCTCGAAGCGGTACGTCCGGCACTCCAGGAAGGACGGCCCGGCGCCGGAGCGCGCGCGGACCACCGCCTGCTCGGCGGCGGCGCGCACGGCCGCGACGTCCATGCCGTCCACCTCCTGGGCGGGGATGCCGAAGGCGGCGGCGCGGCCCAGCGCCGATCCCGCGACGCCGTCGCGCACCGCCAGCGTGGTGGCGTAGCCGTTGTTCTCGCAGACGAAGAGCACCGGCAGCCGCCACAGCGCGGCCAGGTTCATCGCCTCGAGCAGCACGCCCTGGTTGAGTGCGCCATCGCCGAAGAAGGTCGCCACCACCCGGTCGGAGCCCTGCCGCAGCGCCGCCCAGGCGGCGCCGGCCGCGATCGGCGCGCCGGCGCCGACGATGCCGTTGGCGCCCAGGATGCCGAGCGAGAGGTCGGCGGCGTGCATCGAGCCGCCGCGGCCCTTGTTGAGGCCGCTCTCGCGGCCGGCCAACTCGGCCAGCATCCGCCGTGGATCGGCGCCCTTGGCCAGCACATGGCCGTGCCCGCGGTGGGTGCTGGTCAGCTGGTCGTCGGCGCGCAGCGCGGCGCAGACGCCGACGGCGACCGCCTCCTGCCCGATGTACGGGTGGATGCCGCCGACGATCTCGCCGGACCTCACCAGGGCCAGCGCCTGCTCCTCGAAGGAGCGGATCAGGCGCATGCCCCGGTAGTGCAGCGCAGCTTCGGGTGTGGTCACCGCGCGTCCTGCCAGAGCGTCGGGCACCACGCCGGGTCGGCGTAGTCGGGCCGGTCGTCCTCGGTCCGGCGCACCAGGACGTCGTGGTTGTAGACGACCTGGGTGCCGTCGGGCTTGCGGTACGGGCGCCACTGGTTGGCGCCGTCCTGCAGGTGCAGCGAGATCGCCCGGCGCGGGCGCGCGGAGACGTTGGCGCCGCTGCCGTGGTAGGTGCGGCAGTGGTGGAAGCTCACGTGCCCCGCCGGGATCACCACCGGCACCTTGCGCACCTCGGTGCCGTTGAAGCGGGCGGTCTCGGCGAGGATCTCCTCCAGCTCGCGGCGGTCGCGGTCGGCGAAGTGGCGGGTGGAGTCGTCACCCGCGATCTCCTTCCACAGGTGGCTGCCGTCCACCATGGTGATGGTGCCCATCTCCTCGTCGCAGCGGTGGAAGGGCACGAACGCGGTGAGCATCTGCTCCGAGCTGCAGGTCTGCCAGTAGTGGCGGTCGCAGTGCCAGGGCACCAGGTTGCTGGGCTCCTGCGGGCGCGGCGGCTTGAGGATCAGGGTGGACTGGAAGACCCGGATCTCCCGCGCCTGCGCGAGCCGGGCGGCGACCGCGCCCAGCAGCGGCCGGCAGAGCACCCGGGCGATCGCCTCGTCCTGGTAGTGGATGTAGTCGTTGTGGCGCTGCACGTCGCCGTCCGCGCCTTGCCAGTCGGCCAACCGCGGCGGCCGCAGCGGCAGTTGGCGGTCGCGCTCACCGGCGTAGAAGCGCTCGCTCGCCGACTCCAGGATCGCCAGGTCCTCGTCGCTCAGCAGGCGCTGGGAGAGATACCAGCCGTGTTCGGCGTAGAAGCGGACGTCCTGCGGTGTGGGGAGCAACTGCTGCTCCGCCTCGGTCAGGGTGAACTCACCAGGGTGCGACACGATTTCACCTTTCTCCTGCCGTTGAGACCTGGCCGGCGTCGGAGCGGTCCTCGGTACGCTCGACGGCCTCGTAGAGCGCCCTGATGTTGGCGCTGCCGAAGGTCAGCGCGCCGCGGCGGTCGATGACCTCCAGGAAGAGGGTGCGCCGCGGGTGGGTCGAGCTGGTGAAGATCTGGAAGAGCTGGCCGCCGTGGTCCTGGTCGACCAGGATGTTCAGCCGGCGCAGCGTCTCAAGACCGATCACCGGGACGGCGCCGTCGCCCAGCCGCTGCTGGAGCTGGTCGTAGTAGCCGGCGGGGGTGTCGAGGAAGCGCACGCCCTGCTTCTCGAAGGTCTCCACGGCGAGCGCGATGTCCTCGCTGCGGAAGGCCAGATGCTGCACCCCGGCGCCCTGGTGGCTCTCCAGGAAACCGTCGATCTGGCCGGGCGCGCGGGTGGTGTCCGGCTCGATCAGCGTGAAGGTGACGCCGCCGGACGGGCTCTGCACGACGATCGAGTCCATCGCCTGCTCGCCGACCTGGATGTACTCGGTGAAGATCTGCCGCATGCCGAGCGCCTGCTCCATGAAGCGGGCCGTGCCGGCCAGCTCACCGGCCGGTACGCAGATCGCGACGTGGTCCAACTCGACCAGCAGGCCGGCTGGTTCGGTCTGAGGCGGCGGGGCCGCGCGTTCGACGAATCTCAACTCCACGTCGCCGAAGCCGCGCACCGCCGCGGTGACCACCCGGACGCCGTCCTCCTGGTGGGCCACCGGGTCGCGCAGCGGGACGGCTCCGGCCGCCAGGGCCGTCCGGAAGGACTCGGCCGCGTCGTCGCAGCCGACCGCGATCGCTGCCACGCCGTCGCCGTGCCGGGCGACGAACTCGGCCACCGGGTCGGCTGGTTCACTCACCTCACCGGTCTTTTCGGCGGACATGAACAGCAGCCGGATGTCCCCCCTGGTGCAGCAGCACCGCCTGCCGACCGGCCGGGAGGGCGGCCGCTCCCGGACAGCGCCCGGTGCGGAATCCGAAGGCTGCGGCCAGCTCGCCGGCCGCCTCGACGGCGTTCGCCACGTGGAACTCGACATGGTCGATCCGATGGATGCTCATGCTGCGTTGACCGTCCTCTGCGGGGGCTCTGCCGGCTGTCTCAGGCGGTGCGCTGTCATGGGAGTCGGGGGTCCTGGGCCACGGCGGCGTCCCGTGCCGCCCTGCTGCTCGGGGCGGCGAAGACCA
Source organism: Kitasatospora sp. MAP12-44 (assembly GCF_029892095.1). Taxonomy (NCBI): domain Bacteria; kingdom Bacillati; phylum Actinomycetota; class Actinomycetes; order Kitasatosporales; family Streptomycetaceae; genus Kitasatospora; species Kitasatospora sp. MAP12-44. Next base: position 1,658,275 of record NZ_JARZAE010000004.1, read on the forward strand.
GGCTGACGTTGTGCCCGCCGAAGGCGAAGGAGTTGGAGAGCACCGCGCGTACGGGCAACTGCCGTGCCGTGCCCCGGACATGGTCGAGCTCGCAGGCCGGGTCCGGCTCGTCCAGGTTGAGCGTGGGCGGCACCACCCCCGCCGAGAGCGCCAGGACGGCGACCACCGCCTCCACCGCCCCGCCGGCGCCCAGCAGATGCCCGGTGGCGCCCTTGGTGGAGCTGACCGCCGGGCCCTGCTCGCCGAAGACCGCGCGCAGCGCGGTGGCCTCCGCCAGATCGCCCAACCTGGTCCCGGTGCCATGGGCGTTGACGTAGTCGACGTCGGCCGGCGCGAGCCCGGCGGAGGCCAGCGCCGCCCGCATGGAGTCGACGGCGCCCTCGCCGTCCGGGCGCGGGGTGGTCGGGTGGTGGGCGTCGGTGGAGGCGCCCCAGCCGAGCAGGTCGGCATGACCGCGGGCGCCACGGGCGTCCGCGTGCTCGGTGCGCTCCACCACCAGCACCGCGCTGCCCTCGCCGAGCACGAAGCCGTTGCGACGCCGGTCGAAGGGCCGGCTGGCCTGCGTCGGATCCTGCCAACCGCTGGACAGCGCACGGGCGTTGGTGAAGGCGGCGGCGATCGTCGGGTGCAGCGAGGACTCCGCCGCGCCGCACACCACCACATCGGCCTCGCCGCCCCGGATCAGCCGCAGCGCCTCGGCGATCGACTGGGCACCCGCCGAGCAGGCCGTCACGATGGCCGAACTGTAGCCTCGGATACCGTACTTGATGGCGATCCGGGCGGCTCCCATATTGGAGAGCATGCCGGGCAGCAGATACGGGCTGACGCCGGTGCGGCCGCGCTCCAGGCGCCGGTGCGAGTGCTGCTCGAAGGTCTGCAGCCCGCCGCCGCCGGTGGAGACCACCACGGCGACCCGGCGCGGGTCCACATCCCGGCCCACCACCAGGCCAGCGTCGGCGAGCGCGTCGTCGGCCGCCGCGAGGGCGAGCAGCACGAAGCGGTCGGCCGCCTTGGTCTCGGTGCGCGGCAGCACCTCCAGCGGGTCGATCCAGGGGGCGATCCCGGCGCTCTCCAGCCAGCCGCCGACCGCGTGGTCCTCCGGCGGGCGGCACAGCCCGGAGCGGCCGGCCAGCAGCGCCTCGTAGAAGTCGGCCGGCTTGCGGCCCAGCGGCGTCACCAGGCCGATGCCGGTGACCACCGCGCCGGGGCGGGCGGCGGCGCTCACCGGGCGACCTCGGCGGCGAGGGCCGCCAGGTGGCGTTCACGCAGCAGCACCTTGCGGACCTTGCCGGTGGGCCCGAGCGGGATGGCGGCGTCCTCGACCGCGATCACCTGGCGCACCGTTGCGGCCACCGCGTCCTCCAGTGCGGCCCGTACCTCCTTGCCGCGATCGCGCTCGCGGTCGGCGCCGGCGGCGAGTTGCAGCAGCACGTCGGTGATCACCCGCTCGCCGTCGCGCACCGCCACCACCGTGCAGTCCAGCACGTCCGGGCAGCCCACCAGCACCCGCTCCTCGGACATCGCGGTGTGCAGGCGCCGGCCACCGCCGAGGTCGACCGAGTCCACCGCGCGGTCCACGTGGTAGTAGTAGCCCTCCTCGTCGCGGTACATCAGGTCGCCGGTGAGGAAGTAGCCGCGCACCCGGGTGCGGTAGGTGCTCGCCGAGTCGTTCCAGTAACCCACCGCCAGGGTGGGCGACCTGGTACCCAACTCCCCTACCTGGTACGGCTCCAGTGGCTCGCCCGCAGGATCCAGGACGGCGCAGTCGACAAACGGGTGCGGCTTGCCCACGCAGCGCCCGTAGCGGTCGGTGTCCGAGGTGTGGGTGAGGTGGAAGTGCGAGTGGCCCATCTCGGTGGAGCCCAGGCCGTCCACGAAGACCGAACCGGGCACGCGTCGGCGCTCGCGGCCCACCATCGCCTCATGGCTGCCCTGGGCGATCAGGTGGCGGATGTGCGTCTCATGGGCGCAGTCCCCGGTGTTCCACCAGAGCGCCACCGAGGAGAGGTCGCGCGCGGACAGGTCGTGCCTGGCCAGGTCCGACCAGGTCGCGGCGAAGCCGAACACCCCGTGCGGGCGCTGGAGTTCGATCGCGGCCAGCACGTCGGAGCCGGTCTGGCCGGACAGGAAGGCGATCTCGGCCTGCGAGCTGAGCGCCAGGTTGAGGGCGATCAGGGTGGCGGCGTGCGCGGCGGGCAGCGCGCTGAGCATCCGGTCCGAGCCCTGCGGGCGGGGCAGCGCGAGGCGGTAGCGGATCGCCGCGTACAGGCTGCTGTGCGAGTGCAGCACCGCCTTGGGCAGGCCGGTGGTGCCCGAGGAGTGGGTGATCGCCACCGGGTCCTCGGGAGCGTGGCGGTAGGCGGGCGGCGCGGCGTCCGGGTCGGCGGCGCCGAGGGTGGCGATATCGGGCAGCAGCGGTGTGCCGGTGTCCTGGGCGGCGAGTTCGGCGCGGTGCCGCTCATCGGCCAGCAGGCCGACCGCGGTCAGCTTCCGGATGTAGCGGGCCGCCTTCTCCGGCTCCAGCCGGGGGTTGAGCAGCGCGGGGATCGCTCCGAGCCGGGTCAGCGCGAGGAAGGCGAGCACCGTGTCGGCGGCGGCGTCGGCGTGCACCACCACCGGGTCGCGCGGGCGGATCCCGGCGGCGGCCAGCGCGGCCGCTCGGGCCCGCACCAGGCGGTCCAACTCCCTTACGGTGAGCGGCTCCCAGGCGGCCATGCCATCGATCTCGGTGTCGAAGGACAGCAGCGGCTGGTCCAGGCCGACGCCGAGGGCCATCCGGGCGGGGAGCACGTTCCCGGCGCCGGTCTCCGGATCGGCGGCGAGCCTGGCGCGGATCTGACGGACGCTCATGAGCGCTGGTCCCTTCCTTCACTGGTCATCGGTCTTCGGGGCGCGGTCGCGGTCATACCTGGTTCGGCTGGGCCCACCAGCAGGGCGACGGCATGGTCGGTGTCCCCCGCCGCCCGGCCCTGGTCGGCCACCACGACCAGGACCTCGTCCGCGTCGCCGTCCGCGATCAGCAGGGCCGCGCAGCCCAGCGCGTCCGCGAGGACGGACTGCGGCCCGTCGCCGGGCGGAGCCGTGCACACCACCGGACCGCACAGCCCCCAGCGGGCGGCGACATGCCCGGCCACGGCATTGGGGTTGGACTGGTAGAAGAGCAGCGGGGCGACCGGGCGGCCCTCGGCCAGCGCGGCCGCGACCAGCTCCGGCGTCACCGTGTCGCCGCGCACGCTGGCCAGCAGCACCCCGGTGCGCTCGGGGCGTCGGGCGGGCCGCTCGCGCAGGCAGCGGTCGGCCACCTCGGCGACCAGCGGGCTGAAGCCGGAGAGGATGAACCCGGGCACGGGGGTCACGGTGTCCTGCGGGCCGGTCGGCCAGTGCGCGCTCACCAGCACGACCAGGCCCTTGGCGCCGGCCTCAGTCACGAGATCAGCGCGACAGTCGGCTGCCGGCTTCATGCGGCACCCACCAGGAGCGCCGTATTGGCGCCGCCGAACGCCGAGTTGAGGCTGAGCGCATAGCGCGCGGCGCTCGGCCGGGGCCGGTCGAGCACCAGGTCGAGTCGGCACTGCGGGTCGGCCTCGCGGTAGCCGGCCTGCACCGGCAGCCGGCCCGAGCGCAGCGCACCGACGGTGACCACCAGCTCCAGCAGCGCCGAACCCTCCAGCGCGTGGCCGTGCGCGCCCTTGGTCGAGCTCACCGGCAGCTCGGCGACGCGCTCGCCGAACACCCGGTGCAGGGCGGCGGCTTCGGCGCTGTCGCCGAGCGCGGTGCCGTTGGCGTTGGCGTTCACATAGCCGACCTGCTCGGCGCCGACCGCGGCCCGGCGCAGCGCGGAGCCGATCGCGCGGACCAGCCCGTCGCCGTCCGGGCGCGGCCGGATCACATGGTGGGCGTCCCCGGCCCGGCCCCAGCCCGCGAGCACCGCCAGGGCCGGCACGCCGCGGGCCGCGGCGGCCTGCTCGGCCTCCAGGACCACCGCCGCGACGCCGTCACCGAGCAGCACACCGCGCCGGTCCCGACTGAACGGGCGCACCTCGCCGTCGCGGGCCAGCGCCCGGCCGGCGTCGAACAGCGCGTACTGCACCGGCTCCACCAGATACCCGGCGGCCACCACGACGCGCTCCAGGCGCCCGGCCGCAATCAGCGCGGCGGCGTCGGCAACGGCCGTGCTGCCCGCGACGCAGGCCGTGGTGTAGAGCCGGGTGGCGGCGGGCAGCCCGCAGCTCGCCGCCACGGCCCGCGAGAGCGGCCCCTGCGGGGTGGGCTCGTCGCTGTGCACAGCCAGCAGCAGCGGGCAGCCCGCCCGTGCGCCGCCGTCCAACTCGGCCTGTGCGCAAGCCCGTCGGACCGATCCGGTGAGTTCATCCAGCAGCGACCCGGCGTCCGGGAGCAGGGCGGCGCGGTGCACCCGTCGGCCCTGTGTGGCGAACCGCCGTACCTCGTCGAAGGCCGCCTCGCCGTCGGTGATCCGACGGCTCGCCGGCTCCGCGCCACGGCCGTGCGCGCTGAGCGCGTCGAGGCCGGTCACCACCACGACCCGGGCGGGCGGCCGCGGCGAGCTCGGGTCATGCATGGCGGGCCCCGCCGGCGAGCGCCTCGCGCAGCACCTCGGTGGCGCCGGTCACGGTACCCATCCGGTCGAGATCGTCGTCGCTCAGCTCGAGCGTGACGGCGTAGCGCTGCTCCACCTCGGTGATCAGCCAGGTGAGTTCGAGGGAGCCGACGACCTCGTCCACCTGTCGGGGTTCCCGGTTGCCGAAGGTCGCCAGCATCGCGAGCACCTCCTGGCGGCCGGGCGACGATGTGGGGCCCATCTCAGCTCTGGCCTCTGGACACGGCGAGCCGCCCGGCCAGGGTGGTGGCGAACTCGCCGAGGTTGAGCGTCGCCAGCGTCTCGATGTCCTCGTCGCTGAACTTGATGCCGTAGACGTCCTCCAACTGGACCGTCAACTCGGCCAGGGCGAGCGACTCCAGGTCGAGGCCTGCGGGTCCGAGGTCGGTCTCGTCGGTGACGTCGTCGACGTCGTAGTTCATCTCCCGCAGGGACTGGACGATGAACGTGCTGATCTCCTCTTTCACGGCTGCTCCTTCGTCGTAGCGTCGTAGGTGGGTGAACGGCCGTGCGATGCCCGGGTCACCGACCGGTGGGAGTGTCCGGGCAGGTGGGGCGGGTGGAGCAGGTTCAGTCGGCCGGGTGCTCGGCCGCGGCGCGGCGCAGGGCGGCCGGGTCGCGCAGTGTCTTGCCGGTGGTGGTGCGGGGCAGCCGGGGCAGCACATACAGCCGCCGGGGCCGTTTGTAGGAGGCCAACTCCCTGACCAGGCAGGCCTGTACGGCGTCGACGGTGGTGCCGTCCAGCGCCAGGTAGGCGCTGATGCCGTCGTCGTGGACGATCACCGCCTCGGCCACCCCGGGCAGCGCGGCCACCGTGCGTTCGACCTCGGTCAGGTCGACCTTGAGACCGCCGATCGACACCTGGGAGTCCAGCCTGCCGAGCAGGGTCACCAGGCCGGTGGCCGGGTCGATGACGGCGGCGTCCCTGGTGTGCAGCCAGCCGTCCGCCCAGCGGGCGGGATCGGTCACCCCAAGGTACGGCGAGGCGGCCGCCGAGACCAGCAACTCGCCGTCCTGGATTCGCAGTTCCATTCCGTGTGCGGGATCGACGGCAGGGAAGTGGGAGCCACTCAGATCGGTGGCGATCATGCCGAGCTCGGTCATCCCGAACATGCTGCCGAGCGGGACGCCGTAGCGGGCGGTGAAGGCCTCCGGGAGGCCCGGCCGGGTCAGTTCACCCGCGACGATCATCCTGCTCAGCTGCGGGACCCGTCGCAAGTCGCCCTGGGCGGCCAGCAGTTCGGCATGGAAGGGGACGCCTAGCAGGGTGGCCGGCTGCTCGTCGGCCGCCACCGCGTCCAGGATGCCGACGCCGGTCAGCCGCTCCGGGAAGTCCAGTCGGGCGCCGGAGTGCAGGCTCTGCAGCAACCCGCCGACCAGGCCGAGCACATGCACGACGGAGGCCAGCAGCACCGTCCGCCCGCCACGGCCCGGATAGTCCACCAGCCGGTCGTAGCGCTCCAGTTCGCGCACCAGGTCGCCCTGGGTGCGGGCGATCACCTTGCTGGGGCCGGTCGAGCCGGAGCTCAACTGGATCAGGCAGTGCTCGCCGGCCGCCGGGCGGCCGCCCGGTCGCGGTGCGGCGACCGCGGTGACCTCGCTGTAGCCGCGCAGTGCCGCGCCGCCGACCCGGTCCGCCACCACCACGACCTGCGGGGCGAGCCGGTCCAGCGCACGATCCACCTCGGCCTGCGCCAACCGGTGGTCCAGCAGGCTGACTTGGGCACCGAGGCGCCAGGCAGCGAGCAGGACGGCGATATAGGCGAGCGAGGGCGGCAGGCACAGCGTCACCGTGCCGCCGCGCCGAAGTCCCGCTTGGGACAAGAGTTTCTGCTGCTCGTCGACGAGATCGAGCAGGGTTGCGCGGTGCACCGTCCGGCCCAGCCGCAGACAGGATTCGTCGGCCGGACCGGCAAGCAGGTAGTGGTCGACCCAGTCCTCGTGCGGCGGGGTTCCCGGTGGATGGGGGGTGGCAGTGCCTAACATCGCGTCTCCCGGATAGGGGGCGATCAGCAGGTGCGAAGCCGGTTATGGCCATCTCGCGCCGTGAGATTCCCACACCCGCAAGGGCGGGTCAAGGCTGTTCGTGATGACGATGCGAGCTCTCGTCGAGCGCGGGCACAGGGCCTCGACGAGTGGTCCACGAGGCTGGTGCGCCGTGATCTGCGAGCTGTTTCCGGGGTGTGGCCCGTGGGTATCGATGCACCGGATGGGAGGGTTGGGGCTGGTGGTGGCGGAGAGTCAGTTCATAAACTGATGTGGATGATGACTGCTTTCGGCCATTATTTCAGCTACCGGCCATCGGCCACGAAAGCGGCGAACCTGCGGACCCCGTCGGCGATCTGATCAAGCCGCAGGTAGCTGCAGGAGAGCCGAAGCTGATGTTCACCTCCGCCCCCCGGATAGAACGCGTCCATCGGCGTCCAGAGCACTCCGTAGTCGCGCGCCGAGCGCTCCAGCGCCTCGTTGTCGGCGCGGAACGCCACATCGACGGTGAGGAAGAAGCCGCCGTCCGGGCGGTTCCAGCTCAGCCCCAGCGCGGCCCGGCGTTCGGGCGGGAAGTGCGCCTCCAGCTCCCGCAGCAGCGCGTCGAGGTTGCGGCGGTAGAAGGCGATGGCCGCGCCGTTGGTCTCGCGCAGCCGGAAGCCGCTCTCGATCAGCAGGCCGCCGATCACGGCCTGGCTGAGTGCCGGGGTGTTCACGGTCGTCATACTCTTGATCTTGGAGAGCTGCTCGGCCAACAGACTGCGCCGCCCGTCGGCGTCGGCCACCTCCTGGTCGGCCAGCAGATACCCGACCCGGGCGCCGGGGAAGGCGGTCTTGGCGAACGAACCGAGATGGATCACCCGGCGTTCGGTGTCCAGCGACTTCAGCGTCGGCCGTGGAGCGCCCTCACGGACGAAGAAACCGTACGGGTTGTCCTCCAGGATCAGCAGATCGTGCTCGGCCGCCACCTCCAGCAGCCGGTGCCGGGCCGCCACGCCGAGGCTCACCCCGGACGGGTTGCCGAAGTCGGGCACCAGATACAGCGCCCGCGGCCGCAGGCCGGCCGCCCGCAACCGCACCGCGGCGGCCGCCACCGCCGCCGGATCCAGGCCGGCCGCGCCCTCCCGGACCGGCTCCACCGGGATGTCCAGCAGCCTGGCGGCGCCGGTGGCCCCCACGTAACAGGGCGAGTTGACCAGCAGGACGTCCCGCGGACCGGCGAACAGCGCACGCAGCGCCAGCAGCATGCCCTCCTGGCAGCCGACTGTCACCACCACCGCCTCGGGAGCGATCCGGATGCCCTCGTCGTTCTCCAGAGTCCGGGCAATCAGCTGGTGGATCTGGCCATTGGTGCGTCCGTACTGGAAGAGTGCGGTCTTGATCTGCTCCGGTGACTGCCCCAACTCCTCGCGCAGGTAGTCGGTGTAGACCTTGAGGTGGCGCTCGATCCCGGCCGTCTCGAAGAGCCCTTCGTACGGGCGGCCGGGCGCGAAGGAGACCGCACGGGGGAAGCGCTGGGTCACCTCGTTGAGGAAGTTCATCGCGTCGAGCAGCGGATCGCTGAGCGAGCCGTGCAGTGAAGCGAGGTCGAGCGGTGCGCAGACGCGGTCCCTGGTCGGCACGGTCGTCCTTTCCACAGAGTCAGAACAGAGTCAGAGAGGCAAAGCCATGGAACCGCTGACCGTAGCCGAGTACGAAGCCCCTGCGCAGGCCCGACTGCCCACCGATGTCTGGGACTTCCTGGCCGGCGGGAGCGGCTCCGAGTCGCTGCTGCGCACCGCGCGCGAGGCGCTCGACCGGGTCCGGCTGCGGCCCTCCGTCCTGGTCGACGTCACCCGGTGCGACCCGGCGACCACGGTCCTGGGCAGTGCGCTGGCGCTGCCGCTGGGCGTCGCGCCGATGGCCTACCACCGGCTCTGCCACCCGCAGGGCGAGCTGGCGACCGCGCGGGCGGCCGGCGAGCAGGGCGCGCTCTTCATCGCGGCGATGTTCGCCAGCCACACCCTGGAGGAGATCGCCGAGGCGGGAAGCGGCCCACGCTGGCTTCAGCTCTACTGGCTGCGCCGGCGCGAACCGCTGCTCGACCTGGTCAGGCGGGCCGAACTCGCCGGCTACGGCGCCCTGGTACTCACCGTGGATGCTCCCAGGGTGGCCCGCCGACTGCGCGATCAGCGCAACAGCTTCACGCTGCCCGAGCACATCCGGGCGGTGAACCTGGACCCGGCGCTGATGGCCGCCACCCATGGCCACCGGCCCGGCGACTCCGCCGTCGCCCGGCACTCCCGTGAGCAGTTCGACGCCTCGATCACCTGGTCCGACCTGGCCTGGCTGCGCGAGCAGACCTCGCTGCCCCTGGTGCTCAAGGGCGTCCTGACCGCCGAGGACGCCCGGCGGGCGGTGGCGCACGGCATGGCGGGCATCGTGGTCTCCAATCACGGCGGGCGCCAACTGGACCACGCCGTACCGGGTGTGGAGGTGCTGGCGGAGATCGTCGACGCCGTCGCCGGGCAGTGCGCCGTCCTGGTGGACGGGGGCATCCGCACCGGGATCGACCTGCTGAAGGTGCTCGCGCTGGGCGCGGACGCGGCGCTGCTCGGCCGACCGGTGCTCTGGGGGCTGACCTGCGGCGGACAGGCGGGCGCGGCCGCGGTGCTCGGCCTGCTGCGCGAGGAGCTGACGGAGGCGATGGAGCTCTGCGGCCGGCCGACCATCGACGCGCTGGATCGCACCCTGCTGGCCGAAAGCCGATCCCCCAAAGCCGAGTTCGGTGTTTGAGCCTCATCCGCACCAGGGAACACACCCTCCATGCCGATCGCGTTGACACCCGGCGAAGCCGCCGATCCGTACTGCCTGCGCGAGGGAGAGGCCGCGACCCTGCTCGCCGGGCACCCCTGGCGACGCTTCGTCGTCGTCGGGGACAGCATCGCCGAGGGGCTGGGCGAGCCCAGCCCCGGCTACCCGGACGACCCCTGGGTCTTCCGGGTGGCCGCCGAACTCGCCGCCGTGAAGGGCGGGTTCAGCTTCCACAACCTCGGCCGGCGCAGCACCCGCGCCGAACAGGTGCGGACCGAGCAGCTGACGGCCGCGCTCGAGCTGCGACCGGATCTCGCGCTGGTCGCCTGCGGCGGCTTCAACCTGCTCTCCCGCTCCTACGACCCCGAGGCCATCGAGGCGGACCTGCGCGCGATCGTCGAGGCGCTGCAGGCCGGCGGGGCGCAGGTGATCACCGTCAGCATGTTCGACGGCTCCTACTCCCCCGCCGTCCCCGAGGAGTTGCGCGCCGGCCTGCGCACCCGGCTGTACGACCTCACCGACCGCACCGAGCGGATCGCCGCCCAACTGGGCACCGTGCAGGTCAGCTTGACCGACCACCCGGCCTCGCGGGACGCCGACCTGTACAGCGCGGACGGGCGGCACGGCACCCGCCGCTCGCACGCCATCGCCGCCGCCGAGACGGTGCGCGCGCTCGGCGCGCGGGTCCGCGCAGCAGGCGGCTCGACCGCCGAGGCCGGCCGGTGACGCCCGAGCCGGCTCCGGTGGAGCCGACGCCCGTCGAGCAGCCCGGGCTCACCGAACGGGCCACCCTGTTCGCGGTGTTGACCGGCGGCTGGATCGCCCAGGCCTGCTACGCGATCGCCAAGCTCGGCGTACCCGACCTGCTCGCCGACGGCCCGCGGACCGCGGACGACCTCGCCGCCGCCTGCGGCGCCGACCCGCGCGCCCTGAACCGCACGCTGCGCGCGCTGAGCGCGAGCGACCTGCTGCGCGAGACCGCGCCGCGCACCTACGCGCTCACCGCCACCACCCGGCTGCTCTGTTCGGACTACCGGCGCTCCAGCCGGCCCACCGCCCTGATGTTCGGCGAGGAGGTGCACGGCGCCTTCGGCGAGATCATGCACACGCTGCGCACCGGTCGGCCCGCCTTCGAGCAGCTGCACGACATCCCCTTCTACGACTACCTCGGCGAGCACCCGCAGGCCGCCGAGACCTTCCACACGGCAATGGGCGCGGCCGCCGTCCCCGCCGCGCTCGCCACATGCGACCTGGGGCGGCTGGGCACCCTGGTCGACATCGGCGGCGGCGAGGGCGGGCTGCTCGCCAAGGTGCTGGCCCGCCACCGCGAGGCGCGCGGCGTGCTGGTCGAACTGCCCGAGACGCTCGGCCTGGCCCGCGCCCGGCTGACCGAGGCCGGCTGCGCGGACCGGGTCGACTTCGTCGCGGGCAGCTTCTTCGACCCGGACACCGTGCCGAGGGGCGCCGACGTCTACACGCTCTCGCGCGTGCTGCACAACTGGGACGACGTGGGCGCCGCCACCATCCTGCGCCGGGTCCGCGAGGCCATGCCGCCCGAGGGCAGACTGCTGGTCTTCGAGTACCTGGAGGACGTCCAGCCGGCACCCACGACCCGCCCGGCCCGCCCGTACAGCGCGCAGGCCAAGCTGATCGACCTGCTGATGCTGGTCATGGTCGACGGTCACGACCGGACCTTGGAGCAGTACCGGTCCCTGCTGGCGGACGCGGGCTTCGCGATCAGCTCCGTCCACCCCGCGCCGGTCCACGCCTCCCGCACCGAGAGCGTGATCGAGGCGGTGCCCCTCGATTAGCTGCTGCCCGGCTCGGCCCTCCTCCGTGCCCCATCTCAGTGACGATCTCCGCCGTCGCCCGGCCATGGGGCAGGGCGGCGGATGGCGGGGGATCCTGGGGAGGGACAGCTGAGGAGGCCTGCCATGGACGGCGAGTACTGCTACGCACTGACGTTCCCCGCCACGCCCGGTGACCGGACGCCGCCCGACGTCGTCATCATGCGGCCGACCAGCGCCAAGGGCCCCGGCGGGCACCCCGTCTACGCGGACGGGACGGGGATCATCCGGGCCGAGATCAACGAGCACGGCGACGTCCGGATGCTCGCCAGCGGGGGCCAGCAGTCCCCGAACGCGCCCGTACGGGCCCGGCGGCTGTCCTGGCCGGAACTCACCGATATGACTGAGGCGGAGGGGAGTTGAGTGTGCGTCAGCTCAGCACGCCGAGCAGGCGCGCCACCTCCGCGGCGACGGCGGAGCGGGCGGGGCCGAGGTACTTGCGGGGGTCCGCGACGTCGGCGTGGGTGTCGAGGTAGTCGCGCACGGCCCGGGTGAACGCCTTGTTCAGGTGGGTGGACACATTGACCTTGGTCATCCCGGCGTTGACGGCCCGGGTCAGGTCGGCGTCGCTGACCCCGGAGGAGCCGTGCAGCACCAGCGGGGTGCCCACGGCCTCGCGCAAGCGGGTGATCAGCGCGAAGTCCAGGACGGCGTCCCGGGTGAGCATCGCGTGCGAGCTGCCCACCGCCACCGCGAGCGCGTCGACGCCGGTGGCCGCGACAAAGGCACGCGCCTCGTCCGGGTCGGTGCGCACACCGGGGGCGTGCGCACCGTCCTTGCCGCCGACCTCGCCGAGCTCGGCCTCGACGTAGACGCCGCGGGCGTGGCAGTAGTCGGTGACCTCCCGGGTGGCGGCGACGTTCTGCTCGTACGGCAGGGTGGCCGCGTCGAACATCACCGAGGTGAAGCCGAGCGCGACCGCCTGGTGGACGAGCTCGACCGATTCGGCATGGTCCAGGTGGACGGCCACCGGGACTGCGGCCGCCCGGGCGATGGCCAGCGCGGCGCGGCCGATCGGCTCCAGCGAGCCGTGGTAGCGGGCGGTGTTCTCGCTGAGCTGCAGGATCACCGGGCGCCCGGCGGCCTCGGCACCGGCCACGATGGCCTGGGCGTGCTCGATCTGCACCACGTTGAACGCCCCGACGCCCACCACCCGCGTGGCGGCGTCCTGGACGATCTCATCGGTCGGGGTGAGCGGCATGGACTTCCTCCACGGGGACGGCGGTACGGAATCGGTGATAGGTGTCGGCGTCGAAGTCACCGGCCACCGGGCAGGGCACGGCCGCGGCGGACAGGGCGACCGCCTCGCGCAGGATGTCCGGCCACGGCGCGCCGGCGGCGAGCCCGGCGGCCAGCGCGGCAACGCAGGCGTCGCCCGCGCCGGTCGGATTGCCGCTGAGCTGCTCGGGCGGCGTGGCGCGCCAGCTGCCGTGCGAGGTGATCGCGTGCAGTCCGTCGGGGCCGCAGGAGGCGACGACGGCGCGGGCCCCGGCTGCGCGCAGCTGGGCGGCCGCCGCTGCGACGAAATTGCTGCCGGTGGCTGCGGAGTTGCTGCCGGCGGCTATGCCGGTGCCGGTGGCGGCGGCCAGTTCGGCGGCGTTGGGCTTGACCACGTCCGGTCCGGCGCCGAGCGCGGCGGTCAGGGCCGGACCGCTGGTGTCCAGCACCGTGGCGGCTCCGGCGGCTGCGGCCAGCGCGACGAGCTGCGCGTACGCGTCGCTCGCCAGGCCCGGTGGCAGGCTGCCGGACAGGACGACGACCGAGGCCTCGCGTACCAGCGTGGCGTAGTGCGCGGTGAAGGCCGCCCACTCCCCCGGCTGGACGGGCGGACCGCTCTGGTTGAACACCGTGGCATCACCGTCGAGGCGTGAGACGACAGTGACGGTGCGTCGGGAGTCGCCCGCGATGGGCACCAGTTCGTCCGCCAGGCCGACCGCGCGCAGCTCGCCGCGCAGCTGCGCGCCCGTCGGGCCGCCGGCCAGCCCGGTGACCACGGCCGGCTGGCCGAGGGCCGCGAGCACCCGGGCGACGTTGATGCCCTTGCCGCCGGCGCGCTCGTGCAGCGCCTCGACGCGGTGCGAGCTGTGGGGTATCAGGGCGTCGACGAAGTAGGTGACGTCCAGCGCGGCATTGAGGGTGACCGTGAGGATCATCGGAACGCCACCTCGCCGGCCCCGGACGGCCCGACCTCAGCCGCCTCCGCCTGCCACGCGTACAGTCCCGCGCCCAGACAGCCGGCCTCGTCCCCCAGCGCGGCGCGCACCACGCGCGGACGCCGCTGGAAGGTCAGCCGCCGGGCCAGGCTCGCGCGCACCGGCGCCAGCAGCAACTCATCCGCCTCGGCGAGGCCGCCGCCGAGCACGATCAGCTCGGGGGCGAGCAGCGTGGTGGCGGTGGCGAGGGCCGCCGCCAGGGCCTCGGTCGCGCGCTCCCAGACGGCGCGGGCGTCGGCGTCGCCCTGCGCCAGCAGCGCCGCCACCTGGTCGGCGCCTTCGACGGCGCGCCCCGTGCGGGCGGTGTAGGCGGCGGCGACGGCCGTCGCGGAGGCCACGCTCTCCAGGCAGCCGCGCCCGCCGCAGCCGCACGGCGGGCCGTCCGGCTCGACCAGCAGGTGGCCCAACTCGCCTGCCCAGCCGCCGGCCCGGATCGGCCGGCCGTCGGCGATGACGGCGGCCGCGATGCCCGTTCCGATCGCCACGAAGAGCACGTCGCGCGCCCCGCGCGCGGCCCCGAGCTCGGCCTCGGCCCAGCCGCCGGCCCGTACGTCGTGGCCCAGGGTGACCGGCAGCCCGGTGCGCTCCTGAAGCAGGTCGGCGAGCTGGAGGTCGCGCCAGCCAAGGTTGGCGGAGTAGACCGCGCGGGCCGGCTCCTCGTCGACGATACCGGGGACCACGCACCCTGCGCGCTGGACCGTCAGCCCCAACTGCACTGCCTGCTCGGCGAGTTCGCGGACGGCGGCGGCGATCTCGGCGACCACCGCGGCGGGCCCGGCGCCGCGCGGGGTGGGGCGGCGCGCCGTCAGCAGCGGCCGCAGCGCGCGGTCGAGCAGCGCGCCCTTCATCCCGGTGCCGCCGACGTCCAACGCGATCACGCACTCGTCGTGGGAGTCCTCACGCATAACGCGGGCAGCGCCCATCCCATCGTGCGAGCCTTCACGCACGATGGTTGGCATCCCCGTCCCGTCATGCGAGCCCTCACGCACGACGCGAGCCATCCCCACCCCATCACGAGAGCCCTCACGCACGACGTGCATCCAGCACCACCGAGCGAGTGAGGTTGCGCGGACGGTCCGGGTCGTAGCCGCGCGCCTCGGCCACCGCGACCGCCAGGCGCTGGGCCCTCACCAGGTCGGCCAGCGGATCCAGGCCCTCGGCCGCATCATGAGAATCGGCTATCAGGATGCCGCCGACCCGCGCGATGTCGTCGGCCAGCCCGACCGGCAGCGCGCCGAACATCCAGGCCACCCGCCCCGGTCCGGTGATGCTGATCGGCCCGTGCCGGTACTCCATAGCCGGGTACGCCTCGGTCCATGCGCCGGCCGCCTCGCGCATCTTCAGCCCGGCCTCCAGCGCCAGTCCGTACGTCCACCCGCTGCCGAGGAACGTGAACTGCTCGGCCTCGCGGACCGCCTCCGCCAGCGGCAGGGCGACGGCCCGTTCGGCGTCCTCCGCCGCTCGGGCGATCGAGCGCACACCCACCGGCAGCGCGCCCTCCGCCTCCAGATGCGCCCGCAGCAGGGCGAGCACACTGGTGGCGAAGCGGGTCTGCACCACCGACTCCTCATCCGCGAAGTCCAGCACCGCGACCTCGTCGGCGGCCGTCATGATCGGGGTCGCCGGGTCGGCGGTGATCGCGGCGGTGGACACCCCCGCGGCACGCGCCAGGCCCAGCAGCTCCAGCACCTCGGTCGTGGTGCCGGAGCGGGAGATGGCGAGGATCCGGTCGTAGTCGCGCGGCCCGGGGAACTCCGAGGCGGCGAAGGCGTCGGTGCGCCCGTGGCCGCCGCTCTCGCGCAGCGCCGCGTAGGCCTGCGCCATGAACCAGGAGGTGCCGCAGCCGACGACCGCGACCCGCTCGCCGCGACCCGGCAGGGCGGCGGTGTGCTCGGCGAGCGAGGCGGCCGCCTGGCGCCAGCAGTCGGGCTGGGAGGCGATCTCAACGGACGTACGGGAGGGTGTGCGGGAGGGTCGGGAGGGTGTGGTGGTGGACACGCGGATACTCCTTCGGGGCGGGATGAACAGGAACCGGCTTCCAGGGTCGGCTACTTGACCGATCCTGCGGTCAGTCCGGAGACCACCTGGCGCTCGATGAAGGCGAACAGCACGACCACCGGCACGATGGCGACGACCGAGCCGGCGAAGAGGTAGTTCCACTGGACGGTGTAGTCGCCGATGAAGCTGTTGATGCCGACCGTGAGCGGCTGGCTCTGCGGCACGGTCGACAGGGTCAGGCCCATCACGAACTCGTTCCACGCCGAGATGAAGGTGAAGATGACCGCGGTGACCACCCCCGGCATCGCCAGTGGCAGCACCACCCGGCGCAGCGAGCCGAACCGGCCCAGCCCGTCGATCATGGCTGCCTCCTCCAACTCCACCGGAATGGAGGAGATATAGGCGGTGAGGATCCAGATCGCGAACGCCAGGTTGAAGGCGGCGTTGCAAAGGACCAGCGTCCAGACCGAGTTGAGCATGTCGAGCTGGTAGAACTCACGGTACAGCCCGACCAGCAGCGAGGTCGGCTGGAACATCTGGGTGACCAGTACCAGCAGCAGGAAGAGCTTGCGCCCGCGGTACTTGATCCGAGCGGTGTAGTACGCGGCGGGCAGCGCGACCAGCAGCGCCAGCAGCGTCGAGCCGCCGGCGACCAGCAGGGTGACCCGCAGGTTGTCGCCGAGCGTCGAGTCGCGCCACACGTCGATGAAGTTGGACCAGGCGAAGTGGTGGGGCAGGTAGCTCGCGTCGCGCAGTTCGTCGGCGGGCCGCAGCGCGGTGATCACCATCTCGGCGTACGGCAGCAGGAAGACCACAGCCAGCAGCCAGGCGGTGGCCGCGACGACAACCGTGCGCGGACGCAAGCCGCGCCTTGGCGCAGTGATATGACGGCTCATCAGCTCTCGTCCTCGTTCCAGCGGCTGACCTTGAGGAAGACCAGCACCATCAGCACCACCAGCGCGAAGTTGACCACCGACATCGCGGCGGACTCACCGATGTCGGTGTCCTTGAGCTGGTACATGAAGACCGTGGTGGTGGCCGTCTGGCTGCCGGGGCCGCCCTGCGTCATGCCCCAGATGACGGGGAAGGAGTTGAAGACGTTGATCAGGTTGATCACCACGCCGACCAGGAACGCCGGACGCAGCAGCGGCAGCGTGATCCGCAGGTAGGTCTGCCAGGTGGACGCGCCGTCGACCCGTGCGGCCTCGTAGACCTCGCCGGGGACGGTCTGCAGGCCGGCCAGCAACGTGTAGGTGGTGAAGGGCAGGGAGACGAAGACGGCGACGAACATCATCCACGGCCAGGCGGTGGACGGGTTGCCGAGCCAGTCCTTGGGACCGTTGATCAGGCCGAGGTCGGTCATCGCGGTGTTCAGCACGCCGGCGGTCTGGTTGAGCATCCACTTGAAGCCGATGGCGGTCATCAGCACGGACGCCGCCCAGGGGGCGATCAGCGCCCAGCGGGTCAGCCGGCGGCCGGGGAACTCCTGGTTGAACAGCTGCGCGAGCGCCAGCGAGAGGACCATAGTCAGGCCTACGACGGCGACGGTCCAGATCACCGTGGAGAGCAGCACATGGCCGAGGTCGGTCTCGGCGAAGAGCTTGCGGTACTTGTCCAGGCCGGCCGAGCCGCGGACGAACCCGCTGGTGCTGATCCGCAGGAAGGAGGTGTGGACCATCTCGTAGACGGGCCACAGGACCACGAGCACGATCAGCAGGACGGCCGGGGCTATCCAGGGCAGCGGACCGAGCCGGTCCAGGCCCGGGCGCCGGGTCGGCGGCTTGCCCCGGGGCGGCGCGGAGGCCTGCGGGGCGGTAGAGGTATGGGACACGGGTGGTGCCTTCCGTGCGTGTGCGACGGCTGCGTAAACGACAGCTGCGTGAGCGACAACTGTGTGAGCGACAGCTGTGTGAGCGAGTGGGCGGGAGGAGCGGACCCCCTCCCGCCCGCAAACACGGCTACTTGTTGGCGACGGCGTCCTGCGCCTTCTTCTGCAGGTCGCCGAGGACCTTGGCCGGGTCGCCACTGACGGCGGTGCCGATGCTCTGCTTGATCTGCGCCGAGACTGCGTCCCACGTGGTGTCGCCCAGCGGGTAGAAGGAGGCCTGCGGCAGCAGCGCGAAGAACGGCTGCAGGTCCGCGTGCTTGCCGCTGCTGGTCATCGCCTGCAGGGTGTCCTGGGTGACCGGCATCAGGTTGTAGGTCTCGTCGAACTTCTGCGTGTTCTGCTCGGAGTACGCGAAGTCCAGGAACGCCTTGATCTGGTCCTTGTGGCCGTTCTTCTTGAACGCCATCATCCAGTCGGCCACGCCCAGCGTGGACTTGAGCGCGCCGGTCCTGCCGGGGATCGGGGCGACGCCGTAGTCGACCTTGCCGTCGGTGGACATCTGGATCAGCGACGGGTGGCCGTTGAGCATCGCGGCCTTGCCGGCGGCGAAGTCGGCGAAGGCGGTCTTGCGGTCGGTGGCGGCCGGGTTGGGGTAGGTCAGGCCCGGGTCGACCAGGTTGGCCTTCAGCCAGCTGAAGGTGTCGATGTTCGCCTGGCTGTTGAGCGTGTACTTGCCCGAACTGTCGGTGGGGCCACCGCCGTTGCCCAGCTCCCAGATCATGCTCTCGGCCTGCGCCTCCTCCGGGCCCAGCGGCAACGCGTAGGGGGTGACACCGGGAACCTTCGCCTTGATGAGGGCGGCGTCGTTCTTGACGTCGTCCCAGGTCTGCGGCGGCGCGGCGATGCCGGCCTGCGCGAAGATCGCCTTGTTGTAGAACAGGGCACGGGCCGAGGAGACGAACGGGATGCCGTACTGGACGCCGCCGACCTGGCCGGCCTGGGCGAAGCTGTCGATGAAGTCGCCCGCGGTGCTGGTGGAGAGGACGTCGGAGACGGGGTAGAGCAGGTTGTCGGCGACCTTGTCGGCGTAGCCGCCGGTCTGCAGGATGTCCGGCATGTTGCCGCTCTGGATCATCGTCGTGACCTGCTTGTCGATGTCGTTCCAGTTGATGACCTGGACGTCGACCTTGATCTTGGGGTTGGCGGCCTCGAAGTTCTTCGCCACGTCGTTCCAGTAGAGCGTGGAGCTGTTGGACGCCTTGTCGCCGTAGTCGGCCGCGACCAGCTTGAGGGTCACGGTCCCTCCCGCGGAGGCCCCGCCGCCACCGCTGCTGCCGCACGCCGTGAGCGTGAGAGTGCCTACCGCACAGACCGCCGCGAAACTGAGCACACGCTTGTTCACTGCCGTTACCGCCTTCGCACCGGCGGACCCGCGCCTGACCGGATCCGCTCCTGAGGGTTGCAGGTCTGACTCGCCGGGCGCCGTGCGTCAGCCTGGCACCTGCTGTGTGATTCTGCTCAGACCTTGCGAGTTTTGAGCAGATCCGAACGCAATCTGCCGCGTCGCGAAGTATTCACGAGCTGGACTCCTAGGTCCAGATGTCGTTACTGGACCGTTGTGAGAGTTGCGAGAGCGCGATCCGCCCGACGATCCCCAGGGCATTGACGTGCTCACCCCGCATTCGCGTGCGCACTCTTGTTGACGCAGCGCTCTTTATGAGCAGATTATGTCATCCACTCGTCAGATCCCACCTACCCGCGGCCGGGTAGCCGACGAGCCTTCTCCGGCCCGTGTCCTGTGACGCACGTCGGATCGCGCAGCCCCCCACACCCCGCACCGAGGAGCCCACCCCCGTGGCACATCGAATGCTCCGCACCCCCCTCATCGCGGCTCTCAGCGCCGTACTGATCCCCGCCGGCTGCCTGCTGGGCACCGGTACGGCCGCCGCCAACGACGGCGTCACCGCGCCGGCCGCGAACTTCTCGTCCGCAGCCACCCCGAACACCCCGATCGCCCCGCTCCCGCCGATGGGCTTCAACAACTGGGCCCGCGCCCAGTGCACCCCGCAGGCGCCGCTGGACAACTCCAACCAGCTCTCCTACTCCTTCCAGCAGTACATGGAGGACAACGCCAAGGGCCTGTCCGACGCCGGACTGATCAACGCGGGCTACAAGACGGTCACCGTCGACGACTGCTGGATGTACCGCAACAGCTCCGGCTACCTGCACGGCGCGCTCAACTGGGGCGGCGCCACCGACGTTCGCGACACCACTCAACAGCCCGGCTTCGACTACGAGTTGAGCGCCTACGGCAGCTACCTGCACAGCCTGGGCGCCAAGTTCGGCATCTACGAGACCTCCGGCACGCACACCTGCAGCACCGCCGCGCCGACCGCACCCAACCTGCCGAACGGCAGCGAGAGTTACGAGCAGAGCGACGCCAACTCCTTCGTCTACTGGGGCGTCAACGAGCTCAAGTACGACAACTGCGGCCCCCAGGAGCCCATCCCGACCCTGGACGCCCGGATGTCCGGCGATCTGAACACCGCGGTCACCAACGCCAACAAGGCCGGCACCCCCACGCCCAACGTCATGTTCGACATCTCCGCCCCGGCAGGCCTGGGCAACGGCCCGGACAAGTTCGCCTCGATGGACTCGGTGCGCGGCCTCGGCCAGCTCTGGCGGATCGGCCCGGACATCTGGACCTACGGCGACGGCCAGGACCCGTGGAACCAGGCGATCGCCCCCGGCGGCTACAACATCGGCGCCTACCAGAGCTTCGACAACTCCGTTGAGCTCAGCCGCTACCAGGGCCCGGGCAACTGGAACGACGCCGACATGCTGCTGATCGGCGACAACGGCATGACCACCGCCGAGGAGCGCAGCCAGATGGCGCTCTTCTCCGCGCTGGCCGCCCCGCTGGTGGTCTCCACCGATGCCCGCAAGTTCGAGCCCTCCTACATCGCCGCCCACCCCGCCGAGGCGGCGCACCTGAACGCCTCGGTCGCCATCCTCGGCAATCCCGAGGTCATCGCGGTCGACCAGGACCCGCTGGGCGCCGGCGGCTACCGGGTCTCCGGCGGCGGCGCCAACGCCGACGGCACACCGGCCGCGACCAGCGGCATCGACGTCGTGGTCAAGCCGCTCGCCGACGGCAGCCGGGCGGTCGTCGTCCTCAACAAGGGCGCGACGTCCGCCAACTACACGCTCTCCCTGTCGAGTCTCGGCTTCAGCGGCGCCGGTTGCGGCTACAGCGTGCGTGACCTGTGGGCGCACAGCACCAGCAGCTCCACCGGCAGCGTCCCGCTCACCATCGGCTCGCACGACAACGCGATGCTGAAGATCACCCCGCAGAACGGCTGCGGCACCGTCACCCCGCGCGGCCAGATCACCGTCTCGCGCGACGACTGGAGCAAGGCCTCGCTCTGCCTGGACAACTACAACTCCGGTACTGCGGCAGGCAATCCGGTCGACGTCTACCCGTGCAGCGGTGGCTCCAACCAGCAGTGGCAGCGCAATGCCGACGGCTCGGTGCAGCTGATGCAGAGCGGCGCGGCCAACCTCTGCCTCACCGCTCAGAGCGGCTCCACCACCGGCGCCATCAACGGCCAGTCGGGCCAGTGGGTCGGCGTCGCCCCCTGCGGCTCCGCCCCGGGTAACCAGACCTGGACCTACAACCGGGACGGCAATCTGAAGCTGGCCGGCACCACCCAGTGCCTGGACGTCTACAGCGGCACGACCACCACCAGCGGCACCCCGGTCGACCTCTACGCCTGCGGCGCCGCACCGAGCGCCGTGCAGACCAACCAGACCTGGGCCGCCCCCTTCAGTACTCCCCCGGCTGCCTGATCCCCTCCGGGTGGGGTCCGCGGCGATGCGTCTTCGCAGCGGACCCCACCCCGTCGACCGAGAGCTAGACTTTCCACATGCTCAAAGCTGATCGAACCGCGCGCATCCTTGACCATATTGCCAAGGAGGGCAGCGCAGATGTGCACGCACTCACCGAGCTGCTCAGTGTCTCGGGCGCGACGATCCGCCGCGACCTGCAGTCCCTGCACGAGCAGGGACTGCTGCACCGCACCCGCGGCGGCGCGGTGACCGGGACGGTCAACCTGGAGCTGCCGCTGCGCCACCGGGCCGGCCGCCAGCAGTCCGAGAAGCGCAGGATCGCGCTGGCCGCCGCCGCCCTCGTCCCGGACGGCGCCGTGGTCGGCATGACCGGTGGCACCACGGTCACCGAGATCGCCCGCGTCCTGGCCGAACGCAGCGGGCTCACCATCGTGACCAACGCCGTCAACATCGCCGCCGACCTGATCGTCCGCTCCGACATCCGCCTGGTGGTCGTCGGCGGCAACGCCCGCACGGCCAGCTACGAACTGGTCGGACCGGCCGCCGAACGGATGCTGAGCCAGTACCACCTGGACATCGCCTTCATCGGCGTCGACGGCCTGACCGCGAGCGAGGGCTGCACCACCCACGACGAGATGGAAGCCCACACCGACCGCGCCTTCCTGCGCAGCAGCGCCCGCTCGGTCGTCGTCGCTGACAACACCAAGATCGGCCGGGTCACCTTCGCCGAGATCTGCCCCCTGAGCGACATCGACGACCTGGTCACCGACACCGCCCTCAGCGAGACCCAGGAAAAGGCCATCACCGACCGCGGCGTCCACGTCCTACGGGCGTGACGCGGGGGACCTGACGCGGGGTGATCCGAGCACCTCTCAGGAATAGTTGAACATGTTCAAAAGATCCGCCATGATGGAACTCCGGCGGGGGGCTGGGCCGGTGGCCTCCAGGTCTCACCGGCCTGGAGGCCACACACGCTCTCGCGCCGGGCCATGCCGGACGTTCGCTCCGTTCGGTTGATGCCGAGCGAACGGATGATCCGGTGATCAGATCCTGGCGAACTCCCCTTCCCGCCCCCGGCCGAGCCGTCCAGGGGATCGAGGCGTGAGGTACCTGCTCCAGCGCCACCCGCTACCGATGCGGACCTGGTTCGCGCACTCCCTGGTGCTCACCTACGCGCTGCCGCCGCAGGTGCTCACCCCGCTGCTACCGCCCGGGCTCACCCTGGACACCTACACCGACCCGGCCGGAACCGAGCACGGCTTCGTCGCGGCCGCCCTGGTGGACACCCGTGCCCTGCGCCCGGCGTTCCTGCCCGCCCGGTTCGGCGCCGACTACCTGCTCACCGGCTATCGCATCTTCACCCGCTTCCCGACGCCGAACGGTCGCACCATGCGCGGCCTGAAGATCCTGCGCAGCGACACGGACAGCCGGATGATGCAGCTGGGCGGCAACACCCTCACCCGCTACCACTACCGACACGCCCGGATCGGCACCCGGGTGGTGGACGGCACCCTGGAGTTCAAGGTCCTCAGCGCGGACGGTCGCGCCGATCTCCACGTTCGGGCCGACCTCGCGGGCGGCCCGGCCCCGCTGCCGGACGGCAGCCCGTTCGCGCATGCCAGGGACGCACGACGCTTCGCCGGCCCGCTGCCCTACACCTTCGACCACGAGCCGCAGACCGGCTCCGTCATCGTGGTGAAAGCCACCCGCGCGTGCTGGGACCCGGTTCCGGTCGCGGTCGAGGTGCCCCGGCTGACGTTCTTCGACCACGGCCCGTTCGCCGACACAAAGCCACTGCTGGCCAACGCCTTCCATGTCGCCGGCCTCGACTACGGCTGGGAGGCCGGCCGCCGCCGAGCCGAGAACGGTGCGCAGCGATGACGGACGATCAGGCAGCACGCGGTCAGGCGGTGCGGCGGCCTTCGGGCGTGCGTGAGGTCTTCGCGTACAACTGGCCCAGCTACCTCGCCGGCGGCCTCGCCGTCACCACCAGCTGGGCGCTGGGCCGCCGACTCCCCCGCCGGCCGGCCGCCCTGGCCCGCGCCGGCGCGCTGACCGCCACCGGCTGGCTGGTCAGCAGCACTGCCGCCAGCTGGTGGGTCTATGACCGATCCGAGCTGCACTCCTTCGGCTGGCTGGCCGACCTCCTGCCGCACGGGCCGGGCGACCATCTCGTGGTCTCGTCCGGCCTCGACGAGGCGAGCCGGCCGCTCGCCGCCCGCTACCCCGGCGCGGCGCAGTCCCGGGCCGACCTGTACGACCCGGCGCTCACCACCGAGGGGTCGATCAGGCGAGCCCGCAGACGAGTACCGCCCATCGCCGGCACCCGACCCGCCCGCCCGGAGCGGCTGCCCGCGCCGGCCTCCTCCCAGGACACCGTGTTCCTGGTCTTCGCCGCCCACGAACTGCGTCAACCAGCCGACCGCGAAGCCCTGTTCGCCGAATGCGCCCGCACGCTGCGCCCGGGCGGCACTCTGATCCTGGTGGAACACCTGCGGGACGCGGCGAACACGGCGGTCTACGGCCCCGGCGCCTGGCACTTCCTGCCGCGCGCCGAATGGCTGCGCCTGGCCGGACACGCCCGCCTGCGAGCGACCGGCGAGCGGCGGATCGCCGCCTTCGTCACCGCGTTCGCCTTCAGCAAGGCCCCGCAGCGGTGAGCCAGTTGCTCACCCTCGACACCCAACTGCGCCTGGTGGGCGCCGCCCTGGTCGGCATGGGCGCCTTCCACGCCGTGCTGCCCCGGCTGGTCGACTGGCCCGCCGACCTGGCCCGCAGCAGCCTGCTGACCCGCCAAGTCTCCTACGTGCACCTGTTCTTCATCGCGCTGACCTGCGTCCTGCTCGGCCTGCTCCCGCTCTTCCTCGCCCCGGCCCTGCTCGCCGGCACCCCGCTCGGCACCGCCCTGCTGGCCGGCCAGACGCTCTTCTGGGGCACCCGCTGGCTCTTCGAGTTCGCGGTCTTCTCCCCGCGCATCTGGCGGGGCGACCGCTTCCGCACTGCCGGGCACCTCGCCCTGTCCGTCCTGTGGACCTGGGTCACGGCGGTCTTCGCCACCGCCCTGCTGCACACGCTGCTGGGTGGATAGCCGTTCGCCGGGGCGGTTTCGCCTACCGTACGATCAACGGCGTTGCCCGGGTGTAGCGCAGAGGCAGACGCGGCCGCATGGCATGCGGTAGTACGCCGGTTCGAATCCGGTCGCCCGGGCGGCAATCGGCCTGTTCGCAGGTCGAGGGCCCGTAGCGCAGAGGCAGGCGCAACGCTATCCGCATGGCGTGGACGCCGGTTCGAATCCGGCCGGGACCACTGACCCAACGCAGGTCGTCAGGTAGACGGGGAGAGCCGGTGCAGCACGTCGACATGACGGATGAGGAGCTGGCCGCGTTCTCGCGCACCGTCGGCCGGCTGCGGGAGTTGCCCGCCGACGATCCGACGCGGTTGCGGGCCGAGCGGGTCGCCGAGTCCTTTGTGCGCGAAGGGCAGCGGCAGCGCAAGCGGGTGCGGCGGGAGGCGGCCGCGGGAGCGGACGCCGTGCTGGTCGGGGCGACCGCCACCGGGGATCTCGCCCGCCGGGAGGACGCGCCGCTCGCGTTGCTGCCGGCGGCGGGCGAGGCGATCGGGGAGTTCGTCCGGCCGCGCCGCTGCTATGTCTGCAAGTCGACCTACCGTCAGGCCGACGGCTTCTACCACGCGCTCTGCCCCACCTGCGCCGCCGACAACGCCGCCCGCCGGGCGCTCTCCACCGATCTGCGGGGCCGCCGGGCGCTGCTCACCGGCGGCCGGGTCAAGATCGGCTTCCAGCTGGCCCTGATGATGCTGCGGGACGGCGTCGAACTGATCGTCACCAGCCGCTTTCCGCATGACACCGTGCGACGCTTCCAGGCGGCGCCCGGCAGCGCGCAGTGGCTGGAGCGGCTCACCGTGGTCGGCATCGACCTGCGGGACCCACGGCAGGTGCTCGGCCTCTGCGAGCGCCTGCGCGCCGAGGGGCGACCGCTCGACATCCTGGTCAACAACGCCGCCCAGACCCTGCGCCGCCCGCCCGAGGCGTACGCGATGCTGGCCGCCGGGGAGCAGGCCGCGCTGCCGCCCGGTGTCCGCATCTCGCACGCGCCCGGGTTCCGGCCGATGCCCGCGCTGACGCCCGCCTGGCCCGCCGCCGAGCTGGACGCCGCGGTGGGCGCCCAGCCGGACTCCGGAGTGGGTGCCGCAGTGGGCGCCGCAGTGAGCGGTCAAGCGGACGAGGCCGGGCTGCTGCCGGACCCGGCCCCCGCCAACTCCTGGTCGGCCCGGCTCGGCGAGCTGGATCCGTCCGAGGTGCTGGAGACCCAGCTGGTCAACGCCCTCGCCCCGGCGCTGCTCTGCGACCGCCTGCTGCCGCTGCTGCTCGCCGCCGCGCACCCGCGGCGCTACATCGTCAATGTGACGGCCGTCGAGGGCCGGTTCGCGGTGCGCAACAAGACCGCGGGCCACCCGCACACCAACATGGCCAAGGCCGCGCTGAACATGCTCACCCGCACCAGCGCGGCCGAACTCGCCGAGCAGGGCGTGCACATGTGCGCCGTCGACACCGGCTGGATCACCGACGAGAACCCGGCGCCGAAGAAGGCCCGGATCGCCGCCCGCGGCTTCCGCACCCCGCTGGACATCGTCGACGGCGCCGCACGCGTCTACGACCCGATCGTCCGCGGCGAGGCGGGCGACCCGGTCTCCGGGGTCTTCCTCAAGGACTATCGGCAGGCGGCCTGGTGAGCGGTCAGGACAGCTGACCGAAGAGGTCGATCCAGAACCGCTGCTGCTCCGGCGTCGCACCGACCAGGTAGGTCGAGCGCAGCTTCGGCGGCAGCAGGCGGACCATCCGGATCACCGCCTTGCGGTGCTTGCGCAGCTGGGACAACTCGGCGTTGGAGATCGCCTGGTGGACCAGGTCGGTGTCATTGCCGCCCTCGCTGGACAGCTCGGCGGCGCGCCGCAGCCTGGCCTCCCACCCGGCGGCGTCGGCGGCGATCTCGCGCAGCCCGGTCGCCGGGCGGTTCGCCAGCCGGTCGGTCAGCGCGGTCAGGGAGACAGGGGCGTACTCGCCGTCGCCCAGGTAGACGGTGCCCATCTGCAGCGGCAGCTCGCGCTGGTGCAGCTTGATCAGGCGTTCCAGGGTGCGCTTGCTCATCCAGCCGCGGCCCTCCTCGTCCAGGTCGTTCTTCCACCAGTCCAGGACGGTCTCGGCGACCGGTCCGTAGCGGGCGATCAGCCATTCGTTGGCGGGGATGTCGGCGGGGTCGACGTCCAACGAGGCGGTGAAGCGGGTGGCCTGGGCGATGTTGTTGCGGGCCACCTGCAGCTTGCGGCCCAGGTGGTAGGGCGGGTTCTGCAGCGCGATCTGCGCGCGCAGGCCCTCGATCCGGTGGCCGGCGATCGACCACTCCTGGGTGATCTCCATCAGTTTGGCGAAGGCGGCCTTGTCCTTGGGGCGGTTGTACTCGTCCCAGATGATCGCCTTGGGCTCAGGACCGGTGAAGTTGACGGCGAGCAGGTTCTCCAATGCGCCGTCGGAGGTGGGGATCGGCGCGCAGAGGTCCTCGACGTTGGTGACCGGCAGCGAGAAGTACAGCGGCTCGCGGCCCAGGCTCTCCCGGGTCAGCTGGCGCACCAGTTCGGTCTTGCCGCAGCCGGGCGGCCCCTGCAGCAGGACGGCCCAGCGGTTGGCCAGCGCGGCCCGCAGGACGCGCCGCACCGGGTCCGCTATCCGGGACGGGTTGGGGACGCCGAGCGCGGCGGCGACGCGGTCCAGGATCTCGTGCGTGCGGTCCGGGCCGGGGCGCCCGGTCGGATCGGGCTCGGCCAGCCGCAGGCGCTCACCGTTGACCAGCGGCAGGCCCCAGATCAGCGGGAACCCCTCGCGCGCGTTGGCGAGCACATGCTCCAGGGTGCGCGGGGAGAGCAGCTCGCGCACCGCCGGGGTGAGCGAGGCCCAGAGCGCGAAGACCGGTCGCAGGTCCCAGTCCGGGTGGCGGGCGGCCAGCGCGATCCGCCAGGCGGTGTCATTGGCGGTGATCCTGATGGTGACCATCCGGTCCAGGATCGCCAGGTCGCTGCGCCGCGCGCTGGTCTCGGCCAGCGACTCGTTGTCGGCGAGGAACACCCCGACGCAGCCGAGCGCGCGCAGGTCGTACTCGCCCAGCGTCCAGTTGCAGGCGATCTGCATCAGCTGGGACTGGATGGTGTCGCCGGCCTGCAGCGAGTCGTCGATGAGCAGCACGAACGGCCGGCCCGGTTTGAGCTGGCTCATCACCAACTGGCGCAGCACCAGGGCGCCGGTGGCCTCGTCCCGAACGGGGGCGTTGGCGAGCAGGTCGTCGGGCGTGAGGTTGGCCGCGGGGACGACGACCAACGCCGTGTCGGCGTGCGCCCGGGCCAGGTGGGAGTGGAAGGTGGCGGTCTTCCCGATGCCGTGCTCACCGAAGATCTGGCCGGTCTGGCCCAGGTCGATCATCGCGTCGATGAAGGACTCCAGCCGGGAGGCGCCCGTCCAGCCCTCGGGCGGCGCCGGGTACGTCGCGGTGGCCCGCCAGGGCCGAGCCGGGGCTGCGGTGGTGGTCATGTCGTCGCTCCTGTGCTGACGCGGTGGCAGGCCATCTGCGGGTGGTGGTGGTCGGGCCAGTCGGTGCCGTTCTCGGTGATCAACCAGATCCACTTGTCGGGCTCGGCCGGGGTGATGGGCGGGGCGTAGCCGTCGGTGAGCACGATGACGGCGTCCGCGTGCTCCTCGAAGAGCTCGCCCCCGGCGGTGGCGGATCTGCCCTCGACATAGTCGGCCACCGCCTGGAAGCTGGTGCCGCCCCCGCCGTAGACCCGCTCGCCGGGGCGGAAGGGCATCACGACGGCGTCGAAGGAGAGCCAGTGCGCCTGGACGCCGTCGATCCGCCCGACCAGCTCGGTCAGCCAGTCGATCACGCTCTGCGGCATCGAACCCGAGGTGTCGTAGGCGATCACCAGTGCCTTCTGCCGGACCGGACCGCGGCGCGAGAGCATCGGGGGGTGGCCCAGCGCGGCGAGCAGCGCGCCGCGCTTCTTCGGGTAGACCAGCCGCTCGCCCTCGCTCAGCCGGCTGCCCAGCACGTCCACCAGCCAGCGCTGCCACCAGTCGACCCGGCCGGTGCGGGTGGTCTGCCCGCGCAGCACCCCGGCGCCGAGCCGGCCCCAGAGCCGGGCGGTGCGCTCGGAGGCGCCTTCGGTGCGATGCATCAGGTCCAACAGCTCCTGCTCGGCGCCCCGGTGGCCGCGGCGGGCCGCGAGCAGGGAGTTGAGCAGCACGGAGGAGCCGATCAGGTCGATGGCCTCCTGGTCCAGCGGCAGGCCGTCCGGGTCCAGGTGCAGGCAGCGCGGGGGCGGCACCGGCGGGTTGCGCATCCGTTTGAGCTCGGCGTACACGCTCTGGTCGGTGTCGACGAAGGCGGGATAGTCCACCGCCGGCAACCCCTGTTCGGCGAGATCGGCCTGGTAGCGGTGGTGGATGTCGCGCGGATCGATGCCGATCGGCTCGCCGTCGGCACCGGACCTGGGCAGTTCGGTGCCGCGCCCGAGCCTGGTCAGCGCGACATGGTTGATCGTCACCTCGTTGGCCAACCGGAACACCGGGTCGGCGCGCAGCTCCGGCTCGGCCAGCAGGTGGCGCTGGATCAGGTGCCTGGCCTCGTGGAAGAGCACGAACTTGACCCCGTCCAACCCGATGGCCAGGAAGAAGTCCGGGTTGTAGAGGAGCAGGCAGCTGCCGTCCCCCGAGGCCACCACGGCGGCGGTGTCGACGGCAGTGGTGGCCAGTTGGTGATGGCACTTGGTGTAGAGCCAGGAGGCGACGGCGGACTCGGTCAGGCCGAAGTCCAGCAGCGCGGCCTCCTTGAGCCGGTGCGCCTCGGCCAGCACCTCGGGCGCCGCCGGCCGCCAACGCGCCAGCGCCTGGCGGTCGGTCAGGTCGACCACGTGGGCCTGCGGTGCTGCGGTGTGCGACATGGCGCCTCCCCTCGATCCCGACGCCTCATTGGTACCAGAGGCGACTGACACCGGCTCAGGGGTCAGCGGGCAGTGCTCTGCGGGGCGGGGCCGGCGATGGCGCCGGCTGTGCGGATCAGCTCGGGCAGGGTGCCGACGAAGTCGGGCAGCAACTGCGCCAGCACCGCCCAGGCCTCCAGGTGGGTGCCAAGGTCGGCATGGACCAGCGGCCGCAGGACGGCGCCGGCCTGCGCCAGCCGGCCGGGGTAGGCCCAGCGGCCGATGCCGAGCAGCCGCAGCACCTCGGCTGCGGGCGCGGCCGCCTGGACGTACTCGGCGGGCCCGTCGAAGATCCCGGCCTCCCGCAGCCGGTGCCGGTACCTGGGGCTCTCCCCGAACCGCGCGCGCAGCTCCGCCGGGCAGTCGATCCGCTGGGAGAGCGCCCAGCGGGCGTAGCCGGGGAACGGGGAGTCCTGGTGGGCCCGCAGAACGGCCGGCCACTGCTCGCTGCGGATCCGGCCGGCCGCCGTCCTGGCCCGGCGGAACGAGCCCCCGGCACGCCCGCCGGCCTCGTACAGCTGCGCGATGATCCCGTCCGGCGCGAGGTCCGTGAGGGCCTGCTGGTACTCCTCATTCGAAGCATTCAAAGCATTCGACGCGTCGGCGAGCCGACCCACCGTGACCCGAGCCGCCGGGGCGGGGTCGGCGAACGAGACGCCGGTCAGGATGTCGCGCCGCAGCCCCAGCGGCAGGCGGTTCACGCCGTACAGCCTCGCGTTGACCTCCGGGTCGTCGCCCTGCAGCATCCAGAGCAGCATCGAGCCCGGGGCCCGCACCAGCAATCGCCGCACCCGCGGGTCGCTCGGGACAAGTCCGCCCATGCCGGCGGGGTTGATCCGCAGGCGCTCGCAGACACTGTGCCCCGCGAGCTCGTCGTCGACCAGCGCCAGCAGAAACCGCACACCCTGGGCCGTCGGCTCGTCCAGTGCCATGATCCCGCGCTCCCCCTCTGTCCGCAGGTCATGATGCCAGGGCCTGCGGACGGACGGCGCAGCGGTCAGCCGGCCTGGACCTCCACCGGGATGCCGTTGAGCACCGCGGTGCCCGACAGCAGGTCCAACGGGCCCTCGTCGGTCAGCAGGTTGCTGTTGACGCCGGGCTCGCGCGCGGCCACCGCGCCACGGGTGCCGGGACCGCCCTGGCCCCAGCCGTGCGGCAGGCTGACCACGCCGGGCATCACGGTGTCGGTGATCTCCGCGGTCGCCGAGACCTCGCCCACCCGTGAACGCACCGTCACCGGGCCGTCCGCGGTGATGCCCAGGCGCTCGGCGTCGGCCGGATTCAGCTGCAGGGTGCAGCGGTTGCTGCCGCCGGCCAGCAACGGGACGTTGTGCATCCAGGAGTTGTTGGAGCGCAGCTGGCGTCGGCCCACCAGCAGCAGGCCGTCGGCCGGGGCGGCGGCCAGCTCGGCCAGGTGGTCGGCCAACCGCTGTGCCTCGGCGAGCAGTTGCGGCGGGGCGAGTTCCACCTTGCCGCTGGGGGTGCGCAGTACGCCGGGCAGCCGGGGCCGCAGTGGGCCGAGGTCCAGGCCGTGCGGGGCGGCTTCGAGGGCGTCCAGGCTCAGGCCCTCCGGCTTGGCGCCGAAGCCGTCGCCGTACGGTCCGCCGCGCAGTTGCAGGTCCAGCAGCCGGTCCTGGCGCCGCCGGTGGGCGACGGCGGCGAGCAGCTCCACCGGGTCTCGGCCGTACGCCGGGGAGGAGGGGTCGGCAGCGAGGCGGCGGGCGGTGTCGGCGGCGGTGAGGTCGTCCAGTTCGTCGGGGCTCAGCGCCCCGCCCAACGCGGTGCAGGCCAGCCGGAGCAGCACCTCGGACTCGTCCAACTCACCCGCTGCCAAAGGCAGGCTGGGCGGCGAGTACTTGGCGGTGTTGCGGATCGCGAAGCCGGTGAAGACCAGGTCGTAGTGGCTGCGGGTGAGCGGGGAGGCGGCCGGCAGCAGGACGTGCGCGTGCCGGGTGGTCTCGTTGAGGTAGGCGTCGATGCTGACCATCGCCTCCAACGAGGCCAGTGCGCCGGCGAGTCGGGCGCTGTTGGGGGTGGAGAGCACCGGGTTGCCCGCGAAGGTGATCAGGGCGCGCAGCTGGCCGGGCCCGGGTACGTCGATCTCCTCGGCGAGCGCGGCGGCCGGGAACTCCCCGAAGACGCTGGCCAGTTGGCGCACCCGGGTGCGACGCGAGCCGGGCACCCGGACGCCCCGGCCGCGGCCGGGCTCGCCGGTGGTGTTGGGCGAACCGGCGGCGGGTTCGGGCCAGAGCACACCGCCGGGCCGATCCAGGTTGCCGGTCAGGGTGTTGACGACGTCGACCAGCCAACTGGCGGCGGTGCCGAAGGCCGTGGTGGTGGTGCCGATCCGGCCGTAGACGGCGGCGCTGGGGGCGGCGGCGAGTTCGCGGGCCAGCCGGCGGATCGTCGCGGCTGGGATCCGGGTCGCCGCGGCGACCGCCTCGGGGGTGAACGGAGCCAGGGCGAGCCGGAGTTCGGCGAGTCCGTTGAGGTGCGGGGTGGCCTGCGCCGGGTCGGCCAGCCCCTCCGCGAGCAGGGTGTGGGCCAGGCCGGCCAGCAGCAGCGCGTCGCTGCCCGGACGGATCTCCAGGTGCTCATCGGCGACTTCGGCGGTCCTGGTGCGGCGCGGGTCCACGACCACCAGCCGCCCACCGCGCCGGCGCAGCGCGCGCAGCCGTCCGGGCAGGTCGGGCGCGGTGAGCAGACTGCCGTTGGAGACCAGCGGGTTGGCGCCCAGGATCAGCAGGTAGTCGGTGCGGTCCAGGTCCGGGATCGCGATGGACAGGTCGGTGCCGTACATCAAGCCGGAGGCAACCTGCTTGGGCATCTGGTCGACCGTGCTGGCGCTGAACCGGTAGCCGGTGCCCAACGCCTGGACCAGCACCCGGGTGTAGAGCGAGGCGCCGTGGTTGTGCACGGTGGGGTTGCCGAGGTAGACCGCGACGGCGTCGCGGCCGTGCTCGCGGACCACCGGCGCGAGCAGCCGGCCGGCCTCGGCGAAGGCCTCGTCCCAGCCGACCTCCGTCCAGGTCGCGCCGCGCCGGATCAGCGGTGTGCGCAACCGGTCGGGGTCGTTGTGCAGTTGGCCGAGTGCGACACCCTTGGGGCAGAGGTAGCCGCGACTGAACGGGTCCTGCTCGTCGCCGCGGACCGAGATCGCGGGCGGTCCGCCGCCGTCCGGGGCCGGGCCGAGCGTGACGGTGAGCCCGCAAGTGGCCTCACACAGCGGGCAGGTGCGGTGGCTGACGGCTTCGAAGCCCTCGGCGGCGATCAATGGCCCGGTCATGGGTGCGAGGGTAGCGGGCCTGCGGGCGCGGCAACAGGGCGCCGCCGCAGGGAACCCCGGCAGGCAGACCCGGCAGGCAGACCCGGCGAGCCGGGAGCTGGGTCAGACGCCCGGGAAGACCCGTCCGAGCAGCTGCTGGAAGGCCTGCCGCTCGTCGTCGTCCAGCTGTTCGAGCCCGGTCAGGCTGGACATCAGCTCGGCGCGGATCTGCCGCACGGTCTGCTCGCCCTCCTCGGTCAGCAGCACGTTCTTGATCCGCCGGTCGGCCGGGTCCACCTCGCGGCGCACCAGGTCGCGCGCCTCCAGCCGGTCGACTATGCCGGTGACGTTGGAGGCGTCGCAGGCCAGCAGCTCGGCCAGGTGCCGCATGGCCATCGGCTGCCGGAGCAGGCTGAGCATCTTGCCCTGCATCAGGGTGAGCCCGCGCTCGGCGGCGACGCGGGCGAAGGCGCGGTAGTAGCCCGCGGCGGCCTGGGCGAGCTGGTCCATCAGCTGGAGGGGCGTGGGCGTGGCGGTGGTGGGGGTCATGCCTCCAGTGTAGGGGAGATTGCTTGACATCATCAACGATCGAGTACTACCTTCATTTCATTGCTTGAGTGCATCAACCATTGACCCCCTCAAGCCTCAAACCTCAGGCCCCGGCCTCAAGCTTCAGACCCGCGCCGCACCCGGCCGGGCACTCCCGGAAGGACCGCAGGACCGCAATGAGTCACGCACCGACCCACGCCGCACCCAGATCCACCAGCAAGGAGCG
Organism: Kitasatospora sp. MAP12-44; assembly: GCF_029892095.1. Taxonomy (NCBI): domain Bacteria; kingdom Bacillati; phylum Actinomycetota; class Actinomycetes; order Kitasatosporales; family Streptomycetaceae; genus Kitasatospora; species Kitasatospora sp. MAP12-44. Next base: position 1,691,493 of record NZ_JARZAE010000004.1, read on the forward strand.
CGGCGCCACCCCGCTGATCCTCGCGCTCGGCCTCGCGGCGATGGTCGTGGCCATGGCGCAGACCCAGGTCGTCCCGATCCTCGCCCTGCTCCAGAAGCAGCTGCACACCGGCGCCGCCGGCGTCAGCTGGGTCACCACCGCCGCCCTGCTCTCCGCGGCCGTCTTCACGCCACTGCTCGGCCGGGTCGGCGACCAGTTCGGCAAGAAGCGCACGCTCGTCGCCGTCCTGGGGGTGATGGTGATCGGCTCGGTCCTTGCGGCCACCACCACCTCGCTGACCCTGCTGATCATCGCCCGGGTCCTGCAGGGCTCCGCCACCGCGATCTTCCCGCTCGCCCTCTCGGTGATCCGCGACGAGGTCCCGCAGGAGAAGCTGCACGGGGCGATGGCCCTGGTCAGCGGCACCCTGGCGTTCGGCAGCGGCCTCTCACTGGTGGCCACCGGCCTGCTCACCCAGGGCAGCCACCCCAACTACCACCTGGTCTTCTGGTTCTCCACCGCGCTGACCCTGCTCGCGCTGGCCGCCGTCGCCCTGCTCGTCCCCAACGGCGGCAAGCCCACCGGCGGACGGATCGACGTGCTCGGCGCCGTCACCCTCGCGGTCTTCCTGGTCCTGCTGCTGCTCGGCATCTCGCAGGGCCATGAGTGGGGCTGGAGCTCGGGCCGGACCATCGGGTGCCTGGTCGGCGCCGTCGTGATGGCCGCGGTCTGGGTCCTGGTCGAACTGCGGGTCGCCAACCCGCTGGTGGACATGCGGATGTTCGTCCACCGCCAGGTGCTCTTCACCAACCTGACCGGCCTCTTCGTGGGCTTCGCCTCCTTCGCCCAGTTCATCGGCATCTCCTACCTGGTGCAGATGCCCGAGCGGATCGCCGGCTACGGCTTCACCGCCTCCGTGCTGCGCGCCTCGGTGGAGTACCTGCTGCCCAGCGCGCTGATCTCGCTGGCCGCCGCCCCGCTCGGCGGCAAGCTGGTGCATCGGATCGGTGCCCGCTTCACCCTGGCGATCGGCGCCCTGGTCGGCGTGGCCGGCTTCGCCTGGCTGGCCTGGGGCCACGGCTCCAGCCCCGCCGTGATCATCGCGGGCATGCTCACCGGCATCTCCATCTCCTTCGGCTACGCCGCGATGCCCGCCCTGATCGCCGCCAGCGTGCCGCTGCACCAGACCGGCATCGCCAACGGCATCAACTCCATCTCGCGCTCCGTCGGCAGCTCGATCGCCAGCGCGGTGGTCACCTCGCTGCTCGCCTCCAAGACGATCAGCTACGCCAAGCTCGGCATCGCGCTGCCCGCCGAGAGCCAGTTCACCCTGAGTTTCGTGATCGCCGCCGGTGCGCTGCTGCTCGCCGCCGTCGTCGCCCTGGTGGGATTGAGCAAGCACCACCGCCCGCTCGGAGCCGCCCTCCCGGTGGCCGGGAGCGCCCCGGCCGAGGCCGTCACGGTCAAGGCCTGACCCGCCCCCGCCCAACCCCCCTTCCAGGAGCCCCCGATGACCGACCCGACCAGCACCGTCACCCGCCTGCGCGCCACCTACACCTCCGGCCGCACCAAGCCGCTCGCCTGGCGCCTCGAGCAGCTGCGCGCCCTGCGCGCGCTGCTCACCGAGCAGACCGAGGCCTTCCAGCAGGCCCTCTTCGCCGACCTGGGCAAGAGCCCCGCCGAGGCCTACCGCAGCGAGGTCGGCTTCACCCTGAACGAGCTGGACCACACCGTCCAGCACCTGGAGGAGTGGCTGCGCCCCCGCCCGGCCGCCGTCCCGGACGCCTTCCTGCCGGCCCAGGCCCGGGTGGTGCGCGACCCGCTGGGCGTGGTGCTGATCATCGCGCCGTGGAACTACCCGCTGCAGCTGGCCCTCGCGCCGCTGGTGGGCGCGCTGGCGGCGGGCAACACCGCCGTCGTCAAGCCCAGCGAGCTGACCCCGGCCACCTCGGCGGCGATGGCCGAGCTGCTGCCGCGCTACCTGGACCCGGAGGTCGTCACCGTGGTCGAGGGCGGGGTCCCGGAGACCACCGCGCTGCTGGAGCAGCACTTCGACCACATCTTCTACACCGGCAACGGCGCGGTCGGCCGGATCGTGATGGCCGCCGCCGCCAAGAACCTCACCCCGGTCACCCTGGAGCTCGGTGGCAAGAGCCCGGTGCTGGTCGAGCCGGGCGTGGACCTGGCCGCCACCGCGCAGCGGATCGCCCGCGGCAAGTTCCTCAACGCCGGCCAGACCTGCGTGGCCCCCGACTACATCCTCGCCATCGGCGACACCGCCACCGCGCTGGAGTCGCACCTGGCGCAGGCCGTCCGCACCCTCTACGGCGAGGACCCGGCGCTCAGCACTTCGTACGGGCGCGTGGTCAACGAGCGGCACTTCGACCGGCTCACCGCGCTGCTCGCAGACGGCCGGGTGGTCACCGGCGGCGGCCACGACCGCGCCGAGCGCTATGTGGCACCGACCGTGCTGGCCGACGTCTCCCCCGAGTCGCCGGTGATGCAGGCGGAGATCTTCGGTCCGATCCTGCCGATCATCGCGGTGCCCGACCTGGACGCGGCAATCGCCTTCGTCAACGAGCGCGACAAGCCGCTCGCGCTCTACGCCTTCACCGACTCCGAGCAGACCAAGCAGCGGCTGACCGAGGAGACCTCCTCCGGCGCCCTCGCCTTCGGCCTGCCGGTCTCCCACCTGGCGGTGCCCGAGCTGCCGTTCGGCGGCGTCGGCGAGAGCGGCATGGGCCGCTACCACGGCGAGTACTCGATCGACACCTTCAGTCACACCAAGGCGATCCTCGACAAGCCGATCAGCTGAGCCCTCAGTGGCGATGGCGGGCGACGTGGCGGTGGTGGATGGCGAGGGTGAGGCCGGCCAGGGCGGCGGCTGTGCCGATGCCTTCCGCCACGGCTGCGTAGCCCTTCTCGCGGTACCAGACCGGCTCGTACATGTTGGGCAGCGGGCCGAGTGCGCCGACGTCGACGTAGCGGTAGAGCAGGATCGCGCCCAGCGCGCTGGTCAGCACCAGCGCGGCGTAGGCCCAGAGGAGGCGGGAGGCCGGGCGCAGCAGGATGAGCAGCGCGCCCAGCGAGGCGGCGGCGGCCTCGATCCGGAACAGGTCGCCCTGGCTGAGGCTGGCGCTGATCGGGTCGTAGCGGGCGGCCAGGTCGGCGTGCACATACGCGTCGACGGCCAGCGCCGCCGCGGTGATCAGGGAGAGCACCCGAAGACCGGTCGGACCGGTCAGACCGGGCGCGGGGGGTGCGTTCACGGGCCTCATTCCCTGCGCGTACCCGCCGGGGCCGGTCTCACCCCAACTGGTTGACCAGGGCGGCGAAGACCGGCGGGAGCAGGGCGGCGGCGGGGACGATCCGCCGCGCGAGGCGCGGCCGGGCGCGGATGGCCAGCAGTGAGCCGGTCAGCAGCCGGTGGCGCCGGGAGACCTGCCGCCAGGCCCGCTCGTACGCCTGCGGCCGGTCGGCGCGCACGCAGTGCACCAGGCGGGCGGCGGCGGCCAGGGCGAGTGAGACGCCCTCGCCGGTGAGCGCGTCCAGGTAGCCGGCGGCGTCGCCGACCAGCAGGACCCGCCCGGCCACCCGGGCCCGGACGGGCTGGCGCAGCGGCCCGGCGCCGCGTACCGCGCCGGCCGGCGCTGCGTGCAGCCGTTCGGCCAGCGCGGGGAAGGCGGCCAGCTGCTCGGCGAAGGGCGCGCGGTCGGCGGTCAGCACCGCCACGCCGAGCAACTCGGGGCCCAGCGGGGTGACATAGGCCTCGGCCCGCGCCGACCAGTGCACCTCGACGCAGTCCGTCCAGGGCTCCAGCGCGAAGTGCCGGCGCAGCCCGTACCGGGGCGGGCGCGGGTCGGGCAGCCGCAGGCCCAGCGAGCGCCGGATCGGCGAGTGCAGGCCGTCCGCCGCGACCAGGTAGCGCGCGGTCAGGCCGGCCGTGCCGACGGTGTCGGCGTCCTGGCGCAGCGGACCGGCCTTGAGCGGCAGGACGGGGACGCCCAGGCCGGCCGCCCGTACGGACAGCGCCCGGTGCAGGTCGGTGCGCCGCACGCCAAGACCCTCGCCCCCGGTGAACCGGCCCTCGGCCCGGCGGCCGGCGTCCAGGTAGCGGATGCCACGCAGCGGACGGCCCTGGACGGCGACCCCCAGCTCGGCCAGCTCCCGCACCCCGCCGGGCATCAGGCCCTCGCCGCAGGCCTTGTCGATCGGTGCCGGACGCGGTTCGAGGACCACCGCCTCCAGGCCGGCCAGCGCGGCGTGGATCGCGGTGGCCAGACCGGCCGGCCCGCCGCCGACGATCAGCAGGTCGATCACCGGATCACCCGCTCATCGCCCCGGCGGCGCAGCGGGTGAGCGCCGCGTTCTCGCAGCGCAGCCGGACACCCAGCAGCGGCAGGTTGAGCAGCGTGAAGCAGGTCGCGGTCAGCCAGGCGGTGTGCACCAGCGGCAGCGCGGCGCCCTCGACCAGCACGGCGAGGTAGTTGGGATGGCTCAGCAGCCGGTACGGCCCGGCCGTGACCAGCGGCAGCGCGGGCACCACGATCACCCGGGTGTTCCAGCGCGGGCCCAGCGTCCGGATGCACCACCAGCGCAGCAGCTGGGCGACGAGCGCCAGCGCCAGCATCGGCCAGCCGAGCGCCGGCAGGAACGGCCGTGCGCCGAGCGGGACCTCGGCCAGGCAGCCCGCCAGCAGACCGGTGTGCAGCAGCACCATCACGGGGTAGTGGCCGCGCCCGTACTCGACGCCGCCGCTGTGCCGACTCCAGGCGGCGTTGCGACGGGCGACGACGAGCTCGGCCAGCCGCTCGACGGCGACCAGCAGGATCAGCACGGTGTAGGCCGTCATCGTCCCGGCCTACCAGCGCAGCAGGACGAGTTCGGAGCAGAAGCCCGGCCCCATCGCCACCAGCAGCCCGGGTGTGCCGGGCGGTGGCGGGCGCAGCGCCAGGGTGTCGCGCAGGATGTGCAGCACCGAGGCGGAGGAGAGGTTGCCGACCCGCGCCAGCGAGCGCCAAGTGAGCTCCAGCGCCTGGGCGTCCAGGTCCAGTGCCTCGCGCAGTGCCTCCAGCACCTTGGGGCCGCCCGGGTGGCAGACCCAGCCGGTGATGTCCGAGGGCTTGAGGTCGTGCTCGGCGAGGAAGGAGGAGACCTCCTCGCCGAGGTGCAGGCGGACCAGCTCCGGCAGTTCGGCGCCGAGCACGATCTTGAAGCCGCTGTCGCCGATGTCCCAGCCGAGCGCGCGCTCGGTGCCCGGGTAGAGCCGGCTGCGGGTGGCCTGCACGGTCGGCCCGCCCGCCGTGGCGGCGAGCGGGTGGTCGCGGCCGACGGCGATCAGCGCGGCCGCGCCGTCCCCGAACAGCGCGCCGGCCACCAGGCCGGCGGTGGTGGCGTCGCCGCGCTGCAGGGTCAGCGAGCACAGCTCGACCGAGAGCAGCACCGCGACCTGCTCGGGGTGGCCCTGGAGGTAGTCGTGCAGCCGGGCCAGACCCGCCGCGCCCGCCACGCAGCCCAGGCCGAAGATCGGCACCCGCTTCACGTCCGGCCGCAGTCCCACCCGGCCGGCCAGCCGGGCCTCCAGCGAGGGCGCGGCGATGCCCGTCACCGAGGTGGAGACCACCAGGTCCACCGCGTGCGCGGGCAGTGCGGCCTCGTCCAGCGCAGCCAGCAGCACCTGTTCGGCCAGCCGCAGGCCCTCCTCGATGAACAGGTCGTTGGCCTGCCCGAAACCGCTCAGTTCGCCGTAGCGCTCCAGCGGCAGCGCCAGGTGGCGGGTGGTCACCGCGGCGCTGCGGTGCACCCGGTCCAGCACCGCCCGGTCGGCGGCGTCCCCAATAACGGCGGGGTCGGGGAGGCAGACGGCGGCCAGCGCATCGGCGATCTCGCCCTGCTCATAGCGGTGTGCCGGGAGTACTCCCTGAACAGCGGCGATTCGCGTCATCAGGTCAGCCTAGGGCCGACCGGACGAATCGTCAGGAATCGGCTGCTGCTCGGCAATTCGTCCGATCTACGATGCCGGGATGTACAGCATCGAGGCCGCGCGGGCGGTCGGTTCGGCGCGCGGGCTGCTGCTCGCCGCGCACCCCGCACCCGCGTTCGCCGTCACGGCGGTGGCGGTCGCGCTGGCGGCGGGCAGTGGGCGCGGGGCGGCGGGCAGCCTGCTGGCCGGTGCGGCCGTGCTCGCCGGGCAGCTGTCGATCGGCTGGTGCAACGACCGGGTCGACCTGCGCCGGGACGTCGCCGCCGGGCGGGGAGACAAGCCGCTGGTCACCGGCGCGGCGCGCCCGGGCGCGGTGGCGCTGGCCGCGGGCGGCGCGCTCGCGCTGTGCGTGCCGCTGTCACTGGCGAACGGGCTGTCGGCAGGCAGCGCGCATCTGGTCGGCGTCGCGGCCGCGTGGGCGTACAACCTGGGCGTCAAGCGGACGGTGCTCTCCTGGCTGCCCTACGCGCTCGCCTTCGGCCTGCTGCCCGCCTTCGTCACGCTCGCGCTGCCCGGCCACCCCTGGCCCGCCGGCTGGGCGACGGCGGCCGGCGCGCTGCTCGGGACGGGGGCGCACGCCGCCAATGTGCTGCCCGACATCGAGGACGATCTGCGCGCCGGCGTGCGCGGGTTGCCGCAGCGGCTGGGTCGCGGGTGGGCCCGGGTGCTGGCCGCCGGTCCGCTGCTTGCGGCCTCGGTGGTGCTGGTGCTCGGACCGCCGGGCCGGGTCGGGGTGGGCGGCTGGGCGACGCTGGCCGGCGCAGCCGCGCTCGCGCTGCTCACGGGGTCGGCCGCCACCCGTGGGCGCACCCCGTTCCTGGCCGCCCTCGGGCTGGCCGCGCTGGACGTCGCACTGCTGGTGCTGCGCGGGGTGACGCTCAGCTGAACGGCGGCACGGGCGGCTGAACGGCGGCCCGCGCGGCTGAACGGCGGCCCGCGCGCGATTGAAGGCCGGGCGCGATTGAAGGCCGGGCGCGATTGAAGGCCGGTGCGGCGGGCAGCCGTATGAGTACCGCGGCCCCCGCTGGCGGGCCGCACGGCACGTCGAATCGAACGGGTGAGGGCAGATGAGCACCGGCCGGCCCGAGGCGCCCAGCACGCGACCCGTGCTCACCGGGCTACCGCGCGGCGGCCAGGTCCGCCGGCTCGCCCTGTTCGGCACCAGAGGCGTGGTCGGCCGCTGCCGGGACTTCGCGCGGCAGGCGCTGCTGGACTGGGGCTGGCTCCCGGCGGGCGACGAGGAGCAGCAGGCGATGGCCGACGACGTCCTGCTGCTGGTCTCCGAACTGGTCACCAACGCCTGCCAGCACGCCGGCGGGCCGCAGCAGTTGCTGCTGCACGGCACCACGGACGCGCTGCGGGTGGAGGTCACCGATGCCAGTCCCGAGCAGCCGCGGCCCCGCCTGCCGCTGCAGCCCGGGCGGCCCGGCGGGCACGGCCTGGTGACCGTGGCCCGCCTGTCGCTGCGCTGGGGGGTCACCGTGCGCTCGGACCGGAGTGGCAAATCCGTCTGGCTGGAGGTCGCCGCGCCGCCGTCCGGGGACTGACGCCCGCCGGTCAGGGAGTCGGCGCGGTCAGTCCGCCGACCGGGTCACGGCGAGATGCGCATCAGCGGCGCCCGGTCCGCGTCGAGCAGCTCCACGCGCATGGGCGGGAGCTTGCCCCGGCCGGTGAAGTAGTCGCGTATCCGAACCGCCGCCAGCGGCAGGCCGGTCGCCAGCGCCGCCGGGACCGGCGCGCTGGACATCCAGTGGATGTAGAGCACCCAGTTGTCCCCGTGCTCGTTGCCGCGCTGCTGGGCGGGCTCCACCTCGTGCGCGAGGTCGCCGAGCAGCCTGAGCACGACGGCCATGTCCTCGCCGTCGATCCGCGTCTGGTTGAGCTCCACCAGGAGTTCCGTCATCGGTGTCCCTTCCGAGGGTCTCGCGGTGGTCCACCGGGTTGACCACCTGAGCGATCCTGCCCAGCGCCGACGAGGTCTGAACGGGTTTGCCCGGATACATCCGACGGGTGATCAGCGGATCGCCTTCGCACAGGTGGTTACGAGCACTCGGGCGGGTTGCGAGCGCTCGCAACCCGCCTGACCGCTCAGACCGTTACGAGCGGTCCGCCCGCTCCGGACGGGACGGGCGCTCGGACCGGCCGGTGGAGGCGGTGCGTCGCTGCGAGCCGCCGCGCGAGCCGACCGAGCCCGTCGAGCCGCCGGCGCTGGTCGAGCCGCCCTGACCACCCTGACCGCCCTGGCCACCGCGCCCGGCGTAGGCGGGACGGCTGCGGCGGTTGCGGCCGGCGCCGGGGCCTCGGCGCGGGCGCTCGACCACCGGGTCCGGGACCACCACGGGCACGCCGGTGGGGACGCAGGCGCCGGTGATCCGGGCCAGCTCCGGGTCGCCGGAGCGGACCTGGGCGGAGTGCGGGGTGATGCCGGCGACGGACATCATCCGGGCCATCGACCGGCGCTGGTTGGGCAGCACCAGGGTGACGACCGTGCCGGACTCGCCCGCCCGGGCGGTGCGCCCGCCGCGGTGCAGGTAGTCCTTGTGGTCGCTCGGCGGGTCGATGTTGACGACCAAGTCCAGGCCGTCGATGTGGATGCCGCGGGCGGCGACGTTGGTGGCGATCAGCGCGGTCACCTGCCCGGCGCGGAACTGCTCCAGGGTCCGGGTGCGCTGCGGCTGGGACTTGCCGCCGTGCAGCGCCGCCGCCCGCACACCGCTGGCGAGCAGGTCGAGCACCAGGCGGTCGGCGCCGTGCTTGGTGTCGGTGAACATGATCACGCCGCCCTCGCGCGAGGCGATATGCGCGATGGCCGCGTTCTTGTCGTGGCCCTGCACGTGCAGCAGGTGGTGCTCCATGGTGCTGACCGTGGCCGCCGAGGGGTCCACCGAGTGGGTGACCGGGTCGCGCAGGAAGCGGCGCACCAGGGCGTCCACGTTGCGGTCCAGGGTGGCCGAGAAGAGCATCGTCTGGCTGTCCGGGGCGACCTGTCGCAGCAGTTCGGTGACCTGCGGCAGGAAGCCCATGTCGGCCATCTGGTCGGCCTCGTCCAGCACCGTGATGCAGACCTCGCCGAGCTGGCAGTCGCCGCGCTCGATCAGGTCCTTGAGTCGGCCGGGCGTCGCGACGACGACCTCGGCGCCGCGGCTCAGGGCCTGCGCCTGGCGGCTGATCGGCATGCCGCCGACCACGGTGGCCATCCGCAGCCGCACGGAGTGCGCGTACGGGGTGAGCGCCTCGGTGACCTGCTGGGCGAGCTCGCGGGTGGGGACCAGCACCAGGGCCAGCGGCTGACGCGGCTCGGCGCGGCCGCCGGCGATCCGGGCCAGCACGGCCAGGCCGAAGGCGAGGGTCTTGCCGGAGCCGGTGCGGCCGCGGCCGAGCACGTCGCGCCCGGCCAGCGCGTTCGGCAGGGTGGCGGCCTGGATCGGGAACGGCGCGGTGACGCCCTGGCGGGCCAGCGTCGAGAGCAGGGCGCGGGGCATCTCCAGCTCGTCGAAGGTCTCGACGGCCGGCAGGGCCGGGGTGGTGCTGACGGGGAGCGCGAACTCGCCCTGCGGGGCGCGGTGCTGACGGCTCGACGGACCGGACGGGCGCCGTGCGCCGCCCCCGCCACCGCCGCTGCCGCTGCTGCCGCCGCCGAAGCGCGAACCGAAATCGCCACGCGAGCCCGAACGGGGTTCGGAACGTCGGTACGAGGAACCAGTGGAACGATTCATGCGAAAACCTTCCTCAGGATGGCACGTCTCCGGGAAGGCTCCGCTGCGCAAGGGCGCGCGGACATCGCAAGAACGAGCCAGAAATGTGAACTCCACGACAGGCGAGAGCCGTCGAGGCGGCGAAAACGCCGAGGGCCCGCTCCGTGCATATGCGCGGTGCGGGCCCCTGCTGCGCGGCGGGTGCCTATGCAGTATGAAAAATTAGAGCGGACGAATGTTCTCGGCCTGCGGGCCCTTCTGGCCCTGCGTGACGTCGAACTCGACCTTCTGGCCCTCAAGCAGCTCGCGGAAGCCGTTGGCCTGGATGTTCGAGTAGTGGGCGAAGACGTCAGCGCCGCCACCATCCTGCTCGATGAAGCCGAAACCCTTTTCCGCGTTGAACCACTTCACGGTGCCCTGAGCCATTGAAATTCTCCTTCAAGGGGTGACCGGAATCCGCACTGTGCGGACTCCGCGTCGCCGCGGTGATCCATCCGGGGAAGAGCCGGAAAAAACAAAAAGGCGCCTGGTGGTCACAAACCAGCAGGCGCACACAAAGTTCATGGGAACCACAACTGCAACTACCACGACTGTAGCAGGCGGCGGGCCGGGACGGGAGATTCAGTCGAAATCGGCCACCTGAAGCGGCTGGAGAGGGGGACGGCTGGGACATCAGAACGGGGGACTGCCGGGCGTCCGGCGTCCGCTGGCAGGCTGGCCGCAGGTAGGCGGACGGCGGGCAGCGGAACGGAAGAGGGCAGACGGATGGCCGAGCAGGGGCAGCCGGGCGTGGCGACCAGTGGTTTTCGGGTCACCCCCGAAGAGGTCCAGATCGCCTCGGTCCAGGTCGACAACACGGCGACCACGATCCAGGAGCAGTTGGACGCGCTGAAGGCCTATGTGCGCACCAATGTCGAGCAGTACTGGCAGGGCGGCGCCCACCAGGCCTTCGACGTCTACATGGCGGAGTGGGACGTCTACGCCGGCATGCTGCACCAGGCGCTCACCGGCATCGCCCAGGGCCTGCGCGGCACCTACGTCAACTACTCCCAGTCCGAGGACTCCGCGATGCAGAAGATCAACCAGCTGCAGAGCGAGCTGCCGCCGCTCCGGATGGGCTGAGCGCTCCCCCTGGCATTCCCCTTCGGCATTCCCCTTCGGCGCCAATCACCTTGGCGCCCTTGAGACTTGAGTCCTGAGTACCGAGGAGTAGCCATGCCGGTCAACGACGGCACATCGATCCTGGTCCACGCGCAGCTGGGCGAGGTCGGACCGCGGATCCACGCCTCCGCCGAGGAGATCATCGGCGAGCTGCAGCGGCTGATCACCCTGCTGGGTCCACTGAAGGACACCTGGAGCACCAGTGAGGCGGCCGCCGACTACGAGATCCTCCAGCAGGAGTGGAACACCGCCGCGCAGGGCCTGTTCGGGCCCGACGGCGTGCTGGGCAACGTCGCGGCGGTGATGAACGTCAACTTCACCAACTACTCCGACGCGGAGTGGGCGAACGTCTCCACCTGGCGCCACCAGTCCTCCTAGACCCAACTCCCGTATCCCCGAAAGGATCTGACCGCACATCATGGCCGACGAGTACTGCCGGATCACCGTGGTCGGCGACCGCCGGCAGCTGGACCTCGCGGTTCCGGCCGGAGCGCCCATCACGGACTACGTCGACGACCTGGCGAAGCTGTGCGCGCTGGAGGAGAACGACCTCATGCCGCCGGCCTGGTCGCTGGCGACCGGCCTGCGGGGCCCGTTCCCGCCGGAGCGCTCGCTGGCCGAACTCGGCATCGCCGACGGCCAGGTGCTCTACCTGCGCGACCTGCTGACCGGCGAGCTCGAGGAGCCGCTGGTGCTGGACGTCGCCGAGCAGGTGGCGCAGGCCTCCGGCCAGTTCCTGGACAGGCCGTGGAACGCGGTCAGCCGCGCCACCACCGTGCTGCTCAGCGGCCTGGCCTGGCTGGTGGCCGCCGTGCTGGCGCTCGCCGTCGCGCAGCCCGTACCGACTGCCGTACCGACCGCCGTGGTCGGCGCGGTGGCCGCGGCCGGCGGGCTGCTGGCGCCGCTGCTGGCCTGGGTCGCCCGCGAGCGGCGGTGGTCCGTTCCGGTCGCGGTGCGGGTGCTCCTCGCGCTCTGCTCGATCCCCGCGCTCGCGGTGGCCGGCTGGGCGCTGGTGGCGGTCCGCTGGTCGCCCGCGCTGACCACCGGCGCCCATCCGGCGATGACCGGCGACGGCCTGGCCGCCGCCGCGGCGGCGGGCGGCCTGCTGCTCGGCGCCGCGCTCGCCTACGCCGCCGCCAGCGGGGTCACCACGCTGGCGGTGCTGGTGGCCGCCGCGATCGGCGCCTGCTCGGCCGGCCTGCTGGCGGCGCTGCGCGCGGACGCCGACCAGTGCGCGGCCGTGCTGGCCATCGTCGCCTTCCTGCTGCTCACCGCGGCCCCCGCGACGGCCGGGCGGATCGTCGCCACCGCCTTTCGCCGCCGCCCGGATGCCGGCGAGGGCGCGGACGAGGGCGAGCAGGTGCGGGCTGCGGTGCGCACCGCCATGGCGCTGCTCGCGGCCTGGGGCATCCTGCTGGCCCTGGTGCTGGGCGGCTCGCTGGTCCTGCTGGGCGGCTCGCGCTCGGTGTACGGCGCCGCGATCGCCGGCTGCCTGGGTGTGGCGCTGCTGCTGCGGGCCGGTTCGGCCAAGGTGGTGGTCGAGGTGGTCCCCGGCGCCGCCGCCGGCGCGGCCGGCCTGTTCGCCCTGCTGCTGACCGGCCCCACGCACCTGCACTGGCCCGGTTGGACGGTGCCGGCCGCACTGGCCACCGTGGGCCTGGCGATGCTCGGCTACGGCCTGCGCCGCCTGCTGCGCCGCGACCTGCGCGCGCTGCCGCGACCCGAGTGGTTCGCCACCGCCGGGGCCGTGCTGGGTGCGCTGAGCATCCCGCTGATGCTGGCCGGCTTCGGCGTGTTCGGCGCCCTGGTCGGGATGGGCAGGCACCTTTGAGCCGCCCGATGTGCGCCGACCGGTCAGCGGACGGCCGGTCAGCGGACGGCCGGTCAGCGGGCGGCGGCGAGCACCCGGCCGGCCGGCGAGCGACCGGGCGTGGACGGCTCGAAGTCGCCCTCCAGCAGGCCGAGTTCGATCGCCGTACGGGTCAGGTCAGCCTTGTTGCCGACGTTCAGCTTGGACCGGATGCGCTTGACGTAGGTGCTGACGGTGGCCTCGGTCAGGCCCATCCGGCGGGCTATCTGCCCGTGCGTCAGCCCGTCGGCCAGCCAGCGGACGGTCTCCAGCTCACGCGGCGCCAGCACCCGGTGTTCGGAGGGCCCGAGGTCGTTCAACTCGCTGTGCAGGCGCGGCGCGAGGGCCGGCGAGACGTGGAAACCGCCCAGCGCAACCGTCCGTACGGCCAGCGCGAACTCCTGGTCGCCGACCTGCTTGGTCACACAGCCCAGGGCGCCGGCCCGGATCGCGGTGACCAGCCGGTGCGGGCCGGCGAAGTCCGAGATGACCAGGACGTTCGAGAGGGCGGCCAGTGTCCGGATCGACTCGGCGGTGTCGTCGGCGTGCGGCGCGGGACCGAACACGATGGCGTCCAGCCTCCCGGCCGGCAGCGCGAACTCGCGCACCTCGCAGACGGTGGCGGCCACCCGCAACGCCGGGTGCTGCGACAGCACCTGCTCCATGCCGTAGCGGGCGAGGTTCTGGTGCTCGATGATGGCGATCTGCGATACGTCGGACATGACGAGCCTGCCTCCAGCTCTGTGAACGGTCCCCCGGCGAGAGCAAGCATGCCGCACGCGAACGTCGGCGGGCCTCGACCAGGTGCAGACCACTCCGACAGCCGAAAAGCCCCTCCGAAGAGCCCGTCGAACTGAGCTGACAGTTCATCAGAAGGGCTTTTGGGAAGCGCGTTTGCCCCTTCGGGCAACCGCTGCCGAGAGGCTGCGAGAACGCCGCCGAGCTGCCGGCCGGCTGCTCCGGGCCGCGATTTTGTTAGCCCAACCAACGTCATGAGTTCATCGCGCCTTAACGATTGTCGGTCCGTCGCAAACACTGGCACCGATAATCTCCGGGTCACAAGCCCTGGCCGGTCCGGGGCAACGGACCCACCACACAACGAGTCCGTCCGCGAATGGGGAGAGCACGTGTCCGAGCAGGAAACATCGTCAGAGCCGACCGCCTCGGGAACCCCGGCGGCCGTCCCCTCGGACGGCCCCTCGGACGGCCCCCGGACCCGGCGGATTCCCGTCCAGCAGACGGCACCGGCCGCCGCTGCGGACACCCCCGCGGTCGCGCCCACCGCCGCCCCGGCTCCGGCTCCGGCTCCGGCTCCGGGCGGGCCGATGGAGGAGGCGGACCGGCACGGTTTCATCTCCGCCTTCATCGGCGGTGTCCGCCCCGAGGGCGACCAGGCACGTTCGGGCAAGCGGCTGCTGGCCATCGGGGCAACCGTCGCCGTGGTCGCCGGGCTCGGCGCGCTGGTGGTCGGCGCGCTCGCCAGCGGCGACGGCAAGGCGTCCGCGGCCGTCCAGCCGTCCGCCCACCCCGCTGCCCCGACCCACCCGGCCGGCGCCGCTCCCTCGCTCGTCGCCGCTCCGCCGATCACGCCGGTGCCACCGGGCGGTGTGCCGCAGCCCGCCGCAGCGCCGGTCGCCGTCGGCGGCGCGCTGCCCCTCGGCGGCCAGCCCGGCCAACCGGTGACCGTGCCGAACGCCCAGGCCGCCGCTCCGCAGGGCGCACCCGCCGCCGCGCCGGCCAACCAGCCCGCCGCCATGCCCGCCGCCCCGCAGGCCCTCGCCGCGAAGCCCGGCTACACGGCCGTGGCCGGCCCCGGCTGCAACGGCGGCACCTTCTACACCAAGGACGCCGACTACACGCTGGGCATCGGCGGTTGGCTCACCTCCAGCGACGGCGGCTACAAGGGCGAGGGCTGCAACGGCAGTTACGACTCCGAGCCGATGTCGGGCGACGCGAACAAGTACGACGCGAGCCAGGGCGTGCTGTGGCGCTGGGACTTCAGCAAGTCGTTCACCTCGGCAACCTGCGCGTTCTCCATCTACGTCCCGGACAACTCCGACATCACCTACGTCGGCGGCGATCCCACGCAGTACTTCTTCTGGGGTGCGAACTACGCCTACGGCATGAACTTCACCCCGCAGGGCACGTTCAACATGTCCCAGGTCGACAACCGCGGCCGCTGGGTCAACCAGGGGGCGTTCAACGTCAGCACCGGGATCGTGACCCTCAAGATGGTCAACACCGGTATCGACTACACCTCCTCCACCAAGCACGCCCACCACGCCGCAGCTCCCGTCCGGCTCAGCTGCACCGCCGCGTGAGCACCCGGCTGCTGCGGGTCTCCTCCAGAGGCTGGGGGGCGCATCACACGCTCGGCTCGGCGGTTCGTGCCGCCGAGCCGGGCGCGGTGATATCGGTCCAACCCGGCCGCTACGCCGAGAACATCGTGCTGGACCGCGGCATCACCCTGGTCGCCGAGAAGGGGCCCGGCACCGTCACGCTGGCCGGCGGGCGCGGCATCGCGCTGACCGTCCTCGGCGGCGCCGGCGAGATCCGCGGCATCGACGTCCAGGGCGGCGACCCCGACCAACCCGCCGTCTCCATCACCGGCGGCAGCACGCTGCTGACGCAGTGCCGGATCAGCGGCGGCCGGCTGCTGGTCTCCGGCGACGCCGCGCCCACCGTGCGGGACTGCGAGCTCGGCGCCACCGGCGCCATCGGCCTGCACCTGACGGGCGACAGCCGGGCCGTCGTCGAGCAGAGCAGCATCAGCGACGTCGACGCGATCGGCCTGCTGGTCGAGCACGGCGCCGCGCCGGTCGTCAGCGGGCTGCGGATCAGCCAGGTGCGCGGCAGCGGGCTGCTGGTGCGCGCCTCGGCGCGCGGCGGCTACACCGACTGTGAGATCACCGGCACCAGCGCGGCGGCCGTCCGGGTCGAGGACGACGCCCGCCCGCTGCTGCGCAACTGCCGGCTGACCGACGGCCACGCCCAGGGCCTGACCGTCAGCGGCCGCGCGGGGCGGCTCGCCGTCGGTGCCGGTGCCGGTGCCGGTGCCGGTGCCGGTGAGGGTGAGGGTGAGAGTGAGGGTGCCGACGGTGTGATGGCGGACGGCGTCACGCTGATCGGCTGCGAGATCGCGCGTACCGGCGGCACCGGTGTCCAGGTCGGCGAGCAGGCCGTGCTGGTGCTGCGCGACTGCCGGATAGCCGAGAGCGGCAAGGCCGGCGTGCTGGTCGGCGGCGAGGCGGCGCTGCGGATGCTGGACGGCAGCATCAGCGACAGCGCCGACAGCGCGCTCGCCGTCACCGGCTCCGCCCGCGCCGAACTGCGGCGCACCGCGCTCACCCGGGCAGCCGCCAACGGCGTCTTCACAGCCTGCACCGCCCGGCTCGCGCTGCACGGCTGCACGATCACCGACACCGCTTTCACCGCCGTCCACCTGGCCGGCAGCGCACACGCCACGCTGCGCGACTGCGAGGTGCGCGGCACCCCGCAGCACGGCCTGCGGGTCACCGAGCACGCCCTGCTGGACGCTCAGGACACCACCGTCGAAGCGGCCGAGCTGACCGGGATCACCGTGGAGGGCGGCGACCTGACCGCCCGCCGCTGCCGGATCAGCCGCACCGGCACCGGGATCAGCCTCACCGGCGAGCACCGCCCGCTGATCGACGACTGCGAGGTGGACACCTGCACCGGCACCGGCCTGGAGCTGGGCGAGGCCAGCGGGGCGCTGGTGGTCGACACCCGGATCCGCGGCACCCGCTCGGCCGGCGTGCTGATCGGCGAGCGCGCCGCGCCCTGGCTGAGCGACTGCGAGATCAGTGACACCGGGGGCAGCGGACTGGTGCTCTGGGCCGGCGCCCGCCCCCGGCTGCGCGCCGTCACGGTGGCGCGCGCCGCCAAGAACGGCGTCTACGTCGGCGACGGCGGCCTCGGCCTGTTCGCCGACTGCGCGATCACCGCGACCGGCTACCCCGCGCTCTACGTCGGCGCGGGCGCCGCGCCCGTCCTGCGCGGCTGCCGGATCCACGCCACCGACGAGGACCTCAAGCTCGCCGAGGACGCCGCGCCGGTCTTCGAGCACTGCCGGGTGGAGGACGTCAAGGTCAGCTCGCTGCCCGAGCAGGGTCGCGCCGCCGCGCCCAGCCCGTTCGCTCCCACTTCCGCCCAAGTCACCGCCCAAGTCACCTCCCAGGAAGGCGACTTGGAGGAGCTCCTCGACGAACTGCGCGCGCTGGTCGGCCTGGAGCGGGTCAAGCACGACGTCGGCACGCTGGTGAAGCTGATGCAGATGGTCCGCCGGCGCACCGAGGCCGGGCTGCCGCCGCCCCCGCTCAGCCGGCACCTGGTCTTCGCCGGCAACAGCGGCACCGGCAAGACCACCGTGGCCAGGCTCTACGGCAAGATCCTGGCCGCCCTCGGCCTGCTCTCGCAGGGCCACCTGGTGGAGACCGACCGCGGCGACCTGGTCGGCGAGTACATCGGCCACACCGCGCCGAAGACCACCGCGGTCTTCCGGCGCGCGCTGGGCGGCGTGCTCTTCATCGACGAGGCGTACGCCCTGGTGCCGGCCGGCCAGGGCGGCTCGGACTTCGGCCTGGAGGCGATCGCCACCCTGGTCAAGCTGATGGAGGACCACCGCGACGACGTGGTGGTGATCGTGGCCGGCTACCCCGACGAGATGAGCCGCTTCATCGACGCCAACCCCGGCCTGGCCTCGCGCTTCGCCCGGACCCTGGTCTTCGACGACTACGAGGCAGCCGACCTGGTGCAGATCGTCGAGGACAACGCCCGCCGCCACCGCTACGAACTCCCCGCCCCCACCTGCCAAGCCCTGGAGGCCTACTTCGCCGCCGTGCCGCGCGACGACCGCTTCGGCAACGGTCGCACCGCCCGCCAGCTCTTCCAGCGGATGACCGAACGCCACGCCCGCCGCGTGGCCGACCTGGACACCCCCACCACCGAGGACCTGCTGACCCTGGTCCCGGCCGACGTCCCGAACCCGACGGAGGCGTAACCGGCCGCCCCGCCCGGCGATACCGGCGCGATACCGATGATCTCTACCTTCCTCTCCAGGCGATCAGCCTGAATTTCCACGGGGAGATAGCACATGCGCAAGACAGCGGCCGCATTCGCGTCAGCGGCCATGGCCACCACCGCAGTTGTCGCACTCGGAGCGGCACCGGCGTCGGCCCACCCGATCTGCAACGGAGGCTACTTCTACAGCGTCTCCGGCTCGGGCACCACCTGGGAGCCCACCAACGTCTCCAGCGACTGGGCGGACCCGGGCGTCACCATCACCTACAACAAGACGTCCACCAGCACCTGGACCGCCACCTTCTCGGTCTCGGTCGGCGCGGACGCGGGCGTGATCTTCGCCAAGGTGGACACCACCATCGGGGCCAGCGTGGCCAAGTCGTGGACGGAGTCGAACTCCTGGAGCTACTCGGCCACGGTCAAGGGCAACACCATGGGCCGCCTGATGCTCTTCCACGAGGCCGCCTACGCCAACGTCACCAAGACGGTCCAGTACACCAACTGCGCGACCGCGAAGGTCTACACCACCCGCGTGGTGGCACCGCTCAGCTCGAACGTCAACAAGTGGGGCATCCAGTACAACTGACCCCACCCCCAAGCGCCGCCCCTCCCCTCCCGGGGTCGGGGCGGCGCCCCCGCCGGAGCGCCCCCGCCGGAGCGTCCGGGCAGGCGCTCCCTGCAGCTCGTGGTCACGGGATGCCCAGCTCTCGCCGGATCGTGGTGTTCGCCTCGGCGACGTGCGCCCGCAGCGTCTCGGCCGGGTCCGCCGGACGGAGATGCTGCCTCACCGCTTCCCACTCGCCGCGCATGCCCCCGCCCGGTTCCCGAAGGGTCAGCCGACCGTCGTCAACGTCCGTCACGACCGCCAGCTTCTCGCTCCGGGTATCCACGACGACGGCCCCGATCTCCGGGGTTTCGTTCATGCCACCACTGCCTCGGCGGTGGCGGCGGCCTTCGCGGCGAGCCCGAGACGGAGCAGCTCGGCAACCGTTGCGGCCTCGTGCTCCTCCAGGCTGCTCACGGACACCCACGACTTACCCGACTCCTCGAAGACGGCTGGCCCGCCCTGGACCCTGACCGACACCCCGGCGGCCTCCAGTACGGCCCGGAGATCGTTCGCGGCGGAGTCCTTGGCAGACACCCGATTCCGAGCCCTGGACCGGATGCGGTCCTCTTCATAGAGCATTGGCCTCTACCTTCCTGATCAGTCATCAGAAGGTAGAGGCCAACGGCCAGAGCGACGGACCCAAGCTGTACCAGTGCCCGAATAGGCTAAGCCGCGACCCCCACCGCCTCGGCCAGCTCCACGGCGTCCGCCCGAAGTGGACCCGTCGCGGTGCGGGCCAGCTCAAGCACCAGGGAGCGCCCAGCTGGCACGTAGCGGACCCCCTCGGGCGAGACCTCGAAGGCCCGCTTCAAGTAGTGAACCGCGCCCGCCGGTTCATGGCGTGCGTACTCCGACCGGGCAGCGTCGATGTACAGGCGAGAGCGCCGTTCAGTACTCGGGACGCTCTCCGGGTCCACCTCTGAGGCACGCCGGAGCGCCGAGCCCGGAGTCTTCAGCTCAACCGCCATGGTGACGCCGTGGACGGCCACGTTCGCAATCCCGAAGACGCTCCAGGGGTGCCAGTAGCCTGGGGCTAGCTGAGCCGTCCGCTCGGCCTCGCCGAACCACCGCCAAGCATCCCCTTCGCGGCCGTCCTCGGCGGACGTCATCGCAGCCTTCAACGCGATCGAGCCGAACGTTCCCCGGAGGAATTCCGAGCCGTCTTCGAGCAGCGGCCGGAGGGAGTCGGCGGCGTCGGCCAGCAGCCGAAGGCACTCCTCGCTGTGGCCGCTGCTCGCAAGGCCGTTGGCGGCGATCCACGCTGAGAAGGCCAACATCACCGGATCGTCGGACTCTTCAGCAGCCATCCGCGCGCGGTCCACAAGCACCCAGTACAGCTCGGGCTCCACGATATGAGCGGCGTACATCTGAGCCAGCGCGTACGCCTCAACGAGGATCTTGTACGCCTGCCGACGCTCGGCCCCCTCACGGCCCCTCGCGGTGTGGTGACACGTCAGCAGCAGATCGGGGAGCACCGCGCCGACCTCGGTCCGGTTGTGGGCGCTGGCGTGCCACACATTCCAGGTCTGCCGGACGCGGCCGGCGAGTTCGTCCAGGGTGGTCGGGAGGTCGTTCGGGCGACGGAACGCGCCAGCGTGGACGGCTTCCCGGAGCTCGGGCACGGCCGAGTGCGAGAGCTTCCCCCACGATCCGGCCGGGAGCACGCCGGGAGTACCCGTCAGCGCGCCGATATCGTCCAAGCGGAGCACCTGAGCCAGGCGTGCCAGCATGCCGACGTTGCGCAGCGGGCGCTCCCCGTTCTCGATCTTCTTCAGCCACTCAGTCGAGCGACCGACCAGACCGGCCAGGACCGGCCGAGTCATTCCGCGTCGCTCGCGGTGATAACGCACTCGTTCGCCGGTCGTCAGCTCTGCGGGAAGCTCGGTCATCGATCGCTCCTGAGATGTCAAGGCCCTCGCCCGAGAGTACGCCCGCTGACCGGTCCGGCGGGAGGGATCAGAGCAGCCTGACGCCCGGTTGGAATCTGACGCGACGGATGCGGGTCGGGCAAGGGTCACGCTCGCTTCGCTGCGCCGGCCCGAAAGGTCGACGACGCCGACTTCCCCGTCAGCGCAGTGGAGTTGGCCCGGGGCTACGTGGTGGTGACGACCGGGGGCGGGGGGTCGGGGAAGAAGGAGTTGCGGTCGGCGGAGGCGTACTGCTGGCCGGCGGCGTTGAGGGCCACCACGTACTGGCCGACGCTTTCGAGGGCGTCGGCGATCTGGCGCAGCACCTCGCTCATCACGGGGTTCATCGCGGCCGCGTAGGCGTTGGCGGCCTGCTGGACCGGGCCGTCGGCCTCGATGGTGTCGGGGATGCTGGGGCCGGGGCCGTTGGAGACGCCGTAGTAGACCGAGTTGCTGTCGTGCGAGACGGTCTCGGTGGCCTGCTGGCCGAAGACGGTGCCGCCGTCGATCGCGGAGCGGACCAGCTCCTTGAGGTGCATATAGCCGGCCACCGAGCTGCGGGCCTGGGCCAGGATCCCGTTCTCGGCGTCCCGGATGCTCTCCAGGTCCACCATGAAGGCGGGGTGGTTGCGGTGACCGCCGGCGCTTCCGCTGCCGGTGCCGGTGGTGCCGACGATCAGCGGGGCGTCGCCCCAGATCACCTGCAGGTACGGGTCGGGGACGTAGCTGGGCGTGGGGCCCGAGGGGCCGCCGGAGTCGGCGGTGGGCCCGTCGGTGGCGTCGTTGCGCGGTGGGCCGTGCTGCGCGTTGTGGGGTGTCGAGGCCACGGTTCCTCCGCGGGGGTGCCGGCGAGCAGTCGGTCTAAGACCGACCGGCAAATGGTGGGTGGAGGAAGGAGCGGCGTCCGGGCCGAGTCTGGGCGGTGCCGACGAGGGAGCCACTGCGGAGCTGAGGGCCCCTCCTGCCCGTTGCCGGGCAAGGAGGGAGACTGAGGAGAAGCCGTCCAGGCGACAGCCCGGGCGTCGCGACGCCGCCCACCATTTGCCGGTCGGTCTGAAGGCCATTGTCGCGGGCGCGCGCGGGCAGGGCGAGAGTCCCCGTTCGGGGACGGCGGGTGCGCAAAAGAGGGGGAATGCCCTGGTGGCGGGCATGCTCCTACGATCGGGCGCGGGGGTGCTGCCACGGGGCAGTCCGGACCGGTGAGGAGCGCAGTGTGGCCAGCGACAATACGATCACTCCGGCCGAGTTCAAGGTCGACCTGGCCCAACTGGCCGACGCCATCGTGATCGTGGGCGCCCGCAAGGACTCGATCACCAACGAGGTGTCGATCATCAACGGCATCTTCCAGCAGGCCGAGAGCTGCTGGACCGGTCCGGCCGGGACGTCCTTCGCCAGCTTCCAGGCCGAGTTCACCCAGGACATGCTGGCCCTCAACGACCTGCTGGCCGAGATGGTGACCCGGATGACCGCGGCCCACGACCAGTACGTCCAGGTCGAGGAGGCCAACACCGCCAACTTCCAGACCAGCAAAGCCTAGGAGCCGCCGTGATCACGCCAGCCCCCGCCGTCTACGCCGGTCCGGGCGTCGACGCCACCATCTCGGTGGACGCCGAGCTGCTGCTCAACTTCAGCAAGCAGGTGCTGGTGCAGCTGCAGGGCATCGGGTCGGACATCAGCACCATCTTCACCACGCTCGACGCGCTGCAGCTGGGCTGGGCGGGCCAAACCGCCCAGGAGGCCAAGGACTTCTTCGACCGGCTGCAGGCCTGCCTGACGGTGCTCTACGGCAAGAGCGGCGACCAGACCAGCGAGCAGAACAGCATCCTGGGCCGGGTCGCCACCGCGCTCGACACCGCCGGCAACAACTACCTGGCGGCCGAGGACGCGATCGTCGACCTGTTCTACTTCACCGGTTCCGTCTCGGACACGGCGATCTGGAACACCTACAACGGTGTTGGCGGCGGCACCGGCGGCGGCGAGTCGACCAACATCACCGACCCGACGTTCACCTCGATCGCCGAGGTCTTCTGACCCGTTCCGCACGTACCTCCGTCCCGCCGTACCTCCGACCTCCGACCTCCGACCTCCGTAACTGCGTACCTCCGTACCCCCGTTCCCCAAGGTGGATGAGCGTTGAGCGACTACCAGCCGAATTTCGACGTCTCGCCGATCTACGACCTCGGAAACGCCTGGATCGACTTCAGCGACCAGCTCTGGGAGCAGGTCAGCGGCATGGACTCCGCCATGCACGGCATGCGGTGGACCGGCGACGGGCACATGGTGGTCGAGAACACCTGGACCGACCTGAACAACCTGGAGCTCCAGCCGGCCATCGCCTCGGCGGTGGCCATCGGCAACCACATCAACGCCTACGGCGACTACATCGTGCAGTTGATGGCCCAGGAGGAGGCGCAGTCCAACGCCCAGGGCCTGGCGGGGCTGATCAGCAGCATCCTGTCGCTGCCGCTGATGCTCTTCCCTGGCCTCGGCGGCGCGATCGGCGAGGCGCTCGGCGCCGCGCTGTCGAAGATCCTGCCGGACATCTTCGTGGACATCATCTCCAGCGTCGGCAGCACGATCGGCGAGGCCCTGCCGTCGGCCGTGAAGTTCACCGGCAACGTCGTCGTCGACGTGATCGGCCAGGCGGGCATCCAGCTGGGCATCGACCTCGGCTCGCAGGCCATCGGCGACGCCGTCTACCACGTGCCGACCGACTTCAGCAGCCCCGACTTCTGGAAGAACGAGGCCACCAACCTCGCGCTGGCGGGCGGGCTTCCGCTGCTGATGCACGCCCCGGAGGTCGCCGGACCGGTGATCACCAAGCTCGGCGACCACACTTTCGGGAACACCGCTGAGCCGACGCCGAACGTCGGGGTGCACACCGAGGGCGGCGGGCCGGCCGTGCATGGTCCGGCGGGTGTGGAGACGGTCACCCCCGTGCTCGGCGGCGAGCCGGGCGGCTACGTCCCGAACGGCGGCTTCACCGGGCGCCCGGACAGCACGCTGGTCACCGAGCATCCGACGACGGGCGTGGACGTGCCGATCGACGGCGTCAACCGGCCGGTGTCGATGCCGCCGGAGAACGTGCCCGAGCGACCGGCGCCCGTGACGGACGCGCCGACCAGCAGCGAGACCGTCACCGGACCGGGCGCGGGCGGGCCGCCGGAGGGCGTGACCGAACGGCCCGCGCCGGTCATCGAGCCGACGGCCGGCGGCGTCAACCGTCCGGTGGGCCCGCCGGAGGGGGTGACCGAGCGACCGGCGCCGGTCAACGAGCCCGTCGGCACCGGTAGCGGGCCCGCAGAGGTCGTGACGGACCCTTCGGCGACCTCGTCCGGTCCGCAGAGCAACGGTTCGCCGCTGGCGGAGACCTCGGCGCCGCCCGTCCGCACGCCCGCGGACGAGGGTACCGGCTCGGGCGCGCACTCCCCCGCGGTCGGCGAGCCGGGCGAGCCCGGCCTGCGCGGCACCACCTCCGACGCTCCGGCGACCGGTACGCCCGTGCCGGCCCGGCTGGACAACGGACCGCAGCCGGGCACGCCCGCCGAGGGCGCCCGGCCCGCGCCGGCGAGCCCGAACGAGCGGCCGGCGGTCCAGCCGAGCGGGGACGGCGAAGCACCTGCGGGCACGGCGCCTGATGCCAAGCCGCAGACGCAGACCGCGGTCAGCGGCGCTGGCGACGCCGGGACGGGACGGACGGCGCAGCCCGCCCCGGACGCGCCGAAGGCGGTGGAGGAGCCGGCGACCTCGGCCGCACCGGGCAACGACGGCGTGCGGCCGACCGGCAACGAGAAGCTCGCCACCTCGGCCGACGCCGCGCCGACCCGGGACGGCGGCGCAGCGGCCGCCGAGCCGGCGGCGGGCGCGGGTACGGGTGCTGGTGCGGGTGCTGGTGCCGGCGAGCGGGTGCCGCTCTCCAGCCGGTCCGAGGAGCCCGTCCCGGTCCGGCCGGACGCCGAGGCCAAGCCGCCGACCGGCCAGAGCTCGAACGACCTCGCCAAGGCCCCCGGCGAGGACCCACACACGACCACCCACGCGGACGCTGGCGCGCGCGGCACGGGCAGCGCGGGCGACGCCGGCCGGCCCGGCGAGCACGACGGCGCCCCCGGCGAGCGACCCGCGACGGCCGAGCCCGCCCACGCGCAGCCCGCCCCCGACCCCACCCACGCCGAGCCCACCCACGAACACACGGCCCCCGAACACACCGCCCCCGACGAGCACTTCAGCGAGCCCGACCAGCAGAAGGCCTGGCACGACAAGACCACGCAGCTCCAGTCCGACTACCACCAGAAGCTCGCCCTGGAGGAGAAGTACAACGCGGCCCGCGACCGGTTCCGCCAGAAGTTCGACCGCAACGTCAGCCACTCCAAGCGCCTGCAGAAGCTCGACCCGACCGCCCGCGAGGAGGTCTACGCCAAGGCCGAGCAGGACCTGCGCGCCGCCTTCGAGGAGCACACCGACGGACTCGGCGGCGAGGGCACCCGCCCGTCCGACTGGCGCAAGGCAGACAACGCGTTCCGCAAGAGCGCCAAGCAGCTGGGCGGCACCTTCCCCGGGCGCGGCGAGCTGCACCTGGCCAAGGAGGGCTGGCCGGCCCAGTCCGACAAGCTGGTCGTCAAGGCCAAGGTCGGCTGGAAGGACGCCGGGCTCTCGGACGGTGCGATCGAGCAGGCCGCGAGCGCCTACCGCTCCGAGCTGGACCACGCCTTCCACGCGACCCACGGCCCGCTGGAGTCCAAGCCGTTCCACCTGGTCGGCGCAAAGACCCACCTGGATCTGACCCTGGAGAACCTCGCCTACGGGGTCCGCGGCCTGGGCGACTTCCACGCCACCGCGCACGACCTGCTGTCCGACACCAAGGGCCTCTTTGACAAGACGCTGGACCGCTGGCGCACCGCCCACCCGGAGTGGAAGCCGCAGGAGCTCGACGCCCTGCACAACGACCAGCTGAAGAACCTCGACGACGCCTTCCACCAGGCGCTGAACGACGAGTTGGGCAAACTCCGCGATGCGCCGCACAGCGATCCGGCTGCCGAGGCGAAGGCGCAGCTCAAGGCGCTCTCTGCGGTGCGCAAGTCCTGGGGCGATATCGAGAACGAGCTGATGAAGGGGCTGCACGGCAAGCTGGACAGCACCCAGCAGCTGCACGACTTCGAGCCGCAGACCGCGCACGACCTGCACAACGCGCAACTGGACAGCATCCGCGGCGGCGAGCTGCCATCCGCGCAGACCCACGGCGCCGCCGCCGCGGCGGCGGCCAAGGACGCCGGCGCACTGCTCGACAAGCTCTCCGGCGAGCCGCAGTCGCTCGGCGCCGGGCCCTCGCTGCCCGACCGGCTGAAGCAGCACCTCGACGATCTCTCCAGCACCCTGCCCGACCGCTACCGCTTTGAGGACTCGGCCGGCCCGAAGACCGGGTCCACGCTGGACTCGGCCTCCAACTGGCGTGCACCGGACGGCAGTCGGCCCTCGCCCGAGGCGCTGGACCTGGTGTCGCACCAGGTCGCGGTGAAGCTGCACACGGTGCTCACCGACCTGCGCGCCGAGCTGAACGGCGCGGGCTACGGCAAGGGGGCGGTGGACGGCGCGCTCGGCAAGCTGGACTCCGAACTCAAGGGCGTCGAAAGCTCGTTGCCCTCGCTCTTCAGCGCCGCCGAGCATCTGCCGAAGGTCAGTGAGGAGTCGCACGCGGCCTGGCGCAGCATGACGGACGAGCACCCGGGCCTGAGCAAGCAGGGGCCGGTCGGCGACCTGGAGGCGAAGTTCCACCAGGACTGGGCCGCCGCCTACGACCAGGTGGCCACCGGCGGCAAGCTTGACGCGGGCGGCTGGGCGGCTGGACGGCACTCGGGGCCGCAGCCCACGCCGGACGCCGCCACCCAGCACCTGATCGACGTGGGCCGGCAGAACCTGATGTCCCACACCGAGAACGTCATCTCCCTTGCCGAGCGCCGCAACTGGGACCTGGAGACGCTGCCCGACAAGGTCGACGCCGCCTTCCAGAAGTGGGAGGGCGACGGCGGATCGAGCCTGGTCCACGACGAGCTCGGCCCGGACGACGTCGCCTCGGTGCTCTCTGAGGTGGACAGCGCGCTGAAGCAGGACTTCCACAGCCTGCTGGACGGCCGCGACCTGCACGGGCTCAGCTCGGACGAGGCCGGTGCGCTGCACCAGGAGTGGGCCGACAAGGTCGCGCACCGGCTGGACGAGCTGCCCGCCCGCTTCGACCGCAAGGTCGAGCTGTCGGAGCTGAAGGACAGCTCCAACACCCAGGTCGACCAGCACCCGAGCGCGCGGGGGGCCGATCCGGAGACCGTCAAGGTGGTCAAGGACCGTTACACCACCGACCAGTTGACCAAAGCAGCTGATCGGCCGCTCGGCGAGCCGGCGGACCCGGCGGCCGACCCGGCGGCGAGCCTGCCCGGGCGCTTCGACTACGCGGCCAAGGTCCAGCAGCACGCCGACCATGTGCTCGACCACCTGAAGTCCCTGCGCGACAACCGCCCCGGGCCGGACGCCCGGACCGGCGGCGCGCTGCCCGCGCACGCGGTGGACGGCTACCGGGCCGACGTCCTGAAGAAGCTGGGCGACGCCCACCAGAGCGGCAGCGGCTTCCACGACTACCTCTCCGAGGAGCAGCCGAAGGCGGAGCTCGCACTCGACGCCGCCACCGCCGACCTCCAGGCGCACTTCTCGCTGACCTTCGACGTGCTGCCGAAGGCCAATGCGGCGCTGGACCACGAGGGAGCGAACCACGGCTACTCGGACGAGGTGGTCACCAAGGCAAAGGAGAGCCTGAACAGCGACCTGCGCTCGGCCATCCGTGACCATCTTGCCGACCACAGCTACCAGTTGACGCCGACGCCGGAGAACCTGCGCGGTCCCGGCCGGCCCGGCGACCTGTTGAAGCCGGACGCCCTGGAGGACCGGCTGCGCTTCCACCAGGAGCTGGACGACAGCCTGCACTCGATGACCGACACGCTCTACCGCGACCACGGCCTGACCACCGACGACGAGGGCCTCGGCCGGGTCGGCGACGAGTACGCGGCGAAGATCACCGCACTCGCGGACCAGCACCTCGGCGACCTGCGGACCGGTGAACGCCCGCTGGTGAACGACAAGTTGGACCCCCGCTACCAGGCCTTCCGCAAGGACGTCTCGGACCTGCTGAAGGGCGCCGACCGCCGGGTCGCCCACGAGAGCGACCTCGAAGGGGCGCTCTGGGACGCCGGGAAGGCCTTCGACAAGGCCTTCGGTGGCCCGGCCACGTACGGGATCGACGCGGGCGACCCGGCCGGCTCCGGCTTCGCGCAGGAGATCGCGGACTTCAAGCACGACTGGATCGAACTGCACGACAAGCTCGCCGGTGACGGCAGTCTCAACGTGGACAAGTGGCTCGGCAGCGAGCAGACCAGCGTGGACGCCTTCGCCAAGGCGGCGGGCGCCCCGGGCCGCCCGGGGCCCCGGGACCCGGGCGCGCCGTCGTCGGTGCCCAGCCCTTCGCCCTCGCACCCCGAGCACCTCACGCAGCCCGCACCGGAGCCGACGCCTGAGTCGCCGGTTGAGTCGCCGGTTGAACCGGTTCAACCGGCGACTCCGGAGCACCTCACGAGCGAACTCCCCCCGGCCGAACACCTCGACACCGCCGAGCAGGCCGGCACGGCGGCCCAGGTCCGCGCCGATCTCGCGCACGAGAAGATCACCCAGGAGCAGCACCTCGACACCGTCCGCCCCGACTTCGCGGACGACTTCCACCAGCTACTGGACTCCCCGCGCTACAACGGCAAGTTGACGAACAGTCAGCTCGACTCGATCCGCAGCACCTTCGAGTCCGATGCCGAGCGCGCCTTCGCCCGCACCTTCAACTCGCCTGTCTCCCAGCGTGATCCGCAGGCCGTGCAGCACCGCTGGAACACCGAGTACCTCCAGCTCAAGAACCTGGCACAGGGCCGCGCGGAGTACACCATCGCGCATGACGCGGCCATCGCGCAGGCCGTCGCGGACGCGGAGGCGGCCATCGACTCGCCAGCCCACGAGCAACTGCCCGCCCCCGTACGGGATGCGGCCAAGCGTTCGTTCCTGGCCGGCGTCGCGGCCGGCTTCGCGCACCTGCACGCCGCGCCGAGCGCGTACGAGGTGAGCAAGATGAACGTCAACTGGCCTTATCTGTACCAGGATCTGGTCAAGAACATTGACACGCACATCAGCGCGCAGAGCGACCTGCACAGCCACGCCCAGGCGGTCGACCAGCGCTTCCACCAGGTCCTGGCCGACCATCAGCTCACTCCGCAGGACCTGCACTCTGACCCCTGGCTCACCGCTCAGCACCACGAGTTCCGCGCGGCCGCCCTGCAGAGCAACCCCAAGTGGCGCTCGCTCACCCTGGACGACCTCGCCACCGACCTCGGCCACCGCCTGACGCTCGCCCACACGGTGGCGGACGCCCTGCCGCAGCTGGACGACGCGCTCAACACCGCGATCGACCACTGGCAGGCGACACACGGCCCCGACCAGCAGCTCAGCCAGCCGCAGATCGACGATCTCAGCACCGAACTGGCCTCCGAGGCAAGGAAGTTGGCTGACCGGCAGCCGCTGCGCAGTGACGGTGTCGGTGGCGGTGGCGGTGTCGGCCAGCAGCGCACCCCGCTGCTGGCACCCGAGCAGGTCGGCGCCACGATCACCGAGCTGACCGACAGCCTGCCGGGCCGGATCCTGTTCTCGGCCGGCCTGGCCCACCTGGCCTCGGCCGCCATCGCCGCCGGTCTGAACACCGAACTCCCGCAGCTCACTGGCCTGTTGGGCCAGCTGCGAGCCGCCAACTACGCGCCCGAGGCGGTGGAGAGCGCGCTGACGACCGTCGAGCGGCACCTCGCGGACCTGCTGTCGGCGGTGCCCGAGGAGCTCGCGGCGGAGGCCGGCCGCCAACAGGCCTGGGTCGACGCACAGCAGGAGCTGGACGACCTGCTGAGCGAGCACCCGGAGCTGTCCGCGGCCGGGGCCGCGCGGGTGCGCGACTGGTACGGGCGCAGCGCGATGGCCGACCACCACCGGATCTTCGGCCGGGGCGACCTGGACGTGCTGGACTGGATCAGCCGGCAGCCGGACGACCTCTCCGAACTCCCCGACACCACTGGCCAATCGGCTGAGCTGCCGGTCGTGCTGCCAGCGTTCCCGAGCGGCACGGTGGAGCTGGGCGCGATCATCAGCAGCGTGCTCGACACCGTGCCGAGCAGCTCGGCGATCGGCCGGCTCTTCGACCCCGAGCTGAGCTTCACCGGACTGGACGCCCGCAAGCCGGAGTTCGTCCATCTGGCTCCCGTCGGTCCGGGCCGCACGCAGTTCTCCGGGGACGACATCCGCTCTTTCGCGCAGACCCCGTGGGACACCGACCGGCCGCTGTACACGGCGGTCGTGCACGGCAACGGGGTCGCCGTGACCGTCTCCACCACGGGCGAGGACGGCGCCCAGCAGACCTCCGAGCTGGCCGGACCGGAGTTCGGCGAGGTGCTGGCCCGTCGGCCCAGCCTCGGCGCGCTGGGCGGCGACGCACAGATCATCCTGGCGGCCTGCCGGGCCGGCGCGACCGTGGATGAGCGGCTGGCGATCGGCCAGTCGGTGGCCGACCGCTCGGGGCATGTGGTGTGGGCGGCGACGACCGACGTGCTCGTCACCGACAACCTGGCGCAGGCCGGCTTCGGGCTGCTGCCTGACGAGCAGGGCAGGCCGGGCGCCTGGGTGATGTTCCTGCCGACGCCGGGCCGGGCCACCGCCCGTCCCGAGCCCATGACGGCCAGCACCGACACCGAACCGCAGACCTCCGCCTCCGCGCTGCCCCCGGTTACCAGCGCGAGCACAGGCACGAGCGCCGCCGCAGGTGCAGGCGCAGGTGCCGCGGAGGTGTCGTTCAGCGGCGCGGTCATGATGGCCCCGACCGTCAAGCGCGTCGCCGACATCGCCTCCCGCCCGCGCAACACCTTCGCCCAGGGGCTGGACATCCGTGGCACCGGCTACCAGGCCCTCACCGTGGCAGGCGACGGCGACTGCTTCTTCACCTCGCTGCTGACCGGGGCACACCACCAGCTCGGCGACTGGGGCCACCAGGATCTGGACCAGCCCGGGCTGCGCGACACCGCGTCGGCCTGGTTCACCGGCCCGCAGGGCGCCGCCTACCGCGCCGGGATCGACCGCACCGGCCGCAGCAACCTGGACATCCTGCTGGGCGACGTGCGCACCGACGAGCTGTGGCAGATCACCGGCCGCACCGGCCGGGCGCCCTCCGACCGGGACCAACCGCTGCTTCGCCAGCAGCTCTCCGACGAGGTGGCCACCGCGCTGCACGACTCGGCCACGCTGGCCTCCGGCGACGCGGCGGCGATCAGCGCGGCCAGCGCCCGCTCCCGGCAGACCTGGAACCGGCTGCTGCTCGTACGGCCGGTCTACACCCTCCCGTTGCAGCTGACCCCGGGCAGCCCGGCGACCCAGCTGCTGAACCCGGCCCTGCTGAGCGCCATGCCGCAGTCCGCGATGGTCGACGTGGCGATCCGCAACTCCGCGCTCTGGACCACCCAGTTCTTCGACGAGGTGCCGCAGGTCACGGCCCGTGCGGTCGGGCTCAACCTGGTGGTGCTGGACGGACGGACCAACCAGCTCGTCGACTACGACCCGCAGGTCGGCCTGCCGTCCGTGCATCTCTACCGCACGGACGCCGGCGGCATCGGCGGCGCGCACTACTCGGCACTGCAACCGACCGGCCCGACGCCCATCGTCGCCACCCAACCCGCCGCCGTCCAGCCCACCATCACCCAACTTGCCGTCGTCAGCACGACCGCAACCACGACCGCGACCAAGGCGCCGGAGAAGGCACCGACCAAGGCACCCGAGAAGGCCAAGTCCTCACCCGAAGTCCTGGTCCCACAAGGCCCGTTCGAGCTGATGGACATCGCCGTGGTGAGCGACCCGGTGGCCGTCCGCAACCAGCTCGCCGCCTCCGGCTCGGGCGCGCTCGCGCCGACCGACCCGCTCTACCACTGGCTCTCCGACCCGGCCGGGGTGCTCGCCGACTTCCGGCACGACCCACAGCCGCAGCAACTCCTCGCGCTGCGCCCGCTGTTGATCGCCCACCTCGCCGACTGGGTCGAGCACCACGACCCGACCCCACTCGCCGGCCTGCGCCCGGACGCACTCGCGATCGCAGGCCCGGCTCCGACGGCGGCCGAACTCGCGGACGCGGTACGGGACTGGGCGACGCTCTCGACCCCGGACGAGCGCGCGTTCTTCGCCGAGGTGCTCGGCAACGGGCTCGGCCTCACCCTCGAGGTGTACGGCGGCTCCGCCAAGGACGCCCTGCTGGGCACCGCCGGTCCGGCCAACGGCCGTCCGGTGAAGGCCTTTCTGCGCGACGATCCGAACGGGCACCCCACCCTCCACCTGGCCGGCATCCCAGGCCTCTACGCACCGCCGACCCGGCTCACGGTGGACGGCCAACTCAGCTCCTCCGACCGGGTGCTGCCCATCGTCGGACCGCAGGACTTCGTCGTCGTCCAGCTGCTGAACAGCCTGACCGGCGTCCTCACCCCGGACCAACTGGCGGATGCCCGTGCCCAGTTGGAGACCGAGCTGAGCCTGGCCGCGCTTCAGCCGCTGCTCTCCGGGATGACCCGCGGCGACAACCTGAAGCTGCCGCTGGACGTCGGCGGCTGGCAGGGCGACATCGAGATCAGTGCGACCGTCGCCACCGCCACCACCGTCGACACCTTCAAGAAGCTGGAGTTCGAGGACGGCAGCGACTCCTTCGACGCCACCGGTGCATTCCGCGAAGGGCGTTCGCGCTTCGGCGGCGGGCTCATCCTCAAGGGCAAGCCCGCCTCCGAGACCACCCTGACCGGCCAACTCGGCGTGCAGCGCGACAAGATCACTGGCCGGGTGGTGGCGAGCAGCGGCCGGATGTTCACCCGCGCCAAGACCCCCGAGCCCGCGCTGCGCGTCAACGCCGGGATCCGGCTGGACTTCGACTTCTCCGAGGTGCGCAGGTTCGGCCTGGCGCTGCCGGTCGGCGCACAAGTCGCCGCCACCGGACGCCCGGACGCGCAACTGCACGTGGTGCTCCCGGTGCAGGTCGCCACCCCCGCCGCCGAGGCGGACCACGCTCCGCGCCCCAAGGGCATGCAGGACTACCTGCCGCCGCTGCGGATCGAGCAGACCCTGGGCCTCGGCGGTTCGGACGTCGTCAAGGACGTCTACACCGTGGACGCCAACGGCCGGCGCACCAAGGGCGGGGTCCGCTCGCTGCTCGGCAACGCCCACCAGTCGTCCTCGCTGGAGGCCTTCGGCGCCCGTACCTTCGGCGCCGACTGGCGCGACGTCAAGGACGAATTCCTCGGCAAGGTCAGCCTGTTGAGCCTGCACACCAGCCTCAAGGGGATGATGGCCGGGGAACCGATGGAGGTCGCCCTCAGCGAGAGCCGCGGCACCATCCTGGTGAGCGCGCAGGTCGCCACGCTGGCCCACCTGCGCAACACCGACTCCAGCGAGTTCAACACCGGAACGGACGTGACGCGCACCATCACGTCCTCCGACACCTACAGTTGGAGCGGCCAGACGCCGTTCTCCGCCCAGCAGACCGGCATCGACGAGGCGCCACTACGGCTCAACGGTTCGGCGACCGCGCAGTACGGGCGTGACCGGCAGTCGATCGACCAGTTCTCGGTGCGGGCCGGCAACGCCGTCAAGATGAAGGTCCCCGGCGCGATCTTCAACGGCGTGGCCCGGCTGACCTTCAGCCTCCGCAAGGACCCGGCCACCGCCGGCGATCCGGCGCTCGCCACCACCGCGACCAGCGTGCCGACCGGGCCCGCGCCCGCCGTGGCCACCGCCGAGCTGGGCTTCCAGGTCCTCACCGAGGCCGCCGAGGCCAGGCCGGTCAGCGCACCGCAGACCTTCGACGCGACCACCCGCACGCCCGCGCCGCTGCAGATCGAGCCGCCGGTCGTCGCCGCCCAGTCCACCGCCTGGCGGCCGAAGGCGGAGATCTGGGGCCTCGACCCGCTGGGCCTGGCGGGCCTGCCGGAGAGCGCGGTCGTCTACGACGTGTTCGCCGGCCCGCTGCCCGTCCCCGCGCAGCAGCCGACCGCCAGCCTGAACGCACTGCTCAACAACCTGGGTGGGGAGTTCTTCGGCACCAACGACTGGTCGGAGCAGCGCCCGGCCGTCCGCTACTCCTTCAGCCGCGACCGGGTGGCCGCGCTGCTGCCCGCGATGAGCCGCAACGTGCCCGCCCAGAGCCCGCTGCTGACCCGCCCGCGCAAGCCCGACGCCCAGGTCTCGGCCACCGCGCAGCTGAGCAGCTTCGCGTTCCTGCGGGTCATCGACAAGGCCGAACTCAACGTGCTCAACGAGGCGGTGGAGGGCACCGCCAGCCGGATGATCTCCTGGCGCACGGTCGGCGGCCAGGGCCAGGTGGGCTACCAGGACACCATCGACGAGGTCACCTCGCTCGGGATCCCGATGATCGGCGGCGGGTACGCCAACCGGCACCGCGAGGGCGCCCGGTCGGGCGAGGGGTCGAGCACCGTCTCCAGCGCGAAGTTCCCCGAGCCGATGGTGGCCTACCTGGCCACCGCCCGGGTGGACGTCCAGGTGTCCGAGGCCGGGTCCGCCACCGGCGCGGTCACCGGCCACACCGACGTGCGGTTCGTGGTGGCGCTGCCCAAGTCCTCCGCCGAGCAGTACGTGGTGGCGGACGGGGACGAGGGGCAGCAGATCTTCACCCGGGCGGGCGCGGAGGCGGCGGCCCTGCTCGCGGCCCCCACCCCCGTCGTGGCGACCGCACCCGCGCCGCTCGCCTACCAGCCGCCCGAGCGGGTCAGCGCGCACGGCCAGATCGGCGCCTCCGACGCCGTCACCAAGCTGCACGACGACCGGGCCGTGCTGGACGCCCTGCACACCGCGCTCGGCCCGTCCTTCGCCGACCACTGGGGCCGGGTCGAACACGACCTGCTCCCGTACTTCGACTCGGTCGCGCTGCGCCCGCTGGTGCCCGCGCTGACCGCGGACAAGCGCTGGGGCACCACCGTGAGCGCGGGCGGCGTCACCGCGGAGATCACCATCGTCTCGGCCACGGCGACGATGACCGAGTACCTGAAGTCGATCAAGGACTTCGAGTTCGAGGTCGGCTCCGAGTCTTCCGCCACCAGCGGCGACATGACGGACGACCTGGGCACCGTGACCGGGACGGTCGGCCTCGCGCTCAAGGCACCGCACATCTCGGCCACCGCCAGTCACTCGCGCAACACGGACAACCTGACCAGCAGCACGCTGGACAGCGCCGCCAACGCGGTCTCCAAGAGCAAGACGGTCGAACCGGCGGCGCTCTTCAAGGGGCGGGTCGCGTTCACCGTCGAGGTCAAGCTCTCCAACCCGCTCGGCATCCCGACCGGTACGCAGACGCTGACCGCCGACAGCGGTGGCGAGTTCGCCTTCCCGATCCGCGACCTGCCGATCGACCCGGCGACGCAGCAGAAGCCGGTGCCCACGCAGTACTACAGCCCGCCGCCGGGCATCGTGAACTCGCTGGTGCTGAACGCCGCCACGGTCGTGCTGAACGTGACACCGGCCGCACAGACACCGGCCCCGCAGGCGCCGGCCGTCCAGCAGCCGCCCGTCCCGCAACCGGTCGGCTCGATACCGCTCGTCCCGCTGGCACCCCCGGCGTCCCAGGCGTCCCCCGGTACAACCGGCACGAGCGCCAGCGCGACCGTGCCGCTGCTCCGCGCCCCCGGCGACCAGTACGCCACCACCGCCGTCCTCGACCAGCTCGACGCCACCGGAACGCAGGTCTTCGGCTCGCCCCAGGCGTGGAACGCGACCAAGAGCAAGCTGGCGAAGAAGTTCACCGCGGGCCGGCTCCAGCCGCGCCTGAAGTCCCTGATGGCCGGCCAGCCCTGGGTCATCGCGCTCAAGCACGGCAGCGTCACCGTGACGGCCAGCGTCCAGGAGATGACGCACACCGGCAACACCAAGGCCAGCGAGTTCAACAGCGGCGCGACCAGCGGTGTCACCTCCGGCGGCTCGGACGGCCTGACGGCGGCCGCCAAGGGCGCCTCGCAGACCACCGCCGTCCAGGTGGTCGGCGCCTCCGACCCGCTCGGCGTGCTGCCCGCGGCGGTGGTGGCCGGCGGCACGGTCACCCACACCTCGGGGCAGGACCAGACCGCCGAGAGCGTCAGCGCCGGCCGGATCGGCATCGGCACCAAGTCGAAGGTGCCCGGCAGCGTCTTCGACGGCGTGGCGCTGCTGCACTTCGAGTTCCGCCGCAGCTGGCGGCCGTGGGGCCGGACGGTCGACCAGCGGGTCCCCGTCGAGACGCCGGCCCAGCAGCACAAGCTCGACTGGTTGCAGGCCAAGATCCAGGAACTGACCGGTCAGGTCGGCGCCGAGGCCGAGATCGCCGTCCTGCGGCGGCGCTACGACGCCGCGCTGGCCGCGCAGTTCAACCGGATCCGGACGAACGCCCAGGCCAAGGCCAACACCGCCGCGGCCACCGGCACGATGCCCGCGATGACCAAGACCTCGTTCGGCGTGCGCGAACACGCCTTCGGCTACGCGAAGGTGGGCTTCCAGGCACTGGTCGAGAGCGCCGACGCCGTCAAGGTGGCAAACGCCGCCGACGCGCACTTCACCGCCGGTACGCCGGTCACCGCCACGGACCGCGCCGTCCAGGCGGTGCACGGCGCCGAGCAGGTGACCCTCCAGGTGCCGCCGGCCAAGGTCTGGGACGAGGGCCTCGCGGCGAACCACGCGATCCGCGACCTGCCGGACGTCGGCTCGCTGCGGAGTCTGATCGATGCCGAGGGCCGCCGGAACTACCCCGGTGTGTGGGATTCGACGCTGGCCGGCGGGCACAAGCGCGCCAACCTGGTGATGGATTCCTTCAACCGCGAGAAGCTCTGGGCGAACCTGCCGCAGCTGACGGCCGGCCATGAGCTGAAGAGCGCCACCTTCCGGGTGAACGGCCGGCCGGCCTGGGTCTCGGTGACCGCCGAGGTGGTCGACCTCGCGTTCCACCGCGAGGAGCCGGGCGCCGAGGTCGCGCTGGTCGGCGAGACCACCGGACGCACCACCGAGCGCAAGCTGAACTCCCGGCACGGACAGTTCATGGCGCAGCTGGGAGCCGAATTCTCCAAGCTGCCGGGCAAGTTCAACGCCATCTTCACCTTCGGCGGCGGCTACCGGCGGCGCAAGGGCGGCGAGCAGACCACCGGCGGCCGGGTGACCGCGAACTCCAAGATCCCGATTCCGCTGGTCCACTTCGACGGCCATGTGAAGTTCCGCTTCACCTTCCACCACGGCACCGGCGCGAAGGCGCAGGCGGCGGCCCCGCAGGCCTCCGGGGTGGTGCCGTTCGCGGTCTCGATCCCGAAGGAGGAGGTGAAGCAGCAGGTCACCGCCCCTCGGGCGACCTTCTTCAGCAAGGACGAACCGCTGGGCACCCAGTGGCCGCCGGTCGCCGTGCAGGTGACGGCCCCGGCCGCCGCGGCGACGCTGCCGGCCCCGGCGGTCTTCACGGTCGAGACCATCGAGATCGAGGAGCCCGAGGCGGTCCTTCCGATCCTGACGTTCACCGTCGAGACCATCGACCTGGACGCCCCCGAGACCACCAGCGCCCCCGCGACACCCGTGGTGGTCACCGCGCTGACCGTCAACACCGCGCCCACGTACAGCGTCGAGACCATCGAGATCGAGGAGTCGCCCGCCCCCAGCCCCACGGTCACCACCCCCGGTTTCACCATCGAGACCATCGACCTCGAAGACCACACCACCCCGACGGTGACCTTCAGCGGCGCGGTGATGTCTTCCTCGGTCGGCTCGGACACCGCGAGCGAGGTGTCCGACGACTCCGACGCACTCAGCGTCCTCGACCCCTTCGAGGCCCCCGCCCCCGCCCCCGCTCTCGCGGTCGAGCCCGTCCCGGTCCTGGAACTCGACCCCGCCGAGCAGCTGGCCCAGGTCCAGCACTACCTCAACAGCCTGGACACCCTCACCCTCGCCGTCTCCGCCGGTCCCGGCATGGGTCACCAGTCCTCCGCCGTCGCCGTACTCAAGTCGCTGCGCGATCTCGGCTACCGAGGCGAGGTCGTGGTCGCCTACCCGCCGAGCACCGCCTCCCGGATCGACCAGCTGCTCCCCGGCCCTACCGAGGCGCCCGACCGCTCCGCCCCCCAGGACGCGCTCGGCCCCTGGCGCAAGCAGCCGCTCGACGAGGAGTTCAACCCGTACAGCGAGACGGCCGCCCAACCGCCCAGCGGCCTGCCCCGGTCGGCGCTCGCCATCACCGGAGCCTTCGACGGGCTCTCGCCGCAGTACGACGACGGCTACACCACCGCGCAGAGCGTCCTCGACCAGCGCAGCAAGGTCCTCGACCACTTCAACACCGACGCCCTGCTCGTCCTGCAGCCCTACGCCTGGCCCGCCCGCCGCGAGTTCATCCTGCGCCCCGGCCCCGGCCAGCAGCCGACCACCGTGGTCCTGACCCCGGGACAGGGCGCCTTCCTCGGCCTCGGCGAACCCCCCATCGAGGACGCCCTGCTCTCCCCCGGCGCGATGTTCCGCGCCCACGAGAACACCGACTTCGACCTCAGCGGCCTCCACAACTCACCTGCCGCCCAAGGGCTCACCGCCCTGCGCGACCACCTGGACGCCCAGGCCGTCGACCTGATGCCGGTCTACGGGCTCCACCAGGCCGAGGCGACACCCGTGCGGACCCTGCTCGGCTACGCAGCCCACGGCCTCCACGCCACCCTCCCCACCGAGGCGCCGCCCACCGTCATCGCCGTCATCGGCGCGGGCGACAAGCCCTGGGCCGACGCCGTCAACACCGCCGCGCCGAGCAGCGACGGACGGCGCTGGCTGCAGACCACCAAGCTCACCGACCCCGACCTCACCACCACCCTCACCGCGCTCCTCCCCGGCGACGTCCTGCTACTGGACGTCGGCAACCTGCCCCGGCCCGCCTTCCACTGGCTCTTCGCCCAAGGCACCCTGCCCGCCCTGGTGATGGCCAACGGCACGGCAAACCTGCTGCGCGTCCTGGACCGCCCGTTCCTGCCGCTGCTGACGGACCGCCCGCTGCACCCGGCGACCGGCTCGGAGCACGACGACGCCGCCCGGCAACTCCTGCACGACACCGCCACCGCCCTGACCGCAGGCCCCACTTGGGCCGCGCTCGCCGACCGGATCGAGAGCTACGACGCGCTGCTCGGCACCCTCGCCGACCAGGCCGCCCGGGCCGGCGCCCGCAGCAAGCTGCCGCCGGAGGTCGCCTACCGTACGCTCGGCTTCGTCGGGCAGTCCGCGGTCGACGGCCTGCGGGACGACCTCGAAGCCGCCCAGCAGCAGTCCGACTCCGGGGCGCTCACGGACCTGCCGACCTGGCCGCCGGCCACCGCGCCCTCCCCTGCGGTGCTGGACGCCTGGATCGCGGCACTGGCGGGCGAATCGGACCGGCTCTCGCAGCTGATCGCCGCCCAGTCGGACAACGGCCTCCTGCCACTCGACCCGACCCACCTCGACACGGTCACCGAGTCCTTCCGCCGGCTACGGGACCCGCAGTCCGCCGTCTCGCAGTACTTCATCGAACTCGCCGAACAGGGCCGCAACCCGAAGAACGACCAGGTCCGCCAGGGTCTGGTGGCGGTCGTCAACCAACTCCACTCCGACGGCGGCGGCTTCCGTTACGACAGCACGCCAGCACAGCCAAGCACCGAGAACGACAGCTACGGCTACGACGACTACTCCACGAGCAACTATGCGACAGACAGCTACGCGGACTACTCCAACTACGCCAACTACGGTTCCGACTCCGAGGAAGAGCTCGCCGCTGCACCGCCCGTCCGGACCGGCGCCGGCTACCTCCCGCCGGCCCGGCTGGAGGACGACCCGCGCGCCCTGTCCCACCAGTACACCGAACCCGCGCAGCAGGAACAGCTGCCCGAACCGCAGGCCGTCCCCGTCCCCCTCCTGCCCACCCTGGATCTGATCAACGGCCGCCTGGAGGCCGTCTCCTGGGACCAGAGCGACCCCTCCCACGACGGCCGCGCGCGCGGCCTGCTCCGCTACCAGGTGGGCGGCCTCCGCCTCGAAGCCCTCCCCGCCGACAGCCCACTGCGCACGCTGGCCGACGGCCGGGGCGGCGACGAACCGCCCCGGATCCTGCACATCCACGCGATGATGCCGGACGACAGCCAGGGCCGGCAGCAACAGATCACCGACGCGCTGATGCAGCGCGCAGTCCGGGTCGCCGTCAACGAGGACGCCGAGGACGTCCTGGTGAGCACCGGCGGCAGCGCCGAGCAGGCCGACCTGCTGCACCCGCTCGGCCTGCAGCCCCTCGACGCGACCGGGGCGCTGTGGCACACCACCACCCCCGCCCTGAGCGCGCGGCTGCGCGAGCGCCCCGAGGCCACCGACCTGAAGGTCACCAACTGCGAGACCAGCTAGCCCGTCCCCGTCCCGGGTCCCCGAACAGGGACCTGGGCGGCATCGGCCTCCTGCCGCGATCATGGCCGGTGAACGACTGGCGGGCCCACCGGTGCGGTGGTGGTCCGCACCGGCCCGTACGAGAAGAGAGCACGGCCCATGCCTGACCCCGGACAGCCGGACCTCGCTGCCCTCAGGCAGCGCGCGCAGCACCTCTACGCGGACATGCGCGACGTGCAGCACGAGCTGACGCAGACCCAGGCCACCGGGCACGACGCGGGCGGCCTGGTGGCAGCCACCGTCGCGGCCGACGGCCGGCTGCTGGACCTGCGGATCGACTCGTCCGTGATCGATCCCGAGGACCCCGACGGGCTCGCCGAGCTGGTGGTGGCCGCCGTGCAGAGCGCCCACCAGAGCGCGGTGCGCCGGGGCGCCGAGCAACTGAACGCCGTCACCTCGCAGTTGAACGGCATCCTGGACGGCATCCGGCAGTCCGCCCGGCCCGCCGTCCCGCCGACCCTGCCGGCCTTCCCCGCGCCGCCCACCCTCGGCGCCCGCCGCCGAACCGCACCCGCCAGGGAGTCCGCCGCCCCCACCTCGAGTACCCCCGCCCTGGTGCCCCCGAAGCGCCCGACCACCGCCTTCGCCCCCGTCCGGGAGGTCTGATGTCTCGGATCGTCTTCCACCGCCCGGCCCGCGTGCACCCGCCCCAACTCCCCACCGATGCGGTGGTGTTGTCCGCACCCCCGCAGCCCGCCGGCAAGGACTCCAACGCCTCCTGGGTGATGCTGCTGATGCCGCTGCTCTCCAGCGTCAGCATGGCCGGCTACATGATCGTGGCCGGCAAGAAGATGCTGATCCTGCTGGGGATCTCCTTCGTGCTGCTCTCGATCGGCGTCACCGTCGGCGTCCGGATGCAGATGCGCGGCACCCAGCGCAAGGCCAAGACCCGCGCCCGGGACCGCTACCTGGAACACCTGATCGAGGTCCGCCGGGTAGCTCGCCAAGTGGCCGCCGATCAGCGCGTGGTGGCCGCCTGGCAGCACCCCTCGCCGCACCGGCTGCGCGCCATAGCTGCTCGTCGGCGCCGGGTCTGGGAACGGCGCAGCAGCGACGCCGACTTCCTGAAGGTGCGCCTGGGCGTCGGCAAGGCCCCGCTGGCCACCCCGATCCGGCTGGCCACCCGCAACGACCCCACGGTGGAGTACGACGCCCGGGCCAAGACCGCCGCCGAGCAGCTGATCAGCTCGATGGCGACGGTCGGCCGGCAGCCCGCCGTGATCGACCTCGCCCGGGCCGGCGTGGTCAGCGTGCTCGGCCCCGCGCCGCAGGCCAGGGCGCTGGCCCGGGCCGTGCTCTGCCAGCTCGCGGTGGGCCACGCCCCGGACGACGTGGCGATCGCGGTCGCCACCGCCGGCGAGGACTGGGCCTGGGCCAAGTGGCTCCCGCACACCCACGAGCCCGACGCCCTCGGCGAGGCGGGCGTGGTCCCACTGGTCGCCGAGGACTTCGAGGGCATCGCCGACCACCTGCAGGCGCGGCTGACCGCGGCCCGCGAGCAGCAGTCCAGCCGCCGCCTGACCCCGGACCGCGGCGCTGCTGACACCCGCCAGCGCCTGGTGGTCTTCCTGGACCGCTACGACCCGCGCAGCGCCTGGGCCCGCTCGGCGATCGCCACCCAGTTGCTGGAGGCGGCCGGGCCGGCCACCGCGATCACCGTGGTCTGCGTGGTGGAGCAGGAGTCGGACGAGCCGACCAGGGCCGACGTCCGGGTCAAGGTCGCGGCGGACGGCGCGCTCACCGTCGAGGGCCGGCGCGCCGAGCAGGCCGCGCAGGTCACCGACGCGGTGGCCGACCAGCCGGAGGCCGAGCTGTGCGAGGCGATCGCCCGCGCGCTGGCCCCGCTGCGGCTGTCCGCCGAGGGCGAGGAGATCCTCGCCCAGACCGTCTCACTGCCCGCCCTGCTGGGCGTGACGGATCTGGACACCTTCACGCCCGAGGACCACTGGGTGGCCCCGGACGACGAGGCCGTGCTGCACGTGCCGATCGGCTTCGACGGCGAGGGCCGGCCGCTGACGCTGGACCTCAAGGAGTCGGCGCAGGGCGGCATGGGCCCGCACGGCCTGGTCGTCGGCGCCACCGGCTCGGGAAAGAGCGAGCTGCTGCGCACCCTGGTCAGCGGCCTGACCACGACCCACTCCCCGGAACTGCTGAGCCTGGTGCTGGTCGACTTCAAGGGTGGCGCGACCTTTG
Source organism: Kitasatospora sp. MAP12-44 (assembly GCF_029892095.1). Classification (NCBI taxonomy): domain Bacteria; kingdom Bacillati; phylum Actinomycetota; class Actinomycetes; order Kitasatosporales; family Streptomycetaceae; genus Kitasatospora; species Kitasatospora sp. MAP12-44. The sequence goes on from NZ_JARZAE010000004.1 coordinate 1,733,440, forward strand.
CCGGGGTCACCGAACTGCCGCACGTGGCAGGCCTGATCACCAACCTGGTGGACGATCTGGCGCTGGTGGACCGGGTCCGCGACGCGCTGCAGGGCGAACAGCAGCGCCGCCAGCGGATGTTGCGCGACGCCGGCAACCTGGACTCGGTGCGCGAGTACCAGCTGCGCCGGGCGGCCGGCCAGACCGGGCCCGACGGCCGGCCGCTGGAGCCGCTGCCCTACCTGCTGATCGTGGTCGACGAGTTCGGCGAACTGCTCACCGGGAGGCCGGACTTCATCGAGCTGTTCGTGCAGATCGGCCGGGTCGGCCGCAGCCTGGGCATGCATCTGCTGCTGGCCTCCCAGCGGCTGGAGGAGGGCCGGCTGCGCGGTCTGGACTCCAACCTCTCCTACCGGATCTGCCTGCGGACCTTCTCCGCCGCCGAGTCCCGTACGGTGATCGGCACCCCGGACGCCTACCGGCTGCCGCCGATCCCCGGCTCGGCCTATCTCAAGGTCGCCGAGACGGTCTTCGAACGGTTCAGGGTGGCCCATGTCTCCGGCGCCCACCTGACGGCCGAGCAGCGCGCGGCCGAACTCGGTTCGGGCAGCGTGGCGGTGGCCGCCTTCGGGCTGCGCACGGCGCCCGACCCGGACGCCGTGGTCGAGCCGGCGGGCCGCGAGCGGCCTCGCCCGCTGCTGCCCGGGCCGACCGAGATGCAGGTGCTGGTCGAGCGAATAGCCCGCACCGGCCGGTCCGTGCACCAGGTCTGGCTGCCCCCGCTGCCCGGCGCGCTCCCACTGGACGCGCTGACCGGCCCGGTGGCCGTGCATCCCGGTCGCGGACTGAGCGCCGAGTGGTGGCCGCAGCACGGCGAGCTGAAGATCCCGGTCGGCGTCCTCGACATCCCGCTGCGCCAGCAACAGCAGCCGCTGGTACCGGACTTCGCCAAGGAGCACGGCCATCTGGCGCTGGTCGGCGCTCCGCAGTCCGGCAAGAGCACCTTCCTGCGCTCACTGCTGATGTCCGCGATGCTCACCCACACCCCCGACCAACTCCAGTTCCTCTGCCTGGACTTCGGCGGCGGCACGCTGCAGCCCTTCGAACGGGCGCCGCACGTGGGCGGGGTGGCCGGCCGGCACGACGAGCAGCGGGTGCGCCGGGCGCTGGCCGAGGTGGCCCAGCTGATCGGCGAACGCGAACGGCTCTTCCGGGAGTCGGGTATCGACTCGGTCGCCGAGTTCCGCCGCCGCCGGGAGGCGGGCGAGCTGCCCGCCGGCACCCGCGCCGCCGATGTCTTCCTGGTGATCGACCACTGGGGTGCGGCGCGCGGCGAGATCGAGGGGATCGACGCGGCGGTGCTGGACATCGCCGGCCGGGGCCTGGGCGTCGGCGTGCACCTGGTGCTGACCGCCAACCGCTGGGCCGATCTGCGGATGGCCCTGCGGGACGCCTTCTCGGCCCGCCTGGAGCTGCGGCTCAACGATCCGGCGGACTCCGAGCTGAACCGGCGCGCCGCCCGTCAGCTGGTCGGCGCGCCGGCCGGTCGCGGACTCTCGCCGCAGGGCCTGGTCTTCCAGCTGGCGCTGCCCCGCCTGGACGGGATGGACACCGCGGACGGCCTGGCGGACGCGCAGCAGGACGCCCTCGCGAAGATCGCGGCGGGCTGGTCGGGCACTCCCGCACCGGGCGTCCGGATGCTGCCCGAGCGCCTGGAGATCCGCGAACTCCCGGCCCCGGCAGGCCCGCAGGAGATCACGGGCACGGCGATCGGGATCAGTGAGGACGACCTGTCCACCGTCCACCTGGATCTGGAGGGCGAGGAGTCACACCTGCTGGTCTACGGCGACTCTGGCTCCGGCAAGTCCGCGTTCCTGCGGATGTGGATGGCCCAGCTGGCCGCCCGCAAGCCCGCCACCGAGGCCCGCTTCGTGGTCTTCGACTACCGGCGCGGCCTGTTCGGCGGCGTCCCCGAGGACCATCTCGGTGCCTACGCCGGGGACTCCAACGCGGCCCGCGTCTACGTCGAGCAGGTGGGTGCCAAGCTGGCCGAGCGGCTGCCCCCGGCCAGGCTGACGGCCCGCGAGCTGCGCGAGCGCAGCTGGTGGACCGGGCCGGAGTTCTACCTCGTGGTGGACGACTACGACCTGGTCGGCGGCAACCGCCAGTCGCCGCTGGCGGCGCTGGCGGACTACCTCCCGCAGGCCCGCGAGATCGGCCTGCACCTGGTGGCCGCCCGCCGGGTGGCCGGCTCCAGTCGCACCCAGTTGACCGAACCGCTGCTGGGCCGGGTGCGCGAGCTGGGCACCGCGGGGCTGATCCTCTCCGGCGACCCGCGCGAGGGCGTGCTGCTCGGCAACGAGCGCGCCGCCCTGCGCCCGCCGGGCCGCGGCGTCCTGCTGCGCCGCAAGCACCCCAGCACGGTGATCCAGCTGGCTCTACCGCCGGACGAAGCCTGAGGCAGCGAGATCATCCACGAGGGTCCGGACGTCCGCGGCGTCCGGCAGGCCGAGGTCGCTGAACAGGGTGTGCGCCTGCTCCAGGCAGCTCCGGGCGTGCTCCCGGTCGCCGAGGCCGGTCAGGATGCGGCCGAGCGCGACCAGGGCGTGCCCCTGGTCGCGGCCGGCGCCGGCCTGCTCGCAGATCCGCAGGGCCGACTCGGCCTGCTCGCGGGCCTCCGGCAGGCGGCCGACGGCCCGCAGGCTGTCCGCCAGCCGGGTGCGGGCCTGCGCCTCGCGGTCCAGCATCGAGGCCTCGACGGACACCGCCAGGCACTCGCCGTACCAGGCGATGGCCTCCTCGTAGCGGCCCAGGCCGTGCTGCGCCAGGCCCAGCACATAGAGCGCGTAGGCCGTGCCGGTGTGGTCGTTCATCCGGCGCATGTCCGCCAGCACGCCCTCGCAGGCGGGCACCGCCTCGGCCGGGTGGCCGCTGCGCACCAGCGCGAGCGCGGCGTTCACCGTGGTCGCCACCTCGCCCGAGCGGTGGCCCAGTTGGCGGGCGAGCATGATCGCCTCGTCGTAGTGGACGACCGCCTCGTCGTAGCGGTGCTGCAGGTAGGCGATCAGGCCGAGGTCGTTCAGCGCCTGGCGCAGGATCACCACGTCGCCCGCACCCCGGCAGGCCTCGGCGGCACGGCGTTCGGACCGCTCGGCCTCCTCAAGGCGGGTGGCCCGCAGGGCGATGGTCCCGGCCAGGAAGCGGGCCCGGCCCTCGGCCTGGGTGTCGCCGCGCAGCGCGGCGCTGCGCGCCAGCAGGTCGGCGGCCGGCGCCAACCGCCCGTACCAGGCGTCCTGTTCGAAGGGGCAGAGGGCGATCAGCAGGTCGACGGCCATCCGCAGCCGGCGCGACTGCGGGCTGTGCGGGAGGTGTGCGCCCTGCGGGCTCCGGCCGGCACCGCCCTGCTCGGCCAGCGCGTCCTGCGCCACCTGGACGGCCAGCGCGACGATGCCCTCCGACTCGGCGGCGACCCAGGCGCGCGCCGCGGCGAAGTCGCTCAGGCCCAGGCCCGGCGAGCCGAGCGAACCGAGCACCCCCGCCACCGGGTCGCCGGGGATCGCCAGTTGGAACGCCTCGCAGGCCGTGGCGAGCAGGAACTCCAGCAGCCGCCCGAACGCCTGTGCCTGCTCGACGGGTTCGCTGCGGGCCCGGCCGCGGGCGAAGGAGCGCAGCAGGTCGTGGTAGCGGTAGCGACCGGGCGCCGGGGACTCCAGCAGCGCGATGTCGACCAGCGCCTCCAGCAGGTCCTCGGCCTCCGTCTCCTCGACCGCCAGCGCGGCGGCCGCGGCGCTCAGCCCGAGATCGGGGCCGTCGAACACCGCCAGCATCCGGAACGCGCGGCCCTGGGCCGGGCCCAGCTGCTGGTAGCTCAGCTCGAAGACCGCGTCGACGGCCAGCCCGCCGATCCGCAGCTCGTCGATCCGGCGCTGCTCGTCGGCCAGCCGGGCCATCAGCGTCTGGACGGTCCAGGACGGCCGGGAGGAGAGCCGGGCGGCGGCGATCCGGACGGCCAGCGGCAGGAAGCCGCAGCTGCCGACCAGGTTGAGCGCGGCCTCGCGCTCGGCGGCCATCCGGTCGGGCCCGATCACCCGGCCCAGCAGGTCCAGCGCGTCCACCGGGTCGAAGACGTCCAGGGTGGTGTGGAAGGCGACCGGCAGGCCGACCAGCCGGGGGCGGCTGGTGACCAGGACGGCGCAGTCGGCCGAGCCCGGCAGCAGCGGCCCGACCTGGGCGGCGTCCCGGGCGTCGTCCAGGACGACGAGCAGGCGCCGGTCGGCCGTCAGCGAGCGGAAGAGCGCCGACCTGCCCTCCACGCCGCTGGGCAGTGAGTCCGGGGAGTGGCCGAGCGCGGTGAGGAAGCCCGCGAGGACGTCGCCGGGGTCGGCCGGCACGCCGTCGCAGCCGTGCAGGGCGGCGTAGAGCTGGCCGCCGGGGAAGTCGGCGCGGACGCGGTGGGCGACGTGCAGGGCCAGCGTGCTCTTGCCGACCCCGCCCATGCCGGACAGGGTCACCACGGCGAGCGCCTGGCGCCCGGTCTCGGTGAGCGCCGCGCAGAGCGCTGCCGCCGAGCTCGCCCGGCCGGTGAAGTCCGTCGCGCCGGGCGGCAGTTGGGACGGCCCGGCCGGCGACTCGGCGCGCGGGGCGACCGCGGGCTGCTCGACGGCGACGGCCTGGTCAGCGATGACCGGCTCGGCGGTCACGGGCTCGGCGGTCAGGCCGTCGACGTCCTCGGGCTCGATGTCCACGTCGGCGGCGTCCGCAGGCTCAGGCTCGGACTCAGGCTCGGGCTCGTCGGCGCCGACCACGACCGGCGCCGCCCCGCCGAGCGCGGGGTCACCGGCCAGGATCCGCCGGTGCAGGTCCACCAGCTCCGGCCCCGGCTCGATCCCCAGCTCCTCCACCAGATAGCCGCGCGCACTGCGGAACACCGCCAGCGCGTCCGCCCGCCGCCCGATCCGGCACAGCGCCCGCATCAGCAGCGCGTACGGCCGCTCCCGCAGCGGCTGGGCGGCGCTGAACTCCGCCAGCTGGTGGACCACCAGCGCGGCCCGCCCCAGGGTGAGGTCGAGGTCGAAGCGCTCCTCCAGCAGGTCGGCGCGCAGCTCACCGAGCTCGGCGCGCTGGCGCTCGGCGAACGGGCCGGGGATCCCCACCAGGGCCTCGCCGCGCCACAGCCCGAGCGCCTGGTCGCGCAGGGCCGCAGCCGCCGCCAGGTCGCCGGCCGCCTGCTCGCCGGCGGCCCGCGTGGTGAGCGACACCGCCTGCCGGGCGTCGATCATCTCGTCCGGCACCACCAGCTCGTAGCCGTCCCCGGCCGAGACCAGCAACCGTGGGGTCTCCCGGTCCTGCTCCAGGATCCGCCGCCAGCGCCAGGCGTAGGTACGGATAGTGGCGGTGGCGGCCTGCGGCGGCTCCTCGCCCCAGAGCGCGTCGATCAGCTCGCCGATGCCGGCGCTGCGACCGGGCCGCAGCAGCAGCGTGGCGAGCATCGCCTGCTGCTGCGGGGAGCCGGTGGCGAGGGCGACGCCGTCGCGATCCACCCCCATCGGGCCGAGCACTGTGAACCGCACTTCCGCCACTGCCGTCCCCGCCTTCATGCGCGCGCCGCCCCCGGATCGATCAGAATAGCCGCAGCTCCCGGGGGTTCCACCCCGCTGCGTCCCGGGCTCTTTCCCCCTATCAGGACGCCTGAGCCGACTGGTTCGTCGCAGGCGATCAACGCCCGTTAAACGCCTGGACGTTGGTTCATCGAGCGGTGCGCGGTGCTCGGTGACTCCGCGTTGATCGGCCGCTGGGTACGGTGGCGACGACCTGGAACGGGATGCGACCCGACCTCATCGGATGGGAGCCCATGATCATGCACAAGGTGCTGGAACACCCTGTCGGCACTTCGGCGATCGTGGTACGAATCCACGCCGACGACCCCATCACCAGGAGCGGCACGGCCGGCCAGCTGCGGCACGCCCCCGGCGTCTTCCTCTCGGAGGACGAGCGCGGCCCGCAGCACACGGTGAACCTGGTGGTCCACGAGCAGCTGGACGAGCCGGCCGCGACGCGCCTGCGGCGGCTGGCGAACGGCGGGGCCGGCCGGGTGGTGCTGGTGATCGGCCGGCTCACCGAGACCCAGCTGATGGACCTGGTCGCCTGGGGCGTCGGCGGCGTCGTCTGGCGCCACGAGGCGAACCCCGACAGCCTGCTGCGCGCGGTGCGGGCCTCCGCGCGGGGGGAGAACGCCCTGCCGGCCGACCTGCTGGGCCGGGTGCTGAACCAGGTCGGCCGGTTGAAGCGCCGCGCGCCCGAGGGCCCGGGCTGGGCGGTGGCCGAACCGTCGGAGCGCGAGATCGAGATCCTGCGCCACCTGGCCGACGGCCTGGACACCGCGGAGATCGCCCGCCGGCTCTGCTACTCCGAGCGGACCGTGAAGAACGTGCTGCACGGCATCACCACCCGCTTCGACCTGCGCAACCGCGCCCACGCCGTCGCCTTCGCCCTGCGCAAGGGCTACATCTAAATATCTAGGGTTTTGCCAGTACCTCTCGGGGCAGTCTGCTGCCGGGCCACCGCGCCCAGACCGCTCCGAGAGGGCAGCCATGACCCAGCTCGTGCCGCCGGATCCCGAGGTCCGCACTGCGGCCGGCACCGTGCGCGGCCGCGCCGGCGAGGGCGTCGCCGTCTTCCGCGGCATCCCGTACGCGCTCCCGCCGGTCGGCGGGCTGCGGTTCGCGGCGCCCGTCCCCGTGCCGGCCTGGTCCGGGGTGCGCGAGGCGGCCGCCTTCGGTCCGCCGCCGCCGCAACCCTCGTTCGGTACGGCGCCGCCGACCCGCGCGCCCACCTCCCCCGGCTCCCCGGACGAGCACGGCTGGCTGACGGTCAACGTCTGGACTCCCGGGCCCGGCGCGGGCGACCGGCCCGTCCTGGTCTGGATCCACGGCGGCGCCTACCAGAGCGGCGACTGCTCGGTGCCGACCTACGACGGCGCCCGGCTGGCCCGCGAGGGCGACGCCGTGGTGGTCTCGTGCAACTACCGGGTGGGCGCCGAGGGCTTCGCCCAGCTGGACGGCGTGCCCGCCAACCGTGGCCTGCTCGACCAGGTCGCCGCGCTGCGCTGGGTCCGCGAGAACATCGCGGCCTTCGGCGGCGACCCGCTGCGGGTGACGGTCTTCGGGCAGTCCGCCGGCGCCGGATCGATCGCCGCGCTGCTCGCGATGCCCGCAGCCGCCGGACTGCTGCACCGGGCGATCCTGCAGAGCGTGCCGGGCACCTTCTTCAGCGCGGCGCTGGCCCGCGAGATCGCCGTCGAACTCGCCGCCGACCTCGGCGCGGCGCCGACGGCCGACGCGCTGCGCGACACCGACCCGCAGCTGCTGGTGGCGGCGGGCTGCCGGCTGGCGTCCGGGTTCTCCCGGCACGCGCACCGCTGGGGGCGGGCGATCGGCACCCTGGCCCCGTACGCCCCCGTCGTCGACGGCACGGTGCTGCCCACCGACCCGTGGAGCGCGCTGGCCGCCGGCGCGGCGCGCTCCATCGCGCTGGTGATCGGCCACACCAAGGACGAGTTCGCCTTCCGCACCGCGGCCGGCCATCGGCTCGGCCAGGTCAGCGAGGAGGCGGCGGCGCTCTCCCTGAGCCTCTTCGCCCCCGGCCCGGACGGCGCCGCCGCCTACCGCGCCGCCCACCCGCTCGCGGACGCCGGGGCGCTGTTCGACGACGTCAACTCCGACTGGTACTTCCGGATGCCCTCCCTCAAGCTCGCCGAGGCACAGGCCCGGGCGGGCGGCGCGGCCTATCTCTACCAGCTCGCCACCGCCCTGCCGGCCGACGGCGACTTCGGGGCCGTCGGCGCACCGCACGGCGCGGACACCCCGCTGGTCTTCGGCAACTACCGGCTCTGCGAGGCCAACCCCTTCTACCCGGACCCGCCCGGCGCCCGCACCGAGGCGCTCGGCACCGCGATCCGGCGGGCCTGGACCGCCTTCGCCCGCACCGGCGACCCCGGCTGGCCCGCCTTCGACGCCGAGCGGCGGCTCACCCGCGTCTTCGGCGCCGCCCCGGCCGTCGTCCGCTACCCCGAGGAGGCCGCCCGGCGGATCTGGGCGGACCACCCGATGGCCGCGCTCGACGTGACCGCCACCGCCGCGCCCGGGAGCGAGCTCGAGCGGGCTGAACAACTCGGTAGGGGCTGCCCTGCCATGGCCGATAGAATGACGACAGCCCGTGGCGTCGAGCACCCTTCCAGGTGACGCCGGCGCGCGGGCCGCCGATTTTCCCCGGCGACGGCCGCCGACCAGCGCCCGACGCTCCGTGCGGAGCCCGACGCGCGACACCTAGAGGAATGGGAGCTTCCCAGGATGGCTCGACACCTGATCACCAGCGCGCTTCCCTACATCAACGGGATCAAGCACCTGGGGAACATGGTCGGGTCCATGCTCCCGGCGGATGTCTACTCCCGCTACCTGCGCCAGCGCGGCCACGACGTGCTCTACATCTGCGCGACCGACGAGCACGGCACCCCCGCCGAGCTGGCCGCCAAGGCCGCCGGCCTGCCGGTCGACGAGTTCTGCGCGCAGCAGCACCTCGCGCAGAAGGCGATCTACGACGGCTTCGAGCTCTCCTTCGACTACTTCGGCCGCAGCTCCTCGCAGCAGAACCGCGAGATCACCCAGGAGTTCGCGCGCGAGCTGAAGGCCAACGGCTTCATCGAGGAGCGCTCGATCCGCCAGGTCTACTCGGTGGCCGACGGCCGGTTCCTGCCGGACCGCTACATCGAGGGCACCTGCCCGCACTGCGGCTACGACAAGGCCCGCGGCGACCAGTGCGAGAACTGCACCCGCCTGCTGGACCCGACCGACCTGATCGACCCGCGCTCGGCGATCAGCGGCAGCACCGAGCTGGAGGTCCGCGAGACCACCCACCTCTTCCTGCTGCAGTCCAAGCTGGCCGGCGAGGTCGAGGCCTGGATCGACGAGCACGGCAAGGACTGGCCGACGCTGGCCTCCTCGATCGCCCGCAAGTGGCTGACCGAGGGCCTCAACGACCGCTCGATCACCCGCGACCTGGACTGGGGCGTGCCCGTCCCGGCCGACGTCTGGCCGGAGCTGGCGGCCGAGGGCAAGGTCTTCTACGTCTGGTTCGACGCCCCGATCGAGTACATCGGCGCGACAAAGGAGTGGTCCGACCAGGACCCGGCCAACCGCGACTGGAAGTCCTGGTGGTACCAGGCGGACGACGTGCGCTACACGGAGTTCATGGCCAAGGACAACGTCCCGTTCCACACCGTGATGTTCCCGGCCACCATCATCGGGACCCGCGCGCCGTGGAAGAAGGTCGACTACGTCAAGGCCTTCAACTGGCTGAACTACTACGGCGGCAAGTTCTCCACCAGCCAGCAGCACGGCATCTTCACCAACGCCGCGCTCGAGCTGCTGCCCGCCGACTACTGGCGCTACTTCCTGATGGCCAACGCACCGGAGTCCGACGACACCAGCTTCAGCTGGGAGATCTTCTCCACCACGGTCAACAAGGACCTGGCCGACACGCTGGGCAACTTCGTCAACCGGGTGCTCTCCTTCAGCCTCAAGCGCTTCGGCGACACCGTCCCGGTCGGCAACCCGGCGGGCGAGGCCGAGCAGCGGCTCGGCGAGGAGATCGCCGGCCTGCTCGCCGAGTACCAGCAGCACCTGGACGCCCTGCAGTTCCGCAAGGCCTCGCAGGCCCTGCGCGCGCTGTGGAGCGCGGGCAACTCCTACCTGGAGTCCAAGGCCCCCTGGACGGAGATCAAGACCGACGAGGCGGGCGCCGCGCTGACGCTGCGCACCGCGATGAACCTGATCCACCTGTACGGGGTCGTCTCGGCACCGTTCATCCCCTCCACCAGCGCCGCGATGCGGGCCGTCTTCGCGCCCGGCGTGACGGACGAGCCGACCTGGGTCAGCGCGGAGCAAGCCGCCGCGCTGGACTTCGTCGCCGCCGGCACGCCGTTCACCGTCCCGCCGGTGCTCTTCGCCAAGATCACCGACGACGACCTGGCCGCCTGGCGCGAGCGCTTCGGCGCCCAGTAGGCCGCTGCCGCCGTCGGGTGCTCCCTTCGCTGACTTCGCTAGGAGAGCACCCGGCGGCGGAAGTTGCGCAGCCCGAGGCTGAGGAAGAGCACGCAGAACCCGATCAGCACCGGGTAGACGATGTACAGGTGCATGTGCGAGGCCTCGGTCAGCCCGGCCCGCATCCCCTCCGCGATGTAGATCAGCGGGTTGACCAGCACCAGGGTCTGCAACCACGGGAAGCCGCCGACCTGGACCGCCGACAGCTTGGTCCACTGGTAGTACGTACCGCCCAGGAAGACCAGCGGCAGGACGACGAAGCCGAACATCAGGCCGATGTTGCGCGGCTCGAACGTCGTCCCGAGCACCAGCCCCAGCGAGGTCATCGCCAGGCAGGCCAGCGGGATCAGGGTCACCACCACCCACCAGTGCACCGACAGGTGCGCCTGGACGCCGGGCGCGTGCACCACGGCGGCGATCGGGAAGACCAGGATCGCCGAGATCAGCCCCTGGGTCGCGCCCGAGAGCACCCGGGCGACCGCGACCAGCCACAGCGGGCAGGGCGCCTGCACCCGGTCCTCGATCTCGCGGGTGTAGCCGAACTCCTGGGAGAGCTGGATCGCCACCGACTGGATGCCCTGGAACATGATGGTGATCGCCACCACCCCGGGCACCAGCACCGTCGCGAAGTTTGACTCACCGGCCTTGCCGCCGCCCCCACCGACCCCCTGTCCGATGGTCGGGAAGACATACAGGAACACGAACACCAGCAGCAGCGGCTGCATGATGGTGCGCGCCGCGAACTCGGCGGCGTGCTTGCGCAGCACCAGCAGGTCGCGCTTGATCAGCGCGCCGAGCGCGGAGCGGCTGGCGGCGAACACCGAGCGGGTCGGCTGGACCGTAATGGCAGTGGTCATCAGTCCCTGAGCTCCTTCCCCGTCAAACTGATGAACACCGTCTCCAGGGTGGCCTCGGCGACCGACAGATCGGCCACCTCGTAGCCCCCCGCCTCGGCGGCGCTCAGCACCCGGGGCAGCAGCCGGTTCGCGCCGCCCTTGACCTGCAGTTCCACTCCGCTGCCGCGTAGCCGGGTCTGCGTGACCCCGGCGATCTCGCGCGACAGCAGCGCGGCCAGCGCCGCCGGGTCCCCGCCCGCCTGGACGGTGACCACGGTGTCGGCCTCGACGCCCTGCTTGAGCGCGGCCGGGGTGTCCAGGGCCAGCACCCGCCCGTGGTCCAGGATCGCCACCCGGTCGCAGAGCTGGTCGGCCTCCTCCATGTTGTGCGTGGTGAGCAGGATGGTCTGACCGTCGGCGATCAGCTCGCCGAGGATGTCCCAGAGCGCCAACCGGCTCTGCGGGTCGAGCCCGGCGGTCGGCTCGTCCAGGAACAGGACGGCCGGACGGTGGTAGATCGCCCGCGCCACCATCAACCGCTGCGCCATCCCACCGGACAGCGCGAACACCGAGGCGTCGCCCCACTTCGCCAGGTGGAACCGCTCCAGCAGCGCGTCCGCCGTGCGGCGGGCCTCGCGGGCGGGCAGGCCGAAGAGCAGCCCGTGGAAGTAGAGGTTCTCCCGCACGGTGAGTGAGCGGTCCAGGGTGTTCTGCTGCGACACCACCGCGATCACCTGCTTGACCAGCGTCGGCCGCGCCACGACGTCGATCCCCCCGATCCACGCCGCCCCCGCCGTGGGCACCACCCGCGTGGTGAGCATCCCCACCGTCGTGGTCTTCCCCGCCCCGTTCGGCCCCAGCAGCCCGAACAACTCCCCGCGCCGCACCGCCAGATCCAACCCGTCCACCGCCGGCTCCACGGCCTTCGGGTACACCTTGCTCAACCCGGCGGTACGAATCACCGGCTCCCCATCACCCGCCGCCGTCCCCACCACTCCGGCCCGCTCCGCCGTCGCCACCGCGCCACCTCACTCCTGCGCCCACCACCACCCCTCCACAATCCTCCGCCACCCCACCCCGAGCAACCGCCGGATCGGTTCGCTCGGTCGAGGTATCCCGGGCCGTTCCCCTGTCAACAGAACGACTCCAGCCGTACGGTTGCCGTCGGTAGTTTCTCGGACACGGACTTGGGGTTGTCCTGTGGCAGAGCTCGACAAGGTGATCGGCTCGCGCATCGCAAAGGCTCGTAAACGGAAGGGGTGGCCGCAGGCATTCCTTGGCGACCTGGTCGAGCGCTCGGAGTCGTGGGTCTCGCAGGTGGAGCGAGGGGCCATCGCCCTCGACAGCGTGCTGACGGCCGAAAAGCTGGCCGGGCTGCTGGAGTTGGCCACGCCGTATCTACTAGCGTTCGACATGCGCTATCCGACGGCGGGAGTTGACGTGCCGTCACTCAGATCACACCGGCCCTCTCCGGTTTCGCCACGTACGGCGAGGCCCGATGCGGAAAGCTCAGATGCTGTGCTGCGACGAACGTTCAACCTCGGTGCCCTTGCTGGCGTGACCACTGCACTCGCCGGCCTGTCCCCTGATACCCAAGCGCGAGCGGCCGAGCCGTCCCGGGGCACCCTCGACCGCGAGACGGTGGACGAGCTGCGGTCCAACGGCGCCTTCTACCGCCGTTCCTACAAGAGCTTCCCGGCGGCCACCCTGGTGCCGGTGGCGCACAGCCAGATCGACCTGGTGCTCTCCCTGCGACCCAAGGACCAGCCAGCCGAGCTGCGGACATCGCTGCTCGCGCACATGGCCGAGATGGCATGCCTGGCGGCCTGCCTGCTCTCCCTGGACCTGGCCGACCGCCAGAAGGCGGACTCCTATATGGACCTGGGCTACGAGATCGGCAAGGAGATCGACAGCCCCGAGCTGCTGGCCCTCGTCCTGGGCGGCCGTGCCTTCAACGCCTCCTACGGCGGCGACCCGGACAGCGGGCTGGACTACGCGCTCGCCGCAGTGGACCACGCCGAGCGCGGGGCCTCGCGGCGGATGGTGGCCTGGACGAACGCGGTCGCCTCCGAGATGTACGCCTCGACCGGCGATGACCACGGCTTCGGCTCCTCGCTCCAGGAGGCCCGCACCCTGCTGTCCGGGCCGATGGACGACGAACGCTGGGGCGGGATCGCCTGGTTCGACCTGTCCAAGGCCGACGCCTACGAGGGCAGCGACCTGGTCCGCCTGGGCCGCTACCGCGAGGCCTTGCCCTCCCTGGACCAGGCGATCGACCGGCTGCCGGACGAGATGATGCGCCACCGCTGCACCGCCTACATCTCCCGAGCCGAGGCCCACGCTGGCGCCAAAAACGTCGAGGCCGCGTGCGCCGACGGGCAGGCCGCACTGGACCTGGTGGAGAAAGTCCAGCACCGCGAGACCCTGCGCCGCGTGTCCGAGCTGCACCGCAGCCTCCGCCCCCATCGCACCGCTGCCGTCCGGTCGCTGGGCGAGCACGTGATCGACACCCGAACCCTTCTCAAGACCGCCGGGAGTGCCGCATGACCCGCCGCACAGGACTGATCCTCGACTTCGGCGGGGTGCTGACCACCAGCGTTGCAGCCTGCGCGCTCGGCTTCGACCGCCGCGCCGGTCTACCCGAGGGCACCTTCCTGTCGGTGATCGCCAAGCACCCCGAGGGCACTGCGCTTTACGCGGACCTGGAGCGCGGGGCGATCACTCAGCGGGAGTGGAACGAGCGGACGGGCGAACTGCTCGGGATCGAGGGCACCAACCTGCTCGGCCGGGTCCTGGAGGACCTGCACCCGGAGCCGTCGGTGATCGCAGCGGCCCAAGCCGCACGGGCCGCCGGGGTCAAGGTCGGGATCTTCTCCAACAGCCTCGGCACCGAGCCCTACGACATCTACGACGGCTACGACATCAAGCGGATGTACGACACCGTGCTGATCTCCGAGCACTACAAGACCCGCAAGCCCGACCCGGTCCTGTACCGCACGATGCTCGACCTGATGGACCTGCCCGGGGACGCTTGCGTTTTCGTGGACGACACGGCCCGTAATCTCGCGCCCGCCGAAGAACTCGGCATCGCCACCATCCACGCGACAGATCCGACTGAGACAGTACGGCAGGTCGAGGCCCTGCTGGGCGTGCCCTTGCGGTAAACCTACCTCGCTGATCACGAGTCGAGGAGCACGGCCACGTACGTCTGACCGCTATATCTGGCCATGGCATACGCGTTGTTCATCGCCTGCACCGCGCACGCCAACTCATCGCCGACGCGGGCGCCGTCCGGGCCGAGCACCCCGAACCACTGTCCAGGGACACAGTGCATCGTCGGGACGACGCCAGGCCGGGGACCGAGTTGGTGACGGTCGCAGTAGTACGAGGTGGGCTCCCACGCCTTGAAGGTGCTCTCGCCAGGCCCTGCCTTCACCGGGACAAGCGTGATGGAGATCGCGCCGGACGGGAACACCGCCTCCTGAGTCATCTGGCCCAGGTGCATGTGACAGCAAAGGCGGTGCATCGCCGTCTCTGCCGGGCGCTTCGCCGTGTAACTGACCCGCCAGACCGCATCCTTCTGGCAAGGTGTGGCGTCCCGCCGTGTCGCCTCGCACTTCGCGTTGGCTGCCGTCATGCCGCGACCCTACCCAGTGCCTCGACCGGGCGGTTGGGGCCTCGCGCTGATGCACTGTTTCACTGCGGCCGACCAGGCATATCGAGATACAGGTCTAGACCGACCCGCAACCGGGCTGCGGGTTCGCAACCCGGCTGCGGATACGGCTCTCGCCGGGGCGGCACTGTTGCCTTCAGGTCGCCCAGGGCGAGACAGGATTACCCCGATCCGGGGCGGCCGGGCCAAGCCGCACTGGCACCCCAACTCGGGTGCCCGACCCGGAACGGAGACACAGGTGACCACCACCATCGACACCGCAACGATCACGGTCGAACTGCCGGAGGCGTTCGACCCGCGCTGGAACCGCCTGCCCGGCATCGCCGTGGACGGCAAGCGCATCACCCTCAACCCCGCGGAGTACTTCTTCCGCTTCGAGAGCAACACCTGGCTCGTCATCGACTGGGCGACCGTCAAGAACGGCATCCTGGACGCAGACGAGACCGAGGTGGCCGCGCTGGAGCAGATGGCCCTGGACTTCGTGAAGGCCAATGCCACCAGCACCAGCGACGCGGCGAAGGTCCTCACGATCGCCCACGAGGTGTACGCCTACCTCTTCCGCGAAGAGCACTTGGCCGGTCTGGGGCTGCCGCAGATCACCGCCGAGCACCTGAAGATGCTCCGCGAGGCGGCGGTCTTCATGGCCCTCAACAAGGTCGAGCTGGACGGGCACATCTCCAACGTCGGCCCGTGCTGGTTCTTCCCCGCCGCCACGTCGGTGGTGTTCGACCTGGACACCGACATGGGCGAGATGCTGGACGAGGTCTACCACGGCGGCTGGTTCAACGAGCACCGACGGATCGAGGGCATCAAGGCCCACACCGCGCTGGGCGGTCGGCTGGTGCACGGCTGCCAGTCCAAGCCCAGCCAGTCCGGCGGCGTCGTCGCCCCCTACGGCACCGCCATGGCCGCGTTCAACCGGGAGCTGACCCAGCTGCGGGGCGACTGGATCACCCAGGTCTACTCCCACCGCGTGACGCCGGCCTGACAGTTGAGTTGACCAAGGGGTCCGGGGCGGCAGGCGCCGCCGTCCCGGACCCTGGCAACCCCGCCCCCACCACCATCGCCCCTGAACGCCCTGGAGCCCCACCGTGGACAAGAGCCTCGTCACGGCCATCCTCACCGACATCTGCACCAGCACCCATCGCCGCCAGCCCACCCGCCAGGAGATGCGGGTCTGGGACATGTCCGGCGTCGAACGCCTGACCTTCCCCGACGGCGACACCGCCATCTACAAGTACGCCGTCGAGCCGTTCGCCACCGAGGACCAGATCCTCAAGGCCGCCCGCCGCTCAGGCATCCCGGTGCCCGAGGTCCACGGCTCCATCAGCCGCGACGGCACCCTCGGCATGGTCATCGAAGACCTGGGCGAGCCCGTCCGCGAGGCCGGGGACACCGACGGCATCGTGGCGGCCGTCGCCCTGCACCAGGCCGAGCCGATCGACTGGCTGCCGGTGATGGACGAGGACGCGCTCGCCGCACTGCCCGCCCTCGCACTCGCCCACCTGCGGCGCCTGCGCGAGGCGGGCCGCTGGCTGGAGGGCACCGAGGAGATCGCCCAGTCGCTCACCGTCCTGGCCGCCGCCGGTGCCAAGCGCGCGAGGGGCGCGGAGCTCGCACCGTTCGGCTGGGTGCACTCCGAGTTCCACCCCACCAGCCTCCATCTGAGCCAGGACGCGTGGTTCCTGCTGGACTTCGCCCGCGCGTTCACCGGCCCCAGCCTGCTCGACCTGGCCTCCTGGCACGGCACCATCGACACCCCCGACCCCGCCCGGCTCCGCGGCCTCATCGAGGCGTACGTTGCCGCCGGCGGCCACCGCGACGCGCTCGCCGAACGCGGCGGCCTGGCCCCCGAGGCATGGGCGCTCGGCTGGCACCGCCTCTGGGCCAGCGAGTGGTTCATGGAACAGGCCCACCGCTGGATCAACAACCCTGCCGACGACCCGGCCTACATCGAGGTCGTGAAGGGACATCTGGAGGCCGCCGTTCGACTGCTGGAAGCGTGACCGGCAGCTTCTGGGACGCCCACGCCACCGCCCGGCTCGCCCAGGCCCCGCCAGGGCCTCTGGAAGTACCGGCCCGCATGGAGTGGACCCAGCTGCCCGGCATCGGCCCCAGCGCCGAACTCCTAGGCGACGACCTTGCCGGGCACCGGATCATCGAGCTGGGCTGCGGCCCAGGGCACAACGCCGCATACCTCGCCGGCGTCGGCGCCCGCATCATCGGCGTGGACAGCTCGGCCGGGCAGATCCGCCGAGCCCTGGCCCATTACGGCCACACCGGTGCCCTGTTCCACCTCGGCACCGCGCTCGGCCACCTCACCCGGGGCAGTGTCCCGCTCGACGCGATCGTCTCGGTCTTCGGCGCCATCGGCCTGACCGAACCCGCCCCGCTGCTGAACGCCGCCTCCCGCCGGCTCGCGCCCGGCGGCGTCCTGGCCTTCTCCGTCCCGCACCCGCAGCGGACCGGCGTCATCCCCCGCACCCCCCGAACCCGCGAGGTGATGGCCCTGCCCGGCGGCGGCACCGCCACCGTCGAGCGCTGGGAACTCGACCCGGCGACCTGGGCCCGGACGCTCAGCCGCACAGGCCTGCAAGTCACCGACCTCCAGCACCACTTCGCGCCGTCCGACTCGCCCTGGCCCACCACCTTGCTCATCACCGCATGCAAGCCCCGAAACTCCTGACCTGGGAGGCACCGATGCCCCAACCCCCGTACCTGCTGCTGGACATCGACGGCGTCCTCATCCCGTTCCCCGCCGCAGACGGCAGCACCCCGACGACCCGCACCCGCCACCTCGTCCGCACCGCCGACGTCCCCGACCCGTTCGCGGTCTGGCTCAACCCCGACCACGGCAAGCTGATCGCCGACGCCATCGGCACCGGCCTTATCCGCCCCATCTGGTGCACCAGCTGGCGCTTCGACGCCCGCCGCATCATCGCCCCCGCTGCTGGGCGTGCCCGACTTCGACCACATCGAGCTGCCCAACCTGCCGATCACCACCAGCCACCCCGACGGCTACCTCTGGAAGCGCAACCACGTCGCCGACTGGCTCGCCACCGGCCCCGCGGTGTGGATCGACGACGACTTCACCCCGCTCGACCACCAGTGGGCCGCCGACCGCACCGCCTTCGGCAACCCCACCCTGCTGATCCAGCCCCACCCGCACACCGGTATCCAGCCCGAGCACGTCATGGCCGCACTCGAGTGGGCCGCCGACCCCGCCGCCGTGAAGGAGGTGGCCTGATGACGGCCCGCCACGCGGCACCGGACCGAGATCGGCTCGGCACTGCCGCACGGCCAGCTGGGCCGCTCTGCACCTTGGCATAGTCCAACGTTCACCACAGATGATCATGCCGACTCGTTGCCGGGCATCCTCATGCCTTGGCCTGCCCATCACCAGGACCACTGTTCGGTCCTGATCGCGTATCAGTCATTGCACCTGA
Organism: Kitasatospora sp. MAP12-44; assembly: GCF_029892095.1. NCBI lineage: Bacteria > Bacillati > Actinomycetota > Actinomycetes > Kitasatosporales > Streptomycetaceae > Kitasatospora > Kitasatospora sp. MAP12-44. The sequence continues at coordinate 1,751,471 of NZ_JARZAE010000004.1, forward strand.
AAGGCTGCTTCGCCATGCTCGAATCGCTCGACAGACAACCCCTCTCCCCCGCCGCCGAGAACAACTGCTGGCTGCCGCGCAGTCGGAGATCGCCGGGGGTGGCCCGACGGATGCTGGCCGACCTGCTGACGCAGGTCGACGGCGGCCACCGCTTCCTCGACGTGGGGCTGTTGGTGGTCTCCGAACTCACGACCAACGCCGTGCTTCACGGGACGCCCCGGGGCCGCCTGATGCGGCTCTCCCTCCAGGTGGACGCGGTCCGACTGCGGGTCGAGGTCCACGACGCGCGGGCCGACCGGTCGCCGGTGCTTCGTGCGGCGACCGGGGAGGACGAGTCGGGGCGTGGCCTGCTCCTGGCGAAGTCCCTTTGCCTGCACTGGGGTTGCTGCCCCCGGCTCGACGTGGGGAAGATCGTCTGGGGCGAATGCGGCCCGGCCGTCGAGGGAGAAGCCCGGTGACCACCACGAACCGCGCGCCCGACCACGAGCCGCCGGCGCCCAACAACCCACTGGACGACTACGACCCGCAATTGGCCGCCCGCGCCTCCCGGCGACCCACGGCATCGGACTGGCCCCGGTGCGAGTGCGGGGCAGCGCACTGCCCGGACCGGGATCTGCCCGCGTGAGTGAATCCCGCGCGGACGGGCGCACGGGTACCGAGAAGTCGATGGGGCCGACGTCCTGGCACCGCAGCGGCCGTGGTCGGCCGAGCGCTCCCCGTGCCGCTTCGCCGGCCGTCCTTGCGCTCGGGGCCGGCTGGGCCCGATCACTGCCAGAGCTGGTCGAAGCTGTGGATAGCCTGCTGGGCGGCGGGGGCCAGGGTGTTTGGTGGTGGCGGGGGCGTCGACCAGCGGCCCGGTGGTCGAGCATGGCACCTGGGTGTCAGCGGTGCCGCAGGTCACCATGACCTTGGTGCTCGCCGGCACCTTGCCCGCCAGCTCGGCCGGGACCACCGCGTCGTCGGTACGGGTGAACGTGAGGTTGGCGTTGAGGCTCTGGAACACCGTCGCGATCGATCCGGGCATGCCGGTGGTGTCGGCGGGCTGGCCGGCGCGAATGCTGGCCACTCCGTTGGTGATGGCGGTCTGGGCGGTCGCGGCCTGGGCGGAGCTGAGCTGCCCGGCGGAGGCGGCGGCGGTCACCGCCTGGTCCGTTCTCCGCAACGCCGGGCCCCAGGCAGAGCCGGTGCGGCTCGCCGAGACCTGGCACGATCCCCCCATGGAGATCCGCTGCATCACTCGGGCCGGGGCTGTCCAGGACGCCGGGCATCTCTTCGATGGCCCTCCGCTGCCGGCGGCGACCGAGAGGTTTCTGGCGGACGAGCGGCACCACCTCCTGATCGCCTATGTCGATGACGTCCCGGCGGGGATGGTGGTCGGTGTCGAGATGACGGACCCGGACAAGGGCACCGAGATGTTCCTGTACGAGCTGGCCGTGGACGAGCCGTTCCGCGGGCGCGGTGTCGGCCGGGCCCTGGTGTCGGCGCTCGCAGACCTGGCGCGCGGACGGAACTGCTACGGCATGTGGGTGATCACGGGCGAGGACAACGCGGCGGCACGGGCGACCTACCGCCGCGCCGGAGGCAGCCCGGAGGAGAAGCAGGTGGTCTTCGTCTGGACCTTCGACCAGGCGTAGCGCCACAGAGTCACAGAGTCGAGCCCGAGCGGGGACCCGCACACGCGAGGGCCTGTTCGACCAGGCCGCGTAGTTCCTCGTCGCGGAGAATCCTCGGGTATCCCCCGTCTGCGGACAGGCGACGCTCCGACTGCCGGACCCTCAGCAGCGCGGCCCGGATCGCCGGGCTGATCTCGCCCATGCGAATCAGGGCTTGGAGCGTGTCCCGGAAGAACCGGAAGCCGTCACCGCCGTCGGCGATCGGCAGCACGAACTCCTCCAGGACCCGCATGCTCGCTTCGGCCTGGCCCGTGATCGACCAGAGCGTGATCGCGGCGGTGAGCCGCTGCCAGTGCGTGCTGTTCTCCATGGCGCGTCGGACCCGGTCCGCGTAGGGTGCCGCGTCGAGGCCGAAGTCGGCCAGGGCCGCGATCGGCCCGTAGTCGGGCTCCTCGGCCGCCAGGACCGCGTCGCCGAGGAACCGGAGCGCCGCCGCACGGTCGCCGCCGATGCGCACGACGGCCGCAGCGACCGCCCGGTGGTTACCCGGGTAGTCAAGGACCTGGCAGGTCCGCAGGGCCGGCACGGCAGCGGCGGCAGCCGGGCCCATCGCCACCAGCACGCCGACCACGTGCATCGAGGTCCAGGTGTCGGCGAGCAGCGGCAGGAGATCGGGCAGGGCCGGCAAGGCGTCCTCGCCCCAGGCCTCCAGCACCTCAAGGAACCCGCGGGTCGCACCGCCCCGCGCCCCGCCCTGCCGGACCGTCTCCCGCATCGCGGGCAGCAGGACGTCCGCATGTGCCCGCAGCGGGATCAGCACGTCCTTGATGTCCGGCCGCCGCGGATCACCGATGACGTAGGCGCGGCCCTGCTCCTCCTCCTGCGCGCGGAGCTGCTCGATCAGGCCCGGCAGGGCGCGCGGGTCACCGATCCGGGCCAGTGCCCAACGGGCGATTTCGCCGACCGTTCCGTCGAGGTACTCGTCGGCCCCGTCGTCGTCGAGCAGTTCGGCGAGCCGGTCGGCGTACGGGGCCGCCGGCGGGCCCAGCACCGCGAGGATGTTCGCCGCCCGCAGCCGGACGGCGCCGTCCGGATCGGTCAGCAGCCCGCCGGCCAGCGGCAGCAAGGCGGCTTCCGCCGAACGTCGCTTGGTGAGGAGCCGCCACGCCAGGTCCAGCGCCTCCCGGCACAGCGCGGCGTCCCCGGTGCGGTCCGCCGTCTCGACCAGCCGGACGGCGAAAGAGAGTTCAGCCTCGGAGTCGTGCGCGAGCAGCCAGGCCGTCGACCGGACCAGGTCCTCGCGGGTCCAGGGACCGTCGACGGCCGGGGTGTACCAGACCTCCTCGAACCGTGGCCGCAACGCGAGATCGGAGAACAGCGCGATCAGCCGGTCCAGCTGCCGGACCGGCAGCTCCGGGTCGAGTCCCGCCGAGGCGTGCACGGCCGCGACCCACAGCACCGGATCGTCGCCGCCCAGCACCTCCGCGAGCACCGCCCGCGCGTCGTCCACACCGTCGCCCGCCCTGCCGGCCCCGGCTGCAGCCTCGCCGAGGGCGAGCAGCAGCGGGAGCCGTACCGTAGGGTCCGTCTCCACCCGCCATCGCTCCAGCAGCCGTACGATCCCGGCTGCCAGGGGCAGCGCCGCCCGCCGCACCGCCGGCTCGGGATCCGCGAGCAGGGACCACGCCCCCGTCCAGTCCTCGTCTGTCAGAGCCGGTGCCTGCATGACCACCAGCAGCTCGACGAGGGAGACCCGCGCGCCCATGGCCGGGTCGGCGGCGAGCGCGACGACGAACGGCAGGGCGGCTGCCGCTGCGGACGGCGTCCGAGCCCCGTCGCCCGTGGCGAGGGAGTAGAGCGGATAGCAGTCCTCCTCCGTCGCCTGCGCCCCCGCCAGGGCGAGCAGGCGCAGCGTCCGCGGTACGTCCTCAACCCCGTCGCTCGGAGACGCCGTCGCAAGCTCGCCCCACGCCACGGAGTCCAGCGCCTCCAACGACATCCCCGTCACCGTCACCCCGTTCACCACCGCGTCGCCCCGCGCGTCATCGACCGTCATCGTCCAGGAACCCGGCCGTCCTGTCGCTCGAATTCGCTCCAGCCCGCACGCGGGCGTAGCCCGGATCAGACCTGGTAGCGGTCCGGGGCGAAGGCGTGCAGGTGGGCGGCGACCCAGGCCGAGGTGCGGGCCAGGCCTTCGGCGAGCTCCACCCGCGGCTTCCAGTCGGCGAGTTCGCGCGCCCGGGAGTTGTCCGAGAGCAGCCGCTCGACCTCGCTGCCGGACGGGCGCAGCCGCGTCGGGTCGACCACGACCTGCGCCTGCCGGCCCGAGGCGGCGATCAGCGCGTGAGCCAGTTCGCCGACGGAGACCTCGCTGCCGGTGCCGAGGTTGACCACCTCGCCCAGCGTGCGGTCGCTGGCGGCCACCGCGAGGAAGCCCTCCGCGGTGTCGCCCACGTAGGTGAAGTCCCGGGTCGGGGTGAGGGATCCGAGCCTGATCTCGGCCGCGCCGGAGTGCAGTTGGGCCAGGATCGTGGGGATCACCGCGCGGGCGGACTGGCGCGGTCCGTAGGTGTTGAAGGGGCGCACCACCGAGACCGGCAGGTCGAAGGAGTGGCTGTAGGAGAGCGCCATCATGTCCGCGCCGATCTTCGAGGCGGAGTACGGCGACTGCGGCTGCAGCGGGTGCTGCTCGCTGATCGGAGCGGTGATCGCGGTGCCGTAGACCTCGCTGGTGGAGGTGTGCACCAGGCGGGCGCCGTGCCGCAGGCAGGCGTTGGCGACGTTCTGGGTGCCCACCACGTTGGTCTGCACGTACGCCTCGGGCGCCTGGTAGCTGTACGGGATGCCGATCAGCGCGGCGAGGTGGAAGACGGTCTCGCAGCCCTCCACCGCGTCCAGCACCCTGCTCGCGTCGCGCACGTCGCCGGCCGTCATCTCCACCTCGCCGCTCGCCAAGTACGGGGCCAGGTAGCCGCGTTCGGCGTACGGCTTGTAGTGCACCAGGGCGCGCACCTGCGCGCCGCGGGCCACCAGCAGATCCACCAGCGTGCTGCCGATGAAGCCCTCGGCGCCGGTGACCAGGACCTTGCGGCCGTTCCAGTACTGCTCGTCGTTCGCGTTCGCGTTCATGCGTTCCTCCATGCTGGTGCGTGGTTTTCGAAAGGGGCGGTGCGGCCGATGGTCCGCAGCACCTTGGCCGCGAGCAGGTCCGCCGCGCGGGCGTGGGTGCCGGGGTCGGCGGCCCGCCCCATCGCGGCGAGCCGTCGGGGGTCGGCGAGCAGCGGCTCGGTCAGCTCGGCCAGCCGCTCGCCGGTGCACTCGGCGTCGGGGAGCAGCAGGCCGGCGCCGGCGTCCGAGAGCACCCGGGCGTTGTGGGTCTGGTGGTCGTGCGGCGCGTGCGGGTAGGGGACCAGGACGGCGGGGACGCCCACCGTGCACAGCTCGGCGACGGTCGACGAGCCGGCTCGGCAGACCACCAGGTCGGCGGCGGCGTAGGCGAGGTCCATCCGGTCCAGGTAGGGGACGGGCGCGGCGATCGGCGAGTGGGCCAGCCGGGCGCAGGCGTCCTGGTAGGCGGCGGGTCCGGTCTTGATCAGCAGGCGGACGTCCGTGCGGTGGCGCCAGCGCGCGGCCAGCTCGACGGCGGCCTCGGTCAACCGGGTCGCGCCGAGGCTGCCACCGTTGAAGAGCACCAGGCGTGCGCCGGGCGGCACGCCGTACACCTGGCGCGCCTCGGCCCGCAGCGCGGCGCGGTCCAGGCCGGCCACCGCGCCGACCAGCGGCATGCCGACCGTCTCGGCCGCGGTGCCGGACGGCAGGTGCGCCCTGGTCCGGTCGAAGGCGAGCGCGACGTGCGGGGTGAGCCGGGCGGCGAAGCGGTTGGCGCGGCCGGGGACGGCGTTGGACTCGTGGATGACGCTGGGCAGTCCGGCCAGCCGCGCCCCGACGATCACCGGGGCGCTCGGGTAGCCGCCCATGCCGACCGCGATCTGTGCGCCCTGGGCCCGCAGCAGCTCCTGGCACTGGCGGCCGGAGCGCAGCAGTGCTGCCGGGAGCAGGTAGCGGCGCAGGCCGAGGGCTGCGTCGAAGGGGATCATGTCCACGGTGTGCAGCTGGTAGCCGGCCTCCGGGATCAGTCGGGTCTCCAGGCCGCGAGCAGTGCCCACAAACGAGATCACCGCTCTCGGTTCAGCTCGGCGCAGCGCCTCGGCCAGGGCCAGGCCGGGGTAGATGTGCCCGCCGGTGCCGCCCGCGCCGATCACCACCGAAAGGGTGGGCAGGTCGACTTGTCGTGTCGTCGGTTCTTCGGTCCGCATGCACCGCAGCCTGGCCAGCCGACTTAAGAGAGTTCTAATAGCGCAGTTTGAGAAGGTTGTCCCCATGAGCAACCAGCTGAAGATCCTGGTCGTGGACGACGACCCGGAGGTGCGCGGCGCCGTCGAGGACGGCCTGGCGGTCGAGGGCTACGCGGTGCGCGGCGCCCCGGACGGCCTCGCGGCCCTCTCCGAGCTGAGCCGCTGGCAACCCGACGCCCTCGTCCTGGACATCTTGATGCCGGTACTGGACGGCCTCGCCGTCTGCCGCCGGCTGCGCGCACTCGGCGATCGCACACCGGTCCTGGTGCTCACCGCCCGCGACTCGGTGAGCGACCGGGTGGACGGCCTGGACGCCGGCGCGGACGACTACCTGGTCAAGCCCTTCGCCCTGGACGAGCTGGCCGCCCGGCTGCGCGCCCTGCTCCGGCGCACCGCCCCCGACCCCTTCGACGCGACGCCCGGCGCACTCGGCACGATCGCCGCCGGCGACCTGACGATCGACCCGGCCACCCGCACCGGAAGTCGGGCCGGCCGACTTCTGGAGTTCTCGCGCACCGAGTTCGCCCTGCTTGAGCTGCTGATGCTGCACCCGGGACAGGTACTGCCGCGCGAGGTGATCATGGAGCGGGTCTGGGGCGTCGACTTCGGCCCGGACTCCAACTCGCTCGCCGTCTACATCGGCTACCTGCGCCGCAAGCTGGAGGCCGGCGGCGAGCCCCGGCTGGTGCACACGGTGCACGGCGTCGGCTACCGGCTGGACCCGGCATGAGAGCGCACGCCCGCTGGCGCCGCCGCCGCCCGTTGCGCACCCGCCTCGCGCTGGCCGGCTCGGCCGCGGTCGCCCTGGTGGCCCTCGGCGTCTGCGCGGCGGCCTTCACCATCGTCCGCTACGAGCTGCGCCACCAGCTCGACCTGCACCTGGTCCAGCAGGTCAGCCTGCTGCAGCAGCAGGACCGCAACCGCGTCCCGGGCGTCTCCTACGGCGAGTGCGGCTACCTCGCCGCGCCCGCGTGCACCCAGATCGTGCCGGCCGCCGCGAGCGCCGACCCGGCCGCGCCGTACCTGCTGCCGGTGACCACGGCCACCCGCCAGGTCGCTGCCCGCCAACACGGCGCGTACTACACGAACATCCAGGTCAGCGGGCATCCGGCGCGGATGTACACCGCGCCGTTCGGTGACGGACAGGCGGTCCAGGTCGCGCTGCGCTCGGACTCCGTCGAGCAAGGTGTGCGCCAGGCAGGGGAGTTGATGGCGGCGGTGGCGGGAGCGGGCGTACTGCTGGCCGGCGCGCTCGGCTACGTGGTGGCCAGGACCGGCCTGGCGCCGGTCGCCCGGCTGACCGCGACCGCGGAGCGGATCGCGGCGACCCGCGACGCCGGTCTGCGGATCGAACTGCCGCCGGGGCCGCCCGCAGGGCGCCGCGAGGACGAGGTGACCCGACTGGCGAGCAGCTTCAACACCATGCTCGGCGAGCTGGAGCAGTCGGTCGCGGCCCAGCGCCGCCTGGTCGCCGACGCCTCACACGAGCTGCGCACCCCGCTCACGGCCCTGCGCACCAACGCCGAACTCCTGGCCCGCGCCGAGCGGTTGACGCCGGCCCAGCGGGAGCGGGCGTCCGCCGGGCTGCACCGCCAGCTGCGCGAGGTGACCGGCCTGGTCAACGACCTGATCGAGCTGGCACGCGACGAGGAGCCGCAGCCGCTGCTGGAGCAGGTCCGACCGGCCGCACTGGTCGAGCACTGCGTCTCGGCGGCCCGCGACCACTGGCCCACGGTGGCCTTCGACCTGCTCGTTTCGCCGGACGCGGTCGACCTCACGCTGCCGGGCGTGCCGGCCCGGCTCGCCCGGCTGCTCTCCAACCTGCTGGACAACGCGGCCAAGTTCAGCCCGCCGGGCGGACCGGTCGAGGTGACCCTCACCGGCTCGCCGTTCGAAGCGCTCGAACTGACCGTCCGCGACCACGGTCCGGGCATCGCACCCGAAGACCTCCCGTACGTCTTCGACCGCTTCTACCGCGCGTCAGCCGCCCGCGCCCTGCCCGGCTCCGGCCTCGGACTCGCGATGGCCCGCCAGATCGCCCAGGCCCACAGCGCCACCCTCACCGCCGAGCAGGCCCCGGACGGCGGCGCCCTCTTCCGCCTGCACTTCGACGACCACGGCCTCGGCGCCGCGCGCTGAGGCCGTCACTTCGCCGTACCGTGCCGCCGTACCGTCAGGGGTGGCCCGCTGATCACGCGCACCATACGCCGCTTCGGGCGACCGGCACTTGGGCCTCACCCCGCCCAAGGACGTGGTCGCCACCAGGTTGGACCTGTTCCTGACGCCGGCGTGCCAGGGCGCGTCCCGTCTGTGGGACAGGGGACCGGTGGACGGCCTCAGGCGGCGAAGGGCCGGCGGTCCGGCTCGCAGACCGTTCCGCGTGGCGGCAGCTGACCGCTCACCAGGTACCGCTCCTCGCTGCCGGCGGCGCAGGTGCTCGGGTTGCCGAGGACCGTGTGACCGTAGCCGTCGACGGTCAGCAGGCGAGCGCGGGCGAGGGTGTCGGCCATGGTGCGGGAGCCTTCGTAGGGCCAGGCAGGGTCCCCGGTGTTGGCGACCACCAGGATGGGCGCGGAGGTCGGACGGTTCCACGGCCCTGCGTAGCGGTCCTGCCGGGCGTCGGCGGGCCAGTCGGCGCAGCGCTCGGTCTGCCAGACCCAGTACGGGCCGACGTCGCCCGACCGTGCCTGGGCGAGCTCGGCCAGCGCCGGATAGTCGGCGCCGGCAAGCGGGTTGGGGTTGGCGGTGTCGGAGCACAGGACGCCGAGGGTCTGCTCGGGCCGCTGACCCGCGAGGCCGCCGGTCAGCAGTGGTCCCCGCGTGGAGGGCGCGGTCCACAGCTGCTGCAGCAGGGCGCCCAGGTACGAGCCATAGGAGGTGCCCAGGTAGCTGAGCTGTTTGTCGCCGACGGCTTGGCGCAGCAGGTCCATGTCGCGGGCGACGTCCGCGGTGGACAGGTGGGCCAGCAGGCCCGTGCCGTCACTGGCGGCGCACTGCCGGCCGAAGCGCGCGTACGTGTCGGCCCAGCTCGCCTGCTGGTCCGCGCCGACCGGGTAGCCGGCCGGCAGCTGGGCGAAGAACCGCTGCTCGGTCGCGTCGTCGGGGAAGCACTGCGGTGCGGTGGACTGGCCGATACCGCGCGGGTCGAAGCTGACGATGTCGAATCGCTCGCGCACCTGCTCGGGGAACATCCCGTAGACGGCGGGCAGCGCCTCCGTGCCGGGGATGCCCGGACCGCCGGGGTTGAAGAACAGCGAACCGATCCGATGGGCCGGGTCGGTCGCGGGGCGGCGGATGACCGCGAGCTGCACGGACCGGCCCCGCACGTCGCGGTAGTCCAGCGGCACCGCGGCACTCGCGCACTGGAAGCCGTCCGCGCACGCCTGCCAGCTCAACCGGGGCACCGACGGCAGCGGAACGCCTGCCGCGGCTCCGGTCGGGGTCAGCCCGGCGAGCAGCATCGAGGCGGTGGCGGCGATTCCCAGGCGGAACACGGCGGCAAAACCTGCGGACGCCTGAGGCCCCGCGAACCGCCCCCGAGGAGGTCGAGCGGCCACCACTAAGCTGGCGCGATGGAAGCTCACGAGTCGCTGCTCGAACTCATCGGCAACACCCCGCTGGTGCGCCTGCGCACGCCTGAGGGGGCGGGTGCCGCCGTCTACGCCAAGTTGGAGTATCTGAGTGCCGGCGGCAGTGTGAAGGACCGGATCGGCCTGCGCATGATCGAGGAGGCCGAGAAGTCCGGGGCGCTGAAGCCCGGCGGTACGGTGGTCGAGGCCACGTCGGGGAACACCGGTGTCGGGATCGCGATGGTGGCCGCGGCCAAGGGGTACCGGGCGATTCTCGTCATCTCGGACAAGGCCAGCGCGGAGAAGGTCGCCACCCTGCGGGCCTACGGCGCCGAGGTGTTGGTCGGACGCGGCGGACTGCCGGCGGAGCATCCCGAGCACCTGTTCAACGTGGCCGCGCGGATCGCCGAGGAGACGCCGGGCGGCTGGCTGGCCGGGCAGTACAACAACGCGAACAACCCCAGCGCGCACTACCTGAGCACCGGGCCGGAGATCTGGCGGCAGACCGAGGGCCGGATCACCCACCTGGTGTCGTGTGTGGGCACCGGCGGCACGATCAGCGGCACCGGGCGCTACCTCAAGGAGGTCAGCGGCGGCGCGGTGCGGGTGATCGGCGCGGACCCGGCGGCCTCGGTCTACGGCGGCGGCGACGGGCGCCCGTACTTCGTCGAGGCGGCCGGGCACTTCCGGCATCCGGAGACCGTCGAGGACGTCTGGCCCCAGTCGTACCACCAGGACGTGGTGGACGAGATCCTGTCGGTCGGCGACCGCGAGTCGCTGCTGACGATCCGCCGACTGGCCCGCGAGGAGGGCCTGTTGGCCGGTGGCTCGGCCGGCACGGCGGTGGCAGCTGCCCTGCGGGTGGCCGCCGGACTGACCCCGCAGGACCTGGTGGTGGTGATCCTGCCGGACTCCGGCAAGCAGTACCTGTCCAAGTACTTCAACGACGACTGGCTGCTGCACCTGGGCTTCCTCGACGGGGACGGGGACGAGTCCGCCGCCCGGGTCGGCGACGCGCTGCCGGCCGAGCTGCGCGCGAGGCCGCTGCCGTATCTGCACCACCACCGCACCGTCGGCCAGGCCCTGGAGGCGCTCCGCGCCCGGCACGCGGAAGGGGCGGAGCCCGTCCTGTCGGTCGGTCCGTGCCCGATCGGGCCGGGCCGCCAGCCTGCCGCGCCGGAGCTGGTCGGCGCGGTGTCGCTGGAGCAGCTGGAGGCCGCCGTGGCCGACGGCAAGGCCGAGCCGGGCGATCCGGTCGGCGACCATCTCCTCGCCCCGCTCCCGCAGTTCGGCACCGGCGAGCGCGCCGAGACCGCGCTCGCGGAGCTGACCGAGCGCGGCTGCGGCACGGCCGTGGTGCTGCACGACGGGTACGGCGTCGGCCTGGTCGGCCCGGCCGAGCTGCGGGCGCTGCTGCGCCGGCTCTGACGGCTGCTCAGGGCCGCAGGACGATCCGGATCGGGTTGCCCTGCTTGCTCGCCAGGCGCCGGACGGCCTCCGGCGCCTCGGCGAGCGGCAGGATCTCGCTGACGGACCGGGAGAGGTCCAGGCGGCCCAACTCGGCGAGCGCCACCAGCTGCTGGATGTGCTCGGCCCGCGAACCGTAGTGGCCCAGGATCTGCTGGCCGAGGTAGCTGAAGCGGGTGCCGTCGGTCACCGTGATCGGTTGGTCGCTGAGCCCGACCAGCACCAGCTTGCCCAGCTCGCCCAGGCAGCCGATCGCCTGCTCGCGCACCTGCGGGACGCCGGCGAAGTCGAAGGCGACGCTCAACCCGGTGCCGCCGGTGGCGTTCGCCACGGCCTTGGCGAACTGCTCATCGGCGGGATCCAGCGCGATGTCCGCACCGAACGCCAGCGCTCGCTCGCGCGCCGCCGGCAGCGGGTCCACCGCGACGATGGGAGCCGCCCCGACCAGCCGCAGCAGCTGGACCGCGTGGGCGCCGAGGCCGCCGACGCCCCAGACGCCGACGGCCTGGGCCGGGCGGGTCTGCGCGGTGGTGGTGATCGCCGCCCAGGGGGTGGAGACCGCGTCGGGGATGAAGCAGGCCTGCTCGAACGGCAGGCTGTCCGGGATCGGGACCACGGTGTCCGCCCGGGCCACCGCGTACTCCGCCCAGCCCCCGTCGTAGTCGACCCCGCGGGTGAAGACGACGCCGCCGCGCGGCTCCCCGGCTCGCAGCAGCACCCGCTGCCCGGCCGCCAGGCCCGTCACCCCGTCGCCGACCTCGTCGATCGTTCCCGCGTTCTCGTGCCCCAGGGTCACCGTGTCGCCCGACAGCCGCAGCGGCGTGAGACTGCCCTCGATGAGGTGCACGTCGGACAGGCAGACCCCGGCGGCGGCGACCTTGATCCGCACCTCGCCCGGTCCTGCGTGCGGCGTGGACACCTCCTCCATCGAGAGGACGCGCGTCCTGATGTTGAGTCGGCCTGCAAGCATCGTCGTTGCCTTCCGGTAGGGAGAAGTCCTGGTCAACGTCCTGGTCAACGTAACGATGATGCGCCCCGTCGCCCCGGGTGGGCCAGCGGCAGGGTCTTACGGTTCGGGGACGTCAGATCTGGCCGGGTGCGCCCGCGCGCAGCATTTGGCTGGTTCCGCACCCTGGTTGAGCGGCCGTCAGACGTTTACCGTCAGTAGCACCCGAGATACCGCACGTGTCGAATCCGCCCCGGCCACCACCAGGAGACCCGATGCCCCTCGACGACGAAGCGACCGCCGCCTCCGCCCTCATCCCCATGCACTGCCTGAAGTTCACCGCCCCCGGCCCGCCGGTCCTCGCCGCGCTGCCGACCGGCACGCCGGTCTGGGTGGTGCGCCGCCACGCGGACGTCCGTCAGGTGCTGACCGACCCGCGGCTGAACCGGGCGCTGCTGCACGCCCCCGACGCCCCCGCGCTGACCGACTCCCCCAACCTGCTCGACGACCCGGACGGCATACTCAACCTGGACGGCGTCGAGCACCAGCGGCTGCGCCGCACCGTGCAGCGCGCCTTCACGCCCCGGGCCATCGAGCGCTGGCGCCCGTGGGTGGCCTCCGTCGTGGACGGTCTGCTGGACGACCTGACCGACGCCGGCCGCCCCGCCGACGTGGTGGCCGGCTTCAGCCGCCCGCTGCCGATCGCGGTGATCAGCCGGCTGATGGGCCTGGACGGCATGGACTTCAAGCGGCTGGGCCACTGGAGCGACCATGCCCTCTCGACCACCGCCTACCCCCCGCAGGCCGTCCAGGTGGCGATGATGGAGTTCGGCATGTTCGCCGCCGAGCTGATCGCCGAGCGCCGCAAGTCCCCGGGCGAGGACCTGGTCAGCAGCCTGGTGCAGGCCTCCGACCAGGGCGGCGAGGTGACCGAGCGCCAACTGGTCTCGTTGGTCTGCGGATTGGTGGTCGGCGGGCACGAGACCACGATGACCTCGCTGGGCAACGCGCTGGTCTACCTGCTGGACGAGGTCCCGGAGGACTGGCGGCGGATCGGCACCGGCGAGCAGGCCGCGGCGGCCGCTGCCGAGCAGCTGCTGCGGACCATCCCGCTCGGCAACAGCGACGCACTGCCCGGGCTGCTGCGCCGGGCCGCCCAGGACGTCGAGATCGGCGGCGTGCTGATCCCGGCCGGCAGCGTGGTGGCCGCCGACGCCCGGCCCGCCAACCTGGACCCCGAGGTCTACGGCGACGCCGACAGCCTGGACCTGTTCGCCCCGCTGCCGACGCCCAGCCTGACCTTCGGCGCCGGCCCGCACCACTGCCTGGGCGCCTGGCTGGCCCGGATGGAGCTGGAGTTGGCGCTGCACCGGCTGGCCCGCCGGCTGCCCGAGCTGCGCCTGGCGGTCAAGCCCGAGGACATCGAGTGGCGCACCGGACTGCTCACCCGCAGCCCGCTGAGCCTGCCGGTCACCTGGTGAGCGGGCGGCAGGCGCCGGACGCACTGGTCGTCCGGGTGGACCGGACCCGCTGCGTGGGCACCGGCCTGTGCGCCGCCAGCGCTCCCGCCGAGCTGGCGCTGGGCGAGGACGGCCGCGCCCGCGCCCTGCGGGAGGCCACCATCGACCGCGAGGCGGTCACCGAGGCGGCCGAACTCTGCCCCGTGGAGGCGCTGGCCGTCCACCGCCTGGACAACGGCGAGCAGATCGCCCCCAGTTGGTGAACCGGACGAACCGCGCACCGGCCAACAGCTGAGCCCGGCCCGGGACTTCCAGATCCCCGGGCCGGGCTCCACTGTGACGGCTACTGCAACGAGTCACGCACCGCAGGAGACTGACGGTTCATCAGGCCATACAGCGGCGCGCCGCCGTCGACGGACGTGGTGCCCCTGGCCAACTGCCCCGCACCGCCCACCAGCGGCAGCCGGAGCGATGAGCGCGCGAGGTCGACGGTCAACTTCGGCTTGCTGGACGGCGGGTTGATCAGCCCGTTGTCGGTACCGGCCACGATCAGCGCCAACCGGTGCCCGGCGGGCACCACATGGTCGGTTCCGGCCAGGTTGAAGGTGATCGTGTACGCCTTGCCCGGGGTGAGCGTGGCGGTCGAGTTCAGCCCGGCGTAGTGCCCGAGGTCGGCCCAGCCCCGACTGAAGATCGTGTAGCCCACCTGCTCGGTGTCGGCGGCAGTGTCCAGGAAGCAGGCACTGTCGCCGGCCGTGCTCTCACCCCAGCAGGAGCGGGTGGTCAGCGTGGTGATCCCCTCGGCCGATCCCTTGTAGTTGCGGATGGTGGCCGGCCCGAGGTCGACCAGCACCGCGCTGAGGTGCGCGCTCCTGGTCGACGGCGTGACGTTCAGGGTGATCGATCCCTGGCCCGACATCTGCAGCGGCTGGGCGAGCGCGCCGGTGCTGAAGACGGTCTTCTCCGAGGTCGACTGGTCCGCCTCGGACGCCCAGTTGTCCTCGCCCAGCGCGGGGTTGTCGGTGAAGCTCGCGGTGCCGCTGCCGGCGCCGGTGGTCAGCGCGCCCGGCGTCAGGTTGAGCGTGCTGGCGACCGTGCCGGGGGCGGGCCAGGTCTGCTCCTGGACCCAACTGTCGGGCGCGCGCTCGATGTCGGCGACCGGGCCGTTCTGGATGCCGTTGTCCACGCCCATCAGGTAGTGGTCGAACCAGTCGTGCAGGGTGTCCACCCAGTCGCTGCGCCGGTAGTCGAAGGGGTCGACGTGACCGGTCTGGGAGAGCCAGATCTTGCGGTCCACCCCGGTGGAGGCCAGCGCCGACCACCACTGCGAGAAGTTGATGTCACGGACGTTCAGGTCCTGCATCCCGTGCACCACGAAGACGCTGGCCTTCACCTTCGCCGCCGACGCGACGTAGTCGCGGGCCTGCCAGAGCGGGCTCCAGTTGCCGTTGGACGGTGAACCGGCGGCGAGTCGGCTCTGCACGGCCGAGCAGTTCGGCGCGGCGCCCGGGCTCTCCACCTCGGAGGAGAGGTCGGCGGGGGTGCCGCTGTAGAGCGGGGCGCCGTCGGAGCGGTAGTAGTCGTACCAGGAGCTGATCGAGGAGATCGGCACGATGGTCTTCAGGCCCTGCACACCGGTGGCGGCAACGCCGTTGGCGATGGTGCCGTCCCAGGACTTGCCGATCATGCCGACCGAGCCGTTGGCCCAGGTCGGGGTGACCGGACTGCCGCCGGCGCGCGAACTGTAGCCGGTGGCGCGGCCGTTCAGCCAGTCGACGACGGCTTTGGCCGAGGTGACGTCGGAGGGGCCGCCGACGTCCACGCAGCCGTCCGAGCGGTTGGTCCCGGCCAGGTCGACCAGCACCACCGCGTAGCCGCGCGGGACGAAGTAGTTGTCGTAGTAGAGCGGGAACTGGACCGGGTTGCCCTGCGCGTCGTAGGTCTTGACCTGGCTCTCGTTGCCGCGCCCGCAGCAGGAGTAGTACGGGCTGGCGTCCATGATCACGGGGATCTTCAGGCCCGCCGCGGCGGTCTCGCTGGGGCGGATGATGTCGGCGGCGACCCGGTCGCTGCTGCCGTTGCCCTCGTCGTCGAGGCCGGTGTCGACCCAGACCGTCTCCCGGATGGCATTGGCGTAGGAGTAGATGGGCTGGCTGGACCCGTGCCGCACCGAGGGCGGCAGGCCGGGACTCGCCTTGGCGGCCGCAGGGGCGACCAGGGCGGCGGCGAAGGCGAGCAGCAGGGCGGCGAGTACCGCTAAAGAGCGGGAGCGTCGGATTGTCACGGCACGACGGTAGGGCGCCGAGCGCGGGGTCAGAAGGCTTTTGACGTCATGCCGTCAAAATTTACCGTTGTCGGGCCGTTGTCGGGCCGTTGTCGGCCGGACATACTGCCTCACCGGCATGGCGTGTCGACTTTTGCCACCACGAAGCGTCACGCGTTTGCACGATCCGAAGTCGCGTCGACACGCTGGGCGACGGAGTGTGGGGGAGGCGCACCTGGATCCCCTCTGGCTGACGATCCGTCGCCCTCCGCGGTGCGCCGCCGAAAGGAATCACCCCCATGCGTCGTGTACACCACCTTGCCGCTGCCACTCTCGCCGCTGCCGCCCTGACGATGGCCGCCCCGCTGGCCCACGCTGACGTCGACCCGAGCACCAAGACCGACCACTCGGTCAGCACCTCGACGACGGACGACAAGAAGACCGACGACAAGAAGGCCGACGACAAGAAGGCCGACGACAAGAAGTGGGACGACTCCAAAAAGGCGGACGACAAGAAGGCGGATGACAAGAAGTGGGACGACTCCAAGCTCGATGACTCCAAGGGCAAGGAGCAGTGGGAGAGCGACAAGAAGCCGCACGGCGCCGTGCACACCGGCGGCGGCTTCGCAGCTCTGGGCACCGGCGGTCTCGCCACCGGCTCCGCGCTGCTGGTCGGCGGCATCGCGGTAGGCGCGGTGGCGCTGCGCCGCCGCAAGCCGTCCGGCCTGCCGGTCTGATCCCACCGTGTCGCCCCGCCCCGCGTGCCACGCCTCCCCACGGAGGTGCGGCGCGCGGGGCGCACCCGCTTCCCCGACCGTGTGACCACAGAGAGGCACCCCGATGGGCAAGCAGACTCCGGCACCCGACGGCTCAACCGGCCCCCAGGCCGCGCCCCCCGCCACGCCCCCCGCCATGTTCCCGGCGATGCCCACGGCCGCACCCCTGGTGGCAGCGCCGGCCGCGTCGCCCGACCCGATGAGCCGCCGGCGGCGCCGCGTGCTCTACGGCGCGGTCGGCGCCTGCGTCCTCGGCTCGTTCATGATCCACCAGTCGCTCGGCAACGCCACCGTGCTGCCGCAGCGACCGGTGGCCGCCCCGGGCCCGGCGACCGTCCCCGGCAGCCTGGCGAGCAGTGCGGCGGGCAGTGCCAAGCCCGTCGTCAAGGCCCGCACCGCCCCCGACGCGCACCCCGTGCGCCTGACCATCCCGCAGATCGGCGTGAACGCCCCGTTCACCTCCCTGGACCTCGGCCGGGACGGAACCCTGAACGCCCCGCCCCCCGACAACATCAACCTGGTCGGCTGGTACCGCGGCGGCACCGTCCCCGGCAACCGCGGCCCCGCCCTGGTCCTGGGCCATGTGGACACCAAGACCTCCCCGGCCGTCTTCTGGAACCTCAGCGCCCTGCCCAAGGGCAGCAAGGTCGACATCACCCGCGACGACGGCATCACCGCCGAGTTCACGGTTGACAGTGCCGAGGCCTTCTCCAAGACCGACTTCCCCGACAACCGCGTCTACGGCCCCACCCCCGACGCCCAGTTGCGCCTGATCACCTGCGGCGGCTCGTACGACCGCAAGAAGAAGGACTACACCGCCAACGTGGTCGTCTTCGCCCATCTCACCGCCCTCCGAGCGACCTGAGGCCTACCGCCCGGCCACCGCGCCAGCGCCGCCGCGTCCGGTTGGGGGCCGGCCGTTGTCCGTCCCGGCGGGCGCCCCGCGACGTGCTCCGCCCTTAGCGTCAGGGGCCACGAGCTGCGAGGGGCGGTACCCATGAACTGGCTGATCCACGACTACCGCGAGGACGATCTCGCCACCGTCGTCCACCTGATCGACACCACGGCCGAGCTGGGCCAGGAGTCGGTGTTCTCGCTGGCCGAGTGCATCGGCGCGCTGACCGGGCGCCAGCCGGCGGTGGTGGCGGTGCACGACGGCGCCGCGATCGGGGCGGCGCTGGCCTGCACGGCGGGCGACCGGGCCTGGGTGATGCGGATCGCCATCGCACCCGGCTGGCGCGGCCTCGGCGTGGCGAGCGCCCTGCTGCGCGAGCTTGAGCGCCGGCTGGTGGCGCTGCGGGTGCGCCGGATCGCGTACGTGCTGCCCGAGGAGGAGCTGCTCGGCGAGGGCCTGCGCAACGCCGGCTACACCCGGCGCCCGGCCGCCGCGTACTTCGAGAAGACCGAGCCCGCGACCGGGCCCTCGGTCGACCTGCTGGAGGAGCTGGGCGGCCGGCTGCTGCCGAGCGGCCTGTGGGACGCGGTGGCCGGGATGGAGGCGGAGAAGAGCCTGATCGAGCGCCGGATCGTGCTCCCGCTCGCCGAACCCGAGCTGGCGGCCCGGCACGGCGTACGGCCGCCACGCGCGATCGCCCTGTTCGGACCGCCCGGCACCGGCAAGACCACCTTCGCCCGGGCCATCGCCTCCCGACTGGGCTGGCCGTTCGTCGAACTGCTGCCCTCCCGGCTGGCCGACCAGGGCAACCTGGCGGCGGCGCTGCGCGAAGCGTTCGCCCGGATCGGCGAGTTGGAGCGGGTGCTGGTCTTCATCGACGAGGTGGAGGAGATCGCCACGGTCCGCGGCGACCGGCCGGACAGCGCGGCGCACGGGATCACCAACGAGCTGCTGAAGATCATCCCGGGCTTCCGGGAGCAGGACGAACGGCTGCTGGTCTGCGCCACCAACTCGGTGCGGTCGCTGGACCCGGCCTTCCTGCGCCCGGGCCGGTTCGACTACCTGGTGCCGATCGGCACCCCGGACGCCGCGGCCCGCGCCGCGATCTGGCGCCGCTACGCCGCCGAGCGCGCCGATGTCGACGTGGACGTGCTGGTCGCCGCCAGCGAGCTGTTCACCCCCGCCGACATCGAGCACGCCGCCCGCGGCGCCGCCCAGGCCGCCTTCGAACGCGACCTGGCCGGTGCGCACGGCGGCGCGGTCGCGGGCGCGGGCGCGGGCGCGGGCGCGGGCGCGGGCGCGGGCGCGGGCGCGGGCAGCGAGGTGGTAGCGGGCGCGAGCACCGAGGACTACCTCGCCACGCTCGCCCGCTGCCGCCCGACCGTGAGCGCGGCGATGATCGAGGAATTCACCGCCGACATCGCCACCCACGCCCGGATCTGACGGACAACTCCCTCATGGCGCGCCTACGCTGGGCGCCATGACGTCCCGACCGCCCGTGCCCGACTGGCTCCGCGAGGCCGTGCTCTACCAGGTGTATCCGCAGAGCTTCGCGGACACCGACGGCGACGGCATCGGCGATCTGCCCGGCCTGACCGCCCGCCTGGACCACCTGGCCTGGCTCGGGGTCACCGCAGTGTGGCTGAGCCCGTGCTTCGCCTCGGAGTTCGGCGACGCCGGCTACGACGTGGCGGACTATCTCAGCATCGCCCCGCGCTACGGCAGCACCGCGGACCTCGTCGCGCTGGTCGAGGCGGCCCGCGCGCGGGGCATCCGGGTGCTGCTCGACCTGGTGCCCGGGCACACCTCGCACCGGCACCCCTGGTTCCAGCACTCCGCACAGACCCCCGGCGACGACCGCTACATCTGGTCTGACCGGATCACCAGGCCGGTCGGCGAGTGGATCCCCAACCAGGGTGCGCGCGGCGGCTTCTACCGCGCCAACTTCTACCCGATCCAGCCCGCGCTCAACTTCGGCTACGCCCGCCCCGACCCCGCCGAGCCCTGGCGCCAGCCGGTCGACGCGCCCGGACCGCTCGCCAACCGGGCGGCGCTGCGCGAGATCATGCGGTACTGGTTCGACCTCGGGGTGGCCGGCTTCCGGGTCGACATGGCCTCCTCGCTGGTCAAGGACGACCCGGGGCACCTGGAAACCGGCCGGCTCTGGGGCGAGCTGCGCGACTGGCTGGACGCCCACTACCCGGACCGGGTGCTGCTCGCCGAGTGGGGCGACCCGGCGGTCTCCATCCCGGCCGGACTGCACGCCGACTTCTTCCTGCACTTCACCGGTCGCGCGCTGCGCTCGCTCTGGGACAACGGCACTGGCAGCCAAGGCAGTTGGGCGCACGGCGAGCCCTGCTTCTTCGACCCGCAGGGGCGCGGCTCGACGGCCGAGTTCCTGGCCGCCTGGCGGCAGGCCGAGGCCGCCGTCGACGGCACCGGCTGCATCGCGCTGCCCACTGCCAACCACGACTTCTCCCGACTGGCCTGCGGCCCGCGCACCCACGAGCAACTCCCCGCCGCCTTCGCCTTCCTGCTGACCTGGCCGACCCTGCCGGTGATCTACTACGGTGACGAGATCGGCATGCGCTTCGTCCCCGGGCTGCCGGAGAAGGAGGGCAGCCAGTTCGGCACCGAGCAGCGGCAGGGCTCGCGCACCCCCATGCAGTGGGACGACGGCCCGGGGGCCGGCTTCTCCACCGCCGCCGAGCTCTACCTCCCGCTGGACCCCGACCCCGGGCGTCCCAGCGTGGCGGCCCAGCGCGCCGAGCCCGACTCGCTGCTGCAGCACGTGCGCCGGCTGATCCGGCTGCGCCGCGACACCCCCGCGCTCGGGCCGGGCGGCAGCGTCGAAGTCCTGCACGAGGACTACCCGTTCGTCCACCTGCGCGGCGGCACGCATCTGGTGGTGGTCAACCCGCGCCGGGCGGCCGCCCAACTGCCCCTGGAACTCCCGCTCCTGCCGCTGGCGGTGCACGGGGTCGAGGCGGCAGACGGCCTGGTCCGGGCGGCCGGCTTCTCCTACGGGATCTTCGAACTGGCGGCGGCGCGGTGAGCGAGGCCGAAGAAGGATCGAGCTGCTCTGGCTCGGCGCCGCAGAACTCAACCCGGCTCCCCCGCTGCGGGCGCCGACTGGACCGCTGAGCCCCTCGCCCGGGCACTCGCCGAATCGCCCGGTTGATATGTCGTATTTATGCTGCCAACGATGACAATCAACCGCCGCAGGATTCTGCGTACCGCTACCCAGCTGGCCGCTCTCACAGCGGCGGGCGCCGTCCTTCCCAGCTGCGGGAAGGAGGCCACCGCCACCGCGAGCCGACCGCTGACCACGTCCTTCGCCGCGCCCGGGCGACCACCCCTCGCGCCCGACGCGCCGGGCGCACCCACCGTGGCCCCCGCCTTAACCAGGCTGCAGGCGTCCGAACCGGCCCAGCCCGCCCAGCTGGCCTCGCCGGCGGCCACCGCCCCCGCGGCGCCCACGCCCCCGGTGCTGGTGCCGCTGGCCGATGACACCCCGTTCGAGGTGGTCAACGGCCCGCGCGACCGCCAGCAGATCGCCCTCACCTTCCACGGGCAGGGCGATCCGGAGCTGGCCACCGCGATCCTGCAGGCCGCCGAGCAGCACGGCGCCAAGGTGACCGTGCTGGCCGTCGGCACCTGGCTGGAGGAGCAGCCGCAGATGGCCCGGCGGATCCTGGACGGCGGGCACGAGCTGGGCAACCACACCCAGAACCACCTCGACATCTGCAGCATGTCGCCGGACCAGGCGTACGACGAGATCGCCGAGTGCGCCGACCACCTGAAGGAGCTCACCGGCTCGATCGGCCGCTGGTTCCGCCCCTCCGCCGCCCAGTACGCCACCGCCACGGTCAAGGAGCAGGCCCGCAAGGTCGGCTACGAGCACTGCCTCTCCTTCGGCCTGGACCCGCGCGACTACTCCGACCCGGGCGCGGACGTCGTCCAGCGCCGTATCCTCGGCTCGGTCCGGGCCGGTTCGATCGTCGCCCTGCACATGGGCCACCAGGGCACCGTGGACGCCCTGCCGAACCTGCTGGACGCGCTCAGCCAGCGCGGCCTGACTGCGGTGACCGCCAGCGAGCTGCTGTCCTGAGCCCACGCCTGAACTGAGCCCACGCCTGAACACCATGCGGCCCTTCCCTTCCGCTGTTCGGCCGTGAAAGGCTCGCCCCATGCGCTATGTGATCATCGGGGCGGGGGCGATCGGCGGCGCCCTGGGCGGGCGGCTGCACGAGGGCGGGCACGAGGTGGTGCTGGTCGCGCGAGGCCGCCATCTGAGCGCCCTTCAGGCCGACGGCCTGCGGTTCAGCACCCCGGAGTCCACCCGCACGCTGCGCATCCACGCCGTCGGCGGCCCGGAGGAGCTGACGCTGCACCCGGACGACGTCCTGCTCCTGACGGTGAAGACCCAGCACAGCGCCGATCTGCTGGAGACCTGGGCCGGCCAACCGGTGCTCGGCGGCGGCACGGCCGGCGACCTGCTGCCGCTGGTCTGCGCGCAGAACGGGGTGGAGAGCGAACGGCTCGCGCTGCGCCGCTTCCGCCGCGTCTACGGGATGTGCCTCTGGATGCCCGCCTCCCACCTGGAGCCCGGGCACGTCGCCGCACCCGGCGCGCCGCTCAGCGGCATCCTCACCCTGGGCCGCTACCCGGCCGGCGCCGACGACACCGTCCGCGCGATCGCCGACGACCTGGAGAAGTCCCACTTCCGGGCCCCGGTGCGGGAGGACGTGCTGCGCTGGAAGTACGGCAAGCTGATCGGCAACCTGGCGAACGTCATCGACGCCCTGGCCGGACCGATCGTCGACGGGCCCCTCATGGAGTTCTACCGGCACACCCTCGCCGAGGGCGAGCGGGTGCTGACCGCGGCGGGGATCGACTACCTGCCCGCCGCCGAGGAGCAGGTACTGCGCGGCGACCAGCGGCGCGACCCGGTGGAGGGCGTGGAGTACGACGGCAACTCCTCCCGGCAGAGCGTGAGCCGCGGCGCCGGCTCGATCGAGACGGACTTCCTGAACGGCGAGATCGTGCTGCTCGCCCGCCTGCACGGCGTGCCCGCCCCGCTGAACGAGCGCCTGCAGCACCTCGCCACGGCCTTCATCCGCGACGGCCGCCCCGCCGGGAGCCTGACGCCGGAGGAGCTCACCGCGCCGGCCGCGCTCTGAGCTCTCACCCACCCAGCGGGTCGTCGGGCCCGTACGGACGCAACCGCAGGGTGCGGGCGTCCAGCTCCCGGATCTGCTCGGCGCACGCACACAGCAGCTCCAGGTTGTCCCGCCCCGCGTGAATGAACCGCCCGTGCAGCGCGTCGAACCGGCCGCGAGCCGCGTCCACCGCCACCGCCACCATGTACGGGATGCTGTTCCACTCCTTCATCCCCGCGAACATCGGCATCCCGGCCGTCATGTCGGTTGCCACCGCGCCGGGGCTGATGTCCAGCACCACCACATGGTGCTCGGCGAGCGAGTCGGCGATGTTGTCGGAGAGCTGCAGCAGCGCGCCCTTGGACGTCGCATACGCCGTGTAGTGGCCGTCGGGGCGCAGCGCAAAGCCGGAGTTGAGGTTGAGGATCCGGCCGCGCCGGCGCTCCACCATGCCGGGCAGCACACTGCGCATCAGGTTGAACGGCCCGCGCAGGTTCACCTCGACCACCTGCCACCACTGCGCCGAGTCCACCTCCCAGATCGGCTCCTCGCGCCGGTCGATCTGGCCGGCGTTGTTCACCAGCAGGTCGATCGGCCCCAGGTCGCGCTCGATGGCCCGGACCGCCTCGCGCACCGCCCCGGGCCGGGCCACGTCGGCCGACACCGCCACTCCCCTGGCCCCCAGCCGCACGCACGCCTTCAGCGTGTCGATCAAGGACTGCTGCGAGCGGCCGACCAGCCCCACCGCCATCCCCTCGGCGGCCAACCCCAACGCGATCTCCCGTCCGATCCCCCGGCCCCCACCCGTGACCAGGCCCACCTGCCCGTCCAGCGTCCCGCTGCGCATGACTCGCTCCCTTGGTGTCGGCCGACAGCATCCTCCCGCCCGTCCCGCCCGCGCCCCGGCCACACGGACAAGCCCGGCCACCTCATCCGATCGGCCGAACCTCCGGCCGAGTAGGCGCTTCAGCCACTCGGAGTAGTACCGTCAAGCGACAAGGGCGGCGATCCCGCCCGGCAGTGAATCTTGAAAGGCAGATGAGTGAGCGACATCGCGCGCGTCGGAGTGGTCGGCTGCGGCCTCATGGGATCGGGCATCGCCGAGGTGTTCGCCCGGGCCGGACTGGACGTCCTGGTCTCGGAGGCAAGCAGCGAGGCCCTGGAGTACGGCCGTACCCGGCTGACCAACTCGCTGGAGACCGCCGTCAAGCGCGGCAAGCTCACCGAGGAGCAGCGCGACGAGGCGCTCTCCCGGCTCTCCTTCACCACGGACCTCGCCGACTTCGCCGACCGCGACCTCGCGGTCGAGGCGGTCGCCGAACGCGAGGACATCAAGATCCAGATCTTCCAGAAGCTGGACCAGGTGATGCAGCGCCGCGACGCCGTCATCGCGTCCAACACCTCCTCGATCCCGATCGTCAAGCTCGCCGCGTCCACCTCGCGGCCCGAGCAGGTGATCGGCCTGCACTTCTTCAACCCCGCCCCCGTGCAGCGCCTGGTCGAGGTCATCCCGACCCTCACCACCTCCGCCGAGACCACCGCCCGCGTCGAATCCTTCGCCATCCAGGTCCTCGGCAAGGAGCCGATCCGCGCCCGTGACCGGGCCGGCTTCGTGGTCAACGCCCTCCTGGTGCCCTACCTTCTCTCCGCCGTCCGGATGTTCGAGTCCGGCGTCGCCACCGCCGCCGACATCGACAAGGGCATGGAGGCCGGCTGCGCCCACCCGATGGGCCCGCTGCGCCTGTGCGACCTGATCGGCCTGGACACCATCGCCTCGATCGCCGACTCGATGTACGACGAGTACAAGGAAGCGCTGTACGCCGCTCCCCCGCTGCTCTCCCGCATGGTCGACGCGGGCCTGCTGGGCCGCAAGTCCGGCCGCGGCTTCTACGACTACACCGCCTCCGCCTCCGCCTGACCGACCGTCCGACTGACCGTCTGACTCGACGTCAACTCACCCGCTGCGGGGCCTTCGCAATGCCCCCAGCGCCCGGGCGGAGCGACTTCTTGCGCGTGATCGGCAGCTCGTGTCAACATGGCGACAGCACCACACGTGCGCCAACTCATGAAAGGCCCGGCCGACTTCGGCTGGGCCTTTCGGCATTCCGGGAGCAGACATGCGCATCACGGCAACCCGCGGCACCCACACCGTGACGATCGAACTGGACGGCTCCAGCCCGGCCTTGCTCCGGCAAGCCGAAGCCGCAGCCCTCCGCCTGCTCGGCGATCCGACCGAGCCGGCAGCCAAAGCCCCCATTGGCTTCACCGGTGATTCGCCGACCCCTACGAAGACACGAAAACCGGGCTGACCGGTGCCGCTCTCAGCGTCTGGTGCCGCGATCGCAGGGGACGGCGCCGACGATATCCAGGCGACGCTACCCGCTCCGGCCACTCCGTCTCGGCACTTCACCGGTTCAGCCTCGTTCCATGCGCCAGTGCGGCATCCTGATGCCTCAACCAGCAGAGAGGAAGGCCGCCATGGCGCGCGAGTTCCGCTTCATCGGCACCACGTCCGACCGCAACGAGTGCCCAGTTCTGTACGAGCTGCCCGGTGATCGGGTCGCGGTGCAGGGTGAACTCGTGACCGATCCGGACGAGCTCGCCCAGATGGTCAAGTTCGGCGAGGCCGATGCAGTGGTCGTCGTCCCGCGCGAGCTCCTGACCCGCTTCGCGCCGAAGCAGTAGCTGGTGCCCGACCTGCTGCCGGCCGGACCGGCTTTGTCGCGGCTCTTCGAGGAGTTCGAGCACACCGCATGGCGCTTGGAGTCGCAGCCGTCGTACGAGGCTGACGAGCGCACTGAGACATACGCCCAGTGGCTACGTGGAGAGTCGTGGCCGGACGAGTCCGACGACCCCTGGTACGCCCAGCGCCGGGCGCTGATCGACACCGGGCGGCGGATCGAGCGGGTGCGCCTGGTGAGCCAGCCCGCGACCGATGGTGAGCGGTACCTGCTCGCGCGAGCTCCGCTCACGCTCGCCGTCGGCGAGGACATCCGGTACCTTTGGCGACCGAACGCGGAGCGGCTGAGCCTGCCACGGATCGACGTGTGGATCTTCGACTCACGCTTTGGGGCGCTCTTCCACTATGACGGCTCGCGGCAGCTCGGCATCGAGCTGATTGAAGACCCCGCTCGTGTGCTGGGTTTCTGCCAGGTGCGGGATGCGGCCTGGCATCACGCCATCCCGCACGCCGAGTTCACCAGGGCGGTACCGTCCACCATGTGAGCACCGATTACCAGAGGGCCCGGGAGATGCTCGGTGCGCGGCTTCGCGAGCTGCGCGCCGAGACCGGCCTGACAGCACGTCAGTTCGCCGCCCGTTGCGGCTGGTCGGCGCACTCGAAAGTCTCGAAACTGGAGACTGGTAGGCAGACTGCCACCGTGGCTGACCTGGAGGACTGGGCAGCGGCGGCCCGTCGGCCCGAGCTGGCTGCAGATCTGGCGATCCAACTCCGAGGCCTTGAGACGCAGCATCAGTCGGTCCAACGGGAGATCGCGGCTGGCTACGCGCCGCTCCAGGAGGCCACGCACCTCCGCCACCAGCAGACGGCGGCGGTCCGCGGCTACGAAGCAACGGTGATACCAGGCATCCTCCAGACTGCCGACTACGCCCGAGCTGTGCTGACGATGGCCGGAGAGCTGCACGGTGGTACTGCCGACGTTGAGCAGGCCGTCCGTGCTCGACTTCGCCGGCAGGATGTGCTGTACGAGGCGGGAAGGCGCTACCAGGTGCTGATCTGGGAGGCCGTGCTGCACGAGCTCGTATGCCCAGCTGAGGCGATGGCGGCCCAGCTGGACCGGCTGATCGGTCTGCTGGGCCTGGACACGCTGGCGCTGGGGATCGTCCCGCTTGGCGCCCGCCTCGGCAGTACGTTGAAGCACGGTTTCTGGATCTTCGATGACCAGCGTGTGACTGTTGAGACGGTGCACGCGTCGTTGTGGGTAGACGATCCGGAGCACATCGCGCTGTACGGGCGGGCGTGGTCGACCCTGGAGCGGTCAGCGGTGTATCGGGCGGAGGCGCACCGGCTGATCGCTCGCGCGCGGGCTGCGCTGGGATCTCTCTGAGAACCGTTTCGAACCACAGGAACCGGCCGGAGAACCAGAGAGAAACAACGACGTCAGGTGTTGAACCGCTCACCTAGCGTTGCCCCCATGGCAGATCTTGCGGTAGCCGTGCCGCAGCCCGCCGCCGGGCTGCCGTACGCAGAAACAATCCTGACGTACAACCAGCTACACGAACTGGCATGCGTACGCTGCGGCAGCTCACGGCCGCCTTTGGTGTCCGCTGGCCACCTGCTCGTGGACGGCCTCTCCTGGGTCGTCGTGGCGTGTGCGGACCACACCGGGGAGGGGTCCTGATGGGGATCCCTACCGACCGGCGGCACACGGATGTGCATGTTGGGGCCCGGACGTGGATGGTGGAGCACGGGCTTCACTCGGAGCCGGACGGCTATCTCGGCCATGGGTATGTCGGACTTTGCCTGCGGGCGTGGCCGGGGGCTTCGGGGGCGCCGTTGCAACTGGCGGTGGAGTGGGCGTTGTTGACGTGGCGGCTGGACGATGTGCTCGACGTGGAGTTGCGTGAGGCGGCGCCGCTGGACGTGGGCGGGTTCGTTGGGCGTCTGGTTGACACGGTGGAGGAGAGTGAGCCGGTCACCCCCGAGGATCATCCCGCTGTGCGGGCGCTGGCCGATCTGGTCGAGCGGACGCGGCAGGTCATGCCGGGGGACTGGTGGGACCGGTACCAGGGCCATATGGTCGCTTGGATCGAGGCGGCGCACGGGAAGTTGGTCGATTTCGTGCAGCCGGGTCGAGTGCCGACGCTGCGGGAGTACATGACGATCCGGCCGCCGGACGGGGGGATGGTGCTCGCCGCGATGTGGACGGAGTTGGCGCAGCAGGTCGTCACGCCGGACTGGGAGAGTCCACTGGTGCAGTCGCTGTTGGCAGCGTTCTCGGCGTGCGGGTACCTCGCCAACGACCTCGCCGCCGGTGCCGGCGACACCTTCACTGCGCTCGACGCGCTGGCGCGCAGCGAGGGCATGCCGCCCACCGCCGCCCGGGAGAAAGTACGCGAGCAACTGCACGCCGAAGAAGGCCGCTTCTGGTGGCTGCGCTGCGCGCTGCGGGAGTACTCGGATGAGGCGCGCCCGTCGGCGGCGCGGGACGGTTTGATGGAGGACACCGCCCGGTTCGCGATGCACCTCGACTCATTCCGGCACGCGCTGCGCGAATGGACCTCCGCCAGCACCCGGTACGCACCGCCCACGCCGGAGGGACGGAACGCGGTCGCGCACCAGCTGCGCCGGACCGTCATCGGCCGCCACTGAGAAGGGTCAGGGGCTCGGGGTCGGGAGGGGCGGGGCTGCCTGGGCTGCGGCGGCGATGGTCGGGTCGGCCAGGACCTTGGCGTACTGCCGCTGGATCAGAGCCGTCGCCGCGGCTCGGTCGGCCTTGGCCGGGACCCAGAGGTCGACGTTGACGGCGATATCGCCGACCACGGCATAGGACTCGGTCCAGACCTTGCCGTTGCCGTTGAGCCCTGCGTGCTCGAAGGCCCGGGCGTCACCGCTGTCGGGAATCGCGTACGAGCCGCTGCTGCCAACGACGTTCCCGGTTCCGCCCTGGACGTTGAGGGTGAAGCTCTGGGCTCCAGCCACCGAGGCGAACTGCAGCAGTTGGACGTTCGCCTCAGTCCCGTCGGAGGCGACCCAATCCTCGCGGACCGCGTACTGGAAGCCTCGAGTCGTCTCCTCGGCGGTGACCTTCGGCTGGTTGGCCGTGGTGGCGAAGCGAGTGACGAACTGCTGCAGCGTCAGGATGCCCGTGGGCCCGTTCCGGCCGTCGTCCGGCCACGGCCGGGAGTCGGCGGGCGGAGTCACCAAGTCGCTCACCAGGCGGCTCTGGTCGCTCGCGTTCGCCGCGACCGGCGCGGGAGCGGTGCGGGCTGAGGTCGGCAGCGGCGAGGGGGTGGTGACCTGGCTGGTCAGCCGGGTGTACTGGGCCTGCGAGAGCTGCTTCAGTCCTGCGGCCTCGGGAGCGCCGTCGGTGTAGTAGTGCAGGTCGACCGCGACGTTGCCGACGGAGAACCACGCGCTGTTGCGGATGTACCCGAGCTGGTCCAGGGCGCCGGCGGTGTACGCCTCGGCCCCCGGAATGCCCGGCACCGCGACGAGCGATTCGACCGGCAGCTGCGTCATCGCGGCGCTCGCCGAGCCCCAGCTGACAAAGTCCTGCGCCCCCGCGTCCCGGGCGAACTGGACTAGGTAGACATCGACGTTTGTGCCGTCCAGCGCATCCCAGTTCGTCTCGACGGCGTACTTGAAGCCATCGCCGTCGAGGTCGCGCTTCTCAGTGTCCTGGAACTGATCGCCGGGGACGCCGCCCACAAACTGGTCACGATTCAGGATGCCGCCGGGTGCCAGGGTGCCCTGGCTGTAGGGCCGGGATCCGACCGGTGCGGTCAGCAGCTCGCTCTTCAACTGGTCAGCGGTCAGGACCTTCTCCGGAGCGAGGACGCCACCGCAGCCACCCAGTGCCGTGACAGCGAGGGTGGCGGCGAGCACGATGCCGGCCGTGCGGAAGAGGTGCTGGGACTGCTGGGGCACGGTGAACCATTCGGGATAGCAGAGGCAAGATCAAACATCATCGCGGATGCAGATCACGCCCATGTCACACCACAGCGGCGCCGGCTCAGCTCCCCCCTCCTGGAGCTGAGACGGCCCGGCTCGCGTGCTTCGGCATCAGCCGCCCGGCGGGGGTGGGCCCGACCCCTGTACGGGCCCACCCCCGCCGCGCGGCTGATGCCGACCGCGTCACGGCACCGCGCACCAGGAGGTGTCGTGCCGTCGCGTACCTGGGGCTATCCGGGTGCGCGGGGCGATCGGGTGCCGAAATCCGCGGTCGTCCTGCGGGCGGGGGTTGGGTGATGACACACTCATCCTTGTCTCCAGTGATGGGTGACACCGTCCCCTGCCTGCGGGCATGGCGGTCCTGAACGGGTCGAGGCGGCACAGGACTCCCGGCGATAACGGCCGGGGGGCGCTGCGTTCTCCTCGATAGCGGACAGTACTTGATGTACTCTTGGCTATCAAGCTGGTAGTCGAAAGTACCCTGCTGCCCGCCTGACCCACTTCGACCGTTCGTATTCAGGAGTACCGGGATGCCTGCCCGCCATTTTGACGGCCGCGATCTGCGTCGGATGCGCCGAGCCGCAGAGCGCACCCAGGCCGACGTGGCGGACGCGCTGGGGGTGCGGCGTCCCACCGTCGCGAAGTGGGAGAGCGGCGAGACCTTCCCCGAGGCCGAGCGGTTGTCGGCTCTGGCCGCCACACTCGGGGGGACGCTGGACGAGCTGTTCCCGCGCGACGGGGAGCCGGATCTGGCCGATCTGCGGTGCGACGCCGGCTATCCGCAGAACCGCACCGGCGAGATCATCGGGACGAAGTCGCATATCCCGGTCAGCAACGCCGAGCGCGGGGTGCGCCGCCTGGACCCCGGCTACGTACCGAAGTTGGCGCAGGCGTACGGCGTCAGCGAGGCGCTGCTGCTGGCGGCGCAGGACCGCTCGTTCGGGGAGCTCACACCTGCGCTGGGCCAGAGGGGCCAGAGCGCGCAGGCCCGCACGCCGACGCCCCACACGCCGACCCCGCAGACGCTCGCCGAGAAGATCCGCTATCTGCTGGAGCGCACCTTCAGCCCCGCCGAACGCCCCTCGGACGAGGCGATCGCCGCCGCCGTCAACGCCAGGGCCGGCCGGTACGTGCTCGGCGAGGCCCAGGTGCGCGCGCTGCGCACCGGGGAGCCGCCGGCACCGCAGGTGCTGGCGGAGCTGCCGGAGAGCCTGGTGTACGAGGGGCTGTCCGAGGTGTTCGGCGTCTCGCCGCTCTTCTTCCAGTCCAACGAGCAGGTCGAGCGCCAGGTCGTCGAGGGCATCCAGCTCATGGTGCACGGCACCGGCCTCGCCCTGGCCGCGCGGGGCGACCAGGGCGGCGGGCTCTCCGCTCAGGCGATGGCGAAGATCAACGAGCTGGTGGCAGCCCTGCGCCGGGGGAAGATCCCCGACGCGGGCAGTGAGTAGCCGACAGAACCACCAGAGATGGCACTCACAACGCGTACTCCTGCGCCGCCTCCCGCAGTTGGCCGACCTGGCCGGCGTCGACGGCGGTGTAGGCGTCCTGCACCCGCACCAGCCAGGAGGCCTCCGCGTCGCTGTCACTGATCGGCTTGCTGGGCAGCGCGGGCGAGGGCACGTCGCTGCGCTCACCGGCGGCCAGCGCGTGCAGCGCGGCCCTGATCCACAGGGCCTCGGCGGCGGGCCCGGGGTCGGGGGTCGAGGCGGCGGCGTCCTCGGCGGCGAACAGCAGCGTCGGCGGGGCGTAGTGGCGCAGCTGGTCGACGGCGTCGGCGATGTCCTGGGTGCAGCGGTCCAGCCGGACGTCCAGCGGCGGCGAGATGCGCGCGGCCTCGCGCCAGCGGCCCGCGGGGGGCTGGAACGCAGTCCCCGGGAACGCCGTCATCAGGTCGTTCCACAGCGGGTACAGGCGCCACAGCGCGCGCCAGGACCGCCACCGGGTGGCCGCGGCGTTGGTGGTGGGGATGCTGACTCCGGCGGCGAACAGGAAGAACAGCACGATCTGCAGCGCCTCGGTGTCACGGCCGAGCGCCGTGTCGAAGCTGTGGCTCAGGTGGTGGAAGACCGCGACCCACATGAAGGCCGTACGGATCACCACATACGCCACGCCGAGGGCCATCGCGACGGCCATCAGCAGCAGGCCGGCGCGCAGCAGCCGGGTCTCGGCGCGGCGCGCCGCGCTGGACCACTGGTAGCAGGTGACGGCGGAGGAGGCGCCCAGGTAGATGTAGAAGATGGACTCGTAAAGGGAGGCACCCCACTGGCCCGCGTGGTCGGCGACGAAGTCCGTGCTGGGGTGCGAGCGGTTCACCACCGTGAAGAACAGCACGGTCATCAGGGCCAGTTGGCCGATCGCCGCCTTCCAGGCGACCCGCTCGATCCAGCGCGCGACGGCGACGTGGCGCGGTATGACCTCCTCGTCGGTCTTGCCGTAGCTGGCCACCACGTAGGTGAGGATCGCCAGCAGCGCGGCCGTGCTCACGTAGTGCTTGAGCAGGATGGAGATGTCCGTGATCGGCGAGTCGTTCAGCCACTTCGCCACCGCGGGGCTCTTGAGCCAGAGCGCGGCGGCGAAGCCGACGTAGCAGCCCCACAGCGCGCGTCGGTGCGAGTCGCCATAGAGGACGGCGGGGAGCCGCCACACGGCGACCGCGGTCATCGTGGCCGCGACGGCGTAGGCCCAGAAACCAAGCACGGGGGACTGCTCCTTATTCTTGCTTCACCGAGCAACCGGAGGATGCCCCGGCCTTCAGGCTGGGGAGGAATTCGACTGCCCGCGGTGGGGGTACCCCCCGGCCGGAGGCTGGGGGAGGGTCAAAGATTAGCCGTTTCGCCACCCAGGCGGAGCGGTGTTGCCACCCACCCACGGGGAAGTGCCTTGTGTCAGTGCGTCAGGTTATGTTCCTGGCATGACGATCACAGCGCAGGAGGCCAGGGAGGATGCCGGGCTCGCCCGGTACACCTACCGGCTGCGCGTTTCGTCTAACGCTCTCGCCGCGCTGGAGGCCGAGTGGGGGCGGTGCCGGTGGGTGTGGAACGAGTGCGTGGCCATGTCCCGCAAGGTCCACCTGGCCAACCGGAGCCGCCCCCAGGGGGCGGACCAGGTGACCTGCGGTCCGGCGCGGCTGGACAGGATGCTGACCGAGGCCCGGTCCGCGATGGCGTGGCTGCGTGGTGGGGCCAGTGTCCCGCAGCAGCAGACGATTCGGGACTTCGCCAAGTCCCGCGCGAAGGCGCTCAAGGACATCAAGGCACAGCTGCCGATGCGGCGGCGCGCCGGGATGCCGCGCCCGAAGAGGAAGCGCGAGGCGGACCCGTCGCTGAACTACACGACACGGGGGTTCCGGATCAAGGACGGCCGCCTGCACCTGGCGGGCGGCATCGTGCTGAGCGTGGTGTGGTCCCGTAACCTTCCGGCCGCGCCCAGCTCGGTGCGGGTGTACCGGGACAGCCTCGGCCACTGGTACGCCAGTTTCGTCGTCGCGATCGCCACCGAACCGCTGCCCGCGACAGGCCGGGTGATCGGTATCGACTGGGGTGTGAGGGAGATCGCGACCACCACCAGCGACGCCCACGATCTTCCCCACCCTGAGCACGGCTGGGAGGCCCAGGACAGGCTGACCCGCTACGACCGGATGATGGCCCGCCGCCGACCTGCCAAGGGCCGGCCCGGATCGAGGGGCTACCAGCGCGCGAAGAAGCTGCGCGCGAAGCTGTACAAGAAGGTCGCCCGGCAGCGCGAGGACACCGGCCGCAAGTGGGCCAAGACCGTCGTCCGCGACCACGACGCAATCGCGGTGGAGGACTTCAAGCCGAAGTTCCTGGCCAAGTCCACGATGGCCAGGAAGGCCGCCGACGCCGCCATCGGCGCCACCAAACGGGCCCTGATCGAGATGGGCCGCAAGCACGGCAGGACCGTGCACCTGGTCCACCCCGCGCACACCACGATGGACTGCGCGCACTGCGATGCGAGAGCCAAGCACGCACTGCCGCTGGGACTGCGCACCTACACCTGCACCACATGCGGAGCCGTGTCCCCCAGGGACAAGAACTCCGCCCGCGTGATGCTCATCCGGGCAGGTCTGAACCCGGCTGACGCTGAGAGTGGAAGACCTCCCGGACCGCCGGTCCGGAAGGCGGCTTGAGTCAGAAATCCACCCGACAGAAGCCGGAACCCCTGGCTTCAGCCGGGGGAGCAGTCAATTTGTCTGCCGCCCGCGCGGGGGCGGGGCGACGGGGTGCGAGAGCGTGGACTCCAGCAGGCTCACCATGTCGTCGCCCTGCGGGAGTTGGCGGCGGACCATGCGCTTGATGAGCGAGGCGGACAGCTCGGCCTCCTGCTCCTCCAGCGTGTCGTAGCGGGCCCGGGCCTGGACGATGCCGCCGCGCCCGAGCCGCTCGACCAGGCTCTCGTGCAGCGCGGGCGGCACGTAGTGCTGCAGTTCCTCAGC
Organism: Kitasatospora sp. MAP12-44; assembly: GCF_029892095.1. Taxonomy (NCBI): domain Bacteria; kingdom Bacillati; phylum Actinomycetota; class Actinomycetes; order Kitasatosporales; family Streptomycetaceae; genus Kitasatospora; species Kitasatospora sp. MAP12-44. Next base: position 1,785,064 of record NZ_JARZAE010000004.1, read on the forward strand.
GGTCAGGCTGCTGCCGTGGTCGAACCACTCGTGCACCAGCTCGTGCAGCTTCACGTGGTCGGTCTGGTTCTGGGTCGGCCGGCGCCGGAAGAGGATGTACGAGTGGGTCTCGGTCTTGACCCGCAGTCCGCACGCGGTGCGCAGATCGGTGCCGCGGTCGTCGATCGGGACCAGTTCGATGGTCCGGCCGCGCACCGCCTCGATGTTGGCCACCAGGCCCGCGATGGTGAACGGTTGCGGCAGCGGCAGGTCGGCCAACTTCTGTTCGCACGTCTTGCGAAGCCGGCGCATCGAGAACGCCCCCATCAACCCCTCCTCCCGGAACCAGCGGACAGTGTCCCATAGCTGTTCGAACAGGCGCCTCCCGGGCGTGACGAAGCCCGGGAGCGTATCCAGCTCCCGGGCTTCTCTGGTGCCACCCAATTGCTCACACCGGCACGTTGAAGAGTGCGGATCATCCTGAAATCGAGGTGTTCTCCCGTTGAACTACCAAGCCGGGAAGAGGCTCGGGCGGGATTCGAACCCGCACCCATCGATGATCGTCCGCACCCGGTCGATCCGGTGTTCGGCGGCGAATACTGAGACTGGAGCGAGAATCTGAGATTCAGGGGGCTGCCTCTACCGGCTTGGGCTACCCCGGCACGTGGTGCCGGGGGGAGGATTCGAACCTCCACTGGACCCCTTGGTCAGCTTCAACATCAGTTTCAGCTTGCGCTCTTCAGCGCACCCCACCGTCTGCACGGGGGGCGATCATGAGGCTACCTGAACAGGTAGCCGAACACCGCGTCCCCGATCCGCTGGTCGGTGACCTCGGTGCCGTTGGCCTCCTCGCGGGCGAACTTGACGGCCTGCTGGAGCTTTTCCAGCCGGTCCGCCAGCTCGTTCACACGGCGGGCCGGCAGCGCGCCGGAGAACTTCACCGTCGTCCAGTACCCGACCGGGATGTCCTCGTAGTAGACCTCGACCTGGGCCGGGTGGTTCTCGGTGGCCTCGGCCTTCACGTGGTTGCGCGGGACCTTCTTGGTGCGGATGGTGCGCACCGCCTCGGTCTTCCAGGAGTCGGTGGACGGGTCGAGGTTCCACGCCTCGGCGCCGTCCAGCACCGGGAGCTTGCGCACGAAGGTGTGCAGGTCGGTGAGCTGCTTCTCCAGGAAGAGCAGGTACGGCACCGGGACCTGGGCGAGCAGCACCGTGCCGTCGACCACCACGTCGGCGGCCGCGCTGCGGTTGGCCCAGTCCTTGGTGGCGGTCACGTCGAAGAGCCGGGTGAGCGTCGCCGCGGTGCTGCGCAGGATGTCCTCGGCCTTGACCTGGACCCTGGTCGACTCGGGCGGCAGCTGCTCGCCCTCCTCGTCCTTGGGCTGGTAGGTGCGGGAGATCCCGGCCAGCAGCGCGGGCTTCTGGAGGTCCTGGTGAGCCTGCGTCAGCTCCTGGAAGGACTTGGACTTGACGCCCTTTTCGACGGCGATGATCTGATTCAGCTTCGGCACGCGTCGAACATAGCAGCGATCGATCCTGCGGCGCCCGGGATTTAACGCCGAGGGCCCCCGGACCGCAGCAGCGGTCCGGGGGCCCTCACCTGCGGCTACGCCCCGCGCAGCACCGCGCCCGTACGGGCCAGCGCCGCGGCCACCGCCGCCTCGCGGGCGGCGGAGGCCTCGTCGGCGGTCAGCGTGCGGTCGGTGGCGCGGAAGCGCAGCGCGTACGCCAGCGACTTCTTGCCCTCGCCCACCTGCTCGCCCTCGAAGACGTCGAACAGCCGGATCGCCTCAAGGAGTTCACCCGCCCCCTCACGCAGCGCCTGCTCGACCCGCGCGGCCGGCACCTCGCGGTCCACGATCAGCGCGACGTCCTGAGTGGCGACCGGGAACCCGGAGACCACCGGGCCCTGCACCGGCTGCTCGCCGTCGGCGGTCAGCAGGTCCAGGTCCAGCTCCATCGCGCTGGTGCGCTCCGGCAGGTGCATGGCCTTGACCACACGCGGGTGCAGCTCGCCGGCGTGGCCGACCAGCCTGTCGGTGCCCGCCGCGTACAGCGCCGCGCAGCGACCCGGGTGCCAGGGCGCGTGCTGGTCCTGACGGGCCTCCAGCTCCACTCCGGCCGCGCGGGCCACCGTGCGGGCCGCCTCGACGGCGTCCGCCCAGCCGGCCGGCGCCCCTGCGCCCCACCAGCCGGACGGCTGCCGCTCGCCGGCCAGCGCGACGGCGATCCGACGCGGCTGGTCGGGCAGGGCGGCGTCCAGCGCGGCGAGCTCCTCGGCCGTCGGACGACGGTCGACGGCCGGGCGCGGCGCGACCACGAGCTCCGACTTGGGCTGGAAGACCAGACCCGCCTCGAAGATCGCCAGGTCGGTGTTGCCGCGGCCGACGTTGCGGCGCAGGGTGGCGAGCAGGCCCGGCAGCAGCGTGGTGCGCAGCGCCGGCTCCTCGTCGTTGAGCGGGTTGACCAGCTTGACGGTACGACGGCGCGCGTCGTCCTCGGCCAGGCCCAGCGCGTCGAAGGCCGCCTGCCCGAGGAACGGGTAGTTGTTGACCTCGACATAGCCGGCCGCGGCCAGCGCCACGCCCACCCGGCGGTGCATCCGCTGGGCCTGCGTCAGACCCCGGCCCGGCGGGACGGTGGGCATCCGGGCGGGGACGTTGTCGTAGCCCTCCAGCCGGATGACCTCCTCCGCGAGGTCGTTGGGGTCGGTCAGGTCCAGGCGCCAGGTCGGCGGGGTGACCTCCAGGACGTCGGATCCCGAGACCGAGCAACCGACCTCCTGCAGGCGCCGGGTGACGGTCTCGCGGCCGTACTCGGTGCCCGCGACGCGGTCCGGCAGGTCGGCGGCGATGGTGATGGTGCGCACCGGGTGCGGGCCCGCGATGTCGGTGACACCGGCCTCGGCGGTCCCGCCGGCGATCAGCACCAGCAGGTCCACCGCGCGCTGGGCGGCCGCCCGGGCGGCCTCCGGGTCCACACCGCGCTCGAAGCGCTTGGAGGCCTCGGAGGGCAGCTTGTGCCGCTTGGCGGTGCGGGCGATGGCGACCGGGTCGAAGTGCGCGGCCTCGATGATCACCTCGGTGGAGCCGGTGACCTCGCCGGTCTCCGGGTCGAGCACCGGGTCGAGGATCTCGGTCGAGGCGCCGCCCATGACACCCGCCAGGCCGATCGGCCCGGTGTTGTCGCAGATCAGCAGGTCCTCGGCGGCGAGCTTGCGCTTCACGCCGTCCAGCGTGGTGAGCAGCTCGCCCTCCTGCGCGCGGCGGACCTGGATCGGGCCGTCCACCCGGTTGCGGTCGTAGGCGTGCAGCGGCTGACCGACCTCCAGCATCACGTAGTTGGTGATGTCGACGGTCAGCGAGATCGGCCGCACATGCATCTTCTGCAGGCGGCGCTGCAGCCAGATCGGCGACTTGGCGGCCGGGTCGATGCCGGTCACCGTACGGGCCACGAAGCGGTCGCAGCCCGCCGGGTCGGCGACCTTGACCAGGTAGCCGTAGGAGTTGGCCGGCGGCACGTCGAGCAGCGCCGGGTCGGCCAGCGGCAGCCCGTACGCGGCGGCGGCCTCGCGGGCCACCCCGCGCATCGACAGGCAGTAGCCGCGGTCGGGGGTGACGGCGATGTCCAGCACCTCGTCGACCAGCTGGAGCAGCTCGATGGCGTCGGTGCCGGGCTCGTAGTGCTCGGGGAGCACGATGATGCCGTCGTGGTCGTCGCCCATGCCGAGCTCGCGCGCGGAGCAGATCATGCCGGCCGAGGTGTGGCCGTAGGTCTGCCGCGCGGCGATCGGGAACGGGCCGGGCAGCACGGCACCCGGGAGCACCACGACCACCTTGTCGCCGACCGCGAAGTTGCGGGCGCCGCAGACGATCTCCTGCGGCTCGCCGGTTCCGTTGGCGTCGCCGACGTTCACCCAGCAGTGCCGGATCGGCTTCTTGAAGCCGGTCAACTCCTCGATGGACAGCACCTGGCCGACCACCAGCGGGCCCTTGAGGTCGCCGCCGAGCTGCTCGACGGTCTCGACCTCAAGGCCGGCCCGGATCAGCTTCTCGGCGACGTCCCGACCGGTCTCACCGGCCGGCAGGTCGACGTACTCGCGCAGCCAGGAAAGCGGGACGCGCATCAGATCTCCATCCCGAACGGAAGGGTGAAGCGCACGTCACCCTCCACCATGTCGCGCATGTCGGCGACGTTGTGACGATTCATCAGGATCCGCTCAAGGCCCAGGCCGAAGGCGAACCCGCTGTAGCGCTCGGGGTCGACGCCGCTGGCGACCAGCACCCGCGGGTTGACCACGCCGCAGCCGCCCAGCTCGATCCAGCCCTCGGAGGAGCAGGTCCGGCAGGGGCGGTCCGGGTTGCCGACGCTGGCACCCCGGCAGACGAAGCACTGCAGGTCCACCTCGGCGCTCGGCTCGGTGAACGGGAAGTACGAGGGGCGCCAGCGCAGCTCCAGCTCGTCCCCGATCAGCTTGGAGACCAGCTGCTCGATGGTGCCCTTGAGGTCGGCGAAGGTGATGCCCTCGTCCACCGCGATGCCCTCCACCTGCCGGAAGACCGGGGTGTGGGTGGCGTCCAGCTCGTCCGTCCGGTAGACCCGGCCGGGGCAGATCGCGTAGATCGGCGGCTGACGGTCCAGCATGGTGCGGATCTGGACCGGCGAGGTCTGGGTGCGCAGCACGACGCCGGAGTCGGGCGAGCCGTCGGGGGCCGCCACGAAGAAGGTGTCCTGCATCGAGCGGGCCGGGTGGTCCGGGCCCAGGTTGAGGGCGTCGAAGTTGAGCCACTCCGCCTCGACCTCGGGGCCCTCGGCGATCTCGTAGCCCATCGCGACGAAGGTGTCCTCGATCCGCTCCGCCAGCGTGGTCAGCGGGTGGCGGGCGCCGCGCGGGGCGCGGTCGAACGGCAGGGTGACATCCACCGCCTCCTCGACCAGCACCCGGGCGTCGCGCTCGGCCTCCAGCTCCACCTGACGCTTCGCCAGCGCCTGGTTGACCGCGCCGCGGGCCTGGCCGATCAGCTTGCCGGCCGCCGCCTTGGCCTGCGGGGGCAGCGCGCCGATCTCGCGGTTGGCCAGCGAGAGCGCCGACCGGTCGCCGGTGTGCGCGACCTTGGCCGCCTTGAGCTCATCGAGGCTGCCGGCCGCGGCGAAGGCAGCGATCGCCTCGTCGCGGGCGCGCTCGACCTCTTCGGGCTTGAGTGCCTCGACCTCGACCGGGTCGTAGGACTTATTGGGTGCCGACATCGCTATCTTCCCGTGCTCCTGCTCGTCCGTGCTCAAGTGGATTCCAGCCGCTACATGGCCGTTACACCAGGTCGAGTGTAGTCGCAGGGCGCACACCGCCTGGGGCTCGTCCGCCCACCGGGCCCGTACTCCCAAGACTCAGAGCATGAAGTCGGGCACCCCGGCGGGCAGGATAAATCGGAACCGCGCGCCGCCGCCGGGGGCGCGGTCGATCCTGATGGCGCCCCCGTGGGCCTCCACGATGCCCTTGACGATGTAGAGGCCCAGGCCCGTGCCGCCGCGCTTGCTGCCGCGCCAGAAGCGGGTGAAGACGCGCGGCATCGACTCCTCCGGGATGCCGCTGCCCTCATCGCTCACGGTGACCGCGGTCCCTTCCACGAATCGGGGCGGAGTGCCCGGGTGCTCCCAGGTCGCTGCCTCGACGATCTCCTTCGCCGGGGCCACCTCGATGGTGACAGTCCCCTCGCCGTGGCGCACCGCGTTTTCCAGCAGGTTGGCGAGCACCTGGTCGACCTTGTCGGGGTCGGCCCACTGCTGCGGCAGGTCCTCGGCGATCCGGATGTCGAAGCGCTCCTGCGAGGCGCCCGCGGCGATCCGGCCCTCGACCTGGCGGCGGACGGCGACCGCGAGGTCCACCACCTGCTTGCGCAGCTCCAGGCGGCCCGCGTCGATCCGCGAGATGTCCAGCAGCTCGGCGATCAGCCGGGTCACCCGGTCGGCGTCGGAGTTGACGGTCTCCAGCATCAGCCGCTTCTGGCCGTCGGTGAACCGCTCCCACTTGTTGAGCAGGGTCGCGGTGAAACCCTTGACGCTGGTCAGCGGGGAGCGCAGCTCGTGCGCGACGGTGGCGATCAGCTCGGCGTGCGCCCGCTCGGTGCGCCGGCGCGCCTCGGTGCCGCGCAGCGCGACCACCACCCGCCGCACCGGGCCCCGCTCGCACTCGCGCACGTACCGGGCGCAGACCAGCACCTCGCGGCCGCCGGGCAGCAGCAGATTGCGCTCGGGCTGGCGGGTGCGGATGGCCAGGCCGCCGTACGGATCGGTCAGCGGCCACCAGCGGCGGCCGTCCAGGTCCTCCAGCGGCAGCGCCTCGTCCAGCGGGCGGCCGAGCGCCGAGCCCGCCGGCAGGCCGGTCAGGCGGGCGGCGGCCCGGTTGAAGCAGACCACCCGGCCCTGCTCGTCGGCGATCACCAGGCCGTCCGGCAGGTCATCGGGGTCCACGTCCATGGCGTCCTCCCGAGACTGCAGATGCGTCCCCCCGCCGAACAGCACCCGGGACCAGTGACTCAGACCCTAGCGCTCCGCACCCGCAGCGCGACACCCTGCGGACGAACGCTGCGCCCGGGCGGAGGCGTAGAGGCACACGGCGGCGGCCGTGGCGAGGTTGAGGCTCTCGGCGTGCCCGTGGATGGGCACGCGCACCACCTCGTCGGCGAGTGCGCGGGTCTCCGCCGGCAGGCCCCAGGCCTCGTTGCCGAAGACCCAGGCGGTCGGTGCGCCCAGGGTGCCCTCGTCCAGCTCCTGGTCCAGGTCGCGCTCCCCCGCGCCGTCGGCGGCCAGCACCCGCACGCCCGCGGCCCGCAGCTCGGCCACCACCTGCTCGATCGGGACGCCGACCGCCACCGGCAGGTGGAAGAGGCTGCCGACCGAGGCCCGGACGGCCTTGGGGTTGTAGACGTCCACCGATGCGTCGGTGAGCACCACCGCGTCGGCGCCGGCCGCGTCCGCCGTACGCAGCACGGTGCCGGCGTTCCCGGGGTCGCGCACATGCGCGAGCACCGCGACCAGCCGGGGGCGGCTGCGCAGGATCTCCTCGAACGGGGTGTCCAGGAAGCGGCAGAGCGCCACGATGCCCTGCGGGGTGACGGTGTCGCAGATCTCCGCGATCACCTCGTCGGTGGCGGTCAGCACCGCGAGACCGGCCTGCTCGGCGGCCTCGGTGATGTCCCGGTGGCGCTCGGCGGCCTCCGGGGTGAGGTAGATCTCCACCACGGCGTGCTGCCCGCTCCCCGGCAGCAGGCCGAACGCCACCGCTTCGCGGACCGCCTGCGGGCCCTCGGCCAGGAAGCGCCGGTCCTTGCCGCGTTGGGCCCGGCGGGCCAACTTACGGGCGGCGATCACCCGCGGCGAGCGGAGCGAGCTGAGCAGAGGGGTCTCGGTGGCGGCCATGGGAGTGCGCTGGTCTCGCTTCTCTGGGGCTGGGGGAACGGCGGTCGGAGACAGCTCAGACCCGCAGGCTGGTGCCGCCTGCGGGTCTGATTGCGGTGCGGTGATCCAAGAAGAGGATCAGGCGGCGTCGGCAGCGGCCTTCGGCGCGTTGACGTCGGCCGGCAGCGCCTTCTGGGCAGCCTCGACCAGCGACGCGAACGCGTTCGGGTCGTGGACGGCCAGCTCGGCCAGCATCTTGCGGTCGATCTCGATGCTGGCGGCCTTGAGGCCCTGCACGAAGCGGTTGTAGGTCATGCCGTTGGCGCGGGCCGCAGCGTTGATGCGCTGGATCCAGAGCTGACGGAAGTCGCCCTTGCGCTTCTTGCGGTCGTTGTAGTTGTAAACGAGCGAGTGGGTGACCTGCTCCTTGGCCTTACGGTAGAGGCGCGACCGCTGGCCGCGGTACCCCTTCGCCCGCTCGAGGATGACCCGGCGCTTCTTGTGGGCGTTTACTGCCCGCTTGACGCGTGCCACTTCATTACTCCTTGGGTTGGACCACGGACTACTTCACGTGGTCCGTCAATCGAATTGGTCGGGAAGGATCAGCCGGAATCCGCGGCCTTGCGGCCACGGCGGGCGATCACTTGCCGAGAAGCTTCTTGATCTTCTTGACGTCGGCGGGGGCAACCACGACGGTGCCGGCCAGCTTGCGGGTCAGCGTGGAGGGCTTGTGCTCCAGGAGGTGGCGACGGCCGGCGCGCTCGCGCAGCACCTTGCCCGAGCCCGTGATCTTGAAGCGCTTGCTCGCGCCGCTGTGCGTCTTCTGCTTCGGCATATCGCCGTATCTCCTCGTCGGTCCGCCCTGGCCCGCGTGGCAGAACCACGCGGGCAGGGGCGCTGGGGGTACTCCGGTCCCTGGGCAGGACGCCCTGGGACCGTGGTGGCCAGATCACTCGGACCGGCCCGGAGCCCTGGGGCTCAGGCGTCCTGAGAGACCTCGGCCGGCTGCTCGGCGGTCTCGGCGGCCTGCTCGCCGCCGTCCTCCGCCTCGTCCTCTTCAGCCTCGGCTTCGTCCGCTTCGGCCTCGGCCGCTGCGTTCTCCGCCTCGAGGGCTGCGTCGTCGTCGAGCTCGTCAGCGGTGTCCGGTCCGGCGTTGCGGCCCTGACGCTCGGCCTTGCGAGCGTCTGCCAGCACACGGGCCTCGGCCATCGCCTCGGTCTTCTTCTTGTGCGGGCCGAGAACCATGATCATGTTACGGCCGTCCTGCTTGGCCGAGGACTCCACGAAGCCCAGGTCCTGGACGTCGTTCGCCAGCCGCTGCAGCAGTCGGAAGCCCAACTCGGGGCGGGACTGCTCACGACCGCGGAACATGATCGTGATCTTGACCTTGTCACCCTGCTTGAGGAACCGGACGACGTGACCCTTCTTGGTGTCATAGTCGTGCGGGTCGATCTTCGGCCGGAGCTTCATCTCCTTGATGACCGTGTGCGCCTGGTTCTTGCGCGCCTCACGGGCCTTCATGGCCGACTCGTACTTGAACTTGCCGTAGTCCATGAGCTTGCACACCGGCGGCCGGGCGGTCGCCGCGACCTCGACCAGGTCGAGGTCGTACTCCTGCGCAAGCTCCAGCGCCTTGGCAAGCGGCACGATGCCGACCTGCTCGCCGCTGGGACCGACGAGTCGCACCTCAGGGACGCGAATCCGGTCGTTGATGCGGGGCTCGGTGCTGATGGGGCCTCCTTGGTTGCACCTTCTGCGATGCGGCCGTCAGGGAGGCGGTCGCACGTAGTGGACTCGACCACTGGGCGGGGCTTCATTCGTGCTGCGCTGCCGCCTGGCGTCCAGCGCACCGCGACACGAAAAAAGCCCCGCTCGGTTACAAGCAGGGCTCCACACAACCGGGAGCGGCATCCGCTGGACGCCGCCGACGAACCGGCACCCTCAGGTGCCTGTCGCTGGACCGGGACCCATCGACCGCGAGGTCGATCAGGTGGGAGACTTTCGCGGTTGCCCTCTCGGGCCTCCTGGGTGGAGCCTCCACTTGCTGGCCGGGTCGCACGTGGCTACCTGGCCGGTCAGTCTCGAAGCATACCAGCATGTGGGGGGTGAGCGTTATTCCCGTCCCCGCGACGGCTCCTTGTACGCTCCGTGGGGTACGGATCCACCCCTAAGGAATGAGCCCCCCTTGAGCAGCGAGCCCACCGACAGCGTGTCCGCGGACGACGCGATCGGCTTCGACGACCTCACCCGCGACATCGCGGAGGTGCCGGCCGTCGAGGTGATCACCACCGTCGCGGTGCACCTGATGAGCGCCGCGGCCGTCAAGTGCGGCCTCGCCGAGGGCGGCGCGGCCGACAAGGACCTCGACGAGGCCCGCAAGCTGATCACCGCCCTGGCCGGTCTGGTGACCGCGGGCGCCCCCGAGATCAGCAACTTCCACGCCGCGCCGCTGCGCGACGGTCTGAAGTCCCTTCAGCTGGCCTTCCGTGAGGCCTCGCTGGTGCCGGACGCCCCGGGCACCGGCCCGGGCGAGAAGTTCACCGGGCCGGTCTACTCCTAGTCCTAGTCCTAGTCCTAGGACTTCCGGTAGAAGAGCTGCCCCGCGGGCTTCGCGTCCGCGGGCAGCAGCGCCAGGTCGAGGCCGCGCCCCAGCCGCACCCGCAGCACCGGGTCGCCCGCCACCGCGCCGGCCAGCCGCTGGGCCAGCTCCGGCACCGCCGCGTCGGCGGACGGGCCGAGCGCGAGCACCGCGTCGGTGACCGTCCCCGGGCGCAGTTCGGCCCGCAGCACCTCGGGTTCGGCGGCCAGCAGCGCGCTGAGCGCCGCCAGCACCTGCGGGTCCTGCACCGGCGGCAGCCACGCCCGGCCCTCGGCGACCGCGCGCATCCGAGCCCCCGTCAGCTCGTAGACCACCGGCCCGGCCGGGTCGATCAGCAGCACGTCGGCCCGCTCCGAGTAGGCGGCCAGCACGGCCTGCGGCGCGGCCACCGGCGCCGGGCGCGCGTCCGCCCGCCAACGGGCCAGCGACTCCAGCGAGGTGAAGGCCGGCAGCGCGCGCCGCCCGTCGGCGGCCTCGATCACCGGGACCGCCATGTCGCTGGTCTTCTCGTGCTTGAGCCCCTGCGCGTCGGTCTCCACCTCGCCGAGCAGCGCGACGATCGGCACCATCAGCCGGGCGGCGGGCAGAGCCGCGAGCAGCGCCAGCTCCGCGGTGGCCGAGCGCTCGTGCGACCAGGCCGTCAGGGCGCCGGCCAGGGCCGGGTCGGCGCTGCCGTCGTCGTCGGCGAAACCAGGGTTCGGAATGTTCTTGCGATCCACCTGGCGAGCCTAACGGCTGCACCGCCCAGGAACGCACCGCCCAGGAACGCACCGGCAGCGTCCGCTCCCTACCGCCCGGTAGCGGTCTGTGGCAGTCTGCGCGCATGGCCCACCTCACCTTGTCTCCGGCGGCCCGCACCAGCACCTCCCCCGCGGCCGACCGCGCCCGTTACGACCGCGCCACCGCCCACCTGGACGCCCCGCTGGCCGTCGTCGACCTGGAAGCCTTCGACGCCAACGCCGCCGACCTGGTGCGCCGGGCGGGCGGCAAGCCGATCCGGGTGGCCAGCAAGTCGGTGCGCTGCCGGGCCCTGCTGGAGCGGGTGCTGGCCCGCGAGGGGTTCGCCGGTCTGATGAGCTTCACGCTCGCCGAGTCGCTCTGGCTGGCCCGGGCCGGTTTCGAGGACGTGCTGCTCGCCTACCCCTCCACCGACCGGTCCGGCTTCGCCGAGCTGACCACCGACCCCAAGCTGGCCGCCGCCGTCACCGTGCTGCTGGACGACCCGGCGCAACTCGACCTGGTGGACGCCGCCCGCGCGGGCGGCGAGGAGGTGCGGGTCTGCCTGGAACTGGACACCGCACTGCACCTGTTGGGCGGCCGGGTCCGGGTCGGCGCGCGGCGCTCGCCGCTGCGCACACCGCAGGACCTGCGGGCCTTCGCCGAGTTGGTGCAGAACCGGCCCGGCTTCCGGGTGGTCGGCCTGATGGCCTACGAGGGGCACGTCGCCGGAGTGGGCGACCGGATCGCCGGCCGTCCGCTGCGCTCGCGCATGATCCAGCTGATGCAGGCCAAGGCGCGGGCCGAACTGGCCGAGCGGCGCTCGGCGGTGGTGCGGGCGTTGCGCGAGGTGGCGGAGCTCGAGTTCGTCAACGGCGGTGGGACCGGCAGCGTGGAGAGCACCGTGGCGGAGGCCGCGGTGACCGAGGTGGCGGCGGGCTCGGGGCTGTTCGTGCCGCGGCTCTTCGACAACTACCGCTCGTTCCAAGGACGTCCGGCGGCGCTCTTCGCGCAGCCGGTGGTCCGCCGGCCGGGGCTCGGCGTGGTGACGGTGCTCGGCGGCGGCTATCCGGCCTCGGGTGCGGCCGGGCCGGACCGCTCGCCGGTCCCCTATCTCCCGCAGGGGCTGCGCTACGACCCGCAGGAGGGCGCCGGCGAGGTGCAGACCCCGCTGCTGGGATCGGCGGCCGACGACCTGCTGATCGGCGACAAGGTCTGGTTCCGGCACGCCAAGGCGGGCGAGCTGTGCGAGCGGTTCGCCGAGCTGCAACTGATCGAGGGCGACCGGGTGGTGCGGACCGTGCCCACCTACCGCGGCGAGGGCAGGACCTTCCTCTGACCCTCTCTGACGCCGCCTCAACAGACCGGGCCCGGCCGCGCAGTGCCGCGCGGCCGGGCCCCCTTGCGTTCTGCGGTCAGGTGCTGGCGCCGCCGGTGCCGCCACCGCCCGCGGCGCCGCTGCCACCGCCACCGGGGATCGAGCCGGTGAAGTCGGTGACGCCGCTGACGATGGTGTCCATCACCGAGACGTCCGGCGCCTTGGCCGCGATGTCGAAGCCCAGGTGCAGGCTGATCAGGGTGCCACTGGTCGAGGAGGGGAAGACCACCGTCTCGACGTAGCCGTCGTTGCCCTGCGAGGCCGAGACCTTCCAGCGGACCAGGTAGCCGCTGCGCCCGTCGACGGTCACCGCCTGGGACTTGAGCTCGGTGTGGCCCTTGCTGTTCGGGTAGGACTCGTTGGCCGCTGCGGTGATGTCCGCCTTGGCGGCCGCCGCGACGTCCGTGCCCTGCAGCTGGCCGGTGTTGGCGCCACCGAGCGAGCAGGTGGCAGCGCCGCCGCCCGCGCCGCCGGACCCACCGGAGCCGCCCGAGCTGGGGGCGCCCGGGCAGGTGTAGGCGCCGATCGTGAGGACCGCGCTGCCGTCACCGCCGGTGCCGCCGGTCCAGCCGGCCGGGACCGGAAGCACGATCTTGTTGTTCAGGTCGATGGCCTGGTTGCCGCCGCCGAGCCCGCCGGAGCCGCCCAGCCCCGGCATGCCGGGCAGCGCGCCGCTCCCGCCACCGCTGGCACCCGCGCCGCCGCCCAGGCCCGGGAAGCCGGGCAGGCTGCCGCCGGAGCCGCCCGCGCCGCCGCCGCGCAGGTGGCCGGGCGGCGCCGGGTTGGGCCGCGGCAGCGCGGTGGTCTGCTGATGACCGTCGTTGTGCACGGCGAGGTAGGTCACGCCGGAGCCGACCGCCAGGCCCAGCAGTCCCGCCACCGCCGCCGTGATCAGCACCGGCCGGGAGATCCGCTTGAGCAGGGAGGGCTTGCGGGCCACCGGCTGGGACCAGTCCACCGCGTGGTAGGCCGGGTCGTCCGCCGGGCCGCCCGCCAGGGCGTCGACCGGCGGCACCGCCTCGGTGGGCGGGTCGGGGAAGCGCACGGCGGGGCCGCTCTGCAGCACCTCGCCCTCGATCACCGTGCCCGGGCCGCTCAGCACGGCGGTGTCGTCATCGGAGTTCGGGGCGACCGGACGGGTGGTGGCCGTCCAGCCGCTGCCGTCCCACCAGCGCTCGGGCCGGGGGTCACTGGTCGTGTCCTGGGGGTCCGGGTACCACCCGGCCGGGATCTTCGCGTCGCTCACAGTAGAAAATGTATGGGCAGGCGGATAAGCGCGATATCAACTGACCCGCGCAATCAGCGCATTTCGGATGAGATTACGGTGAGAGTGGCGGCGGGCCCTACTCCGGGCTCGCCTCCGGGCGCTCCTCCGGTGTGACGTATGTCCCGGAAGCTCCGCCGTCCACCCGCAGCTCACCGGCCGTGATGAACGAGGAGTCGTCGCTCGCCAGGAACGCCACCGCCGCGGCGATCTCCTCCGGCCGAGCAAGGCGGCCGAGCGGAAGGTCCGCCGGCTGCCCGTCAGCGCGCCGCGGGTCCTCGGCCAGCCACTCGCGCAGCTGCGGGGAGTCCACCGGGCCGGCCGAGAGCGCGTTGACCCGGATGCCCTCGCGGGCGAACCGCAGGGCCAGCTCGCGCGACAGCGCCAGCACCCCGGCGGCCGAGGCGGCCGCAGCGGTGCGGGAGAGCTGCGGGGCCGCCGCCGCGATGTTGACGATCGAGCCGCGCCCGTGCCGGCGCATGTAGTGCAGCGCCGCCTCGCAGCAGAGCCGGGCGGCGGTGAGCTCGGCCTCCCGCACGGTGTGGACGGCGATGTCCACGCTGCCGCAGGTCTCGTAGGCGGTGTCGAAGAGCGCCTCGACCATGTACGGGTCGGTGACGTCGGTGGCCGTGAAGTGGCCGCGGACCGCCGCGGCCGCCGCCCGCCCGGCCGCCTCGTCGACGTCGGCGAGCACCACCCGCGCGCCCTCCGCGGCCAGCCGGCGGGCGACCGCCAGGCCGATACCGCTGCCCGCCGCGGTGACCACGGCCGTCCGGCCGACCAGGCGGCGGCAGAGCGCGGCGGCGTCCGGCGACCTGTCAGGCATCGGGGATTCCCTTCGTCACGTACGGCGACCGCCAGTATACGGTGAGTGCGGAAACGGCTCCTGCGGGTGGGCCGGCGGGGGGCCAGAAGACAACGACAACGGTCACCAGTGCAGCCTTTGGATCTTCCTACGATCTGGGGTTCACTCTGCATGCAGGGCACCCGTCCTTGACCTCCCAGCGACAGCGATCAGGAGACGACCGCGATGGCCGGCCACGACCACGACGACCACGATCACGCTCACTCCCATGACGCCCACGGGCATGGCCACAGCCACTCGCACGCGGTGGCCGCCGACGCCGACCGCCGCTGGCTGACCAGCGCGCTCGCGCTGATCGTGGTCTTCATGGCCGGCGAGGTGGTGGTCGGGATCGCGGCCCGGTCGCTGGCGCTGATCTCGGACGCGGCCCACATGCTGACCGACGCGGCCTCCATCGTGCTGGCGCTGATCGCGATGCGGCTGGCCGCCAGGCCGGCCCGCGGCGGCTACACCTACGGCCTCAAGCGGGCCGAGATCCTCTCCGCCCAGGCCAACGGCGTCACGCTGCTGATCCTGTCGGCCTGGCTGGGCTACGAGTCGGTCGGCCGGCTGATCTCGCCGCCCGATGTAACGGGCGGCCTGGTCCTGGTCACCGCGCTGGTCGGCATCGTCGTCAACATCGCCGCCGCCTGGTGCATGTCGAAGGCCAACCGCAGCTCGCTCAACGTCGAGGGCGCCTTCCAGCACGTGCTCACCGACCTCTACGCCTTCATCGCCACCGCGGTGGCCGGCGCGATCATGCTGACCACCGGGTTCCTGCGGGCGGACGCGATCGCCTCACTGATCGTGGTGGCGCTGATGCTGAAGGCCGGGATCGGGCTGGTCCGGGACTCCGGACGGATCTTCCTGGAGGCCTCGCCCGCCGGGATCGACCCGGACGCGCTGGCCGACCGGCTGGTGGCCGCACCCGAGGTGGAGGAGATCCACGACCTGCACGTCTGGGAGATCACCTCCGGACAGCCGGCGCTCTCCGCGCACATCCTGGTCGCCCCCGGTGGCGACTGTCACGCGGTCCGCCGCGATCTGCAGCGCCGGCTGCGCGAGGACTATAAAATCACCCACGCCACACTCCAGGTGGACCACGTCGGCGAGGACGAGGGCCAGGAACTGCTGCAGATCACCGACGCGGCCACCGCGACGGCCGCCGAGCACTGCGCCGACTCGCACGGCCCGGTGCACCGCAGCGGTCCGCACACCCACTGAGAGTCGGAGCGATGACGACGATCCTGCGCTACGCCGCCTTCACCACCACCCCCGAGGGCGGCAACAAGGCGGGGGTGGTCCCGGACGCGCGCGGCCTGACCGACGAGCAGATGCTCGCCATCGCCGCCGAACTCGGGTACTCCGAGACCGCCTTCCTCACCCCCGATCGCCAGGGCCGCGCCCGCACCTTCGAGGTGCGCTTTTTCGCGCCCACCACCGAGGTGCCGTTCTGCGGCCACGCGACGGTCGCCGCCGCGGTGGCCCTCGCCGAGCTGACCGGGCCCGGCGACCTGCTCTTCGAGACCAACGTGGGCAGTGTCCCGGTGCAGGTGGCGGCGGATCGGGACGGCGTGCTGAACGCCACCCTGACCAGCGTCGAGCCGCACGTCCAGGACATCGACCCGGCCGACCTCCGGGAGGCGCTGGCCGCGCTGGACTGGCGGGCCGAGGAGCTCGACCCGGAGCTGCCGCCGCGGTTCGCCTCCGCCGGCGGGCGCCACCTGGTGCTGGCGGCGGCCACCCGCGAGCGGCTCGCGGACCTCGCGTACGACTTCGACCGGCTGGCCGCCTTCTCGAGGGCGCACGGGCTGCTCACCCTGCAGCTGGTCTGGCGGGAGTCGGGAGAGGTCTTCCACGTCCGCGACCCGTTCCCGGTCGGCGGGGTGGTGGAGGACCCGGCGACGGGCTCGGCGGCGCTCGCCTTCGGGGCGTACCTGCGCGAGCTGGGCGAGGCCGGTCCGGACGCCCGGCTGACCCTGCACCAGGGCGAGGACCTCGGCAGCCCCGGCCTGCTGCAGGTCGAACTGCGCGCCGGCGACACCCGGGTGCGGGTCTCCGGCGCGGCGGTACGGCTTCCGTAGCCCCCGATTGTCAGCGGGGTGCGGGATGATCGGCGGGTGACCGCACCTCGACTGATGCTGCTCGACTCCGCCAGCCTCTACTTCCGGGCGTACTTCGGTGTCCCGGAGTCCGTGAAGTCCCCCGACGGACAGCCGGTGAACGCCGTCCGCGGGCTGCTGGACTTCATCACCCGCCTGGTACAGGACCACCACCCCGACCAGTTGGTGGCCTGCATGGACGCCGACTGGCGCCCGCAGTGGCGGGTGGACCTCGTCCCGACGTACAAGACGCACCGGCTGGCCCCCGAGGCGGTGGCGGGCGAGGAGGAGATCCCCGACACCCTCGCGCCGCAGGTGCCGGTGATCGAGCAGGTGCTGGACGCGGTGGGCATCGCCCGCGTCGGCTGCCCCGGCTACGAGGCGGACGACGTGATCGGCGCCCTCACCGCCCGCGCCGAGGGCCCCGTCCAGATCGTCACCGGCGACCGGGATCTCTTCCAACTGGTCGACGACGCACGGCAGATCACCGTGCTCTACCCGCTCAAGGGGGTCGGCTCGCTGCAGATCACCGATGACGCGGTGCTGCGCGAGAAGTACGCCGTCGGCGGCGCCCAGTACGCCGACATGGCGGCGCTGCGCGGCGACCCGAGCGACGGCCTGCCGGGGGTGAAGGGCATCGGCGAGAAGACCGCCGCCCAGCTGATCAACGAGTACGGCGACCTGGCCGGCATCCGCGCGGCGGCCGCCGACCCGTTCTCCAAGCTCACCCCCGCGCGCCGCAAGAACCTGCTGGAGGGCGCCGGCTACCTCGACGTCGCCCCCACCGTGGTGCGGGTGGCCACCGACCTCCCGCTCCCCGACTTCGACCCCACCCTCCCCCGCGAGCCGCTCGACCCGATGACCCTCGAAGCCCTCACCGCCCGCTGGGGCCTCGGCACCTCCCTCACCCGCCTGCTCGACACCCTCGCGCAGCACTGACCTGGGCCAGAGTTGTCAGGCCAACTAGGTCGAGTGCGGCCTAGGTTGTGCAGACATCTTTCTGCCACGAAAGCATTGGTCGGAGTTCTTCCAAACGTACCCATGAGTAGCTACGGTTCCGCTGTCATGCACGCCGCTGACTCATCCCCAGGAGCCGTCTGCCATGTCCCTGCGCCGTAATGCCGCCGCCCTGACCGCAGTTGCCGCCACCGTCGCCCTGCTGAGCGGTGTACCGCAGAGCGCGAGCGCCGCCACGACCAGCGGCTCGACCCTCTCGGTCTTCGCCTGGAACGTGGACCTCGGCACCTCGATCGTCGACTCGATGGAGAACGAGAAGGCCTCGACGCGCACCCCGGTGATCGAGTCGATCATCCGCCAGCACAACGCGGACGTGGTGATCCTGGACGAGCTGTTCAACCACAGCTCGACCAGCGACATCAACAGCAAGCTCGCCGACCTCTACCCTTACCGCACCCCCGTGGTCGGGCAGACCTGTTCGGGCGGCGGCTGGAACGGGATCAGCGGCGACTGCTCCAACTCGCCGTTCGTGATCAACGGCGGGACGATGATCCTCTCCAAGTACCCGATCAGCGCCCAGTACGCCCACGTCTACAGCAACTCCACCTCGGGCACCTGGGACTACAACTCCAACAAGGGCGCCGTGCTGGCCCAGGTCGACAAGGGCGGCGTGAAGACCTGGGTGGCCGGCACCCACCTGCAGGCCGACCAGAGTGGCACCTCCACCGACACCACCCAGGCCACCCGCCTCGCCCAGCTCGGCGAGGTGCAGAGCTGGGTCAACGGCATCGTCGGCTCGACCGCGCCGGTGCTCTTCGGCGGCGACCTCAACGTCGAGTACTTCCACGGCCAGAGCCGCGGCGACTACACCAACGCGCAGAACGCGGTGGGCGGCGTGCTCGGCACCCCGGCCACCAACCCCGGCCAGACGCTGACCACCATGGACTGCACCGTCTCGGCCTGGTGCCAGTACATGTCGGGCGTGGAGAGCTTCCCGGTCGACTACCAGGACAGCCTGGACTACCTCGGCTACCTCAACGCGCCGGGCCGGCCGACCCCGCTGGCGCTGCCGACCGTCAACACCGACTTCGACCCGCAGGCGGGCTGGACGGCCGGCCAGCTGGACACCAACTCGCCGAGCGACCACTACCCGGTCGAGGCCACCTTCCAGCTGGGCTGACGGCCGGCGGGAAACGCCGCGGCGGGGGACCAGGCACGGTCCCCCGCCGCGGCGTTGCTGTCTCTCACCCCACCGTCTCTCACCCCACCGAGGAGTAGGCGATGATGCCGCGCCGCAGCGCGTCCACCGCCTTGCGGGCGGTGGAGCGCAGCTGCGCGTCCTCACCCGCCGCGTCCTGGATCTGGCCGAGCACGTCGATCAGCTGCTTCGTCCAGCGCACGAAGTCGCCGGCCGGCATGTCGGCGTCGCGCAGCACCGAGTCCAGGCTGTGGCCCAGCGCCCAGCGGTAGGACGCCCAGGCGAAGCCCAGGTCGGGCTCGCGCTGGCCGACGCCCTCGGCCGTGGAGATCCGGTGCTGCTCCTCCAGGGCGTCCAGGTGGCCCCAGATCCGCACCATCCGGCCCAGCGCGTCCTTGGCGTTGCCCTCCGGCACCCGGGGGGCGGTGGCGTCGTCCGCCTGACGGGCCTCGTACACCAGCGCCGAGGCGCAGGCGGCGAGTTCGGCGGCGGCCAGGTCCTTCCAGACGCCCTCCCGGATGCACTCCGAGGCGAGCAGGTCGAGCTCGCCGTAGAGCCGGCCGAGCCGCTTGCCGTCGGGGGTGACGTCGTCGCCGCGCAGGTAGCCGAGGTCGGTGAGCAGTCCGCAGACCCGGTCGAAGGTGCGGGCGATGGTGTGGGTGCGCGAGCGCATCTTGCGCTCCAGCAGCTCGGTGTCCCGGTGCAGCCGGTGGTAGCGCTCGGACCAGCGGGCGTGGTCCTCGCGCTCGTCGCAGCCGTGGCAGGGGTGCGTCCGCAGCTCGCTGCGCAGCCGGGTGATCTCCGAGTCGTCGGCGGCGGCCGCCCGGCCCTTGCGGTAGCGCTCCGGCTCCAGGTGGCCGGCCTTGGTGCGCAGCGTGGAGGCCAGGTCGCGGCGGGACTGCGGGCTGCGCGGGTTGAACGACTTCGGGATCCTCAGATGGTCGACGGCGACCACCGGGTACGGGAAGTCGATCATCGCGAGCCGCTTGACCTGCCGCTCGGCGGTGAGCACCACCGGGCGCGGCCCGTCCTGGTAGTCGGGGTGGCGCGAGGCGCCGCGCGGCGAGCGGCCGCCCGGCGGCAGCCCCGGTTCGAGCACCAGGGCCAGGCCCGCGAACTTGCCGGCCGGCACATGGATCACGTCACCCGGCTTGAGCGCCTCGATCGAGTCGATCGCGGCGGCCCGGCGCTGGCCGCTGCCCTCGCGGGCGAGCTCGTTCTCACGGTCCTTCAGCGCGCGGCGCAGGTCCATGTACGCCTCGAAGTCGCCGAGGTGACAGGTCATCGCCTCGCGGTAGCCCTCCAGGCCCTCCTCGTTGCGCTGCACCTGCCGGGAGATGCCGACCACCGAGCGGTCCGCCTGGAACTGGGCGAACGAGGTCTCAAGGAGTTCGCGCGAGCGGTGCCGGCCGAACTGCGAGACCAGGTTGACGGCCATGTTGTAGGACGGCTTGAACGACGACTTCAGCGGGTACGTGCGGGTGCCGGCCAGCCCGGCCAGCGCCTCCGGGTCGAAGCCGCGCTGCCAGAGCACCACCGCGTGGCCCTCGATGTCGATGCCGCGCCGGCCGGCCCGGCCGGTGAGCTGGGTGTACTCACCGGGGGTGATGTCGGCGTGCATCTCGCCGTTCCACTTGACCAGCTTCTCCATCACCACCGAGCGGGCCGGCATGTTGATGCCCAGCGCCAGCGTCTCGGTGGCGAAGACGGCCTTGACCAGGCCGCGCAGGAAGAGCTCCTCGACGACCTCCTTGAACCTCGGCAGCATGCCCGCGTGGTGGGCGGCGACGCCGCGCTCCAGCGCGTCGAGCCACTCGAAGTAGCCCAGCACGTGCAGGTCCTCGTCGGGGATCGCGGCGCAGCGCTCCTCGACCAGCGCGCGCACCTGGGCGCGCTCGCTGTCCTTGTTCAGCCGCAGGCCCGAGTTGAGGCACTGCTGGACGGCGGCCTCGCAGCCGGCCCGGCTGAAGATGAAGGTGATCGCGGGCAGCAGGCCCTCGGCGTCCAGCCGCTCGATCACGTCGACGCGGTTGGGCGTCCAGACCCGGCCCGGACGGCCGGTGGGCATCGAGCGGCCGCGGCCGCGCTGGAGCCGGGGGTTGCGGTCGGCCTCCGAGCGGGCGAGGCGGACCAGCTCGGGGTTGACGGCCTTGGCGGGGTTGCGCGGCGCGTTCTTCGGGCGGCCGTCCACGTCCGGGTTGGAGAACAGGTCGTACATCTTGTGGCCGGCCATCACGTGCTGCCACAGCGGCACCGGGCGGTGCTCGGAGACGATCACCTTGGTACCGCCGCGCACGGTGTCCAGCCAGTCGCCGAACTCCTCGGCGTTGGAGACGGTCGCGGAGAGCGAGACCAGGGTCACCGACTCGGGCAGGTGGATGATCACCTCCTCCCACACCGCGCCGCGGAAGCGGTCGGCGAGGTAGTGCACCTCGTCCATCACCACGTAGCCCAGGCCGTTCAGGGTCTGCGAGCCCGCGTAGAGCATGTTGCGCAGGACCTCGGTGGTCATGATGACGATCGGGGCGTCGCCGTTGACCGTGTTGTCACCGGTCAGCAGGCCGACCTTGGCGGCGCCGTAGCGCTTGACCAGGTCCGCGTACTTCTGGTTGGAGAGCGCCTTGATCGGGGTGGTGTAGAAGCACTTGCGGCCGGCCTGCAGGGCCAGGTGGACGGCGAACTCGCCGACGATGGTCTTGCCGGAGCCGGTCGGCGCGGCGACCAGCACACCCGAGCCCTCCTCCAGGGCCCGGCAGGCCTCCAGCTGGAAGGGGTCGAGCGGGAAGTCGTACAGCTCCTGGAAGCCGTGCAGGGCGGTGGACTGCTCCTTGGCACGCAGGCGGGAGGCCGCGTAGGCCTCGGCGGGGCTCATCGCGTCGTCGTCTGGCAGGGCGCTGCTCATCGGCGTCACCTCTTCTTCCCGTGGTGGTGGGTCGCAGACGGTGACGCCTGCGGAACGCAGCTGCTGTCGTTGGTGTGGTGATCCAGCATCTCAGCCAGAGGTTACCCGGCAGGACTGACATTGATCGCACCGTTTTCGGGACGGCCTTCGGTCGCATTCAGGCTGCTCCGGTCGGCAATCGATCTCATTCGGTCGCCTGT
Organism: Kitasatospora sp. MAP12-44; assembly: GCF_029892095.1. Lineage (NCBI taxonomy): Bacteria > Bacillati > Actinomycetota > Actinomycetes > Kitasatosporales > Streptomycetaceae > Kitasatospora > Kitasatospora sp. MAP12-44. The sequence continues at coordinate 1,806,599 of NZ_JARZAE010000004.1, forward strand.
GATCAAACGTCAACCCCGCGTTGCACTGCTCCCTACAGTCGGTCACACACCGACGACGAGAGGCGGCAGCATGGCGAACCTGGAGACCGGGCTCAAGGAAGCGATGTCGATCGAGGGCGCGATGGGCGTCGCCCTGGTCGACTACAGCAGCGGGATGGCGCTCGGATCACTGGGCGACGGCGCGGAACTCGACCTCAATGTGGCGGCCGCCGGCAACACGGACGTGGTCCGGGCCAAGATGCGGACCATGGAGATGCTCAATCTGCACGACAACGAGATCGAGGACATCCTGATCACCCTGACCAACCAGTACCACCTGATCAGGCCGCTGACCACGGCCACCGGCCGCGGCCTCTTCCTCTACCTCGCGCTGCACCGCAGCCGCGCCAACCTGGCGATGGCCCGGCACAAGCTGCGGACCATCGAGGCCGCTCTGGAGGTGTGAACCCGCTCAGCCCAGCAGCTGCGCCAGTCCGCTCGCCAGCGCCCGGTACTCCTCGGGCCGGTTGTACACCTGCGCGCTGATCCGCAGTACTCCGCCGCCCACCCACGGCCGCACCGCGATCCGGGCGCCGAGCCGGCTGCGGACGGCAGCCATCAGCGCCTTCGCCGCGGGCTCGTCCTGCGCCACCGCCGCGGGCAGCCGCACCGCCCGCATCGAGACCCCGGGCTCGGCGGGCAGCGCCCGCAGTCCGGCGAGTTCCACCAGCGCCGACTGCCCGTAGTGCGCGAGCCGGTCGTTGTGGCCGCGCACCCGGTCCACCCCCAGCTCCGCCAGCAGGGCGAGCCCGGTCGGAGCGGCCAGCCAGCCGGTGTAGTCACCGGTCCCCCGCCACTCGACGCGGGCCGGGTAGCCCCGCTCGTGCTCCCAGGAGTAGGTCAGCGGCCGAATCCGCTCGCGCCACTCGGGACGCACGGCCAGCACGGCGGTGGGGCGCGGCGCGAAGGCCCATTTGTGCAGGTTGCCGAACCAGAAGTCGGCCCGGTCGATCTCCTGCTCCAGTGCCAGCATCCCCGGGGCGTGCGCGGCGTCCACCATGGTGAGCACCCCGCGCTCGGCGAGGGCGTCGACCAGCGGGACGGTGGCGATCGCCCGGGCGGTGGGCGAGGTGATCCGGTCCAGGATCGCCAGCCGGGTGCGCGGGCGCAGCGCGCCGAGCACGGCGGCCGCCGGGTCGCCGGCGTCCAGCGGCAGGGCGACGGTGCGCACGGTGGCGCCGCACTCGGCAGCCCGCCGCTCGGCGGCCCGGGTCACCACGCCGTAGCCGTGGTCGGTCACCAGGATCTCGTCACCGGGCAGGAACGGGATGCTGTCCAGTGCCACCGCGACCGCCTCGGTGACGTTGCTCAGCAGCGCCAGGCCCGCCGGATCGGCGCCGAGCACCTTGGCCAGCTCGACCCGGGTGGCGGTGATCCGGTCCGGCGCCTCGGTGAGGAAGGCGTCCGGGTCGCCCTCCTGCTCGATCCGCAGCCGCTCCTGCGCCTGCTGCACGGGGATCGGCACCGCGCCGTACGAGCCGTGGTTGAGGTGGGCCACCCGCCGGTCCAGCGCGAACAGCTCGGCGGCGCCGGGGATCGGCTCGGGCGGTGACACCTCACTGAATGGCGTGTGACATTTCACACTGCATAGTAGCATCGGATCCGTGACCGAACCCTCAGATCCCTACCTCGCCCTCAGCGCGCGCACCGGCCGCTTCAGCTACGGCGCACCGCGCGCCTTCACCCTCGCCGAGGACGGCGGCCGACTGCTCTTCCTGCGCTCCAGCGGCCCGCGAGACTCCGTCGAGCGGCTCTGGCTACTCGACTTGACCAGCTATCAGGAACGAGTGGTCGCCGATCCCACGATACTGCTGCCCGGCCGCACCGGGGAGCTTTCCGAACTGCCCGTCCTGGAGCGCCGACTGCGCGAGCGGACCCGGCTCTGGGCCACCGGCATCGGCTCGTTCGCCGCCACACCCGACTGCGCCACCGCCGTCTTCGCGTTGGACGGCCGGCTCTTCCAGACGGCCACCGCCACCGGCGAGAGCGTCGAACTCACCGTCGCCGGGCCCGCGTTCGACCCGCGCCCGAGCCCGGACGGCAGCCGTACGGCGTACGTCAGCGACGGCGCGCTGCACATCACCGCACTGGACAGGACCGGGCTGGACAGGGCCTGGCTGGACGGCGCGCTCAGCCCGGCCGACGACGCTGTGTGGGGCGTGGCCGAGTTCGCCGCCGCCGAGGAGCTGGGCCGCCACCGCGGCCACTGGTGGTCGCCGGACGGCAGCGCGCTGCTGGCAGCCCGGGTGGACGAATCCGCCCTGCCCCGGCGCTGGTTCGCCGATCCGGCCCGGCCCGAACTGCCCGCCGAGTCCTTCGCCTACCCGCAGGCCGGCGGCCCCAACGCGGACGTCCAGCTCTGGGTGCTGGCCCTGGACGGGCGCCGCACCAGGCTGGACTGGGACGCCGAGCGCTACCCGTACGTCTGCGCCGCCGACTGGGCGGGCGCGGGCGAGATCCTGCTCACCGTGGCCGACCGCCTGCAGCAGACCGTGCTGCTGCTCAGTGCCGACCCGGCGAGCGGCAAAACCGTCGAACTCAGCCGCACCACGGACGAGTTCTATGTCGACGACCTGCCGGGCACGCCCGCCAGGCTGGCCGGCGGCGCTCTGCTGAGCTCGGCCGACACCCCCGGCGGCACCGCCCGCGCGATCGCCCTGGACGGCCGGATCCTGACCGGAGAGCGGCTCCAGGTGCGCCGCGTGGTCGGGCGGCTGCGCGGCCGGCTGCTGATCGAGGCCGGCGAGGACGACCCCGCCGACCAGCACGTCTTCCTGCTGGACCCGGCGGACGGCGCACTGGAGCGGCTCAGCGAGGGCCCCGGCGTGCACAGCGCGCTGGCGGCCGGCGACACCCTGCTGCTCAACTCCGCCGGACCGGACGGCATTCGGCGCCGGATCCGGCGCGGAGAGCACGAGTTCACGCTGCCCGACCACACCGAGCCGCTGCCCTACCGGGTCCGCCCGCAGCTCGCCCGGGTGACCGAACTCGCCCTGCCCACCGCGGTGGTGTACCCGCGCCACCATGTCCCGGGGCAGCGGCTGCCGGTCCTGCTGGACGTCTACGGCGGACCGGGCGGGCAGGCCGTCGCCTCCGAGCCGCGCCGCTGGCAGCCGCGCCAGTGGTGGGCCGATCAGGGCTTCGCGGTGGTCAGCACCGACAACCGCGGCACGCCGTTCGTCTCACCCGCCTTCAGCAAGGCGATGTTCCGCGCGGGGCTCTCCCAGGTCACCCTGGACGACCAGGTGGCCGCCCTGCACGCGCTCGCCGAGCGCCACCCCGACCTCGACCTGAGCCGGGTCGGGGTGCGCGGCTGGTCCTACGGCGGCTACTTCGCGGCGATGGCGGTGCTGCGCCGCCCCGACGTCTTCCACGCCGGCTCGGCGGGCGCCCCGCCCACCGACTTCCGGCTCTACGACACCGCGTACACCGAGCGCTACCTCGGCCTGCCGCAGGACAACCCGGACGGCTACGCGGCGGACTGCCTGCTCACCGACGCCCCGTCGCTGAGCCGCCCGCTGCTGCTGATCCACGGCCTCGCGGACGACAACGTGCACCCCTCGCACACCCTGCTGCTCTCGCAGGCCCTGCACCGCGCCGGGCGCCCGCACAGCGTGCTGCCCCTGCCCGGCGTCAGCCACCTGCGCTCGAACGGCGTGGACGAGCGCCTGATGGTCGCCGAACTCGACTTCCTGCGAGGCGCGTTGGGCTGACAACTACTCAGCGGGCGCGGCGCAGGCGCAGGAAGACGAAGGCGAGCAACCCGCCGGTCAGGCACAGCAGCAACCCGCTCTCGACCAGCTGGAGCGGCCAGAAGTGCGAGACCGGGTGGTAGTAGCCGTACACCTGGACGACCTTGGGGCACCCGTCCAGGTGCGCGCAGGCGCCGCCGTCCGGGACCCTGGTGCCGTCGGTCAGGATGGACCCGCTCGACACCAGCCAGGCGTCCTTCGGCTGCATGAACGAGCTGAAGTTCTGGTTGAAGGCCTGCACTCCGTAGACCTGCGGCCACAGGTGCGGGCGCAGCAGCCGCAGGGCCACCTCGGCCGCCACCATCACCGCGCCGGTGGCGGCCACGGCGGCCAGCGTGCGGCGCAGCAGCATCCCCGCCGTCACCCCGACCGCGAAGGCGAACAGCGCGATCGCGATCGGCACGATGCCCAGCACCAGGTAGGTGAAGCTCTGGAACGGCGGGTCGTAGGAGAGGAAGCTCGCCGCGCTGTTGACGGTCGTCTTCCAGAACCAGCTGGTCAGTGCGGCCAGCACGGCACTGACCACCAGCACCGTGGCGAGCGCGGCGCCGAGCCGGGCGGCCAGCCAGCGGCCCCGGGAGACCGACTGCGACCAGGCCAGCAGGTGGGTGCCGCGCTCGTACTCCTGGGCCAGCAGCGGTGCGCCGAGGAACATCCCGAGCAGCGCCGGGACTGTCGCCATCAGCAGCTGAAAGTAGGTGACGAACGGCTCCTGATACGAGCTCGCCTCCTGGATCAGCGGCCAGCAGGCGGGGGTCTGGTCCCAGGTCTCGGGGTCGACGCAGCCGGCCTGCCGGATCCGGGCGACACCGTCGGCGACGGCGGCGTGCTCGGCCAGCAGCCAGCCGGCCGCCGCCACCATCAGCAGCAGCGCGATGCCCGCCGTGACGCGGTGCTGGCGCCAGACCAGCCAGCCGAGACCGCTCAGCCGTCCGATCCGCGGCGGCGCGGCGGTGTCGGCGCGCACCAGCTGGTCGACGATGCTCGGGTTGCTCACGCGGCCACCGCCGCGGGGCGCGACGCGAGTGCGCTGTCGGTGAAGAGCGAGGGGGCCTGCGGCGAGCGCAGGTAGCAGAGCAGCAGTTCCTCCAGGGTCGGCTCGGTGCTCTCCCAGTCCCCGGCGACCGGACCCTGCGGCCGCAGCAGCACGGTGCGCTGGCGGCCGGTCTGCCGGGACTCGATCACGGTGTGCCCGGCCAGCGGGTCCTCCCCGCCGGTCTCGGACTGCGCCCCGACCAGCAGGCGGTGGGCGTCCAGGATCTCGTCCACCTCGCCGGCCAGCCGGACCCTCCCGGCGTCCACCAGCAGCAGGTAGTCGATCGCCCCGTCCAGCTCGGAGAGGATGTGCGAGGACATCAGGATGGTGGTGCCGTTGGCGGCGGCCTCGGACATCAGGGTGCCCATCAGCTGGTGGCGGGCCAGCGGGTCCAGGTCGGACATCGGCTCGTCCAGGATCAGCAGGTCGGGCTGCTTGCCGAGGGCCAGCGCCAGGGCCACCCGGGTGCGCTGGCCGCCGGAGAGCGTGCCGATCCGGGCACCGCCCGGCAGGCTGCCCTGGTCGACGATCCGCTGCGCGGCGGTCTGGTTCCAGCCGGCGTTGAGCTCGCGGCCCAGGCGCAGTGTCTCGTCGACGGTCAGCCGCGGGTAGAGCGGCTTGTCCTGCGCGACGAAGCCCAGCCGGCCGCGCTGCTCGGGGCCGTCCAGCGGGCGGCCGAAGGCGGTGATGGTGCCCTCGGTGGGGGCCAGCAGGTAGGCGGCCAGCGCGAGCAGGGTGCTCTTGCCGGCGCCGTTGGGGCCGACCAGGCCGCAGACCCGCCCCGCCGGGATCCGGAAGCTGCAGTCGCGCAGGGCCCAGCCCCGGCGGTAGCGCTTGCCCAGGCCGATGGCCTCCAGGGCGGTCCGGTCCGTCTCCTCGTTCATACGTTCCCCTCCGTCTGCCTCTTCGCGGTGATGCCGGTGACAAACCGCTGCTCCAGCACGGACGCCACCAGCGCGGCGACGTCCTCGTGCTCCAACCCCGCCCGCTGTGCGCGGTCCACCCAGGCGACCAGCTCCGCGCGCAGCGGGCCGTCCGCGCCGGCTTCGGCCCGCGCCAGCGATCGCCGCACGAAGGTGCCAAGGCCGGGACGCGGCTCGACCAGCCCCTCACGATCGAGTTCGCGGTAGGCCTTGAGCACGGTGTTGGGATTGATGGCGGTCGCTTCGACCACCTCCCGCGCGGTCGGCAGCTTGTCCCCCGGCTGCAGCAGGCCGAGCCGCAACGCCTGCTTCGTCTGGTGGACGATCTGCAGGTAGGTGGCCACGCCACTGCGCCGGTCGATGCGGTACTCGATCATGTCCGCACCCTTTCACTAGTGTAGTAGTGGAAGCCTGGCGCATTCCCGCGACAAGGTCAACTCGGCCTGGTCAGACGCCTGGCAGCGGCTCCTGTTCGCCCGCCACCACCCGCACCGCGCGCTCGGGGCCGCGGCACTCCTTGCCCAGTCGCAGCATCCGCGCCTCCGGATCGCGAAGAACCCGCCCGCACCGGCGGCAACGCACCACCGTGGGGAGCGTGGCGGGGCCGGACGGCAGCAGAGCGGGTTGTTCAGCGGAGGTCACCGACGGCGAGGAGGTCACCGACGGCACCCTACCGGGCGCGGCGCAGCGTGAGCAGGCCTCCCTGCGGGACGTGGACGGCGAGCTCGGTCGCGTCCTGCGCCCGGCTGGTGATCGGCACCGGCTCACCGACGCAGTCCTGCACCAGCAGCTCCAACTCGCCGGGCCGCTCGGCGAAGACCAGGCGCACCAGGGTGTCGGGATCGGCGTTGGCCACCAGGATCAGCTCCCACTCGCCGGTGACCTGGATCGGCAGCGGCGCGTAGCGGCCGAAGGCCAACTCGGCTCCGTCGCGGGCCTCCAGCAGCGGGTAGCCGAGCTCCGGGCGGTGCGGGCGGAAGCTGCCGCGCTGCAGCAGCGCGGTGCGGGCACGCCCGACGGAGAGCCAGAAGCGCAGCGCGGCCAGCTGCTCGGGGCTCTGCCTGCCGAGGTCGACGGAGACCTGCGGGGTGGCGAAGAGCACCGACTGCAGCAGCACCGCGATCTGCTCGGGCGCCTCCTCCGGGTGCCAGGTCAGCGGGTCGGCGTGCACGGCCAGCGGGCCCGCGGTGAGCCGCAGGTCGGTGCAGCGCACCCGGTTCTCGACCGCGTTGTGCGGGCAGTCGGTGGCCCGGACCATCGTCGCGTACGGCCACAGCCCCGCGCCCACGTAGCCCTGCCGGTGCTCGATCAGCAGGTCGGGGCGGCCCGCGCGCAGGCGGGCGTCGAGCTCGGCGAGCAGTCGGTGCACGCCGGCGGCCACCGCCGTGGGGTCGGTGGCGTGGCGGGTGAAGGTGTCGATGAAGTCGACCTTGAGGCCGTCCACGCCGTACTCCTCGACGGCCGCCGCCAGCCGCTCCACCAGGTGCTCGCGCACCTGCGCGCTGCCCGGGTCCAGCACGGAGGTCTCCAGCTCGGGCAGCCGCTTGAGGATCTGCCCGGCCAGCCGCTCGCCGACCTCGCTGCGGTCCCCCGCGAAGGGCAGCGAGTACCACAACAGGTAGGCCAGGCCCAGGGATTGGACGCGCTTCACATGCTCGCCGAAGTCGGCGAAGCCGACCGGTGCCGGCCGCCAGTCGCCGGCGGTGGCATAGGAGCGGGAGGTCTCGTCGGTCTGCCAGCCGTCGTCCACGATCAGCGCGGCGAAGCCCAGCGGCGCGGCCAGCGCGGCCAGCCGCTCGACGTCGGCTGAGGTCATCCGCAGGTGCAGCGCGTACCAGGTGCAGAAGACCGGCATGAACGCGCTGTCGGGAACCGTCACCGGCGCCGCCCGCCCGGCCCACCAGGCGACCGTGTCGGCCAGCGTCTCGGCGAAGTGACGATTCGTCAGATCAAGGCGCAGGCGCAGCGGTTCGCCGCCGGGGGTGACCTCGTGCTCGACCCACCAGACGAACTCGCCGCTCTCCTCCACCGCGCCCTCGCCGATGGTGACCGGCAGCACCAGCTCGGCGGCGGCGAAGGTGCACAGCGCCGCATCCCCGGTGGCGACCAGGCTGCCGACCGGGGCGCCCTGCGGGAGCGCGGCGGTGCGCGGGGTGTTCCAGGACGGCGGCAGCCAGCGGGTGCCGCTGGCCGGGGTCCACAGGCCGGTCGCGCCGACGCAGGGCAGCCGCCACTCCACCCGGATCCGGACCGGCCCGCCGTCGTCCGCTCGCTCGGCTGCGGCCTCCACCAGCAGCAACCGACCGGTGGCACGAACCGCCGTCGCCAGCGCGGCCGCGCCGATCGCCGTCACCCGCAGCGCCAGCTCCGGGAGGTCCGTGGCGAGCTCGCGGACGGTCTCGGTACGGCCGCTGGCCGGAGCGCAACCGTCCCAGCTCAGAGGGGACATGGTGGGGCCTTTCGGGTGGGGACGGATGGGTACCCGTCGGGCGCGTCGCTCCCACGCCCGCGCCCGACGGGTGGTCAGTTGTCCGGGAAGTGGCAGGCGACCTGCCGCTGACCGGCACCGGAGATCCGCAGCAGCGGGGGTTCGCTGCGGCAGACGTCCTGGGCCTTGGGGCACCTGGGGTGGAAGGTGCAGCCACTGGGCGGGTTGGCCGGGCTCGGCGGGTCGCCGAGCAGCACGATCCGCTCCCTGGCCCGCTCGGCCGCCGGATCGGGCAGCGGGACGGCCGACAGCAGCGCACGGGTGTAGGGGTGCGCCGGCCGGTCGTACACCTCCTCCTTGTCGCCGATCTCGACGATCCGGCCGAGGTACATCACCGCGACCCGGTGGCTGATGTGCTTCACCACGGCCAGGTCGTGGGCGATGAAGACATACGCGACGCCGAGCTCGCGCTGCAGGCGCTCCATCAGGCCGACGATCTGCGCCTGGATGGAGACATCGAGCGCGGAGACCGGCTCGTCCGCCACCACCAGGGCCGGCCGGGTGGCCAGCGCCCTGGCGATGCCGATGCGCTGAGCCTGGCCGCCGGAGAACTGGTGCGGGTAGCGCTCCAGATGCTCGGGGGCGAGCCCGACCAGCTCCACCAACTCCCGTACCTCGCGCCGGATCTCGGCGGCGGCGGTGCCCTGGGCGCGCAGCGGAGCCGAGATGATCTGCTGGACGGTCTGCCGCGGGTTCAGCGAGGCGAACGGGTCCTGGAAGATGATCTGCATCCTGCTGCGCAGCGGACGCAGCTCGCGCTGGCCGATCCGGGTGATGTCCTTGCCCTGGAAGTCGACCCGCCCTGCGGTGGGGTCCAGCAGGCGCACCAGCATCCGCCCGGTGGTGGACTTGCCGCAGCCGGACTCGCCGACCAGTCCGAGGGTCTCGCCCGGCGCGACGCCGAAGGAGACACCGTCCACCGCCTTGATCCCGGCCCGCCGCCCGCGCAGGCCGCCCGCCACGGGGAAGGTCATGCCGAGGTCGCTTACCTCCAGCAGGGTCTGACGATCCGTCATGAAGCCACCTCCAGGCGGACGCAGGCGTTGCGGTGAGCGGTCGCCACCAGCCGCAGCGGCGGACGTCCCGCGGTACACAGGGCCCGCTGCTCGGCGTCGGCCGCCGCGTACACCGGGCAGCGGGGGTGGAAGGCGCAGCCGGCCGGAGGGGCCAGCAGCGAGGGCGGGTTGCCCGGGATGGAGTGCAGCGGCTCGCCCTCGGCGGCGTCCAGGCGGGGCAGCGACTCCAGCAGGCCGCGGGTGTAGGGGTGCCTCGGCGCGGTGAACAACGTGTCGGCACCGGCCTGTTCGACGGCCGAGCCGCCGTACATCACCAGCACCTCGTCGGCGACCCGGGCGATCACGCCCAGGTCGTGGGTGATCACGATGATGCCGAGGCCTCGCTCCTGCTGCAGGCGCATCAGCAGGTCGAGCACCTGGGCCTGCACGGTGACGTCCAGCGCCGTGGTCGGCTCGTCGGCGATGATCAGGTCGGGCTCGCAGGAGAGCGCCAGGGCGATCATCGCCCGCTGCCGCATCCCACCGGAGAACTGGTGCGGGTACTCCCCCGCCCGGCGGGCCGGCTCGGGGATGCCGACATCGCCGAGCACCTCCACCGCGCGCGCCCAGGACGCCTTGCGGCCGCTGCCGTAGTGCGCGCGGTGCGCCTCGGCGATCTGGTCGCCGATGGTGAAGTACGGGTGCAGCGCGGTGAGCGCGTCCTGGAACACCATGGCGATCCGCCGCCCGCGCAGCTTGCGCAGCGTCTCCTCCGGGGCGCCGATCAGCTCGGCGCCGTCGAAGCGCACCGAGCCGCTCACCTTCGCGCCGCGGTGCAGGCCCATCACGGCCAGCGAGGTGACGGACTTGCCGGAGCCGGACTCGCCGACGATGCCCAGGGTCTGACCGCGCTCGACCGCGAAGTCGATCCCCTTCACGGCCTGGACGGTGCCCTCGGCGGTGCTGAACTCCACTGCGAGGTCGTTGACTTCGAGCAGCGTCACGCCACCCTCGCTCTCGGGTCGATCCAGGCGTAGACGAGGTCCACGACCAGGTTGGACATGATGATGAAGAAGGAGGCGAGCAGCGTGATGCCCATCACCACCGGCTGGTCGGACTTGGCCAGCGAGTCGGCGAAGAGCTTGCCGACCCCCGGCAGGCCGAACAGCGACTCGGTGATCAGCGCCCCGGCGAGCAGGCCGCCCAGGTCCATCCCGAGCATGGTGGCGATCGGCGTCAGCGCCGGGCGCAGCCCGTGCCGGCCCACCACCCGGCGCTCGGGCAGGCCCTTGGCCCGCGCGGTGCGCACATACGGCTCGGCCAGCGTCTCGATCACCGAACTGCGGGTCATCCGGGCGTAGATCGCGGCGAAGGTCAGCGCCAGGGTGATCCAGGGCAGCAGCAGGTTCTGCAGCCAGCCGACCGGGTCGTCGGTGAAGGCGACATAGCGCGGATAGGGCATCAGGCCGAGCACCGAGACCACCACATAGAGCAGGATCATCGCGGTGAAGTAGACCGGCAGCGCGGCCACCCCGATCGTCCCCACCATCAGGGTGCGGTCGATCCAGGTGTTCTTGCGCAGCGCCGAGAGCACCCCGGCGCCCAGGCCCAGCAGCAGCCAGATCACCGCCGCGCCGATCGCCAGCGAGGCGCTGGTGGGCAGCCGGTCCATCATCAGGTCCCAGACCGGGCGGCCGGTCTGGAAGGAGTAGCCGAAGCACGGGAAGTGGCACTGCACGGCGTAGTTGCCGCTGCCCATCGTGCGGCCGGCGAAGATGGCCTGCACATAGTGGCCGAACTGCACGATCAGCGGGGCGCTCAGGCCCATCTGCTTGCGGATCAGGGCCACTTGGTCGGGCGCGCAGTCCTTGCCGCAGAACTGGGTGGCCGGGTCGGCGGGCAGCAGGTAGAAGATGCAGAAGGTCACTGCGCAGACCACCAGCAGGGTGACCGCGACCCCGAACAGGCGGCGGATCAGGAAGGAGGTCATCCGCGGCTGCCCTTCGGGTCCAGCGCGTCGCGCAGCGCGTCGCCGAGCAGGGTGAAGGCCAGCACCATCAGGAACAGGCAGGCGCAGGGCAGGATGAAGAACATCGGGTCGACCTTGTAGTAGAGCGAGGAGTCGGCGATCATCTGGCCCCAGGACGGCGTGGGCGGGCGCACTCCGACACCCAGGTAGGTGAGTCCGGCCTCGGCGCCGATCAGGCCCGGGATGGCGAGCGTGAGGTAGACGATGATCGTGCCGGTGAGGTTGGGCAGGATCTCGGTGAGCAGGATCCGCGCGCTGGAGGTGCCGCTGGCGCGGGCCGCCTCCACGTACTCGCGGTGCTTGAGGGACATCGTCTGACCCCGGATCACCCGGGCGATGTAGGGCCAGGTGAACAGGCTCATCACGACGATCAGCAGCATCACCCGGTTGACGTTCTGGACCACCGAGAGCAGCGCCATCATGAAGATCAGACTGGGGAAGGACATCATGACGTCCATGAAGCGGCTGATCAGGGTGTCGATCCGGCCGCCGAAGTAGCCCGAGGTGATGCCCAGCAGCACGCCGATCACGGTGATCATCACGGCCGCGCTGAAGGCGACGGTGAGACTGATCTGCGCGCCGTAGAGCAGCCGGGCGAAGATGTCGCGCCCGAGCATCGGTTCGACTCCCAGCCAGTGCTTGGGACTCATGCCGCCCGCGCTGCCGCGCGGCAGGCCGCCGAGATAGGGGTCGATGGCGTTCTTGTCGGTGGTGTCCGGGCCGCTGCCGCTGATCGCGGTGAGCACGGGGGCGAGCAGCGCGGCCAGCACGAAGAAGACGATGATGCCGAAGCCGGCCATCGCGGCGCGCTGGCGGCGCAGCCGTTGCCAGGCCAACTGCCAGGGTGAGGCCGTGAGTTGGTCCTCGGGGGTGGGAGCGGCGGGGTCAGGGTCACCGGCCGCCGCGCCCGCTCCCCCGGGGTGGCCGGTGGAGAGCGGGGCGGTCATGTCACAACTCCCCTGCTACTTGAGGTTGGTGGACTTGAGACCGATGGCGCCGAAGTCCAACTGCCCGGACCAGACCGGGTTGGCGAACGCCCCGGCGATGTTGGAGCCGACCAGCAGCGGCTTCTTCTGCCAGGTCAGCGGCACGGCGGGCGAGTCGTCCATGATCTTGGCGTCCAGCGCGAGGTAGGCGGCGTTGGCGGCCTTGAGGTCGCTCAGGGTGGCGATCCGGTCCAACTCGGCGTTGACGGCCGGGTCGTTGAAGCGGGTGACGTCGCCCTGGTTGCCGGTGTCGGTGATGGTGCGGCCGTCGAAGATCATCGGCAGGAAGGTGGCGGCCGACGGGTAGTCCGGGCACCAGCCGGAGATGGCCAGGCCGGTCTGCTTGTCCTTGTCGCCGATCACCGAGTTGACCGAACTGGCATCCACCGCGTCGATGGTGACGTTGATACCGACGTTCTTCAGCGACGCCTGGATCGCCTCGGCCTGCTGCTTGGCGCCGGTGGAGACGGTGATGTCGGTGGACAGGCCGTTGGCGTAACCGGCGTCCGCCAGCAGCTGCTTGGCCTTCGCCTGGTCGCCGGCGGCCGGGATCTGGAAGTGGTCGACCGCGGTGCCGCCGGTCAGCGCCGGGGGCAGGTAGGTGGTGGCGATGTCGGCCAGCGCCGGACCACCCACCGCGGACTGGAACGCCTGCTTGTCCACCGCGTACTGCAGCGCCAGGCGCAGCTTGGGGTTGTTGAACGGCGCCTTGGAGGTGTTCATGTCCAGCATCGTGGTGCAGCCCGAATTCTCGCTGACCAGGCGGGCCTTGACGGCCGGGTCGGTGATCACGTCGGGCACCCGGGCCGGGGTCAGGTCGACGTACGAGATCGCGCTGCGGTCGTCGCCCTGGTCGGCGATAAGGCGGTCGGCGATGCCGGCGCTGCCGAGCGACTGGTCCACCACGATCTTGTCCGGGTAGGCCTTGCGGACCGAGTCGGTGCTCGGGTCCCAGTAGGGGTTGCGGACCAGCACCATGCTCTTGCCGCGGTCGTACGACTGGATCTTGTACGGGCCGGAGGAGAACGGGTGGTTGCTGTAGTTGGCGCCGGCCTCCTTGGCGATCGGGACCGGCGCGAAGGTCGGCAGCGTGACGGTGTAGCCGAACTCGGCGACCGGGCGCTTGAGATGGAAGATGATGGTCTTGCTGTCCGGGACCTCGATGGCCTCCGGGCCCAGCCGCTGCCCCTTGAGCGGACCGGCATACCCGGCCGGGGCGTTGAGGTACTGCTTGGCGTAGTCGGGACCGCCGGGCAGGTCGGGCGAGAACGAGCGCTCGACGTTGTACTTGATGTCGTCGGCGACGATCGTGCTGCCGTCCTCGTACTTGAGGCCGTCCTTGAGGTGGAAGGTCCAGGTCTTGTCGTTGTCACTGGGCTCGCCGAGGTCGGTGGCCAGGTCCGGCACGATCTGCAGGCCCTCGGCGCCCGGGGCCGCCTTGAAGGTGGTCAGCGTGCGGTAGAGGGTGCGGATGCCGAAGTCCATCTCCGGCTCGACCCAGTTGCGGGTCGGGTCGAGCTGCGAGAAGTCCTGGTTGGAGAGGATGTTGAGGGTGCCGCCCTTGACCGGCGTACCGCCGACGATGCCGTCGCCCTCGGTGGTGATGCCCTTGCCGTTGTCGGCGGCGCCGCTGCCGCCACTGGTGCTGGAACACGCCCCGAGTGTGAGGGTCAGTGTCGCTGCGATCGCCGCCGCGAGGGCGGCGCAGGTACGCCTGGTCATGTGCAACTCCGCTTTGGGGGGACGGACCTGAGGCCCGTGACGTGCGGGGGCGCGTGGCCCGCCCCGGGGCTGGTCCGAGGCCACCGACCGGGTGACTGCCAGGGTCTGGCACTCCGGAGGGGTGGCACGTAACATAGTAATGTGAAATTGCACTGACAAGGGATGCGGCCGCACGTTATCCAGATGTGTCCTAACGGACACTCATATTCCTTCTCATACAAGTGAATTGCCGCAGTTCAGCCCGCCTGTGGCGGACAAAAGCCCCGAGACCTCAGGAGCCGCCCCCGTGACCACCCAACCCTCCGGCCACGCCGTCACGCCACCGAACACCGGCAGCCACGACCTCCCCGTCTCGGCCGCCCTGGACGCCTTCATGGCCACCCGCTGGGCGGCCACCCCGCTGCCCGCCACCGACCGCGTCGCGGCGTACCAGGTGACCCCGGCCCGCCGCGCCCGCCTCTCGGCCGCCCACCCCGGGGAGCGGCTGATCGTGCCGGCCGGACAGCTCAAGGTCCGCAGCCACGACTGCGACTACCGCTTCCGCCCGCACAGCGCCTACACCTGGCTGACCGGGCTCAGCGGCGAGGACCAGGTCGGGCACGTACTCGTCCTGGAGCCCACCGGCCCCGAGGGCCACCAGGCCGTCCTCTACCTGCGCCCGCGCTCACCGCGCAGCGGCGGGGAGTTCTACCGCGACCGCCGCTACGGCGAGTTCTGGGTCGGCCGGCGCCCCGACCTGGCCGAGGCCGCCCAGCTCACCGGGCTCCAGGTGGAGCACCTGGACGACCTGGAGAAGCTGCTGACCGGCCCGCAGCCGGCCACCCGGGTGCTGGCCGGCGTCGACCCGGTGGTGGACAGCCGCACCGCGCGCCCCGGCTACGCCGGCACCGCCGTCGCCGAGCAGGACGCCCAGCTCGCCACCACCCTCTCCGAACTGCGGCTGATCAAGGACGCCTGGGAGATCGGCCAGTTGCAACTGGCCGTCGACCACACCATCGCCGGCTTCGAGGACGTCGCCCGCGCGCTGCCCGCCGCGCTGCGCCACCCGCGCGGCGAACGCTGGATCGAGGGCGTCTTCGACCTGCGCGCCCGCGCCGAGGGCAACGGCACCGGCTACGAGACCATCGCCGCCTCCGGCGCACACGCCTGCGTCCTGCACTGGATCCGCAACGACGGCGCGCTCGACCCGCAGCAACTGCTGCTGCTCGACGCCGGCGTGGAGACCGACACCCTCTACACCGCCGACATCACCCGCACCCTGCCGCTCAGCGGCACCTTCAGCTCCGTCCAACGCCAGGTCTACGACCTGGTGCTGGCCGCCCAGGACGCCGGCATCGCCGCCCTGCGCCCCGGCGCCCGCTTCCGCGACTTCCACCGCGCGGCGATGACCGTGATCGCCGAGGGGCTGGCGGACTGGGGCGTGCTGCGGATCCCCGCCGAGCAGGCCCTGCAGGAGGACAGCGGCCTCTACCGCCGCTACACCCTGTGCAGCAGCGGGCACATGCTCGGCCTGGACGTCCACGACTGCGCCAAGGCCCGCGCCGAGACCTACCTGGACAGCGTGCTTGAGGAGGGCCAGGTGCTGACCGTGGAACCCGGCCTCTACCTCCAGCCCGACGACGAGACGCTGCCCGCCGAACTGCGCGGCCTCGGCGTCCGGATCGAGGACGACCTGGTGATCACCGCCGACGGCGCCCACCTGATGTCCGGCGCCCTCCCCCGCACCGCCCCCGCCATCGAGGAGTGGATGGCCACCCTCCTCCCCTGACCCCCGCCCGGGCGAGGTGCCCTCAGGCCACCCGCACCGTGACCGGCCCGCGCTGGACCACCACGGACACCTCGCCCCCGAGCGCGGCGGCATACGCGCGCAACGTCTCCAGGCTGTCCACCTGCCCGTGCTCGATCTGCGACACCCGCGCCTGGCTCACCCCCAGCGTCCGCGCCACCTCCCGCTGCGTCAGCCCCGCCGACCGCCGCAACTCCGCCAGCTCGTGCCCACGCACCCGTGCGAGGGTCTCGGCCCGAATCTCGGCCCGCGCGTCTTCGGCAACACCTGGTCCTTCGCCAACCGCGGCTTCGCCCTCCAGGTCGACCCCACCGCCACGCCCGGCACCGCCATCCCGGTGACGATCACCCAGCAGGCCCCGGCCAACCCGGACCCGCACCAGTTCACGCTGACGGTACTCATCCCCGTGTGCTGAGGCTGGGACCGACCATCACATGGTGGTCGGTCTACGCCGGACGGATCAGGCCGCTGCTCAGTCCGGCCGCGATGGCCGCGGTGCGGCTGTCCACGCCGAGCTTGTCGTAGATATGCACCAGGTGGGTCTTGACGGTGGCCTCGCTGATGAAGAGCCGCTTGGAGATCTGCCGGTTCGCCAGCCCCTCCGCGAGCAGCTGCAGGATCTGCCCCTCCCGGGGCGAGAGCGTCGGCCGCCCCGCCCGGACCCGCCCGAGCAACCGGGCCGCGACGGGCGGGGCAAGCACCGTCTCGCCCCGGGCGGCGGCCTGCACCGCCGCCACCACGTCCTCGGGCAGCGCGTCCTTCAGCAGGTAACCGGTCGCGCCGGCCTCGACCGCGGCCAGGATGTCGGCGTCCGTGCTGTACGTGGTCAGGATCAGCACGGCGGGCGGGTCGGGCAGGGCGGTGATCCGCCGGGTCGCCTCGACGCCGTGCATGCCGGTGCCCATCTGCAGGTCCATCAGCACCACGTCGGGCCGGGTCTCCAGCTCCGCCAGCACGCGCAGCGCCGCCGCGCCGTCCTCCGCCTCGCCGACCGCCTCCAGCTCCGGACGGTCGTCGACCATCGCGCGCAGGCCGCGCCGCACCACCGGGTGGTCGTCCACCAGTAGGACCCGGATCACGGCGCCACCGCCTTCAGCTGCGCCGCCGGCGCCTCGGTCAGCACGCTCTCCGCCGTCACCACCGCACGCAGCGGCAGCGAGACCGCCACCGCCGTGCCCTCCCCCGGCGCGGACTCCACCGTGAGGCTGCCGCCCAGCGCGGCGATCCGCTCGTGCATCCCGTGCAGCCCGAAGGTGGGCCGCTCCTCGCTGGGCAGCGTCTGCGGGTCGAAGCCGACGCCGTCGTCGAACACGTCCAGGGTGACCTCGTCGTCCAGATAGGTCAGCGTCACCGCGATCTGCCGGGCCCGCGCGTGCCGAACCGCGTTGGCCAGCGCCTCCTGGGTCAGCCGCAGCAGCGCGACCTCCGCCTCCACCGGCAGCGGGTACGGCTCGCCGTCCAGGTGGAAGGCGGCGCCCGGGCCGGCCGCCAGGCGGCGCAGCGCCTCGGTGAGCGTGACGTCGTCCAGCGCGGGCGGCGTCAGGGCCTGGACGAAGCGGCGCGCCTCGGCGAGGTTCTCGGAGGCGGTCTGCCCGACCTCGCGGATCCGGCCGGCGGCGGTCGCCGGGTCGGCGGGCAGCGCCGCCTCGGCCGACCGGGCCAGCAGCACGATGCTGGACAGCCCCTGCGCCAGCGTGTCGTGGATCTCGCGGGCCAGCCGCTGGCGCTCGGCCAGCCGGCCGGCCTCGCGCTGACTGGCGGCCAGCGCGTCGCGGGTGCGCACCAGGTCGTCGATCAGCCGCTGACGCTCGCGGCTCTCCCGGTAGAGCGCGGCGTAGCCGTACGCGGTGAGCAGCGCGACGGCCAGGCCGGCCAGCGGACCGATCACCTTGGGAGTGGAGATTCCGCCGGTGGTCTGCGTCTGCGCGGCCAGCACGACCGCCGTCAGGCCGACCACCGAGGGCAGCGCCCAGCGCACCGGCATCAGGTGCAGGCAGACGAAGTAGAGCGGGAAGACCAGGTAGCAGAACTCGGGGTGCAGCAGGGTCAGCACCGCCCAGAGCGCGACCACCGCGCCGAGCCAGCAGCCCGCCCAGAGCCGGTCCGTCCTGATCCGCTCGGCCAGCCCGCCCGCCGCGTAGAGCGCGCCGAGGGCCGCGGCGAGGACCAGCCCGGCGGCGCCCAGCGCACCGTCCAGCAGGCCGCGCACCACGAGCACCGCCAGGAGGGTGAAGAACAGCCCGTGCAGGGCGAGGTTCATCAGGCGAAGGGCTGGGGTGTTTCCAGAATGGCCGACGGTGTCGTCGCTCGCGGGTGTCTCGGTACGGCTCACGCCTTCCGAGGGTACGGGCCCGCTGCGGTTGATCCACACCGCCCGGCATCAACCGTTCGATGGATTCCCGGGTGCACCACAGGATGGGTCCCGGTCCAGCTCCTCTCCCCGATGGCAGCGGGCCGCCCGCTCGACAAGGTGGAGGGGTACACCGCCGCCTCTCCCGGAAGGGCTCCCCGTGTTCGTCGCCCTGCGTGACATCCGTTTCGCCAAGGGCCGCTTCGCCCTGATGGGCGCCGTGGTCACCCTGATCACCACCCTCGTCGTCTTCCTGTACGGGCTGACCGGCGGACTGTCCTCCGCGTCCTCCTCGGCCATCGCCTCGATGCCGGCCGACCGGATCGTCTTCGCCGCGCCCGCCGGGGCCTCGCCGACCGTCTCGTTCAGCAACAGCTCCGTCTCCCCCGCCCAGCAGGCCGCCTGGAGCGCCGCCCCGGGCGTGCGCACGGCCGCGCCGCTGGGGATCGCGATGACCAGGCTGACCGCCGACGGCGCCGCCGCCTCGGTCAGCGTGTTCGGCGCGCCGGCCGCCCTGCTGCCGCCGCTCGGCACGGGCGCCGCCCCGCAGGACGGCCAGGTCGCGGTCGGCACCGACACTGCCGCCACCTACCACCTGACCGTCGGCTCCCAGGTGCAGGTCGGGCCGAGCACGCTGACCGTCTCCGGCATCACCGCCGAGCGCTCCTACGCGCACGCCCCGACGGTGTGGACCACACCGACCGGCTGGCAGGCCGTCAGCGGCCAGAGCCGGCCCACCGCGCTCGCGCTGATCGGCGCCCCCGCCGACCCGGCCGCGCTGGACGCCGCGCAGAACACCCGCGCCGCCCCCCTGGCCGACGCGCCGGCCGGCATCGACGGCTACACCGCCGAGCAGGGCAGCCTGCAGATGATCCAGGGCTTCCTGTTCGCGGTCAGCGCGCTGGTGGTCGGCGCCTTCTTCACGGTCTGGACGGTGCAGCGCAAGCCCGACATCGCGGTGCTCAAGGCGGTCGGCGCGAGCAGCGCCTACCTGGTGCGCGACGCGCTGGCGCAGGCCGCGGCGGTGCTGCTGGCCGGCGCGGCGCTGGGCGGGGCGGCGGGCGCGGTGGGCGGGCTGATCGCCTCCAACGGGGTGCCGTTCGACCTGAGCTTCTCCAGCGTGGCCGTGCCGGTGACGGCGATGGTCCTGCTCGGCCTGGTCGGCGCCGCCCTCGCCGTCCGCCGCATCACCTCCGTCGACCCGATCGCCGCTCTGGGAGCAAACCGATGACCAGCCAACCGATGAGCAGCCAAGCGATGACCACAGCCGTTCTGCAGACCCGCACCGGACTCGCGCTCCGCGACGTCACCCTCACCTACCCCGACGGCGAGAGCCGGCTGACCGCCCTGGACAACGTCTCGCTGGAGGTCTCGCCGGGCGAGTTCACGGCGGTGGCCGGGCCGTCCGGCTCCGGCAAGTCCAGCCTGCTGGCGGTGGCCGCCACGCTGCTGCGCCCGGACAGCGGCGAGGTGCTGATAGACGGTCAGGACGCGGGGGCGCTGGGCGACCGCGAGCGCACCGCACTGCGCCGGGACCGCCTGGGCATCGTCTTCCAGCAGTCCAACCTGCTGGCCTCGCTGACGGCACTGGAGCAGCTGCTCGTCCTGGAGAACGTCCGCGGCGGACGGGTCCGCGAGGCCCGCGGGCGCGCCGAGGAGTTGCTCGGCTCGGTCGGCCTGACCGGCTCCAAACAGCAGCGCCGCCCGCACCAGCTCTCCGGCGGCGAACGCCAGCGGGTCAACATCGCCCGCGCGCTCTTCGGCCGCCCGTCCGTCCTCCTGGTGGACGAACCGACCTCGGCGCTGGACCACGAGCGCGGCAAACAGATCGTCGACCTCCTCGCCGAGGTCACCCGCACCCACCGGACAGCCACCGTGATGGTCACCCACGACCGCGAACTGCTGGGCCGCGTCGACACCGTGATGGAGATGCACGACGGCCGCCTGAGCGAGGCTACTTGACGGGCCCGAGCATGCTGTCGACGTCCATCGTCACGAGGGCGCCGATGCTCTCGGGCAGCTCGAACTGCTCCCCGGGGCGGTGGACGGTGTGCACCCGGTACTCGCCGTCCTTGGGCTCGGTGAGGACCATCACGCGGCGCTTGGTGCGGTCGACGATGACATAGACGGGGATTCCGGCGGTGGCGTAGGCCGCCGGCTTCGTCATGACATCGGTCTGGCGGTTGGAGGACGTGATCTCCAGAACGAGCCGGAAGACCGACGGGTCGTAGCAGTTGAACTCGGCGGGATGATCCTCGAAGTCGCTGTCGACGAGCGCTAGATCGGGAATCGCGTAGTCCGACGGCCCATCCGGGAGCCAGACTCCGATGGCCTGGATGACGTTCGTTTCCTCGTCGTCCAGACCGGCCGCCACCAACGGCCTCATGCAACGGGTGAGAGAACGGCCGTGCGGACCGTCAGCGGGGGGCGTCACGAGGATCTGGCTCCCGAGAATCTCAACTCGATAGCCTGCCAGCCGGTCGGAGATCAGATCAGCGGCTTCGAGCAACGTCAACTCGTCACTCGGCTGCTCGACGACCTCTTCACATGGCTGTTCACAGGGCTGCTCAAGTGCTGCGGCGGACACGGATTTCCTCCTGGCTGCCGATGTCGAGACCATCTTGAAGGACGCTACCGGCGCCCGTGACCAAATGCTCCCCGTTCACCCGGATGGACGCACCCCTCGCGCCGCGCGCCCGCTCAGCGGGCCCGCAGGCGCAGGGCCGACTTCTCCTCCGGGGGGAGCTCGCGGCCCTCGGCCCAGAGGGAGCGGATGTGGCCCAGGTGGCGGGACATGCAGGCCTCGGCCGCCTCCGCGTCGCCGGTGAGCATGATGTCCAGCAGCTCCAGGTGCTCCTCGGCGGAGGAGATCAGGTCGCCGCGCTCGTCCAGACGGGTCAGGCCGTAGAGGCGCGAGCGCTTGCGCAGGTCGCCGACCACCTCGACCAGCCGGGCGTTGCCGGCCAATGCGAGCAGGGTCAGGTGGAACTGCCGGTCGGCCTCCAGGTAACCGATCAGGTCGTGCTGCCCGGCGGCGGCCACGATCTCCTGGGCGACCGGGCGCAGCGCCTCCAGCTGCTCGGCGGTCGCGCTGCGGGTGACCCGGCCGACGGTGGGGACCTCGATCAGCGCGCGGATCTCGGTGAAGTCGTCGAGGTCGCGCTCGGTCACCTCGGTGACCCGGAACCCCTTGTTGCGGACGGCCTCGACCAGGCCCTCGCGGGCCAGGTCGAGCATCGCCTCGCGGACGGGGGTGGCCGAGACGCCGAAGTCGGCGGCGAGTGCGGGCGCGGAGTAGACGGCTCCGGGACGCAGCTCCCCCGAGATCAGCGCGGCACGCAGCGCGTGCGCGACCTGGTCGCGCAGGCGCTCCTGAACGGAAATAAGGGTGCGGGGCTTCGACTCGGTCACTGCGATCCTCCGAACGGTACGGAGCACCAGCGTACAATGTCACGTTTCTTTGATCATCCACCGCGACAACATTGAATCAGCTGAACCAGCGCCGGACCAGGGAGATTGGTGAATTCCGTCGACATCCTGACGGAACATCAGCAGATAGCAACAATACCGACCAGGCTGGATCGGAAATCAGGCCCGGATCGAGCGGCGATGCAGTTCGGCCGCCACCGCGAGGTCCTGCCAGGCCATACCGACACTCTTGAAAAAGCGCGGCCGATCCCTCGGTACCGGCGCCTTGCCGGTGACCAGCTCCGCGAGGTTGTGCCACTGCTCGGGGCCCGCCGTGGCGCCCTCGGCGAGCGCGAGCAGCAGATCGCCCGCCTCCCGCAGGGGCGACCGCGCGCGACTCCACGTAGCAGGCGGCCCGGCGCACCAGGGCGGAATCCGTCTCGCGGCCGGCCGGATCGTGCGAGCCGACCGCGGCCACAGCGGCGTGGTCGGGGAGCAGCCGGCCGTCGAAGAGCGGCTCGGCAGAGGTGGTGCAGCAGACCACCAGGTCGGCCCCCGCCACGGCGTCGGGCCCGCCGACCTCCGCCGCCAGGCCGCAGGAGCGGGCGTACGCGGCCAGCTCGCCGGCCGGTCCGGCCCGCCGGGCGACCACCGTGACGCGGCGCAGCGGGCGGATCGCCGCCAGCGCGTCCAGATGCCCGTACGCCTGCGGGCCGGCGCCGAAGAGCACCAGGCGCGCGGCGGACGGATCGGCCAGCGCGTCCAGGGCCACCGCCGTGACGGCGGGCGTGCGCAGCGCCGTCAGCGCGGCGCCGTCCAGCAGCGCGAGCGGCAGCAGCGTCGGGCCGTCCAGCAGCAGGTAGCTGCCGGTGATCCGGGGCAGGCCGCGCCCGGGGTTGGCGGGGGCGACCCCGGCGATCTTCACGCCCGCGTAGCCGGAGCCGGCGGCGGGCATCAGCAGCAGCTCACCGCCCGGCACGGGGACGTTGCTGCGCGCCGGGCAGGCCTCCGGGTCCAGACCGGCGCGCAGCGCGTCCGCGACGGCCACCGCGGCCTGCGCGGGTGTCAGGTCGACCTCGAGCCACGGCGCGGGCGAGCGGGTCACAGTAGGAACCCCGTGCCGAGCTCGTCGCGCGGATCGAGCTCGAAGCGGTGCGTGCCGGTGTGGTGGGCCTGCCCGGTGACCTCGGTCAGCACGCCCAGCGGGTGCCGGCCGGCCAGCCGACCTGTGAAGACGGTCCCGATCACCGACTCGTGGCGCAGCTCCTCCCCCGGTGCGAGCAGCCCGTCGGCGGCCAGCAGGGCGAGCCGGGCCGAGGTGCCCGAGCCGCACGGCGAGCGGTCGATCTGGCCGTCGGCGAAGACGGTCACATTGCGCTGGTTGAGGCCCGAGGCGGTGTCCGGCAGCTCCTGGTGGAAGATCACCCCGTACAGGTCGTAGCGCTCGACCAGCGCCGCGCGGATCTCGCGCCCGAGCGCGGTCAGCTCGGGCAGCGTGGCGAGCGAGACCGACTCCACCGCGACCGACTCCACCGCGAGCGAGGCGTAGCAGGCGCCGGAGTCGGCGAGGTCCACCTCGACCGTGCCGCGCGAGGTGGCGACGGCCAGCTTGCGGGCGACCACCGCGGTGGGGACGTTGCGGAAGGTCACCGCGGTGGTGCGGCCACCGGCGCGGTGCACCTGCGCGCTGACCCGTCCGGACGGCACGTCGATCCGAACCCGCGCCGTGCCGTCGTCGGGGGCCTCGACCAGCCCGCTGTCCACGGCCCAGGCGCCCAGCGCGATGGTGCCGTGGCCGCAGGCCGTCGAGTAGCCGTCCTTGTGCCAGAACAGCACGCCCAGGTGCGCCTCGCTGTCGTCCGGCGGCACCACGAAGCCGCCGTACATGCCCCCGTGGCCGCGCGGCTCGCGGGTGAGCAGCCGGCGGACGGTGTCCAGCCGGCTCGCCCGCGGCGCGGTGGCCGTGCCGCCGGCGCCGAGCGCGATGGCGCGGCGCTCGGCGACGGTGTCGCCGGGCACCGGCGGCAGGCCCGCGGTGACGATCCGGAACGGCTCGCCCGCCGTGTGGTAGTCGACGGTCTCCACCACCAGGGCCCGGTCAGCGCCGTCCACCGTCACTGCGGGTCTCCGGCCGGCAGCAGCGTCACGGTGCGGCTCGCGGTGTAGAAGTCGAGCGCGGCCTGCCCCTGCTCGCGCTCGCCGTACGAGGCCCCCTTCGCGCCGCCGAACGGCAGGTGGAAGTCGACGCCGCTGGAGGGCGCGTTGACCCGGATCATCCCGGCGTCCAGGCGGTCGGCGACGGCCAGCGCGGTGTCCAGGCTGCGGGTGTGCACCGAGGTGGCCAGCGTGTGCCGGGTGCCGTTGGCCAGCGCGATCGCCTCGTCCAGGTCGGCGGCGGCCAGCAGCACGGCGACCGGGCCGAAGAACTCCTCGGCCAGCAGCGGGTGTTGCTCCGGCACCTCGGTGAGCAGCGTCGGCTCGATGAACCAGCCCGCCAGCGCCGGGCGTTCGCCGCCCGCAAGGACGGTGGCACCGGCCGCCCGGGCGGAGTCGACGGCCGCGGTCAGCCGGGTCAGCGCGGCCTCGGACACCACCGGCCCGCAGACCGTGGCAGGATTCGCGGGGTCGCCGGGCGGGGTCGCGGCCAGGGCCTTGGCCAGCGCCTCGCGCAGCGGCTGGTAGGCCGCGCCGACGGCGATCACCTTGCTGGTGGCGGTGCACTTCTGGCCCGCGTAGCCGGCGATGGCCGCGGCCAGGTGCGCGGCCGCCTGCTCGATGTCGGCGTCCGGGAGCACCAACGCGGAGTTCAGCCCGCCGAGTTCGGCCTGCACCGGAATGCCCCGGGAGGTGGCGGCGGCGATCACGGCGGTGCCGGTGGCGGTGGAGCCGGTGAAGGAGACCACGTCGGCGGCCGACACCAGCGCGCCGCCCTCCTCCGCCCCGCCGGGCACCACGGTGAACACGCCCTCGGGCAGGCCCAGCAGTTCGGCCAGCCGCAGCGCGCAGGCGGTCGCCTCGGGCGCCGGCTTGAGCACCACGGTGTTGCCGGTGGCCAGCGCGGGCGCGGCCTTCCAGACCGGGATCGCCAGCGGGAAGTTCCACGGGGTGATCAACCCGGCCACCCCGTACGGGCGTCGGCGGGTCAGCAGCAGGCCGGGGCCGGCCGCCGGCTCGTGCACGGCTCCCGCCGCGGCGTAGGGCGCCTGGGCGTAGTAGCGCAGGATCGCGGCGGTGCGGGCGACCTCGCCGCGGGCCTCGGCGATCGGCTTGCCCACCTCGCGGACCGCGAGCGCGGCCAACTCGTCGGCGTGCGCCTCGACCGCGGCGGCGGCCCGGCCCAGCGCGGCCGAACGCGCCGCCGCGCCGGCCGCGAGCCACCCGCCCTGCGCGGCCCGGGCCCGCTCCACGGCGGCCTCGGTGCCGAACGCACCGGGGGTGGCCGCCTCGACGACCAGGTCGGTGGGGTCGGCGGGGTTGTACGAGGTGACGCTCATAGCAGGAATCCTCCGGGAAACGGGTCGCTCGGGTCGAGGAAGTACTGGGCGGTGCCGGTCAGCCAGGCGCGGCCGGTGACGGTGGGCACCACGGCGGGCAGGCCCGCCACGGTGGTCTCCTCGATGAGGCGACCGGTGAAGGTGGTGCCGATGAACGACTCGTTGACGAAGTCGCGGCCCAGCGGCAGTTCGCCGCGGGCGTGCAGCTGGGCCATCCGGGCCGAGGTGCCGGTGCCGCAGGGCGAGCGGTCGAACCAGCCGGGGTGGATGGCCATCGCGTGCCGCGAGTGCTCGGCGGTGGAGCCGGGGGCGAGCAGGTTGACGTGGTGGCAGCTGTGGAAGGACGGGTCCTCGGGGTGGACCGGGCGGTCGGCCTCGTTGATCGCGTCCATCATGGCCAGGCCGGCCTGCAGGATCTCCTGCTTGCGCGCGCGCTCGAACGGGATGCCGAACTCGGCCAGCGGCAGGATGGCGTAGAAGTTGCCGCCGTACGCCAGGTCGTAGCGGACGGTGCCGTAGCCGGGGACGTCGATCTTGCGGTCCAGGGCGACCGAGAAGGAGGCCACGTTGCGGATGGTGACCGCGGTGGCCGCGCCGTCCTCGACCCGCACCTCGGCGACCACCAGACCGGCGGGGGTGTCCAGGCGCACGGTGGTGACCGGCTCGACGACCGGCACCATGCCGGTCTCGACCAGCACCGTGGCCACCCCGATCGTGCCGTGCCCGCACATCGGCAGCAGGCCGGAGACCTCGATGAACAGCACGCCGTAGTCGGCGTCGGGGCGGGTGGGCGGCTGCAGGATCGCGCCGCTCATCGAGGCGTGGCCGCGCGGCTCGTACATCAGCAGCGTGCGGAACTGGTCCAGGTGCTGCTGGAAGTGCGTGCGGCGCTCGGCCATCGTGGCGCCGGGGATGACACCGAAGCCACCCGTGATCACCCGGGTGGGCATGCCCTCGGTGTGCGAGTCCACAGCGTGGAAGACGTGACGGGTGCGCATCGGTGACCCTTCATCAGAGGCCGGGCCGGCCCGACGGCCGGCCCGACTGCGGCTGAGCCGGTGTCTCATCCTGCGTCGGATCAGACCGCGGCGTTCGGTGCGGTGCATCGCAAGGCGGCGGGGCGCCCTCATAGCGGAGCTATTAGGGCGTTTCGCCAACGCGGCGAGGTGCCGTGCCGGGCGTCGCGGGCCCGGCGCAGGATGAGACACCGGCTCCTTATCGCAGGCCCTCGGCGAGGGCCTTCTCGGTGGCGGCGCGGACGGCGGCCTCGATCTCGGGGGCGAGCGGGCCGCGAGGGGCCCGGGTCGGGCCGCCGGGGCGCCCGGCCAGGTCCATCGAAAGCTTGATGGCCTGGACGAACTCGGTCTTGGAGTCCCAGCGCAGCAGCGAGTGCAGCGCCTTGTAGAGCGGCAGCGCGGTGCCCAGGTCGTGCGCGACGGCGGCCCGGTAGAGGGCGACCGAGGCCTGCGGCAGGGCGTTGGGGTAGCCGGCGATCCAGCCGACCGCGCCGGCCAGCGCCAGTTCGAGCAGCACGTCGTCGGCGCCGATCAGCAGGTCGAGGCCGGGGGCCAGCTCGGCGATCTGGTAGGCCCGGCGGACGTCGCCGCTGAACTCCTTGACCGCCACGATGCTGCCGTCGCCGTGCACGGCGGCCAGCAGCTCGGGGGTCAGGTCGACCCTGGTGTCGAACGGGTTGTTGTACGCCACGATCGGCAGCCCGACCTGCGCCACCTCGGCGTAGTGCGCGCGCACGGTGGCGGCGTCGGCCCGGTAGGCGTTCGGCGGGAGCAGCAGCACCGAGCCGGCGCCGGCCTCGGCGGCCTGCTCAGTCCAGCGGCGCGACTCGGCGCTGCCGTAGGCGGCGACCCCGGGCATCACCCGCGCGCCGTCGCCGGCCGCCTCGACCGCGGTGCGCACGACCTGGGCGCGCTCCTGGTCGGTGAGCGTCTGGTACTCGCCGAGCGAGCCGTTGGGGACCACACCGTCGCAGCCGGAGTCGATCAGCCAGCGGACGTGGTCGGCGTAGGCGTCGTAGTCCACGGAGTGGTCGGCGCGCAGCGGGAGTGCGGTGGCGACCATGATCCCGCGCCACGGACGGGTGGGGTCGTTCAGAGCGTTGGGCACGAGGATTCTCCTTGGTGAGGTGTGACATTTTATAGATAGGCGCCGTCCGGCGCAAGCACCATGCACGCGCCAATACGGCGGACGCCCAGACGGACGACCAGACAGACGACCGCAGCAGGGCGATCAGCCGTCCAGGGGCTCGGCCAACTCGCCCAGCAGTACCGGACAGGAGAGCGGCCGGCTGTCCGCACCGCGCTGCTGCCCGCCGCCGCAGAGCTCGGCCACCGCCGGACCGCACATCCGGCCCTGGCACCAGCCCATCCCGGCCCGGGTGAGCAGCTTGACGGTGCGCGCGTCGCTCGCGCCCAGCTCGTCCAGCGCCTCGCGAACGGCGGCCACCGGGACCTCCTCGCAGCGGCAGACCTCGGTCTCCGGCCGCAGCCAGGCGCTCCAGTCGAGGCCCGGGCGGTGCGCGGCGGCCATCAGCTCGGCGAACTCGCGCAGCCGCCGGCGGCGGCTGAGCAGCGACCGCGAGGGTGCCGCTCCGGCGATCGCCCGGGCCGCCAACTCGCCCTCCGCGATCGCCAGTTCGGCCCCGCCGACACCGCAGGTCTCGCCCGCTGCCCAGAGCCCGGGCAGGCTGGTGCGCTGGCGGCGGTCGACCCGCAGCGCGACGGTTCCGTCGGGGACGGTACGGGTCGCCGCGCCCAGCTCGGTGGCCAACTCGATCTGCGGGACCAGGCCGTGGCCGACCGCCAGCGCGTCGCAGGCGATCCGGCGCTCGGTGCCGGGCACCGGACGCCAGCGGGCGTCAAGGCGGGCCACCGTCACACCGGTCACCCGGTCCGTCCCGTGCGCCTCGACCACGGCGCTGCTCCGGTGCAGCCGCACACCGTGGCGGGCCAGCGCCGCGCCGTGCACCGCGCCCTCCACCAGCTTGCCAGGGACTGCGCCCAGCACCCCGGGGCGGCGGGCGTAGCCGAGGTAGTCGCCCGCCTCCAGCACCGCGGGGACCTCGGCCCCGGCGGCGGCCAGCGAGACGGCGGCGGCCAGCAGCAGCGGGCCGCTGCCGGCCACGACCACCCGGCGTCCGGGCAGCACCAGCCCTGCCTTGAGCATCGCCTGCGCGCCGCCCGCGGTGACCACACCCGGCAGCGTCCAGCCGGGGAACGGCAGTTGCCGCTCGTAGGCGCCGGTGGCCAGCAGCACGGCGCGCGCGCCGATCACCGCGCTCCCCGAGGAGTCGGCGCCGGTCGCGGCGTGCAGTCGCCACTCGGCGCCCGCCTCGGCCGTCCACACGTGGTGGTGCACCAGGTGGACGATCCGACCCGCCGCGACGTGCTCGGCCAACCGCTCGGCCAGGCCGGTGAAGACCGACCAGTGGTGGTGCAGCCGGTCGGGACGGGCGGCGCCCAGCTCGGGGGCGGGGTGGCGGTAGTACTGGCCGCCGGCTCGGGCACCGGCGTCCAGCAGCACGCAGCGCAGACCGCGGTCGGCGGCGGCCACCACGCCGGCCAGCCCGGCCGGCCCGGCTCCGATCACCGCCAGGTCGTACGGGGGGTGCAGCAGCCGGCGCGGGCGCCCGGACGACACGGCGGACTCAGACGGCGAGGCGGGCTCAGACGGCGAGGCGGACTCAGACGGCGAGGTCGGCATGGCCGTGGCCCTCCTGGGTGGTAACGAGGTCGCCCGGCTCGGCGGGCAGCAGGCAGGTGCGCTGGTTGGGGCGCCCGTTGACGGTGGCCAGGCAGTCGAAGCAGGCGCCGATCCCGCAGAACGCACCGCGCGGACGGCCCCCCACCCGGGTGGTGCGCCAGGCCAGGATGCCGTGCGCCCAGAGCGCGGCGGCGATGCTCTGGCCCGCCAGCGCGGGCACCGGACGGCCGTCGAACTCGATGGTGTGGGCCGGGCCGGGGTCTGCCTCGACCAGTGCGGCGGGGGTGCGACGCATGCGGCTGATCCGTTCTGCGGGGCGGGTTGCGGGGGGGTGGAACTCAGAGTCGGCCGGACTGCAATCGGTCGGACGGTGGCCGGCCGGCCTCAGGCCGGGAAGCGGTCGGGCCGGAACGGGGCGAGGTCCAGCTCGGTCCGCTCACCGGTCAGCTGCCGGGCGATCAGCAGACCGGTGGCGGGGGCCAGGCCGATCCCGGCGCCCTCGTGGCCGCAGGCGTGGTAGAGGCCCGGCGCCCGCGGGTCGGCGCCGATCGCCGGCAGGTGGTCGGGCAGGTAGGGGCGAAAGCCCCGGTAGGCGCGCAGCACCCGGACGTCGGCCAGCACCGGGAAGAGCTCGGCGGCCTGCGCGGCCAGCCGCTGCAGCACCAGCGGCGACAGCGTCCGGTCGAAGCCGACCCGCTCGCGGCTGGCACCGATCAGCACCGGGCCGGACGGGGTGCCCTCGACCACGCCCGAGGTCTGCAGGGCGGCCGAACCGCTGGCCACGTCGGCCACGTAGTCGGCGGCGTAGACCTTGTGCCGCACCACCCGTGGCAGCGGCTCGGTGACCAGCACGAAGCCGCGCCGGGGCAGCACCGGCAGCGCCACCCCGGCCAGCGCCGCGAGCTCGCCGCCCCAGGTGCCGGCCGCGTTGACCACCGCGCCGGCCGGCAGCTCGCGCCGGGGCGTCCGGACGCCGCCGACCGCGCCGGCCGACCCGGTCAGCAGCCCGGTGACGGCCTCGCCCAGGTAGAGCCGGGCGCCGCGCCGGCGGGCGGCGCGCAGCAGGTGGGCAGCGGCCAGGGCCGGCTGGACCTGGGCGTCCTGCGGGTACAGGAAGCCGCCGGCCAGCCCGGGGGCCAGGTGCGGCTCCAGCTCGTGCAGCCGGGCGCCCGGCACCTCCTCGGCCTGCACGCCGGCCGCGGCCTGCTTGGCCGCGAAGGCCCGCAGGGCGTCCTGGCGCGCGGGGTCGGAGGCGACCACAAGACCGCCCTTGGCCTCGTACTCGACGGCTGCGGGCAGCTCCTGGGCCAGCCCGCTCCAGAGCCGGGCCGAGAGCAGCGCGAGGTCCAGCTCGGGGCCGGGCTCCTTGTCGGAGAGCAGCAGGTTGCCCTCGCCGGCGCCGGTGGTGCCGCCGGCGACCGGGCCTCGGTCGACAACGGCGACCGACAGGCCGGCCTCGGCTGCGTAGTACGCGCAGGCGGCGCCGACAACGCCGGCGCCGATCACCACGACGTCGTGGGATGGTCTCGTGAGCACCTCAGTAATATGTCACATTGCCTTTAGGCTGCCAAGACGACGCCCGCGGTTCGGCAAAAGGACCGCAAAAGGCCCCGGCCCCCTCGCACGCGTGCGAGGGGGCCGGGGCCTTTTCAGCACCAGGATCAGGTGATGTCGTCGTCCACGCTCTCACCGCGCGCGCCCGGCACCGAGGCCAGCGGCGCGGCCGAAGCCTCGACCGCCTGCACCCCGCCGACCTGCTCGACGCTCAGGTCCAGGTGCGAGGCCTCCTCGTCACCCAGGTCCGCGTCCGGGTTGCGGCGCTTGCGGCGCCGGTCGTTGAGCAGCGAGATGCCGACCGCGAGGAAGAAGAGGATCCAGATCGGCGAGGCCAGCGCGAGCATGCTGACCGGGTCGGCGCTCGGTGTGGCGAACGCCGCGAAGACCGTGATGCCCATCACCATGCCGCGCCACCAGCCGAGCATCCGCTTGCCGGAGAGCGCCCCGGCGAAGTTCAGCATCACCAGGATCAGCGGGAACTCGAAGGCCGCACCGAACACCAGGACCATCCTGGTCGCGATGTTCAGGTAGTCCTCGGTGGGCAGGATCTGCTGCGCCCCGATCGGGGTGAAGGAGCCCAGCACCCGGATCGTGGTCGGCATCAGCATGTACGCGCAGCCAGCGCCGGCCAGGAAGAGCGGCGTGCCCGCGGCCAGGAAGCCCAGCGAGTAGCGCCGCTCGTTGCGGTGCAGACCCGGCGAGATGAAGGCCCAGAGCTGGTAGAGCCAGACCGGCACTGCGGCCACCAGGCCCGCCGTCACGCAGACCTTCAGGGTGAGCGCGAACGGCGCCGTCACACCGATGACCGCGACCTCGGCGCAGTGGCCGTGGTAGTTGGGGTCGAGCCGCTGGGCCGGGGTGCAGGCCGGCAGCGGCTCCATCAGGAAGTGCAGCAGCTGCTTGCTGAAGAACGCCGCGACGATCGTGCACACCACGATCGCCAGCACCGACTTGACCAGCCGGTTCCGCAGTTCGCGGAGGTGATCCCCGAGGGACATCCGTCCGTCAGGATCCTTGGGCGGTTTGGAAGACTTGCTCAACCCCGGTCCTCAACTCGTGCGTCGTGGCCCGCCGGACGGCGGACCACGGTGCGGCCGACCGCTCAGCGCGGGCCGGGTGGGCTTCTGCTCGGTGACCGGCCGCGCGGTGGAGGCATCACCGGGTGCGGCCTTGATGGTCCTGGTCGTCTCGGCCCCGGCCCCGGCGGCCTGCGCCGCCGGCGGGGCGACGTCCGTGCGCAGCGCCTTGGTCTCGCTCTTGAGGATGCGCAGGGACTCGCCCAGCGACCTGGCCAGCTGGGGCAACCGCTTCGCACCGAAGAGCACGGTGACCATCCCGGCGATCAGGAGGAACTCCACGATCCTGCCCATGGGCGAAGCCTTCCTGAACGAGAGCGGTACCCGGCCCTGACCACGGGCGGACGGGACGACGTGGCCGCGGGTACACCGGACCACCGTGAGAGCCTAACCCGCGCGCAGGAGCCGAACGAGCCCCCCGGCATACACCAGCAGGTGAAGTTTGGGAGCGACGAACCGCGCTCGCTCAGCCCTGGACGGTCCCGGCCAGCTCGGTGCAGGCCTCGGTGAGCGTGCGGGCCGCGGTGTCCACCTCACGCGACAGCACCCGGACATCCAGCCACAGCCGCATCCCGAGCACCCCCAGCACCAGCAGCCCCACGGTCCCGAGCCCGACGACCGCCACAATGGTCCACGGCATGACGGCCGCCTCCTCTTCCTCCGGTGACGCTTATCCCTCGACCGGGACGAGCCGCATGGTGCTCACCCCGGCGCCGGTCAGCGCCGCGACGATCTTCTCACCGGCGGGCTTGCGCACCGCCGCACCGCAGACCGGGCAGCTGAAGCTGTAGAAGGTCCGCTCCTTGGTCCGCCCCAGCGCCAGCCGGAACTCCGAGGCCGCCAGCTCGACCTTCTCCCGGCACTGCGAGCAGTAGACCTTGAACCTGGTCTCCTCGCCCTCCACGTCAGTGCGTCCCACCCTGGTAGCCCGCCAGCGCGGCCAGCGCCGCCTCACGGGCCTGCTCCGCCAGCGGGGCCGGCGAAACGATCCGCCCGTCCCGGCCCAGGCGCAGTGCCAGGGTGCGCAGGCCCGAGGGATCGGAGCTGCGCAGGGTGATCCGCAAGCCCCCGTCGGGCAGTTCCTCGGCCACGTCGTGGGTGTAGTACTCGGCCACCCAGCGACCGCCGGCGCCGACCTCGACGACCACCTCGGGGTCGTCCGCGCCCGGGTTCACCAGGCCCTGCGAGAGGTCGCGCGGCTCCAGACGCGGCGGGCGGGCGGGCTCGTCCAGCAGCTTGACCTCGGCCACGCGGTCGAGCCGGAAGAGCCGGCGGTCCTCCGAGGTCCGGCACCAGCCCTCCAGGTAGGTGTGGCCCTCGGTCACCAGGCGGATCGGGTCCACCTCGCGCTCGGTCATGCCACCGCGCCCGTGCGAGTAGTAGCGCAGCCAGATCAGCCGGCCCTCGGAGAGCGCGCGGTCGATGTCGGCGAAGACCTGGCCCTCGGCCTCGAAGGTCACCCCGACCCGGGCGCTGCCCTCGGCGCTCTCCCCCGCCGCGTTCTCGATCTTGGCGACGGCGCGGGTGAGCGCCTCGCGGTCACGGGCGCGCAGGCCCGGCAGCCCGGCCACCGCGCGGGCGGCCACCAGCAGCGCCGTCGCCTCGTCGGCGGCCAGCCGCAGCGGCTGGGCCACATCGTCGACGTTGTGCCACCAGATCCGCTCGCCGTCGGTGTCGATGTCCAGCAGGTCGCCGCCGCGGAAGCTGGTGCCGCACATCGGCAGCACGTTCAGGTCCGCGATCAGCTCGCGCTCGGTGATCCCGAACGCCCGGGCCACCTCGGCGACCTCGGCGCCGGGGCGCTCGCGCAGATAGGTGACCAGCGAGAGCATCCGGCGGGTCTGGTCGATGGCGTTGCTCACCGGGAGGCTCCTTCGGAGGCTGCTGCTTCGGCGGGCAGGCCGGCCACCGCGCGCAGCCGGTCGATGACGTCGGCCCGCAGGTCGTCCGGCTCCAGGACGACCAGGTCCGGCCCGAACTCGGCGAGGTCGGCGCCCAGCCCGTGGCCGTAGGGGATCTCCAACTCGTCCCAGACCGCGTCGACCTGACGGGTCGCCAGCGCCTTGGCCCGCAGCGGGAAGCCCGCACCGCGGCGCAGCCGCACGGTGGCGGTGGTGGTGGCGCCCTCACCGGCGAAGGTGGCGACGTGGGCCCGGACGTCCACGTGCTCGGGGATCGGCGCGGAGAAGGCGGCCGAGCGCGAGCGGACCTTGCCGGTGATCCGGCTGAGCCGGAAGACCCGGACGGCCGCGCGGTCGCGGTCCCAGCCGGCCAGGTACCAGTGGCCGCGCCAGCACTCCAGCGCCCACGGCTCGACCGAGCGCGCCTCGACGACCGCGGACCCGGACTTGCGGTACTCGAAACCGACCGGCCGGCGATCCCGGGCGGCCAGCAGCAGCGGCTCGAAGGCGGCCTCGCGGGCCGGGATCCGCGGCTCCAGCGCGGTACGGCCCTCGGCGACGTCCTCGGTGAACGGCACGCCCGCCGCACGCAGCTTCTGCAGCGCGCCGCTGGCGGCACCCGAGAGGCGGGCCTGGTGCCAGACCTTGGCGGCCAGGCTCAGCGCGGCCGCCTCCTCGGCGTCCAGCGCGATCTCCGGCAGCCGGTTGCGGTCGGCGCGGGCCAGGTAGCCGATCTCGCCGTCCGCGGTGTTCTCGTCGACGTCGATGACCAGGCCCAGCTCGCGCAGGTCGTCCTTGTCGCGCTCGAACATCCGGTTGAAGGCGTCCTCGCTGCCGTGCTGCCAGGCCTCCCGGTAGGCCTCGATGGACTCCCGAAGCTCTCGTTTGGAGAGCGGGCGTTTGGTGTTCATCAGGCACAGGGCGAGGTTCATCAGCCGCTCTGCCTTGGCGATCGCCATCGTGACCCTTCCGGTGTGCCGCGCTGTGCGCGGACCGCTCCACCGGGAATCTTGAACCCGGCGACCCGACCGTACCGGTACGGGCACATCCGGCGAAAGCCGAGGCCGCCGCACCCCGGTCCTCCGGGGTGCGACGGCCTCACGAGCAGCGTCAGACGCTGATCAGGTCGACCACGAAGATCAGGGTCGAACCGGCCGGGATCAGCGGGGTCGGCGACTGGTTGCCGTAGGCCTTGTTGGCCGGGATGATCAGCTCGCGCCGACCGCCCACCTTCATCCCGACGACACCCTCGTCCCAACCCTTGATGACCCGGCCGCCACCGAGCGGGAAGCGGAAGGTCGAGTTGCGGTTCCAGCTGGCGTCGAACTCCTCGCCGGTGCTGAAGGTGACACCCACGTAGTGCACCTCGACGTTCGCGCCGGGCTTGGCCTCGGCGCCGTCGCCCACCACGATGTCGCGGATCTGCAGCTCGGCCGGCGCCTCGCCACCCGGGAAATCGATCTCCGGCTTCGTCTTCTGGCTCACAACTGCCTCTTCTCCTCGGCCGCCTGACGCGGCCTCCATCAGTACACAGCACGGCGGCGGACCACCGCACCGTGCCTCCGTGAGGAACCACCGTACGGCCGTCCGCCGCCCATGCAGATCAGGCCCGGCCTGGCGGGTCGCCCCGACGGCCGGTCACCCCAATAGTGTCATTAGGAGCTGGCCGAGCCCACTCCGGCATCCAGAATGTCGATCACGAACACCAGCGAGGCGTTGGCCGGGATCCCGCTGCCGGCCGGCGGCTGGTCCTTGTAGGCCAGCGAGGCCGGGATCACCAACTCGATCCGGCTGCCGACGTTCTGGCCGACGACACCCTGGTCCCAACCGGGGATGACGGTGCCACCGCCGGTGACGAAGCTGAACGCCTGCTTCTTGCTGAGCGAGGAGTCGAACTCCTTGCCGTCCTTGAGCGTCACCCCGGTGTACTGGACGACGACCTTCTCGCCGGTGGCGACCTTGGGGCCCTTGCCCGGGATCAGCACTGCGGTCTTCAGCGCGGTCGGGTCGGTCACGCCGGCCGGCGGGGTGATGGTGTCCGGCTTGCCCGGGTTCTCCTTCACCTGCGGGAAGTCGGCCGGCGGCTCGGTCACGTCACCGCTGACCCGGGCGTCGGGCGCGTTGACCCGCTCGACGTCGATCACCATCACCAGGGTGTCCTTGGGGCCGAGGCCCAGGCTCTGGTTGCCCTGGTCGCCGAAGGCGGCCGCCGGAGGTGCGATCACCAGCAGCCGGCTGCCGGCCTTGTGGCCCACCACGCTGGCGTCCAGCGCCGGGATCAGCTGACCCAGGCCCGCCTGGAAGATCTGCGGCTGACCCTGGTCGTAGGAGCCGGGGATGTCCTTGCCGGTGGTCCAGTCCTTCAGGGTGAAGTCCGCGCTGACCCAGGAGCCCTTGCCGGCCTTGGCGCCGTCGCCCTCGGTGAGCGGCTTCACCACGAAGCTGCCGTCCGGGGACTGGCCGGCCGGCAGCGTGATGGTCGCCTTCTTGCCGACGTCACCGGTGACCGTCGGCAGCACCTTGGCGTCCGTCTTGATCGGCGGGACGGGCGGCGCGCTGGGCGAGGCCGGCGCGCTGGGGGCCGCCGTGGCGCTGTCCGCCGCCGAGCTGCTCGAAGTCGGCTTGTTGATCTCGTAGAGCGCGATGCCGCTGCCCACCAGCAGGACGGCGAGCACGGTGCCGAGCACCGCGCCGAGCCGGCCCACCCCGGGCGCCTTGTCGTAGTCCGCCTCGGACTGCTGCACCTTGCGCACCGTGGAGGCGAAGACCTGCGGGGCCTCTTCCTTGGGCGTGCCGGGAGCGGCCGGCACTTCCTGACCGGGCTGGGCCCAGCCCGCCTGCTGCTTGAGAATCGACGGCGGAATCACGATCGACTCCCCGTCGCCCGGCAGCGGACCCCCGGGCCGCGGGGCCGCCGGGTCAGCGACCGCGCCGCTCGCGGTGTCGGCCTCGCCCGGTCCCGACGCATTCTCAGCCATGACTCCCCATCCTCGCGATCAGATCCCTCGCCACTGTGCGAATCGGCAGCAGTATGTCAGTTCAGCATGAGGGCAGGCTCTCATTGGGTGTCCATGACACCCAATGAGAGCCTGCCCTACCGATTGACTACACAGCTTCCAGGATGTCGATCACAAAAACCAGCGTGGAGTTGGCCGGGATCGAGGACTGCGCCTTGTCCCCGTAGCCGAGCGAGGGCGGAATCGTCAGCAGCACCCGGCTCCCGACGGTCTGCCCGACCAGCCCCTTGTCCCAGCCCGCGATCACACTGCCGGTCCCGACCTGCAGCGCCTGCGCGCCGCCGTGCGTCCAGGACGAGTCGAACTGCTGGCCGTTGCTCCACAGCACCCCGGTGTACTGCACCACCAGCGTCTGCCCGGCCTGCACCGGCTTGCCGTCGCCCTTGATCAGCACCGAGGTCTGCAGATCGGCCGGCGCCGGCTGCCCCGCGGGGATGGTGATCGTCGGGGCGGCCTTGCCGTTGTCCTTGACCTGCGGGGAGGTCGGCGGGGCCTGGGTCATCGTGCCGGTCACCGCGGCGTCCTGCGGCACGTCCTCCATGACGTCCAGCACGAACACCACGGTGTCACTGGCACCCACCCCGAGCGCGGTGTTGCCCGTGCTGCCGAAGCCCGCCGCCGGCGGCGCCACCACCAGCACCCGGCTGCCCACCTTCCTGCCCACCACGCTCTGGTCGAAGGCCGGCACCAGCTGCCCGTTGCCCGCCTGGTAGAGCTGCGGCTTGGAGCCCGCATCGTACGAGCTCGGCACGTCCTTGCCGGTCGTCCAGTCCTTCGCGGTGTAGTTGACCGTCACCCAGTCGCCCTTGTTCACGGTGGCGCCGTCGCCGTCCGTCACCGTGCTGACCACGAACTGGCCGCTCGGCTGCCCGGGCGGGATGGTGATGGTCGCCTTCTTGCCGAAATCCCCGGCCACCGTGGGCATCGGGGACGCCGACCCCACCGGGCTGGGGACGGCCGGAGCGGAGCTGCTCGGCGCCGCGGACGGGCCGCTCTTCACGGGTGTGCTGCTGCTGCACGCCACGAGCGCCAGCATGGGCAGGGCTACGAGCAGCCCGGCGATCCGTCGCACGGTGTTCCTCACTGTCGGTCAAGTCAGTCCGGACACAACGGTCCAGCGAACTCGACCACCCTAGAACCCGTGGTCTCCCGATAGCGGAAGGCGGGGCGGGAGGTGATCAAACGCACCTCCCGCCCCGCCTTCGACCCAGTGCCGACTACATCCCGGCGATGAGCTTCTCCACCCGCTCGTCCACCGAGCGGAACGGGTCCTTGCACAGCACCGTGCGCTGCGCCTGGTCGTTCAGCTTCAGATGCACCCAGTCCACCGTGAAGTCGCGGCGCTGCTCCTGCGCCTTGCGGATGAAGTCCCCGCGCAGCCGGGCGCGAGTGGTCTGCGGCGGGACCGACTTGGCCTCGAAGGTCTTCAGGTCGGTGGTGACCCGCTGCGCCTGGCCCTTGTTCTGCAGCAGGTAGAAGAGCCCGCGCCGGCGGTGGATGTCGTGGTACGCCAGGTCGATCTGGGCGACCCGCGGGTTCGACATGCTCATCTGGTGCTTCTCGCGGTAGCGCTCGATCAGCTGGTACTTCATGATCCAGTCGATCTCGGTGCCGACCTTGCCGAGGTCCTCGTCGCGCACCGCCTCCAGCGTGCGGCCCCACAGCTCCAGCACCCGGGCCACCGTGCCGGTGTTCAGGCCCTTGCGGTCGGCGAACTCCAGCGCCTTGCTGTAGTACTCCTCCTGGATCTCCAGGGCGCTGGCCTCCCGGCCGTTGGCCAGCCGGACCTGGTGGCGGCCCGTCAGGTCGTGGCTGACCTCGCGGATCGCCCGGATCGGGTTCTCCAGCGTCAGGTCCCGCATCACCACGCCGGCCTCGATCAGCCGCAGCACCAGGTCGGTGGCGCCGACCTTGAGCAGCGTGGTGGTCTCCGACATGTTGGAGTCGCCGACGATCACGTGCAGCCGCCGGTACCGCTCGGCGTCCGCGTGCGGCTCGTCCCGGGTGTTGATGATCGGACGGGAGCGGGTGGTCGCCGAGCTGACGCCCTCCCAGATGTGCTCCGCCCGCTGGCTCACGCAGTAGACCGCGCCGCGCGGGGTCTGCAGCACCTTGCCGGCGCCGCAGATCAGCTGACGGGTCACCAGGAACGGGATCAGCACGTCCGCCAGCCGGGAGAACTCCCCGTGCCGGCCCACCAGGTAGTTCTCGTGGCAGCCGTAGGAGTTGCCGGCCGAGTCGGTGTTGTTCTTGAACAGGTAGACGTCCCCGGCGATGCCCTCCTCGTGCAGGCGCCGTTCGGCGTCCACCAGGAGGCCTTCGAGGATGCGCTCGCCCGCCTTGTCGTGCGTCACCAGCTCGGTGACGTCATCGCACTCCGGAGTGGCGTACTCAGGGTGCGAACCGACATC
This sequence comes from Kitasatospora sp. MAP12-44, assembly GCF_029892095.1. Taxonomy (NCBI): domain Bacteria; kingdom Bacillati; phylum Actinomycetota; class Actinomycetes; order Kitasatosporales; family Streptomycetaceae; genus Kitasatospora; species Kitasatospora sp. MAP12-44. The sequence continues at coordinate 1,845,289 of NZ_JARZAE010000004.1, forward strand.
GAGGTAAAGCCGTGCGCCATTGCGCAGGAAGACATTGCTGCTTCGTCCCCAGGAAACTACGCGGCGGAAGAGGTACCTGGCCACCTCGTCCGGAGACAGACGCCGTTGTCCCCGGAACGTACACGTGACGCCGTACTCGTTCTCCAGCCCGAAAATTCGGCGATCCATGAGGGGAGATTACGCTTCTTGAAGGGTTCTGAAACCGTTTCGGCTGCGCCAATCGGAGCACGATAATCGAAACCCACCGAACGGGTTCGGATGTGCGCGTGCCCGTGAGGTGCGGCGCCGATGGGCGTCGCACCCCACGGGCACGGTGACTGCCGCGCTACTCGTCGGCGGAGCCGGCCGGGCCCTTCTTGCCGCCCGCGCCCTTGCCGTCGGCGTCGCCGGCGTCCTCCGCGGCGGCCGACTCGTCGCCGCTCAGCAGCCGGGCCAGCTGGCCGCCCAGGATCCGCTTGAACTTGCGCTGCTGGGGCCGGTGGCGGTCCAGCACGGCCACCTCCAGCTGCTCGGGCGTGAGGGTGCGCGGCGAGCCGCCGTTGGGGTCCCGGGCCAGCGACTCGACGGCCACCTTGAGCGCCTCCGCCAGGCTCAGGCCCGGCTGGTGGCGCTGCTCCAGGTACGTCCCGATCGAGTCCGCGTTGCCGCCGACCACGACGGTGTTCTGCTCGTCCACCACCGAACCGTCCGGGGTGAGCCGGTAGATCTGGTCGTCCTCGGTGGCCTTGCCCACCTCGGCGACGATCAGCTCCACCTCGTACGGCTTCTCGCCGACCGAGGAGAAGATGGTGCCCAGCGTCTGGGCGTAGACGTTGGCCAGCCCACGGGCCGTCACATCGGCCCGGTCGTAGGAGTAGCCGCGCAGATCGGCGTAGCGGACGCCGCCGATCCGCAGGTTCTCGAACTCGTTGTAGCGGCCGACCGCGGCGAAGGCGATCTTGTCGTAGATCTCGGACACCTTGTGCAGCGCCCGGGAGGTGTTCTCGGCCACGAAGACGATGCCGTCGGCGTAGGTGAGCACGACCACGCTGCGACCGCGCGCGATGCCCTTGCGGGCGTACTCCGCGCGGTCCGCCATGGCCTGCTGAGGCGAGACGTAGAACGGTGTGGACACCGGCGGTCGTCCCCTTCTGTCAGGTGGGTGGGGTGTGGGGCTGGCGGACTACAGCAGGGGGGCCTGCGGGCCGTTCGGACGGGTGTTGCGGTGCTCGACGATCGAGTGCGCGATCGTGGACACCTCGTCGTCGGACAGCCTGCGGAAGCCGTCCTCGGTGATCAGCGAGACGATCGGGAAGATCTTGCGCGCCAGGTCGGGACCACCGGTCGCCGAGTCGTCGTCGGCGGCGTCGTACAGCGCCTGGACGACCAGGGTGGCGGCCTCGTCACCCGTCAGGTCGTCGCGGTAGAGCTTCTTCAGCGAGCCCCGCGCGAAGATCGAACCGGAACCGGTGGCGGTGAAGCCCCGCTCCTCGGAGCGGCCGCCGGTGACGTCGTAGCTGAAGATCCGGCCGCGACCGAGGTCCAGGTCGTAGCCGGCGAACAGCGGGACGACGGCCAGGCCCTGCATCGCCATGCCCAGGTTGCCCCGGATCATCGTGGTGAGCCGGTTGGCCTTGCCCTCCAGCGAGAGGACGGCGCCCTCGATCTTCTCGTAGTGCTCCAACTCCAGCTGGAAGAGCCGGACCATCTCGACCGCGAGTCCGGCGGTGCCGGCGATGCCGACCGCGCTGTACTCGTCGGCCGGGAAGACCTTCTCGATGTCGCGCTGCGCGATCACATTGCCCATGGTGGCCCGGCGGTCACCCGCGATCACCACCCCGCCGTCGAAGACCGCCGCGACGATAGTGGTGCCGTGCGGCGCATCGACGGTCAGCCCCGCGGGGAGCGGACGCCGTCCGGGGAGCAGTTCCGGCGAATGGTCCGCCAGGAACTCGATGAACGACGAGGATCCCGGGGTGAGGAAGGCAGCCGGTAGACGCCCGGTGCCACGAGTGTTGGCTTCCACACGATTCCTTCCAGATAGTCGGCAGCCCGCCGGAGCGCGTCGGGCCGGTCCCTCATCTGCCCCAGTGCCGCGTTGCACGCGAAGCAGAGGATGCCACGGACCCTACCCGTTTCGTGGTCGTGATCCACATGTTCCGCCCGCTTCTCCAGACAGATCACGCAGAGGTGGCGCTGCTCGGCGAGCATGGCCTGCAGGTCGGCCTCGGTCATGCCGTACGTGCGCCGGAAATAGCTCTCGCGATTACGCGCGGACCGGCACGGTTTGCAATAGGGCGCAAGACCGCTCGGCTGCCGCGCGTTCCTGTCCCATTCGCTGTGCGGCTTCACTTCTTCGCAGTCGGGGCACCGCTTGTGCCCTTCCGGCACCTCGACGCGCGGCCTGACCACTTTCCCTTTGGCCTGCTGTCGAGCGTCGTAATAACGCGCGGAGCATTCGCGGCAATATGCCTGAAGACCACTCTTCATCGACCGATTGCGCGCGAACGCTCCGCACTCGAGCCATTGCTGACAGCGGCTGCACCACGCCCGATTTACCGAATCGGACATTGGGGACTATTGCCCACCCTTCTGGACAAATCCCCTAACAAAGTCCTCTGCATTCGACTCGAGCACTTCGTCGATTTCGTCCAATACCGCGTCCACGTCGTCGCTCAGCTTTTCCTGGCGCTCCTTGAGCTCCTCGGAGTTCTGCGTTTCCGCAGTCTGCTCCTCGACCTCCTCGGAGGAGCGGTTCGCCCGCTGCTGGCCGCCGCCGGTGTCCTTGGTCGCCATGTCCCTCACCCCGCTCGAATTCGTCTGGCACGGTTGGTCCAAGCTTGCTGCTCAGACCCTATACACCGGGTGCGACTGGCGCTGCCCGTTTGCGTGGTATCCGCGGTATGGGTGCCGCGTCGACCCTGGTCCTGCGTGCGTCCTGCGTCCTCACCCTGTTCAACGTCCGGACGTCACCTGGATGATTCCCCTTCAGCGGGGTGTTCACCCGTGGTGATCGCCCGCGCACGGGATCAGCCGCCGGAGAGCACCCGGACCAGGTCCTCGGCGGTGCGGCAGCGGTCCAGCAGTTCCTTGACGTGGTTGCGGGTGCCGCGCAGCGGCTCCAGGGTCGGGACCCGCTGCAGGGAGTCGCGGCCGGGCAGGTCGAAGATGACCGAGTCCCAGGAGGCCGCCGCGACGTGCTCCGCGTACTGCTCCAGGCAGCGGCCGCGGAAGTACGCCCGGGTGTCCTCCGGGGGCTTGTGGGCGGCCCGCAGGACCTCTTCCTCGGTGACCAGGCGCTCGAAGCGGCCGCGCGCCACCAGGCGGTTGTAGAGGCCCTTGTCGGGCCGCACGTCGCTGTACTGGAGGTCGACCAGGTGCAGCCGGGGGTTGTCCCAGTCCAGGCCGTCGCGCTGGCGGTAGCCCTCCAGGAGCTCCTTCTTGGCGACCCAGTCGAGCTGCTTGGACAGGCTCATCGGGTCGCGCTCCAGGCGGCCGAGCACGTCCTCCCAGCGGGCCAGCACGTCAATGGTCTGCTCGTCGGCGTCGTGCCCGTAGCGGTCCTCGACGTACTTGCGGGCCAGCTCGCAGTACTCCATCTGGAGCTGGACGGCGGTCAGCTTGCGGCCGCTGCGCAGCACGATCAGGTGTTCGAGCGAGGAGTCGTGGGAGACCCGGTGCAGGGTGCGCACCGGCTGGTCGACGGCGAGGTCGACGGCGATGAAGCCGGCCTCGATCATCGCCAGCACCAGCGAGGTGGTGCCGAGCTTGAGGTAGGTGGAGATCTCCGAGAGGTTGGCGTCGCCGATGATCACGTGCAGCCGGCGGTACTTCTCGGCGTCCGCGTGCGGTTCGTCCCGGGTGTTGATGATGGGGCGCTTGAGGGTGGTCTCCAGGCCGACCTCGACCTCGAAGTAGTCGGCCCGCTGGCTGATCTGGAAGCCGTTGGCGGAGCCGTCCTGGCCGATGCCGACCCGGCCCGCGCCGGTGACCACCTGGCGGGAGACGAAGAACGGGGTGAGGTGGCGGACGATGTCGGCGAACGGCGTGGCCCGCTGCATCAGGTAGTTCTCATGGGTGCCGTAGGAGGCGCCCTTGTTGTCGGTGTTGTTCTTGTACAGGTGGATGGTCTGCCCGTTGGGCAGTTCCAGGGCGCGGGCGGCTGCCTCGGCCATGATCCGCTCGCCGGCCTTGTCCCAGAGCACCGCGTCGCGCGGGTTGGTGACCTCGGGCGAGCTGTACTCGGGGTGCGCGTGGTCCACGTAGAAGCGGGCCCCGTTGGTGAGGATGATGTTGGCCAGGCCGATGTCCTCGTCGGTGAGCTGGCTGGAATCCGCCACCTCGCGGGCGAGGTCGAAACCCCGGGCGTCCCGCAGTGGGTTCTCCTCCTCGAAGTCCCAGCGGGCGCGGCGCGCCCGGTGCATCGCCGCGGCGTACGCGTTGACGATCTGGGACGAGGTGAGCATGGCGTTGGCGTTGGGGTGCCCGGGTACGGAGATGCCGTACTCGGTCTCGATGCCCATCACGCGCCTTACGGTCATGCGGCCCTCCTTGCCCGTCGCCCCGCCCCGAGCGGGCGGGACACCGACGTCCCTGCTGTGCGCCGCGGCTGACGGACCGTCCGGCGGGCCGGCCGCGGGTGGTGCCTGGTGCGCTGCGCCGACGGTCCGGGGCTGTCCGGGCCCCGGTGTGCCAGACACCCCGTCCGGCCGTGGGCCCGGGGGCACACGGCCGGACGGGGTGTCGGAGCGTGTCGTCGCACAGGTGGTGCTGGTACTTCCTCGTTCTACAGGTACTGGCCGGTGTTGGCCACGGTGTCGATGGAGCGGCCGGACTCGGCGCCCTGCTTTCCGGTGACCAGCGTGCGGATGAAGACGATCCGCTCGCCCTTCTTGCCGGAGATCCGGGCCCAGTCGTCCGGGTTGGTGGTGTTGGGCAGGTCCTCGTTCTCCTTGAACTCGTCCACGCAGGCGGCGAGCAGGTGGGAGACGCGCAGACCGCGCTGGCCGTGGTCGAGGAAGTCCTTGATGGCCATCTTCTTCGCACGGTCGACGATGTTCTGGATCATCGCGCCGGAGTTGAAGTCCTTGAAGTACAGGACCTCCTTGTCACCGTTGGCGTAGGTGACCTCCAGGAAGCGGTTCTCCTCGGTCTCGGTGTACATCCGCTCCACGACCGCCTGGATCATGGCGGCGACCGTGCTGTCCAGCGACCCGTCGTGCTCCTTGAGGTCGTCCGGGTGGAAGGGCAGCGAGGTCTTGAGGTACTTGGAGAAGATGTCCTTGGCCGCCTCGGCGTCCGGACGCTCGATCTTGATCTTGACGTCGAGCCGGCCCGGGCGCAGGATCGCCGGGTCGATCATGTCCTCGCGGTTGGAGGCGCCGATCACAATGACGTTCTCCAGCCCCTCCACGCCGTCGATCTCGGCGAGCAGCTGGGGGACGATGGTGTTCTCCACGTCCGAGCTGACACCGGAGCCGCGGGTGCGGAAGAGCGACTCCATCTCGTCGAAGAAGACGATCACGGGGGTGCCCTCGCTGGCCTTCTCACGAGCGCGCTGGAAGACCAGGCGGATCTGCCGCTCGGTCTCACCGACGTACTTGTTGAGCAGCTCGGGGCCCTTGATGTTGAGGAAGTAGCTCTTGCCCTGGGGCCGGCCGGTGACCTCGGCGACCTTCTTGGCCAGCGAGTTGGCGACCGCCTTGGCGATCAGGGTCTTTCCGCAGCCGGGCGGGCCGTAGAGCAGCACGCCCTTGGGCGGGCGCAGCTCGTACTCCTTGAAGAGCTCGGCGTGCAGGTAGGGCAGCTCGACCGCGTCGCGGATCATCTCGATCTGGGCGTGCAGACCGCCGATCTGCCGGTAGTCGATGTCCGGGACCTCTTCGAGGACGAGCTCCTCGACCTCGGACTTCGGGACCACCTCGTAGACGTAGCCGGATCGCGGCTCCATCAGCAGCGAGTCGCCGGGGCGGAGCATGATGTCGCGCAGCGGCTCGGCGAGCCGCACCACCCGCTCCTCGTCGGTGTGCCCGGTGACCAGCGCGCGTTCGCCGTCCTCCAGGACCTCCTTGAGGGTGACGATGTCACCGATGCTCTCGAATTCGAAGGCGTCGACGATGTTCAGTGCCTCGTTCAGGAGTACTTCCTGGCCGCGGCGCAGCTCGTCGAGTTCGAGGCTGGGGCTGACGTTGACGCGCAGTTTGCGCCCGCCGGTGAAGATGTCGGCGGTGCCGTCCTCGTTCTGGCTGAGGAAGGTGCCGAACCCGGCGGGTGGCTGGGCCAGCCGGTCCACCTCTTCCTTGAGGGCCACGATCTGGTCGCGGGCCTCACGCAGGGTGGAGGCGAGCCGTTCGTTCTGGGCGGAGACTCCGGCCAGGTTGGTCTGGAGCTCGACGATCCGGTCCTCGAGAATTCTCGACGAGCGCGGCGAGTCGGCGAGCTTGCGGCGCAGGACAGCGATCTCCTGCTCGAGGTACGAGACCTGTGCGGCCTCGTCGGAACCACGAGCGGGCTTGCCTGCCGTGCGGTTGTAGTCGTCATCGTGGGCTGCCACGGTCCTCACCTCCTCCTGGGGAGCGGGATGCTTCCAGACCCTACCTGGACCAGGGGCCGGCTAAACCCCTAGATCAGAAAGACGGAAGGGGTGTGTCCGATCTTCACCCGTGTGTGCTTCCCCTCTGGCAGAGAGATACCCACCGCACACCGTCGGAAAGCGGGCAGATGTATCGTCGAGCAAGTCAATACCCGATCGTGACCGTTCCTCCTGGACGGATCGTCGGACAAGCGGACAGAACGGCAGGAGACGATGTCGGTGACCAGCGAGGCGACCAGTGGGGCAGCGGTCGGCGAGCCCCTCGAGGTGTGGATCGATCAGGACCTGTGCACAGGTGACGGCATCTGCGTCCAGTACGCGCCGGAGGTCTTCGAGCTGGACATCGACGGCCTGGCCTATGTGAAGGGCGAGGACGACGAGTTGCGCCAGCAGCCCGGCGACAGCGCGCCGGTCCCGCTGACGCTCCTTCAGGACGTGGTGGACTCGGCCAAGGAGTGCCCGGGCGACTGCATCCACGTCCGCCGGGTGAGCGACCGGGTCGAGGTCTACGGACCGGACGCCGACTGAGCGGCCGATCGCCCGCGCTGGCGCCCCGTCAGGCCGTGGCCGACGGGGCGCTGGTCTGGGTGCGGACGTAGGAGCCGCCCTTGCGGGTCCAGTTGAGCGAGACCGTGAGGTCGGGGCAGCAGCGCGGCACGGCGGCGGTGGAGTAGCCGCGGGCCTGGGCGGTGAGCACGCCGTCGCTGCGCAGGGCGAGCCGGGTCACGGTCAGGTTCTCCTGCCAGGAGACCAGGGTGTCGCGGACCACCGGGTGGCCGTCGGCGCCGGCGCCCAGGACGAAGACGCCGTCCGGCGGGGTGCCGTTGTCGGCGTCGCAGTGCGCGGCGACCACGGTGCTGGGGGTGCCGTCGCCGAGGTCGGCGGCGAAGCTGACGGAGACCTTGACCGGGAAGGGGCCGCAGTCCAGCGGCAGCACGGCCTGGGCGGGGTCGGGCGCCTGGGCGGTCGGGACGGGCTCGGGAGCGCCGGTCGGGGCGGCGGTGACGGTGCCACTGGCGCTGCCGCCGGCCAGCGCGGCGGCCACCACGGCCACGCAGGCGGCCAGGACGACGCTCCAGTGCAGCAGGCCCGGGCGGGCGTGCGCGGGGGTGGTGTCGGGTCGGCCCGCGACCGGCTCGGGCGGCCGGGCGGGCGCTATACCGGTCGCTGACTCGTGCACTGCGTCGTCCGCCAAGGGGGCCCCTCCACCGGCAGGATGTCCGTGTTGCCAGCATCGTCGCACATCAGAGGCGGTGGTTCGGCACCGGGCCGCCGGGTCACAAGCCGGGTCACGCGCCGGGTACGCCGAAGGGCGGCGCCGTGGGCGCCGCCCTTCGTGGTGAGGTCGTTGCGGGGTCAGTCCTGCTCGATGACGGGGTTGTCCTCGCGGGTGGCCGCCCGGGCGGCCGCGCGCTCGGCGAGCGAGGGCTCCGGGGTGCCGCTGTCGTAGTCCTCGCCGTACGAGCCCTTGGCGGGGCGGCGGCGGCGCAGCGGCGGCTCGACGCCGTCCGCGAGCCGGCGGGAGGTCAGCAGGAAGCCGGTGTGACCGATCATCCGGTGGTCCGGGCGGACCGCGAGGCCCTCCACGTGCCAGGTGCGGACCATGGTCTCCCAGGACTGCGGCTCGGTGAAGTTGCCGTGCTCGCGCAGCGCCTCGACGGTGCGCGACAGCTGCGTGGTGGTGGCCACGTAGCAGCAGAGCAGGCCGCCGGGGACGAGCGCCTTGGCGGCGACGTCCAGGCACTCCCAGGGGGCGAGCATGTCCAGGATGATCCGGTCGACGTCGTCCTCGACCAGGTTGTCCTGCAGGTCGCCGACGGTGAGCTTCCAAGCCGGGTGCGGGCTGCCGAAGTAGCGCTCGACGTTCTTGCGGGCGATGTCCGCGAAGTCCTGGCGGCGCTCGTAGGAGGCCAGCATGCCGGTGTCGCCGACCGCGCGCAGCAGGTAGGTGCTGAGCGCGCCGGAGCCGACGCCGGCCTCGACCACGCGGGCGCCGGCGAAGATGTCGGCCATCGCCAGGATCTGACCCGCGTCCTTGGGGTAGATCACGGCGGCGCCGCGGGGCATGGACAGGACGTAGTCGGGGAGCAGAGGGCGCAGCGCGAGATAGGGAACGTTCCCCGTGGTGCGCACGACCGTGCCTTCGGGGGCGCCGATCAACTCGTCATGCGGGAACGCACCCTTGTGGGTGTGGAAGTTCTTCCCGGCTTCGAGCGTGAACGTGTAGTGGCGGCCCTTGGGGTCGGTCAGCTGAACCTGATCCCCGACCGTGAATGGCCCCCGCCTGCGGGTGGCACCGGTCGGTTCGGACATAAGGACAATCCTAAGGGAACCGGGACCAGCCCCCGACCACCAGAAGTCTCAACGGCCGGTGACGGCTGCGGTGAGCCGGCGTTCGACGTCCAGCACGGCCAGCACGCCGTAGACCGAGCCGTCCGCCTCGACCACCAGGTACTCGCTGGCGGGGGTGGCCCGCAGGGCGTTCAGCAGATCCTCGCCGCTGAGGTCGCCGGCGAGGCGCATCCCCGGCTCCAGCGAGCGGGCGAGGGCGCCGACCGCGACCCAGGGGCGGCGCTGCTCGGGCACCTGGAGCACCGCGGCCTCCTTGACCAGCGCGGCCGGCTCGCCGTAGCCGTCGACCACCAGGACGGCGCCGGCCTGCGCCTCGCGGGCCTGGCGCAGCGCCTCGGCGAGCGGGGTGTCGGCGCTGACCGAGACGGCCCGGCGGGTGAGGCTGCGCAGCGTCAGGCCGGGCAGCGCGGCCTTCAGGCGGGCGTTGCGCACGGCGGCGCCGGCGCCGTTCCAGATCACCACGGCCAGCACGGCGGCGAGCACGGTGTCCAGCAGCGCGTCACCCGAGGACCGGTTGCCGCCACGGGCGGCGCTGACCGCCGGCAGGCCGAACAGCACGGCCAGGGCCAGCACCCGCCCGGCCCAGGCGGCGGCGACGGTGCCGGCCATCGGGCGGCCGGTCACCCCCCAGACCACCGCGCGCAGCATCCGGCCGCCGTCCAGTGGCAGGCCTGGCAGCAGGTTGAAGACCGCGACCACCAGGTTGGAGACCGCGAGACCGGCGATCAGCACGCCGGGGACGGTGTCGGTCTCGACGAACTGCAGCGCGCCCCAGCAGATGCCGCCGAGCACCAGCGAGAGCAGCGGTCCGACGAAGGCCAGCCAGAACTCGCGGCCCGGGGTCTCCGCCTCCCGCTCGATCTCCGAGATGCCGCCGAGGAACTGCAGTTGGATCCGCCGTACGCCCAGCTTGTAGCGCAGTGCGACCAAGGTGTGAGCGAGCTCGTGGACCAGCACCGAGCCGTAGAAGGCGATCGCGAAGGAGAGCGCGACCAGATAGCGGGTGGCGCCGAGCCCGGGCAGCACGTTGGCGAGCTGCCCGCCGAAGATCCAGGTGATCAGGCCGGCGATCAGGAACCAGGTGGGCGTGACGTAGATCGGGACGCCGAACGGGCGGCCCATCAGGATGCCGCCGCCGGGACGAACCGGCCCCTGCGGGGGCCCGTCCTTCCCGGGTGGCTGCTTGGAGGTCTGCTGACCCGTGGTGTCGCTCACCGTGACCCCTTCAGGTCGTCGTCCCCGCCCTTGTCCCGCTCCCCTGCCGGGCGGGTGGCTTCCCCACGCTACGTGATCTCCGGCCACGGCCGCGGGACGCCCCTGTCACCAAGTGTCCTACCCACCCGGGGCCCTCGGCCACCAGCACCGGACCGGGCTGTGAGCGCCCTGACAGCCGGATGACGGCCGGACCCCATAGGGTCGGGTCCATGCAGCCGACCGAGACCGCCCGCCGGGCCGTGCCCCCGACCGGGCTCTCCCCCTCCCGTGCCGGGGACTTCCTGACCTGCCCGCTGCTCTACCGGCTGCGGGTGATCGACAAGCTGCCGGAGCCGCCCAGCGCGGCGGCGACCCGGGGCACCGTGGTGCACGCCGTGCTGGAGCGGCTCTTCGACCACCCCGCCGCCGAGCGCACCGCGGACCGGGCCAGGGAGCTGCTGCGCCCGCAGTGGGAGCGGATGCTGGGCGAGCGCCCGGAGCTCGCCGAGCTGTTCGCCGACGATCCCGAGGGCGCCGTGCTGGCCCGCTGGCTGGGGGACGCCGAGAAGCTGCTCGGCCAGTGGTTCAGGTTGGAGGACCCGACCCGCCTGGAGCCCGCCGAGCGCGAGCTGTACGTGGAGACCGTGCTGGAGTCGGGCCTGAAGCTGCGCGGCTACATCGACCGGGTGGACGTCGCTCCCACCGGCGAGGTGCGGCTGGTGGACTACAAGACCGGCCGGGCGCCCTCGCGGGACTTCGAGGGCAAGGCGATGTTCCAGATGAAGTTCTACGCCCTGGTGGTCTGGCGCTGGAAGGGCGTGATCCCCAAGCGGCTGCAGCTGGTCTACCTCGGTGGGGGCGGCGACGTGGTCAGCTACGACCCCGACGAGACCGACCTGCTGGCGGTGGAGCGCAAGCTGCTGGCGCTCTGGGAGACGATCAGCCGGGCGGTCGCCACCGGAGAGTTCCCGGCCACCCGTAACCGGTTGTGCGACTGGTGCGACCATCAGCAGAGCTGTCCGGAGTTCGGGGGCACTCCGCCGCTCTACCCCCTTCCCGTGATCCCGCCGGCGCGGAACGAGCCCGCGATCGGCGAGGGATCGATCGGCGAGGTATCGAACACGCAGATGAGCGAGCAGATGAGCGAGGAGTCCTAAGTGGCGATCCGGGTGCTGCTGGTCGATGACCAGCCTTTGCTGCGCACCGGTTTCCGGATGATTCTGGAGGCCGAGGCCGACCTGGTGGTGGTGGGTGAGGCCGGGGACGGGCAGCAGGCGCTGGAGCAGGTGCGGGCGCTGCAGCCCGACGTGGTGCTGATGGACATCCGGATGCCGCGGATGGACGGGGTGGAGGCCACCCGGCGGATCGCCGGGCCCGGGCGGGACGGCCCGGTGAAGGTCCTGGTGCTGACCACCTTCGACCTGGACGAGTACGTGGTGGAGGCGCTGCGGGCCGGTGCCAGCGGCTTCCTGCTCAAGGACGTACCGGCCGAGGAGTTGGTGCAGGCGATCCGGGTGGTGGCGGACGGCGCGGCGATGCTCGCCCCCTCGATCACCCGGCGGCTGCTGGACCTCTACGCCACCCGGCTGCCGTCCGGCGACGAGACGCCCTCGCCGGCGCTGAGCACGCTGACCGAGCGCGAGATGGAGGTCCTGCGGCTGGTGGCGCGGGGGCTGTCCAACGCGGAGATCGCCGGCGAACTGTTCGTCAGCGAGACCACGGTGAAGACCCATGTCGGCCATGTGCTGACGAAGTTGGGACTGCGCGACCGGGTGCAGGCGGCGGTCTACGCCTACGAGAGCGGGCTGGTGCGCCCCGGCGCGCTGTAACCACGCCGAAGGGGTGCCCCGCACAACTGCGGGGCACCCCTTCGACGTTGGGTCAGCTGCGGCCGATGTTCGCGAAGCGGAACACGCCGGTGCTGTCGATGGTGCTCTCGACGCCGGTGATGTTGTTGCGCGAGACGTAGAACGACTTGTTCTGGAAGAGCGGCACCATCGGCACGGTGTCCGCGATGATGTTCTGGATGGTGCCGTAGGTGCCGGCCGCGGCGCTGCGGTCGGCCTGCGTCAGCGTCTGCGGGACCAGCGACTGGGTGATCTGCGCGTTGTCGTAGCCGGTGTGGTAGGCACCGCCGCCCACCACCAGCGGGACCACGAAGTCGTCCGCGTCCGGGTAGTCGGCGGTCCAGCCGGCCGTGTAGGCCTGGTAACTGCCGTCCGCCCAGCCCTTCTTGAAGGCCGTCCAGTCGGCCTCCTGGTGGACGGTGACCTGGAACAGGCCACTGGCCTCCAGCTGCTTCTTGATCTCCGCCGACTCGGCGCCCTGGGCGGAGGCCCGCGACCAGGTCAGGCTGAGCTTGACCGGCAGCTGGACCTTGGCGGCCGACAGGATCGCCTTGGCCTTGGCCGGGTCCGGGTCACCGTACTTGTCGAAGAAGGCGGTGGTGTGGCCGCCGATGCCCTGCGGCACCACGGAGTACAGCGGCTCGACGGTACGCGCGTAGACGTTGCTGATCAACGCGTCCCGGTCGATCAGCTGGGCCACTGCCTGGCGCACCGCGAGCTGGCCGGTGGTCTGGTCCTTGGTGTTGAAGAGCAGGAAGCGGGTGTCGCTGCCCTCGCCCACGGCCACCTTGTAGTTGCCCTTGCCGGCCTGCTGGTCGGCCTCCAACTGGGCCGAGACATTGGGGTCCAGGCTGTTGTCGGTGAGGTCGACGTCGCCGGCGTCCAGCGCGGTCTTCAGCTCGACCGGCGTGTTGAAGAAGCGCACGGTGAACTTGGAGTTGTTGAGCTTCTCGTCGCCCTGGTAGTGGCTGTTCGCCGACATGACGATCTTGCCGGGGGCCTTGGCGCCGTCCGAGCCGGTCATCTCGTCGATCGAGTCGATCTTGTAAGGACCGGAGCCGACCACCTGGGCGTTCGGCAGCTCCTTGTTTGCGGGGAAGACGCTGTGGTCGACGATCGAGCCGGCGCCGCTGGCGAGCTTGTCGGGCAGCACCGCGTCGGGCTGGGTGAGGTGGAAGACCACCACGCTGTCGCTGGGCGCCTCCACCGACTTGACGGTGTCGAAGAGCCCGGCCGGACCGTTGGGGTCGTTGATCGACTTCATCCGGTTCATCGAGAAGACCACGTCCTGCGCGGTCAGCGGGTGACCGTTGGAGAAGGTCAGGCCCGACCGCATGGTGCACTGGTACGTCATCGCGTCGGCGCCGGTGAACTGGCAGGACTGCGCGGCGTCCGGCTGCGGGGAGGTGGCACCGACCGGGAAGCTCAGCAGCGACTGGAAGGTGTTGTTGAGGATCAGCCAGGCGCCCTGGTCGTAGGCGCCGGCCGGATCCAGCACGCTGGTGACCTCGGTGGTCCCCATCGTGATGGCACTGCTGCTGCCGCCGCCGCCCACTGCCGACTGCACCGAGCCGCAGCCCGAGACGGTGGTGGCGACCAGAAGCGCGCAGCCCACCGCGGCCATCCGGCCGGGTGCGCGTCGTATGGCTGAAGTCATGCGTTCCTTCTCCGTGCTGGCCGGCCTGGGGGTGCCGGTGAGCAGCCGTCGGCGGCCCGGATGGGGTGCTTCGCAGACGACGCTCGAACATGTCGGGATAGACCCACGCAGCCTGCCACACGACCCCTGTGCCGCCGTCACCCCTCCCTGCCGACGGCGCCCCAGCACGGCACGGCGCCAGCCGAGTTGTCGCGCAATGCCCGATTTCTCCCGGCTGCCCGTGATCTGTTACCCCGTGGGCGGATCGCAAGTGAGACGAGCGTCACACCCGGGCGGCCACCACTGAGCGCAGCAGGTCGAGATCCACTTCCTCCAGCGACGCCAAGACCGTGCGGCCCGGGCCCGGCCCGATCGGCGCGACCGACGGCACCGCGATCACCGGGCAGCCGGCCGCCTCGCCGGCCTGCACGCCCAGCGGGGCGTCCTCGATCACCACGCAGCGCCCCGGCTCGGCGCCGAACCGGGCCACCGCCGCGAGGTACGGGTCCGGGTGCGGCTTGGTGCGGGCCACCTCGTCGCCGGAGACCGAGAAGGCGAACGGGTGGTCGCCGAGGTTCTTCAGCACCAGGTCGATGATGTGGCGGTGCGAGGCGGAGACCAGCGCGGTGGGGATGGCGTGCTCGGCCAGCGTGGCCAGCAGCCGGGCGGCGCCGGGCATCAGCGGCGCGCCGCCGTCCAGCAGTTCGACGAAGCGCTGGTTGATCAGCGTGCTCAACTCGGCAGGGGCGAGCTGCACCCCGGTGGCGTCCAGCAGGTAGGCGACCACCCGGCTCATCGGGCCGCCCACGCAGTGCACCCGGTGCGACTCGTCCAGCGGGTGTCCGAGCTCGGCGAAGAGCGAGGCCTCGGCCTGCCACCAGAAGTCCTCGGTGTCCACCAGCGTCCCGTCCATGTCCAGCAGCACCGCCTGCAGGCCCTGGCCGCCGGACTGCTCCAGGGCCGGGGTGATGGTGTCGATGCTGGTCATTGGACACGTCCCTTCACTGCGCGCGACCCCCGGGATGGTGCGGGCCGACTCGCGCTGGTGCGCGAGTCGGCCCGTACGGGGTCGTCCAGGATACGCGCAGCCCGCCAAACGCCGCGCGACCTGCGGGTTACCGCGCGTTGAAGTACGTCGCCTGCGGGTGGTGGATGACGATCGCGTCGGTGGACTGCTCCGGGTGCAGCTGGAACTCCTCGGAGAGCACCACACCGATCCGCTCGGGCTTGAGCAGCTCGGCGATCTTGGCGCGGTCCTCCAGCTCGGGGCAGGCACCGTAGCCCAGCGAGAAGCGGGCGCCGCGGTACTTCAGGGCGAACATGTCCTTGACGTCCTGCGGGTCCTCGTCGCCGAAGCCGAGCTCGAAGCGGACCCGGGCGTGCCAGAACTCGGCCAGCGCCTCGGCGAGTTGGACGGACAGGCCGTGCAACTCCAGGTAGTCGCGGTAGGCGTCCGCCTTGAACAGCTCATTGGCGGCCTCGGAGATCCGATTGCCCATGGTGACCACCTGCAGGCCGAGCACGTCGCGCTCGCCGCTCTCCTCCGGGCGGAAGAAGTCGGCCAGGCAGAGCCTGCGGCCGCGGCGCTGGCGCGGGAAGGTGAAGCGGGTGTGCTCGCTGCCGTCCAGGTTGTAGACCAGCAGGTCATCGCCCTTGGAGGCGGCCGGGTAGTAGCCGTAGACCACGGCCGGCTCCAGCCAGCCCTCGGTCTGCAGCCGGTCCAGCCACATCCGCAGCCGCGGCCGGCCCTCGGTCTCCACCAGCTCCTCGTAGCTCGGGCCGGCGCCGGTGCGGGCCGCCTTCAGGCCCCACTGGCCCTTGAAGAGCGCGTCCTCGTCCAGCCAGGAGGAGTAGTCGGCGAACGGGATGCCCTTGACGATCCGGTCCCCCCAGAACGGCGGCTCCGGCACCCGGTTGTCGACGGCGACGTCCGAGCGGATCTGGCCGAGGTTCACCTCCTCCGGCTCCTCGACCTCCACCCGGGCGTGCCGGCGCTGCTTCAGCTCGGGCAGCACCACGCCCGGCACCCCGCGCTTGACGCCGATCAGCGCGTCCATCAGCCGCAGGCCCTCGAAGGCGTCGCGGGCGTAGCGGACCTCGCCGTCGTAGATCTCGTGCAGGTCCTGCTCGACGTAGGCGCGGGTCAGCGCGGCGCCGCCAAGGATGACGGGGTAGTCGGCCGCCAGCTTGCGCTGGTTGAGCTCCTGGAGGTTCTCCTTCATGATGACGGTCGACTTCACCAGCAGCCCGGACATCCCGATCACGTCGGCCTGGTGCTCGACGGCCGCGTCCAGGATCGCCGAGACCGGCTGCTTGATGCCGAGGTTGACCACGGTGTAGCCGTTGTTCGACAGGATGATGTCGACCAGGTTCTTGCCGATGTCGTGCACGTCGCCCTTGACGGTGGCCAGCACGATGGTGCCCTTGCCCTCGTCATCGGACTTCTCCATGTGCGGCTCCAAGTGGGCCACCGCGGTCTTCATCACCTCGGCGGACTGCAGCACGAACGGCAGCTGCATCTGGCCGGAGCCGAACAGCTCGCCGACCACCTTCATGCCCGACAGCAGCGTGTCGTTGACGATCTCCAGCGCCGGGCGCAGCGTCAACGCCTCGTCCAGGTCCGCCTCCAGGCCCTTGCGCTCGCCGTCGATGATCCGGCGCTGCAGGCGCTCCTCCAGCGGCAGGGCGGCCAGCTCCTCCGCCTTGGAGGCCGCGCTGGACGCCGCGCTGACGCCCTCGAAGAGCTGCAGCAGCCGCTGCAGCGGGTCGTAGGCCGGCTCGGTGTCGGTGGCCGGGCGGCGGCGGTCGTAGACCAGGTCGAGGGCGACCTCGCGCTGCTCCTGAGGGATCCGGGCCATCGGCAGGATCTTGGAGGCGTGCACGATCGCCGAGTCCAGGCCCGCCTCCACGCACTCGTTGAGGAAGACCGAGTTGATCACCTGGCGGGCCGCCGGGCTGAGCCCGAAGGAGATGTTGGACAGGCCCAGCGTGGTCTGCACCGCCGGGTGGCGGCGCTTGAGCTCGCGGATCGCCTCGATCGTCTCGATGCCGTCGCGCCGGGACTCCTCCTGGCCGGTGCCCAGCGTGAAGGCCAGGCAGTCGACGATCACGTCGTGCTCGGCGATGCCGTACTCCTCGCCTAGCTGGGTGATCAGCCGCTCGGCGATGGCGACCTTGGTCTCGGCGGTGCGGGCCTGGCCCTGCTCGTCGATGGTCAGCGCGATGACGGCGGCGCCGTGCTCGCGGGCCAGTGCGGCGACCTTGCCGAAGCGGGTGTCCGCGCCGTCGCCGTCCTCGTAGTTGACCGAGTTCAGCACCGCGCGGCCGCCCAGCAGCTCCAGGCCCGCGCGCAGCACGTCGGTCTCGGTGGAGTCCAGCACGATCGGCAGGGTGGAGGCGGTGGCGAGCCGGCCGGCGATCTCCTTCATGTCGGCCACGCCGTCCCGGCCGACGTAGTCCACGCACAGGTCCAGCAGGTGGGAGCCATCGCGGATCTGCTCGCGGGCGATCTCCACGCAGGCCTGCCAGTCGCCGGCCAGCATCGAGTCGCGGAACTTCTTGGAGCCGTTGGCGTTGGTCCGCTCGCCGATCGCCAGGTAGGAGGTGTCCTGGCGGAACGGGACGGACTGGTAGAGCGAGGCGGCGGCCGGCTCAGGCTTCGGGTCGCGGGCGGCGACCTCGCGGCCCCGGACGCGGTCGACCACCTGGCGCAGGTGCTCGGGGGTGGTGCCGCAGCAGCCGCCGACCAGCGAGAGGCCGTACTCGCGGGTGAAGGTGTCGTGGGCGTCCGCGAGCTCCTCGGGGCTCA
Source organism: Kitasatospora sp. MAP12-44 (assembly GCF_029892095.1). Taxonomy (NCBI): domain Bacteria; kingdom Bacillati; phylum Actinomycetota; class Actinomycetes; order Kitasatosporales; family Streptomycetaceae; genus Kitasatospora; species Kitasatospora sp. MAP12-44. The sequence goes on from NZ_JARZAE010000004.1 coordinate 1,862,697, forward strand.
GCGGGTAGTGCGCGCCGTCCTTGCCGAGCACCGGCAGGCCCGCGTTCGGCATGCAGGACAGGCCGATCCGGGCGTTCTTGGACAGGTAGCGCAGGTGCTCGCTCATCTCGGCCGGGCCGGTGGCGCAGTTCAGGCCGATGTAGTCGATGCCCAGCGGCTCCAGGGCGGTCAGCGCCGCGCCGATCTCCGAGCCGAGCAGCATGGTGCCGGTGGTCTCCACCGTCACCTGGGCCAGGATCGGCAGGTCGAGGCCGGCGTCGGCCAGCGCCAGCTTGCAGCCCAGGACCGCGGCCTTGGTCTGCAGCAGGTCCTGGCTGGTCTCCACCAGCAGCGCGTCGGCGCCGCCGGCGATCAGGCCGGCCGCGTTCTGCCGGAAGCCCTCGCGCAGCAGCTGGTACGGGGCATGGCCGAGGGTCGGCAGCTTGGTGCCCGGGCCGATCGAGCCCAGCACCCAGCGCGGGCGGTCCTCGGTGGCGAAGGTGTCGGCGACCTCGCGGGCGATCCGGGCGCCGGCCTCGGAGAGCTCGAAGACCCGCTCGGGGATGTCGTACTCGGCCAGCGCCGCATGGTTGGCGCCGAAGGTGTTGGTCTCCACGCAGTCCACGCCGACGCCGAAGTACGCCTCGTGCACCGAGCGCACGATGTCGGGTCGGGTGATGTTCAGGACCTCGTTGCAGCCTTCGAGGTCCTGGAAGTCCTCCAGGGTGGGGTCCTGCGCCTGGAGCATGGTGCCCATCGCACCGTCGGCGACGACGACCCGGGTGGCGAGGGCCTCCCGCAGCGCGGTGGCGCGGCTCTGCTGGGCGGCATTGGGGACACTGGTTGCCATGGGGCTACTCCCTGGATGCGACGGCTGTCGGCTATGCGCTCCCCTCGGAAACGGGGGTGCACGCCGTCAGCGTAACCGCACCGGCCGATTGCCACCGTCCATTCCGTATGGTGGGCGGTTCACTGGCAAGGGGAGGCGATGTGCGGCCGGACGGGCGATTGCGGCGCAGGTGGGGCGATAGGTGGCGCGGCCTGCGCGGTCGGTGGGGCGGCTTGCGCGGTCGGTGGGGCGCCAGGTGGCGCGGCTGGCCGGCCTGGCGGCGGCGGACGGCGGGCGGGGCGCTGGCGCTGGTCGCGGTGCTGGTGCTCCCGGTCGGTTCGGCCGCTCTGGCGCTGCGCCTGGAGGCCGCCGGCACCCCCTCGACGCAGGCCGTCACCCGCGGGCGGGACGCCGTCTGGCTCGGCCACGCGTGGGTGGACGGGAGCAAGGGTCCGGCCCAGCTGGCCGCGCTGCCGCAGCTGGTGCGCGGCGGCGTCCACGACCTCTATGTGCACGCCGGGCCGCTGGAGCACGACGGCTCGCTGCCTGCCGCGCGCTACCCGCAGGCCCGCGCCCTGCTGGACGCGGTGCACCGGGAGCTGCCGGGCGTACGGGTGCAGGCGTGGCTCGGCGATGTGGTCGAGCCGGAGGACGCCGGGCTGCAGCTGGACAGTCCCGCCGTCCGGGACCGGATCGCCGTCTCGGCCCGCCAGGTGCTGGACGCCGGCTTCGACGGGGTGCACCTCGACCTGGAGCCGGTGCACTCGGGCGACAGCGGGTACCTCGCGCTGCTCGACCAGGTGCACGCGGTGACGGCGGCGCGCGCGGTGCCGCTGTCGGTGGCCACCCCGCAGATCGACCCGCTGCCCGCGCTGCACACCGTGCCGGGCGCGCTCACCGGGCACCCCAAGTGGTGGTCGCAGGCGTACTTCGGCCAGGTCGCGCGGCGGGTGGAGCAGGTGGCGGTGATGTCGTACGACACCGGGATGCCGGTGCAGTCGCTCTACAGCGGCTATGTCGCCCAGCAGACCGCGCTCGCGCTGGAGGCCGCCCCGGCGGGCACCGACGTGCTGATGGGCCTGCCGGCGTACTACGCGAACTCGTGGGGCCACCGCGGCTCGGCCGAGACGGTCGGCGCGGCGCTGCGCGGCGTACGGCTGGGGCTCAGCCGCACGGCGGTGGGCCGGCAGGGCTTCGGGGTGGCGATGTACGCCGACTTCACGGCCACCGCCGGGGACTGGGCCGCCTACCGGGAGATCTGGTGCCGGGAGGGTTAGTTGACGGCCCGTCAGCTTTTGGGCTGACGGGCCGTCAACTGCGGTTCGCTCAGCTGAAGTCGAGCTCGCCGGTGCGGGTGCGCTTCAGCTCGAAGAACTTCGGGTAGCTCGCCAGCAGCCGGGCGCCGTCGAAGACGCGCAGCGCGTCCTCGCCGCGCGGGATGGCGGTGAGGACCGGGCCGAAGAAGGCCACGCCGTCGATGTGGATGGTCGGGGTGCCGACGTCCTCACCGACCGGGTCCATGCCCTCGTGGTGGCTGCGGCGCAGCGCCTCGTCCCACTGCGTGCTCTGGGCGGCATCGGCCAGCTCGGCCGGCAGGCCGAGCTCGGCGAGCGCCTGCGGGATGACCACGGAGAAGTCCTTGTTCTGCTCGTTGTGGATCCGGGTGCCGAGCGCGGTGTAGAGGTCGCGCAGCACCTTGGGACCGTGCTGCTCGGCCGCCGCGATGCAGACCCGGACCGGGCCCCAGCCGCGGTCCAGCATCTCGCGGTAGTTCTCCGGCAGGCCCTCGCGGTTCTCGTTGAGGACGGAGAGGCTCATCACCCGGAAGTTGAGCTCCAGATCGCGGTACTGCTCGACCTCCAGGATCCAGCGCGAGGTGATCCAGGCGAAGGGGCACAGCGGGTCGAAGTAGAAGTCGACCTTGGTGGGGGCGGCGGCGGTCTGCTCGGAAGTCGTCATACCTTCAACAATAGAGGGCCGCCAGGTTCGGAGTCAGGGCCATTGGACTACGGGCTTGGCGGGCCATTCGGGGTGGTTCCGGCGGTGATCCGCCAGAGGCCCGCGAGCTCGTAGTAGACGCCGTTCACGAGTTGCAGCAGCACCAGGGTGACCGGCCAGAGCAGGCCGCCGAGTCCGGGGACGGCGTCCACCGGGAGGGTGTACGCCATCACGATCCGGGCCGCCGCGTCCACGAGCATGGCGACACCCCAGATCACCGTGGACACCCGCCAGATCCGGCGGAAGGCCGGCTCACGCTCCCACAGGACGTCCCAGGAGGTGCCGTCGGAGCGCCAGCGCCCCTCCAACAGCGGTCGGCCCCCGAGGAAGACCAGCGGGCGCCGGGCACGCACCGAGGCCAGGAAGAGCAGGCCGGCCACGCCCGTCACCCAGCCGTCCTTCGCCAGCATGAAGCGGGTGCTGCCGCTGACCAGGGTGGCCGCGAGCCCGAGCAGCATCACCGCCGCCACGAACGACGCCATCGCGTCCAACCGCCGCTGCCGGACCCACTGCACCGCCGTGGTCGCCAGCGGGAGCAGCGCGCCCACGAGCAGCGCGGCGAAGACGCTCATTCCCGCCGCGCGCAGCCCGTAGTAGAGGGCGATCGGCGCCGCCACGTCCCACAGCGTCTTGAGCAGCACGCCTCGGCTGCTGGTTCGGCTGCTGGTTCGGCTGCTGGGAGGTCCGCTCGACGGTGCTCGCATGGGTGGGCTCCTGCCTCGGTCGGGCGGGGGTGAAACCCGGCGGCGACAGTGCGGCGGGTTACAGTCCCAGGGTCGGATCGCAGCCAACTCACCGCCGCTCTTTGGAGACTGACATGGATCCCGTATTCGTTGACTTCTCGACCCCGGAGCTGCGCAGGGGCAACGCCGAGGCGCGCACGGAGAAGTGCTCGGCCGATCGCGACCACCTCGCGCTCGGCGCCGGTGGGGCGGTGGAGATCGACTTCGACGTACCGGTCGACGCGGACGCCCTGCCCGAGGAGCTCACGCTCAAGATCCGCGCGCTGGTCTCCAAGTTGGGCGCGCGCCTCGGGTACGCGCCGCTGGAGGTGACGGTGAACGGCGCCGCGCTGCTGGCCGACCACCGGATAGCCGGCGGCGGGGACCTGCCGCACGAGACGGTGGTCGCCGTCCCGCGGGCGCTGCTGCGCCCGGGCGGCAACACGCTGCGCCTGCGGTCCGGCGACGACGCCAGGTCGCAGCTCTGGCTCTACCGCGTGCTGCTGGAGTCGGTGGCGGACCGCGACGGCGCCGAGCGCGCATGGCTGGCCGACGCCGCCGAGGAGTCGCTCCTCACCTACGACACCTACCGGCGTGCGGCGGACGGCGACAGCTGGGAGCCCGGGCCGCCGCTGCGGGTGTACCTCGACAGCGGCGAGCGCGGGCTGCCGGCGCAGCTGGGCTGGCGCGATGTCGAGGGCGTCGAGGCGTCCGTCAGCTTCGGCACCGAGCTCTTCACCTTCTACGGCCAGCTGCGCGACCAGGACGGCGACTGGTTCGAGCTGCGCGGCGACCTCACCGGCCGCACCGCCTTCCCCGCCCGGAGCAGGTCCCAGGAGGTGCTGCGCTTCGCCACCGAGGCCGGTTGGGGCGGGCGTTGGCACCAGGGCGGCCCGTTGACGCTCATCCTGGCGACCGGCGGCGCGCCGCTGGAGCGGATCAACTGGTCGGACCAGCGCGGCTGCTCGGCCTCGATCGGCCTGATCGACTGCGGCGCGTCGTTCCTCGGCTGGTCGCAGCGCGTCAACGAGGGCGCGGTCGGCTACCGGGGCACCGTCGTCGCGGCGCCGAGCGAGCCGGGCGAGCCGGGCACGAGCCCCTTCCCACTGGCGGACCTGGAGGAGATCGCCGCGACGGTCGGCCGGATCGGCGAGAACGTCGCCAAGCAGGTCTCGGCCTGGCTGCGCGCGCTTTAAGAATCACGGTGTGCGCACGCTCCGCTACGATGCGTGGCCATGATCCTTGTGCGTCCCAAGCTCCTCGCCGCCCTGACGGCCGCCGCGCTGCTGCTGCTCGGCGCGGCCTCCCCAGCGGCCGCCTCTCCCACAGCCGACTCCCCCGCACCGGCGACCGGGTATGCCGCGCTCGGTGACTCCTACGCCGCCGGGGTGGGCGCCGGTGCGTACGACCAGGCCGGCGGGGACTGCCACCGCAGCACCCGCGGCTACCCCGCGCTCTTGGCCGCCCGCGCCAAGCCCTCGGCCTTCCAGGACGTCGCGTGCACCGGCGCCACCGCCGCGAGTGTGCTGAGCGACCAGCTGCCCGCCGTCCCGACCGGGACGGCGGGCCTGGTCACGCTGACCGTGGGCGGCAACGACCTGGACTTCGTGGACGCGGTGACCAGTTGCCTGCAGCCGTTCACCACCGAGGGCAAGTGCAACCAGGCGCTGGACCACTCCACCCAGCTGCTGCGGGACCAGCTGCCCGGCGCGCTCGACCGGCTGCTGACCGGCATCGGCCAGGCCCAGCCGTCGGCCCGCGTGGTGGTGACGGGCTATCCGCATCTGCTGGAGACCGGGACCACCTGCTTCGTCGCCACCACGTCCGAGCGCAAGCGCTTCAACGCGTTGACCGACCAGCTGGACGACGTACTGCGCCAGCGCACCGCGGCGCAGGGCGATCGCTTCCGCTTCGCCGACCCGCGCCCCGCCTTCGCCGGCCACGGCATCTGCACCGCGCACGGCCCGGAGTGGATCAACCGGATCGTCCTCACCCCGCTGTGGGAGTCCTTCCACCCGACCGCCGACGGGCAGTCCCTCGGCTACCTGCCGACCGTCGCCACGGCAGTCACCGGGTAGGCCGCGGCGGCGTCCGTACGCCATGACGGGCCTTTCGCGCCACCGCTTTTCGGGCCGCCCCGGGACTGCTTAACCCCGCAGCCCAGCGGATATATCCCGGTAGGCTGGGCAGGTAGGACCGTGGAACGGAGCGTTCCACGCGAGGCAGAAACAGTCGGCAGCCGGTCACCGGCCCGCAGGCGCGGGACACGGCCGGGCCGGCCGGAGGGAGACGCTGGGTGATCGAGCTGGAAGATGTTCCCGAGTTGATCGACCCGGTCATGGTCTGCGCCTTCGAGGGCTGGAACGACGCGGGCGACGCCGCCTCGGCAGCGGTCGGACATCTGGACGAGACCTGGGGCGGCAAGGTCTTCGCCGCCCTGGATGCGGAGGACTACTACGACTTCCAGGTCAACCGCCCCACGGTCTGGCTGGACGGCGGGGTCCGCCGGATCACCTGGCCGACCACCCGGCTGTCCGTGGTCCGGGTGACCGAGCCGAAGACCCGGGACCTGGTGATCGTCCGCGGCATCGAGCCCAGCATGCGCTGGCGTTCGTATTGCAACGAGCTGCTGGGCTTCGCCCACGAGCTGGGCGTCGAGCTGGTGGTGATCCTGGGCGCGCTGCTCGGCGACACCCCGCACAGCCGTCCGGTCCCGGTCAGCGGGGTCACCTCCGACGCCGACCTGGCCCGCACGCTCGACCTGGAGGAGAGCCGCTACGAGGGCCCGACCGGCATCGTCGGGGTGCTCCAGGAGGCCTGCGCGCACGCCGGCGTGCCCGCGGTGACGCTCTGGGCCGCGGTGCCGCACTACGTGGCGCAGCCGCCCAACCCCAAGGCCACCCTCGCGCTGCTGAACAAGCTGGAGGACCTGCTCGACCTGCGGATCCCCCCGGGCGACCTGCCCGAGGACTCCCGCGCCTGGCAGCTGGGCGTGGACCAACTGGCCGCCGAGGACACCGAGGTGGCCGAGTACGTGCAGCAGCTGGAGGAGGCCCAGGACACCGCCGAGCTCCCGGAGGCGAGCGGCGATGCGATCGCACGCGAGTTCGAACGCTACCTGCGGCGCCGCGAGAACCAGGGGCCGACCGGCGAGAAGCCGGTGAGCGGGCGGGCCCTGGCCGAGCGCTCGCCCGAGGCGAGCGAGGCCGCCGAGCCCACCGATCCCACCGAGGCGGTGGAGGCGGTGGACACCGCGGAGCCGGTCGAGCCCGGCGACGGGACGGCCGCCCGCGAGGCGGGCGAGGAGCGCGGCGAGGACTGACTCGCGAGGACTGACTACCGCCTGAACCGCCGTCAGGAGCACGGCGGTTCAGGACCGATGACCGGCGTCGGGCAGCCGCCGGTCATCGGTCGGCTCCAGTCCACCCGCCCGGACGGGAGCTGTCAAGGGTCTAGACCATTTTTGATCTCCGGAGTACGGCGACCAGGTGCAGCGACCCGCTTCGGCGACCCGGTGCAGACCCGGGCGGGCGGCGTACCGGCGGGAGTACCGTGGAAGCTCGGAGCCGCGTGGGGCCGAGGTGACGACATGGTGATCGTGGATGCGGTGCTGGGAGCGCTGGCCGGACTGGCCGGTGCCTCCGCGGTCGTGGTGGGCTTGAGCCTGCGGGTGGTGCAGCAGTTCCAGCGCGGCGTGGTCTTCCGGTTCGGCAAGGTGCGCGAGGAGATCCGCCAGCCCGGTCTGGTGCTGCTGATGCCGATCGCCGACCACATCCAGCGGGTGAACATGCAGATCGTCACGATGCCCATCCCCGCCCAGGAGGGCATCACCCGGGACAACGTGACCGTCCGGGTGGACGCGGTGGTCTACTTCCGGGTGGAGGACCCGGTCCGGGCCGCCGTGGCGGTGCAGGACTACCAGTTCGCCATCTCGCAGGTCGCGCAGACCTCACTGCGCTCGATCATCGGCAAGAGCGAGCTGGACGACCTGCTGGCCAACCGCGAACCGATCAACCAGGGCCTGGAGTTGATGCTGGACAGCCCGGCGCTCGGCTGGGGCGTGCGGATCGACCGGGTGGAGATCAAGGACGTCGCGCTGCCCGAGTCGATGAAGCGCTCGATGGCCCGGCAGGCCGAGGCCGACCGCGAGCGGCGCGCCCGGATCATCACCGCGGACGGCGAGTTCCAGGCGTCGGCCCGCCTCTCGGAGGCCGCCGCGATCATGAGCGCCACTCCGGCGGCGCTGCAACTGCGGCTGCTGCAGACTGTGGTGGAGGTCGCCGCCGAGAAGAACTCGACGCTGGTGCTGCCCTTCCCGGTCGAGCTGCTGCGCTTCCTGGACAGCGCGACCAAGGTCAACCTCGCGAAGCCGGCGCCGTCCACCGAGCAGGGCGCACCGGCGCCCCCGGAGGTGGCATCGGCGAACGGCACCGCCCCCGCCGTCGAAGGCCCGGCGACCGCCGAAGCGCTGCAGGACGCGCTGCACGCGGCGATGCGGGCGGTGGCCGAGGCGGACGCGGAGGTGGCGGCGGACCTGGAGGTCCTGGAGGCGGACGACCCGTCGGCCAAGGGCTAACGAGCTAGGAGCAGGCGCTCGACAGCGAGAAGGGCCGCCGACCCCCGGCTGGCGGGGTCGGCGGCCCTCGAAGGGTGCCGCGGGGTTAGAGCGCGACGCCGAGCAGCGCGTCCACGGTGCGCGAGACCAGGCCCGGCGCGCCCATGTCCTGGCCGCCGGTGCGCTCCTGCTCGGCGGCCCAGCGGTCCACCGCGGCCAGCGCGCCGGCCGTGTCCAGGTCCTCGGCGAGCGCCGCGCGGACCTCGGCGAGCAGCTGCTCGGCCGCCGGCCCGTCCGGGCGCGAGACGGCTGCACGCCAGCGCGCCAGGCGCTCGACGGCCTCGTCCAGGACGGACTTGTCCCACTCCCAGTTGCTGCGGTAGTGCCGCGAGAGCAGCGCGAGGCGGATCGCCGCCGGGTCCACGCCGTCGCGGCGCAGCGCGGAGACGAAGACCAGGTTGCCGCGCGACTTGGACATCTTGTGCCCGTCCAGGGCGACCATCCCGGCGTGCACATAGGCCCGCGCGTACGGGTGGCTGCCGGTGACCGCCTGGGCGTGCGCGGCGCCCATCTCGTGGTGCGGGAAGGCGAGGTCGTTGCCGCCGCCCTGGATGTCGAACGACATCTCCAGGTACTCCAGCGCGATCGCCACGCACTCGATGTGCCAGCCGGGGCGGCCGCGGCCGAGCTCGGTGTCCCAGGCGGGCTCGCCGGGGGCGCGCGGCCAGCCAGAGCAGCGCGTCCAGCGGGTGCTTCTTGCCCGCCCGCTCCGGGTCGCCACCGCGCTCGGCGAAGATCGCCAGCATCTCCTCGCGGCTCAGGCCGGAGACCTCGCCGAAGCGGGCGTCGGACTCGATCGAGAAGTAGATGTCGCCGTCCAGCCGGTAGGCGGCGCCGGTCGCCAGCAGCTTGGTCACCAGCGGGACGATCCACGGGATCGACTCGACGGCGCCGATGTAGTGAGCCGGCGGGAGTATCCGCAGCGCCGTCATGTCCTCGCGGAAGAGCGCGGTCTCACGCTCGGCGAGCTCGACCCAGTCCTGACCGGTGGCGTTGGCGCGCTCCAGCAGCGGGTCGTCCACGTCGGTGACGTTCTGTACGTACAGGACGTCGTGGCCGGCGTCCCTCCAGACCCGCTGAACCAGGTCGAAGGTGTTGTACGTGGCGGCGTGGCCGAGGTGTGTGGCGTCGTACGGGGTGATGCCGCAGACGTACATCCGGGCGGTGGGGCCCTGCGGCACCACCTCCCGGATACAGCCCGCGGCGGTGTCGTGGATACGCAGGGGGAGTCCCTGACCAGGCAGGGCGGGAACCTCGGAGGCGGGCCAGGCATGCATGAAAATGACTTTAACCTTGCGATCATTTGAAAGGCTAACCAGTACGTCAGATTCGGCTGAATCTGCGCTGTACGCCACAGTTCTCCTGCCTGGGAATACGGCCACCCGGTGACGGATCTGGACCCGTGACGGCTCTAGACCGGTGGCCAGGGGATCGAGGGCCACTCGTCGGACGGCGCCGGGTGGCGCCCGGTGCGCAGCAGCGCCGCGACCCGTTCCCGGGTGGCCGTCAGCTCAGCCGCCGTCAGATGCGGCCGCAGACGCTCCCCCAGCGCACCGTCGAGATCGCCGGACAGCCGGTGCAGCATCTCGGCCGCCTCCTCGGCCAGCGGCTGCTCGGCCCAGCCCCAGAGCAGTGTGCGCAGTTTGCCCGGGACGGCGAAGGTCACGCCGTGGTCGATGCCGTAGATCCGCCCGTCGGCGGCCGAAAGCAGGTGGCCGCCCTTGCGGTCGGCGTTGTTCAGCACCGCGTCGACGACGGCGAGCCGGCGCAGCCGCTGGTCGTCCAGGTGCACCAGCAGCGCCGTACGGCCGCCGCCGACCTCGGCCCGGACGATCGGCAGCCAGCCCTGCTCGGGGCCGGCCGGGTCCTGCAGGGCGAGCAGCGCCGGCGCCTGCGGGTCCGGCTCGACCCAGATCTGCACCATCCCGCTGCCGTACGGCCCCTCACGCAGCACGGTGGGCGGGATCAAGCCCCAGCCGGTCGCCGCGGCCAGCTCGTACGAGGCCACCTCGCGGCCGGCCAGGGTGCCGTCCGGGAAGTCCCAGAGCGGGCGCTCACCCGCGACCGGCTTGTAGACGCAGAGCGCGCTGACGCCGTCCAGCGCGACCGAGCAGTAGAGCGCCGCGTTGGAGGCGTCGGTCAGCTGCCCGTGCACGGTGAGCTCGCCCGCGCGCAGCAGGTTCAGCGCGGCGGGGACGTCGGCGGCCAGCGCGGCCGCGAGCGCGGGGTCGGCGTCGGGTATGTCGGGGTCCGCCGCCTCGGGCGTCTGAGCCTCGGACATCTGGGCCTCGGACATCTGGGCCTCGGGCGCGTCGGCTTCGCCGCTCACGCCGTTCAGCGCCGGTAGCCGTTCGCGCGCGGACACAGGTGCCCTTCCGGGTCCAGCGGCAGGTTGCAGAACGGGCAGGGCTTGCGGCCGGCCGCCACCAGGTCCAGCGCCCGCTTGGCGAAGACCCGGGCCATCGCCCCGCTGAGCCGCACCCGGAGCATGTCCGGGCCGTTCTCGTCCTCGAAGGCGACCTCGGCCTCCGGGTCGTCCTCCTCGCCCTCCAGCACCGCCTGCGCCTCGACCACCAGGCAGCTCGCGGTGCTGTCCCAGGCCAGCGCCATGGTGCCGACCCGGAACTCCTGCTCCAGCGGCAGGTCCAGCGGCGCGGTGTCGATCAGCTCGACCGGGGCGACGGCCGGGATCGGGGCGTCGCCGCCGCTGCGCCGCAGCGCTTCGTCCAGCACCTCCTCGACCCGCTCGGCGAGCGCCGCGACCTGCGTCTTCTCCAGCAGCACGCTGGTGATCCGGCCGCGTGCGCTGGCCTGCAGGAAGAACGCCCGGGCGCCGGGCTGGCCGACGGTACCGGCCACGAACCGCTCGGGCTGGTCGTAGAAGTAGACCTGACGGGGCACTCTCTCGCTCCGGGGGTGTGAAACGGGTCGGTGGGGGGCGTGCTTTTCACCCTACGGCTTTCGTGTCGCCGTGGGAGGGTCCGGCCTCAGGCCGTCCCGGTGTCGCCGCCGACCACCGCGTCACCGGACGGAGCGCCGCCGGACGCGTGGGCCGGGCGCGGGCGCAGTGACCCGAGGTCGCCGGTGTCGCCCATCCGCAGCACGAAGGGCCGCTGCGGGGTGTAGCGGATCGCGGTCACCGAGCAGGGCTCGACGTTGATCCGCTGGAAGTGGTCCAGATGCAGCCCGAGCGCGTCGGCCACCACGGCCTTGACCACGTCACCGTGCGTGCACACGGCCCAGACCGCCTCCGGGCCGTGCTCGGCGGCGATCTTCTCGTCCCACTCACGGGCCGCCGCCACCGTCCGGTGGCTCAGCGCGCGCAGCGACTCCCCGCCGGGGAAGGCGGCCGCGGAGGCGTGGTCCTGGACGGTGCGCCAGAGCGGCTCCTGCGCCAGTTCGGAGAGTGGACGCCCGGTCCACTCCCCGTAGTGGCACTCGCCGAACCGGTCGTCCAGGGTCGGCTCGCCGAGGTCCGGACGGGCCTCGACCAGCGGCGCCAGGGTCTGCCGGCAGCGCTCCAGCGGGCTGCTGACCACCTGCGCCAGCGGAATGCCCGTCAGCCGGTCCACCAGCGCGGCCGCCTGGGACCGGCCGGTGTCGTCGAGGTCCACTCCCGGCGTCCAGCCGGCGAGGATCCCGGCGGTGTTGGCGGTGGACCGTCCGTGGCGTACCAGCAGCAGCGTGGGCATGGATCCAAGCCTACGGGGTGGTCCAGTCCTCCCGGCAGGGCCCTGGGCCCTGCCTTGGACCTGCCTTGGACCTGCCTTGGCCCTGCCTGGGCCCTCAGGCCAGCCCGGCCAGCTCGACGGCCTCGACCGCCGTACGCAGCGCGGCGATCCGCTCGTCCAGCGTGAAGCCGGCCGGGGCCAGCGTGAGCGTGGTGACGCCCGCGTCCGCGAAGGCCTGCATCCGGTCGGCGATCCGCTCCTTGGTGCCGAGCAGCGAGGTGGCGTCGATCAGCTCGTGCGGCACGGCGGCCGCGGCGCCCGCGTAGTCCTTGGCGAGGTAGCGCTGCTGGACCTCGTCAGCGGCCTGCTCGTAGCCCATCCGGCGGGTCAGCTGGTTGTAGAAGTTCTTGTCCTTGCTGCCCATCCCGCCGATGTATAGCGCGGCGTAGGAGCGGTGGGCGTCGGCGGCGGCCTTGACGTCCTCGCCGACCGAGATGGTGACGGTCGGGCAGATGTCGAAGCCGTCCAGCGTCAGGCCGGCCTTGGCACGCCCGGCGGCCAGCTGGTCGAGCGAGAGGGCGGCGTGCTCGGGGGCGAAGAAGATGCCGAGCCAGCCGTCGGCGATCTCGCCGGTGAGCTCCAGGTTCTTCGGGCCGATCGCGGCGATGTACAGCGGGATGTGCTCACGCACCGGGTGCACGGTCAGCTTGATCGGCTTGCCCGGGCCGCCCGGCAGCGGCAGCGTCCAGTTGGGGCCCTCGTGCACCAGGCGCTCGCGCGACATCGCCTTGCGGATGATCTCGACGTACTCGCGGGTGCGGGCGAGCGGCTTGTCGAACTTGACGCCGTACCAGCCCTCGGAGACCTGCGGACCCGAGACGCCCAGGCCCAGCCGGAAGCGGCCCTCGGAGAGGGTGTCCAGGGTGGCGGCGGTCATCGCGGTCATCGCCGGGGTGCGGGCCGGGATCTGGAAGATCGCCGAGCCGACGTCGATCCGCTCGGTCTTCGCCGCCACGAAGCTCAGCACGGTCGCCGCGTCGGAGCCGTACGCCTCGGCGGCCCAGCAGACCGAGTAGCCGAGCCGGTCGGCCTCCTGGGCGACCGCGATGTTGTCGGCATCCATGCCGAGTCCCCAGTAGCCGAGGTTGATGCCGAGTCGCATGAGGGTGCCGAGCCTTCCGGGAGAGGGGTCCGCGCCGAGCGTAGCCGCGGTGCGGGGGCCATGCTACTGGCCGGTAGTTGTGGTGCGCGTCACAGCTCGGGGCGGTGGCGGGCGCCGCGCGTGCTCTGCGGGTCGGCGCAGTGCCCCTGCGGGCTCCCACTACGCTCTTCCCTCGTGGACTTTCGCCCCGCCCGGCCCCTGGCCTGCTGCGCCCTGGCCTGCCGTGCCCTGGCCGCTTGAGCGTTCCGTCCGCGCAACCGATCGAGGGGGCTCCTTGTGGAGAAGCGTCATCTCGGCCGCACCGGCCTACGGGTCTCCCGGCTCGGCCTGGGCACCATGACCTGGGGCCGGGACACCGACGAGCAGGAAGCCGCCGAGCAGCTCAAGGAGTTCGCCGACGCCGGCGGCACCCTGGTGGACACCGCCGACATCTACGCGGACGGCGGTGCCGAGTACCTCATCTCGCGCCTGACGGACAACCTGATCCCACGCTCCGAACTGGTGATCGCCACCAAGGCCGGCAGCGTCCCGGACAGCGACCGCCGGTTCGACACCTCACGCGGCCAGCTGCTGACCGCCCTGGACGCCTCGCTGCGCCGACTCGGCACGGACTACGTGGACCTGTGGCAGGTGCACGCCTTCGACCCCGGCACCCCCACCGAGGAGACCCTGCACGCGCTGGACCTGGCGGTCTGCTCGGGCCGCGCGCGCTACGCCGGGGTGTCCAACTTCAGCGGCTGGCAGCTCGCCAAGGCCGCCACCTGGCAGCGCTGCGGGGCGGGCCGGGTACCGCTGGCGTCCACCCAGATGGAGTACTCGCTGCTCCAGCGGGGCATCGAGCGCGAGGTGCTGCCGGCCGCGCTGGACGGCGGGCTCGGGCTGCTGGCCTCCTCACCGCTGGGCCGCGGGGTGCTGACCGGCAAGTACCGGCACGGGGTGCCGCCGGACTCGCGGGGCGCCTCGCCGTACCTGTCCGGCTTCGTCCAGCCGTACCTGGGCGAGCGCTCGCGGCGGATCGTGGACGCGGTGGCGACCGCGGCGGACGGCCTGGCGAGCAGCCCGCTGGCGGTCGCGCTCTCCTGGGTGCGCGACCGGCCCGGCGTGGCGAGCGCGATCGTGGGCGCCCGGACCGCCGCTCAGCTGCGGTCATCACTGTCGGTGGAGGCGCTTACGCTTCCGGATGAGATCCGCGGTGCGCTCGACGACATCTCGGCGCCGGTGCGTCGCTACCCCGATCAGGACTGGAACGAATTGTGAGCCAGACGCACGACTCCGTTGATTCCGCTGACTCCGCTGACGCTGTTGGGGACGCACCCGCTGCTGCCGGTACCGGCACGGGCGGCGAGGGGGAGGGTCGGCGGACGGCCGAGGTCGCCGCGCTGGCCGAGGCGATCCGCACCATCGTCCGGAGCGAGGCCGGGGACGCCGCCGCTGCGGCTGCCCCCGCCGCCGCGCCGGACGAGGCCCGGGCCGAGGCGCTGCGCGCCGTGAGCGAGGTGCTGGCCGCCGGTGGGGCGCCGGCGGAGGCCGTCCCCGGGCTCGCCGCGGCCGCGCTGGCCGCGTACGGCGAGGGCGCGGCCGACGCGCTGCGCGAGGACCCGTGGGGTCTGCTCGTGCTGCCCGGCGTCCGCCCCGAGCAGGCCGACGGGTTCGCCCGCGCGCTGCTCGGCTCCGCGGCCGGCCCCGGCGACACCCGCCGCGGCCAGGCGCTGGCCGCCTGGCTGCTAGAGCAGGCGGCGCTGCGCGGCCACTCCGCGCTGGAGGCCGGCGAGTTGCAGAGCGGGCTGGAGAAGCTCGGCCTGCCGGATCCCGCGCAGGCGCTGCAGGACGTGGTGCTGGACGGCCGGGTGATGCCCTTCCAGGAGGAGCTGACCGGTCCCGCCGCGCTCGCTGCTGCTGCCGCTGCGGGTGGCGGGGAGGACGAGGACGGCGAGCCGCCGATGCGGATGCTGCTCGCGCTGGAGCGCCTCGCGCTCGCCGAGGACAGCGCAGCGGACGGCCTGGTACGGATCATGTCCACCTTCGAGCCGGCTCCGACTCCGACTCAGGCTGAGGCTGAGGATGGGGATGGGGATGGGGATGGGGATGGGGAGGTGGACGGGCCTGCCGTGGCCACCGCCGAGGCGTGGGAGGCCGCCGCGGTGGCCGCGCCGTCCTCCTCGGCCACCGCGCTGATCCGCGCCGCCGCCGAGCACCCGCTCGTCCTGCACACCGGCGGTGAGGCCTCGCGCGGCGAGCTGGCCGCGCTGCTCGCCGCCGCCCAGGGGCTCGGCCTGCGGGCCTGGGCCGCCTCCTGGACCGAGCACGGCCGCGACGCGCTCGCCGCGCTGCTGCCGTCACCCGAGGAGTCGCCTGAGGCGTCCTCCGAGGCGTCGCCTGCGGCGTCGTCCGAGGCGGGCGAGGCTGGCGAGGCGCCCGCGCCGTCGGCCACGCTCGGCGAGCTGCTCTCCGGTGCCCGCAGCCCCGGGCGGGCCGAGGACGGCTCGCTCGCCCTGGACCTGCTCATCGTCCAGGACGCCCCGCTGCTCGACCTGGAGTTGGCCGCCACCCTGGTCGAGGCGCTCGCCGACGGCACCCGGCTGGTGCTCAGCGGCGACCCCAACCAGCTCTGGTCGGCCGGCCCCGGGCGGCTCTTCGCCGACCTGCTGGCCGCCAAGCCCTGCCCCGTCGTCGCCTCCCGAACCCCTGACCTCGGCCCGATCGGCGAGCTGGTCTCCGGCATCGGCGTCGGCGAGCTGCAGACCGTCGAGGCGCCGGACAAGGAGGTGGTGATCCTCACCGCGCGCGACGGCGCCGAGGCGGTCCACCGCGCCGTCCAGCTGCTGACCGACTCGATCCCGCGAGCCCTGGGCATCCCCGCCGAGCAGGTGGTGCTGCTGACCCCCGGGCACGGCGGTACGGCCGGCACGCGCGCGCTCAACGCCGCCGCCAAGGCCCGGATCAACCCCGGCCCCGGACGCTTCGGCGGCTTCGACCCCGGTGACCGGGTGGTGCACTCCCCCGCCCCCGGCGTGAACCGCCCCGGCACGGTGCTGGGCGGCGACGCGGCCGGCCTGCGGCTGGCGTTCGCGAGCGGCGAGGAGCTGACGGTGAGCCCCGCGCAGGCCGCGCAGCTGCGCCACGGCTGGGCCCTGACGGTCCATCAGGCGGTCGGCCGGCGTTGGCCGGGCGCGGTGGTGGTGCTGCCCGAGGACGCGGCCGCCGCACTGACCAGGCAGTGGGTCTACACCGCGTTCGGGCGGGCCGAGCGGCACCTGTCCGTGGTGCACGCCGCCGGACCGGCGCTGGCGCAGGCCGTCGCCGAGCGGTCGGCCCAGCCGCGGACCACCCGGTTGCGGGCGATCCTGGCCGAGCACGCCGAACAGGCGGCGTACTGAGCACTGAGCACGACGGGGGTGGGCCGCACGGCCCACCCCCGTCAGTTCCGCGTTTCCTCAGCCTTCCGAGCCGCCGCCGTCCGGCTCCTCGTCGTCGTAGACCTCGCTGACGTCGAAGCGGCAGATCAGCAGCTGCGGGTCCGGGCTGTCGAAGGGCTCGGCCAGCCACTCGCCCGGCTCGGACGGCTCGGCCGCGGCCACCCAGACCGTCGCGTCGCCCTCCTCCAGGCCGAACTCCTCGGCGCGGGCGGCGATCTCGTCCGGCTCGTACTCGCCGAACACCACCCCCACGGCCGCGCTCACGCCTTCGCCGGCCCCGCTCGGCTTGTCGGCGCCGACCGGCGTCAGCGAACTGTCCAGGCGCTCGGCCTGGGCACGCAGCCGGCGCGGATCCGCGATCCGGTAGTCCCGCCGGATCAGCACGCTGATCGCGGCCGGCTGGTCCGGCGCCCGGTAGCTGTCGGGCAGCCCGTCACCGGGGACCTCGAAGGGAGTGACCTCGTCATAGACCTCGTAGAGCAACTGGTCGTAGGCGATGGCCGCGGCGGCCAGCTCCTCGTACGCGGCGAAGACAGCGGGGTCGTCCGCTGTGGTGGTGCTGGACACCGCTTCCAGATGGCGGTCGATGGCGGCCTTGACCGCCTCGGCGGCGTCGCGTACCTCGGTGCGGGTGAGCTGCGCGGCATCAGACATGGGGCAGACGGTATCCGTACCCGGGGCCCGGGCGCACAGGGGTTCCGGTCTGAGTGCGCGATTCACAGGCAATTTGCCCGGCAAAGTCCCTTCCGGGCCGATTTGTTCCAGCGATGCGGTCGCCTGCGGGGGTCGCATTCCGGGTCCTCAAGGCGGGTAGAACGTCTCCAGACGTAGGCGCTCGACGGGAGTTGAGCATGCATCAGACGGTCCTTGACGGCTGGTCCGATGCGGGCCTACGCCGCTGTCAGGGGCAGGTCGTAGGCTTACCCGCAGACGTCGCTGAGGAGGCGAACCTTGATCCAACCGAAGCTGGTCCGGCAGTCCGAGTACGAGTACCAGTCGCTGCGGATGCCGCGCGGCACGACAAGGAACGCGGCACGCCAGCTGCTCACCGAGCACGCCGAGTACGGGCACTGGGAGCTGGACAGGCTGCGACTCCTCCCGGACGGCAGTCGGACTGTCCTCCTGCGTCGGCGGATCATCCGGCAGACCCGGAGCTGGTGACGGCCTCCCCCGTCATGACGAGGGAGGCCGGGCAGAGCAGGCGACCCGGAGGCCGCCGCGGGCTCAGGCCGCCGTGCGCGAGCGGCGGTACAGCACGCCGCCGCCGATCAGCAGCGCGAGACCGGCCGGGCCGATCAGGCCGAGCCCGTCGACGCCGGTGAAGGCGAGCTGGGTCGCCTTGGCCACCTGAGGCGCGGGGGCGAGCGGCGCAACCACCGGGGCCGGAGTGTGCACGGCGCCGACCACGGGCGAGGCCGGCGTCACGACGGGGGGTGCGACGACCGGCACGCTGCTCGGCGGAGGCGGGCTCTGGGGCGGAGCGGGCGTGGGCGCGGACTGGTTGACGCAGTCGTTGCCCATGGCGGAGTTGCCGAGCCCGACGACGTCGACCGTGTTGCCGCAGGCGTTGACCGGCACGTCGACCGGCGTCTGCGCCGTGTTGCCCGAGCCCACGCCGGGCGAGCCCTGGCTGGCACCGGAGGCGCTACTGCCGCCGACGCTCGGGACACCGGAACCACCTGGGCTGCCCGTTCCACCCGTTCCACCCGAGCCGCCCGATCCGCCCCAGGTGCCGGGCGCCCCTGGCGTCCCCGGCGTCGCCGAGGTCGGCGTCCCGCTGGTGGCACCCGTACCGCTCGTCCCACCCGTCCCGCCGTTCCAGGTGTGCGACGGGCCGCCGTGGCTCGGCGCCGAGGCGTTCGCGCACTGGTTGCCGAAGGCCGGATTGAGCAGCCCGATGACGTCCACGGTGTTGCCGCAGACGTTGACGGGCGCGTCCACCGGCACCTGGAGGCTGTTGCCCGACCCGACCCCGGCAGAGTTGGCCGCCACGCCCTGGGCCTCGGTGCTCGCGTAGGCGTACCCCGCGGTGGACGCCAGCACGCTGCCGGTGGCCACAGCGGTGAGGATCCCTCTCCTGGCAACTTGTCGCATAGGTACCCCTGACATCTGATGGTCTGAATTTCCGACGAGAGCTTTTCCCGCCCACTACTTAACGAGTCACCCCTCGAAAGGTTGGCCCAACCAGCCGCGCCTCACTCGATCGGGTAGGTTTCGCCGATTGCTCTAGCGAATATTCGTCCGAGCCGGAAAGCCGAAGAGGGCCACCCCGGACGGGGCGACCCTCTTCTCCCTACATTCCCGCCAGATTCGGCAATTCCAACGATTCCAAGGAATCACCCGACCCAGGCGGAACCGGTGCTCAGAAGTTCTGGCAGTTGTTGCCGAAGGCCGGGTTGAGCAGGCCGATCACAGAGACGGTGTTGCCGCACAGGTTCACCGGGATGTTCACCGGCACCTGCACGTTGTTGCCCGAAAGCACGCCGGGCGAGTTCACCGCAGCGCCCTCGGCACCCGCACCACCGTGGGCGGCGGCCACACCGGCACCGGCGAGCATCAGGCCACCGGCGGCAGCGGCAACAACGGCGATCTTCTTGACCTTCATGATTTCCTCCTGATCATGTGACAGGCCATTCTGCGGACTGTCATAGGAGTCAACGAGGCTCTGCCAAATGGGGTACGGACGCGACTCCCCATTCACCCGTAACGGTGATCATTCGATCATCTGACCGCATCTCCATCGCCCATCTCCACCGCCATCGCCCATCCCCCGACCCAAGCCGACTTCCCGATCAGCAGGCGTCGATGAACCGGTCCAGCACCCGCACGCCGAACTTCAGCCCCTCCACCGGCACCCGCTCGTCCACACCGTGGAACATCCCGGCGAAGTCCAGCTCAGGCGGCAGCTGCAGCGGCGCGAAGCCGAAGCAGCGGATCCCGAGGTCCTGGAACGACTTCGCGTCCGTCCCGCCCGACAGGCAGTACGGCACCGCCCGCGCGATCGGGTCCTCGGCCCGCAGCGCCGTCTGCATGGCCTCCACCAGCGCCCCGTCGAAGCTGGTCTCGAGCGCCTTGTCGAAGTGCACGCTCTCCCGCTTCACCCGCGGGCCCAGCACGCTGTCCAGCTCGGCGAGGAACTCCTCCTCGTACCCCGGCAGGAACCGCCCGTCCACGTGTGCCGTGGCCTGCCCCGGAATGACGTTCACCTTGTAGCCGGCGCCGAGCATGGTCGGCTGCGCCGTGTTGCGCAACGTCGTGCCGATCATCTTGGCGATGCCACCGAGCACCCGGAGCGTCTCGTCCATGTCCTCCGGGTCCAGCGGCACTCCGATGGCGTCCGACAGCTCGTCCAGGAAGGCCCGCACGGTCTTGGTGATCCGCAGCGGGAACTGGTGGCGTCCCAGCCGCGCGACCGCCTCGCAGAGCTCGGTGATCGCGTTGTCGTCATTGGTCATCGACCCGTGCCCGGCCCGGCCCTCGACCGTGAGCCGCATCCAGTGCATGCCCTTCTGCGCCGTCTCCACCAGGTAGAGGCGCACATTATCGTTGACCGTGAAGGAGAAGCCGCCGACCTCGCCGATCCCCTCTGTCACGCCCTCGAACAACTCCGGGTGCTTGTCGACCAGGTACCGCGCGCCGTACGTCCCGCCGGCCTCCTCGTCCGCGACGAACGCCAGCACGAGGTCACGCGGAGGCTTGCGCCCGCTCCGCAGCCGGTCGCGGACGACGGCGAGCGTCATCGCGTCCATGTCCTTCATATCCACCGCGCCGCGCCCCCAGACACACCCGTCCGCGACCTCGCCGGAGAACGGGTGGTGCGTCCAGTCGTCCGCGTTGGCCGGCACCACGTCGGTGTGCCCGTGAATCAGCAGTCCCGGCCGCGACCGGTCCTCCCCCTCGATCCGCACCACCGTCGACGCCCGCCCCTTGGCCGACTCGATGATCTTCGGCTCCAGCCCGAACTCCGCCAGCTGCTCGGCCACGTACTCCGCCGCGGCCCGCTCCCCCGGACCCGACTGGTCACCGTAGTTACTGGTGTCGATCCGGATCAGGTCCCGACAGATATCGACAACCTCAGACTCCCCGGTCACCTGCTGACCGGCCACCCGCTCCGCCTTCGACTCGCTCACGGTCACTCCTCGTCGTCTGGCCCGCCCGGACTCCCCGTCCGGCACGCCCCCGACCTCGTCGGCGCGCTGCGGGCACGGTCCTGCCATCCTCCCCCAGCTCCCGCCCCACCCCAAGGAGGCCCCCCTCGGCCACCCCCCGGCCATTTTTGGGTCTCCGACCCGATCTTTGCTACAGTTACGCATGTCAGCGGGGCAGTGAGTCACGCAGACAACACCCGGTCCGGGTGGCGGAATGGCAGACGCGCTAGCTTGAGGTGCTAGTGCCCTTTATCGGGCGTGGGGGTTCAAGTCCCCCCTCGGACACGACCCATTGGCCAACATTGCTGGCCAGGGAATGCAGGTCAGGAGCAATCCTGACCTGCATTTTGCGTTGTGCGTGATCGTACTGGCAGCGCAGGCCGAGGGCGGCGTAGGTCTGCCGCTTGGTCTCGGGCTTCGTATCGCGCAGGACGTCGACCATGCTGCCGGCGTGGGTCACGAGGTCGGCGATCCGCTGCTCGGTCAGGCCCTGGGGGCGTCGGGTGCTGGCGACGGAGCGGAGGCGTGCTTCGGCCCGGGTGCGCTGGGCGTCGGTCTCGGCGATCCAGCGGGTGATGGGGGCGGTCGCGCCTGGGTCGGCGGTGGTGAGGGCCTGGCGGTAGCGGGCGAGGTCGCGGTCGCAGGTGGCGATCTCGGCGCGTGCTTCGATCTCTGCGGTTTTATTGCCGATCTGGTTGTGGGTTCCCTGGGCGGCGTACAGGCGTTGGATGGTGGCCTCGCGGTGGCCGGGGGCGAAGGTGAGGGCGAGCCAGCGGTCGAGGTGTGGGGTGAGGTCGGCTTCCCGGACGAGGACGTTGCGCGGGTGGGCGATCTTGTTGGCCAGCGCGTACTCCTCGGGGTAGCGGCAGCGGTAGTACGCCTCCTCGTGGGACCACTGGCTGCCCATCTTCCGCCCGCACAGCACGCAGTCGATCCGGCTGCGGAGTTGGTAGGTGTGGACTGAACGGACCCGGTCGCGAGGGGTGTTGTGGCGGCTTCGGGAGAACATGATCGCCTGGACCTTCTCGAAGGTTTCACGACCAACCAGCGGTGCGTGCGCGGGCCGGTCGGACCAGACCCACTTGTCAGCGGAGTTCCACTTGAGTTTGGTCTCGTAGCCGAGGGTGACGTCCTCGACGCTGATCAGGACCTCGTCCTTGCGCTGCTTGTTCCAGACCTGGTACCCGGTGTAGCGCGGGTTGAGGAGGATGGCCCGCACGGCGGACTTGCCCCACGCCAGTCCCTCGCGGTGGGAGTTGCGGGCGCGGTCGTGGGCGGAGGGCGGCAGGATGCCGTCGCGCGTGAGGCATTCAGCGATCGCAAAGATGCCCCGGCCTCGGATGTACTCGTTGAAGATCCGCTGAACGATGGGTCCGGCGATCGGGTCGATGACCAGGATGCGCAAGCGCTTGCCGTCGGCTGCCTTGGCGGGGTTGGGGTGCGGGCCACCGTCGACGATCATGTAGCCGTAGGGCGGGCGGCCGCCGAGGAAGCGGCCCTCCAGCTTGGCCTGGGCAGCCATGGCCGAGCGGACGCGGATCTTGATGCGGGAGCGTTCCGCATTCGACATGCCGCCGAAGACGGACATGATGATGTCGTGAGCCTCGCCCTCCGGGTCGATCGGGCCGCCGACCTCCGGCACCCAGAGTTCGACGCCGTAGGAGTCTGTCGCTCGATTCACCTGTGGCGTGTTCGCGGAGTGAGGTCGAGGTCGGCGAAGTGGGTGCGGCGGGTGGTGCCGAGGGGGCGTCCGCTCCGGTGGGCGTCGATGCGGTGGAGGTTGATCGCGGCGGCGCTGAGGACGTGGGCGAGGCCGGTCTTGGCCTGGCCGCGGTAGCGGCTGCGGCGGATGGTGGTGGTGCGCACGGCGTGGGAGATCGTGCCTTTGACGCCGGCATGGGTGGCGTACTGCTGCTTCCACTCGTCGGTTTCCTGCAACTTGCGTTGTGACTACAGGAGTTCGTGCTCCTCGCGGGGGTGAGGGTCAGCGGCGGGTGAAGCCGGTGGTGCAGGAGGGCCGGACCTTGCAGTTGCGGCAGTCCCACTCGGGGAAGAGGACGACGGTGCACGGATGGCCGTCCATGCGGGTGTGACCCCAGTAGCGGCTCTTGGCTCCGCGCGGGCAGATCGCGTACTGCTCGTCCCAGTGGATGGTGAAGTCGGTGAGCGCGAAGCCCTTGCCCTCGCGGGTCTGGCGGTAGCTGGCGGGTGGGAGCGGGCCGGTGAGGTCGATTCCTTCGGCGCGGGCGGCCAGGACGATCGCGGCGGAGGTGTAGCCGCCGTCGACGAGGTGCTTGCCGGGCGTCAGGCCCCGGCGGGCCAGGACGTCATGAACGGGCTGGACCTGGGTGGAGTCGTCGACGGCCGCGTGGGTGGTGGCCACGTTCACGATCAGGTGCGGCAGGTCGTCGTCACAGGTCTCGCTGTAGTGGACCTTCTATCCGTCCCAGAGCATGCCGCGCTTGCCGCCGCAGCGCGCGTCCGGATCGTGCGAGCTGACCAGCCGGAGTCTGCCCGGCGGAAGGTCCTTGCCCTCCCGCCAACGCACCCCCTCGACGTTGTAGTCGCGGTGGTACTGCTGGATCCACGCCCGGCGCAGGACCTGCACGGCCGGCAGCTGCCGCAGCCAGGCGGGTGTGTCCGGGTGGTGGACCGCCTCCAGCAGGGTGAAGCCGTCGCCTCCGACCTGCACCGCGAACGCCCCGCGCTCCGGCTCGCCCTTGGGCAGGCGGTAGGAGTCGGCCCGCTGCCCGTACCGGTCCTGCCAGGACGCGTCCGCGATCCGGGCTCCGCGCAGCCAGTCGGGGGCGGCGACCGACAGGGCTTCCAGCGCGCACCGCAGCGTCTCGGTGCAGAACTCCAGCCGATTCAAGTCCCTTACCAGAGCAAGGACATGAGTGGCATCGGTGCGCACGCGGCCACCGGCACGCAGGAATCCGAGCTCGGACAGCCGCTGCAGCAGCCGGTCCAAAACCACCTGCTCCGCGCTGTGCTCGACCAGCCGTTCGCGGAAACCTGACAGGACCGAGAAGAGGAAGCCTTCGTCCTCCAACTCCAGCCCCAGCAAGTATTTCCAGTCGATCCTGCCGCGAACCGCGTCAGCTGCCTGGCGGTCCGTCAACCGTTCGGCGAACTGCATCACCGATACGACCGCGAGCATGCCCGGGGCAAGACCCGGGCCACCCCGCGCGGGGAACGCCGCCGCGAAGTCCGCGTCCTGGAACAGCACACCGAGCTCATCACGTACCCGCATCGCCAGGCAGCCCTTGGGGAACGCCGCCCGGGCCACCCGAGCCGTCACCCCCGGAACCTCGGGGGCCGGGACAGGACGCAGCGACACCGCGCCGATCCCCCCTCACTTCCCCGTGAACCGACCGATCCCCAACACCATCCCACCCACAAACCCGCACGTCAGCCGATTGCGAAGAATCGAGCGACAGAGTCCCACAGGATCCGGCTCCGGCCAAGGCCGCGGCTGCACCGACACCACTCGCTCCGTTCCGTCAGCAAACCCGAGGAAGACCAACGAGCTCCATGCTCCCAGTTCCTGGAGCACAGCAAGTCATCTCACCTGCTCGGCAGGCACGTTGGAATTAACCACCAAGATCCCGCAGTGCTGCACTGAATCCGACCCGAGCGGCCCTTTTGCGTCAAGGTCAAGTCCAGGCTACCGCTCGGCAGAACCACTGGAATAGGATCATGCGGAATGCCGTTCCAGTTCCAAACATGCCGAACGGCCGCTCACCCAGAGGGTGAGCGGCCGTTCGGCAATTCAGGACAGCTGTCTGTCGCCACCAGGACGTCAAACCCCGGACGCCCCGATCAAGAGGCCGGGAGATCCGTCTCTTCCGCAACAATCAGCCGCTGCTTCTCGTCACGATCCCGAAGCCGGAGCATCAAGCAGGAGACGGGCACGGGCGTCGCCGGCATCAGTGTTACATAGCCAGCAGCCGCCGTCGGGCGGGTTCCAAGAACCCTCCTTCAACTCACGCAGGACTCGCCGTGCGTTGTCTTCCGCATTTCCCGGCCGTCGTTCGAAGCCAGTCTCCCCGAGATCCCCTACAGCAACAAGGCCGTCACCCAGGAGCTCACCCAGAATATCTGAGGTCAATTTCTCAAAATTGTCCGGCTCAGACTCCATGGAATATCGAACGAGGGCGATGACTGAAACCCAGTCATCCAGCCCTTCGACAAGAACTTCGCGAACGATGTCACTCTTGTCCATCACAGATGCACCTTCAAGATGTCTCCAACCCCTCGGTCGATATCGATCGTTTCGCCTCCCGAGCCGGATACGACACGCCACTGCATTATAGGACCATCCTGCAGCTTCATCACGTCAGGAATTTTGGGACCACGTGCGGGAAGCCGATCCGCTCCGGACGTCCAACGGTCGAACAGACCCCTGAGATCTTCAGGGGAGTCCGCCAGTTTTACGTGCGATTGTTTCCCCCGGGGCAAGGCATCCCATTCCGCTTTCCAGTCGATCGCACTGCTGTCGTCACTCACCGTCGCTGCCGCGGCGTCACCACTCGCTGCCGCGGCGTCACCACTCGCTGCTGCGGCGTCACCACTCGCTGCTGCGGCGTCACCGCCCGCTGCTGCGACGTCACCACCCGCAGCCGCGTCGCCCGATGCGGCCAGGGCACCGATATCGGCAGCATCGGCGGCATCGGTGACGGGGTCAAGGCCGAGTTGGGCGATGTCCGCCGCGGTCAAGCCCACGGCACCGGCGGCAAGACCGGCCTTGCTCCAGGAGAACCCCCCGCTCGTGCTCTTGGCCTGCTGTTGGAGGGCCTGCTTTTCTGCTGCCGCTTCGGATGCGCGGGCGGCTGCTTCAGCCTTTTCCTGGGCAGCGAGCTGAGCGCGGGCTTGGGCCCAGGAGTCGTCCCACTTCTTGTTGGTGACGTTGTTCCAGATGTGGTGCCGTTGGGCGAAGCCGGTGCTGTCACCCCAGGAGCCGGGGTCGAACGGGCCGACGCCGTAGGTGTGGGGCGGGTGGGTCTTGGCGACGACCTGGCCACTCTGCTCGTTGACGACCTCGCCTTCGGGGTCGGTGACAGTGGTGGTGCCGCCGGGTCCGCTGCCGCAGGCGAAGCCTGCTTCGGCGCAGTCGTCGGGGCGCAGGCCGCTGGGGTCGGCTTGGCCGATGGGGTTGTCGGCGGTGTAGGTGTAGCCGTTGAGGAGTTGGTCGTCGGTGGCTTCGAAGAGGGGGTCGAGGCTGATGAAGCGCCCGGTGGTGGTGTCGTACTGGCGAGCTCCGAGGAGTGTGAGGCCGGTGTCGGTGTTGGTGGGGGCGTTGAGGAATCCGCGGCTGTCGTTCCAGGTTCCGGTGGTGCCGCGGGGGGCGCCGTAGGGGGTGAACTGGCGCCATGTGGGGTTCTGGGCGGTGGCGTCCAGGGAGAGGCCGCTGGTGCCGTGCTGGTCGGTGATCTCGAAGGCGTAGGTGCTGCTGCTGCCCGTGCCGGTGCGGACCGCGGTGCCGCCGCCGGGCATCGGGTAGTAGCGGTTGCCGGATGTGGTGTTGGTGGTGGTGTTCAGGGTGAGCTGTTCACCCGGCAGGTAGAGGGTGGTGGTGCCGGGGTCCTCCTGGAGCAGGACACTGCCGTCGGGGCCGTAGACGTAGTTGGTGGTGCCGGCGGTGCCGCCGCTGATCTGGGTGAGCTGGCCGGCGTCGTTCCAGGTGAGGTTCTGCGTCCCGGCGCTGGGGGTGGTGCGGGCGGTGGTGTTGCCGGCGGAGTCGTAGCCGGCGCTGGTGGTGGAGGTGCTGGCGCCGGTGGTGCTGGTGCCGGTCAGGGTGTGTGGCTGGTTGGTGCCGTTGCCGTTGTAGGTGTAGCCGGTGGTGGTGTCGGTTCCGCCGGTGGTGGAGTGGGCGACCTGGCTGGTGCGCTGGCCCAGGGCGTCGAAGGTCCAGGCGGTCCAGTAGGCGCTGCCGCCGCTGAGCTGGTCGCCGACGGTGCTGGAGCTACCGGTCGCCGGGGTGGCGGCGCAGGAGTCGGTGGCGGTCCATGCCTGGTTGAGGCGGTCCAGTGCGTCGTACTGGTAGCACTGGGTCTCGGTGGCGGTGGCGGCACCCAGACGGGTGGAGACCTGCTTGGTGATGTTGCCGGCGGGGTCGTAGGTGTAGTTCTGCTCGTCCACCGCGCTGGGGGTGTTGGTGGAACGCGTGACCAACTGGTCGGTGAGCGCGCTGGTGTGGGGGTCGTAGGTGTCGGTGATGAAGGCCTGCGTGGTCGTACCGGTGCCCAGGGTCTCCTGCTGGACGTGGCCGTAGGCGTCGTAGCTGGTGGATTGGGCGTAGACGTTCAGGCCGCCGATCCCGCTGGGCAGGTCGAGGGCTCCGATGTAGCTGTAGCCGACGGTCTCGGCGGCCATGCCGCCCGCCGCCGGGATGGTGCTCTTGGCGGGCAGGCCTGTGGTGGTGCTGTAGGAGTGCTGGAAGGTGTAGGTCGCAGCGAGTGAGCCGGCAGCGGGGCTCGCGGGGATGGTGACCTTCTCGCCGAGGGACTCTCCGAAGACGTTGAAGTTCATCGCCTGGGTGGTGTAGGCGAGACCGGTGCTGTCGTAGGAGGTAGCGGTGGTGAGGTGGCCGAGGGGGTACTTCATGCCGGTGACGGCGTTGTTGCTGTTGTCGTAGACGTTGGCGGTGAGCCGGTTGGTGGTGGACTGGCCGGAGACCGGGGCGTCGTAGCTGCCTATTTGGCGGCCGAGCGCGTCGTAGGTGGAGCTGGTGGTCTTGCCCCGGGAGTCGGTGGCCTGCACCAGGTTCCCGACCGCGTCGTAGGCCATCGTGCTGGTCCCGGCGTCCGGGTCCTGCTTGGAGACGGCCTGGCCGAGCATGTCGTAGGTGGTGGTCCAGGTGGAGCCGCTGGCGGTGGTGGTGTTCTGGTTGCCGTGGCTGTCGTAGCCGTAGGTGGTGGCCTGGCTGGTGCCGCCGGAGACCGACCAGATGCCCGCGAAGGTGTCGGCTGGCGTGTTCAGGGTGGGAGCGGCGGTGTAGGAGTCGAGCTCGCTGCTGCGACCCAGCGGGTCGGTGAGCGTGGACTTCACGGTGCCGCCGGAGGGCGGGATGACGGTGGTGCGGTCGCCGTTGTAGACCGTGGTGGTCGCCGAGACCAGCAGGTTGTCCTTCTCGGACTGGTCGACTACGACGCGGCCCAGGCCGTCGTAGGTGTAGTAGTCCTGGTTGGGGACCTCGTCCTTGAGGTTGGCCGCGGACACCAGGGTGGTGTTGGGGCCGGTGGCCGAGTCCCACCAGCCGTTGTAGGTGGACGCCTTCCAGCCGCGCGAGTCGTAGAAGGTGTCGGTGACCATCCGTCCGCCCTGCGGGGTGGAGGACTGGGTCTGCCTCGGGCGCGCCATCGCGTCGTACAGGACGGTGGAGACCACGTAGCTCGAGGCTTCGTCGAGCTTGTCGGTGGTGACTGCGGTGATGCCGGTGTTGGAGACGGTGTAGGTGTAGGTCGCGTTGGCCGCCAGCGTCGTGGCCCGCGAGTCGGACCAGGCTGCGGTGATGCGGCCCAGCGGGTCGTACTGGTCCGTGGTGACCACGCCGTTGAGGTCGGTGCTGGTCAGGCTCAGGTTACGGGCCGGGTCGACGGTGGTGGAGGCACTCTGGCCGAGCGCGTTGGTGGCGGTGGTGGCGGTGATCAGACCGACCGCGTCGGTGGTGTAGGCGAGGTGGGTCTTGGCGCCGGCCGCGTTGTAGCTGTCGGTGGGTCGACCCGCGCTGTCGTTGACCTCGGTGCTCTGCGTGGTCCAGACCGGAGTGGACCCGGTGTAGCCGGTGAGCTTCTGGTGGATCGAGGTATCGCCCTTGGTGGGGGCCGCGGTCTGCGGGAAGGTGTAGCTGGGCTGGGGCCAGGCGGCCGCGTCGGTGGGGTCGTCGTACAGGGTGCGGGTGGCGCTGACGACCTGGTCGGGGCGGGTGACGCTGCCCGGTGCGGTCAGGGTGTTCACCGAACCGGGGACGCTGCTGGTGGTGCCTTCGGTGAAGCCGCCGCAGGCGACCGCGTCGGTCTCGCTGCCGCTGGGCAGGCCGACCAGGTTCGCGGCGGTGTTCGGGGCCGCGAAGTTGCTGAGCGAGCACTGGTCGTAGGCAGGGTTCGCCGGAACGGTGTGGGTGTAGACGGCGGTGGGCAGGCCGAAGTCGGCGTCGGTGGTGGTGGCGTCGTAGGCGGTGTCGGTCTCGTTCACACGCCAGGTGGTGGTGCCGCCGTCGGTCAGGGCCTGACGGCTCCACTCCTCCACGGGCACGACCTTGTTCGCGGTCAGCGCGGGCAGGCCGATGCGGTTGCGGGACGCGGTGGCGGGCGAGACCCAGTACGAGGTGATCGCCGAGTGGTCGACCGGTCCGCCCGCGCCCAGGTAACTGGTCTGCTCGAGTGCCGAGCCGGCCAGCAGGTCGTTGTCGTCGTGGGTGCCGCCCTGGGAGTCCGTCAGGGTGACGGCGGTGGTGTTGTTGTCGTCGGACATGCCCTGGTAGTAGGTGGTCTCGGACTCGGTCTGCTTGTCGTTGGTGATGTCGCCGTTGAAGGTCTTCACATCGCCGTAGCCGCGCCACTGACCGTAGGTGCGGTTCTTGGGCTGCACGACCTCGTCGTCGTCGAAGTGCCAGGCCGCGCCGGAGTACTGGTAGGAGGTGGCGGTGGCCACGGCTCCGCCAGTGGGGTCGGACTGGGTGACCTTCTGGACCACGTACTTGTTGAACCAGTCCAGGATCGGGGCGGTGTAGCCCTGCGGGGTCCAGTACACCGGGTAGCACGAACTGGTGTTGCTAGCGGGGCTGGTGGTGACCGGGGCGGTGCACGGGCTGGTCTGGCCGTACTGCACGCCGATCACCGATCCGGTCTCGGTGGTGACCGTGGCGATGCGGTAGCGGTACAGCGCGGGCAGGCCGTCGACCGAGGTGTCCACCCGGTTGGGCATGTCGACCGAGCCGAAGGAGACCGACGGCAGCGTGATCGGTGTGGTCGTCCCGCCGGCTCTGGTGTCGGAGCCGGTGTGCGCGATGGACGCCAGCCACAGGGTGGCGCCGCCGTCCGCGGTGACCGGCAGCGTGTGCGTGAGCGTGTAGGTGTCGACCGTGTTGTAGCCCGAGGTCGTGGTGTTGTACTGCTCGGTGGCGATCGAGGCCAGGCGCACCGTGGAGTAGAACGCCGGCGAGTAGCTGGAGCAGGTGGTACCCGAGGCGCAGGCCAGGTCGTAGGGGACATCGGGCCAGTTGGCCTGGGTGGTGGAGTTCAGCGGGTCACAGGAGGCGGTGCCGCTGGTGCAGCGGTCCGCGGTGTTGAAGGCGACCTTGTCAGCGACGGTGCCGAAGGCGTTGCCGTCGGTGAAGCCGTAGTCGATGTGGTCCAGGTGCGAGTCGCGCACGTAGGACGTGTTCGCGGCGCCGTTGTCCTGGCCGTAGTAGTTGGTGTTCTGGTCGTAGTAATAGGACATGGCGTTGCCGTGGACGTCCTTGACGTAGTCAAGGTTGTAGCGGTAGCCCATGGTGCAGACCGAGGAGGTGAAGCCCGCCGCGTTGTAGCAGGGGTCGCCGGCGTGGGCGGAGTAGACCGGTTCGGTGTCCACCGAGTTCGTGGTGGGCTTGCCGCTGGTCCAGCCGGGCAGTTGGTTGCGGCCGAAGGAGTACGTCGTGCCCTGACGGTCGGTGACGGTGTAGTAGTCCGTGTTGTAGGTGCCGTCGCCGTTGTTGGCGCCGGTGACATGGGTGACCACGTCACCGTTGTCGTCGGCGGCCTTCCAGCTGCTGTGGGTGGAGTCCCAGACCAGGGCGGTGCTCGCGCCGTTCAACGACAGCGTCAGGATCGGGCCCGCGTAGCACTCGTCGCCCGTCGAGGTCGGCGAGGCGCTGCCCTCGGGATTGTCGGAGCAGGAGGTGAAGCTCTGCTCGATGAACGACTGCGGCATGCTCCAGCCGTCACCGGCCCAGCCGGACTGGGCCTGTGAGGCTGCGGTCTGGCCGTCGACGGACCCGGAGTCGTAGTCCAGGGACAGCTTCGGGGTGAGCGCCGAGGACGCCGGCGGCACGGTCATCGGGTAGCTGTACGTCCATGAGCCGGATGAGGTCCCGGCCTCCCAGGAACCCGCCGCCTTCAGGCTGGTGGAGCCGAACGAGCCGGTCGGCCCGCCGCCGTCACCACCGCCGGAGCCGGAGACCGCCGCTAGCACCATGGCGTTCGACGTGCTGGCAGACGCCTGCACGGCCTGGGGCTTCACGGCGGAGGACTGGATCCAGGCGGCCTTGACCGCCGATCCGCTCGCGGCGGGCGCAGTCGAGGAAATGCCCGCGGTGCTCGGGGCGCCGACCGCCTGGAGCTGGAGCTGAGCGGACAGTTGCTTGCTCTTGGCGTTGTTGGTGGCACCCAGGGGGTGCTGGACGCGGCAGGCGGCGACCTGGGGTGTCGTCAGCGCGCAGGCGGGCAGTTCGACCAGGGTCAGCCGTGATCCGTAGCCTGCTCCGTAAGCCTGGGCGAAGGCCGAGTAGTCCAGCCGGACGTTGGCCGCGCCTGCTCCGTCTGTGGCGGGGTTCACGGTGAAGAGGACGCCGTTGACGCCGGCCTTGGCCGCGGTCGCCTGGTCCTTGACGCTGACCTGCGCGCTGCTGGGCCCCTGGTAGGAGCCGCTCTTGGGCGCCAGAGGCGTGAGCGTGACCGGGCCCACCGCCGCGGCGGCGGGAGCGGCCCCTGGCTGGGTCGCGGCCGGTGCGCCGAGCGTCACGGTCGCGTTGGCCGCCTTGGGCCAGGTGGTCGCGACGGGGCGGTAGGCGGGTGCCGACGCGGGGCGGGTGATGCCCTTCGGCGCCACCGGGACCACGTTCTTCACCGACGGAGTGGCCGGCAGGGAGGGCGCCGACGCGTGCGGGGCAAGCGACTTGGGGGCGGGAACCTGGCCCATGGCCGAGGTGGCACCCATCGCCAGAATGCCCGCCATCGCGGTGGACACAGCCCGCAGTCGTGCGCGTCTGCGCCGCGTTCTCGCCCCGCCTTGGTTGTGCAGCAGCAGCACCATCACGTGAATCCGTTCCCTGAAAATGAGCATGACGACAGGCCAGAGTCAGCGGCAGGATGCCGCTGACCTGGTCTGATGGCGCAACGATCACATGCGGATCATGGAATTCCGGTTACGGATCAAACACGATCCGCTGGGGAGGCCCGGATACATCACGACGTAAGAGGACATTTACGCCTGTGCTCTGGATCACTTCGGATGGAACTTGTCTGAGCAGTGCTTACGGTGACGGGTATTCGGAGGCGATCGACCTCCGGTCAGAGAGTGAAGAACCCATGCACACCTCCCCCGCGCGTACACCTGCGCGCTCGCTGCTGCGAGCGCTCAGCGCGTTGACAGCACTCGGCCTGCTGACCGCAGGCGCCGCCGCACTGCCCGCCATGGCCCAGGCGGCCACTCCAGTCGGCAGCGGTGCCGCGAGCCCGGCCGCGGTAGGTGTGCAGCAGGCGCTCGCGCAGGCCACGTCCTCGGGCAAGGCCGTTCAGGCCAGCGCGGCGACGACCAACAGCAGCACGCTGACCGCCAACCCCAACGGGACCCTGACCCTGAGCCAGTCCCTCGCGCCGGTCCGCAAGAAGGTGGGCGGCAGCTGGCACAACCTCGACGCGACGCTGGTGAAGAACGCCGACGGCAGCATCTCGCCATCGGTGTCCACCAGCGCCCTGTCGTTGTCCGGCGGCGGCAGCGGACCGCTGGCCTCCATGGACGACGCCGGACGGTCCCTGGCCGTCTCGCTGCCGATGGCCCTGCCGACACCGAGCCTCTCCGGCAGCACCGCCACCTACACGAACGTCCTGCCCTCGGTGGACCTGTCAGTGGTCGTGGACGCCCAAGGCGGTTTCGAGGACACCCTGATCGTCAAGACCGCGGCGGCCGCGGCGAATCCGGCGCTCAAGACCCTGCAGCTGGCCACCAAGACCAAGGCGCTGAAGCTGTCCGCGGACAGTGCGGGCAACGTGAGTGCGAAGGACGCGTCGGGCCACCCGGTCTACACCTCGCAGGCCGCCCAGATGTGGGACTCCGCGACGCAAGCCGTGTCCACCCCGTCAAAGACCGCCCCGCTCACGTCCTCCAAGGTCGAGGCCGCTGCGCCGAGCTCCGCACCGGTGGCCTCCGCGCCGCCGAGCGCACCGGTGACCGACCCGACCACGGGCAAGCTGGTCGACCCCGCCACTGGCCAGCCGATCGCCTCCTCGGCAACCGGCCCGGGCCTGGGCGCGCACACCGCACCGATCGCCACCAGCGTGTCCGCTCAGACGATCTCGCTCACCCCGACGGCATCCCTGCTCACCGGCCCCGGCACGGTGTACCCGGTCTACATCGACCCCACCTTCATCGCACCCTCGGCAGCCACCCCGCTGGACTCCTGGACCAATATCAACTCGAACTTCCACGGCACCAGTTACTGGAAGACGTCCGGCCAGCTGCAGGTCGGCGACCAGAACTGGCAGTCACCCACGTTCGTCTCACGGTCCTTCGTGCAGCTGTCGATACCGTCGCAGATCTACGACTCCACCATCCTGTCCTCCAGCCTGAACTTCACCGAGGACTGGTCGCCCTCGTGCAACGCCACCGGCGTGCAGTTGTGGCAGTCCAGCTACATCTCCTCCGGCACCACCTGGGACAACCCGCCCACCCTGAGCAACCAGGTCGGCGCCACCCAGACCGTCGCCCACGGCTACAACTCCTCCTGTCCCACCGCGGGCGTCGGCTTCGACATGTCCAGCGCGATGGCCAACGCCGCGCGGTACCACTGGTCTACGCTCACCCTGGGCCTCAAGGCCGCGGACGAGTCGGACCAGTACGGCTGGAAGCAGTTCGCGAACACCGTCACCTACGACACCACCTACGACCACGCCCCCAACACGCCCGACACCCTGAGCACCTCGCCGACCACCTCCTGCACCGGCAGCACGGTGGGAGACGGCGACGTGACCCTGTACGCCAGGGAAAGCGACCAGGACGGCGGCACCGTGGGTGTCGCATTCTCCGCGGTGAACCACGCCACCGGAGCCACCATCGCCAGCAGCGACTCCACCGTGCTGACCGCCCCCTCGGGCAGCACCCTCGCGCTGAAGATCCCCAAGGCAACCCTTGAAGCGGCCGCCAACAGCAAGGCCCTCCAAGTCGACTGGCAGGCCATGGGCAACGACTTCCACTTCACCAGTGGCTGGTCCAACCTGTGCTCCTTCACCTTCGACCCCACCCGGCCCGGCGCTCCGGTGATCACCCTGCCCAGCAACAGCGCCAACTGCCCCGTCACCGCCCCTGTGGCCGGCAGCAGCAACCCGCCGACCGTGGGCGCCATCGCTGAGAAGTGCGCCTTCACCATCAGCCCCGCTCCAGGTGGTGTCACCCCGTCCAGCTACGTCTACCAGCTCAACGGCGGCGCCCCGCACGCCCTGGCCGCCAGCAGCGGATCGGTCACGATCACGCCCGGCCGCATCACGAACACGCTGACAGTCACCAGCCTCTCGGCCGGCGCCAACTACGGCGACACGGCAAGTACGGTCTTCACCTCCGCCGCCCCCGCCACGCCCGCCGCCGACAGTGACCTCACCGGCAGCGGCATCGCGGACCTGCTCACCGTGGGCGGCCAGCACCAGCTGCCCGCCGGACTGTGGCTCAACTCGGGACAGGCCGGCCCCGGCCACCCCGGCAACGGCCATATCAACTCTTCCGCCACCGACATCGGCCTCCACGGCAGTGGAATCAACACCACGGGCGGCACCGGCACCGGCTCGCCCGCCGACTACGCCGGCGCGATCGCTTTCAGCGGCCGGTTCACCAACGACAACCTGCAGGACGTCCTGGTCTACTACCCCGCCGGCCCCCACGCCGGAGTGGGCGAGATCATCCCCGGAAACGGCGACGGCTCGGCCCTGAACTCCACCAGCGCCACGATCATCCAATCCGGGGCCCTGTTCGACAGCAACAACGACAGCCCTGTCCAGCTCGCCAATGCCGGAAACACCACCGGCGACAACAACCCCTACCCCGACCTGATCGGCATCTCCGGCGACGCCACCTCCGGCTACAGCCTGAACCTCTACCCCGGCAGCTCGCCGATCGGCACCTACGGCACCCAGGGCGGCATCGGCAACACCATCCCCGTCATCAACACCAGCACGGGCGCCCCCCTGCCCACTCCCGCCGGTGGGGCCGACTGGAACAGCTGGACCATCGCCACCACCCAGCTCCCCACCACCAGCCCCACCCCGGGCACGGCGATGTACCTGTGGAACAAGTCCACCGGCGACCTCTACCTGTGGACCGGCCTGGCCTACAACGCCACCACCGGCGCCCTGGGCTACACCCAGACCAAGGTCGCGGCCGGTTGGAACACCAACGCCGCGCTCACCCTGCAGGCGGCCGACATCAACGGTGACGGCACCCCGGACCTGTGGGCCACCGACGCCTCGGGCAAGGTGACCGCCAACCTGATGGCCGCTGGCGACAGTGCCTTCCAGGGCACCGCGCCCACCGACACCCTGGCCCCACTTGCTCACGCCTGGGACCTGGACGACCAGACCAGCGGCGCGGTGGGCGCCAACACGGCCACCGACCAGGCCGGCAGCACTCCCCTGCCGTTGTCCGCAGTCGGCACCGGCGCCCCCTCTTGGGGCACCGGCGACGTGTTCAGTCCCGACATCAGCATGAACACTGGTGTCGCCACCACCAGCCAGGCGCTGACCACCTCGGCGCCTGCCCTGAACCTCAGCGGCGATTTCAGTCTCTCGATCTGGGCCCGGCCCAACATCCTGGGCGGGGTGACCGTCTCGCAGAGCGGGGCCCACTCTTCGGGGCTGATCGTCTTCCCGGACGCCAACACCAAGCAGTGGTTCTTCTGCCTGGCTCCCACCGACACCACCGGCTGGGTCTACGACTGCGTGCACGGTTCCAGCGTCACCACGGGTGTCTGGACGCACCTGACCGTCACCTACAGTGCCGCGAACAAGCTCATGGCCCTGTACGTCAACGGCGTTGACGCCGCCAGCGGCCCGCACACCCCCGTCGCCTCCACGCTGTTCCGTGGCAACCTGGTCGTGGGCGACTACCTCTACAACAACGCGCCCTACTCCTACTTCAACGGAGCGGTCTCCCAACTGCAGACCTGGAGCCAGGCCCTGACCCCGAACCAGGTCGCCGGCGCCTCCGGAACCCCCGGTGCTGTGCTCTTTCCCTCCGACAGCACCACCTACCCCAGCGGATCCAGCTGGAGCAGCAACGCCAACACCATGTCCTTCAACCAGGGCCAGCTGACGGTCACCGTCGCCGGCAGCCCGCTCTACCAGGTCGGCACCGCAAGCAACCCGGGCGCGGTGATGACCATGCAGAGCGACGGCAACCTGGTCGCCTACCCGACCGCCACCGATGCCGCCAACCAGACCAACGCCCTGTGGGCCACCGGCACCAACGGCGACACGGGTGCGTCGCTGCTGCTGCAGCCCGACGGCAACCTGGTCCTCTACACCGCGAACGGCGCCCCGGCCTGGGTCAGTAACACCTCCTTCCTCGGCGCCGACCAGTGGCAGCTCACCAGTGCCACTGCCGGGGCCGACACTGCGGGTACCAACCCCGCCGCCCCCAGCAGCAGCGTCACCTGGGCCGCCAACCACGACGGCACCGCGAACGGTGCGGCTGTCTTCAACGGGACCGACTCCGTCGTCCGCGCCACCGCGCCCGCCGTCAACAGCAGCACCAGCTACACCGTCTCCTGTTGGCTGAAGATCAACGCCCTGTCCGGATCCCAGATCGCCCTGGGCCAGGGAACCGTCAACCACCAGGCCTTCTACCTCGGTTACAGCAACGCCATGGGCGGCTGGATCTTCCAGACGACCACGACCGACGACGCGTCCAGCGCCTTCCCGACCGCCATGTCGCCCGCCACCGCCGGCACCTGGACTCACCTGACCGGCGTCTACGACGTCGGCAGCCACACCATGACGCTCTACGTCAACGGCGTTGCCAAGGCCACCGCCACCAACACCACCCCCCAGTACAACACCGGCGGACCCCTCGACATCGGAGCCAACAGCCTCGCCGGCTCCACCGCCCTCTACGACCAGGTCAACGGCAGCGTCAGCGACGTCCGCACCTACCCCACCGCCCTGAGCGCCGCCCAGGTCACCACCCTCTACAGCAACTCCTCCTTGCTCAGCGCCGACCAGTGGCAGCTCACCAGTGCCACTGCCGGAGCCGACACTGCGGGTACCAACCCCGCCGCCCCCAGCAGCAGCGTCACCTGGGCCGCCAACCACGACGGCACCGCGAACGGTGCGGCTGTCTTCAACGGGACCGACTCCGTCGTCCGCGCCACCGCGCCCGCCGTCAACAGCAGCACCAGCTACACCGTCTCCTGTTGGCTGAAGATCAACGCCCTGTCCGGATCCCAGATCGCCCTGGGCCAGGGAACCGTCAACCACCAGGCCTTCTACCTCGGTTACAGCAACGCCATGGGCGGCTGGATCTTCCAGACGACCACGACCGACGACGCGTCCAGCGCCTTCCCGACCGCCATGTCGCCCGCCACCGCCGGCACCTGGACTCACCTGACCGGCGTCTACGACGTCGGCAGCCACACCATGACGCTCTACGTCAACGGCGTTGCCAAGGCCACCGCCACCAACACCACCCCCCAGTACAACACCGGCGGACCCCTCGACATCGGAGCCAACAGCCTCGCCGGCTCCACCGCCCTCTACGACCAGGTCAACGGCAGCGTCAGCGACGTCCGCACCTACCCCACCGCCCTGAGCGCCGCCCAGGTCACCACCCTCTACAGCAACTCCTGACCACTCCACACCAACCAACCTAGGGGGCCTGCAGCCACGCTGCAGGCCCCCTCGGGCTACCGTTCGGCCGACAACACAGGCAGCCGCCCGGACAGGCCAAAACCGACCGCTCGGCGCATGCCTTGGCGGCGGGTGCGGGGACGACAGGCCGGACCCGCCCCCCGGTGTCCCGCCGAACTCGCCGCCACCCGAACAGTCATCCCGTACGGTCGAGACCGTGCGCTGGTGGTGCCTGAAATTCGGACATGCCTGCGCCAATACCCCGCACCACCAGCACCCGAGGCCGGGGGACAAGTGGCGCCTCGACTAGTTAGTTCGTCGTGAAGATCAACGGCGAGCGGATTTACCTGTGGCGCGCGGTCGATGCCGACGGTAAGGCGCTCGACATCCTCATGCAGAGCCGACGGGACAGCGACGCGGCCGGCCAGTTCTTCAGAAAACTGCTGCAGAAGACCCGCACCGTGCCGCGCAAGATCGTGACCGACAAGCTCCGCTCCTACGGCGCCGCCCAACGGCAGGTGACGCCCTCAGTGGAGCACCGCTCGCACAAGGATCCGAACAACCGGGCCGAGAAATTCCCACCATCCGACCAGAGCGCGCGAACGCGCCATGAAAGGCTTCCGCAGCGCCGACGGAGCGCAGCGGTTCCCGTCCGCGTTCAGCGGCATCTCACCCCGCCTCCGGCCCCGCCGTCACCTTCTCACCAACACCGAACGCCGCATCGAAATGACCATCCGCTTAACGATCTGGAGACAAATCATCGGCGGCGAAATCGTCGGCACCGCCGACCTGCCCGCCACAGCCCGAGTCGGCGCCACCACTCAGCCCCACCACAATCTGCCCCCCCTGGCGTCCACACCCCAGCGCCCACACCCCGACCAACGTGACAGCACCCGAATCAGACATGTGCCCTGGATAAGATTCTGTGCACTAAGGTGCCCAGGTGAGCAGATCAACCACCGCACATCGGACAAGCCAGGCAGCTGTCGAACGAAAGCGTCCCTTCGACGTTCTCGCCAGGCCCTGGGTCCTCGCGCCGATCGTCGGCATCGCGGCCGGTGTGCTCATGCTGGTGCGGCTGTTCATACCCGGACCGGTCGGCATGGCCGACAACGGGGACGGGCCGAGCCGGATGTGCGGCCTGAACCTGGCCGTCCACGTCCCCAATGACTCCATGCGCTGGTTCAAGTTCCTGAACCCCCGGTACGACTACGGGCCGCACGGCGCCTGCACCGCGACCAACACCTACACCAGCAGTGAGCAACTGCTGATGCACCTGGCCAAGCCGCTGAGCCACCTCTGGGGCTACCCCGGGGCGTTCGACCTGCGGGCGCTCGGACTACTCTTCTGCGTCGTCGTCGCCTTCGTCTTCACGATCTTCGCGGCGGCGCTCCGCGGGCGCGTGATCGTGCGGTTGCTGATCTGCGCGGCACTGTTCGTCGTGGTGGGCGACACCGCCTTTGCCGGCTACTCGATATCTCCGTACAGCGAGCTGGCCGGGCTGGTCGGGATCCTTTTCGTGACCGCCGGGGCGATGCACTTCGGCGGCAGTACCAGGGCCAAACAGGGCGGCCTGCTGCTGTTCACGGCGGGGGCGGTGCTGGCCATCACCTCCAAGACCCAGGCGGTAACCCTGGTCGTCCCGTTCGCCGCACTGCTGCTGGTGGTCCGGGTGCCGCTCTCCGGCCTGCCGCTCTCCCGACTGCGCAGCCGGGTCGCCCCCAGGCTGCTGCCAGCCGTCGCCGTGCTGCTGATCTCCGTCTCGGGGGTCTTCACCATGCAGACCCAGATGAAAGCATTCGAGCCGATCAACCGCACCGAGATGATCTTCGACGGCGTCCTCGCCCACAGCTCCGACCCGTCGCAGACCGCCAAGGATCTGGGCCTCCCGCAGCACTTCGTCCAGTACGAGGGCTACGACTGGTGGGCCGCCCACGCGCCGGAGAAGGACCCGCAGTTCCCCGAGATCGCGGACAAGATGACCTACGGCAACATCGCCACCTACCTGGTCGAGCACCCCGGCGTCGCCGCCAGCATCACCCTCGGCGGCATGGACAACTTCGCCGCCGCCCACCCGAACTACTTGGGCTCCTACCCGGCAAAGACCGGCCACCCGGCCGGCACGCTGGAGTCCCGGCTGGCGCTCTACAGCGACTTCGCCCGCGCGACCGGGCGGGCCCTCGTCCCCGGCCTGCTGGCGCTCGGCGTGTTCGGCTTCTTCTGGTACCGCAGGATCCGGGACAACCAGCGCCGCACCGCCTTCGTCACAGTGATGGTCTGCATGATCGGTGTGGTGGTGGCCCAGTTCACCTCTGCGGTCTACGGCGAGGCGATCGAGGACACCAAGCACCTGGTCTACGGCATCTTCGCGGGCGGCCTCGCTATCGTGCTGACGGCTGCCGCCGCCTTCTGCTGCCCGCCGGGAATCAGCAAGGACGCCAACGACCTGGACACCCCCGCGAGGCCCTGACCCCGTCCACGGTCGACGTGTCGGGATCACAAAATTCGACTCTGTCGCTGATCTTGTGATCGTGCGGGTCAGGTCCGTCAGGAGTATCCGCCCGCGGAGGAAGTCCAGGCCGGCCCGCCCGAATCCTTGCCTTTTGACTAGTTTCGCCCGCGTGACCTGGCCCTCGACCTGACCGGGGCGGGCGAGGGCCTGCCCATGCGAGATATTGAACGGCGCTGTCGGCACTCCCGCCTTTAACCAGATCGCTGCCTACGGCTAGGCCCAGTGCCGGCAGGCGGCCTGGCCGACTTCGCGGCCATCGCGCCGCTGTCCTGGCCGCCCAGCCCTCACCGAACGCGCCAGCCCCGCCGGTCACGGTCCTTCCAGTTCCAGCACCGCAGAGGCCCACTCCAGGTTGGCGAATCGTTCAAGTCCCCCCTCGGACACAGACCGTGAGCCTACGGGTTCCGGAGAAGTGCTGGTTGAGATCCATCTCAACCAGCACTTTTTGCTTTCCCGGATTGTAGGTAAGGACCAGTCCGAGCTGTTGGTAGAGCGCGGCTCGGTCGGCGAGGACGGCGACCAGGTCGCACTATTGGCTCGGGCGAGGGCTGCGATGTCGTCGCGGGTCAACTGGGCGGAGCGGGCGGTCTCTGAAGAACCCGCAGCGCGGTTCAGTAGCCCTTGACGAAGTTGATCACGTACCACTTGACGGCAGTGGCGTTGTAGACCGCGGTGAGGAAGTCCCGCTTGTTCGGCGTTGTGGTGAGTGTGGTCGAGGAGATGGTGGTCCCCAGGCCGAATGCGGAACTGAGGATGAGGGCGCGGCTTCCGGTGCCGTCCTGGATGAGCTCCCAGGTGATGCGTTGGCCGTCCGTGGGGTTGGTGGGGGTGCCCAGCGTTCTGTTGCCTTTGAGGGTGACGCGGAAGAGGTTTCCCAGTGCGGCGTTGGTGGCGATGGTGGCCGCGTCGGTGAGGGTGACGGGGGCGGGGTTGACCTTCG
This sequence comes from Kitasatospora sp. MAP12-44, assembly GCF_029892095.1. NCBI lineage: Bacteria > Bacillati > Actinomycetota > Actinomycetes > Kitasatosporales > Streptomycetaceae > Kitasatospora > Kitasatospora sp. MAP12-44. The sequence goes on from NZ_JARZAE010000004.1 coordinate 1,903,500, forward strand.
CGTCGACGTAGTCCTTTCTCGTCAGGTGTTCGGCCGACGTCGGTGCGGCGGTGGTGGAGACGTTGCCTTCGTAGTAGGCGGAGTTCGAGCCGTAGACGAAACCGCTGGCCACCGTGCCGCCGGCGGTGTCGTTGATGATGTTGGTGTAGCCCGCCAGCGACAGGGGCGCCACGTTGCTGCAGTCGCCGAGGGTGGCCGAACAGCCGGCGTCGACCGTGACCGAGTTGACCGCCGAGCCGGCGGGCGTGTTCTCGGCGAAACCGAGGATGCTGACCGCTCGTGCGGCACCGGTGACCCAGATGCTGATGCTCGGGCTGTTGTAGGTGAAGGAGTTGTACAGGCCCACCCCGATCGCGGCGTTGATCTTCCAGCCGTAGCCGTTGTATCCGGTGCCGCGGTTGACCGCGGATTCGGCGCCGCATCCGGTGAAGCTGATGCCCTGACTGCCGATGCCGGTCACCTCGTAGCCGATGCCGCAGTAGTCGGCGGCGCAGCCGACGAAGGAGCAGTAGGCCATGGTGTCGACATGGAAGCCGGCGTTGGTGTTGGTGTCGGCGTAGCAGGACGCGAATGAGCAACTCGTCCCTGCAGCACCTCCGGAGACACCGTGGATGCTCCAGCCGTGGTTGCCGTTGTTGGCCGAGGTCACGCCCTCGAACGTGGACACGATCGGGTTGGAGAGGTCGATTCCGGTGTCGCCGAAGAACTTCACGGTCATCCGCGCGAACGCCAGCGAGACGGTCGCGGGGTTGGCCGATCGGGTGAGCACGATCCCCTTGCCGCTGCCGCTGCCCGGCCCTTGGATGGTGAGATCCTGGACGGTCAACCGGGTGATGTCCGAGCCGGTCAGCCCGTTGGCGGTGGTGCTGCTCTGTGCGATCACCGACGAGCCGTCACTGACCCCCTCAAGAACGAGGTTGGAGCGGGCCACCAGCACTGAGGAGATCTTGTAGGTACCCGCGGGGAAAACGACCGTTCCGCCGGAGGAGGGCACCGCGTTGATCGCGGTTTGAATCGCGGTGGTGTCGTCCGTGACGCCATTGCCGGTCGCGCCATAGTCCAGGACGTTGAACCAGTAACTGGTGGCCATGATGATCTCCGTCCAAGCTCGCACTGTCGGTGGAGGGTGCTGCAGCTGGGGCTGGTACTTCACCAGGGTCCGGTGGCCAGCCCCAACGGTCGCTCAGAGCGATTCAAGCTGAGTCCGTGATGGGAGCCTGGCCGCGTCAGAGCTGTACTCGGTCATGGAATCCGGTACGGGCCGGCCAGGTAACGGGTGAGGGCACGTTCGTCGCCGTGCCACGCCGGAATGCGATTTCACTGCACCTACTTAGCGTAACGGATGAAGCACTCTTCGTAAAGGGACTCGGTATTCCATCGCGCCGATGGTTCGTGGTGGCACTGTCGGCTTCTCGGTCATGACGCCACGACAGGCATCCAGCGCCACGCCGGGCGACCGCGCCCACCGAGACGGCTCCCCTCGCACGTCTCCCCGGCGTGCCAGCGCTACGGGCCGTCATGTGCGGGGCATCCTGGGCCGGTGAGAGCAGATCGACGAGGCGAGCGCTCGCCCGGGCGGGTCCTGGGCGTTTCCGGGGACCGATCGTCTCCCCAGGCCCTCGACTGGTGGCGTGACGCGGTCTGCTACCAGGTCTACCTGCGCAGTTTCGCCGATGGAGACGGTGACGGCGTCGGGGACCTCGCCGGGCTTCACCAACGCCTGTACCACCTGGTCGATCTGGGGGTGGACGCTCTGTGGGTCAACCCGTGGTTCCCCTCGCCGATGGTCGACGGAGGCTACGACGTCGCCGACTACCGGGCCATCGATCCCGTCTTCGGCACCCTGACCGATGCCCGGGAGTTGATCGAGGAGATCCACGCTCTGGGCCTGCGGATCCTGATCGACATCGTGCCGAACCACACCTCCTCCCATCACCCGTGGTTCCGCGAGGCGCTGGCGGGCGGCCCGGACTGCGTCGAGCGTGACCGCTACATCTTCAGGCCGGGCAGCGGCCCGGGGGGTGACACCCCGCCCAACAACTGGCGCAGCGTCTTCGGTGGTTCCGCGTGGACCCGCATCGTCGAACCCGACGGCGGGGCCGGCCCGTGGTATCTCCATCTGTTCGCTCCCGAGCAACCCGACCTCAACTGGGACAGTCGTCTGGTCCGCCGTGAATTCGAGTCGATCCTGCGGTTCTGGTTCGATCTGGGCGTCGACGGGATCCGCATCGACGTTGCGCACGCCATGGTCAAGGCCCCGGGTCTACCCGACCTGGGTCCCCTGGACATGGAACTCGTCGCGTCGGCGGCCCATCCCGATCATCCCCACTGGGATCGCGAAGGGGTCCACGAGATCTTCCGCGGCTGGCGCGCGGTGGCCGACTCCTACCCCGAGCCTCGCGTGTTCGTCGCCGAGGCGTGTGCACGCGCCTCCGAGCGCCTGGCCCGCTACGTCCGGGCCGATGAACTGCACACCGCCTTCAACTTCGACTATCTGACAGCCCCGTGGCGGGCGGCACACCTGCGCCTCGCGATCGACAGCTCCCTGACCGCGATGGGCGCCGTAGGTGCCCCAGCGACCTGGGCGCTCTCCAACCACGATGTCGTGCGGCACCTCACCCGCTTCGGGAGGCCGCAGCCCGACGGCCCGGTCCACACCCTCGCCAACCACTCTCCGCCCGGCCCGGTCGACCTGGCCCTGGGCACGCGGCGTGCACGGGCGGCCGCCCTGCTCATGCTGGCACTTCCGGGCTCCGTCTACCTGTACCAGGGCGAGGAACTGGGTCTGTGGGAGGTCGAGGACCTGCCCGACGAGACCCTGCAGGACCCCACCTGGGAGCGGTCGGGGCGCACCGACCGCGGCCGCGACGGCTCCCGCCTGCCGATGCCCTGGTCCGGCGACGCCCCGCCGTTCGGCTTCAGCCCCGAAGGCGCCGGCGCACTTCCATGGCTGCCACAGCCGCCGCACTGGAAGCATCTCACCGCCCAGTCACAGCGCGGCGACGAGCGGTCGATGCTCGAGCTCTACCGCAGGGCCCTGCACATCCGCCGGATCCACCCGGCCCTGGGCGACGGGGCGTTGGTCTGGGACCGTACGGCCGTGCCCGACCTGCTGTCGTTCACACGCCCCTCCGGCTTCCAATGCATCGTCAACTTCGGCCCACAGGCGGTTCGCCTGGCGGACCACCGGGAGGTGTTGCTGAGCAGTGTTCGCCTGCAGGACGGGCTGCTGCCCGGCGACGCGGCCGTCTGGCTGGCCCGATGACATCCCTGGACCGCGTCCGGGGAGCATGGAACTCGACCACCGAAGAACGAGGTTGGCAGCAGATGTCTGAATCGGTGAATCGTCCACGGTTCGGAGCGCGGCCAGTCGGGGGAGTCATCTGGTCGGCTACTGGTCAATCCCCCTCCGTGCCCGCCCGATTCCAGAGGAAGTCGTGGATGAGGGCCTGGTGGACGTGGGTGATGCTGCTGGCCTTGGTCTCCACTGGCACCGATCTCGGATCTGCCTCGCGTGGGGAGACTTCTTTCACGGTCCGCAGAGTCACCAGTGGGGCCTATATCCCCGACCCCTCCGGGGATCCTGCCGGATGGCACGACCAGTTGGACCGCTACGACGCTGCCGTCAGGCGCCGGCCAAGCGTGGTGCAGTGGTACGTCCAGTGGGAGGGACGGCAACCGTTCCCCGCCTCCGACGCCGCCTACGTCCGCTCGCGCGACCAGACGCCGCTCATCACGTGGGAGTCCTGGGACTGGACCGGCGACGCGAACCAGCCCGCCTACGCACTGTCGAACATCCTCGCCGGGAACTTCGACACCTACATCACACAGTGGGCGACCGCCGCGAGGGCCTTCGGCACCACCGTCTACCTGCGGTGGGGCGCGGAGATGAACGGGAACTGGAACCCATGGGATCCGGGAGTCAACGGGAACACCACCGCGCAGTACGTGGCGACGTGGAAACACATCCGCGCCATCTTCACCACAGTCGGCGCAACCAACGTGAAGTGGCTGTGGACGCCGATCAACCAGTACGCCGACTCGACTCCCCTGTCCGAGCTCTACCCGGGCGACGAGTACGTGGACCTGGTGGGCGTCGACGGCTACAACTGGGGCACCTCCCGCAGCGGAAGCACCTGGCAGAGCTTCACCGAGGTCTTCAACCCCACCATCGCCACCATCCGCACCCTCACCCCGAAGCCGCTCTGGCTCACGGAGGTCGGCTGCACGGAGCTGGGCGGCGACAAGGCCTCCTGGATCACAGCCATGTTCGCCGCCATCGACGGCGACAACCGGATCAGCGCACTGGTGTGGTTCAACGCCGACAAGGAGACCGACTGGCGGGTCTGGTCCTCTCCCGCAGCCTTGAGCGCCTTTCGGGCAGGCATCGCATCCCCGCTCTACACCTCCGCGTGAGGCGGGAGTACAGATCCGCGGCAGCCCCCAGCGGTGAACATGATGCTCCGTTCGGGGCAATAGCCCCTACGACCGCCGCAGCACCGGCGTGACAATCCACTAGGTGCACCTCCCCGGCTTCGGCCTGACCGCCTGGGTGCTGCGGAATGCTGAGGAGTCGCTGGTGGGCATGTTCGGACCGACGCGGAGACAGACACGCAAAGAGGCACGGGGGCCCGCGTTCGTGCGCAGACCCAGGAACCTGACCCGGGAGGGCCGGACCAAGCCCGGCCACATTTCCGACCTGCGGCACGCAGGACCCGGCCGGATCGTCGTGCTGGTGCCCGCGCACAACGAGGAAGCGCTCATCGGCGAGACCCTGGAGTCGCTCGCGGCCCAGACCAGGCCCCCGGACGAGGTCATCGTGGTCGCCGACCGCTGCACCGACCTCACGGCTGAAATCAGCGCCGCCCACGGCGCCGAGGCCGTCGAGACGGTCGGCAACACGCAGGACAAGGCAGGCGCCCTCAACCAGGTCCTGGCCCGGCTGCTGCCGTTGCTGTCCGACGACGACGCCGTCATGGTCATGGACTCCGACACATCTCTGTCACCCCAGTTCATCGCCGAGGCAGGCCGACGCCTGCGCCACCAGGAAACGGACCAAGCGCCCATCGGCGGTGTGGGCGCCATCTTCTTCGGCTACCCCCTGCGCGGTCTGGTCTGCCATCTGCAGAACAACGAGTACGTGCGCTACGCGCGTGAACTCCACCGCCGCCACGGCCGCGCCGACGTCCTGACCGGCACCGCCTCCCTCTACCCGGTGCACGCCCTGCGCCAGGTCCACGAGGCCCGCTCCCACGGCTCCCTCCCCCGAGGGCGGGACGTCTACGACGTGGAGTCGCTGACCGAGGACAACGAACTGACCCTCGCCCTCAAACACCTGGGCTACCGGTGCGTATCACCGTGCGCCTGCATCGTGGGCACCGAACTCATGCCCACCTGGTCCCGGTTGTACTACCAGCGGCTGCGCTGGCAGCGCGGCGCCCTGGACAACCTCAAGGCCTACGGCGTCACCCGGGTCACGCTGCCCTATGTATGCCGGCAACTGCTCACCTACCTCAGCGTGGCCTTCGTCCCCTTCTTCCTCACCGTCCTGCTGTACTACACCGTCAGCAAGGGCTTCCCCGGGTGGCCGTGGTTCTGGCTCGCGATCACCTCCGTCGCCGCCTTCGAACGTATCTGGGCCGCCAAACGCGGCGGATGGAAGGCCCTGCTCCTGGCCGCCGCGATCGTGCCGGAGGTCCTCTTCGACCAGTTCCTCAACGTGATCTATACCAAGGCACTCATCGACATACTGACCGGCACAGGCGCCACCTGGGAACGCACGCACAGCCGCGGCCGTCGCCTGCGCGAGGCGATCACCACTGCGGTGGGCTTCACCCTCCTGCTCGCCTCCGTCGTGGGCCTGGCATTCGCCTGTATCGCACTCGGGATCGCCTGGACCCTGATCGCGCTCTTCGTCCTGTGCGGCGTTGCCGCGGCCGTTGTCCGCCTCAGCCGCCTTCACCCCCTCGGCCTCCTCCTCTCCCTGCCCAGCGGCGAGCAGATGCACGGTGAAATTCCACCCTGGCACCAATGACGCGCTGTCAGGAGATGTGAAGCGGAGTGGTTCTGTTCCAGCGCCATGGCCATCAATCGCAGCACCGTGCTGCGCCAGGCCCTGCTCTTCATGCCGCTGCTCACCCTCGCGATCACCTTCGGCGGCCGACTGATCGCGGACGTCTGCCAGGGCTATCTGGGCCCACTCAGCTGGCACCTGCTCCCCGGGCTGCTGATCGGTGTCGGCGGCGGCCTCGCCGGCACCGTCTGCTACGCCCTCGCGCTGACCACCTGGGGCCAGTGGGTGCTCTTCACACGGATCTGGCTGCCCCTGACCGGACGGCTTCCGTGGGCGACGATCGCCTTCCTCGACGACGCCTACCAGCGCGGAGTGCTACGCCAGGTCGGAGCCGTCTACCAGTTCCGCCACGCGCGGCTCCAAACTCACCTCAGCCCCGCCCCTCACGAACCGGAGCACGATGGATACGCGGATGCGGCGGGGGCGATCACCTTGCCACCGTCGTGAACGGGGCCGGTAGGCGGAGGGCACTGGCTGCGGCGCTGCCGCCCGGGACGGGTGCCCGGGCGGCAGCGCCGTACCTGCGTGCCGAGGGCCCTCGGGTCAGACGGCCTCGAGCGGGACCGCGGGGGACCGCAGGCCGAGTTCCCAGCCGCTCCATTGGCCGGTGCTGCGGTTCAGCCAGTTCTCGTACACCTGGCCGTCGGTGCCGAGCAGGTAGCTGATGTCCACCCCGTTGGCGTCCTTGGTGGAACTCGGGTTGCCGAGGAAGGTGACGCCGGTGGGGAGCGGGGAGTTGTTGTAGTGCGCCCAGCCGGTCCAGGGGCCGGCGCCGGGGTTGACCTGGTGGGATTCCTGGAGGTCGCCGTTGCTGTCGATGGCGGTGACGACCAGGCGGCCGGTGCTGTTGACGTAGACGCTGGGCGAACTGACCAGGCGGGTACCGGCGAGCGGGGTGCCGAGGCCGAGTTCCCAGCCGCTCCATTGGCCGGTGGTGCGGTTCAGCCAGTTCTCGTACACCTGCCCGTCGGAACCGGTCAGGTAGCTGACGTCGACTCCGTTGACGTCGTGGTACGAGGCGGGGCTGCCCTTGAAGGTGACGCCGGTGGGGAGCGGGGAGTTGTTGTAGTGGGCCCAGCCGGTCCAGGGGCCGGCGCCGGGGTTGACCTGGTGGGACTCCTGGAGGTCGCCGTTGCTGTCGATGGCGGTGACGACCAGGCGGCCGGTGCTGTTGACGTAGACGCTGGGCGAACTGACCAAGTGGGTACCGGCGAGCGGGGTGCCGAGGCCGAGTTCCCAGCCGCTCCATAGGCCGGTGCTGCGGTTCAGCCAGTTCTCGTACACCTGCCCGTCGGAACCGGTGACGTAGCAGACGTTCACGCCGTTGACGTCGGTGGTGGCGATCGCGGTACCGGTGAAGGTGACCCCGGTCGGCAGCGGCGAGCTGTTGTAGTGGTGCCAGCCGGTCCAGGTGGTGGCGCCGGGCGAGGTCTGGTAGTTCTCCTGGACGTCCCCGTTGGTGTCGATCGCGACCACCACACTGGCGCCGAATTTGTCCACGAAGGCGCTCGGCGAGCTGACGAAGGTGGTGCCGGTCATCGGCGCGCCCAGGTTCAGCTCCCACCCCGACCAGTTGCCCGCGCCGGGCGCCTGCTGGTAGTCCTCCCAGATCTGGCCGTCCTTGCCGAGCCCGTAGACCACCACCGCGCCGTTGTGGTTGTTGATGGTCACGCCCGCGCTGGTCGGGGCCGCGTGCACGCCGTTCTGCACGGTGAAGTCGACGCCCTGGTAGCTGTGGGTGGCACCGTCGGTCCCGAGCGCGGAGAGGGCGAGCGTGTAGGAGCCGTCGCGCAAGGTCGTCGTGTCGAGTCTGACGTGGAAGTGGTCGGGCTCGTAGCTGGAGGACAGGTCGACCGAGGCGCCCGTGGGGCTGGTGATCACGTAGTGGAGCGTAGCGACCAGGCCGTACTGCGAGGCGCGGGCGACGAGGTCGACCGGTCCGCTGACAGTCTGGTTCTGGCTCAGACCGCCGAAGACAAAGCCGAGTTGGGGGGCGGTACCGAAGCGGTAGTAGCCGACGTTGCTGGCGGGCGGGGTCCAGGTGCGGTAGCGGACCAGGCCGGTCGCGGGGTCGGTGTCGACGACCTGGAAGGAGCCGCCGGGGTTGTCGGCGACGATGATCGCGGTGTCGAGGGTGTCGGTGCCGGTGGTGCCCTGCTGGATCAGGTCCCCCTTGATGGCGGTGGCGGCGGTGACCGCCGTCGCGCCGGCTGCGAGCAGGCTCTGCTGGTACTCGCCGCCGGTGGGTGCGGGGTACTGGGTGCCGCCGCTGCCGAGGGAGAGGACGCAGTCGGCGAAGTCGCGGGACTTCGCACCACCGGTCCGGCCGGCGGCGGTGCAGGCAGCGGTGCCGGGTCCGGCCGGGTTGCCCAGGGCGTCGAGGCGGTAGTAGCTGAGCGCCTTGTCGGCGATGGTGCCGTTGTCGTACGTGCCGGTGGCGTGGGCGGCGGTCGCGGTGAGAACCGGGGCCAGCAGGCCGGTGGCGGCTGCGAGGGCGAGGGCGGCGGTGCGACGATGCGGCGTCGGGCGTGTCATGCGGATCCCCGTTGGTGTAAGACGGCCCGGTGGGCCGGATGCGGTGGATCATGATTCAGGCTGACGGCTTGTCACGTCCAGACTTCGGGCAGCCAAATCGGCATTGACTCAAAGGCATCGGGTGTCCATCGGGTGTCCGGAAGGCGGGGGCGTGGGCTCGGCGCCGTGATGCGGTGTCACGCCGTCGAGTCCGCGGCTGCGGCCTTCATGGCGAGGACGAGGCTTCGTGGCCGCAGGTCCGTCCAGGTCGCGTTGACGTACTCCACGCAGCGCTCGCGGGTGTCGGCCTGGTGGGCGACCGTCCAGCCCTCCGGGACGGCCGTGGCGACCGGCCAGAGCGAGTGCTGCCCCTCGTCGTTGACCAGGACGACGAAGGTTGCCTGCGGGTCGTCGAACGGGTTGGCCATGGTGCTTGCCCCTTTGCTGATGGAAGGTCAGGTGTGGTCAGGTGTGGTGATTGATGGTGTGGGTGATGCCCTAGGGGCGGGTGGACAGCCGGGCTGTGAGGATCCGGCCGATCCGGGCCAGGTGCTCGGGGTCGGCCAGCTCGCCGTGTCGGCAGTCGATCGGCACGACGTCGAGGCGGCCGGTGATGTGCGGTTCCCACAGCTCCGGGTGGTCCTGGCGGTCCGCCTTGTCGGCGGTGGCGGCGAAGAACAGCAGGTCGCCGTCGAACACGCCGGGGTCCTCGGGCTTCAGGTCCCCGATGCCCTCGAAGACGCGGATCAGTGCGGCGAGGCCCTCGCCACCAGCGCCTCCGAGTCCGGCGAGCGGGCTCCTCGCCGACCGCGGATCGTGCCCGATGGACTCGATGATCTCCTCCAGTACGTCGCGCTCGGTGCGCTCGGTGTCGGACGCGTGCGCCGGCTCGGCGTCGACGGTCGGGTAGGTGTCCAGCATGGCGAGCATCGACACCTCCTCGCCCTCGCTGCGCAGCCGCACCGCGAGGGCGTGGGCCACCAGGCCGCCGAACGACCAACCGAGGAGGGCGTAGGGTCCGTGCGGTCGAACCGAGCGGATGACCGCGAGGTAGTCGTCGACCATCTCCTCGATGGACGACGGGGCGCTGTCCGGCTCGCTGTAGGCGCGGGCCTGCAGTCCGTAGACCGGTCGTTCGCGATCCAGAGTGGCGAGCAGTCCGGCGTAGGCCCAGGAGAGGCCGATGGCCGGGTGGACGCAGAAGAGCGGGTCGCCGGTCCCCCTGCGCAGGGGCAACAGGACGTCCAGCGCGGCCTGTTGGTCTCCGGTGTTCTGGAGGTGGTGGTCGAGTTCGGCGGGGGTGGGGGCCGCGAAGAGGACCCGGACCGGGAGTTCCAGGCCGAGTGCGGTGCGGATCCGGCCGACCAGGAGCATGGCGAGCAGGGAGTGGCCGCCGAGGTCGAAGAAGCCGTCGTCGGGTCCGACCGTCGGCACGCCCAGGACGTCGGCGAAGAGGGCGCAGAGGATCTCCTCGCGGGCCGTGCGCGGGGCGCGGCCGGGAGTCTCGGAGCCGAGTTCGGGTGCGGGCAGGGCGCGGCGGTCCAGCTTGCCGTTCGTGGTGATCGGCAGGGTGTCCAGTGCCACGAACGCGGACGGGACCATGTAGGCGGGCAGGCGTTGGCCCAGGTAGGCCCGCAGCTGCGCCGCCGTCGGCACGTCGACGCCGCTCTCGCCGACCACGTAGGCGGCCAACCGCTTGTCCCCCGGGCGGTCCTCACGGGCGATGACCGCGCAGTGCGCCAACCCCGCGTAGCCCGACAGCACCGACTCGATCTCGCCGAGTTCGATGCGGAACCCGCGGATCTTGACCTGCTCGTCCGCACGGCCGACGAACTCCAGCTGCCCTTCCCGGTTCCAACGTGCGAGGTCCCCGGCGCGGTACATCCTCTCGCCCGAGGCTCCGAACGGGCAGGCCACAAAGCGCTCCGCCGTCAAGTCCGGACGGTTGAGATAGCCACGGGCCAGGCCCGAGCCCGCGATGTAGAGCTCGCCGGTGACCCCGACCGGAACCGGCTGCAGCAGCCCGTCCAGGACGAAGATCCGCACATTGTCCAGCGGCCGGCCGATCGGGATCGGCGCCGGAACCGATTCGCTCACCCGCCAGGGCGCCGTGGTCACGCAGTAGGTCGTCTCGGTCGGGCCGTAGGCCGCTCGCACCAACGTCCCCGGGCAGTGCTCCAACACCCGCCGCACCGCCTCCGGAGCGACCACATCCCCACCGGTGAACACCTCCTGGACGCCTGCGAAGCACCCCGGGTCCTCCTCCGCCACCAGCCGGAACAGCCCCGAAGTGATCTCCATCGCGGTGATCCGCTCGCCCACCAGCAGCCGGCGAATACCCGCCACATCCAGATCCTGCTCGCCTGCCAGGACCGAGCAGCCGCCCCGCAGCAACGGCACCCAGAGCGCATAGGTCGACGCATCGAAGGCCACCGGCGCCAGCAGCAGCACCCGCTGCTGGGCATCCCCGGCGAAGATGCCGTCCCTGGTCAGCTCCACCACGTCGCGATGCGTCACCGCTACGCCCTTGGGCCGGCCGGTGGAGCCGGAGGTGAACATCACGTAGGCCAACTGGTCGCCCAGGAACTCCACTTGCGGCGCCCAGCGCGGCAGTTCGGCCGCACCGGTCACGGTGCCGTCCGCGTCGAAGGTCACCACCTGGCACCCTGCCGGCACTCGGCCGACCATCTCCGCATCGGTCACCGCCACCGACACCGACGCCTCATCCAGCACCTGGCGGACCCGCTCCGCAGGAGCGTCCCCGTGCAGCGGCAGATAGCAGGCCCCCGCCTTCAAAATCCCCAGCAGCGCGACCACCATGTCCGCGGAACGTCCCATCACAACCGCTACCCGGTCTTCGGGCTGCACCCCCAACGCCAGTAGATGATGGGCGAGTTGACTGGAGCGCTCGTCCAACTGCGCGTAGCTGAGTTCGACACCACCGCAGACCACGGCCAAGGCCTGCGGCGACCGCGCGGCCACCTCGGCGAACGCCGCCGGGATGGACGCGCCGGAGACCTCGACGCTCGCCCCGCTCCACTCCGTCAGCACCTGGTGGCGCTGAACGGGCGACAGTACGTCGATGCGCGTCACCGGCACGTGCGGATCCGCCGTCGCCGCCGCAAGCACCCGCACCAGCGCATCGGCGAACTCCCGTACCGTCACCTCGTCGAACAGATCGAGCGAGAACTCGATCTGCCCGGTCAGGCCACTCCCCTCATTGTCCTCGACCATGCTGACCGCGAGATCGAACTTGGCCGACTCCAGCTGCGAGGTCTCGGCGGTGACCTGTAGTCCGGGAAGGCGCAGCGGCTGCTCAAGGCCGCTGTCCATCGACAGCATCACCTGGAACAGCGGGTGCCGGTTGCTTGCGCGTTGCGGGTTGACCGCCTCGACCACCCACTCGAACGGCACCTCCTGATGGGAGAACGCCGCCAGATCCGCATCCCGCACCCGCTCCAACAACTCCAGGAACGACGGATCACCCGAGGTGTCCGTGCGCAGCACCAGCGTGTTGACGAAGAAGCCGACCAGGTCCTCCAGAGCGTCATCCGTGCGGCCCGCGGTCGCCGTCCCGATCGGGATATCGCAACCGGCGCCGAAGCGCGTCAGTACTGTCGCCAATGCCGCCTGCACCACCATGAACAGCGTCGCTCCGCAGGTCCGCGCCAACTCCGCCATCCCCGCCTGCACTTCGGCGCCCACCCGGAACTCCAGCGACTCACCACCGAACGACGACACCACCGGCCGACGGCGATCCACCGGATACTCCAACTCCGCCGGCAGACCCGCCAACACCCCACGCCAGAAAGCGAGCTGCTCACCGGCAACACTCCCCGGATCCCCCGCCTCACCCAGCAACTCCCGCTGCCACAACGCGTAGTCGGCATACTGCACCGACAACTCCGACCACACCGGCACCCCATCCGCCAACCGCGCCGCATAAGCCGCCGCCAGATCACGACAGAACGGCCCCATCGACCAACCATCGGTCGCAATATGATGCACCATCAACACCAATAGATGATCGGCCGGGCCCAATTCGAGGAGGGTGACCCGAATCGGCAACTCCCGTGCCAGATCGAACACATACCGACCCGCCACCGCCAACGCCTCACCCACACCCCCCACCGCGCAGACCCGACGCTCAAAAGCCACCCCCGGGACATCCCCCAAACCCCACACCACCTGCACCGGCTCACCATCAACCACTGCGAACACCGTCCGCAGACTCTCATGCCGCCCCACCACATCATTCAGCGCCGACTCCAGAGCCAGCACATCCAACGCACCCTCCAACCGGAACACCGACGGAACGTTGTACGTCGAACTCGGCCCCTCGAACTCACCCAGGAACCACAACCGACGCTGCGCGAACGACAACGGCAACGACAGCGGGCGTTCGGCGGCGACCAGCGGCGGACGGGCATCCCCGGCGTCCTGGAGGTGGTGGTCGAGTTCGGCGGGGGTGGGGGCCGCGAAGAGGACCCGGACCGGGAGTTCCAGGCCGAGTGCGGTGCGGATCCGGCCGACCAGGCGCATGGCGAGCAGGGAGTGGCCGCCGAGGTCGAAGAAGCCGTCGTCGGGTCCGACCGTCGGCACGCCCAGGACGTCGGCGAAGAGAGCGCAGAGGATCTCCTCGCGGGCCGTGCGCGGGGCGCGGCCAGGTGTCTCGGAGCCGAGTTCGGGTGCGGGCAGGGCACGGCGGTCGAGCTTGCCGTTCGTGGTGATCGGCAGGGCGTCCAGTGCCACGAACGCCGACGGGACCATGTAGGCGGGCAGGCGTTGACCCAGGTAGGCCCGCAGCTGCGCCGCCGTCGGCACGTCGATGCCGCTCTCGGCGACCACGTAGGCGGCCAACCGCTTGTCCCCCGGGCGGTCCTCACGGGCGATGACCGCGCAGTGCGCCAACCCCGCGTAGCCCGACAGCACCGACTCGATCTCGCCGAGTTCGATGCGGAACCCGCGGATCTTGACCTGCTCGTCCGCCCGCCCGACAAACTCCAGCTGCCCTTCCCGGTTCCAGCGGGCGAGGTCTCCGGCGCGGTACATCCTCTCGCCCGGGGCCCCGAACGGGCAGGCCACAAAGCGCTCCGCCGTCAGGCCCGGCCGGTTGAGATAGCCACGGGCCAGGCCGGCACCCGCGATGTAGAGCTCGCCGGTGACCCCGACCGGAACCGGCTGCAGCAGCCCGTCCAGGACGAAGATCCGCACATTGTCCAACGGCCGGCCGATCGGGATCGGCGCCGGAACCGATTCGCTCACCCGCCAGGGCGCCTGGGTGATGCAGAAGGTGGTCTCGGTCGGGCCGTAGGACGAGCGGACCACGGTGCCGGGGCAGTGGTCCAGTACTCGTCGCACCGCCTCCGGGGCGATCACGTCGCCACCGGTGAACACCTCCTGGACGCCTGCGAAGCACCCCGGGTCCTCCTCCGCCACGACCCGGAAGAGCCCTGCGGTGATGTCCAGCCCGGTGATCCGCTCGCCGACCAGCAGTCGGCGCACACCTGCCACGTCGAGGTCTTGCTCGCCTGCCAGGACCGAGCAGCCGCCCCGCAGCAACGGCACCCAGAGCGCATAGGTCGACGGATCGAAGGCCACCGACGCCAGCAGCAGCACCCGCAGATGGGCATCCCCGGCAAAGGCCTGGTCGGCCGCGAGCGCGAGGATGTCCTGGTGGGTGACCGCGACGCCCTTGGGCACTCCCGTCGAACCGGAGGTGAACATCACGTAGGCCAACTGGTCGGCCAGGCACTCCACTTGAGGCGTCCAGCTCGGCAGTTCGGCCGCACCGGTCACAGTGCCGTCCGCGTCGAAGGTCACCACTCGGCAGCCCGCAGGCATCCGATCGGCCGTCCCGGCGTCGGCCAGCGCCACCGAGACCGACGCCTCATCCAGCACCTGGCGGACCCGCTCCGCAGGAGCGTCCCCGGGCAGCGGCAGATAGCAGGCTCCCGCCTTCAGCACCCCCAGCAGGGCGACCACGACGTCCGCGGAACGTCCCATCACGACCGCTACCCGGTCTTCGGGCCGCACCCCCAACCCCAGTAGGTGATGGGCGAGTTGGCTGGAGCGCTCGTCCAACTGCGCATACGTCAACTCAACTCCCTCGCAGACCACGGCGACGGCCTGCGGCGACCGCGCGGCCACCTCGGCGAACGCCGCCGGGACCGACGAGCCGGGGACCTCGACGCTCGCCCCGCTCCACTCCGTCAGCACCTGGTGGCGCTGAACGGGCGACAGTACGTCGATGCGCGTCACCGGCACGTGCGGATCCGCCGTCGCCGCCGCAAGCACCCGCACCAGCGCATCGGCGAACTCCCGCACCGTCACCTCGTCGAAGAGGTCCACGGCATAGCCCACCCGACCGGTCAGACCGCTCCCCGTCCCGTCGTCGACGACCGTGAACGCCAGATCGAACCTGGCCGCCTGCTGGCTCGCCGGCTCAGTGGTGACCCGCAACCCGGGGAGCTGCAACGACTCCTCCGCGCCCTCCAGCAGCAGCATCACCTGGAACAGCGGATGCCGGTTGCTTGCGCGTTGCGGGTTGACCGCCTCGACCACCCACTCGAACGGCACCTCCTGATGCGAGAACGCCGCCAGATCCGCATCCCGCACCCGCCCCAACAGGTCAAGGAACGACGGATCACCCGAGGTGTCCGTGCGCAGCACCAGCGTGTTGACGAAGAAGCCGACCAGCTCCTCCAGAGCGTCATCCGTGCGGCCCGCCGTCGCCGTCCCGATCGGGATGTCGCACCCCGCGCCGAACCGCGTCAGCACCGTCGCCAACGCCGCCTGCACCACCATGAACAGCGTCGCACCGCAGGTTCGCGCCAACTCCGCTATCCCCGCCTGCACTTCGGCGCCCACCCGGAACTCCAGCGACTCGCCACCGAACGACGACACCACCGGCCGACGGCGATCCACCGGATACTCCAACTCCGCCGGCAGACCCGCCAACACCCCACGCCAGAAAGCGAGCTGCTCACCAGCAACACTCCCCGGATCCCCCGCCTCACCCAGCAACTCCCGCTGCCACAAAGCGTAGTCGGCATACTGCACCGACAACTCCGACCACACCGGCACCCCACCCGCCAACCGCGCCGCATAAGCCGTCGCCAGATCACGACAGAAAGGCCCCATCGACCAACCATCGGTCGCAATGTGATGCACCATCAACACCAACACATGGTCAGCCGGACCCAATTCGAGGAGGGTGACCCGAATCGGCAACTCCCCCGCCAGATCGAACACATACCGACCCGCCACCGCCAACGCCTCACCCACAGCCCCCACCGCGCAGACCCGACGCTCAAAAGCCACCCCCGGGACATCCCCCAAGTCCCACACCACCTGCACCGGCTCACCGTCCACCACTGCGAACACCGTCCGCAGACTCTCATGCCGCCCCACCACATCATTCAGCGCCGACTCCAGAGCCGGCACATCCAACGCACCCTCCAACCGGAACACCGACGGAACGTTGTACGTCGAACTCGGCCCCTCGAACTCACCCAGGAACCACAACCGACGCTGCGCGAACGACAACGGAATCATTGATCGGCCTTTCCTTGGAGCCTTTGCGCCGCCACGGCCGGGCCGGGCCGAGCGGGAGTGTCGGGAGTGTCGAGGGGGGCACGGGGCACTGACGGCGAGTTGGACGCACACCGCCTTTTGGCGCCGGCTTCAGGCTCGGCCATCCGGCGGCTCCCTGTCACGGCTGCGCGTTGTCGGCCCTCCGCCTTGGCGGGGTTCCGACAGCTCAGAGCGATGACAGCCGGGGCTGGGATGACCGAGTCTGGTGCTCGAAAAACAGTGAGCCCTAAGGAAGACACCAGATGACTCCTCAGTCCTTTGCGCGGCGTCGAGTGTGGCTACCCGGCGAATTCGAGGGCCCACCCGCGGCCTTCACCACTTCGGTTGCCTTCCGTCTCCTCGGCCCGCTGGATCCGCACGCCCTGGAACGGGCCGTCAAGGACGTCGTCCAACGCCATGAGAGCCTTCGCACGGTCGTGCGCGAGGTCCAAGGCGGCATGGAGCAGGTGGTGTTGGACGGTTCCGCGTTGGACGGTTCCACGGTCGCCCCCGCCTTGGAGCGCCGCACGGTCGTGCCCGGGACAACGCTGGACGAGGCGGTCAAGGAGGCCGGGCGGTATCCGTTCGATCCGTCGACCGAGCTCCCGATCCGCGTCACGCTGCTCGAACTCGGGCCGGACGACCAGGTGTTGGTGATAGCCCTGCATCACAGCGCCGCCGACGCCTGGTCCACCGCGCCGCTCTGCCGGGATCTGGCGACGGCCTACACTGCCCGGCAGTCCGGGGTCGCACCCGACTGGGCCGCTCTCCCGCTCCTGCATCACGCGGAGGAGAAGGAGGATGCGGAAGCACTGAGTGAGCAGCTGGCCTTCTGGCGCCAGGAGTTGGCGGGTCTGCCGGCCGAGCTGGAGTACCCGGGCGACCGGCGGCGACCGACGTCGCCGTCCTTCGCCGCAGAGGCGATCGACGTCCACCTGACCGCTGAGCTGCACGCCCGGATGGTCGAGGTGGCCGTGGCCGCCGAAACGACGGTCTTCACGGTGGTCCAGGCCGCGCTCGCTGCCCTGCTCACCCGGCTCGGCGCCGGCACCGACATCCCGATCGGCACCTCGGTCGCCGGGCGGACGGATGAGGAGCTGGAGGAGCTCGTCGGCCTCTTCGCCAACACCGTGGTGCTGCGCACCGACACCTCCGGAAACCCCGGCTTCGCCGAGCTGCTGCGGCGCACCGCGGAGGCTGGCCTGCTGGCGTACGCCCACCAGGACGCACCGTTCGAGCAGGTCGTGGCGGCGCTCGACCCACCCCGCGCCGCCGGCCGCCACCCGCTGTGCCAGGTCCAGCTGGGACTCCGGCGCGACGACGACGTCCGGTTGGACCTGCCGGGGCTCACCGTGACCGAGCTGGCGACCGACCGCCCGACCGACCACGCGACCCGCTTCGATCTGGACTTCGACCTGCACGAGCGCTACGACCAGGACGGGCTGCCGCGCGGCGTCGAGGGCCGGGTCGGCTACAACTGCGGCCTGTTCGACCGCGACTCCGCGACCCAGCTGGTCACCCGGCTGATCGCGGTGCTAGCCGGTGCCACACGGGCTCCGCAGGAGCCGATCGGGACGGTCGACCTGCTGGCACCCGAGGAGCGGCGGCGGACCCTCGTCGACTACAACGACACCCGGGCGCAGGTCGCCCCGGGCACGGTGGTCGACCTGTTCCAAGCGCACGCGGCGTCGGACGAGGTGGCCCTGGTCGCCGCCGACGGCACCCTGACGTACGCCCAACTGAACGCCCGGGCCAACCAGTTGGCCCGCCTGCTGATCGCCCACGGCTGCGGCCCCGAGCGAGTGGTGGGCCTGGCGCTGCCACGGACCGGCGATCTGGTCGTGGCCCTGCTCGCCGTCCTCAAGACCGGGGCGGCCTACCTGCCGCTGGAGCTGAACCAGGCCGCGCCGCGCCTGCGGTTCATCCTGGGTGACGCCGGGGCGGACATCGTGCTGACGACGACCGCCGCCGCCGCCGGTCAACTGCCCGGTGGCCACCTGCTGGTGTGCCTGGACGACGGCCGCTTCGCTGCCGAGTGGGCCGCCGCGTCGGCGCGGGACCTGACCGACGCCGACCGGGTGGCACCGCTGCTGCCACAGCATCCGGCCTACGTGATCTACACCTCCGGGTCGACGGGCCGGCCGAAGGGCGTGGTGGTTCCGCACTCCGCGCTCGCCAACTGGGTCGCCGACCACGCGGCGGTGCTCTTCGACCGCCCCGCGCGGCCGGACGCCACCCGGCCCGTACGGGCGGCGCTCACGGCCACCATCGCCTTCGACACCTCGTGGACCACGATGATGGCGGTGCTCGTCGGGCACCGGCTGCACCTGGTCGATGACGACACCCGCACCGACCCCGAAGCCCTGGTGCGCTACCTCGCCGAGCACGAGATCGATCTGCTGGACATCACCTCGTCCTATGCCGAGCAGCTGCTGTCCTGCGGGCTCACGGCCGAACGTCCGGGCCCGCCCGCCGTGTTGGTCATCGGCGGGGACGCGCCGAGTGAGCAGTTGTGGAACGCGCTGGCGGCCTCGCCCCGGATCACGGGCTACAACTACTACGGGCCCACCGAGTGCACCGTCGACGTGCTGGGCTGCCCGGTGGCCGGGAGTCCGCGGCCCGCACTGGGTCGGCCCAACCGCAACACCCGCGCCTTCGTCCTGGACGAGCTGCTGCAACCGGTGGCGCCCGGTGTGGTGGGCGAGGTCTATCTGGCCGGCGCCGGTCTGGCCCGCGGATACCTGAACCGGCCCGGCATGACGGCCGAGCGGTTCGTGGCCTGCCCGTTCCCCGAAGTCGACACCGCGGTCGACGCCGGAGCTGACACGGCGACCGCGACCGGGCAGAGGATGTACCGCACCGGCGACCTGGCCCGCTGGAACCGGGCCGGACTGCTGGAGTTCGTCGGGCGGGTCGACGACCAGGTGAAGATCCGCGGCTTCCGGATCGAGCTGGGGGAGATCGAGACCGCGCTGGCCGCCCACCCTCGGCTGGCCCAGGCCGCCGTGGTCGCCTGGGAGGACGGGCCGGGCGGGACGAGCCTGGCGGCCTATCTGGTGGCGCGGCCCGGCGGTGCGGCGCCGCAGCTCGCGGAGGTGCGGTCGTACCTGGCCGGACGGCTGCCGCAGTACATGGTCCCGTCGGCGTTCGTGCTGCTGGACGCCCTGCCGCTGACGATCAACGGCAAGCTGGACCGCCGCGCACTGCCGACGCCCTCACGCAGCACCGAGGCCCCCGGCCGCGCCCCGCGCACGGCCCGCGAGGAGATCCTCTGCGCCCTCTTCGCCGAGCTGCTGGGCATCGACAGGGTCGGACCCGACGACAGCTTCTTCGCCCTGGGCGGCCACTCGCTGCTGGGCATGAAGCTGGTCAGCCGCGTCCGCAGCCTGCTCGGCGCGGAGTTGACGGTCCGCACCCTGTTCGACGCGGCCACCCCCGCACTCCTCGCGCTGAAGCTCGAGTCGGCCAAGCCGGCCCGGCCGGCTCTCCAGCGGCGTCGTCCCACCGAAAGCAGTCCCACCGAAAGCAGCCCCACAGAAGGCAGTCGATGACACCGGACTTCGAGCGTGAATTCGCCCGGATCACCAGGACCTACTCCCCCGGCTCGTTGGATCGAGTGGAGCAGATGCTGGCGCAGACGTCCAAGCGGGGCCGCCACCCGCTCCAGGACGGTGCCCGGTGGATTCTGCCCGGCATCTCCCAGCAGCCCTGGCACGACCCGTACGGACATCCCGAACTGCTGCCCGTCGTCAAGGCCTTGGAAGAGCACCAGCCGGCCATCAAACGTGAGCTCACGCGCCTGCGGTCCGCGCACCGGGAGGAGCTGTACCTGTTCCGCGGCGGCGCGCTGGTGGCACCGTCCGCGCGGCTGGCCCCCACCGCCTTCGAGGTGGTGAAGCAGAGCGCGGTGGACTCCGGCGTGCTCTGCCCGCTGCTGGAAAGCCGCTTCTCGACCCTGCTGCCCGGCGCGGTGATCAAGCCGCACTGCGACCTGTGGAACTTCAGCATCGGCCTCCACCTGGCGATCGACATCCCCGAGCACTGCTCGATCACGGTGGCCGGCGAGACCCGGTCCTGGATCGAGGGCGAGTGCCTGCTCTTCGACTACTCCTTCGAGCACGAGGCGGCCAACCACGGGGACCGCCCGCGTATCTGCCTGCTCGTCGATCTCTGGCATCCGGAGACGACCCTCGCCGAACGCGAGGCTCTCACGGTGCTTATTTCCGAGATCCGGGCCATGCTCGGCGAATAGGCCGGGCCGGCATCTGGCGAATAGGCCGGCCGGCGCTTGGCGACCGTCCGCCGTGGCGTGGTCCCGACAGCTCGCAGCGGTGACAGCCGGTCGGTGGATGACGGATTCTGGTGACCGCACAGAAAATCCGGGGAAATCGATTTTCGTGCCGTCGATCAGTCACGGGAGCTGCTCATGGACGTCAGTACCATCGACCATATCGAATTCTACGCAGCCGACGCCGAAGAGGCGTCGACCGAGCTGTGCAAGGCTTTCGGATTCCGCCTGTGCGGCGAAGCCGGACCGGGGACCGGCAGCGCCGACCGGCAGTCCTTCCTGCTGCACCACGGGCGGATCAGGATCGTCGTCACGGCCGCACTGCGGCCCGAGCACCCGGCGCACGACTACGTCGCGCGGCACGGCGACGGCGTCGCCGTGATCGCCTTCGCGGTGCCGGACGTCCGGGCGGCGTACGCCGAGGCGGTGAGCCGCGGGGCGCGGGCGGTCAGCGAGCCGGTGGACCTCGTCTCCGCCACCGCGACGGCGACGATCGCCGAGGTGGGCGGCTTCGGCGACGTCGTCCACCGGCTCGTCCAGCGCAGCGGCGCCGAGGACGACCTGCTCCCCGGCCTGATCACGGTGCTGGCCCAGGACGCGGAGCCGAGCGCGGAGGTCCTCGACGTCATCGACCACCTGGCCGTCTGCCTCCCGGCCGGCACGCTGGCCACCACCACCGAGTTCTACCGGCACGTCTTCGGGTTCCGGCAGATCTTCGAGGAGTACGTGCAGGTCGGCCGCCAGGCGATGGACTCAAAGGTCGTGCAGAGCAGCTCCGGCCAGGTGACCTTCACCCTGATCGAGCCGGACGTCTCGCACGATCCCGGGCAGATCGACCGCTTCCTCGAGTCGCACGGCGGCGCCGGGGTCCAACATGTCGCCTTCCTCACCGACGACATCGCGACCGCGGTGCGCACCCTCGCCGGGCGGGGCGTCCAGTTCCTGCAGACCCCCGGCAGCTACTACGACGGTCTGGCGGCCCGGCTCGGGGACATGGACCACGAGGTGGAACTGCTGCGGGAGCTCAATATCCTGGTCGACCGCGACCACTGGGGCGATGTGTTCCAGATATTCACCCAGTCCACCCACGAAAAGCGGACCTATTTCTCCGAGGTCATCGACCGCCACGGCGCCAAGACTTTCGGCAGCGGGAACATCAAGGCACTCTACGAGGCCGTCCAGCGCGATTCCGAGGACACTTCGGTGCATTGATCCCGCAGTTCACTCCCACTATCGGCAAGATTCAGGATCGAGGAATTCAGCATGGCACAGTCCGACCCGTTCGCGCTGACGGACGAAGAGCGTGAGCTCCTCCCGAGCGAGGCCGATATCCGGTTCTACGCGGAGCACGGCTGGTACCTCTCCAAGAAGCTGCTCAGCGACGACGAGGTCACGCAGCTGGAGGAGGCCAGCGAGAAGTTCTACGCCGGCCAGAAGGACCGCGAGATCCCGGTCCGCCCGCCGCGCCTGGCCTACTGGACTCCCGAGCAGGGGGCGAAGCTGCGCCACAACGACTACATCCATTACGAGGTCGACGCGATCGGCGCGATCCTGACCAAGCCGCTGCTCGGAGCCGTCGCGGCGATGCTGGCCCAGGTCGACGAGATGCGGATGTTCCAGTCCACCCTGATCTACAAGCCCCCGGTGAGCACCGAGCCGAGCAACATCGTGCCGTGGCACTACGACAAGGACTACTGGGCCTCCTCCACCTCCGAGCGGATGCTCACCGCCTTCATCCCGTTCCACGACTGCGACGAGGAGCTCGGCACCATCTGCATGATCGACGGCAGCCACACCTGGGAGGAGGAGGACAAGGACAACATCACCGCGATCGGTTTCGCCGAGCGGAGCAAGGACGACCTGGAGACCATCGTCGAGCGCAACGCGCGCTACAACGGCGCCGAGATGCGCAAGGTGGTGGTCGACATCCCGAAGGGCCACATGAGCTTCCACCACTGCCGGACGTACCACGCCAGTGGGCCCAACCGCGCCGCCAAGCCGCGCCGCGCGGTCTCCATCCATCTGCAGGACGGCGCCAACCAGTACCGGGAGTTCCCGCTCGCCGACGGCGGACTCGCCACCTACAACCACGACTACCTGGTGCGCAGGACCGCGCAGGGACTGCCCGACTACGCGGACCCCGAGTTCTGCCCCGTCCTGTGGAGCGGTAGGACCCGATGAGCTACCGCGTTGGCCAGAACAGGGAAGATACCTGCGGCCTCACCCTGGAGGAGTACGCGTACCGGGCGCAGCAGGTACTGGACCGCCAGGTCTGGGACTTCATCGAGGGCGGTGCCGGCGACGAGCGCACCGTGCTGGCGAACCGGCAGGCCTTCGCCGACGTCGTGCTGCGTCCCCGGGTCCTGGCTGGGGTGGGAGAGCCGGTCCTCTCGATCGACATCTTCGGTCGCCACTGGCCAACGCCCATCGCGGTCGCCCCGCTGGCGTACCACACGATGGTCACCCCCGACGGCGAGCTCGCCACGGTTCGCGGCGCGGGGGTGTCCGGCACCCCCGTGGTGGTGAGCACCTTCGCCGGGAAGCGGTTCGACGAGCTCGCCGCCGCGGCGTCGGGGCCGCTCTGGTTGCAGTTGTACTGCTTCCGCGACCGGCGGACGACCCGTCATCTGATCGAGCAGGCCGAGGCGGCAGGCTTCGAGGCACTGGTGCTGACCGTCGACGCACCCCGCCTGGGCCGCCGGCTGCGCGACCTGCGCAACGGCTTCCGGCTACCGGCCGGCGTCGTCCCGGCGAACCTGCCGTCCTCGGACTTCGCCTCGCCCAGCGACCACAGCCGGCTGGCGTTCGACTCCGCGCTGGACTGGTCGGTGGTCTCCTGGCTGCGCTCGGTCTCCACGCTGCCCGTGCTGGTCAAGGGGATCCTCGCGCCCGCCGACGCCGAGCGCGCACTCGCCGAGGGTGCGAGCGGCATCATCGTCTCCAACCACGGCGGGCGGCAGCTGGACCGCGCTCCCGCCAGCTTCGAGGTGCTGCCGGAGATCGCCGCCGCGACGGCCGGGCGGTGCCCGCTGCTGGTCGACGGCGGGATCCGGCGCGGCAGCGATGTGCTGGCCGCCGTCGCGCTGGGAGCCGACGCCGTCCTGCTGGGGCGCCCGGTGCTGCACGGCCTGGCGGTCGGCGGCGGCGAGGGGGTCGCCGAGGTGCTGGGGATCGTCGCCGAGGAGCTGGTCGAGGCGATGCTGATGACCGGGACGGCCACTCTCGCCGATGCCGGTCCGGCCCTGGTGGCCTCGACCGGGCGGTCCGCCGCGCCGGCGCCCGCCGCCGCCCCCCGGCTCGAACGGCCGTCCGGCGCACTGGCGTTGCGCAAGAGGGACCTGCACCAGAGCCTGTCCGATCCGGTCCTCGACACGATGAACTTCCTCAACGAGATCACCGACCGCTACCCGGACGCGATCTCCTTCGCGCCCGGCCGGCCGTACGAGGAGTTCTACGACCTGGAGCAGGTCTTCGACTATGTGCGGCGCTACGTCCACGGGCTCGCCGAGCAGGGGATGTCGAAGGCCCAGGTGGTCCGTTCGATCTAC
Source organism: Kitasatospora sp. MAP12-44 (assembly GCF_029892095.1). Classification (NCBI taxonomy): domain Bacteria; kingdom Bacillati; phylum Actinomycetota; class Actinomycetes; order Kitasatosporales; family Streptomycetaceae; genus Kitasatospora; species Kitasatospora sp. MAP12-44. Next base: position 1,927,498 of record NZ_JARZAE010000004.1, read on the forward strand.
CAGTACGGCCCCGCCGCGGGGCAGATCCGCGAGGTCATCGCGCAGTGGCTGCGCGAGGACGAGGGCATCGACGTCCCCGCCGAGTCGCTGGTGGTGACGGTCGGCTGCCAGGAGGCGATGTTCCTCGTGCTGCGCGCGCTGTTCGCGCGCCCGGAGGACGTCCTGCTGGTGTCGAGCCCCTGCTACGTCGGGCTCACCGGAGCGGCCAGCCTGCTGGACATCGACGTGCTGGCGATCGAGGAGGGCGACCAGGGATTCTCCGGCACGGCGGTCGAGGACGCCGTGCGCCGCGCGCTCGCGGACGGCCGCCGGCCGAGGGCGCTGTACGTGGTGCCCGACCACTCCAATCCGTCGGGGAACACGATGTCCCTGGCGGCGCGCGCCGAGCTGCTCGAACTGGCCGGCCGGCACGGGATCCTGCTGCTCGAGGACAGCCCCTACCGCCTGGTCAGCCCCGGGGAGCGGCTGCCGAGCCTGAAGGCCCTGGACCGGGAGCACCGGGTGATCCACCTGGGTTCCTTCTCCAAGACCGTCTTCCCCGGGGCCCGGGTCGGCTTCGCGGTGGCCGACCAGCCGGTGGAGGGCTCCAACGGGGAGCGGTCGCTGCTCGCCGATGAGATCGCGAAGATCAAGAGCATGGTCACCGTCAACACCTCCTCACTCAGCCAGGCGGCCGTGGCCGGCGCGCTGATGAGCGCCGGCGGTCTGCTCTCCTCCTTCAACCCGGCCGCCACGGACTTCTACGCGAACGCCATGCAACTGACCGTCCAGGCCCTGGCGGAGAGCTTTCCGGCCGACCGGCACGACACGCACGGGGTCAGCTGGAACGAGCCGAGCGGGGGGTTCTTCCTCACCGTCCGGGTCCCCTTCCGAGCCGACGCCGACGCGCTGGCCCGGTCGGCGCAGCGGTTCGGCGTCGTCTGGACGCCGATGTCCTACTTCCACCCCTCCGGGGGCGGCGAGAAGGCGCTGCGCCTGTCGGTGAGTTACCTCGCGCCGGAACGGCTGACGGAGGGGGTCGCCCGGCTGGTGCGGTTCATCCGGTCGGAGCTGGGCTGACAGCTGCTCGGGGTGTCAGGCCGTGGCGTCGAAGCCCTTGATCCATCCGTGTTCGACGGCCTTGACGCCGGCCTGGAACCGGCTGCGCACCCCCATCCGCTGCATCAGGCCGGAGTTCAGCCGGTTGATGGTGCGCACCGAGACGTCCATCCGCGCCGCGATCGCGTCGTCGGTCAGCCCCAGGGCCAGCAGCCGGATCAACTCGCGGTCCTGCGTGGTCAGTTCGTCGTCGGTACGGCGGTCCTGCCGGGCCAGTGGCGTCGCCGTGGCCCAGCTGTACTCGAAGAGCGCGTGCAGCGCGGCCAGCATGCCCCGGCTGCGGATGACCAGCACCGAGTGCCCCGGCTCGTCCGGATCGGCGGGAATGACGGCCACGTCCTGGTCGAACATGGTCATCTGCAGCGGCAGCGTCGGCGCGCTGCGGATCTGGCCGCCCTGCTCGCCGAGCCGGCGCGCGTGGGCGAGCGAGGCGGGGTGGTTGCGGACGCTGTCCAGGTAGACGGCGCGCAGCCGGACGCCGCGCTCCAGCAGGCGCTGGTCGTGCCGGTCGGCGGCGGACGGGTCGGCCTTCGCCTGCCGCGCGTCGGCGGCGAAGACGGCCACCTCGCCGCGGACCGCCAGGGTGATCTCGAACAGCCGGTCCCGGATCGCCTCCAGGCCCTCGACGCGCTCGACGCCCGCCTCGGCACTTCCCGGTCGGGTGTCGGCGTGTTCGGCGATCAGCTGGGAGACGGCGCCGTAGGCCTCCTCGATCCGCTGGTGCTCCACCGCCAACTCGCCCTGCCGCCTGGCCAGCAGCTGCGGCAGGCCGATGTCCGGGCTGACCACCCGCACGCTGGGTCGGCGGTCCTCCATCGGACGGATGAGCGACAGCGAGGCGAGCTTCTGGATGATCGCCCGTAGGCCCGCCTCCTCGCACCCGAGCAGGCGGCAGATCTCGGATACGTCGGACTCGGGGTTGGCCAGTAGTGTTCGATAGACGCGCTCTTCGGTGGCGCCCAGTCCCAAAACATCAAGCATGCCGGGGTCGGCTCCTTCATCCCCACCTGTCCTGCGGACAGGTCATGGACCGCTGTTCCGTTTGCCCCTTGATCCTGCCGGTGATCCGCCGCGCGCACATCGGGGCAGCCCCCGTACGTTTCCGACCGGCAGCACGTACGAGCCCCTACGACCCCCTACGATTCGGCGACGCCCTGCCGCGTGGACTCGACCTGCGTGGACTCGACCGCCAACTCGCAGAGCGCGGCCCGGTCGGCGCAGCCCGTCTTGCCGAGCAGGTTGGCGATGTGCTTCTCCACCGTGCGCGGCGAGATGGACAGCCGCTGGGCCAGGCACTGGTTGCCCGGCCGGTCGACGAGCAGCGCGAGGATCTCGAACTCCCGCGCGGTCAGGCCCTGCGCGCGCAGCCGGGCCGGCACCTGCTCGCGCCCGCGGCGGCGCTGCGCGACCGTCGCGCCGCTCTGCCGCAGCAGCGACCGGCAGGCGCTCACCACGGGCGGGACGTCGAGGTCGTGGAAGTACTCCGAGGCGGTGCGCAGCCAGCTCACCGGGTCGCCCCAACCGTCGGCGAGCGCCGCCTCGGCGACCAGGCGCAGGCCGAGATGATGGGCCGTCGGGAAGAGCCCCCCACTCTGCCGGGTCTGCTCGACGGCCGCCATGGCCTCCTCGGCGCGGCCCTCGCGGCCCAGCAGCACCGCGTCGGCGAGCCGCAGGAACTGCCGGTTCCAGGCCAGCTCCGCCGCCGGGGCGGCGGCCACCGCCTGGTAACCGGCCCGGTCGGTGCTGCCGGCCAGCACGTCGAGCAGTGGGCGCAGCCCGTAACTCCCGGACAGATAGAAGATGTTCGGATGCCGGCGCTCCCAGTCCGCGACGGCGGCGAGCTCGGCCATCGCCTGGGCGCGGTCCTCCTCCAGCAGCGCGCAGAGCGTGCGGCAGAGGCCGAACACCACCGGGGTCAGGAAGGACTCACTGCCGTCGGACTGCTGGAAGGTCAGCAGCTCCTGCTCCATCTCCCGGCGGTTGCCGCGGTGCGCCGCGAGCGTCGCCGAGGTCACCAGCAGGTAGCGGTAGGTCGCGAGATTGCGCATCCGGGCGCTGGCGTCGAGGCAGCGGTCGATGATCGCGCGGGCCGTGTGCCGGTCCCCCGTCTGCACCGCGTGCATCGCCAGCAGCGCCTCCACGCGCTGGGTCAGGATGATCGCGCCGAGCCCGCGGGCGGCCTCCTGGGCCTGTCCGAGCCGGCGGGCGTCGCCGGTGCGCAGGAAGGCGTTGCCACCCAGCCGCAGCAGGGCCTCGACCCGCCAGACCGAGAGGTCGTGCTGCTCGGCGACGGCGAGCATCCGCTCCAGGCACGCGTCCGCGTCGTCGAAGCCGCGCGCCCGGGCCAGCAGTGCGAGCAACTGCCAGGCCTGGCAGGCGACCACCGGCAGCTTCGCGTGCTCCGCCACCTCCGCGACCCGCAGGATCTCGGCTTCGACCACCGGCCCGCCCTGGCCCGGGAGCAGAGCCAGGTGCCCCTCGACGACGGCGAGCGCGGCGGTCCGCTCCGGCTGGGCCGCGTCGCCGAGCAGCGCCCGGGCGGCGCTCACCTGCGCGACGGTGTCCGCGCCGCGCTCCGCGATCACGGCGACCCAGGCGAGCCGGGTGTGCAGCGCGATCCGGCGCTCCGGGTCGAGCGAGACCTCCCCGCCGGGCGGCAGGGTCCGCGCCAGCGCGAAGGCGCGGTCGAGCTGACCGGCCTCGGCGAGGGCGTAGAGCAGCGACTCCGTGACGTCCGCCCGGCCCGCCTCGGCGACCAGTTCATGGCCGCGCTCCAGCAGCAGCACCGCCGATCCGGACGCGCCGGCGGCCAGCGCCCGGCGCCCCGCCTCGGCGTACAGCAGCGCCGCACCGGCCGGATCGCCCGCCGCCAGCAGCAGCCCGGCGACCAACTGGCAGCGGTCGCCGGACAGTTCAGGATCGGCCTGCTGCACCGCGCGGGCGGCCTGCCGCGCGATGGCCGCGCGCTCCGCCCGCGAGACGCTCGCGAGCAGCGCCTCGGCGGTGAGCGCGTGCCGGAACGCGTACTGGTCGGCGGTGGCGCGGTCCGGGACGATCAGGCCCGCCGCGGCGCCGGAGCGCAGCTGGGCGAAGAGGGCGCGGTCCTCGCAGCCGGTGATCAACTGCAGCATGGCGATGGAGAACCGGGCGCCCAGGGTCGCCGCGAGCAGCAGGAACTCCCGCAGCGCGGGGTCCAGCAGGCCGACCCGGTGGCCGTAGCACTGCACGAGGCTCTGCGGGACGGTCTCCGAGAGGTCGCGGGTCACCCGCCAGCCGCCGCGTTCCAGGAACAGCGCCCCGGAGCCGACCATCTCGCCGAGCAACTCCTCGATCACGTACGGGTTTCCGTCGGCGCCGGCCGCCAGCCGGTCGAGCACCGCCGACGGCACCTCGGGGACGGGGACGCCGAGGCAGCCCGCGGCGATGGCGCTGACGTCGGGGGCGTCCAGTGCGCGCAGCGCGAGGACGGCGGCGGCCCGGCGGCGTTCGGCTGCCCGCACCAGGTCGAGGGCGGCGCCGGGCTCGGGGCGCAGCGTGGCGAGCAGCAGCACCGGCAGTCCCGCGACGTTGTCGACCAGGTACTCGACGACGGCGATCGTCTCGGTGTCCGCGTCGTGCAGGTCCTCCAGGGCCAGCACCACCCCCGACTCCCGTCCGAGGACGGCGAGCAGGCGCAGCAACGCCTCGGCGAGCTCGACCACGCTCTCCGGGTAGCCGGGGCCGGCGGTGTGCCGCCATTCCGGGACCACTCGGGCCAGCACCGGTCGGTACGGTTCGAGCTCCGCGTCCTGGGGCGGGCCGGCGTCCCGGAAGCGCGAGGAGAGCGCCTCGACCAGCGGGCGGAACGGCGTTCCCGCACTGGTCGGGCTGCCCCGGCCGCGCAGGACCGGCACACCCAGCTCGGCGGCCCGGTCGGAGCAGTCCCCGAGCAGTCGGGACTTGCCGATCCCGGCGTCTCCCAGCAGGAACACGGCGCGGCCCGTCCTCGCCCGAAGCTCCGTCAGGGTGCTGAGGAGCAGGGTGAGCTCGGCGTCCCGGCCGATGGTGTGCGGCGAAGAGGTACGCATGATCGCAGGCTACTTAGCGGTATGAAGATTCGGTAGAGGGAACCTCGGCGCATCCCCCCGACCGGGAGTTCCCGGTCGGGAGGATGCGCAAGCCGGTCCGCCCGTGCGCGGGCGGACCGGCTTGCGGCCGGCGCGCGGGTCAGCGCGGGCCGGTCAGCGCGGGCCGGTCAGCGGCCGTCCTCGCCGAACACGGCCGGGCCGCTGACCGTTTCGTAGGTGATCGACTCGACGTCGTACACGGCGAGCAGGACGGAGCGGCGGGCGAGCCCGCCAGCCGCGCGCAGCCGGATCTCGCCGGCGGGGTGGCCGGCGGAGCCGGGCCGCCCGGTGCCGGACTGCTTCCACTGGCTGACCATGTCGATGCTGTCCATGGTGTTGGTCTCCTTCTCTCCGAGGTCACGGCGCCGGGGCCGGCAGCCGCGAGATGGTCGACGGCCGCAGCAGCAGTGCCGAGGCCGTCCGGTCGGGGTGGGCGAGTCGCAGCAGCCCGTGCCCGATGCCGGCGAGCCCGGTCAGCAGGCCGGGAGCGGTCAGCTCGCCGGGGGTGCCGCAGAGCGGCCCGCGCCGGTCGAGCGCGGCGAGCAGCGCGCCCGCGCGGCCCGTGCCCTCGCTCGGGGCGGTCTGCGGTGCGGTCTGCGGTGTGGTCTGCGGTGTGGCGGTCAACAGGAGTTCGAGGGCGCCGAGTTCACCGTGGCAGAGGCTGTGGTCGGGCAGCGGGCCGCTGGACGCGAGCGTGCCGACCGCGTGCTCCACGCACTGCGCCAGCGCGGGCCGGACGGGCTGCGACAGCAGCGTCCCGCTGTCGGCGACCGCCAGCGCGATGCCCGGCAGGCCGGCGCACCACGAGTACCGGTCGGGCGCCGGGCGGTCGGGCGCCGGGTGCCCCGCCGCCGCGCCCAGGGCCGCCAGCCCCGCGCGCTCGTACGCGGCGCCGCCGCCCTGCGCCGCGAAGCGCAGCAGCGCCCAGCCGACGCCCGCCGAGCCGGTGCCGAAGCCGGGTGCGGCGGGCAGCGGGCGCTCGGCGAGCCGGGCCGCGCACAGCCGCGCGCCCGTCCAGGCGGCGGCGGAGCCGGTGGCCTGGTGCACAGCGAGCAGGGTCGCGAGGCCGCCCGCCGTGCCGTCGAAGACCCCTGACGCCTCCTCGACGCGGGCGGCCGCGGTGGTGAGGTCCACCGCCGCGGCGATCCAGCTGCCGATCTCGGCGTCGTCCAGCAGGGTGGACACCTGGGTGAGGGCGTAGGCAATGCCGCCCAGGCCCGCGAAGGCGCCGGACCCGACGACGCCGAGTTCCTCGCGGCGGTCCGCCAGCTCCTCCAGCAGGCGCGGTACGGGTCGCAGTGCGCTGCGGGCAGCCTGCGCGTAGCCCGCCTCGCCGGTGAGGTCGGCCAACTGCGCGAGGAAGAGCGCCACTCCCGTGAAGCCGGCGCCCAGGTCGGCGCCGGCCGGCCGGACCCGCCAGTACCGGTCCGCGAGGAGTTCAAGCCCGAGCCAGTTCGTCCGCGTGCCGTTCCGGTACGCGCGGTCCAGCAGCTGATCAGCGATGGTGCGGGCGGCGGCGACCAAGCGGTCCGGGGCCGGGGCCGCTACCGGCGCCGCAGCCCGGCGGCCGACCCCGGCGACCGTGCCGACCCTGCCGACGGCGTGGCCGGGGCGGGTGGACCTGGTGGCCATGGCCGCTCGGATGATCCACTCCTGGTCGTCCAGGTCGCGCGGACCCATCGCCCGGATCTTCTCCGCCGCCCGGTCGAGTCCCGTCCGGTCGAGCACCCCGGGTATCCGGCGGCCCGTGCCGCTCCAGAGGTCCACTGAGCCAGGCCGGGTGGTGAACAAGGGCACGTCGCCGTCCCAGAGTTCGGCGATCTCCTCGTCCAGCAGCCCGGTCCAGCGCACCGCGTCGAACGCGTCCGTCTCCAACAGCCGGAGCAGCGCGTCGCGTTCGGCCGCCTCGCGCAGGACGTCGGGGTGCGTCGACTCGTCCAGCAGGGTCGCGTAGGCGTGCGTGTCACGGGCCACCACGCGCACCTGCGCGTCCGCGAACTGCTGCAACAGGCCGTGCGGGCCGGTGAGTTCACCCCGGCCCGCCTCGATCGCGCGGTACCCGGCGCGAAAGCCCGCGACCAGCTGCCCGGTGAATCCCGCCGGGTCGGCGGCGACCGCGCCCAGCCGGGGCCGGTTCGCGGCGCCGGCGAGCTCTCCGGCCCGGCGGACCAGTCTCATCTCGTCCGTGCCGCTGTTCGCCCAGGCCACCCCCTCGACCGGCGAGCGGTGCCCCGCCTCGCCGCCGAGGCCGGAGAGATCGACCGCCGAATCGTCGCCGACGAGCAGGTGCGGCAGCAGGCAGCTGCGGTTCACCGAGGACCCCAGCGCACGCGCCGCCGGGTCCTCCTCCGGCCCGGCCGGGGCGACCGGGTGGAAGAGCGTCTCGACGTCGACCAGGACGGGCTCGTCGCCGCACGCGATCAGGTTCTCGAAGTGCAGGTCGGTGGCGTCCAGCGCGTACAGCAGGGCAAGCCACGCCCCCTGCCGGAGGTAGAAGAGCTCCAACTCCCGCTCCGCCGCGCAGGGACGGGCGGCGGCGAACTCCACCCAGCCGTACCCGTCCCGCTCGATCAGCGCCAGCGCCCGCAGGCCCGGCGTGCCGGGCTGCGCGTTGAACCAGCCGACCATCTCGTTGAAGCGCCCGTGCGCGCGCGGCGATCGCGGCTTGTAGACCACCCGGGCTCCGTCGGCGAAGCGCAGCACCCCGACGGCTCGCCCGCGCTGGTGCCCGTCACCGGTGGTGCGCTCCACCGCGACCAGCGGCCCGGGGTCGGTGCCGGACAGCAGGGCGGCGACGATCTCGGCGCGGTCGGCGGCGAAGCGCTCGAGCAGCTCCGCCAGGGCCGCGCCCGCGAAGCGGCAGGTCTGCGCCAGCAGCCGGGCGAGCACCGGGTACTCGCCGAACAGCGCGGACAGCCCCTGCCGGGAGCCGACCAGCGCGAGAAAGCTCCGGAACCGCTCCGCCGGTGTACCGCCGTCGAGCCGGCCCTGCACCCTGGCGACGTTGAGCTCCAGCACCAGGGTGCGCGCGGCCTGCCGGGCCAGGGTGCCCGCGAGCTGCCCGACGAAGTCCGCCCGGATGCCGTCGAGGTCGGCCACCGGCAGGTCGGCCGCCGGCAGGTCGGCCGCCGGCTGGGGCAGGTCGGCCAGGAACCGATCCCGGGTCAGCTCGGCGAAGGGCGTCAGCACGGCCGCGAAGCCGGTCGTGCCCGGCAGCTCACCGCCCGGCACCCGCAGCGCGGTCACGGCGGCCACCGCCGATTCGGCGAACTCGGCCCACTCCGGCTGCCCGGTGCACGGCAGTTCGGCGCCGGCGGTGCCCCGCTCCCACCACGAGCGCGCCGTAGGAACGGCTCTCGCTTGCCTACCGATCATGGACCCGAGCCTGTCAGTTGACGAAGCGCCTGCACAAGAGCCGACGCTTGAACGATCGTGGCAGACCGGACTGACAGACCGGCCGCGGCCGACTGCGCCCGACGGCGGGCGACCGCGGGCGGACCTCGTGAACGAGGGGACCTCGGGCCGTGAGGAGTCGGTGGGTACTGTGGGGGACTATTCGTCGAGAGGTACCGCTCACATGGCCAAGAACCCCGCCGAACCGCGCGCCGCCGCGCGAAAGGCTCTGCTGCAACTGACCGGGGTGAGCCGCTCCTACGGCGATCGGGAGGTGCTGCACCCGGTCGACCTCAAGCTGGCCGCGGGCGAGTGCGTCGCGCTGCTCGGGCACAACGGGTCGGGCAAGTCGACGCTGCTGCGGGTCGCGGCCGGGCGGGATCTGCCGACCGCGGGGACGGTCCGCTTCGACGGGCTGGCCATGGACGAGAACGATCCGCGGATCCGGGCCCGGGTCGCGGTGGTCGGCGACACCGTCGCCTGCTACCCCGACCTCACGGTGCGCGAGCACCTGCTGCTGGTCGCGGTCGCGCACGGGGTGGCCGGGGCGCAGGAGTGGGTGGAGCAGGTGCTGGCCGACCGGCTGCTCACCGAGCGGGCCGACGCGCTGCCGTCGGCGCTGTCGTCCGGGCAGATGCAGGCGCTGCTGCTGGCCTGCGCGCTGGTGCGGCCGCGCGACCTGCTGCTGCTGGACGAGCCCGAGCAGCGGCTGGACCCCGAGGCGCGGCGTCGGCTCGCCGACCTGCTGAAGGCCGAGCTCGCGGACGGCGTGGCGGTGCTGCTGGTCACCCACCACACGGATCTGGCGCTGGAGGTGGCCGACCGGGTGGTGGTCCTGGAGGACGGGCGGATCCTCACCCAGGGCGCGCCGCAGAAGGTGCTGGGCGCGCAGGTCGCCGGCGGCGCCGCGGCGGGCGCGCGGTGAGCGGCGCCGGTACGGACGAGGTCGCGGAGCTGGAACTGGACGTAGAGCCCGAGGAGTGGAGCGCCGACGACGACTGGACCGACGAGGCGCTGGCCCTGCTGCGCGCCCTGCGCGCGCCGCACCGGCGCAACCGGGCCAAGCAGGTCGGCTTCGCGCTCTACTGCACGCTGCTCATCCTGGTCATCTGGGGAGCGATCCCGAGCTTCGGCCTCTTCCTGCAGGCCTCGATGGGCGCGGACTACACCGGCCACAGCGGAGCCCTGCTCGCCGCGATGCCCAGCGGCATCGCGGCCGCCGGGATCGCCACCGCGCTGCTCGCCGTCCGCGACGCGCTGTGGCGCGGACCGGTGGTGCCGCCCCGGGCGGCGGCCGACTGGCTGCTCGCCCACCCGGTCCGCCCCCGTCCGGTGCTGCGGCCGTGGTTCTGGCTGTCCTGCGCGCTGGCCGTGTTCCCCGGGCTGCTGACGGCGTGCGCCGGCATGGTCGCGCTGGGGCTGATGGTGCGGGTCGCGCTGCCCGTCGCGCTCGGCTGGTGCCTGCTCGGCGGGGTCTGCCTGCCGCTGCTGGCCACCTGCGCGGCGCTGCTGGTGGAGCGCAGCGACCGCGCGGCGGCCTGGGTGCGCCGGCTCAGCCCGTACGCGGTGCTGCTGGTCGTGCTGCTCGCGGCGCAGAGCGGCTGGGCGGCGGCCGGGCACCCGGTCCGCTGGCTGGAGCGGGTCGAGCTGTGGTCGGGCCCGTGGGGCTGGGCCGGGATCGCCGCGCTGGCCCCGACCCGGGCCGCCGTGCCGGGCGGCTGGGTGGCCGCGGCGCTGCTGGTGGTGCCCACGGCGGTCTGCCTGCTGCTCGCCGACCGGGCCGCCGCGACGGTGTCGCTGACCCGCCTGCGGGAGCGGGCCCGGACCGCGGCCGGGGTGCTGGCGGCGCTGCGGACGGTCGAGCTGCGTACCGCGCGGCTGGCTGTGAACGGCGCGGCGGGCAGCACCCGCCGACTGCGGATCCGGCTGCCCGCGCCGCGCCGGGCCTGGCTGGTGGTGCCGTGGCGGGACACCCTCGCGCTGCTCCGCTCCCCCGGGCGGCTGGGACGCGCGGTGGTGCTCATGGTGCCGGCCGAGCTGTGCGCCGTGCTGGTCCACGGTGCGAGCGGCTTGCCGACCCTGCTGGCCACGGCCGGCGCGCTGGCCTTCGGCTACCTCGCGGTGGCCCAGCTGCTGGAGCCGGCCCGGATCGAGACGGACGACGTCCGGCGGGCCTCCTGGTCGCCGTACCCGTTCCCCGCGCTGATGCTGCGGCACGCGATCGTGCCGACGCTGGTCGGTGTCCTGCTGGGCCTGTGCGGCGCGGCGGTGGCGGCGCTGTGCGGCGGCGGGACTGCCGTCTGGCTGGCGCCCGCGGTGGTGCCGGCGCTGGTCGGGGCCGGGCTGGTGAACGCCTGCCGCGGCGTGATGCGCCAGGACCTGCTGATCTCCCCCGGGCAGGGGACCGGCGGCGGCACGGGGCCGTTCCTGTTCGCCGCCTGGTACGCGGCTGGACCGGCGACCGCCGTGCTGGTGCTGACCCTGCCGTTCTCGCAGGCGCTGCGCGGCGACGCGGTGGCGGCCACCGGCAAGGCCGGCGTGCTGAGCCTGCTGATGGCGAGCGCGCTGCTGCGCTGGGCGTGGGGCCGGGCTGCCAAGCTCACCGGTCGCGCGCGGCCGGGCACGGCCGGGTAAGGCCGACAGCTGCCCGTTCGTGGCGGGCGTCACACCCCGAAACCCCCGGCGGGCCGAAAGTCCCTCACCTGGCGGGTAATCGGACCGTCACACCTCAACGGAGCCCGGGAGGCCGTCAACTAAGCCTCGGGGAAGCTGAGTTGGGATTCTGTCCGATCGACAGATGCAAACGGACAAGAGCTTCATATTCGGACAAATTGGGCGTAGGGCCGTCGTAAACATGATCGTCGCGATTTATTGACAGCGCACGAACCATCGGGCAAGAATCCGGGGCATCCGGCGCCGAGCCTCAGCCAGAGGAGCGCCGAACCGAAGGCCACGACCCGTTCGACGTGAGCCCAGCGGTGGCCGCGCTGCCTGCCGGCCGCCGCCCCTGAATGCCCCTGCCCGGCACCCCCATGGCTGGTTCCGCCGCGCCCTGTCCCACGGCGCGGCGGCCACCGCTAGGAAGACGCCCTATGTCTGGTTCCACGCGCCCATTCAGCAGCACCGTCCGACCTGTCCGACCCGCTCGACCCGTCCGTACCGCTGCAGTCGCCGTGCTCGGTGTGCTGACCGCCCTGGTCACCGCCACCGCCTGCGGCGGCAGCAGCAGCAGCCACACCGCAGCCGCCGCGACGCCGCCGCCGGCCCCCGTGGCGTCGATCGACGCCACACCGGCCCGGCTCTCCGTCGCGCAGCTGCCCGACAGCGCCGTCGAGGGCTGGAAGCTGCTCGCCCCGGCCCGCACCCAGGCCGTGGCCGGCGGGATCCAGCTCAACGAGTGCGCGTCGGTGGCCGGTGCCACCAGCTGGCAGCAGCAGGCCTACATCAGCGTCTACCGCACACCGGCCGAGCAGGACGTCTTCACCTTCCACGACGCCCCCGCCGCGAAGGCCGCCTACCAGGACCTGCTGGCCAGGATGGGCGCCTGCCAGAGCCAGTCCCGCGCTCTGCAGGCCAAGTCGCACCTCGCCGACGACGCCACCGTCGCCGCGACCGCGACCACCGCGCAGGGCACCGCCTGGTCCCGCAAGTGGACCGGCGTCGAGGGCATCTCCGCCGCCGGCCCGCAGACCAACCACCTGTACGCCGTGCAGCAGGGCGCCTCCCTGGCCATCGTCCACTTCGACGAGTGGGCCGGGACGCAGGCCGCCCCCTATGACACCCGAGCGGACCAGGACGTGCTCACCGCCGTCGCCGGTCAGCTCGGCTAGCTCCAACCCCCGCACCATCTCCCCCCGCACCACCTCCCCCGACCGAATCCCCCGCCACCAGTACGTGTTTGGAGATCTCCCATGTCCAGCTACGGACCCGCCCTGCGCCGCTGCCTCACCGGACTCCTCGGGGTCGGTGTCGCCTCGGTCATGATCGCCACGCCCGCCTTCGCCGCCACGACCGGTACCTCCTCCGTCGGGGGCAGCATCTCGCGCGACGAGGTCATCCAGCGGGCCCAGAGCTGGGTCACCGAGGGCGTGCCCTACAACCAGGGCGCCAACTACACCGACGCCAACGGCAGCTACCGCGAGGACTGCTCCGGCTACGTCTCGATGGCCTGGCACCTCAACGACAGCCTGGTGACCCAGACCCTGCCGGACGTCTCCACCCAGATCTCCAGCTCCGCGCTGGCCCCGGGTGACGCGCTCGACTACACCGCCGACCACGTGATCCTGTTCGGCAACTGGATCGACCAGTCGGCCGGCACGTTCAACTTCTACGCCGAGAACAACCCGAGCGAGCTCACCAACGAGTACCAGGGCAGCCTCAACGCGAGCTCCCTGGACGGCTGGCCCACCAGCTACTACACCCCCTACCGCTACAACAACATCACCGGCACCGGCGCGACCGCCGGCACCACCGCGCCGGCGCCCACCACCGCCACCCCGGCGCCCGCCGCCGGCGGCACGACCACCACCACGAAGACGCCCGGCAAGCCCGCGTCGTCCTCCTCCTACGCCTACAACCACCGCAACGGCAGCTGGTTCCACGGCTGGTGGTAAACCCGTAGTCCCGTAGCACCCGGGCCCGCGTCGCACCCCGCGACGCGGGCCCGAGCCGCTCCCGGCCGCCGGTAATTCGGCAGACACCACCCCAACTGTCAACTAGCCTTGCCCGGTTGTTCCCTCACGCCCCTCTGGAGGAGATCACCGTGGCCCAGCAGACACCGCCCTCCCCGCCGATCGAACCGTACGCGCGCGGCCTCCTGGAGGTCGGCGACGGCAACCGGATCTACTGGCAGGCGAGCGGCAACCCCGATGGCAAGCCCGCGCTGTGCCTGCACGGCGGCCCCGGCAGCGGCGGACGCCGCGGCTGGAGCAATCTCTTCGACACGGACGTCTACCAGGTCGTCCACTTCGATCAGCGCGGCTGCGGTGAGAGCCTGCCGCCCGCCTGCGACCCGGCCGTCAGCCTCGAACACAACACCACCGACCACCTCATCGCCGACATGGAGCGGCTGCGCGAGCACCTGGGCATCGAGCGCTGGCTGCTCTACGGCGTCTCCTGGGGCTCGACCCTGGCCCTCGCCTACGCCGAGCGCCACCCCGAGCGGGTCAGCGAGATCATCATCACCGGCATCATGCTGGGCCGGCCCGAGGAGATCGACTGGCTCTACCACGGCCTGCGCCGCCTGCTGCCCGACGCCTGGGAGGCCTTCCGTGACGGGCTGCCGCCGGCCGACCGGGGCGGCAGCCTGGTGGCCGCCTACAACCGGCTGCTGAACGGACCGGATGCGGCGGTCCGGCTCAAGGCGGCGCGGGACTGGGTCACTTGGGAGGACGCCGTGATCGCCCACGAGCGGCTCGGCAGCCCGGGTGCCTACAGCAACCGGACCGACGACTCGCTGATGGCCTTCGTCCGGATCTGCGCGCACTACTTCGCCCACAACGCCTGGCTGGAGGACGGCCAACTGCTGCGTGACGCGCACCGGTTGGCCGGCATCCCGGGCGTGCTGATCCAGGGCCGACTCGACCTGGGCTGCGCGCTGACGAGCGCGTGGGAGCTGTCCAAGGCCTGGCCGGACGCCGAACTCAAGATCATCGAGGACGCCGGCCACACGGGCAGTCCCACGATGCGCGCCACGATCCTGGAGGCGATCGCACAGTTCGGCAAGAGCGGGCGGTAACCCTGACTGGGCCGGTCTCAGACCCGGCCCAGCGGGGGCCCGGCCGGCGCGGGGCCCAGGGTGGTCGTGCCCGGGGTCGCGCGATGGCCAAGCCCCGTGCGGTAGACGTCCAGCGCGGCCTCGATCCGGCCGGTGCGGCGCAGCAGGTCGCCCAGCAGCCGGCACAGGTCGGCGACGTCCCCCGCCGCCCCGGCCGGCTCCAGCAGGTCGAGGGCGGCGCGGTACTGCTGCTCGGCGCGCTCCAGGTCGCCGCGCTCCTCGGCGATCAGCCCGAGCAGTCGGCGCGCGCCGCCCGCGTGGACGGCGCCGTGCCCGACGCCGAGGCCGCCGATCAGCTGGGACAGCAGTTGCTCCGCCTCGTCGGGCCGGCCCAGGCGCCGCAGGACGTCGGCGAGTTCGACGTCGATCTGCACGGTGTACAGGGTGGCCCGGCGGTCGGCCAGGATGCCGCGCGCGGTCCGCAGCTCCTGCTCGGCCTGCGCCAAGTCGCCTTCCTGGGCCCGGAGATAGCCGCGCATCCAGTGGCAGTGGGCGAGCTCGGAGCGGATCTGGAGCTGCTGGTAGAGCTCCTGGGCGCGGGCCAGTGAGGCGTCCGCCTCCGCGGCCCGCCCGGCCGCCAGCAGCGTCCGGGCCACCCCGCGGTGCATCCGGGCCACCAGTGCGGGATCGGTGACCTGCGGCGCCAGGGCGAGGGCCAGTTCGGCGGCCTGCGCGGCGCGCGCCTGGGCGCCCATGTCCAGGTAGGGGGCGATCACCGCGGAGTAGAGCAGCAGCAGGGCGTTCGGGTCGTGCAGCCCCGCCGCGTTGAGCTGGTCGATCGCGGTCTCCAACAGGTAGCAGGAGTACCGCAGTTCACCGGCCAGCAGGTGGGCGACGGCGCGTCCGCGCAGGGCCGGTACGCGCTGCGGGAGCGGGGCGCCGGCCTCGGCGAGCAGGTCCTCGGCCTGCTGGAAGTACTCGATGGCGCGGTCCAGCGCGCCGGCCTCCGTCGCGCAGTCGCCGAGACCGGCCAGCGCCGCCGACTGCTCGGCCGGCAGGCCGAGTTCGGCGGCCTCGGCGGCCAGCGCGGCGAATTCCTGCTCGGCCTGGCGCGCGGTGCCCGCGGCGAGGAGCTGCCGCGCATCTGTCAGCCGCAGCCTCAAGTCGGTGGCCAGGTGGGCTGGTTGGCCGGTGGCGAGCTGCTCGAAACTGACCTCCAGGCGACCGGCGAGGTAGCGCAGCGCGGTCTCCGAGGGGCTCACCTTGCCCGACTCCAGGGTGGAGATGTAGGCGGCGGTGTACGCCGGCTCCGCCAGGGCGCGCTGGGTCAGCCCGCGCTCGGTGCGCAGGCGCAGCACACGCCGGCCGATCTCGGCGCGGTCCTCGGGTTTTGCCATGGTGCCCTTCCTCGTCTCCGTCCCGCACAGGGTATTGCGTGCCGCAGTCGGCACCACTAGCTTAACCCGCAACATAACCGCAGTTACAGCAGACTTAACTGCTTTGCTGCTTTCGGAACGGAGCCCTCCATGCCCATCCGCCGAACGATCCTCGGTGCCGCCTCCGCCCTGCTGACCGCCGCCACCCTGCTCGTCACCGCCCCCGGCGCGCAGGCCGCCACCCGCGCCCCTGCCCCGCTCCCCGCGCTCGCCGCCGCAGCGGCGACCACCAGCAGCTCGGGCGGCGGGCCGGTCTGCTGGTACGGCGCGTGCTACGACTACGTCTCGGGCCGGCAGATCACGGACGTCTCCGGCGCCAGCGTGCGGATGCTCCAGTCCGACCCGGGCATCAAGCCCGGCGACCTCGACTCGCACTCGCTCCAGGAGCTGGCCCTGCAGTCCAGCGACCGGCAGTCCACCGTCGAGATCGGCTGGACGGTCGACCTCGGCCTCAACGGCGACACCCGCCCGCACCTGTTCGTCTACCACTGGGTGAACGGCGCCGAGAGCTGCTACAACGCCTGCGGATTCGTCCAGGTCTCCCGCACCGTCAAGGCCGGCATGGCCGTCCGCCCCGGCACGGCCGCCCGGTTCACCATCGACAACCTGGCCGGCGACTGGTGGCTCTTCTACAACGACCAGCCCGTCGGCTACTTCCCCGGCTCGCTCTGGAGCGGCAACTACCAGCGCGCCCAGGTCGTCACGGCGTTCGGCGAGGTGGCCCACGCCACCGGCGCCACCTGCGAGGCCATGGGCGACGGCCGCCCCGGCAGCTCCGCCCGCTCGGGCTGGATCGACGGCCTGCGGCTCTACGGCTCGACCGACAAGCCCGACCTCGCGGTGACCGCCACCAGCCCGGCCCTCTACAGCGCGGGCCGCGTCACCCCGACCTCCTTCCACCTGGGCGGCGCGGGCACCGGCCCCTGCTGACCTCAGCATGGTGGGGCAGCGGGGCCGACCCCGCCAGCCCCACCTGCTCGACCCCGACGCCCCCTCTAGACAGCCGAGTTGACAGTTGGTCATGCTGTGCGGACACGAATCCCACCGCCGCAGCACAGCTGATCGAGGGGTACTGCATGGGAACGAGAACAACCACCGGCACCGCCGCGTTACTGCTCTCCCTGGCCGCCGCACTCACCGGGTGCAGCAGCGGCGCAAACGGGCTTCCGGTGGAGTACGGCTCCCCGTCGGGCGAGAGCTTCGACCAGGTGATCGCCTCGGCGCCGGTCGCGCCCGACTCGGCGATCCCGGCTGGGAGCCTGATGGCCAAGATCAAGAGCCGTGGCTCACTGAACGTCGGCGGGACCGACGCTGCGGCCCTCTTCTCGCTCAAGGACCCGGTCACCGGCAAGCTCACCGGCTTCGACGCCGGGCTCGCCCAGATGCTGGCCAAGTACATCACCGGCAAGCCGAGCGAGCACCTGGTACAGGTCACCGCGGACACCCGCGAGGCGCTGCTGCAGAACGGCACCGTCGACGCGGTGTTCGCCACCTACACGATCACCCCGGCCCGCGCCCAGAAGGTCGCCTTCGCCGGGCCCTACTACTCCTCGGGGGACGCGATCCTGGTCGGCGCGTCGAACACCACCATCACCAAGGTGACCGACCTGGCCGGCAAGTCGGTCTGCACGGAGTCGAGTTCGACCGCCGCCAACGACATCAAGCAGTACGCGCCGACGGCCCACGTGATCCTCTTCCAGACCAACGCCGAGTGCGAGCAGGCGGTCGAGCAGGGGCGCGCCGACGCCTATGTGCTGGACCAGGCGCTGCTGCTGGGCGACCAGTACCGGGACAAGAGCGTCAAGGTGGTCGGCCAGCCGTTCACCACCGAGCCGTACGGCATCGGCCTGCCGCAGAGCTCGCCGGAGCTGAAGGCCTTCGTCAACGAGTGGCTGGGGACCATCGAGTCGGACGGCGCGTGGGCCAGACTGTGGCAGGCGACCATCGGCACCGCGCTGACCGGCAACCCGCCGACGCCGCCGGTGATCGGCTCCGCGCAGGGCAGTTGACGATGCTGACGAGCGCGATGCCGGGTGCGATGCGGGCGACGCTGGGCCAGCTCGGGCACGGTCTGCTGCTCACCCTCGCGATGACCGGGCTGGCCTTCACCGGCGCGCTGGTGCTGGGCGTGCTACTGGCGGTCTGCCGGATCAGCCCGGTGCCGCCGCTGCGCGCGCTGGGCACCGCGTATGTGACGGTCTTCCGCAATGTGCCGCTGCTGGTGCTGCTGGTGCTCTCGGTGTTCGGCCTGCCCGACGTGGGGCTGCTCTTCTCGCTCTTCCTCACCGTCACCGCGACCATGGCGCTGTACTGGGCCGCGTTCATCTGCGAGGTGCTGCGCGCCGGCATCCGGACCGTACCGCTCGGGCAGGCCGAGGCAGCCCGGGCGCTCGGGCTGACCTCGGGCCAGTGCATCCGGCAGGTGATCCTGCCGCAGGCGCTGCGGTCGATGGTGCAGCCGCTGGCCAGCGTCTTCATCGCACTGGCCCTGAGCACCTCGCTGGCGGCGGCCGTCGGGGTCGCCGAGCTGACCGGGCAGACCGAGTTCGCCACCCTGCGCTACGACAACCCGCTGACCGGCTTCGCCGCCAGCACGGTGGTCTATGTGCTGATCACGCTCTCGATCGGCCTGCTCGCCGGACGGGTCGAGCGCCGGGTGGCGGTGCGGCGATGAGCGACGAGAGCTGGCTGCTCTTCGACGTCCCCGGACCGCGCGCCCGGCGCCGGATCCGGATCGCGACCGGCGTCTCGCTGCTGCTGATCGCCGCGCTACTCGCTCTGACGCTACGTCAGTTCGCCGACCACGGACAGCTGGCGGCCGACCAGTGGGCGCTCTTCGCCCAGTGGCCGATCATCCGGTTCCTGCTGACCGGGATCGGCCAGACACTGCTGGTGACCGGAGTGGCGGCGGCCATCGCCTTCCCGCTGGGGGCCGTGGTCGCGCTCGCGCGGTTGAGCCGCAGCCGCTGGGTGCGCGGGCCGGCCCGGCTCTACGCGGAACTCTTCCGGGCCGTACCACTGTTGCTGCTGCTGTACATCTTCCTGCTGGCACTCCCCCGGGCCGGGCTGACCTTCCCGATCTTCTGGCAGCTGGTGCTGCCGGTCGCGCTCAGCAACGCCGCCGTGGTCGCGGAGATCTTCCGGGCCGGCGTACTCGCCCAGGAGCGCGGGCAGTTGGAGGCCGCCCAGAGCCTGGGCATGACGTACTGGCAGGCGATGCGCGCGGTGGTCGTCCCGCAGGCCGTCCGCAAGCTGCTGCCCGCGCTGGTCAGCCAACTCGTCCGGCTGCTCAAGGACTCGACCCTCGGCTATGTCGTCAGCTATCTCGAACTGCTGCACAAGGCCCAGGTGCTGGGCGAGTACTACCACAACGTGCTGCCCAGCTACCTGGTCGCCGCGGCCTGCTTCATCCTGATCAACGGCGCACTGTCGCGCACCGCGAACTGGCTGGAGCAGCGCCAACGGCGCCCCTAGGGATGTTCAGGACGGTTCGACCAGGATCCACGCGATGTCGCGGGTGTCCGTCGTACTCGTGCTGGTGATGGTGAAGGAGCTGCCGGGCGTACGGGAACTGACGTACAGATTGCCGGGCGTCCCGCTGGCGTTCTGTCCTGACAGCATGATCCGGGAGTTCGCCGTCACACCGGCGGTGATGACGGTGACGGTGCCGCCGCCGAGGGTGGAGACTCCCATCTTGGCACCGGCTCCCTCCTTGATGGTCAGGCCGAAGCCGGCGGTGTTGATCGCCACGTTGCCACTGGTGGCGATGAGGTGGTTCTGCGCCTCCACCGTCCCGCCCAGATAGGTGTAGCCCTTCGCGTACAGGCCGTCGGTGCTGAGCATCGGGTGGGGGCCCAGAAGGCTGTTCGGCCGGGTGCTCGCGACTGCGCTGAGGAAGGCGGAGGAGGTCGCGTCGGTGGTGACGCAGTTCGCACCGGCCGTGGGCTCGATGTCCGACAGCCCCGTGATCGAGACTGACTGAGCCCCGTTGACGAGCTGGACACAGGGACCGGTGCTTCCGTAGAAGTACACGGCGTTGAGCGAGACGACCGAGCCGCCGTTGACCAGGATTCCGGTCGCGTTGACCTCGGCGCCGCAGCCGTTGAGCGAGATCCCGCACGGGAAGTCGAGCTCGTAGCCGACCGGGTTGCTGTCGGCGGCGCAGCCGCTCAGCTGGGAGTAGGTCAGTTTGTGCAGCCGGAATCCGCCGACGGTGTTGGCGTTCGCGTAGCAGCTGGTGAACTGGCACGAGGTGCCGGCGGGGCCGGTGTCCGCGTTCGTGTGGATGTTGAAGCCGTATCCCCCGTTGGTCTGCGCGATGACCCCGTTGAAGGAGGACACCATCGGGATGGCGATGTTGATGCCGTCCGATCCCCAGTTCTTCACCATGCAGTTCCGCATGGTGACGTACTGGGTCGCAGCGTGGGCTGCCAGGGTGAAGTGAACGCCCATGCCGGTGCCCGAGGTGGAGCCGGGTCCGTCGATGCTCAGGCTCTCGAAGGTCACGAACAGCAGGTCCGTGCCGGCGAAGCCGTCCGCCGTCGTCGACGACTGGACGACGAACGTGGACTGCGCGCCCGTTCCCCGGAAGGTCAGGCCGCTGGTGACGGTGAGGGCGGCGGAGATCCGGTAGGTGCCGGACGGGAGGTAGACGACACCGCCGCCGGGTATGGCCTTGATGGCGGCCTGGATCGCCGCGGTGTCGTCTGCCACGCCGTCACCGACGGCGCCGAAGTCCTTCACGTTCTGCCAGTCCGGCGGAGTCACGGTGGCCGCCTCGGCGGGCTCGCTGCCCGCGCCGAGCGCGACGCCCGCCATACCGGCGATGGCCCCGGCGAACAAGGCCCGACGTCGTGTGCTGTCTCCCGTTGCCCCTGAAAGCTGCATGCTCTGAGTTCCTCTCGTACGTCCGGGCGCTCAACGTCGCAGCCTCGCCACAAGATCGTCAAGCGAGTTAGAGGAGGGGTGAGCTCAGGCGAGCAGCGCCTCGCGGTGGCGCCAGGCGAGTCGGAGCAGGGCGGCGCCGACCGGCTGCATCCGGTCCGTCGCCGACGACGCGTCGGTGAGCCGGTCGATCTGCTCGGCGGTGAAGGGGATGCCGAGCGAGTCCGCGCCGGCGCCGATCCGGTGGCCCTCCTCGTTGGCCGCGGTGAGGTCCCGGAAGGTCTCGTCGAACAGCTCGGCGTCGAAGACCGCGACGGTCAGCAGGTCGGCGGCGTAGGTGAGCGGGTCCATGCCCACGCCCAGCCAGTACAGCCGCAGCGTGCCCTGCTCGCGCGCCGCGCCGAGGGCCTGGTGCAGCGGCCAGGCCTGGTAGTCGATCGGCGCGAGGTCGCTGCCGTAGTCCTCGCTGCCGCCCAGCAGTTCCTCGCTGAGCTCGCGCAGGATGGCGCGCCAGAGGTCGAAGTCGTGCGCCTCGTTCCACGGCGCGTCGTAGGAGGACTGGAACATCCCCGCCGGGATCACCTGGCAGAGCCCGCCGCCGCTGGCCACCTTCGCCGGGTCGCGCCAGTGCAGCAGGAACTCGGCGGTGCCGGCGGCGCGGTCGTGGCGGATGGTCAGGGTGATGGTCGCGGCCATCACCGGTCGCCGGGCCAGGTCGGTCGGGTCGGCGACGGCGGCGCGGAACGGGGTGGCCCGCTCGTCGACCGTCCCGCCGCCGGCCAGCGCGGCCGCCGCGTACTCGTGGGCGGCGGCCTCGCCCACGTTGATCATGTCGAAGTACTGGCCGGGACCGAAGGTCAGCACCGGCTCGGCGCGGTCCGTGCCGACCTCCAGCAGGCGGTAGCAGCTGCGGCCCTCGAACAGTCGCGGCGGGGCGAGCTCGCGCACGGCGTCGGCGTAGTAGACGTACGGCGTGCCGTCCTCGCGCAGCGCCCGCGTCCCGTCCAGCTCGCGCTCGCCGCCGTCGATGACCGCCGGCGCTGCGTCCGGGCGCCAGCGCAGCCGCACCCGCTCCAGCGGCACGGGCGCCTCGGGGACCCAGTGCGGACGCGCCAGCATCGGCGTCCCGGGTGCCAGGCGCTCGGGGGCCAGGGCGTCCAGCACCTGGCGGGTGAGCGTGAAGCGGTTGCGGTTGAGGTGCGCGCGGACCAGCCGCCAACGCTCCCGGCTCGCGGCAGCAGACGAACTGGGTGAGACGGCGTCAGACATGGGACTCCTTCGGTCTACTCAAGATCAACGATAGGCGGTGACGCACCCACCCCGTCCCGCTGCTCGACCAGCACCAGGCACACCAGGACGCCCGTCGTGACGACCAGCGCCTGCCACCCGCCACCCCAGCGCGCGGCCGGCACCCCGGCGGCGACCGCGAGCGCACCCACCAGTCGGGGCCACGGCCAGCGGCCGGCCAGCACGCGGTGGAAGTAGGCCAGGCCCAGCAGGAAGAGCGCCGAGCCCAGCGACAGCAGCCCGGCCGGCAGCCCGCGCAGCGGGGCGTCGAAGGAGTTGATCGCCTCCTGCATCCCGACCGCGGAGACGGCGATCCCGAGGATCATCACGTAGTAGGCGTAGCCAAAGGCGTACAGCGCCACCCGCGGGCGCTGCTCCGGGCCGACGCGCTCCAGCAGCCGCTCGCTCTCGCGCTCCTCCCGATCGAAGTACAGCCACCACATCGCCGCCGTGAGGGCCAGCGCCAGCAGCGATCCCAGCACCACCACCGGGAGTTCGCGCTGCCGGGTGGCGGCCGCGCCGACCTCCACGATCGACTCGCCGAGCAGGATGATCACGGCAAGACCGTGCCGCTCCACGAAGTGCCCGACCCCGACCGTGAAGCCCCCGGTGCCGCCGAGGAACGGCGTCAGCACCTGCAGCACGCACGCCAGCGCCAGCACCCCCAGCTTCCACCGCTCCGGCGCGGCGCCGGCTGCCACCACGATCAGCGCGCTGCCCAGGTTGAGCGGGCCGATCCGGGCGATGCCGGCGCGGCCGGAGGTGTTGAGGAAGCCGACCGTGTGGACCAGCACCACGGCCAGGTAGGCGATCCCGAGCACCAGCCCCCACGGGCCGGTCTCGAACGACCTCGGCACAGCCAGCGACATCACGAAGAACGCCGCCATCCCGGCCAGCAGGAGCAGCCGGGGCCCGGTGCGCTCCAGGTCCAGCGCGTTGGTCAGCCAGGCGTAACCGCCGTACATCCACCAGGTGATGACCAGCAGCACCATGGCCCGGGCCAGGCCCTCCGCGGTCGGCCGGGCGGCCAGGACGGAGGCGATCTGGGTGATGGCGAAGACGAAGACCAGGTCGAAGAAGAGCTCCATCGGTCGTACATTCTCGGCCGGCTGGGGCACGTTCTTCGATCGGGTCACCGGCAGAGTGTTGCAGACGTTCGGTGCCGCGCGCGGGCAGGCAGAGGCGCGTTCACCTGCCCCGAGCTGCGCGAGAGCACCGCGAGAGCACCGAGAGCACCTCGAGAGCACATTAGACCGCTATATGAAGATCTGCCCATGTGTCTGCCATTTTGCATCCCGACTCTGCGTGATGCTGCATGCTGACCCCGCAGTCCACCGGACTGTCAAGAACTTGCCTGGGAGGGTCATGTGTTGAGGCGAAGGATGAAGTGGTTCGCGGCGGGGGTCGCCGCGGCCACACTGCTGGCGACGGCGCAGGCCGTGGTGCCGGCCGTCGCGGCGACACCGCAGCAACTCGATCTGAAGGTCCTGCTGATCGGTGGCGGTTCGGGGGACCCGACCACCGAGGCCTGGCAGGCGGCGCTGGACAGCGAGGGCGTCGCGTACACGCTGGTGAACACCACCGGCGCGCTGGGCAGCGAGAACGTGTCGCTGCCCGCCCTCTCCAGCGGCACGCACGGCTACTTCAACGGCGTGGTGTTCGCCGACTCGCCGAACTGGCTGGCGGCCGGTCAGCTCACCGCGCTGGACGGCTACGAGTCGAGCTTCCACGTCCGCCAGCTGGACGGGTACGTCTACCCGTCGACCCCGCAGGGGCTCACCGCCGCGACCTCCGGTGCGGTCACCGGAACGGCCCAGCTGACGCCGGACGCGCTGGCCCAACTGCCCGAGCTCAAGGGCCCGGTGCCGTTCGAGACGGGCTCCTACGGCTACCCGGCCACGGTCATCGCCGGTGCCCCGGTCACCCCGTGGCTGACGGACACGGCGGGCCACGTGCTGGCCGCCGTCTACCAGCACCCGGCCACCGACCCGCAGGCCGGCGTCGCCGAGCTGTCGCTGACCTTCGACTACAGCTCCACCATGCTGCCGTGGCTGCTGCTCTCGCCAGGCTTGATCAACTGGGTCACCCAGAGCACCCATCTCGGGCTCTACCGCAACTACTTCGGCCAGGACATCGACGACCTCTTCATCTCGGACAACGAGTGGAGCAGCAAGTACCAGTGCACGCCGGGGGCCACCAACCCCAATGACGTGCTCTGCCCGGCCGGGGTCGGCGGCAACGCCGCGGACGGCCCGCCGGACGTGCAGATGAGCGCGGCGGACGTCGACTACGTCGCCGCCTGGGAGCAGAAGACCGGCATCAAGCTGGAGTTGGCCTTCAACGCGATCGGGGCCTGCACCGCGCCGAGCGCCACCACCACCTCCGGTGCCAACTGCACCGGCAGCACCACGGTGAACGGCCAGACCTTCACCGACCCGGGCCAGACCGTGGACAGCGGCTACCCGAACGACTCGGCGTTCGTCAACGAGCTGCTGAAGAACCAGGCCTCCTTCAACTGGATCACCCACACCTGGTCGCACATGTTCCTGGGCTGCACGGTCGCCCAGCCGCTGCCGGTGAACCCGGCGACGGCCGGCTCCGCCGGTTCGCTGGCCGCCGGCGCCTACAGCTACGAGGTCACCGCGGCCACCGCGTACGGCGAATCCGAGCCCTCGACCCCGCAGCAGGTCACCGTCGGCGCGAGCGGCTCGGTCGCGCTCAACTGGCCGGACGCGCCCAACGGCGGCGGCCCCACCCTCGCCAAGCTGGAGTCGCAGTACTCCGGCGGCACCGGCTTCTGGGGCTACAACGTCTACCGCGCGGCCGCCGGCTCCACCAGCTACGGCCTGGTCGGCCAGGTGGCCGAGGACGCCACCGGCGCCGCCACCTCGTACTCCTTCACCGACACCGGGGCGACCACCCCGGGCGGCGGCCCCGGCAGCACCGCCGGCTACCCGACCGCGACCGACCCCGGGATCGGCTGCGCCAACGCGGCCGGCTGGCTGCCGGCCACCAGCGCCACCCCGGACTCCAGCATCGAGCAGGAGATCGGCCTGGACGACGCCTTCGCCGCCAACAACGGGCTGACCGACTTCAGTTCGCACTCCGTGGTGACCGGTGAGCACTCCGGCCTGGAGAACCCCAACACCCCGCAGGCCTTCTCGGACCTGGGGATCAACGTCTTCGGCGCCGACGCCTCACGCCAGCCGCAGTCGTACACCATCCCGTACACCAACGCCTCGGGCGCGACCAATGTCGCGGCCTCCGCGCCGCGCTACCCCAGCAACATCTACTACAACGCGGCCGACTGGCCCGACGAGCTGAGCGAGTACAACACGGCGTACGTCGCCACCGGCTCATCGGTCGGCGACGCCCAGTACCCGGCCGAGACCGGCAAGTGCGTCGGCTCGCCGTCCACCACCTGCACCAGCACGCCGGCCACCGAGGCCACCGTGCTGGCCAACGAGTCGCGGATCATGCTCGGCCACGTGCTGGACAACGACCCGCGGATGAACTACGCGCACCAGACCAACCTGATCGGCCCGGCCACCACCACGACCAATGGGGTGACCTCCGACTACGGCTACACACTGCTCACCCTGCTCAACAACATGCAGGCACAGTACGCCAGTTGGTACACCGCGCCGCTGACCCAGATGACCGACGCCAGCCAGTCGCAGGTGCTGGCCGAGTCGGCCGCCTGGACCGCGGCGAAGAACGCCGGCACGGTCACCGCCTCGGTGCAGAACGGCGCGGTGGTCGTCACCAACAGCGCGGGCACCCCGGTCTCCGTCCCGCTCACCATGCCGACCGGCAGCACCGTCAACGGCGCGGCCTTCGGCGAGTCCTACGGCGGCACGCTCTCCGGCTGGAGCGCGGTCGGCGCGGGCGCCTCGACCACCGTCACCGTCAACGTGGCACCGTCGATCACCAGCCCCGCCGCCCTCGCCACCACCGTCGGCACGGCGTTCAGCACCACGCTGACCAGCACCGGCAGCCCGGCCCCCGCCCTCAAGGAGTCCGGCGCCCTGCCGTCGGGCGTCACCTTCACCGACAACGGTGACGGCACCGCAACCCTGGCCGGCACCCCGGCCACCGGCACCGGCGGCAGCTACCCGCTGACGATCTCGGCGACCAACGCCACCGGCACCGCCACCCAGCCGCTGGCCCTGACCGTCGACCAGGCCCCGGCCATCACCAGCCCGGCCAGTGCCACGGCGGGCCTGCTGCTCCCGTTCAGCTTCACCGTCAGGAGCACCGGCTACCCGGCGCCGGCGCTGAGCATGACCGGCACCCTGCCCTCGGGCCTCACCTTCACCCCCGGCGCCAACGGCACCGCCACCATCTCCGGCAGCGAGCTGGCCCTGGGCACCTTCCACCTCACCCTCACGGCCAAGAGCGCCGCGGGCACCACCACCCAGCCCTTCACCC
The DNA here is from genome assembly GCF_029892095.1 of Kitasatospora sp. MAP12-44. Classification (NCBI taxonomy): domain Bacteria; kingdom Bacillati; phylum Actinomycetota; class Actinomycetes; order Kitasatosporales; family Streptomycetaceae; genus Kitasatospora; species Kitasatospora sp. MAP12-44. The sequence continues at coordinate 1,953,849 of NZ_JARZAE010000004.1, forward strand.
TCTACGCCACCCTCTGACCGCTCCCGCCTCACCCGGCAGGCCGCCACGGAAACCTCCCGTGGCGGCCTGCCGTCGTCATCCGTGTGTTTAAGAAGACTTCGGGGCCCAGCTGCTCTCGACCTTGGCCAGGCGCCAGTAGGTCAGGGCGCCCGCCCAGACCACCACGAACAGGCCGACGATGACGAAGCCGACGTTGTTGAGGTCGATGCCGGAGATCCAGTTGGTGACCGGGTCGCTCCAGCCGAGCTGGTCGTGCAGGACGCCGACGAGCTCGATGGTGCCGATCAGGAAGGCGACGGCGATCGAGAGCCCGGTGATGGTCAGGTTGTAGTAGACCTTGCGGACCGGGTTGGAGAAGGCCCAGTGGTAGGCGAAGTTCATGAACGTGCCGTCGAGGGTGTCGAACAGGCTCATGCCGGAGGCGAAGAGCAGCGGCAGGCAGAGGATCGCGTACCAGGGCAGGCCGGCGGCGGCGCCGGAGCCGGCCATCACCATCAGGGTGACCTCGGTGGCGGTGTCGAAGCCGATGCCGAAGAGCAGGCCGATGGGGTACATCTGGCCGGGTCGGGTGATGGACTTGGTGAGCTTGCCCAGGATGCGGTTCATGAAGCCGCGGTTGTCCAGGTGCTTCTCCAGCTCGTGCTCGTCGAACTCGCCCCCGCGCATCGCCTTGAACACCCGGTAGATGCCGAAGAGCGACACCAGGTTGAGGGCGGCGATCAGATAGAGGAAGCTCCCCGAGACGCTGGTGCTGAGGGCGCCGAGAGCCTTGTGCGCGCTGGAGTTGTCGTCGGCCAGCGTGCTGGCGAAGTGCGCGCCGGCCGAGATGCCGCCGGCCAGCACGACCACGATGGTGGAGTGGCCGAGCGCGAACCAGAAACCCACCGAGATGGGCCGCTTACCGTCGGCCATCAGCTTGCGGGTGGTGTTGTCGATGGCGGCGATGTGGTCGGCGTCGAAGGCGTGCCGCATGCCCAGGGTGTAGGCGGTGACGCCCATGCCCAGGCCGAAGACCTGGGTGCCGATGGCGTAGTGGTGCGGATCGACCATCACGATCAGGATGCCGAAGGCCGCCACGTGCATGGCCAGGATGACGGCGAGCAGGCCGCCGGTGCGTATCCAGTCCTTGCGTTCCCAGCGGATCAGCGGGGTCGCGGGGAGCGCGGGGCCTGCGGGGGCAGCCGCGGGGGCGTTTTTGGGCAGGGGCATCTCAGGAAGCCTCTCCAGCACCTCGATGGGGAGTGCCGCCCGACCGGTGGGTCGAGCGGATTTTCACGCGGTGCCGTGGCCGGTCTCCTGGCTGACAGGTCCAACGCCCCCGCTCCCGGCCTTCCCGGACGGTTGTCCAGTGGCCGCCCGCCCCTGACACAGCAGGCGGGAAATGGTGCGGTGACTTCCTGATCACAGTGGCGAGGGCCGCTCCGGTCTGGGACCCCTGAGGATCCGTCACCGGTCTTCCCGAACACCACGGCGGGGAACACGGTAGGCGTACGGCTGACCAACCACAACCCGCCGCACATCCGCGAGTGGCACATCTCACCTGCTCCTTCGATCCACCGTTGGATCTCGGTCAGGCCAACGTTGGCTAAAAACCGGACCGTCATCCTGTGTTGAAGCGGCGCAGCCTCGCGACGGCGGCCTCGCCCGACCGCGACCCCTCCACCGGTCGAGTTGCGCCCCAACTCCCTTGACCCGCACAGCAGTTGTCGCAGCACCCCAACCTCCGGCGTGATTAAAGAAACGGCCAAGGCTCTCAACAAAGTGTTGACGACCCTTGTCGGGCAGCTCTACCTTTCGTTGCACGCGGAAGTTCTATTCCGCATAGTGAAATTCTGACGCCCGGCGCGGTCCACCCCCGCGCGGACGTCCCCGGGCCCGCAGACCGTCCGCCCCTCGACCCGACCTCACCCGTCTCCGTCGGGGTCGGCTGACCCGACCTGCCCGGAACCAGGGTCGGCCGCACGGCCCCACCCCCGAAAGGACGGCAACCGTGAACCTCGCTCCACGGGAGATCGACAAGCTCTATGTCTACGTGGTGGCCGACCTGGCCCGCCGCCGCCGCGAACGCGGCGTGAAGCTGAACTACAGCGAGGCCGTCGCGCTGATCAGCGAAGGCATCCTGGAGTCCGCGCGGGACGGCCGCACGCTGGCGGAGTGCATGGAGATCGGCAAGAAGATCGTCTCCGCCGAGGACGTCATGCCCGGCGTGCGCGAGATGCTCCCGCTGCTGCAGATCGAGGCCGCCTTCGTGGACGGCACCAAGCTCGTCTCCTGCCACGATCCCGTCGGTGCCTGAGCCATGACGCCCGCCGCCGCCCCCGATCCGGCCGCCCCCGCCCCCGGGCAGCCCGCCGCCACGCTCGGACCGGCCGCCGCCACGCTCGTCCTGGTCACCGGTCACGAGAGCGGCGGCCCGGCCGCCCTGCGGCCACTGGTCGGCGGCGACCCGGCGGTCCTGGTCGTGCCGGTCGGCCGGGCGCTGGGCCAGGCCGTCACCGACGCCCTCGCGCAGAGCGAGCGCCCGGTCTGCGTCGTGCCGATGACGCTGGGCCGGGACCCGTCGCTGGTCGCCGACACCGCCCGCGCGCTGCACTGGCTGACCGGCGCCGAACCGGCCCGGCGGGCCCGGATCGCGCTGGCCGAACCGTTCGGCACCGCGAGCCACCTGATCGGCTGGCTGCGTGCCGCCGCCGGCCGCACGGCGGGAGCCCGCCGGGAGGACTGCGCGATCCTGGTCACCGCGCCGCCGTCCGGCCCCTTCCAGGACGCCGAGCTGTTCCGGATCGCCCGGCTGGTCAGCCGGCACGGCACGCACCGCCGGGTGGAGGTGGCCTTCGACGGCGGTGACCCGGGCCTGGCGGAGGGCGTCGAGCGCTGCCGCCGGCTGGGGGCCCGGCGCGTCGTGCTGCTGCCGGCTGGCTTCGGGCCGGCGGCCCGCCGGCCCGTCCAGGGCGCCGAGGACGGCGGCCCGCTGCTCGGCCCGCCCGCCGTCGCCGCCGTCCTGCGGGCCCGGACGGCGAGCGCGCTGCACCGGCTGGGGCACGGGCAGGACGGCATCGCCGCCGCGCTCGACGCCGAGCACGGCCACGGCTACGCGCACTCGCACGGCCCGGGCGAGGACCACCGGCACCAGCACCAGACCCCCCACACCCACCAGCGCTGACCGCCCCCGCGGTCTTGAAGCACCCGCCGTAGCAGCAGGAAGCACGCAGAAAGAGGCGCCATGTCAGGCAGAACCGCATACCTGTACGGAGACGATCCGATCGAGATCAACGCCGGCCGGGCCAAGGTGCGCCTGGCGGTGAGCAACACCGGCGACCGCGCCGTGCAGGTCGGCTCGCACTACCACTTCTTCGAGGTCAACCGCGCGCTGGACTTCGACCGCAACCGCGCCTACGGGATGCACCTGGACCTGCCCGCCGGCACCGCCGTGCGCTTCGAGCCCGGCGACACCCGCGAGGTGGAGCTGGCCGCCTATGCCGGCCACCGCCGCCTGGTCGGCTTCAGCGCGCTGGTGGACGGCGGCCTCGGCTCGGCCGACACCCGCGTCAAGGCCCTGCGCCGCGCCGTCGAGCGCGGTTTCAAGGGCGCCCGGCTCGCGGACGAGGAGGTCTGAGAGCGATGGCGATCATCCCGCGCAGGCAGTACACCGACCTCTTCGGCCCCACCGTCGGCGACCGCTTCCACCTCGCCGACACCAACCTGCTGGTCGAGGTGGAGAAGGACTTCAACCAGGGCCACTACGGCGACGAGGCCGTCTACGGCGGTGGCAAGGGCATCCGCGACGGCATGGCCCAGGACCCGGCCGCCACCTCGCTGCAGGGCGCGCTCGACCTGGTGATCACCAACGTGGTGGTGCTCGACCCGATCCTCGGCGTGGTCAAGGGCGACATCGGCGTCAAGGACGGCTTCATCACCGGCGTCGGCAAGGCCGGCAACCCCCGGCTGCAGAGCGGGGTGGATCCCAAGCTGGTGATCGGCCCGGGTACCGAGGTGATCTCCGGCGAGCACCTGATCGCGACGGCCGGCGGCATCGACACCCACATCCACTTCATCGCCCCGCAGCAGGTCCAGGAGGGCCTGACCAACGGCATCACCACGCTGATCGGCGGCGGCACCGGCCCCTCCGACGGCACCAACGGCACCACCTGCACGCCGGGGCCGTGGAACATCCATCGGATGTACCAGGCGGTGGAGGAACTGCCGGTCAACGTCGGCCTGTTGGGCAAGGGCAACGCCTCCCTGCCGCAGGCGCTGCGCGAGCAGGTGGAGGCCGGCGTCTGCGGGCTCAAGGTGCACGAGGACTGGGGCACCACCCCGGCCGCGATCGACACCGCGCTCAACGTCGCCGACGAGTACGACGTGCAGGTGGCGATCCACACCGACACCCTCAACGAGTCCGGCTTCTACGAGGACACCCTCTCCGCGATCGACGGCCGCACCATCCACACCTTCCACACCGAGGGGGCCGGCGGCGGCCACGCACCGGACATCATGCGGATCGCCGGCGAGCCCAACGTCCTTCCCTCGTCGACCAATCCGACCCTCCCCTACACCGTCAACTCGATCGACGAGCTGCTCGACATGGTGATGGTCTGCCACCACCTGAGCCACGACATCCCCGAGGACGTGGCCTTCGCCGACTCCCGGGTGCGCGCCGAGACGGTGGCCGCCGAGACGGTGCTGCACGACGAGGGCGTGATCAGCATCTTCTCCTCGGACTCGCAGGCGATGGGCCGGATCGGCGAGTCCTTCGCGCGGGCCTTCCAGACCGCGCACCACTGCAAGGACCAGCGCGGCAAGCTGGCCGGCGACAGCGAGCGCCACGACAACTTCCGGGTGCTGCGCTACCTGGCCAAGCTCACCATCAACCCGGCCATCGCCTCGGGCACCGCCGACCACATCGGTTCACTGGAGCCCGGCAAGCTGGCGGACATCGTACTGTGGCCGATCAACTCCTTCGGTGCGAAGCCCAAGTTGGTGATCAAGGGCGGCGTGATCAACTGGGCGCTGATGGGCGACCCGAACGCCTCGCTGCCCACCACCCAGCCGATCTACTACCGCCCGATGTACGGCGCGATGGGCCGCGCCAAGCAGGCCACCCGGGTCTCCTTCATGTCCCAGGCCGCGGTCGACCTCGGGGTACCGGCCCAACTCGGCCTGCAGAGCCGGGTGCTACCGGTGCGCAACTGCCGCACGGTGGGCAAGCAGCACATGGTGCGCAACGACGCCACGCCGCTGATCGAGGTCGACCCGGAGACCTACAAGGTCACCCTGGACGGCGTGCCGGCCACCATCGAGCCGGCGAAGAGCCTTCCCCTCAACCAGCTCTTCTACCTGGCATGACGGCGAACACCCTGGACGCCCTGCTGGTCAGCCTCCAGCTCACCGACTCGGCGTTCCCCAGCGGCCTCTACACCCTCTCGCACAGCCTCGAAGGCTATGCACAGGCCAAGGCGGTCACCGCGGAGACCATGCCCGAGCTGCTGGCCGACCTGCTGCGGCACTCGGTCGGCCCGGCGGACGCCACCGCGCTCGCGCTCGCCCACCGGGCGGCCGGGGCCGGCGACTGGCCGGGCGTGGTCGAGGTCGACGAGCGGCTGCACGCCGGCAAGCTCAACCGCGAGCTGCGGCTGGCCTCCACCAGGACCGGCAAGCAGCTGCTCGACACCGCCCGACTCGCCCTGGGCGGTGAGGAGTTGGAGCGCTACGCCGAGCTGGTGGCGGCCAAGCGGTCGCCCGGCTGCCAGGCCGTGGCGGCCGGGGTCGCCTACGCGGCCGGCGCCGTGCCGACCGAACAGGCGGTGGCGAGCGACCTGTTCGCCTTCACTGTCAGCTTCACCAGCGCCGCGCTACGGCTGCGGCTGACCGACCACCGCCGCGCCCAGATCACCCTGCGCGCACTGGCGCCGGTGATCCAGGAGGTCACCGCGGCGGCGCTGGAACGGGAGTTGGCGGACCTGGGCGGCTGCGTCCCGGTCGCCGACGCCATGTCCGGACGCCACGAGCGGGCGGAGGCACGGATGTTCGCTTCCTGACCCAGCCGTCCGACATCCCCGTCCGACATCTAGGAAGAGAGCAGAAGAACATGACTGACCACGTGCTGCGAGTGGGCATCGCCGGACCGGTGGGCTCCGGAAAGACCGCGCTGGTGGAGGCGTTGGTGCCGGTGCTGATCGCCCGCGGGCGCCGGCCCGCGGTCATCACCAACGACATCTACACCCAGGAGGACGCCCAGCACGTGCGGCGCAACCTCGCCGGACTGCTGGACCCCGAGCGGGTGGTGGGCGTGGAGACCGGCGCCTGCCCGCACACCGCGGTGCGCGACGACCCGACGATGAACCTGGCCGCCGGCGCCGAACTCCTGGAGCGCTTCCCGGACATCGACACCCTGCTCTACGAGTCGGGCGGCGACAACCTCACGCTGACCTTCAGCCCGGTGCTGGTCGACATGTTCTTCTTCGTGCTGGACACCGCCGAGGGCGAGAAGATGCCACGCAAGCGCGGCCCGGGCATCACCGACTCGGACGTCCTGGTGATCAACAAGATCGACATCGCCCGCTACGTCCGCTGCGACCTGGACGTGATGACCTCCGACGCCCACCAGGTGCGCGAGGGGCGGCCGGTGGTGCTCACCAACAGCCTGACCGGGGACGGCCTCGAGCAGGTCGCGGACCTCCTGGAGTCCTACCGCGGGGTCCCCGCGTGAGCAGCGCCCTGCTGGACGCGACCTCGCACCGGCTCACCCCCGCGCACTACGAGCCCGAGCGCGTCCCCGCCGCCGTCCGCCGGCTGGCGGGCCGCCCGGACGCGCTCGGGGTGGGCCGCCCCGGCAAGGTGGGCCTGCTGGAGCTGGGCTTCGAGCGGATCGGCCCGCGCACCGAACTGGTCACCCGCTACCAGAAGTCGCCGCTGCAGCTGATGCGCCCGCTCTACTTCGACCCCGAGCGGCCGGACCTGGCGATCACCTATCTGATGTCCACCGGCGGCGGCATCGTGCAGGCCGACCGGCTGCGGATGGACCTGCACTGCGGCGCGGGCAGCACCGTCCATCTGAGCACCCAGGCCGCCACCAAGATCCACCGGATGGACGCCGACTACGCGACCCAGCAGGTCTTCTTGACCGCCGACGAGGACGCCTACGTCGAGTACCTGCCCGAACCGACCATCCCCTACCGGGACTCGCGCTTCTACCAGCGCACCGTGATCACCGTCGCGCCCTCGGCCACCGTGCTGGCCGGCGAGACGGTGCTGGCCGGGCGCCTCGCGCACGGCGAGCGCAACGCCTACCAGGTCTTCGCCGCCGACCTGGAGTGGCGCCGCCCCGACGGGCGGCTCTTCGCGCTGGACACCGTCCGCCTGGAGCCGCACACCACCGGCGTCACCGGCCCGGCGGTGCTGGCCGCCCACGACCTGGTGTCCACCTTCTACGCCGTCACCCCGCTGGCGCCCGCCGCCGAGGTCGCCGACGCGCTGCACGGCGCACTGGCGGGCAGCGGGCTGCTGTACGGCGTGAGCGTGCTGCCGGCCGACAGCGGCGCGTGGCTGCGCGTCCTGGGCGGCGACTCCCCCGCCGTCGCCGCGGCCGTCCGCCAGGCCTGGGACGCGGTGCGCCGACTGCTGATCGGCTCCCCCGCCCCGGACCTGCGAAAAACCTGACGATCCGTCACCGTGCCATCCCGGCACGGTGCCCCCCGACCCGGGAGACCCTCGGATGCCTACCACGCTCGATACGGGCAACACCGCCTGGCTCATGGCCAGCACCGCGATGGTGCTGCTGATGACACCGGGCCTCGCCTTCTTCTACGGCGGCATGGTCAAGACCAAGCACGTCCTGGTGATGCTCAAGATGAGCTTCGTCTGCCTGGCCGTCGTCACCCTGCTGTGGCTGGCGATCGGCTACAGCCTGGCCTTCGGCAAGGACGTCGGCGGCCTGGGGCTGATCGGCACCCCCAAGCACTGGTTCATGCACGACATCGGGATGACCAGCCTGTGGGGCTCCACCGGCATCCCCACCGTGATCTTCTCCTGCTTCCAGATGGCCTTCGCCATCATCACGGTGGCCCTGATCAGCGGCTCGATCGCCGGTCGCGCCACCATGCGCGGCTGGATCTGGTTCGCGATCGCCTGGACGCTGCTGGTGTACGTGCCGCTGGCGCACTGGGTGTTCGCCCCGGACGGCTGGGTCACCGCCCACCTGGGCGCGCTCGACTTCGCCGGTGGCCTGCCGGTCGAGATCAACTCCGGTGCGGCGGGCCTGGCCGTGGCGATCGTGGTGCGCAAGCGCAAGGACTTCGAGCGCGAGACCATCCGCCCGCACAACCTGCCGCTCGTGGTGATCGGCCTGGCGCTGCTCTGGTTCGGCTGGTTCGGCTTCAACGCGGGCTCGGCGCTGCAGACCGGCGGCACCGCCCCGATGGCCTTCCTCAACACCCAACTCGCCGCCGCCGGCGCCATGGTGGGCTGGCCGCTGATCGAGAAGTGGAAGCTCGGACACGTCGAGATGCTGGGCGTGGCCGGCGCGGCGGTGGCCGGCATGGTGGCGATCACCCCGTCCTGCGGTGAGATCTCCCCGCTCGGCGCGCTGGCCGTCGGCTTCATCGCCGGTGTGGTCTGCGCCTTCGCAATCAACTTCAAGTACAAGATGGGCTACGACGACACCCTCGACGTGGTCGGCGTGCACGGCTTCGGCGGCATCGTCGGCACGGTGGCCATCGGCCTGTTCGCCACCGTCCAGATGAGTGGCAAGAAGGGTCTGTTCTACGGCGGCGGCGTCGACCTGCTGTGGCGCCAGGCGGTCGCCGTACTGGCCTGCGCGTCCTTCTCCTTCGCGGCGACCTGGCTGATCGCCAAGGTGATCGAGAAGACCGTCGGCTTCCGGGCCGACGAGGAGTACGAGCACGTCCCCGGCCACGAGGAGGAGCTCGCCTACGACGACGAGACCATCTCGGAGATCCGCTCGCGGCTGATGCAGGCCCGCGTGCCGGTCACGGTCGGCGCAGCGGGTGCGCAGGAGGTCGACCCGGCCGTCGCGGACCACCAGTTGCTCGCCGACCTGCGCGAGGTGCTGTCACGGCGGGAGCAGGAGAAGTGACCGCACTCGACACGGGCAATAGCGCCTGGCTGATGATGGCCGCGGCCATGGTGCTGCTGATGGCACCGGGGCTGGCGTTCTTCTACGGCGGCATGGTGAAGACCAGCCAGGTCATCGCGATGCTCAAGATGTGCTTCGTCTGCCTGGTCCTGGTGACGATCATCTGGTTCTCGGTCGGCTACAGCCTGGCGTTCGGCAAGGACGCCGGCGGGCTGGGCGTGATCGGCGGGCTCGACCACCTGTTCATGTCCGGCGTCGGGATGGACAGCACCACCGACGGCATCCCGACCGTGATCTTCTCGGTCTTCCACATGTCGTTCGCCATCGTGACCGTCGCGCTGATCAGCGGGTCGGTCGCCGGGCGGGCGACCATGCGGGGCTGGATCGCCTTCGTCTGCGCCTGGACCCTGCTGGTCTACATCCCGATGGCGCACTGGGTCTTCGCGCCCGGCGGCTGGGTGGCGCGGCAAGTCGGCGCGGTCGACTTCTCGGGCGGTACGGTCGTCGAGCTCAGCTCGGGCGCGGCCGGTCTGGCCCTGGCCCTGGTCGCCGGCCGGCGCCAGGACTTCGAGCGCACCAAGATCCGTCCGCACAACCTGCCGCTGGTGGTGATCGGCCTCTCGCTGCTCTGGTTCGGCTGGTTCGGCTTCAACACCGGCTCCTCGCTGGGCACGCCCGGCGCGGCGGCGATGGGCGTGATGAACACCCAGCTGGCGGCGGGCGCCGCGATGGCGGGCTGGGCGGTCACCGTCTACCTGCGCACCCGCAAGGTCGGACTGCTCGACATGTGCATGGGCGCGGTCACCGGCATGGTCGCGATGACCCCGCTGGCCGGCGGCGTCTCGATGGCCTGGGCCGCGATCATCGGCTTCCTGGCCGGTCTGACCTGTGCCTTCGCGATCAGCTGGAAGTACCGCTTCGGGGTGGACGACACCCTGGACGTGGTCGGTATCCACGGCTGGGGCGGCCTGTTCGGCATGGTGATGGTGGGCCTGGCGGCCACCGGCACGATGACCGGCAAGAAGGGCCTGTTCTACGGCGGCGGTTGGGACCTGCTGGGCAAGCAGCTGGTCGCGGTGCTGGTGCTCGGGCTCTTCTCGTTCGGGATGACCGCGCTGATCGGCAAGGTCGTGGACCGCACTGTCGGGCTGCGCCAGCCGAGCGGCGCCGAGGAGCACGAGCAGGTCTACCAGAACGACTGGGACGAGCAGTTCAAGGAGATCGCCGACGCCCTGCGCGGCTCCCTGTCCCCCGACAAGCCCGACCCTGATGCCAGCGCCGTGCTCGACCAGGTCCGCCGGATGCTCGCGGAGGACCGCGAGCACCAGACCGACTGAGACCGGTCCATTGATACCCCGCGCGGCTCGTCCCCCCTGCTGTCGTCACCACAGCCCGGGGACGAGCCGCGCGGTCTTCCCGGCGTACTCCCGGTAGGCGTCGCCGAGTTCGGCGTTGAGCACGGCCTCCTCCACCCGGATCCGGTAGAGCACGCCCAGCGCGTTGCACCCCGTCAGCAGCACGATCGAGGCGACGTTGCCGAAGGTCAGCGCCGTGCCGAGGATCGCCACCAGCACCCCGGTGTAGGAAGGGTGGCGCAGCACCCGGTAGGGCCCGCTTTGCACCACCTGGTGGTCCGCCTGCACATGCACCACCCCGCGGAAGAACCGGCCCAGACTGCGGATCGCCCAGAGCCGGAAACCGACCCCCGCCCACAGCACCAGCAGCGCCGCCGCCAGCGTCGCCGTCCGCCCGCCGAAGTCCGCGCCGGGCAGCGCGGACAGCGCGAGCACGGCGAGCACCTCCCCGACGGCCGCCGCCACCCCGATCACGGCCAGCGAGCGCCACTCGGTGCGCACCGCCTTGCCGCCGCTGCGGTACTGCCGCCACTGCATCACCACCTCGGCGGCGATCCAGAGCCAGACGCTGACGTCGATCAGATACCCGAGCACTGCCATGGCGGCCACCTCGCCTGTCGGTAGGAAGAACTGACGCTTCGTCACCAACCGTAGGCAGCAGCGCGGCGGGCCACCTCCGCCCACGGGTGGAACCGTGCCTCCACCGGGTGGACACCCGGGTGGACCGCCTCTCCACCCGGGCTGCGATCATCGTCCGGCCAGCGACGGATCAACCAGCCCGAGGACCCATGCAATCCCTCTTCGCCGCCTTCGTCCCGATCTGGATCCTCACCGCGGTCGGCTACCTGGTCGCCCGCAGCGGACTGCTCGGCGAGCAGGCGGAGTCCGTGCTCGGCCGCTTCGTCTTCCACGTCGCGATGCCCGCCGCCCTGTTCACCATGCTCGCCAGGACACCGCTGAGCGCCTTCGCCAGCACCTCGATGATCGCCTTCGCCGCCGGCACCGCCGTGGTCTCGGCCCTCGGCCTGCTGGCCGGCCGCCGGCTCTTCCGCCGCCCGCTCGCCGACCAGGCGATCGGCGCGATGGCGGCCAGCTACGTCAACTCCGCCAACCTCGGCATCCCGGTGGCCCTCCAGGTGCTCGGCGACGCCTCGTTCGTCGCCCAAGTGGTGCTGTTCCAGGTGCTGTTCGTGACCCCGGTGATCCTCACCCTGCTGGACACCGGCGGCGGCCTGCGCCGCGCCCTCCTGCTGCCGGTCCGCAACCCAATCATCCTGGCCTCAGCCCTCGGCGCCCTCTTCTCCGCCGCCCACCTCCACCTCCCGACCGCCCTCACCCACACCTGCGACCTGCTCGGCGGCGCCGCCGTCCCCGCCGCACTGGTCACCCTCGGCATATCCCTGCACGGCCGCGAAGCCAGCCGCCGCCTGGACGCCGAGGTGGGCGTGGCCGTCCTGCTCAAAACCCTCGTCCAACCCCTGGCAGCCCTGGCTGTCGGCACCCTCCTCCTCCACCTCCCCCCGCACCAACTACTCGCCGTAGTCCTCTGCTCCGCCCTCCCCACCGCCCAGAACACCTTCATCTACGCCCGCCAGTACGAGCTGAGCACAGCCCTGGCCCGCGACTCGGTGATGTTCTCCACCCTGATCTCGATGGCCACCCTCTCCACCATCTACTGGACCCTCGGCCCCACCCACCACTGACAGCGGCCCGGCGGCCTGGACTTACGGCCGTTCTGTTCTCGACTTCACGACTGGGCGGAGCAGGTCGAGGACGTGGGTCCAGCTGTAGTGATCGCGGCCTCCACCTGCCTTGGGCTTGTGGGGTACGTAGTCGCCGATCAGGACGCCCATCGAACGTAGCCGGGCCAGACTCTCGTCGTACGCGGGGTGGGCCGCCTGGGCGGAGTTCACGTACGGCTGGACGGCGGTCGGGATGCCCAGTCCGTACGCCTCGCAGAGGATGCCGAGCGCGAGCGTGTCCGAGATACCGGCGGCCCATTTGTTGATGGTGTTGAACGTGGCGGGCGCGACCGCGATGGCGTCCGCCGGCGGCAGCGGCTGCGGCACGCTGGGCGTGCGCCAGGCCGAGCGGATCGGATAGCCGGTCTGGAGCTCGATGGCTTCCTGGTCGATGAAGCCGAGCGCGCTGGGAGTGGCCACCACGCCGACCTTCCAGCCCTCGGCGTGGGCGGCAGTGATGAGCGTGCCCACGTCGTCCGCGATGCCCGAGGCACAGACAACGACGTACAGGAACGGCTCGCGCTGATCGGTCAAACCTGGACTCCCAACTCCTGGCAGAAACGGCGAAGCTCCGGGATAGCGCCGCACCGGTCGCGGGCGGCCATATCACCGGCCAGCTCCAGCACCGCAGGGCGTCGGCGGACGTCCTGCGACGCACAGCTCTCCGCGATCCTCAGCGCTTTGTATCCCTCGGCCAGTCTGCCTTGCTGGCTGTAGGCCCGTGCAGCCTCCACCCAGAGCGCCGCCCGACGTTCGGGAACGGGGATGCGTCGGCGCATCAGGGGCTGAGCGGCTTCGAGTGCCGCACCCGCATCGCCAAGGATGACGGACGCGCTCACTGCATGCAGTGCGACGTTGGTCGGGCTGAAGTTCGCCCAGGCGTCCGGGGCGTCGAGCTCGACATAGCGCGCGACCTCCTGGGCCTCGGCGAGGAACTCTGCGGTCGTGGCGCGATCGCCCCCCGCGCTCGCGGCCGTCACTCCACGAAGAAGCATGAGGCCGAACGCTGCCAGGTAGGCGGGAGGCCGCCGGTCGTAGCTGCCGGCGAGCTGATCGGCGGTGTGGCGGATAAGGGTGATGGCCGGCTTGGTGTGCCGGTCTCGGGCGAGCACGTGGGCCTGCACACGGACGCTGGAGGCCATGACGACGGGATCGCCGCTCCGCTCGGCCTCCGCCATCGCCCGGCCCACAGCGAGCCAGGCGTTGCCCTGGTCGCCCAGCTTGAGGAGCAGGCTCACTGCGGTCTGGTAGGCCGTCGCGAGCAGTCCGGCCAGCGCCGGGTCGCCGCCATGGACAGCGTCCTGGGCCTGGCAAAGGTCGGCGATCAGCGACGGCAGGGCGTCTTCCAGCTCGGCGTACCGGCAGGTGTAGAAGAGCCTGCGGGCCTGGGAGAGTCGAGCGGTGAGCGCCGCCTGGGCCTGCGGCGGAGCGCTGACTGGAACCGGTCCCGGCAGGAGTGCCCGCACAAGCTCCATGCCCACCCGGGGAGGGGCTGCCGGCGCCGCGAGCGCGACGAAGCTCGCGGCCAGGAAGTTCCGACGGTGCATGTCGTCCGCCCTGCTGTCCGCACTGGTATGGGAGGACAGGCCGAGGCTCCCCAGCGGAATGTCGAGCACGGCTGCGACCGCCCGCAGAACGTCCATGTCCTGTGTCCCCGTGCCGCGCTCAAGCCGGCTGATCTTCGACTGGTGGTAGCCCAGTTCGGTGGCCACGTCCTCTTGCGTCCGGCCGCTCAACACTCGTGCGCGGCGGATCACTTCTCCGATCCCGGCCGCTGCGGAGTGTCCCTTGGACGTCGGCGACATGGCCTCTCCTGCCAATACTGATCCTGCCTGCTGGGCCGAGCGTAGCCGCACCAGGACACTCGGTATGCACGATCTGCATGGATCATGCGCACCCGACGTACTACCTAACCACTTGGCTCGGTCATGGAGTTGTCTTGGTGTCAGCAGCTCACCAACCCCTGGAGCTCGCGGTTCCCGACCCCCGCATGCCCGAGGCCATCCGTGGTCTCCGGCGAGAGCGGCTCTACCCAGTGGCAAAGGAGAAGCGCCAAATGGCCTTCCGCTCGGACGTGCAGAGAGACAACACCGCGAACAAGCGGGACGCCGTGGCCCTTCCCCTCGCATGCGACGGTGACCGATGACCGCACCCTCCCTCGCGCGGCGCATCGCCTTCAACGGAACCAAGCGGGACGACATCTCACTAGTACTGCAACCGCACCTGGAGGTTGTGGCCTCGGCGTTTGTAGTGGGAGCGGCGGGCTCGTGCCTGGCTGCGTCGTCGGAAGCGTGACCAGTGCAGATGGTGCTCGTTGGTGTGGTGTCGGGGCGTGACGACGATGTGCCCGATCAGCCGGCGGATCTCCGGGACGCTGAGGGGCATGAGGTCCTGCTCGTCGTCCGTGCCGCCCCTTTTGCGGCTTCTGCGGCGCGGACGGCGGTCAGGTAGGCCAGGGCGGCCATGGCCAGGGTGATGTGCCGATACCACGCCCGGTAGAGCCTGACCTGGTAGTGGTCCAGGCCGCACTCGCCCTTCGCGACCTGGAAGCACTCCTCCACCGCCCACCGTGCCGCGGCCACCTTGACCAGGTCTTTCAGTCGGGACGCGACCGGGCCGTAGCAGACGTAGTAGGCGATCTCGGTCGGGTCGCTGACGGATCGTCGGGCCAGGACCCAGTGCCCGAAGCCGTTCTCCCACCACGGGCGGATCGCGACGCGGGACCAGTCGTAGATCCGCTCACCATGGGCGCCCGCTCCGCCGGACAGACGCTTCCACGCCTGCCGGGGCAGGGCGGCGACCAACTGGTCCACCCGGGCGTCGGCGCCGGCCGCGGTGACCACGGTGTCGTTGACCTTGGTGGCCAGCACGTGTGCCACCCGCCGCTCCTCCAACCACGCCCGCAGGTGCCTGACCTGCCCGTATGCCTCGTCCGCGGTGACCCACGCGAACGGGACGCCGGCGTCGATCGCGCGTTGCAGCATCCACTTGAAGTGCTCGTTCTTGGTGGCGAACGGGACCTCGTCGTCGATCCCGGCTGCCCGGCAGCGTTCCCGGTCGTCCGTCCAGGACACCGGGAGGTAGAGCTCGCGGTCGATCAACGCCCGTCCCCTGGTGGAGGCGTAGGCCAGGAAGGTGCCGATCTGGGAGTTCTCGGTGCGGCCGGCGGTGCCGGTGTACTGGCGTTGGACGCCGGCGGACCTGGTGCCCTTCTTCAGGAAGCCGGTGTCGTCTCCGATCAGGACCGCGTCCTTGGCCCCGATGGTCTCCACGACGAAGTCGCGGATGTCGTCGCGGACCGCGTCCTCGTCCCAGTCGGAGTGGTTGAGCAGGCGCTGGACGCCGTCGGGGCGCAGTTGCCCGACCTGTTCGGCCAGTGTCCAGCCGTTTTTCTTCTCCAGTGGGGCGATGAGCCCCTCCAGGTAGTCCAGTGCCCGCGCGCGGGGCTCCGACCTGCCGAAACGACGGGCGAACCGGGCATGGAGCCCGGCTATCCCATCGGACCACGACTCGACCTGCTCAACCGTCAGCTCATAAGCACACAGCTACACCAACGACTCAGAGCCAAGATCGTCACGCACATGCGGTTGCAGTACTAGCCCGGCAAGCCGTCGTCGACATCGCCCGATCGTGGGGAATCACCGGGGACGGCCTGGACGACATCGCCGTGGTTGCCGGCGAGCTGCTTGCCAACGCGGTCATCCACGCCCCCGGACGGCTGCTGGCCGGCGTCTACCTCTCCCCGGACGGCGACCGAGTGGTGATCGAGGTCTACGACCCGTCGCGCAGGATGCCGACCGGGGCGGCGAACTTCGGCAACAGCGAACTGACATGCGGCCGAGGAATTCTGATGATCGAGAGCCTGTCGGAGAGCTGGGGTGCTGAGCCGACCACCCACGGGAAGAAGGTCTGGGCGGAGCTGGCCGTCCCCGCGGTCGTGGTACCCGATCCCCCTCGCGCGGAGCGCCGAGCCGCACTGGGTTCAGCCGCGCATGCTCCACCTGAACTCAGCTCTACGGAAGGATGGATGAATGAGCCACTGGGATTTCGTGAAGGACAGAACAGCCACCCAAGGCGCGGTGTGGAAGTCGGCAGACGGCCTGCTGTACAAGCGGACCGGCGGTAACGACCTGCGCGAGGAGACCGAGTTCCAGCGTCTCGCCATCGACCTCGGCTATCCGGTCCCGGAGATCGTCGACAGCGGGGCGGAGAACGGCAACTACTACGTTGTCGAGCGCTCCCTCGGCGGCGCCTCACTGCACGAGGAGGCCCTGGCCGACGCTCTGCGCGACGGGCAGGTCAGCTACCAGGTGATCAGCACGGCGGCAGCCGTCTCGTCCAAGCTCCTGCAAGCCGAGGCTGGGCACCCCCTGCCCGCCTCGTCCTGGTTCGAGAAGGCCGCCTTCGCCAAGGATGTCTTCGACGAGAACCCGGACTTCGACACCCCACAAGTCCACGACACGGTCAAGCGAGCCCTCGACCGAATGGCGCTACTACCCACTGTTCACGGGCACCTCGACTTCGGCCTTCCCAACGTCCTGGCAGCCGGCGTCATCGACTGGCAACACCACGGCCCCATCCCGCTCGGATACGACGTCTACCCCGCGCTCGACATCATCGCCTTCAAGGGCGGCGGCAAGGGCTACAGCATCAGCCCCGAACAGCGCGCCGCGTACATTGCCGCACTGGACGGCACCACCGCCTCCCTGATCGGACAGCGGGTGAGCGAGCACTTGGGCGACTTCCTACTCGTCAAGTGCTTCTTCTTTCTCGCCCTCATGCGGCCCACCGACCCAGCCCAGCACGACAAGCACATCAAGTGGCAGTACCGCCGTACCCTTTTCACGATGGGACTTCATCAGTATGAGTCGTCCAGCACGATCGACACCGGCACTTTCCCCACTCTGGAACGGTTCACCGCTGAGCACTGGTAGGCCACTTCCCTCTGTTCGGGACCGCGACTACCTGATGGACCATCACGGAGTCGTCTTCAAAATCATCGGCGACAGCCACCCCGGCAGCCACTACCTCGGCTACGTCAAGTACCACCCCGACGACAAGGGCGACCGACGACTGTTCGGCCAGACCTACCGGCAGAACAGCGTGGTGTCGAAGTCCTTCGGCATCCTGGCCGACAGGCCGGAGTGCTACGTCTACTCCGACACCCTCGGCTGTGTCATCACCGGCATCCCGCGCGACGACATCGCCGTCCACTACTCCTGCCGCCAGGCCCTGGTAACCATCCACGAGGAGCCGGGCCCTGTCGCCGACAACCCTGCAGGCAAGGACCTCCTGGCGATCACCGAGTGGGTCGCATCGAACTGCGCGCAAGGGCTCATCGGCGTCACCGGCTCCTTCCTTGTCGGCTGCTTCAACGAGCGTTCGGACATCGACCTCGTCTGCTACGGCCCGGAGGGCTACGAGGCCGCGCAGGAGCTGTTCAGGAAGGCCGAGTTGATCAGGCCGTACGACGGGGACGACCTGACCCGGTTGTACATCCGACGCGCGAAGTACATGGAAGGCAGCTCATTCGACGCCCTCATCAAGCAGGAGAGGCGCAAGCTCCAGGGGCTGACGGCGAACGCCGGCGCACACATCAACTGCGAGCCCATCCGCGCCGACCGCGACAAGACCTTCTCCCAGGTGACCTCCAAGGAGATCGGCGAGGTCTCCCTCCTGGCAAAGATCACCGACCACACCGAGGGCCTGACCACCCCTGCGGTCTACGGGATCAAGGTCAAGACCATCCTCAGCTCGACCATCGACGAGCCCGACTCCTTCGCCCGCAGGATCACCCACATGCGCTCGTACCTCGGTGCCTACACCGGCGCGTTCCGCACTGGGGACACCGTGCACTTGTCCGGCAAGCTCGTCCACACGCAGGACGGCGAGCGCAGCGGCTTCGGCATCGAACTCACCCCGTGGACCGTCAGTGGCTCCTACGTCGCCAACCTGGCCGGGTAGAGCCGCGCCATGACGTTGCTCATCGTCCGCCATGCCGAGTCCGTCGAGAACGCCGACAAGTACAACGGCTTCTACCAGGACCCGCGCCCCTACAGCGGGGCGGTGGCCCACAGCATCTCCCGCAGCATCGTCGGACTTACCCCGCGAGGCTTCCGGCAAGCGCAGTGGCTCGCGCAGGTGCTGCCGGACCTCGTCGGGCCCGAGCCGCACGTCTACACGTCGACCTATCGCAGGGCAATCGACACTGCCGTGATCGCCCTGCCTTGCCTCCCCGACGGGTGGCCCCGGCAGACCCCGCTCCTCGACGAACAGCACTATGGCGACGCCACCTACATGACCAAGCGCGAGCTGTTCGACACCTACCCCGAGCTGGCCGAGGACCGTCGACTGCGCAAGCACTTCTGGACCGCGCCTGGTGGCGGAGAGTCACTCGCCGAAGACGTCCGAAAGCGGGCTGTCGAGTTCACCGCGCTCGCGCAGACCGAGCTGCAATCACCTTGCACGATCGTCGCCTTCACCCACCAGACCGCAGCCCTGGCGCTCCGCTCCTTGCTCGAAGACCTCACGTTGCCCGAGATCCTCGCGGAGGACAGGAAGGGCAAGATGCCCAACTCCGCGATCCTCCACTACGAGCTGCGAGACGACCGGTTCGCCTGGACGGGAACGATCACCCCGCCGATTTAGGAGGAGCCCGTGTGTCATCTGTTCCTCAACGGGCCCGTCCAGAACGGGCCCTTCACCTTCGAGACCCGGCCCGGTAAGGCCGTCGGCATCCGCCTCGCCGCCGCCCTGAACGCAATCACAGGGGCACCACCCGTGCCCCACCTGTGGAACACCGTGACCCTTGCAGGAGACCTGCGGCACCGCCACGCGAGCGGCAGGCAGCTCCCCCGCGAGATGTTCGAGGCCGACCTCATAGCAGCCAAGTACCCACCTGGGCAGTCCCCAGCAGCCGGAATCATGACCGACGCCGAGATCGAGGTGGCGGAGCTCGCGTTGGAAATGATCGAGCACAACTTGCGCGCCGGCACCCTGATGATCAGCCGAGAGACCGTCCCTACCTGCCGGGCCTGCGGCCACATGACCGGCAGCAATAACCACCCCTGCAAGGCCTGTGGCAGCACCGACAGCGAGGACCGCACTGGACTGCACCTCGTTGCCGAGCTTGCGAAGGGCCGCCCTGTCCTCGACCGCTCGGATATCCACGCCAGTCATCGGCAGCGGCCCAAGCACTTGCAGAACACCGCCAGTAACGTCGCCCAGCGCCTGATCCTCTCCCGCACCCGCGACCACGGCATCGACCTCTCACCGCTCGGCCTCGCCGGCCTCGTCCTGGACCCGCGCGTCGGCATCCATGCCACCGTCCTCGCCGCAGCACGAAGGCACCACGCGGACACAGCCGTGATGACCATCACCCAAAACGCCGCCAACCACATCGCGGCCCACGGCCAGCACTTCCGTCAACACCTGGGCACACGGCTTCAATACGCCCTGCACGGCCAACTCCCCTACGATCAGTTGGGAAGCCTCCGGGCCGTTTATGAGACATACGGAGCCAGCGCCGACACGAGGACCGCGTTCGAGACCTGGTTCCTCCCGCTTGTCTCCCTGAATTGGAAGAGCGGGACACGGCCCGATCAGCTACCTGCTCTCTTCAAGCACTTCATGCGGGCGTGCATGGCCCAGCCCGCCGAACACAACGAAGCTGGCATGGAAGCGCTTCGGCTCGCGGTCGTGAGGGGTGACACGGACTGGATCGCGGTCAAGAGCAGCCTGGCGACGGTGATGGCGGCGGTCGGAATGGCAGGTGGCGCCGCTAACACCTGATCTCGATGGGCACCCGCTCCCGCACTTTGGGCCCTCGGACCTGATCACCGGGGCGTCGGGGACTCTGCTTGCGCAGGAAGTCGGCAGGGCCGACGTTCCGCGCCTCGGGGCCGCTGCTGAGCAGCTGGGGCGTCGGCCTTCGGCATCAGCACCGAGCTGCTGCAGGACACCACCCGAGGCGACAGCTTTCAGCTGGAGAAGCTGCTGCGGGCACGCTTCAACTTCCTACTGAGCCAGGCCCACTGAATTCCGTGGCTGCTCGGGGCGGGGGCTGGCGGCGCTGACAGGGGGACGCTGCCGGGGTGGTACTGGAAGAAGAGGCTCAGGTCCTCGCCGTTGGGGGCGAGCGAGTCGAGGGGGAGCAGGCGGTCTGCCTCGGCCGTGAAGCGTGGGTCCGCCCACTCTGGTGACACCTCGGCGATCGGGGTGCCGTCGGCGCGGCTCCAGCCGTGGAACATCACCCAGCGGGCACCGCGCATCTGCGGCAGGACTCCGACCACCTGGTCCACGAGATCGCCCAGAGTGGTCGCGCCGTCGAAGGCCGCGTCGTACTCGTGCGGCGCGTAGCAGTCGTCCCCCATGCACACGCTGTCCCGCGTCAGGATCACTCTCATGCCCGGCACGGTAGCCCGACCGCAGGATTATCGTCAACATGACGACAATTGCGACGGACGCCGGCCGTCACCGAGGTGGCGGCCGGCGTCTCAGAGCCCGCTGTCAGGTCAGCCCAGGGCGGCGATGGCGGGGACGAACTTCGAGGCGTCGACCGTGCCCCAGCCGGTGGCGAGGTCGTAGCCGGGGGTTGCCGGCCAGCCGGGGACGCCGTTGTAGGTGTTGGAGCCGCCCACCACGTCGGTCAGGCCGGTGCCCTTGGCGCCCGCCTGCTGGAGGGCGCCCAGCGCGTAGAGGCCGTAGTTGAGGTTGCCCAGGCGGTGGCCGGCGGTCTGGTCGGCCAGCGCCACCACGCCGGAGAAGATCGGCGTCGCCACGCTGGTGCCGCCCCACAGCTCCCAGCCCTGGTCGTTCGGGCCGAAGCTGTTGTACGTCCAGACGCCGGTCAGCGGGTCGCCGAGCATGCTGATGTCCGGCACGCCGCGGGTGTTGCCGACCACGCCTGCCACGCCGGTCTGGAAGAGCGGGCGGTTGAAGACCTTGGACTTGCCGCCGCCCGAGGCGCCGCTCATGGTGCTCGGGTCGTCCCAGACGGTGTCGGGGCTCAGCCGGTTGCCCTGCGCGTCCAGCTGGACGGTGGTCGCGCCGACGCCGGTGACCAGCGGGTCCGACGGCGGCCAGGAGGTCACCTGGTACGGGTAGAGCGTGGAGCCGTCCGACTCGGCGTCGGTCGAGCCGTTGTCGCCAGAGGCCGCCAGCACCGAAACACCGTGCACCGCAGCGTCCTTGAAGGCGTAGCGCAGGTTGAGCAGGCTGGAGTAGTCGCCCTGGTCGAAGCCGGGGAAGGTGTTCTCGGTGGCGCCGAAGCTCTGCGAGATCACGTCGCCGACGCCCTGCTTGATCAGGTTGTCCTCACCGGTCATCATCTCCGGGAAGCCGGTGGTGCCCTCGGTCTCCGAGACGCCGGTCTCCAGCAGCACGATGTTGGCGCCGGGCGCCATCGCGTGGGCCATGTCGACGTCGATCGTCGTCTCCTCGGCCCAGCCGGTCATGTCGCTGTTGGCCGGGTCGAAGGGCGGCACGGTTCCGGACTGGACGACCTTGACGGTGGTGCTCGGTATGCCGTACTGCGCGCTGTAGACGTCGAGGTCGTGCTGGATCGTCGGCGAGCCGAAGGAGTCGACGATCACGATGGTGCGGCCGGCACCGGTGATGCCCTTGTTGAAGAGCGGGTGCTCGTTGTACGCCTGCTCCAGCTGGGTGGCGCCGTAGCAGGAGGACTGGAGCTGCGCCTGGCAGTCGGCGAGGCTCAGCGGGCTGGGGTACTGGCCCTTGCTGAGCCGGTGGCCGATGGCCGCGGGCACCGGCTGCCCGGGGCGCGCCTGGTGCGCCGGCCCGGCGGCGGTGATCGTCAGCGCCGCACCGGCCGTTCCCGCCCCGGTGAGGGCGGTGGAGGCGGCAAGGGCGGTGATGGCGAGCGCCGACATGGTGCGGCGGCTGATGGTACGTCGCATGGGTGTCCCTGGGGGTGATGGTTGATCCCGTCGACGACGGCTGGGACACATGAGACTGCACCGCGGCCAACGGGTCATCATCTTGTAGGACTTATGGGGAAGTCTTTGCGGTGGCATGGCAAATCCCGTGCGGCGCAAGGGAGCTGGCCGCTATACCCGTGTTCCCGCTGTCGCAACCTCGCTCCGGTTCGCCAATCGCAACTGATGATCCATAAGATGCGGGCCGTGATCATCAAACGACGAACGGTGGCGAGGCTCTCCAGCCTGCTGACCGCCTTCGCGATAACCGGCGCCTCGCTGCTCAGCGGGTATCCGGCAGTCGCCGACGAACCCACCGGCGGCCCACCGGCCGCCGCCGCCAGCGAGGCCCCGAAGGTCGACATCATCCTGGACGACAGCGGGTCGATGCGGACCCCTGACATCGAGGGCCGCAGCCGGCTCTCGGTCGCCCAGCAGTCGCTGGACGAGGTGGTGGACGCCCTGCCCGACCAGACCGAGTTCGGCATCCGGGTGCTCGGCGCCACCTACCCGGGCAACGACAAGAGCAAGGGGTGCCTGGACACCCAGTCCCTCTACCCGGTCGGCAAGACCGACAAGGTCGAGGCGAAGACCGCCGTGGCTACCCTGCGGCCCACCGGCTGGACCCCGATCGGCCTGGCCCTGCGCGGCGCGGCCCAGGACCTCGGTCCCGGCCAGACCACCCGCCGGATCGTGCTGATCACCGACGGCGAGGACGACTGCGCGCCGCCGGACCCGTGCGACGTGGCCCGCGAGCTGGCCGCCCAGGGCATCCACCTGGTGATCGACACGCTCGGCCTGGCGCACGACGACAACGTCAAGAACCAGCTGCTGTGCATCGCCAACGCGACCGGCGGCACCTACACCGACGTGCGCACCCAGGCGCAGCTGAGCAAGAAGCTGCAGCAGATCGTCGGTCAGGCCGACAACACCTACCGCCAGACGCCGGCCGCCGCGACCGGCACCGACACCTGCGGAGGCGCCCCGCTGCTGGCGCCCGGCGTCTACAGCGACCGGGAGAAGTTCTCCGAGCACCGCTACTACCGGGTCCCGGTGCAGCCGGGCCAGGAGCTGCGCGCCTCGGTCAGCGTCTCGCTGGACCGGGCGGTGGCCCGCGACTACGGAGTGCTGCTGCAGGCCACCGACGCGAGCGGCCAGGAGCTGGTGCGCGGCTCGGACGCCGGCAGCGGCCGGACCGACGTGATCTCCACCGGCCTGCGCTGGGCGGCCACCACCGCCGCCACCGCGGTGCCCACCGCGGTGCCCACCACCGGCTCCACCGGCGGAAATGACGTCTGCCTGGTCGTCAGCAACTCGCTCGCCCCGCAGGCGGGCGTGGCCACCGACCCCGGCCTGCCGCTGGAGTTGACCGTCGGCCTCACCGCGGACTCGCCCGCGCCGCAGGGCCCGGTGCTCGGCCTCGGCCGCGGCTGGACGCTGCTGCTGGTGCTGACCGGCGCCGGCCTGCTCTGCGGGTTGCTCTTCGGCTGGCTGGCACGCTGGCGGGTCGCTGTCTGGCGGGAGAACTGACGATGCGTACCACGATGCGTACCACCACCTGGACCACCCTGCTGACGGGCGGCCTGCTGGCCCTCGCCCCGGCCGCCCCGGCCCTGGCGGACACCCCTTCTCCCACCCCCACCCCGTCCGCGAGCGCTGGAGCCAGCACCCCGGCGGCCACCGCCGGCAGCTCGTTCCTGACCGCGACCTCGCTGCTCCCCGGCCAGGACGCCTCGGTCGACGTCTCCACCGGCGACTACCTGTACTGGGCCTTCGCCGCCTCCGAGGGCCAGACCCCGAGCGTCACAGTGACGGTCACCCTGCCGGCCGCCGCCGACCGGCACGGGCCGCAGACCTGGACGGCGGAGGTCTTCGACGGCCTGCGCCGCCGCCAGGCCTGCACCGCGGGCACCCAGAACGCCATCGCGGCGCCCACCACGGCCACCGTGACGGCCAGTTGCACGCTGCGTCAGATCCGCTCGTGGGCCGAACCGTGGTCCGGCGACCCGCTGCCGGGCACGTACTACGTCAAGGTCTCGCTGACCGACGCGCCGGCCCAGGACCTCGGTCTGTCAGCCCACGCCCAGCTGCACATCACCAGCACCGGCAGCGCGGACGACGCGCAGCCCGAGGGCGGCGCGCTGAAGGCCGCCCTGGTGCCACCGGTGAACGCCGGCGCCACCCTGGCGCCGGACGCGACGGCGGCGCCGACCGCCGTCCCGAGCCCGACCGCGGCGGGGCAGCTGTCGGCCGCCGCGCCGGTGGCCGCCGTCTCGCACTGGTACTCCGGCTGGTTCTCGCGGTGGAACACCCGCTGGGGCTGGACCCTGGCCGGCGGGGCGCTGGCCGCCCTGGCCGGGGTGGCGGGCTACAGCATCACCCGCCACCCGCGCCGTTTGCGCCGTCCGGGGGTGTGACCGGTGGTGCGGCGGCGGGCCCGGGCCCGCCGCCGCACCACCCTGCGGGAGCGGGATCCCGTGCGAAAATGGCTGGGCGGGGCGGGGCGGTCACCTCCGAGCGGGGTCCTGGGATGCAGGCAGATCGGCCGAAGGATGGCGCGAGCGCTCGTCGCCCTGCGACGGACGCCGATCCCGGGCGCCCCTGGACGGACCCGGACCAGCTGCCGACGGACGCCGACCAGCTGCCGGGCCAGCTGCCGACGGTCGCGGAGCAGTTGGACAACAGTCTGATCGTGCCCATCGGCACGGCCCTGGTCGAGGCCAACGGGCGGATCCTGCACTGGAGCGCCGAGGCCGAGGAGCTGCTCGGCTACACCGCGCAGGAGGCCGTCGGCTCGTCGGCCGCCCAGCTGCTGGTCGCCGAGAGTCGCCGTCCGCAGGTGCTCGCGCTGTTCGAGCAGATCCTGCACGGGCGCCCCTGGTCGGGGGTCTTCCCGGTGCGCCACCGCGACGGGCACCATGTGCTGCTGGCCTTCCGCACCCATCTGGTGAGCGGCCTGGACGGGCGCCCGCTGGTGCTGGCGGTGGTCTCGGACGTCAGCGCGGTGCGCCGCCTCCAGTCGGACCTGGCGCTGCTGAACAGCTTCTTCACGCAGTCCCCGATCGGCATGGCGGTCTACGACCCCCAGCTGCGCTTCGTACGGCTCAACGAGGCGCTGGCCGAGGTCAACGGGATCCCGGTCGCCGACCACCTGGGCCGCCGGGTGACCGAGGTCCTGCCGGGGATCAACGGCGCCGAGGTCGAGGACGTGATGCGGCACGTGCTGGAGACCGGCGAGCCGGTGATCGACGCCCGCTCGCACGGCCGTACGCCCGGTGACCTGACCCGGGACCACGCGTGGTCGGCCTCGTACTTCCGGCTGGAGGAGCCGCCGGGGCAGGTGCTCGGCGTCAGCTCGACCATCGTGGACGTCACCCAGCGCTTTCTGGCCGAGGAGCGCGCGGCCAGGGCGACCGAGCGCCTCGCCCTGCTGGTGGACGTGACGGCCGCCATCGGCACCACGCTGGACCTGCGGCGCACCGCGCGGGAGCTGGCCGACGCGATGGTCCCGCGGGTGGCGGACGTCAGCGGGGTCTTCGTGCTTGAGCGGCTGGTCAGCGGCGAGCAGGCGGGCCCGGGCGACCGGGTGCGCCGGCTGGCGGTGGCCACCACCGACTCCACCTACCCGCTGGCGGACCTGCCGCCCGACGCGGTCTACGAGATCCCGCCCGACTCGCCGTACGCCCGGGCGATGAGCAGCGGGCAGACCGTCGTGGTGCCCTCCTGGGAGCTGCCGCCGCTCACCGACGAGGCACACGTCGAGCGCATGCGGGCCTATCTGCGCAACCGCTCACGCTCGGTGCACGTCACCCCGCTGGTGGCCCGCGGCGTGGTGCTCGGCATGGTGGTCTACTCGCGTCGCGGCGACCGGGAGTCACTGGCCGTGGAGGACGTCACGCTCGGTGCGGAGCTGGCCACCCGGGCCGCCGTCGCGATCGACAACGCCCGGCTCTACACCCTGGAGCGGGACGCCGCCAAGGCCCGCCAGCAGGCGCTGGACGAGGCGCACGCCGCCCAGCAGCGGCTGGCGCTGCTGGCCGAGGCGAGCACCCGGATCGGCGCCACGCTGGACCTGCGGCGCACCGCCGAGGAGCTGGTGGAGGTGGTCATCCCCCGTTTGGCCGACTTCGTCACGGTCGACCTGATGGAGTCCGTGCTCGCGGGTGAGGAGACCGCGCCGGTGCCGCCCTCCGGGTCGGTCACGATGCGCGCAGTGGCGGTCGGCGAGTACAGCCCCGGGGGCCTGCTGACCGGCGCCGCCGACCCGGTCGGCGGGCTGTCGCAGTCGGCCCGGCTGTACGCGGAGAGCCTGCGCAGCGGCCGATCGATCCTGGTCGCGCAGGTGAACGAGGAGAACCTGGCGCGGATCGTCGCCTCCCCGGACCGGGTGCAGCCGGCGCTGGAGTCGGGCCTGCACTCGTACCTGATGGTGCCGCTGCTGGCCCGCGGCGCGGTGCTGGGCGGCGCGGAGTTCATGCGGCTGCGCAACAACCCGCAGCCGTTCGGCCCCTCGGATGTGGCGCTGGCCGAGGAGTTGGCCGCGCGGGCCGCGGTCTGCATCGACAACGCGCGCCTCTACCGGCGCGAGCGCGACACCGCGCTGACCCTGCAGCGCAGCCTGCTGCCGCAGGAGGTGCACCCCACGCTCGGCCTGGACATCGCCTACCGCTACCTGCCCAGCAGCGAGTTGAGCGAGGTGGGCGGGGACTGGTTCGATGTCATACCGCTCTCCTGCGGGCGGGTCGCACTGGTGGTCGGCGACGTCACCGGGCACGGTCTGCGGGCCGCCGCGACGATGGGCCAACTGCGCACGGTGGCACAGACGTTGATCACCCTGGACATGGACCCGGCGCGGGTCATGCGGCGGCTGGACGAGGCCGCGGCGGCGGTCGGCGAGGGCCAGTTCGCGACCTGCGTGTGCGTGGTCTTCGACCCGGTCGACCGGGTCTGCACGGCCTGCTGCGCGGGCCATCTACCGCCGGTGGTGAGCGGGCCGAAGGGGACCTTCCGGGTGCTCGACCTGCCCACCGGCGCGCCGCTCGGGGTCGGCGGAGTCCCGTTCGAAACCGTCGAGTTCACCCTCCCCGAGCACGGCCTGCTGGTGCTCTACACCGACGGCCTGGTGGAGCGCCGGGACCGCGATCTGGACGTCGGCATGGAGGTGCTGCGGCGCACGGTGGCCGAGCAGCACGGCAGCCTGGAGGAAAGCTGCGACGCGGTGCTGTCGACCCTGGTGACCGGGACCAGGGAGGACGACATCGCGGTGATCATGGCGCAGGCCCGTCCGATCGGCGCCGACCGGCTGGCGACCCTGTCGCTCACCGGCGACCGCAAGATGGTCGGCCACGCCCGGCGGTTCACCCGCCGCACGCTGGCCTCCTGGGGCCTGTCCGCGCTGATCGACCACACCGAGCTGCTGACCAGTGAGCTGATCACCAACGCCCTGGTGCACGCCGGCGCGCCCACCCAGCTGCGGCTCTTCCGCAACCGGGTGCTGACCGTGGAGGTGGCCGACGCGGACGGCCACGCGCCGCGGATGCGCCGGGCACTGGAGGACGACGAGGGGGGCCGCGGGATGCACCTGGTCAACGAGTTGGCGCACCGCTGGGGCAGCCGCGGCACCCGGCACGGCAAGGTGGTCTGGTTCGAGCTGGAGCTCCCGGCCGGCTCGGACTGACACCCGCCGATCGTGCTGATGCGGTGGAGGCCCAGGCCCCGGGGGCGCCTGCGGCCCAAGCCTCCCGACGCACGTCAGACCCCCCGCAGGTGACCTTGGCGACCTGTCGACAATCCATCACAGGTGTGAACGTGGCGTGTCGGCTTGATCAAATTGAAACACTGCCCGTGGGGGCATCGCACCCCTTCTGACCTGCACCTGACCGTTTATCGGACGGGAACGGGCGTCAAGCGGCCGATCTTTGCCCTCTTTACCCCCTTGTCAGCTTGCTGTACATGCGCTGGAATGCGTGAGCTTGTCGGGACGGGCGTTCCAGGAGCACACACGCTTCCGACCCCGGATGCGTGCTCTGGAGCAGGCCCCCTGACGTCTTATCAGACGAAGGGATGTTCATGATCGGCTGGCGTAAAGCTCAGCTAGCAGCCGTCACTCTCACCGCAGCCTCCGTGGTCCTCGCCATCGGGACCAGCGCGAACGGCGCTCCGCTGCCCACCCTTCCGAGCGCTCAGACGCTCTCGGAGAGTGGCGCACCGGCAGGTGTGATCGTGATTATGAAGGACCAGCTCACCAGCACCCCGGCCGACGCCGGCCACCTCGGTGCGCGCAAGCAGGCCGCCAAGTCCGCGCAGGCCCCCCTGCTCGCACAGGTGAAGGCCAACGGCGGCACCGACATCAAGAGCTTCGTGGTCGGGAACGCGTTCTCCGCCACGGTCAGCCCGGCGCTGCGCGCCGCGCTGGCGGCCAACCCCGCGGTCGCCTCCGTGGTCGCGGACCAGACGGTCACCGTCACCCCGCCGACCGCCGCCACCACGACCGCTGACGGCAAGGCGGCCGCCGCCAAGGCCGCGCCCGCCGCGCCCGCCGCCAAGGCGGACGTCGCGCCGAGCGCCGAGAACGCGACGAACACGGTCTGCCCGACCGACCCGTCGAAGCCGCTGCTGGAGCCGGAGGCGCTGTACTCCACCCACGTGGCGAGCACCGCCGGCGCCCCCGGCGCCGACCAGATCGCCGACGGCACGGGCGTCAAGGTCGCCTACATCGCCGACGGACTGGACGTCAACAACCCGGACTTCAAGCGGGCCGACGGCACCAGCGCCATCGTCGACCACCAGGACTTCTCGGGCGACGGCTGGGACGCACCCAGCGGCGCGGCCGAGGCCTTCGGTGACGCCTCCGCGATGATCGCGCAGGGCCGGCAGGTGTACGACGTCTCGAAGTTCGTCAACGCCAGCCACCCGCTCCCGGCGGGCTGCAACATCCGCGTCCAGGGCATCGCGCCCGGCGCCTCGCTGGTGGCCCTCAAGGCCGGCGGCGACCTGTTCCCGAACTCGGCGATCCTGCAGTCCATCGACTACGCCGTCTCGGTGGCCCATGTCGACGTGCTCAACGAGTCGTTCGGCAGCAACATCGTTCCGGACAGCGGCGCGCACGACACCATCTCGCTCTTCAACGACATGGCGGTCAAGGCCGGCGTCACGGTGACGGTCTCCAGCGGTGACGCCGGTGTCAACGGCACCATCGGCACCCCGTCGACCGACCCGCTGGTGATCTCCGCCGGTGCGTCGACCGACAACGAGAACTACCAGCAGACCGGTTACGGCGCCGCGCAGTTCTCCAACGGCACCTGGGCCAACAACCGGATCTCCGCGCTCTCCTCCGGCGGCATCACGCAGGCCGGCAAGACCGTGGACCTGGTCGCGCCGGGTGAGTCGGACTGGGCGCTCTGCTCGCCCGACACCACCAAGTACACCGAGTGCACCAACTACAACGGTGGCCCGGCCTCGATCCAGCCCTTCGGCGGGACCAGCCAGGCCGCCCCGATGACCGCCGGCGCTGCCGCCGTCGTCATCGAGGCCTACCGCAACGGCCACCACGGCGCCTCGCCGACCCCCGCGGTCGTCAAGGCCCTGCTCACCGGCACCGCCCAGGACCTCGGCCTGCCGGCCCAGGAGCAGGGCGCGGGTCTGCTGAACGTCCGGGCCGCGGCCGAGGCCGCCTCCGGCTACCAGGCGGGCACCAACGCCAACCTGAGCTCGACCGTCGCCGTCACCTCCGGCCAGGTCGACATCACCGGCCAGCCCGGCTCGACCCACACCGCGAACGTCACGGTGGTGAACACCGGCAGCAAGCAGGCGACCGTCAGCGGCGCGACCCGCACGTTCGTCCCGCAGTCGGACGCGACGCAGACGGTGGCGCTCAACTCGTCCACCGACCCGCAGTTCAGCTACGCCACCAACGGCGCCCCCTGGGTCTCGCACAAGGTGACGTTCAACGTCCCGGCCGGCGCCGACCGACTGGCCGCGTCAATAGCGTGGCCCGGTGCGGCGCAGCAGAACGGCGCCAACACGGTCACCCCGGTGGTCCGCCTGACGCTGCTCGACCCGTCCGGCCGCTACGAGACCAACACCCGTCCGCAGGGCGGCGCCGTGTCGCCGAACTTCGGCCTGGTCGACGTCCCGAGCCCGGCCGCGGGCACCTGGACCGGGATCCTCTACACCCCGGCCGGCACCGCGGGCTTCACCGGCAACGTCCAGCTGGACACCGCCACCCAGCGCGCGGTCCCCGCGGGCAACGTCAGCCCGCAGGTCACCACGCTGAACCCGGGCCAGAGCAAGACCCTCAAGGTCCAGCTCACCACCCCGGCCACCGGCGGTGACGCCGCCCAGTCGATCACCGTGTCGAGCTCGAACGGCTACACCACCAGCGTCCCGGTCATCCTGCGCAGCCTGGTTCCCGTCTCCAACAACTCGGGCACCTTCAGCGGCACGATCACCGGTGGCAACGGCCGCGCCTCGTCGCCCGCGCAGAGCTTCACCTACGCGTTCGACGTGCCGAAGGGCAAGAAGGACATCCAGGTCGGCCTGACCCTCGGCCAGGACCCGAACCTGCTCCTGCAGGGCACCCTGGTCACGCCCAACGGCACCCCGGCCGACATCGAGAGCAACGGCGTGATCAACGCCCAGGGCACCGTCACCAGCACGGGCCTGGGCGTCTCGACCACCACGGTCAACCCGGCCGCCGGCCGCTGGCGCTTCGTCGTGGTCGTGCTCAACCCGGTCAGCGGCTCCGAGCTCAGCCAGACCTACACCGGCAAGATCGGCTTCGACCAGGACGCGGCCACCGCGGCCGGCCTGCCGAACAGCGCCGGCACCAAGCTGAAGGCCGGTCAGCCGGTCTCGGTCAACGTGCAGTACACCAACAACACCGGTGCCACCCAGCAGCTGGGCGCGGAGGGCCGACTGAACAACCTGGTCGACCTCCCGCTCGTCCCGCAGGGTGTCTCGGGCACGGTGGCCCTGCCGCTGACCCCGACCTCCGCCGTCCCCAGCTTCATGGTCCCCCCGGGCACCACCAAGCTGACCGGCGTGGCCGCCTCGTCCACCACCGCCCAGCTGGAGCTCTCCGGAACGGCCGGCTCGCCGGACCTCTTCGGTGACCTCAAGAAGGCCCAGGACGGCTCGACCATCTCGGTCGTCACGGACAACGGCAGCGCCTCCCAGCCGATCATCAACGGCCTCTGGGGCACCTACGTCCAGCAGATCGGCCCGTTCTCCGACGCCGGAGCCCCGGCCGGTACGTCGACGATCACCGCGACCGCCCACACCCTGGCGTTCGACCCGGCGCTCACCTCCAACGCCGGCGACCCGTTCGCCGTCGCGGTGAACGCCACCGCCGCGCAGCCGACCCCGGTGGTCGTCGCGCCCGGCGCGACCGGCAGCCTGCAGGTCACCATCACGCCGACCGGCGCCAAGGGCAGCACCGTTCACGGTGTGCTGTACGTGGTCTCCGGCCCGGCCGGGGTGGCGACCTCGAACAGCTTCCTCGGGACCACGGGCTCGGTTCTCGCCCAGATCCCGTACAGCTACACGGTCAACTAGTTCCACCTGGCAGTACCAGCTCCACCAGCTCCACAGTCGAGGCCGTCCCGGGAGACCGGGGCGGCCTCGGCCACGTCCGGCCCCGCGTGACATCCTCTCCGGATGAACGCCGCACCTGGTCCTATGTCGCCGAGTCCCGTGTCGCCGACCGCTCGCAACCCGATCGGCGCGCACGTCCCGGTCGCCGGGCGCGGCCTGGTCGGCACCGGGCTCGCCTACGCGGAGCAGATCGGCGGCGAGGCGGTGCAGGTCTTCGTCGCCAACCCGCGCGGCTGGGCCACCCCGGCCGGCAACCCCGCGCAGGACGAGGCGTTCCGCGCGGCCTGCGCCGAGCGCTCGATCCCCTCCTATGTGCACGCGCCCTACCTGATCAACTTCGGCTCGGACAGCCCCGCCACCCGCGAGCGCTCCACCGCCTCGCTGCGCCACTCGCTGCTGCGCGCCCACGCGATCGGCGCGCTGGGCGTCGTCGTGCACACCGGCTCAGCCGTCGGCAGCGCGCCGGACGGCGGCTCGCGCTACGCCGAGGCGATGGCCCAGGTCCGCGCGGACGTCCGCCCGCTGCTGGACGAACTGGACGCGCTCGGCGCCGACGCGCCCTGGCTGCTGCTGGAGCCCACCGCCGGGCAGGGCCGCTCGCTCTGCTCGCGGATGGAGGACCTCGCCGCGTACGCCGAGGCCCTGGACCGCCACCCGCGGGTCGGCGTCTGCCTGGACACCTGCCATGCCTTCGCCGCCGGGCACGACCTGGCCGCCCCCGGCGGGGTCGCGGCCGCGCTGGACGCGCTGGAGGCCTCGATGGGCCCCGGCCGGCTGCGGCTGATCCACGCCAACGACTCCAAGGACGTGGTCGGCGCCCGCAAGGACCGGCACGCCAACATCGGCGACGGCCACATCGGCGCGGACCCCTTCGGCGAGCTCTTCGCCCACCCCGCCACCGAGGGCGTGCCGCTGATCCTGGAAACCCCCGACCGCAGCGCCGCCGAGGGCTTCGGCCACGCCGCCGACGTGGCCCGCCTGAAGCAGCTGCGGGCCGAGCGGAGCGCCGCCCGGAGGTGAGTGGTGACGTCGGAGACGACGCAGGCCTATGCGTGGCCCCGCACGATGATCTTTCCGGTGTTCTCGCCCTTCAGCATGCCCAGGAACGCGTCCACGATGTGCTCGAACCCGTCCACCACCGTCTGGTCCAGCGCGAGCCGGCCGCTCTGCAGATGGGGGACCGCGAACTCGTACAGCTCGTCCTGCAGGTCGCGGTAATTGCTGACCAGGAAGCCCTCCATGCGGAGGCTCTTCTCGACGATGTCCGAGTAGTTGAAGTGCGGCGGGGGCGCGTCCGGGGTGTTGTATCGGCTGATGGTGCCGATCCGGACGATGCACCCGAACTCGCGCAGTGCGCCCACCGCGGCGGCCAGTTGCTCGCCGCCGACGTTGTCGACGAAGACGTCGATGCCGTCCGGTGCAGCCTTGGCGAGCAGTTCAGCGGCGAGGCCGTCGTGGTAGTCGAACGCGGCGTCGTACCCCACCTCCCGGGTCAGGTGGTCGACCTTGGCCGCCGAGCCCGCGCTGCCCACCAGCCGGCCGGCGCCCATCAGCCGGGCGAACCGGCCGGTGGCCGTGCCGACGCCGCCGGCCGCGGCGGAGACGAAGAGGTCGTCGCCCTCGCGCAGCCGGGCGATGCGGGTGAGGCCCACGTAGGCGGTCAGTCCGGTGCCGCCGAGGACGCTCAGGTAGGCCGTCAGGGGGACCCCGTCGAAGCGGGGGAGTTTGCGGATCTCCTCGGGTCGGACCACGGAGTGCGTGCGCCAGCCCTGCCGGTGGAACACGATTTCGCCCTCGGTCAGCTCCGGCGTCCGCGAGGCGACGACGCGCCCCAGGGTCCGGCCCTCGAGCGGTGTGTGGAGCGCGAAGCCGCCGGGCACGTCGTCCATCATCTCGCGGTGGTACGGGTCGACGGACCAGTAGAGGTTCTCCACGAGCGCGGTGCCGACCACAGGATCGGGAATCGCGGACTCGACGAAGGCGAAATCCTTGCTGGTGGGGAAGCCGTGGGGGCGGGTGGTCTGCTGGACGGTGATCGCGTTCTCGGTCATGACGGGACCGTAGAACGGGAATGGCCCCCTCGGGCAGGCGGTTGGGCTCATGTGACGCCCCGTTCCATGAGCAGTTCTCATACCCTGAGGTGAGCGCCCTGTGGCCCGCACGACCGACACCGATCTCGCACCGCACGAACTGCGCGTCCTGGTGGCGGTCGCGGACGCCGGCGGCTTCTCTGCCGGGGCCGAGGCGCTCGGCCTGACACAGTCCGCGGTCTCCCACTCGGTGCGCGGCAGCGAGCGCAAGATCGGCACCGTTCTGTTCGAACGCGGCCGCAGCGGTGCCAGACCCACTCCGGCGGGCGAGAAGGCTGTGGCGCATGCGCGCCGCATCCTGCGCCTGCTGGACGTGCTCGTCGCCGAGGCGCGGGGAGCCGCCCGGTCCGAGGCGACGCAGGGGCCGGAGGGCCCGCTGCGGATCGCCGCCTTCCGCAGCACCGCACTGCACCTGCTGCCGCCGGTCCTGCAGCGGCTGCACGCGCGGTATCCCGGGATCGAGCCGCAGGTGCGGATCGTCCGCGAGCTCGGGCGCGGCACGGCGGGCGAGGTGACCGACGGGAGGGCGGATCTCGCCATCGCCACCTTGGACGGAGCGCAGCTGCCGGCGGGGCTGGTGGCGAGCGGACTCTTCGAGGAGAGCTACTCCCTGGTGCATCCGGCCGGACACCCGGCTCCGCGCTCGCTGCCGCTCGT
Source organism: Kitasatospora sp. MAP12-44 (assembly GCF_029892095.1). Lineage (NCBI taxonomy): Bacteria > Bacillati > Actinomycetota > Actinomycetes > Kitasatosporales > Streptomycetaceae > Kitasatospora > Kitasatospora sp. MAP12-44. The sequence continues at coordinate 1,988,316 of NZ_JARZAE010000004.1, forward strand.
CGATTGGGCCGAGAACTGCGGCTCGTACACCCGCGCCTGGTGGGGCGCGCAGGACTGGATCCCCAGGGCCACGATCGAGGCCGAGGACGACGGAGCAGTGCTCTCGCTTGTGAGCGGGGGGCACGGAATGGCGATCATGCCCGCACTCTCCCTGGTCGGAGCACCGGACTCAATCGAGATCACCGATCTCGGTCCGGAGCGCCCGACGCGCCGCGTCGGCTACGTGACCGCACCGGAGCTCGCCGGCTCCGCCGTCGTGCGCGCTCTGGTACGGGAGCTGCGGGCCGCCGACTCCGCCATCTGACGGGCAGCGGGCAGCCAGTGCTTCGAGCTGCCGGCGCCGGCCGCCGCACCCGCACCCGCACCCGCACCCGAGCGGCGGGTCCGCTGCAAGTACTAGGCCTGCTCGCTCAGTTGCTCGACCCGGCCGAGTGCCGTGATCTGCTCCTCCGGCACGTGCGCCGGGGGGATCTCGCGGCCGCGGCCGAGGTGGTTGAAGAGCAGGTTGAGGGTGACGGCCAGCAGGCAGCCGGCCGAGATGCCGGAGCTGAGGACGGTCGCGAGCTGCTGCGGGAGGGCATGGTAGAAGTCGGGGTAGGCGATCGGGAAGATGCCGAAGGCCAGGCTGACGGCCACGATGACCGCGTTGGACCCGGCGCTCAGGTCGGCCTTGCCCAGCGTACGGACGCCCGCGACGGCCACCGAGCCGAAGAGCACCACGCCCGCGCCGCCGAGGACCGGCTGCGGGACCAGCGAGACGAGGCCGCCGACCACCGGCATCAGTCCCATCAGGATCAGGAAGCCGCCGCTGAGCGCGACCACGAAGCGGCTGCGGATCTTCGTCAGCGCGACCAGGCCGATGTTCTGCGCGAAGGCCGAGCAGATGAAGCCGTTGAAGACACCGCCGAAGGCCGTCGCCAGGCCGTCCGCGCGCAAGCCCCCGGCGATGGTCCGGTCGTCGACCGGGCGTTCGACCACCTCGCCGAGCGCGATCATGTCGGCGGTGGACTCGGTCATCGAGACCACCATCACCACCAGCATCGCCACGATCGAGGCGATCTCGAACTTCGGGGCGCCGAAGGCGAACGGGTGCGGCAGCTCGAAGACCGGCAGGCTGCGCAGCGCGTGGAAGTCGACCCGGCCGAGCGGGATCGCCGCCAGGGTGCCGACCAGCAGGCCGAAGAGGATCGAGATCCGCTGCAGGAAGCCGGTGAGGAAGCGGTTGAAGAGCAGCACGGAGAGCAGCGTCAGCCCGGCCAGGCCGAGGTTCGCCAGTGAGCCGTAGCCGGGCGCGTGGGCGTTGCCGCCCTGCGCCCAGTTGCCCGCGACCGGCAGCAGCGAGACGCCGATCAGGGTGATCACCGTGCCACTGACCACGGGCGGGAAGTATCTGACGAGTCGACAGAAGACCGGAGCGAACAGGAAGCAGCACAGGCCGGCGACGATGGTCGAGCCGAAGATCAGCGGCAGCGCGGCGCCCTGCTTGGCCGCGATCACCGCCAGGATCGGCGAGACGGTGGCGAACGAGACGCCGTTGACGAACGGCAGCCGCGAGCCCACCTTCCAGAAGCCCAGCGTCTGGAGCAGCGTGGCAACCCCCGCGATGAAGAGGTTGGCCGCGAGCAGCGTCGTCAGCTGGGCCGGAGTCAGACCCGCCGCGCCGCCGATGATCAGCGGCGGCGCGGCGACTCCGGCGTACATGCTGGCCACGTGCTGCAACGCGACGGCGGTCATCTTGCCGGCCGGCAGCATCTCGTCCACGGGGTGCAGCGCCGGCGTACCGGCTTGCGACGCGGCGCTCGCGGTGCTCGCGGTGTTCTGTCGACTCATGAGTTTCCGTCCTCCACAGCTGGGTGGCACACCACGGATGGCTTCGGGTCCGGGAACGACGACCGATTGCGGGACGGGGCACGGGTGACGCTGGGACGACCCTGGCGATCGGCGGGGGTACCGTTCGCCTACCGGTCCCTGCGGCGACAGGTCCGGCCCATGAGCTCACACACGGGCCTCACCCCACCTGGCGGATGGGCGAGAATCCGTATCGCGGAAATTCATTTTCGCGTTGCACAAAATGTAGAAAGAGCGCCTCCGGTAGTCAATAGCTCCGGGTACCGGAGATCACGACGGCCCCCGGGCTGGATGTTCCTCCAGCCCCGGGGGCCGCCAGAGTGCCCGACTGTCAGTAGCGCATCCCCATCCGGTCAGTAGCGCATCCCCATCGCCTCCAGCACCTCGGCCAGCGTCGCATCCGCGATCTCCACGGCCCGCGCGTTGCCCCGGGCCAGCACCTTGCGAAGGTAACCGCGGTCCTCGGCGAACGCGGCGCGCCGGGCCCGGATCGGGCGCAGGTACTCGTTGACCGCCTCGGTGACCACGCTCTTGAGTCGGCTCGCCCCGCCGTCGCCGATCTCGGCTGCCACCGTATGCGGGTCCGACTGCCGGCAGAGCGCCGCGAGTTGGAGCAGGCTGGAGATCTCGGGACGGCCCACCGGGTCGTAACTGATCCGACGCTCGCCGTCGGTGACGGCGCCGCGGATCAGCCGCGCCGTCTCGTCCTCGCTCGCGCCGAGCGCGATGGCATTGCCGCGGCTCTTGCTCATCTTGTCGCCGTCCGTGCCGAGCAGCAGTGGGGCCTGCGAGAGCAGTGCGCGCGGCTCCGGGAAGATCGGCGAACCCTCCGGCGCGAAGCGGGCGTTGAAGCGGCGCGCGATGGTCCGGGTGGCCTCCAGGTGCGGCAGCTGGTCCTGCCCGACCGGCACCAACTGGGCTTTGCAGAACAGGATGTCGGCCGCCTGGTGCACCGGGTAGGTGAGCATCAGACCGCTCACCGCCGACTGCCGGGAGTGCGTGATCTCATCCTTGACCGTCGGGTTGCGCTGCAACTCGGCCACGCTGACCAGGCCGAGGAAGGGCAGCAGCAGTTGGTTCAGGGCCGGCACCGCACTGTGCGTGAAGATCACGGTGCGTTCGGGGTCGAGCCCGACGGCCAGGTAGTCGACCACCAACTCCTCGACGTGCAACGCGAGTCGGTCGGCCACGTCTCGATCGGTGAGCACCTGGTAGTCGGGGATCACCACGAACAGCTCGGCGCCCTCGGCCTGCAGGCGGACCCGGTTCTGCAGGGTGCCGAAGTAGTGGCCGAGGTGCAGCGGACCGGTCGGGCGGTCGCCGGTCAGTACGCGCGGAACGCTGGTGGGGCTCATCGGGAAGCTGCTCATCGGTCTCTCCTGACTGGGTGCGGGCCGTCCGGCGGGCCCTGCCAGTGGAGATGACGAAGGGCCGTCCGTCCGGACGACCCTGGGCATCGGAAATGCGCGGCCGTCCTAGGACGGCCACCAGCTGATCGGCAGCAGTGTGCGCATGAGGACACTGTAACCGTTCAGGGCAGCGCTGGGCGCAGTTCACCGGATTGCTGGCCAAGTCCCCTACCGTGGGCGGCCATCGGTGATCAGGACTTGAGGAGTTCGCATGGAGAATGCCTCCAATGCCCCGTTTGACACCCCTGCCACCCCGGCGGACGGCACCCCCGACTCCGCCGAGGCGGGCGGTCTGAGCCGCCGTACGGCCCTGCGGCTCGCCGGAGTCGGCGGAGCGCTGACGGCGGTGCCGCTGCTCGCCGCCGCCCCGGACGCGGCGGCCGACACCCCGGCTCCGTCTGCACAGAACTCGCCGCTGCTGCTCACCCGGCCCGAGGCGCTGGGCGCCCCGCCGGTCGAGGGCCTGCACCTGACCTTCGGCGCCGACCCGGCCCGTGCGATGACGGCCTCCTGGAGCACGGACAGCCCGGTGCGCCACCCGCACGTCCAATTCGGCACGCTGGACGGCGGGTTCGGGCGCAGCGTGAACGCCGAGACGCGCACCTACACCGACGGCGCCAGCGGCCGCACGGTCTACACCCACCACGCCCGGCTGCAGAACCTCAGCCCGGACACCGCCTACACCTACGCCGCGCTGCACGACGGCGGCCGCCCGGACGCGGGCACCTTCCGCACCGCGCCGCACGGCCGGCACCCGTTCACCTTCACCAGCTTCGGCGACCAGGCCGTGCCGGACACCACCTGGCAGCCCGACGGCAAGGGCGGCTACACCGTCGTCCCCAGTGGCATCGCCTCGCCGGCCTCGGCGGACATCGTGGCGGGCATCGAGCAGGTCGACCCGCTGTTCCACCTGCTCAACGGCGACCTCTGCTACGCCAACATCAGCCCCGACCGGCTGCGCACCTGGCAGGGCTTCTTCGCCAACAACACCCGCTCGGCCCGCTACCGCGCATGGATGCCGGCGGCCGGCAACCACGAGAACGAGAAGGGCAACGGCCCGATCGGCTTCTCGTCCTTCCAGACCCGCTTCGACCTGCCCGGCAACGGCGGCGACGCCGAATTCGCCGGCCTCTGGTACTCGTTCACCGTCGGCTCGGTGCACGTCGTGGTGCTGCAGAACGACGACGTCGCCTACCAGGACGCCGGTGACGCCTATGTGCACGGCTACAGCGGCGGAGCCCAACAGCGTTGGCTGGAGCAGGACTTGCGCAAGGCGCGGGCCGACAGGTCGATCGACTGGGTGGTGGTCTGCATGCATCAAGTGGTGATCAGCTCCTCCGACGCCAACGGCGCCGACCGCGGCGTGCGCGAGCAGTGGGGGCCGCTCTTCGACCGCTACCAGGTCGATCTGGTGGTCTGCGGCCATGAGCACAACTACGAGCGCTCGCTGGCCGTTCGCGGCACCGTGTCGGGCTCGGAGACCCTGACGCCCAACCCGGTCTCCACCGCGACCGACGTGATAGACACCTCGCAGGGCACCGTGCACATGGTGCTCGGCGGCGGCGGGACCTCCTCCCCGACCAACGAGAAGTTCTTCGCGCCGGCCAAGGCCAAGGTGATCACCGGCGTCGGCCCGGTGGCGAGCACCGGCAAGCGCCCGCCGGTCTACGTCTACGAGGATGCCCCGTGGGTGGGCGTGCGCGACCAGGACCACTCGTACGGCTTCGCGGCCTTCACCGTCGACCCGGGCACCGGCCCCGGCGCGACCACCAGCATCCACGTCACCTACTACACGGTTGCTCAACCCGACGGCGCCATCAGCCCGTTGGAGACCTTCGTGCTGCACCGCCGGCGCTCCGACGGCCACTGAGCCAGACCCCGGCCGGCCGCGTCCACCCCCGCAGGGTGGGCGCGGCTTTCGCGTTCCCTCCAGCCGCCGAGAGCCGTCGCCGTTGACATCGCGATCCGTCGGCGGGAAGCTAAGCAAGCGCTTAGTCAGTCATCTCCCACTCCTGCCGAGGACCCTATGACGGACACTCCCCCCGGGCTCGACCTCGCACGACTGCAAGCCCACCTCGGGACCGGGCCGCTGCATGCCGAGCTGATCGAGGGCGGCCGCTCCAACCTCACCTACCGGCTCACCGACGGCACGACGCGCTGGGTGCTGCGCCGGCCGCCGCTGGGGCACGTCCTGGCCACCGCGCACGACATGGGGCGCGAGTTCCGCGTGATCAGCGCGCTGCACGGCTCGGCCGTGCCGGTGCCGCGCACCGTGCGGCTGACCACCGACCCGGAGGTGATCGGCGCGCCGTTCTACCTGATGGAGTTCGTGGACGGCACCGCGCACCGCGACAGCGCCGCCCTGGCCGCGCTCGGACCGATCCGGGTCCGCGCGCTGGCCGAGCACCTGCTCGACACGCTCGTCGCGTTGCATGCGATCGACCCGCAGGAAGTCGGGCTGGCCGACTTCGGGCGGCCCGACGGCTTTCTGCAGCGCCAGGTCCGACGCTGGGGGCAGCAGCTGGACGCCTCCCGCAGCCGCGAGGTGGCGGGGATCGACGAACTGCGCGGCCTGCTGGCCGAGGCGCTGCCCGCCTCCCCCGCGCCGACGCTGGTGCACGGTGACTACCGGCTGGACAACGTGCTGGTCGGGCCGGACGACCGGATCACCGCCGTGCTGGACTGGGAGATGTCCACCCTCGGCGACCCGCTCACCGACCTCGGGCTGCTGGTGACCTACACCGAGCTGGCCGACCGCTTCGCCGGTGTGCTGCCCGGGGTGGCGCTGGCCCCCGGGTTCCCGACCGGCCGGGAGCTCGCCGCCCGCTACGCGCAGGGCTCGGGGCGCGACATCGCGGCCGTCAACTGGTACGTCGCCTTCGCCTCGTTCAAGCTCGCCGTGGTGCTGGAGGGCATCCACTACCGCTACAGCCAGGGCCGAACCGTCGGCTCCGGCTTCGACCGGGTCGGCGCGCTGGTGCCGCTCTTCGTCGACCACGGACTGACCGCCCTGAAGGAGCGCTGACCATGGACTTCGGCTACGACGCCCGCACCGAGGAGCTTCGGGGGCGGCTCACCGCCTTCCTGGACGAGCACGTGTATCCGGCCGAGCCACTGCTCACCGCCCAACTCGCCGACCCCGCACGGGATCCGTGGGCGGTGCCGGCGGTCTTCGGCGAGCTGCAGCAGGAGGCCAAGCGGCGCGGACTGTGGAATCTGTTCCTGCCCGGGGAGTTGGGCGCGGGCCTGACCAACCTCCAGTACGCGCCGCTGGCCGAACTGACCGGCCGCAGCGTGCAACTCGCGCCGGCCGCGCTCAACTGCGCCGCCCCCGACACCGGGAACATGGAGGTGCTGGCCCAGTTCGGCGACGAGGCCCAGCGCAAGCAGTGGCTGGAGCCTCTGCTGGCCGGCGAGATCCGCTCCGCCTTCGCGATGACCGAGCCGGAGGTCGCCTCCTCGGACGCGAGCAACATCGAGACCCGGATCGAGCGCGACGGCGACTCGTACGTGGTCACCGGCCGCAAGTGGTACATCACCGGTGCAATGAACCCCGAGTGCCGGATCTTCATCGTGATGGGCAAGACCGATCCCACGGCCGACCCGCGCCGGCAGCAGTCGATGATCCTGGTGCCGCGCGACACGCCCGGGGTCGTCGTCAAGCGCGGGATGACCGTCTTCGGCTACGACGACAGTGACCACGGCGGGCATGCCGAGGTGCTCTTCGAGGGCGCCCGGGTGCCGGTGGGCAACCTGATCGGCGAGGCGGGCTCCGGCTTCGCGATCGCACAGGCGCGGCTCGGGCCGGGGCGGATCCACCACTGCATGCGGGCGATCGGGATGGCCGAGCGGGCGCTGGAGTTGATGTGCCGGCGGGTCGGCGAGCGGGTGGCGTTCGGGCGTCCGCTGGCCGCGCAGGGGGTGATCCAGGACTGGATCGCGGAGTCCCGGGTGCGGATCGAGCAGGCGCGGCTGCTGGTGCTGAAGACCGCCTGGCTGATGGACACGGTGGGCAACCGGGGTGCGCACACCGAGATCCAGGCCATCAAGATCATCGTCCCGCAGACGGTCGAGTGGATCCTCGACAAGGCCGTCCAGGCTCACGGCGCCGCGGGGGTCAGCCAGGACACCCCGCTCGCCCACCTCTGGGCCGGCATCCGCACCCTGCGGCTGGCCGACGGACCGGACGAGGTGCACCGCCGCTCGCTGGCCCGTCGCGAGCTGAAGAAGTACCAGGAGGGCCGGGCGTGAGCACCGCTTCCATCGAAGAGCTTCGCTCTCGAACGAGAGCACTGCTCTCGGAACACGACCCCGCCACCACCGACCCGCTCGACTTCCTGCGCGCCCGCTTCGACGCGGGCCTCGCCTGGGTGCACTTCCCCGTCGGCCTCGGCGGCCTCGGTGCGCCGCGCGCCCTGCAGGCCGCGGTGGACGCCGAGCTGGCGGCCGCCGACGCCCCCGACAACGACCCGCGCCGGATCGGCATCGGCCTGGGCATGGCCGCCCCGACCATCCTGCGCTACGGCACCGCCGCGCAGCAGGCCCGCTGGCTGCGCCCGCTCTGGACCGGCGAGGAGGTCTGGTGCCAGCTCTTCAGCGAGCCCGGCGCCGGCTCCGACCTGGCCGCCCTCGCCACCCGCGCGGTCCCCAGCGCGGAGGGCGTCTGGACGGTGGACGGCCAGAAGGTGTGGACCTCCAGCGCCCACACCGCCCGCTGGGCCATCCTGATCGCCCGCACCGACCCGGCGCTGCCCAAGCACCAGGGCATCACCTACTTCGTCTGCGACATGACCGACCCCGGCGTCGAGGTCCGCCCGCTGCGCCAGATCACCGGCGAGGCCGAGTTCAACGAGGTCTTCCTGACCGGCGTCAGGATCCCGGACAGCCACCGGCTCGGCGCCGTCGGCGAGGGCTGGCAGGTCGCGCAGACCACCCTCAACAACGAACGCGTCTCCATCGGCGGCCAGCGCACCCCGCGCGAGGGCGGCCTGGTCGGCATCGTCTCCGACACCTGGCGCAGCCGCCCCGAGCTGCGCACCCCCGAGCTGCACCAGCGCCTGCTCAAGCACTGGGTGGACGCCGAGGTGCTGCGGCTCACCGGCGAACGCCTGCGCCAGCAGCTGACGGTGGGCCAACCGGGCCCGGAGGGAGCGGGCACCAAGCTCGGATTCGCCCGGCTGGCCCAGGAGTTGACCGGCTTCGAGGTCGAGCTGCTGGCCGAGGAGGGGCTGAGTTACGACGACTGGACGATGGTCCGCCCCGAACTGGTCGACTTCAACGGCCGCGAGGCCGGCTACCGCTACCTGCGCGCCAAGGGGAACTCCATCGAGGGCGGCACCTCGGAGATCCTGCGCAACATCATCGCCGAACGCGTCCTCGGCCTGCCCGCGGAGCCGCGCACCGACAAGGACGTGCCCTGGAAGGACCTCGCGCAATGACCGCCGACCCGAACCTGCTCTACTCCGAGATCGAGGAGGAGCTGCGCGCCAGCGTGCGCGACCTGCTCGCGGACCACAGCCCGGTCTCCGCCGTACTGGCCCGCATCGAGGGCTCGGACGGCTACGACCCGGCGCTCTGGCGGAAGTTGGCCGCCGACCTCGGCGCCGCCGGGCTCCAGGTGCCCGAGTCACACGGTGGGGCCGGCGCCTCCCTTCGCGAAACCGCCGTCGTGCTGGAGGAGTTGGGGCGCTCGGTGGCGCCGGTACCGTTCCTCGGCAGCGCGGTGCTCGCCACCACCGCCCTGCTGCTGGCCGGCGACGACGCCGTCCGCTCGCTCGCGGACGGCTCGCGGACCGGCACCCTCGCCGTCCCCTTCTCCACCGCCCCCTTCTCCACCGCCCCCGGTCGGCCGTTCACCTCGTCGGTGACACTGGGCCCGGGCGGAACGCTCAGCGGCCGGGTCACCTCGGTGGCCGACGCCCGCTCGGCCGACCTGCTCGTGGTGCCCGCCGCCGACGGCTCGCTGCACCTGGTCGAGACCGGCTACGAGCTCACCGCCCGCACCTCGCTGGACCTCACCCGCCCACTCGCCGACCTCACCTTCGACCGCACCCCGGCCCGCCCACTCACCGCCGACCCCGCCGTCCTGGCGCACACCCTGCTCACCGGCGCCGGCCTGCTCGCCTCCGAGCAGCTGGGCATCGCCGAGTGGTGCCTGACCAGCACGGTCGGATACCTGCGCGAGCGGCGCCAGTTCAACCGTCCACTGGGCTCCTTCCAGGCCCTCAAGCACCGGCTCGCCGACCTCTGGCTCGACGTGGTCGGCGCCCGCGCCGCGGCCCGATCCGCCGCCGACGCCCTCGCCACCGCGAGCGCGGACGCACCGGTCGCCGTGGCGGTCGCGGCCTCGCACTGCGGCACGGCGGCGGTCCGCGCGGCCGAGGAGTGCATCCAGCTCCACGGCGGCATCGGCATGACCTGGGAGCACCCGGCCCACCTCTACCTCAAGCGCGCCAAGGCCGACCACCTCGCCCTCGGCACCCCGGCCCACCACCGCGCCGTCCTGGCCGAGTTGGTGGACCTCCCGGCATAGAGCACGTCTGATATCTGAGACTGGTGGACCCGCAGGTCAGCGGGTCTGCCAGTCTCTACCCATGACCGAGTTGACCATCCGCTCCGCCACCCCCGACGACGTCCATGCGCTGCTGGACTTCTGGAAGTCCGCCGCCGAGGGGACGAGCATCAGCGACGACGAAGCCGGCGTCGGCCGCCTGATCGCCCGCGACGCCGACGCCATGCTCATCGCCGAGCACGCCGGCCGGATGGTCGGCACGGTCATCGCAGGCTGGGACGGCTGGCGCTGCCACCTCTACCGCCTCGCCGTGGACCCCGCCGCCCGCCGCCAGGGCATCGCCAGCGCCCTGCTGGCAGCGGCAGAGCAACGCTTCACCACTCTCGGCGGCCGCCGAGCCGACGCAATGGTCCTGGAACACAACGAACTCGGCCAACACACCTGGCAAGCCGCCGGATACGCCCCCGAGCCCCAGTGGCGCCGCTGGACCAAGCCCTTGGAACAGCGGTAAAAGAACCGATCACCCCATCCGGCACCCTTGCGCGGGCGACCGGTCGACGCGAGAGCCCATGCAACAACCCCCGTGCCGCGCGGCGACCGGGGGCTGTTGGGTCGGGCTGGGTCAGCAGTCGGCGGGGAAGTCCCCGGCGCGCAAGCCGTCCACGAACGCCTGCCACGCGTTGGCGGAGAAGAGCAGCGCGGGCCCGTCCGGGTCCTTGGAGTCACGGACCGGCATGATTTCCGGACCGATGAAGGCGGCTTCTACACAGTTCGCGTCGCCGTCGTAGCATTCGAGTTCGTTGGGCTTGCCCAGGTAGAGGTAACCGGTGTAGCCATCGGCAAAGACCGTCGGGGGCTCGGAGAGGCCGTCGTGGTGCGGCTCGGATCAGGAGGACAAGTCCCGGTCCGGGCGGTGGTCTGCGCCGCAGTTGCACCAGGGCCCAGCCGTCGGCATACCGCGCCGACCTCGCGCCAGATGATCTTCCCGATGTCACGCCGGGGCAGCAACCCCACTGCAGCCCGAGGGACTTGACGAGAGAAATGAGGCTTCTGGGCTGCCGGGAATGACGGTGTGTCAATCCTCGTTGATGTTGATGGAAGCGTAATTCATCCACGGAGGGGATTGCCATGACCGAGTCGCTGCCCGCGACCGCAGTCGTCCGCGCCTCGCGCGCCACGTTCGACCCGAGCCGGTTCACCGAGGTCGACGCCATGAACACGAAGACCTCGGAGTACCTGATCCCTGCTGTCAAGCAACTACCGGGGCTCATCCACTTCTACGCGGGCGTCTCGCCGGACGGCTCGATGCTGCACGTCAGCGTCTGGGACTGCGAAGAGCATGCAGCTCAGCTGAATCACCTCAAGGAGATGGTCGTCGTCGCGCGCGGGGAGATGGAGGCGGTCGGCGTGACGTTCACCCCGATCGCCACCTACCCCGTCAGCTGGACCATCTGACCTGACACGGCAATCCGGGATCACTGTGCAGGCCGTCCATACGAGGCCCAGTCGGACATTCGCGTGGCAGCGGGCCTTGATCAGCGAAGCGGCGCCGATCTGCCAGCGCACCGGCGGCAACCGCAAAGACGTCACCCAGCTCCTGCCACCGATCCGAGGCAAGCACGGACGGCCCCGCCAGCTGCTGACCTGCGGGTAGCACGACAGCCTCCGGCCGATGCGGCGCGGAGGCTGTCGTGGTATCAGCGGCGGGTCAGGGCGGGGTCAGAGGCGGGGTGGATAGTCATGGGTGTGCGGAGGAGCCCGCAGGATCGCGGCTCCAGCGCACGAGGAGAGGTGCCCGGAGTGGCTTATCGGGGACCGGGGCTCTGGTCCTGGTCGGGCGCAAGCCCACGCAGGTTCGAATCCTGCCTTCTCCGCAAGGACCACACGTCAGGTCAGGATCACCATGCGCCCGGTCGGGGCCACGCAGCGGGTCGAGCCGGCGAAGGCGCCGCCGGGCAGCACGGGATTGCCGATCACCCGTTCACCCGAGGCCAGTTCACCGCAGTGCTCGACGCCGGGGATGAACGGCAGCGGTCCCGGATGGCCGGTTGTTAGGTCAGCCGGGTTCTCGAACGGATGCCCAGCCCGCCATCTCAAGCCGCGTTGCCTGACACTGGCAGGGGCAGGCACGCGCCGCTGCCCGTGTCCATACTCGAGTCCATGAAGAGCAAGTCGCAGTTGGGACGGTTCCTGCGGACGCGTCGGGCGCAACTACAGCCGTCGGACGTCGGGTTGCCGGAGTTCGACGAGCGGCGGCGGGTGCCGGGACTGCGCCGGGACGAGCTCGCCCGGTTGGCGGGGGTGAGCGAGTCGTACTACACGCGGCTGGAGCAGGGGCTGTCGCGGGGCGCGTCGACGGAGGTACTGGATGCGCTCGCCAGGGCACTTCGCCTGGACGACACCGAGCAGCGTCACCTGTACGACCTCGCCGGTGTCGGGCGGAAAGGCGGTCATGACCGAACCCGCAAGCCGTCGACACCCGAGCGCGTCACCAGGACGACCCAGCAGCTGATCGACGCCTTCGGGGACACTCCGGTCGTCGTGCTCGGTCGCAGCAGCGACGTACTGGCCTGGAACCGCACCGGGCATGCGCTCTTCGCCGGGCACCTCGACCCCAGCAGCCCGCAGGACCCGGCCCGGCGTCCGAACACAGCACGGCTGGTCTTCCGGGACGCCCACACCCGGGAGCTGTACGAGGACTGGCCGAAGAAGGCCAGAGACGCGGTAGGGAGACTGCGACTGGCCGTAGGCCGGTACCCCGACGATCCACTGCTGGCCGCACTGATCGGTGAACTGGTCATGCATAGCCAGGAGTTCACCGACCTGTGGTCCGAGCACCGGGTCCGCGCCTGGGACATCGCGGCCTACCGGATGCGGCATCCGCTCGTCGGAGCGATGGATGTCACCCAGCAGGCCATGGCGGTCCCGAACGAGCAAGGACAGCGACTCGTCGCTGTCACCGCCGTGGCGGGTTCCGCCTCGCAGGCCGCGCTGACCCTGCTCGCCCAAGCCATCACCCCTGCCACCACCCCTGCCGTTGTCGGACACACTCGTCCGGCAACCGAGAACCAGCCCACCCTTCCTGAACACCTGTGAATGGAGACCCCATGTCCACGCTCTACACCACCGAAGCACTCTCGACCGGCGACGGCCGCAACGGCGAGGTCCGCACCTCCGACGGAGTGCTCGACGAACTCCTCGCGGTCCCGAAGGAGATGGGCGGCCCCGGCGGCGACAAGACCAACCCCGAGCAGCTCTTCGCCGCCGGCTACGCCGCGTGCTTCCACAACGGGATGCGCCTGATAGCAGGTCAGCAGAAGCTGAAGCTGGGCGAGTCAACCGTCAGGTCCACGGTGAGCCTGATCGCCCTGGACAACGGAGGCTTCTCGCTGCAGGTCGCCCTGTCGGCGCACCTGCCCGGCCTGGACCAGGCCACCGCCGACCAGCTCGTGGAGACAACCCACCAGGTGTGCCCGTACTCCAACGCCACCCGAGGGAACATCTCCGTCACCCTCGAAGCGACGGTCTGAGCCAGGAACTGAACTGAACTCCTCGCGGGAGGTCAGCGGACCACCCGCGAGGAGTTCAGTCCGCTGACACGGCGCAGCCTGCCGCCTCCGGCCGGTGTGGCGCGGAGGCTGTCGTGGTGTCAGCGGCGGGTCAGGGTGGGGTCAGGGCCGTAGTGAATAGTCATAGGTGTGCGGAGGAGCCCGCAGGATCGGGGCTCCGGCGCACGAGGAGAGGTGCCCGGAGTGGTTTATCGGGGACCAGGGCTCTGGCTCTGGTCGGGCGCAAGCCCACGCAGGTTCGAATCCTGCCTTCTCCGCCCATGTCGATACGGTCAGGTCAGGTCAGGATCACCACGCGGCCGGTCGTGGTGCCCTCGGCGACGCGCTGGACGCCGTCCGCCGCGCCTGGTCGAACGGGAGGCGCTCGCTCACCAGCGGGCGGACCACGCCCTGTTCGGCGAGCTTGCCGAGCTCCTCGTGGACCGCACGCACGGCCTGCGGGTCCTTGGTGTTGTAGAGGCCCCAATGCAGGCCCAGCACCGAGTAGTTCTTCACCAGCGCGTGCCCGAGTGAGGGCTCCGGGATGGTGCCGCTGGCGAAGCCGACCACCACGATCCGGCCCTCGAAGGCCACGCAGCGGGTCGAGCCGGTGTAGGCGTCGCCGCCCACCGGGTCGAAGACCACGTCCGCGCCGCGCCCGCCGGTGGCCTGCTTGACCGCCGCGACGAAGTCCTCACTCTTCCGGTCGATCACCAGGTCCGCGCCCAACTCGCGGGCCACCGCCGCCTTTTCGGGGCCGCCGACGACGCCGATGACGGTCGCCCCGGCGGCCTTGCCGAGTTGCACGGCCGCGCTGCCGACCCCGCCGGCGGCGGCGTGCACCAGCAGGGTCTCCCCCGGACGCAGCGCCGCGCGCCGGTGCAGGGCGAACCAGGCGGTCTGGTAGCCGATGTGCAGCGCGGCCGCCTGCGCGTCGTCGAGTGCCGCGGGCGCAGCGAAGACCGCGCCGGCGTCCATCAGCGCGTACTCGGCGAAGGCGCCGCCGGGCAGCACCGGGTTGCCGATCACCCTTTCCCCACTGGCCAGTTCACCGCAGAGCTCGACGCCGGGGGTGAACGGCAGCGGCGGCTTGACCTGGTACATCCCCAGGCACATCAGCGCGTCCGGGAAGTTCACCGCGGCCGCGCGCACCCGTACCAGTAGCTGCCCGGGCCCGGGCGTGGGCACCGGGACGTCCTCGACCAGCCGCATGACCTCCCGCGGCAACCCCAACTCGCCTACCTGCCAGGCCTTCACACGCTCTCCCCGATGACCTTTTGGCCGATGGTCTTCTGGCCGGTGATCTTCTGCTGCAGGTGGTTCATCGCGCCCAGCCAGCGGCCGGGGTCGGCGGCCTTGCCCGCGTAGTAGTCGGCCACCTCGGGGTGCGGCAGGATCAGGAACTGCTCGGCCGCCAGCGCCGCCAGCACGGCCCGGGCGACGTCGTCCGGCTCGATGGCGTCGGCCGCAAGCAGCGCCTGGCCCCACTCGCCGGCGTCCGTGAGGATCTGGGTCCGCACGCCGAGCGGGCAGAGCGCGTGCACCTTGATGCCGCGGTGGCGGTAGGTGGCGCTGAGCCACTCGGCGAAGGCCAGCGCGGCATGCTTGGAGACCGAGTACGGCGCCGCGCCCAGCATGGTGAGCAGCCCGGCGGCCGAGACGGTGGAGACGAAGCGGCCGGAGCCGCGCTCCAGCCAGTCGGGGAGCAGCAGGTCGGCGGCGCGTACGTGCGCCATCACGTTGACCTCCCAGGCTGCCGCCCAGACGGACTCGGCCGCCTCGGGCCCACCGCCCACGGGGACGCCCGCGTTGGCGCAGTAGACGTCGATGCCGCCGAGCTCGGCGCGGGCCGCCTCGATCAGCGCGGTGACGCCCTCGCGGGTCGCGGCGTCCCCGGGGACGGCGACGGCGAGCGCGCCGATCTCAGCGGCGGTGTGGCGAGCGGCGTCGGCGTCCAGGTCGTTGACCACCACGCGGGCGCCCTCGGCGGCGAACGCGGCGGCCAGCGCGGCCCCGATGCCGTTCCCGGCGCCGGTGACGACGATCCGCTGATCACCATAGGCGCCGGTCACAGCCCACCGCCCAGCGTCACGCCGCCGTCGACCACCAGGGTCTGGCCGGTGATCCAGGCGGCGTCGGCGGAGAGCAGGAAGGCCACCGCGCCCGCGACGTCCTCGGGCACGCCCAGGCGCTTGAGCGGGTACGGCGCGGCCGCCTCCTCCTCACGCCCGACGTACAGCGCCTCGGCGAAGCGGGTCTTGACCACCGCGGGCGCCACCGCGTTGACCCGGATGCCCGGACCGAGCTCGCCGGCCAGCTCCATGGTCAGCCGGGAGAGCGCCGCCTTGCTGACGCCGTACATGCCGATCCCGGGCGAGGTGCGCAGCCCGGCGATGGAGGAGACGTTGACGATCGCGCCGCCGTGCTCGCCCATCCAGGCGGCGTGCGCGAGCCGGGTCCAGGCGAGCGGGCCCAGCACGTTGACCGCCAGGATCTTGGCGGCGGCGGCCGGGTCGGTCTCCAGCACCGGGCCGAAGATCGGGTTGATGCCGGTGTTGTTGACCAGCAGGTCGAGCCGGCCGAAGGCCGCGAGGGTCCGGTCGACGGCATCCTGCTGGTGGGCCGGGTCGTCCGCCTTGCCCGCCACCGCGATCGCGTGCTCGGGGCCACCCAGGTCGCGCACCGCCTCGGCGAGCGGCTCGGGGTTGCGCGCGGTGATGCAGACCTTGGCCCCGCGGCTCACCAGCTCCCTGGCGATGCCCAACCCGATTCCCCGGCTGGCCCCGGTGACCAGTGCCACCTGCCCCTTGAACGAATCCGTCATCGCCGTCCTCAACTCCTGACCTGAAGGTAACTAAGCGCTTGCTTAGCATGTTGGCCGCAGGCCACACTGTCAACAGCCCGAATCGCCCATGCGAGGATGACGACATGACCAGCCAGCAGCACGCCGACCTGTGGTCCGGGGAGCGTCCCGAGGCCGCGCGGCGCCTGCTGCTCGCCGCCGTGGAGTCCTTCGCCACCCGCGGCTTCCATGCCACCACCACCCGTGACATCGCCACCGCCGCCGGCATGAGCCCGGCCGCGCTCTACATCCACTACCCCTCCAAGGCCGCGCTGCTCGCCGAGATCAGCCGCCAGGGGCACGCCGCCACGCTCGCCCTGGTCGAGGAGGCCGCCGCGCACAGCGACGACCCGCTGTGCCGGATGCGACGCCTGGTGGAGGAGTTCACGGCCTGGCACGCCCGCGGCCACACGGTCGGGCGAATCGTGAACTACGAGCTGCGCGCGCTGCCGGCCGAGGACTTCGAGGTGGTCGCCGAGCTGCGCCGACGGATCGAGGACACCGTCAAGAAGGTGATCGAGGACGGCGTGGCGGCCGGCGTCTTCAACACCCCCGAGCCCCGTACGGCCGCCCGCGCGGTGACCTCGCTGGGGATCGACGTGGCGCGCTGGTACAGCGAGCGCAGCAGCGAGACCCCGCAGCAGCTCGGCGAGCGCTACGGGGTCCTGGTCCTGCGGATGCTCGGCGCGAGCGCGGCCTGAACCTCGGCGTCAGGGGGTGGGCAGCGCGCAGCCCGGCAGGTCCAGTTGGAGCTGATTGCCGGGTGCGAAGCAGGCGGTCAGCAGGTAGGTCTCCTCGGCATAGTTGGTTCCCTGATGGACCGTCACATTGCCGTTCTGGTCGACCTCGCACGGGTTGTCGAGGGTGCAGGTCTCGCCGTTCTCATTGCCGGTGTTGTTGACCGCGACCAGCAGGCCGGTGGCGGTGTCGATCACCGGGGAACCGGACGTCCCGCCGATGGTGTTGCAGGTGGAGGTGTAGCGAACCGAGTCCTTCCAGGTCCAGCCGGCCTCATCGAGGTTGTAGACAAATCCGTCGATCGAGCACGAGTAGGTGGTCTTCCAGTAGCCGGAGACCACCTTGATCGAGTCGCCGGCCACCGGGTGGCTGGCGGAGATGGTCAACGGACTGATGTGGTAGCGCTGTTGTATCGCCGCGTAGCTGGTGTTCAACTGATACAGCGTCACATCCGTGTCGGTCATGGTGGCATAGACCACCTTGGTGGCCCGCAGAGTGCCGAGCCGGCCGCCCGAGGCGCTCAGCAGCGTGAAGCTGCGCGTGGAGGGCTGGTTGACGATGACCTGGCCCGGGTTGGGCATACCGGTCTCCAGGCAGTGGCCGTTGGTGAGCACCAGAGCGGGATCGGTGCTCACCGAGTTGGGCATCCGCACCACCGAGCCGGAGCAGTCGCTCAGCGCGACCGTTCCGGCGTAGCTGACGGTCACCGCGGGCGTCGCGGCCTGGGCGGGCGCCGCCGCGCCGGCCAGGGCGCCGGTGCCGGCGAGCAGGGTTGCGACCAGCGCGCCGAGCAGGGAGTTCTTCACGTGTGGGGGCCCCTCGTCGTCGATGTCCTACGGAAGGTCGTGCAGAGGCTCGCGCAAAGGGTCATGTGGAGGCTCGCGCAAGTGTTCTGCAAATTTGACCTGGACATGACGAGGTGTCAAGGGTCCTGGCAGCAAAGGCCCTGACAGCAGGGCCCTGGCAGCAGTCCCGCCAGCTCAGCGCCCGGGCGATCCGGCCGCGCAACTAGTTTTCACCGCCCGTAAGTTGCGCTCGACCATCGCGTACACCGGCACCCCGCACCGGCCCAGCGTGCGGATCGCGCCGAGACCGCCGTGGTGCTGCGGATAGCGGCTGACCTTGACCGGCAGCGCGGGGACCGTGCGGTCCAGCTCAGGCCCGCGGGCGTCCATGGCGACCTCGATTCGCCGGGCCCTGGGGCCCTGCTGCCATTCCCGCCAGCTCCCCCGCAGCGCGCCTGGCCGAGCCGGTGACGTGCTGTGCGGCCCGGGACGGCGCATTCTGGTACGAGGGCGCTGTGGCAGGCCCTGGGGGCCGGATGTGAGGAGGACGCCAGATGGGCAAGCAGCCGGACATCCCCGTCACCGTCGTCGGGGCGGGCCCGTACGGCCTGGCGACCGCCGCCCACCTGCGCGCGCGCAAGGTCCCGCTGCGGGTGTTCGGCGAGCCGATGGACAGCTGGGTCGCCAGGATGCCGGTCGGGATGTTCCTGAAGTCCACCCCGCGCGCCTCCTCGATCGCCGCCCCCGGCCCGTACGGGCGGCTGCAGGACTTCCGCGCCGAGGAGGGCCGCCCCTCCGGCGAGGACCAGCACCCGGTGCCGATCGACGAGTTCATCCGCTACGGGCAGTGGTTCCAGCAGAACCAGGTGCCCGAGCTGGAGCGCGAGACGGTCCAGCGGATCAGCTACCGGCAGTCCGGCTTCACGATCACACTCGGTTCCGGCGAGACCTTCGGCAGCCGCCGGGTCGTGCTGGCCACCGGCCTGGGCCCCTACCCGTACCTGCCCCCCGTGCTGGAGCCACTGCTCGCCGACGGCCGGGTCTCGCACTCGGCGCACCACCCCGACCTGCGCGTTTTCGCGGGCCGCCGGGTCGCGGTGGTCGGCGCGGGCCAGTCGGCCCTGGAGAGCGCCGCCCTGCTGCACGAGGCGGGCGCCCAGCCCACCCTGGTGGCCCGCACCCGGCGGCTGCTCTTCGGCGAGCCGCCGCCCACCGACAGCCCCACCGATCGGCCGCTGCCGGTGCGCCTGGTCAAGCCCGCCTCGCCGCTGGGGCCCGGCTGGTCACTGGTGGCCTTCGCGCACGCGCCGCACGCCTACCGCTACCTGCCGCAGGAGACCCGGGCCAGGCTGCTGCACTCCGTGCTCGGGCCCTCCGGCGCGTGGTGGCTGCGCGATCGGGTGGACGGCCGGTTCGCCCAGCTGACCGGGCGCAGCCTGCAGCGCGCCGTGGCCGACGGCAGCGGCAGCGGCAGCGGCGACAGCAGCGTCCGGCTGGAGCTGCGCGGCGCGGCCGGGCACGAGGAGGTGCTGGAGGTCGACCATGTGCTCGCGGCCACCGGCTACCGGGTGGACGTGGACCGGCTGGAGCTGCTCGACCCGGCGCTGCGCCGGGCGCTGACCTGCACACGCGGTGCGCCGCTGCTCTCGGCGGAGTTCGAATCCTCGGTGCCCGGGCTGTACTTCACCGGCCTGTCGGCCGCCGCCACCTTCGGTCCGGTGCTGCGCTTCGTCTGCGGGACCGGCTTCGCCGCGCGTCGGATCAGCGCCGCGGTCGTGGCCTCGGGCCGGCGGTGAGAGGCCCTCAGCAGTGGCGCCTGCCCGGCCAAGTGAGCGTCGGCAACGGCGCGTTGACCCTGACGGCTGAGCGCCGGACCACCCAGGGCACCGACGGCCACAGCTACCCGTAGCGCTCGGCGATCAGCGTCGTCGCGTCGTCGCTCGACGGGGCGTTGTCCACGACGATCACCTCGTAGCGCGGATAGCCGTTCCGCAGCAGGGAGTCGAGGCACTGCCGCAGCCGGCCCACCCGGTTGTGGGTGGC
This sequence comes from Kitasatospora sp. MAP12-44, assembly GCF_029892095.1. Classification (NCBI taxonomy): domain Bacteria; kingdom Bacillati; phylum Actinomycetota; class Actinomycetes; order Kitasatosporales; family Streptomycetaceae; genus Kitasatospora; species Kitasatospora sp. MAP12-44. Next base: position 2,008,040 of record NZ_JARZAE010000004.1, read on the forward strand.
GACGATGACGCTGACCGGGAGCGGACCCGCCGGCGCCCGGGTGCTGCCCACCCGACAGGGCAGCGCCTCGGGCGTCGCGGTGGCTTGGGTACCGCAGTGGGTCAGGGTGAGGGGCAGGTCGCGACGGGCGGCTTCGACCAGCGCCCGGCGCAGTCCGGCACGATCGCCGGGTGCGCCGCTGGCACGGACCAGTCCGAGCGGGTGTCCATGCAGCCGCACCAACGCCAACACGCGTCCGTCCGGGTCCACTGGCCCGAGGCCACCGGGCGAGCGGAGCTCACCGGGGGCCTCCAGGTCAGTTCGACGACGTGGACGGGGGTGTAGAGCGAGTCACGGGCGGCGAGGCGGGGACAGGCCGCGTCGGCGCGCCGGTCGGAGCCGTTCATCGCTCCCCCACGGCCGTGGTCTGTGCGGGCCGGGCGTCACCCCGTTGCTGGGGGCGCTCGGCGATGAGGGTCCGCAGTACCCGTCGGCCGTCGGAGGCCGCATACAGGTGGGATCGCCCGTTGCGGCGGGGGAGTTCGAGGCTCGGGACCTCGGCGAGGCGAAGTCCCGAGCGCAGCGCGTGCGCGACCATCTCGGCCTCGATCTCGAAGCCGGTGGCGCGCAGGTCAAGGGTCTGCAGGAAGCTGCGCCGGAAGGCGCAGTAGCCGTAGCAGAGGTCGGTGGGCCGGGCGCCGTAGAGCCGGAACACCCAGCGGATGTTGCGGGCCTCGTCACGGGCCGGGACCACCGGGCTGACGGTGTGTCGGGTGCCGGCGCGATCGCCTGCTCGATCGCCTGCTCGGTCGCCTGCGCGGCGCAGCATGCGGTCGTCCGCACGGCGGGCAGGGGTGCCCTCGGGCAGGGTGTACTCATCGCGGACTGCCTCTCGGAGGCAATGGGCAGGGCCCGGGCGGCCGACAGCCGGGTCGTGCCCTGGCGAAACGGGGACGATCCCGCTCGCAACGCGCGGCGGGGGCCCGTCGGTAGGGCTGAGAGGGGCGACGGGGGTTCGCGCGTCGGGAAGCGCGAGCGCGAGGACGACCGCCGATCTCGGACGCAGAAGCGTCGGGTGACAACTGGCCGCTGCGCTCTGCGCTGTGCTCTGCGCTGCCGGTGGGTGGTGAAGCCTTCCCGATGATGCTCCGGTGCGGCGGTGCCAGGGCCCCATCATGGCGCGCAGCTTTGCCCCAAGTCAAGGGGGTACTTGGTGATTTGTAGCGCGCTTTACCGAATGTCCCGCTTTGCCGGGTGTGCGGTCGTCGACTCGGCGATCCGGCGGGCGATCTCCTCCGGCCGGGCCGGCCGGCCGAAGTGCCAGCCCTGCGCCCAATCGCAGCCCATCTCGCGCAACCGCTCGGCGTGGCCGGCGTTCTCCACGCCCTCGGCGGTGACGGTCAGGCCGAGCGTGTGCGCCAGCGAGACCAGGCCGCCGATGATCCGCCAACCCAGCAGCTGCTCCTTGCCGGAGTCCTTCAGGTCGCTGACGAAGGAGCCCGCGATCTTCAGACTGGAGACCGGGAGGTCGCGCAGGTAGGCGAGGTTGGACCAGCCGGTGCCGAAGTCGTCCACCGCCAGCGAGACGCCCAGGTCCACCAGCGAGTGCAGGGCGCGCACCGACTCGTCCTGGGGGCCGACCACCGCGCTCTCGGTGATCTCCAGTTGGAGCAGCCGCGGGTCCAGGCCCGAGGAGCGCAGGATCCGGTCGATGTCCGACACCAGCCCGGCGTTGCGCACCTGACGGACCGCCAGATTGACGTTGATCTGCGGCGCGCGGTCGCCGAACCTGGCCACCCAGTCGGCCGCCTGGCCGCAGGCCTGCTCCAGCACCCAGCGGCCCAGCGGCATGATCAGGCCGGTCTCCTCGGCGGTGCCGATGAACTCGTCCGGGCCCAGCACGCCCAGTTGCGGGTGCCGCCAGCGCACCAGCGCCTCGACGGCGGCCAGCGAGCCGTCCGCCAGCGTGCAGAGCGGCTGGTAGTCGATGAAGAACTCACCGCGGTCGAGCGCGATCGGCATCCGTACCGAGACCGCGTAGCGGCTCACCGCGCGGGCGTTGCGCTGCGGGTCGAAGAGCGTCCAGCGCCCGCGGCCCTCCTCCTTGGCCCGGTACAGCGTGAGGTCGGCGGCCCGGACGGCGGCCATCGGCGTGGTGGCCGCGACCGGCCGCTCCAGCACCCCCACGCTCGCGCCCACCGCCAGCCGGTGACCGTCGATCGGGACCGGCTTGGCGAGCGCCGCCAGCACCGTCTTGGCCGCCGCGACGGCCTCCTGCTCGCCCCGGCAGTTCTCCAGCAGGACGACGAACTCGTCGCCGCCCAGCCGCGCCACCAGGTGGCCCAGCGGGCGCAGCGCGGACTCCAGGCGCACCGCGACGGCGGCCAGCAGCTGGTCGCCCATCTCGTGGCCCAGGCTGTCGTTGACCACCTTGAAGCCGTCCAGGTCCACGTAGCACAGGCCGAAGCGGGCTCCCGGCTCCGGGGACTCGAAGAGCGCCTCCAGCCGTTCGAAGAACGCGGTGCGGTTGGGCAGGCCGGTGAGCGGGTCGTGGGTGGCCTGGTGGCGCAGCCGCTCCTGCAGGCGGTAGCGGTCGGTGATGTCCTCCAGCATCGCCACCTGGTAGACCGGCAGGCCCTCGTCGTCGCGGATCAGCGAGCAGGTCAGATGGGTCCAGACCACCTCGCCGTCCTGCCGGTAGTACGGCTTGTCGAACTGGAAGTGCTCGCGCTTCCCGCTGACCAGCTCCTCGTAGGCCTCCCAGACGCCCGGGGTGTCCTCGGGGTGCACCAGGTCGTTGACCCGGCGCCCCCGCAGGTCCTCAGGCCGGGCGCCGAAGATGTCCTGCAGCGCCTTGTTGGCCGCCAGGATGTTGCCCTCGACGTCGCCGATGCCGATGCCGATCGCGGCGCTCTCGAAGAGCGCCCGGAAGCGTGCCTCGGACTCGCGCAGGGCCCGCTCGGCGTCCCGCCGGGCGGTGTCGGCGGCCAGCCGGATCGCCTCCTGCTCGGCCAGCGTGCGCTCGCGCAGCGCGGCTGCCCAGCCCGCCGCGAAGGCGCCGGTGAGCTCGGCGGTCCGGCCCTGGGCCAGGTCGCTGCCGTGCAGCAGGCCGACCGCGCGGGCCAGCAGGTCGGGGTCGGTGAAGTGCGCGTCCACCAGCAGCGCGCCGGCCTGCTCGGCCGGGCCCGCGTCGAAGCCGTCCGACGGGTCGGCCTCGGTGTGTTGCAGCAGCAGCGCGGTCGTCCTGGCCACCAGCCGGCGCAGCGCTCCCGGGTGCATGGCGACGCCCTGGCCGCCCTGCAGCAGCAGGGCCCAGCTCTCGGGGAAGCCGTCGGCGGCGCCGGCTGCGCTGTCGTTCGGGCTGCTCTCGGTCGGGCTGCTGCTCTCGGTCAGGCTGCTGCTGTCGTTCGGGCTGCTCTCGGGCAGGCCGTTGGCGGCGCTGCCACCCGCCGGCGGCGGTCTGTTCACGTCCGGCGCCCCACTCCGACCACGCCGACCATCCGCTCGGGGTGCGGGCCGACCGCGGCGGGCTGCTCGGGACGCCACTGCGGCAGGTAGACCACGCCCGGCTCGACCAGCTCGAAGCCCTCGAAGAAGCCGCTGATCCGCTCCATCGAGCGCATGGTCAGCGGGGTGGGCGTGCGCTGGTAGAGGTCCTGGTGCGCGTCGGTCTGGTCGGGGCGGCCCTCCAGCGAGGCGTGGCAGAGCGCCAGCGCGCTGCCGGGCGGCAGGGCGTCACGCAGCGTGCGGACGATCCCCTCCGGGTCCTGCTCGTCGGTGACGAAGTGCAGCACCGCCACCAGCAGCACCGCCACCGGCTCGCCCGGCGCCAGCAGCTCGACCACCTCGGGCCGGGCCAGCAGGTCGGCCGGGTCGGTCAGGTCGGCGTGTACCACCTGGCTGAGCTCGTCGTCCTTGAGCAGCAGCCGGCTGTGCGCGACCGCGACCGGGTCCTTGTCCACGTAGACCACCCGGGTGTCCGGCTGGATCCCGCGGGCGATCTCGTGCACCGCCCCGAAGGTCGGGATGCCGGAGCCGATGTCCAGGAAGCGGGTGAAGCCCTGCTCGGCCAGATACTGCACCGAGCGGCGCAGGAAGGCGCGGTTGGCCCGCATGATCAGCGGCAGGTCCGGCCAGAGCTTCACCGCCTGGCGGGCCATCTCGCGGTCGGCGGCGAAGTTGTGCGAACCGCCGAGGTAGTAGTCGTACACCCGCGCCGCATTGGGCCGGTCAAGGTCCATACCAGCTGGCACCCACGGCGGTCGCCGCATCAGGGACCCCTTTCGGCACTTCTTTCGGCACTTCCGAAACATCCGACACAGAATTAGACAAGAGGCACAAAGATCATCCTACGATTCATGCGTCACCGCAACCGTCCGGTCCTGTCGGTCATACCGCGCGGGATGCGGCGCAGAATAGCTGCATGGCAGGACGGATCGAGGACTACGCCCTGATCGGCGACCTGCAGACCGCCGCGTTAGTGGGCCGGGACGGCTCGGTCGACTGGCTCTGCCTGCCGCGCTTCGACTCTCCCAGCTGCTTCGCCGCGCTGCTCGGCGACGAGCGGCACGGCCACTGGCGGCTCGCCCCCGCCAACACCGGCGCCGGCGTGGTGGCCCCCGCCGGGCGCGGCTACCGGGACGGCACGCTGGTGCTGGAAACCCACTGGGAGACCGCCGAGGGGGCAGCCAGGGTCACCGACTTCATGCCGCAGCGCGAGCGCGACCCGCAGCTGATCCGGATCGTCGAGGGCCTGCGCGGCTCGGTGGAGATGTGCGGGGAGCTCCGACTGCGCTTCAACTACGGGCGCAGCGTGCCCTGGGTGCGCCGCACCGGCCACCACCGGGTGGCGGTGGCCGGCCCGGACGCCGTGTGGCTGCGGGTGCCCAGCGGGGTGCACACCTACGGCCAGGACCACAGCACCCGCTCGGAGTTCACCGTGCGGGCCGGTCAGCAGGTGCCGTTCGTGCTCACCTGGCAACCCTCGCACCGCTCCGCCGCCCGGCCCGTCGACCCGCAGCGCGCGCTGGCCGAGACCACCGAGCGCTGGCAGCGCTGGGCGGCCGGCTGCCGCTACCGGGGCGAGTGGCAGGCCGCGGTGCTGCGCTCGCTGATCACCCTCAAGGCGCTCGCGTACGCGCCGACCGGCGGCATCGTCGCGGCGCCCACCGCCGGGCTGCCGGAGGAGCTGGGCGGCGAGCGCAACTGGGACTACCGCTACTGCTGGCTGCGCGACTCCAGCATGACCCTCTCCGCCCTGCTGCGCGGCGGCTTCCGCGAGGAGGCGGTGGCCTGGCGGCAGTGGCTGCTGCGGGCGATCGCCGGCGACCCCGGTGACCTGCAGACGGTGTACGGGGTGGCCGGCGAACGCGGGCTGCCCGAGACGCCGGCCGACTGGCTGCCCGGGCACGGCGGCTCGGCGCCGGTGCGGCTCGGCAACGCGGCCGTCGCGCAGCTCCAACTCGACGTCTACGGAGAGGTGGTGGACACCCTGCAGCTGGCCTACGCGGCCGGCATCCCGATGGAGCGGCAGGTGTGGGGGCTGCTGCGCACGCTGATGGCGTTCCTGGAGCAGCACTGGCGCGACCCGGACGAGGGACTGTGGGAAGTGCGCGGTGAGCGGCGGCACTTCGTGCACTCCAAGGTGATGTGCTGGGTGGCCGCCGACCGGGCCGTCAAGCTCGCCGAGGCCACCGGTCTGCCCGCGCCGGTGGACCGCTGGCGGGCGCTGCGCGAGGCGGTGCACGCCGATGTCTGCCTGCACGGCTACGACGAGCACCAGGGAGTCTTCGTCCAGCACTACGGGGGACGGGAGTTGGACGCCGCGACGCTCTTCGTGGCGAAGACCGGCTTCCTGCCGCCGGACGACCCGCGGGTGGTGCGGACCGTGGAGGCGGTCCGCGACGGCCTGGACCACGGCGGCTTCGTCCGCCGCTACGCCCTCGACGGCTCGGCCCGCCACCGCGTGGACGGGGTGGCGGGATCCGAAGGGGCGTTCGTGGCCTGCTCGTTCTGGCTGGCTGACGCGCTGGCGGCGATCGGCCGGCGCGACGAGGCCTGGGAGCTGTTCGGCCGCGCGGTCGGCCTGGCCAACGACCTGGGCCTGCTGTCGGAGGAATGGGATCCACTGACCGGCCATCAACTCGGCAACACTCCGCAGGCGTTCAGCCATGTGGCGCTGGTGAACACCGCATTCACGCTGTCCGCGGCGCAGTGAACCGCGAAGTTCTTCGCGCAATCCCTCACCACTGAACAGGAATCACCCTGCACAGGTCTTGACCCGTGTGACAGGTGACATGTGTCATTGCACAGGTGGTCGAGGGGTCCCGCCGGGCCCCGCCCGTCGGCCATCGGTTCCCCCTGCCCCCGCACCGCCGAGAGAGTCAGGAACCCCTGTGCCCACAGTCCGCTCGCACCCGAGCGCGCGCCTGCGCCGCCTCCTGCTGGCCGGCCTCGCCCTCGGCGTCGCCACCAGCGGTTTCTCCGGCGCCGTCGCCGGCACCGCCGACGCCCAGGCCGCCCAGGCCTCCACCGCCCGACAGACCGCGAACGACACCCAGCACCCGTCCAGCGAGGGCTGGCAGCAGATCAACGGCGTCTGGGTCCAACTCGGCGCCACCCGGCCGCATGTGATGCCCAACGCCAAGACCTACAGCGCCCAGCAGGCGGCGAACGCGGCCGCCGGCAGCGGCATCGACAGGCCGATGAACAACTACGACCTGCAGATGACCTACCGCGGCGGCCAGGACTCCATCGGCGTCACCACCGGGCAGCCGAAGGTCTACCTGATCTACTGGGGAAGCCAGTGGGGCACCCCCGGCACCGACCCGAGCACCGGCGACACCACCCTCACCGGCGACCCGGACAGCGCCGCGCCCTACCAGCAGGAGTTCTTCAAGGGCCTGGGCAGCGCCAACGACACCTGGTCCAAGGTGATGACCCAGTACTGCGAGGGCATCACCCCCGGCACCGACCAGTGCCCGAGCAGCGCCAACCACGTCGGCCAGCCGGTCCAGGGCCAGACCCTCTCGGGTGTCTGGGTGGACAACGCCGCGCCGTCCCCGCAGGCCGCCACCGAACCGCAGATCGCGGCCGAAGTCCTGGCCGCCGCCAAGCACTTCGGCAACGGCGACCCCAACCAGAACCGCAACGTCCAGTACATCATCAACACCCCGCAGGGCGAGGACTCCGACAGCTGGAAGGAGCTCGGCTACTGCGCCTGGCACACCTTCATGCGCAGCTCGTACGGCACCCTCGCCTACACCCTGATGCCCTACCTGACCGACGTGCCGGACTGCGGCACCAACTGGATCAACCCCGGCGCGCGCGGCCGGCTGGACGGCTACGGGATCATCGGCGGCCACGAGTACGCCGAGACCATCACCGACCAGAACCCGTCGGGCGCCTGGACCGACGCCACCGGCCAGGAGATCGGCGACAAGTGCTCCTGGATCCCGGTCGGTTCCAACGGCGGGATGTTCAACCTCCAGCTGTCGACCGGTAGTTTCCCGGTGCAGACGATGTGGTCCAACTACGACCACCTGTGCATGGGCGACGACCCGGTCTTCGGCAACCAGACCCTGCTGGTGACCAAGCCCTGCGACCAGACCACCCAGCGCGGCAAGGCCGTCGACTTCGCCGTCCTGGCCTCCGACTCCGCCGGCCGGCCGATCAGGTACAGCGCCGCGAACCTGCCCGCCGGCCTGCACATCAACGCCGCCACCGGCCGCATCATCGGCACCAGCAACGCCACCGGCACCCGGACGGTCACCGTCACCGGCACCGACGACCACGGCAACGCGCAGAGCCAGAGCTTCCGTTGGGCGCTCGCCAACGGCCCCCAGGTCGGCTGCGCCCCGATCGAGCAGCTCACCGATCCCGGCTTCGAGAACAGCACCTCCAACCACGGCGCCTGGAACCCCTCGGGCTACAACATCATCACCCCCTCCAGTGCGCACGCCGCCCACAGCGGCAGCTCGTACGCCTGGCTGGGCCAGAACACCACCACCGACGACTCCATCACCCAGTGGGTGGAGACCACGCCCGGCTACTCCAAGGAGTCGCTGACCTTCTGGCTGAACATCACGGGCGCCGCCCAGGGCGCCTCGGCCCCCGGCGGCACCGCGGCCGACACCCTCTCGCTGGAGCTCTACGACCAGTACAGCGGCAAGTACATGGCCACGGTGAGGACTTGGTCCAACCTGAACGCCACCAAGGGCTACCAGTTGCAGTCCTTCGACCTGACGCCGTACGTCGCAGCCGAGTTCGGCTCCACGGTCGGCATCAAGCTGGTGTCGCACTCGACCACCGGCAAGACCGCGTTCCTGATCGACGACGCCTCGGTCCACCTGACCTGAGGCTGCCACTGAGGGGTTTCTGCCGCCCTCCGCGGCAGAAACCCCTCAGCGGTTGGCGAGCTACTCGACGGTGACGCTCTTGGCGAGGTTGCGGGGCTTGTCGACGTCGCGCTCCAGGGCCACCGCGGCGTGGTAGGAGAAGAGCTGGAGCGGGATGTTGAGCAGCAGCGGGTCCAGCTCGGGCTCGTTCTTGGGGACCACGATGCAGTGGTTGGCGAGCTTGGGGTCGTGGACGCGGTGGCCGACCGCCAGCACGCGCCCGGCCCGGGCGCGGATCTCGCCGAGGGTGGTGAGGTTCTTGTCGAGCAGCTCGTCGTCCGGAACCAGTGCCACGGTGGGGAGTTCGGGGCTGATCAGGGCCAGCGGACCGTGCTTGAGCTCACTCGCCGGGTACGCCTCGGCGTGCACGTAGCTGATTTCCTTGAGCTTCTGCGCACCCTCGCGGGCCACCGGGTAGCCGCGCACCCGGCCGATGAACATCATGCCCTGGCACTGCGCGTACTCGGCCGCCAGCTCGGCGATCTGCTTCTCCTGCTCCAGGATCTCGCGGATCTGGCCGGGCAGCGCCTTGAGGCCGTCCACGATCCGCCGCCCGTCGGCCGGCGAGAGGTCGTGGATCCGTCCGAAGTGCAGGGCGAGCAGCGCGAAGGCAACCACAGTGGAGGTGAACGCCTTGGTCGAGGCGACCGAGATCTCCGGGCCCGCGTGCAGGTAGATCCCGCCGTCGCAGGCGCGCGCGATGGCACTGCCGACGGTGTTGACCACACCCAGCACCCGGCCCCCCTTGCGCTTGATCTCCTGGACGGCGGCCAGCGTGTCGTAGGTCTCGCCGGACTGGCTGACCGCGACGTAGAGGGTGTCCGCCTCGATCACCGGGTTGCGGTAGCGGAACTCGGAGGCCGGCTCGCTGTCGGCGGGGATCCGGGCCAGCTCCTCGATCAGCTGCGCGCCCATCTGGCCCGCGTAGTAGGCCGATCCGCAACCGATGATCTTCACCCGGCGGATGTCGCGCAGCTCGCGGGCGTCCAGGTTGAGGCCGCCCAGGTGCGCGGTGGCGAACCGCTCGTCCAGCCGTCCGCTGAGCGTGCGCTCCACGGCGGCGGGCTGCTCGTGGATCTCCTTGCCGAGGAAGTGCGAGTGCCCGGCGGTGTCATAGGAGTCGATCTCCCAGTCCACGATGGACGGCTGACGGTTCGTCGGACGCGCGTCCTCGGTGAAGGTGCGGAAGCCCTCGGCCCGGACGGTGGCCAGCTCGCCATCCTCCAGGTGCACCACCTGGCGGGTGTAGCGGACCAGCGCGGCGACATCGGAGGCGACGAACATCTCCTTCTCGCCGATGCCCAGCACGATCGGGCTGCCGTTGCGGGCCACCACGATCCGGTCGGGCTGCTCGGCGTCCAGCACCGCGATGCCGTACGTGCCGACCACCAGCTTGAGCGCGGAGCGGACCGCCTCCTCCAGGTCGGTGCCCTCCGCCGCGTGGGCGGCGACCAGGTGCACCAGCACCTCGGTGTCGGTCTCGGACTTGAACACCGCGCCTTCGGCGGTCAGCCGCTCACGCAGCTGGTCGGCGTTCTCGATGATCCCGTTGTGCACGACCGCGAACCGCTCGGCGTTGTCCAGGTGCGGGTGCGCGTTGGCGTCGCTCGGCTCGCCGTGGGTGGCCCACCGGGTGTGCCCGATCCCGGTCGACCCCTTGAAGCGCGCGGGCACGGCGGCGGCGAGGTCGGCGACCCGCCCCTTGGTCTTACGCACCTTGAGGCCCGCCGCTTTCCCCGTGACGGCCACGCCCGCGGAGTCGTACCCGCGGTACTCCAGGCGTTGCAGGCCCTCCAGGAGGAACGGGGTGGCGTCCTTGGGACCGATATAGGCGACGATTCCGCACATACTGGACAGACTCCTAAGGGTGGGGTTTCTCGGCTCTCTCAGCCGTATCTCTCAGCCGTACACAATGCGACGCAGCTGCCGGAGCGAGAGCTCCGGCGCAGCGACCCGGCGCGCCGGCAGCTCCTCGGCGATCCGGCCGAAGATCTGCTCGTTGGTCAGGCCGCGCGCCTGAAGTTCGCCATGCCGACGCTGGACGTACTCGGTCGCACTCTCCGAGAAGTACGCCAGCACCTCCGCCACCACCCTCGCCGCCTCCCCCGGCCCCAGCGCACTGGTCCGAGTCAGGTGAGCGAGCAGATCCCCGTACGGGGGCGGTGAAGAGGTAGGCACAGGACGAAACCCTAGGCCGACCCCCCGCGATCCCCCAACAATCCTGCCCGATATCGGGCAGGATTCCCCCCTAATGCCTCACGGGATCATCAGGCCGCCGGCCTCATCGATGCCCCGAACTCCCCCGATACTCCGCGTTCAAGATCGACCAAGCTGCACCCCCGAAGGATCCGCACCATCTGCGCCGCCAGGACCCATCGAGCCTGCGGATCCTCAACCGTGGCGATGATCTCCCCCACGGCCCGCGGCCCCACCGGCCCCGGTCGACAGAGACTGCCGTACACGCCGCGCGTCGCACTGTCCTTCACTCGGACGACGACGAACCCATCTCTCAGATGCGGACACAGCCGCACCGAGATTTGAGTGCAGCCCAAACAGATCGGCGGATGAGTCGCGGCCATGCCCTTCGGCCACCCCGGCCAGTCACCCCGATCATCGCGCAGCAACCACGGGACTCCGCCGTCAGCGTTGCAGTCAGCCGGTTCGCCGCAGACCTGACACAACAGCCTGCGCATCGCACGGCACTGCCGCCCAGGATGCACACGGCCGAACTCCGGTCTCCCTCGCCCTGGTTGAAGCGCCATCCGAGCCCACAGGATGCCGTCCACATCGCGGTCGTGCGGGATCTCATCCCGATAGGCGAGCCCTCGCCCTGGCAGCGCCACGAGATCAGGCCGGGTACGACGCTCAGCGCTCCACGTCGCGATGTAGGGCACAACACCTTGTCGTTCTGGCAGCTCGGACATCGCTTCCTCCTGCTGAGCACGGCGAGGCCGCCACTCACCGTCGCAGTGGCGCCCCTCTCGGTAGCAATCTCATCCTAGGCGCAGTTATTCTGCGACTCAAGAAACTCTGCGACTAGCAGTACTTCTGCGCTTCTGAAAGACTGGGGCCCGCCTACGAGGGAGGTTCCATGAGCAGCGGTTTCGGCCTGGTCGTGCGCTTCGAGCTCCGTGACGACCGTGCGGCAGCCGGCTTCGACGACCTGGTGTCCCGCACGGTCCCCGCCATCCGGGAGCACGAGTCGGGCACGCTCGCGTACGTCGTCCACTCCGTGCCGGAGGAGCCGAACGTCCGGGTCTTCTACGAGCTCTACGCCGATCGGGCCGCCTTCGACGCCCACGAGCAGCAGCCGCACACCCTGCACTTCCTGGCCGAGCGAGAGCAGTACCTCGCCGGCCTCCATGTCACCTTCCTCCAGGTCGAGACCGGGAAGGGTCCAGCACTTCCGTGAGTACCTCTGAAGAACGGCGCGCCTTCGGCAGCCACATCGCCGAGCTGCGCAAGCAACGCGGCCTGAAGCAGGAAGAGTTGGCCGCCGTCATCGGCCGCACGGCGAGCTGGTTGTCCCAGGTCGAGCGCGGAGTGCAGCCGGTCAACCGCCTCGATGTCCTCCGGTTGCTGGCCGATGGGCTCTGCGTCTCCCTGGAGACCCTTCGCCCGGACGCCTCGGCACTCGCCCCCCTCCCTGCGGCACCACCGAAAGCGAACGACCTGGACCAGGCACGGCTCGTGCTCTCCGGTCACCCGGCCCCCGAGCTCCTACTCGCCGGCCACCCCACAGGCGCCTCGATCGACCTGCCAGAGCTCCGAGCGGCAGTCGACCGGCTCTGGGGGCTCACTCACGGTAACAAGTTCGCCGAACTCAGCGCTTCGCTAAGCCAGTTGGTTCCCGGTCTGGAGCGCGCAGCCCGCACCGTTCCTCCCGCCCAGGCCCCCGAAATCTGGCTCCTCCTCAGCCGGGCCTACCAAGCGCTGTCCGCTGCCTTCGCGCGTCAGGACGAGCCGGACGCCTCCTGGCTAGCGGCGGATCGGGCGATCCGAGCCGCCGAGCAGGCGGGCTACCCAATGGAGGCATTCGCCGGAATCTTCCGGCTCGCCCATGCCTTCGTCCGCCTCAAGCGCCTGGACCAGGCCGAGCACACCGCGACAACGGCGATCGCCGCCCTACAGAACCACGCCACTTCCGATCCCGAACACCTTTCCCTGCTCGGCTCACTGCACCTGGTGCTCGCGCTCGTCCACGCGCGAGCAGGCGACCGGTCGCGGGCCCGGGCCGAGATGGAACGGGCGCGAGCTGTCGGCCGGCAACTGGGCGAGGACCGGCAGGACTTCGACCTGGAGTTCGGGCCCACCAACGTCGAGATCCAGGCGGTGTCCATCGCGGTCGAACTCGGCGACGCCGGCGAAGCCATCGACATCGGCGCCCAAATCGACGCCTCCACCCTGTCGGTGGAGCGCCAAGCGCGGCTACTCATGGACCTCGGGCGCGCATACGCCCAGCGCCGCCAGAGCACAGAAGCACTCGCCTGCCTACTCAAGGCAGAGGAACTGGCGCCCGAAGCCGTCCACAGCCACACTGCGGCACGGAACGCCATCCGCGAACTTCTCCTCATTGCCGGACGCAAGGCTCCGCAGGAGCTCAAGGCCCTCGCTGAGCGCGCCAGCGCTCAGCCGTAAGGCCGGTCCATCGGCGTCGGCAGCTCTCGGCAATCCGCCCGAGGAACTGCTCGTTCGTCAGACCACGCGCCAGAAGTCGGCCATGCCGACGCTGGACGTCCTCGCGTACCTGGTCGCACCTGCGCCGCATGTACGACGAGCCCCCGCACTCCCCCCCCCCCCCCCCACTTCGACACTTCGACGAAAGCTTTCTCTGGGCCGCCCCCTTCCGCCCTTGCGGCGACGGTGGAAGCCAGCGACGCTGAGCCGATGCCAGGGCAGCGGAAGGGAAAGCGTCAGCGGCAGGACCGTATGCAGCAGCGGCTGCTCGCTTCGCGCCCGAAGCGGGCCGCTGGGAAGTGCTCTTCGAGACCCAGGACGAGTCGAAGTGGCGCGCTCATGTCCACCATCTGCGAGCAATGGACCAGCAGATCGACTGGACTGCCGCGCGGGTGGACAGGTTCTGTGGGCGCCTGATCCAGCCGACCACCTACCGGCTGAGCATCTTCGTGCCGACCCCCGCTCCCGATCAGGACCAGGACTCCACCCATCTGCCCGAAGCCGGGTGAGCAGCGGGTGCGGTGAGTGGCCTCTAGGGCTCGAGGGTCAGTTGACTCGATGCGCGGGCCAGCAGGTCGATCAGCAGAGCGTGTTCCTGGGGGCTGAAGCCGTCAGCGATCCGCCGCTCGATGGCGACGGCCTTCGTGTCGGCCTGCGCGAGTAGTCGGCGTCCGTCGTCGGTGAGGCGCACCTCGACCACCTTGCGATGCCAGGGATGCGGCTGGCGGGTGATCAGCCCCTTCGCCTCCAGGTTGGCGAGCACGGTGGCGATGGTCTGCGGGGTGACCAGGCAGGCGCGGGCGAGCGCGGCGGCGGAGAGTCCCGGCTGGTCATCGAGCGTGTACAGCGCGACGTACTGCGGAACCGTCAACCCGAGCGGCCGGAGCGCGGCGTGCTTGGCCGCCATCAGCTCCTGCTCCACCCGCTTGATGTGCAGCCCGAGGCGTTCGGTGACCGGCATCTCCATGAGGCCGATCGTACGTCACCAGCTCGAACCCTGGCTTATGGCAGAGTACTGATACATGCCAGAGTTCTGCTACCTTTTCTCCATCGCTCAGCACTCACTCAGCACTCACTCATGGAGGCACCCCTTGGCCGACCCTGAACCGCTTGATCACGTCGTCGCCGGGGCCGGCCCGGGCCTGGTCCTGATCCACGGCACTGGCGCTGACGCGACCTCGAACTGGGGCGCTCTCATCGACGCGATGCGTGACCGGTACACCGTCGTCGCCCCGAACCTGCCCGGCGCCGGCGCCACCCCTGTCGACCCGGCACCGACCGACCTGGACGCACTCGCCGACCGGGTCGTCGCCACCGCCCAGGCCGCTGGACTGGAACGGTTTCACCTGGTCGGTCACTCACTGGGCGCCGCCGTCGCCACGGCCATGGCCGCCCGGCACCCTGCGGCCGTGACCTCGCTCGTCCTGCACGCCGGATGGGTCAGGACGACCCCGCGCGAGGCGTTCATGTTCGACCTGTGGGCGCGCCTGCTGCGTACCGACCCAGCCCTACTGGCCGGCCAGTTGATCCTCACCGCGATGGGGCCCGGTCTCCTCGACACCCTCGACGACGCGCAGTTCGCCGAACTGACCGCAGGTTTCACAGCCATGCTGGATGAGCGAATCCTCGGGCAGATAGAACTCGACAGCCGAATCGACCTACGTGACGCGGTGGGCCGGATCACCGCGCCCACACTCGTGCTGGCGAGCACCGACGATCAGATCATCCCGACGCGCCACCAGCGCGAACTGGCCGCCGCGATCCACCAGGCCGACTACCTCCAGGTTCCCGGCGGCCACGGTCTGCCGTTCGAGGACCCTGCGCGGTTCTTCTCGATCATCGCCGAGCGCGTGGACCAGCGCCAAGCACAGGGCCAGAGCTGAATAGCGCCGATCAGGTCGGCGTGGTGCCGCCGGGCGAGGTCGCGAGGTGCCGCGGTCGGGGAGGCGTCGCTGATCTGCATCCGCCAGCGGACCCCCAGCCCCGCGAGGAGGCCCTCCGCCTGCCCCCCGACACCCTGCCCCCAACCCGACGCCTCTACAGCCAGGACCCCGCCGGCAACCTCCTGGAATTCCTCGGACCCGCACCCTGATCCCCTCCCACCCCAAGGAATTCAGGTTCACTCACCCGAGCGATTCATGACACTCCATTCGCTCACAAAGGGCGCCAAGGGCCTGACCGTGCCCGAGCGTAGGAGTAGGTTGACTGATCGCGCTCAGTTCAGCGTTCAGGACGGACCTCGGGGGACTTCCACCAATGATCACCGTGCCCGCCGGCCTACCTGGCCCGGCAACAGAACGACAGCAGAGCCCTGCGGACCGCAACCTCGACGACCGGGTGCCGTTCCTCGCCCGACTGGAGCGGGAGGATCGCAGCACCCTGCTCTCGCTGGGCCGCCGCATCTCCTATCCAGCGAGATCCGTGGTCATGCGGCAGGAGGAACCCTCCGACCACATCATCCTGATCCTGCAAGGTTGGATGAAGGTCACGGCCGCCGCGGCCAACGGTTACGAGGCCCTGCTCGCACTGCGCGGCCCAGGCGACATCGTCGGTGAGTCGGCGGCGCTCACCGGGCGCCCGAGAGCAGCCACGGTGACCGCACTCGAACTCGTCGACGCCGTCGCCATCGACCGCCAGCATTTCACCGACTACCTGCAGCAAAAGCCCAACGTGGCCCTGCAGTTGCTGGCCCTGGGGACCGACCGGCTGCGCGCCGCGGATCGCCGGCGGCTCGACTTCGCCGCGCTCACCGTTCGCCAGCGGCTCTGCGGACTGCTGCTCGAACTCGCCCGCAGCCACGGCAATCCGACCGACGAAGGCATCATGATCTCCGTGCCGCTCAGCCAGCAGGAGCTGGCGGGATCGGTGGGCGCGTCCCGTGAAGCTGTCGCCCGGCTGCTCAAGGAACTGCGCGAGCGCGGCGCGGTGATCACCCGCCGCCGCTGCCTTGTCATCGCCCGCCCAGACGTCCTGAGCCGGATCCACTGACTTCTGTGCACACAGTCACACACCAGGTGTGTCATCCGCCCTCACGCCAACCGTCCGCCCGGCGACAAGCTGCTGCCTACGGACAACCGAGAGGCAGTCATGACTGAGCCGGTCAACCGCACCATCTTGCTGCTGGACATCGAGCGCTTCGGGCAACGTGACGACGTCGAGCAGGCGTTCATGCGCCGGATGCTCTACGCGATCCTCCAGGAGACGCTGCAACACGCGGGCATCGAGCAACTGGAGCAGCGATTGGAGGACCGCGGTGACTCGGTGATGGTGCTGATCAGTCCCACCGTGTCGAAGGTCCGGTTGCTGCGTGCCCTGCTCACCGAGACTCCGGCCCTGCTGCACAGCAACAACCGGCTTGCTGCCAATAGCGCGCAGGTCAGGCTGCGCATCGTGCTGGCCGCCGGGGAGGTCGCGATCCAGGAACTCGGCGGCGCTCTGGGCGGAGCAGTCGGCTGGGACCTCAACCAGGCGTTCCGCTTGCTGAACTCGGACGTGCTGCGCAGCGCCCTCAAGGAGCGCACCGCGCAGAGCGTGCTCTGTGTGTCGGACGCGGTCTACCAGGGCATCGTGCGGCACAGTCCGCACGGAGTACCCGGAGCCGAGTTCCAGCGCATCACCGTAGCTGGCAAGGAAGGCGAGCTGACCGCGTGGCTGCACGGCAATCCGGCCGCCGTGGCTGGAGCAGCGGCCCCAGGCCCCGGAGTCACCTCGAACCCCGCCGAGCCGTCCGACTCCTCGCAACAGGCCCCCATCGGGACCTACTTCCTCGGCGGCTCGCCGTCGTTCGGCGGTAGCCTGGTCAACGGGGACCAGCACATCGTCTCCGGGGGCCACGTCCACGGCGACGTCAACATCGGTCGCGGCGGCGCCCGGTGACGAGTCCTGCCGCCAAGGAGGCAGCTGCGGATCCGACCGGGCCCGAGCCCGAGCAGGCGACCGCGAGCGAGGAGGAAGAGACCGGCCAGGAGGCCCCGCAGGCGCCGACCGAGCCACCGCAGAACGCTTGGGACGCGGCGCAGGAGCTGTTCGAGCACGCCCCCGAGAGTTTCACCAGTCAGGGCTCGTTCTTCGCCGGCGGCGCACCGCGGTTCGGCGGCAGCCTGATCCACGGCGATCAGCACACCGTCTCCGGCGGCCAGGTCCACGGCGACGTGGTGACCGGCCAGAAAACCACGATCTACCAGCTCGGCGCTGCGTTCGGGAGCCCGCTGCACGAGTCTGGTGAGGTCCCGGCCGACGAACTGACCGCCTTGGCCGCGGTCTTCCAGGACGGACCGGAGTTCGCCATCGCGCTGGCCGAGCTCCGAAGCTCACACCTGCTGATCCTACGCGGCGGCCAGGACACCGGGCGCCGGGCAGCCGGTCTGATGCTGCTCCACCGCTTGGGCGCCAGACGGATCCGGGCCCTCAGCCCGGAGGTCAGCCCCGCCTCGCTGCTCAAGGGCGTCGAACCGGCAGACGGCTATCTGCTCAGCGACCTCGCCACCCCGCGCAGCCGTCCGCTGACCCCGCTGCACCTGCTGCAGATTCGGGAGGCGCTGACCCGGCTCCGCAGCAAGCTGGTCATCACCATCGCCGAACACCCCGTCCCCGCCGACATCCGCTCCGTACATTGGACGGCCCCCGATCCTGTGGCCGTCCTCACCGCGCACCTGATGCCTCGGCTCGCGGACACTGCGGCGGACGGCATCGCCGAGCTCCTCCAACTGGAACCAGTCGCGGAGTTCCTCGCCAAGGACCGCCCGGTCCGGGAGATCGCGGACTTCGCCGGGCCGCTGGCCGAATACGCGGCGGGCCACAGCGACCTGACGGCGCTGTCGGCGTTCGGGCAAGCCGCAGTTCGGGAACAGGTCGGGCGGTGGTTCGGCGCCCCGGACATCAAGCTGCGGGAGAAGTCCTTCCTGCTGGCTCTGAGCGTCTTCCATCAGGCGCCGTACGCGCTCACCGCCGAGTTGTCGGACCAGCTCTTCCGGCGACTGGAGGCAATCGAGGCGCCGGGCAGAAAAGAGGGGATCCCGCCTTTCGGCGGCTCCATCGAGGAGCGCCTGGCGCTGGCGCGAGCCCAGCAGTACCAGGAGAACGAGCAGACCCCCTGGGGTCCCGTCCCCCAGCGGATGGCCGCCTTCGTCGACCCGCGGACCCCGCACACGCTGTTCCGTGAAGTCTGGACCAGCCATCCTTCGGCCCGCCCCGCCGTCATCGCCTGGCTGCACGATCTCGCGGCCGACCCGCGGCCGCTGGTTCGCACCCGGGCCGCCTCGACCACGGCGCTGCTCGCCTCGGTCGACCTCTCCTCCGCCATGGGGCGCCTGCTCGGTCCGTGGTCCGGCGCCAAGGACTTCCGCCTCTGCCTGCAAGCCGCCAACAGCCTCGCGCTCGCCTACTACGCGGGCACCGCCGCAGTGCCGCGCATCCTCCACGACTGGTGCGGGGACGACGATCCGCACCGCCGCTGGACGGCCGTGCGCGGCTACGCGCTGCTCGGGCACCTGCTACCGGAGCAGAGCCTGGAGGCCATGAGGGTGGCCGCCGGAAGGCTCG
Organism: Kitasatospora sp. MAP12-44; assembly: GCF_029892095.1. NCBI lineage: Bacteria > Bacillati > Actinomycetota > Actinomycetes > Kitasatosporales > Streptomycetaceae > Kitasatospora > Kitasatospora sp. MAP12-44. Next base: position 2,026,633 of record NZ_JARZAE010000004.1, read on the forward strand.
ACGCGGACGAACTCACCGACCTGACCGCAACGATCGAAGCCGCCGACCCTACCCGACTCCCGGACCAGCCGGCCAGCTTCCAGGCCACCGGCCTGGTCGAGGCGATCGAACTGCTGCTGCTCTCGCCCGCCGGACCCACCACGCTGGTCGCACTGACGGAATGGACCACCGACGTGCCGCAGCTCAGGCAGGTGGCCCTGGCCGCCTTCCTGTCCGCGGCCCGCCGCACGGACGGCGACCAGGACGACCCGCTCGGCTGGCCGTTGCTCCTGCGTTGGTACTCCGTCAGCCCCACGGCAGCCCCGGGCGAAGCGGTATCGGTGACCGAACTGCCCGGCCCGGATCCGCTGTTGGCGATCCGGCCGCGGCTCGCGACGCTCTGGCGCACCGCACTCGCCGATCGCGCCCTCGGATCGGCCGCCCTGCGGGCTCTGCGGAGGTGGCTCCATGCCGCCCAGGCCGACCCGGAGATCGAGGAGCAGCTCAGCGGCCTGCTGGGTTCGCTATCCCTGACCGAGCACGATCGACGGCGGCTCAACCACCTGCTGCGCACCCTGCGGGGTTCGGCAGCCGCCGAGCCGAGCGCGGTCGACCGGATGCTCGCCGCCGTCGGCACCCCGTGATCCTTCTCCCACGTGCAAGGAGCAACTGCCATGCCAGAGTCCCACCACGAGGTCGAGTGGAACCAAGTGGCCAGCCGCAGCAGCGACATCGTCGACCCCGTTCTGACGGTCCGCCAGCTCAGCGGCTTCGGCTCACTCGGCGGGCGACCGGGCGGCCGGGCCGACTGCGCGCTGGTCTTCGCCACCGCGAAGGGGTCGTACCAGGTGTACGCTCCGCCACTGCGGCCGACCCGCGGCGAGTTGGCCGGCCGTCGCTATCGAGCGATGTTCGAAGTCGACACAGGGATCCACCACTTCACCCTCACTGAGCTGCTCCCCAGCCGCGACGACGAGGGCGCGTTCCGCGTGGACGTCGAGGTGAGCTGGCAGGTGACGGCCGCCGACCGGGTGGTCAGCAGCGGCCTGCGGGACGTACCGGCCCTGATCACACCCCGGATCCGGCGTCTGATGCGTACCACCGCCCGGCAGTTCGCGGTGGACCTCAGTCATCTGGCGGAGCCCGCTGTCCAGCAGGCACTGGCGGCCGAGCCGATCGCCCTCGGCGAGGGCCTGTACGTCGGCTGCACCGTGCACCTCGACCTGGACGAGCGGGCCAAGGTGCAACGGCAGCTTCGACGGGACTACCGGTACGCCCGCGAGGCACACGCCGACGCCCTGCGAATGGCCCAGGAGCAGGCCGAACTCATTTCCCAGAAAGCCAAGTTCTACCAGTACCACCTGGATCAGGGCGGCGTGTCCGCGTGGGCGCTGCGGTTGGCCGAGCACCCGGACGACCTGCCGATGGCCCTCGAACACCTCCGCGGTGAGCAGCAGGACCTGGTCCGCAACCAGATCGCGCTCGTCGAGAAGCTGCTGGAGACCAGCCACTTCGAGCAGTTCCAACTGGAGGAGCCGGCCCGGGCCGCATTGGAGGCGCTGACCAGCATCCTGCGGCGGGAGACCGGTGGCTCCGGGGCCCCGCAGCTGAGCGCCAGCACGGAACTAGGATGACCGGCCGTCAGGTGACTGCGGCGTCCGCCTCCCCCGGCGCACCACAGCCCAACTCACCACAGCCCCCCGGAGAGCTCGCCGGCACCCGACTGCTCGCCGAGCTACGCACCGAGATCGCCCGAGCCGACAGCAAGGCCGCCGTGCTGGTCGCCGCGCTTGGCCTGGCCACCGGGGCGTTCAGCGGCCCGCTGGTCAACAGCTCCGGCGGACCGCACATCAGGTCAGGCCCAGGGCTCGCCCTGCTGCTGGCCGGCGGCGGCGCGCTGATCCTCTCGTTGCTCGCACTCCTGCTCGCGGTCCTGCCGCGCTACGACCGCAGCAGCTGGACCCCCGGCCGGCCGTTGGCCTACTTCGGCGACATCCACCGGGCTGCCGAACTCGGTTCGCTCGCCAACGCCCTGGCCGCAACCGAGGAGACACAGTACGAGGGAATCGTGATCGCGCTCACCGACACCAGCGCCATCGTCTCCCGCAAGCACTGGTGGGTCCGGATCGGGGTCCTCTCCTTCGCTCTGGGTCTGCTGCTGCTTCCCACCGCCCTGCTCATCGGCTGAGCCGCAGTGCGCCAGCCGTCCGAACACGCCCGCGAAGGACATCGCCTTGAGCGACTCCGCAGAACCCCGCTACCCCACCACACCTCCGCCGTACCCTAGCGCGCCACCGCCCTACCCGAGCGCCCCGCCGCCCCGGCCGAGCGTGCCTGCACCCGACTCCGCCACGGTCCCGCCCCAGCGATCGGCACCGCCGCCGCCCGGCCTCTCCTTCCACACCGGCCGGATCCATCTCGCTGCGCGCCAACGCGGAGCGGATGCCACAGCCGTCGGGGAGATCCTGCTCCAACTGCCGCAGTTCACCGGAAGCCTGATCGTCGTCGCACTGCTCTCCCAGGCACTGCCGACCATGCTCGGATACCTGATGATCGGGCTCTGGCTCACCAGCGGGGCACTGGTCTTCCACCGGCCCACCGAACGCTTCCTGGCCAGATACCTGTTCCATGTCCGGCTCCCGCTACGAGCCGAGCGCGACCGCCTGGAGCCGATCTGGCAGGAGGTCACCACCAGGGCAGGTATCGACGGTTCCGGCTACGAGCTGTGGATCGAGGAGAGCGGCGGCCTCAACGCCTTCGCTGCGGCCGGGCACATCGTCGCGGTCACCCGGTACTCGCTCAACGAACTGCCACCGGTCCAACTTGCCGCGGTGCTGGCCCATGAGCTCGGCCACCATAAAGGCGGCCACGCCTGGGCCGGCCTGCTGGGCTACTGGTACTCCCTACCGGGGCGGGTCACGTGGCAGCTGCTGCGGCGGGTGACCGCGGTCCTGCTGCAGGTCGTCGCGGCCTTCTCGGTGCTGGGTGTCCTGGTGATCGCGCTGCTCTGCAGCGCGGTGCTGATCACCGTGGCGACGAGTTTCCCACCAGTGCTCCTGGTCTTCGTCACGCCGTACCTGGTGGCCGCGGTCGGACGACGCGCCGAGCTGCGGGCCGACCGGCTGGCCGCGGAGCTCGGCTTCGCCCCGGCGATGCTCGACGTCCTGCACGCCTTCCGACGTGCTGAGGAGGCCAGCGCCGAGCGCGCACACCGATCATCCAACGGAAAGCGCGCCACCCGCCCGAGACTGGCCGACCGACTGCTCGCCTCACACCCGGACTCCTACACCCGAATCCGGCAGCTGGAGGACTACCTCGCAGTCGCGGCCTGACGGTGGGGGTTGGGCCGGCGGTGGCCGGGTGTGCCTTGACGTAGGCGATCGGGCTGCCTGACGATGTGCGGCATGATTTCCGCGGTGTGGTGACCCGTCGGTACTCGCGGCAGATGGCGCTCCGGGCGCGCGTGCCGAGGGTGGTGCGCTGGGTGGTGGTTCCGCCTGCGACGCCCGAGGTTCAGCGGGTGGTGGGAGGTGCCATAGCGCTCGCGGCCGGCGTGATCATCGTGGTCGGCCTCTGCGTGCTTGTGTCGTAGCCGGGAGCTTGGAGGCAAAGTCGGGTGGGTCGACTTTTGGGGGTGGAGCGCAGGCCGCCGGGGTGGGGGTTGGCTAAACCGTTAAAGAACGTCTCCAACTGACCACCGGCACACCCGTGATGCTCAGCTGCCGCACGGCGTTCGCGACGCGTGACCTCATCTCGCTGCCAGAAGTCGGCCAGGCCGACTTCTGGCGCTGCGCCGGATCCACGAGAGGGGCCGACACCCGCAGGACATAGACAGGCGAGGCACCTTGCGCAGTGGCTGATGGAGCTCGATCCGACGAGGTGGTGTTTGGTGGCTGGTTCGGTTCAGGGTTAGTCGAATGACACCGTGGAGAGTATTTGCTGATGGACGGTGTCGCATGCTGTTTTGGCGGTGGGTTCATCTGGCGAATATGCGCTGACGCAGACCCAGCTGCCAGCTTGAATGCCACTCCCTGCACCCACGGGAACACAGGAAACGCTGACAACTACGTCGGTGGTCGCACCAGTCGTGTGCCCGCCGATGACGTTGAAATTGTCCTGTGCCAGCCAAATGGTGTAGCCCTGCTTCGCCACGACTGTCCTTGCGATGGACAGGGTGTCCGGCTGCGAAGCCTGCTTTGCGAATGCTTCCCATACTACATTCAGCATTGTCACTCACCTGAACAATGATCGTCAGCCCCTGTCAAGTATGCGCTGCCCCACGGTCCGTCGCACTCTCGGGGAATGCGAGGGCCGCCCGGGTGGGCGGCCCTCTTGGCGTGCGTCTACGCAGCAGTCGCCGAGCTGTTGCGGTGGCGGTCGCGGAGTTTGCGGCGGGCGGGTTGGGCGGGGAGCCAGCCGAAGGCGAGGGTGCTGCCGATCAGGCCGAGGAAGAGGCCCAGCAGGAAGCCGCCCAGGTTGGAGGTGACCCAGGTGCCCAGGGTGAGGAGGACGGAGAGGATGGAGTAGAAGATGCGCTGGGCCGGGTTGAAGAGAATCAGCAGGCCGCAGAGCAGCAGGATGGCGGGGACCAGGTAGCCGGCCAGGCCGAGCATGCCGATGTGCAGGACGACCGGGAGCGGCGCCTTCTCGGTGAAGAGGATCTCGGCGCCGGCGAGGGTGACCAGCAGGCCGCCCCAGAAGGGGCGTTGGCCTCGCCAGGTGGAGAAGGACCGCAGCGGGGCGGTGGGGGGCGCCGCCGCCTCCGGCTCGGGGGTGGGGGTGAGCTCGGGGTCGGGGGCGGCGGCGTCGGTCATGGTCAGCAGCCCGTGTCGCTGAAGCTCAGCTGGAGGCCGGGGAGTTTGAAGGACGCGGCCGTGGTGGCGTAGTTGTCCTGGCGCAGGTTCTTGATGTCCACGGTGTCCGCCTGCTGCCCGAAGACGCCCGCCGGGCCGGCCACGCCGGCCTCCGTGAAGGTGCTGGCATCGCCGCCGATCTGGATGTTGCTGAAGGACGCGTCGCCGGAGAGCAGGTCGGAGTCGGTGGTGAGGTTGCTCGCCGTCACCGGGGTGCCCGCGTTGCCGGCCCGGATCAGCAGATTGGTGCCGCCGAGGTTCACGCTCTGGCAGAGGTTGGTGAGGGTGGCATCCTTGATGGCGGAGACCGCGACGACCACCTGGCCGCCGGTGCTGCCGGCGTTCGGGCTGTTGGGGATCATGTTGTCGAGGCCGCCGAACTGCTCGAAGCCGTTGCCGTTCAGCTCGTCCGCGGTGACCGTGAAGGCCATGCCGGAGATGGCGAACTGGGAGGCGAGCACTCCCTGGGCGGACAGGGTCATCAGGACGCCGCCGGCCACGCAGGCCGGTATCGCCATCAGTGCGGCCCGGCGGAGCCTGACCCGCCCGCGCGGGGCCGGGCTGGTCGGAACGTTCTCGGGTGTGGCCATGGATGCTCCCGTGGATTCGAGGACCTGCGGTCACCGACACGTTGCCCTGGCGCGGACAGCGCCCATGGAGGCCGATGCTCAACCACCCTCCCTGGCAGAGGAGTTGGTGATCCAGATCACATCCATGGCAGCTGACTGGAAGTTACCTCGCAGTAGACGGAGGGTCAATAGGCCTGCGTGCGGCGGGCCTTCGCTGCTGGGGCACCGAGCGCGCGGGCGGCCCGGGAGGTTGGTCCAGGGTGCAGGCCAGCACCGGTCTGGACCAGGGCGCGCCTGCCGCGTCGGCCAGTGCCAGCCGCCGCACGGCCTCGGTCGGGCCGAGAAAGGGAGCCAGCGCGAAGAGGGCCAAGGTCGGGAGCAGGGCGGGAAGTTCGGCGTGCCGGTCGGCGGCGATGCAGCGGTAGACGGTCGAGTGGATGCCGCCCACGACGGTGTCCGTCAGCAGCTCGGTGCTGACCCCGGCCGGCGGCGCGGGGCAGTCGGCGAAGAGTCGGCGGAAGCGGCTCAGCAGGCGCTCGCGGACGAGCCGGCCGGCCGCGCCGAGTGCCTCCACCTCGACCACCGCCATGGTGGCGAAGGCCGGCACCTCGGCGAGGATGTCGAGCAACGCGCGCAGGGCCGCTTGGACACCCGCGCACCAGTCGGCCTGCGCCGCGAAGGCCTCCTCCATCCGCCGGATCACCACCGCCGTGCCGAGCCGGTGGGCGGCCAGGAAAGCCTCCTCCTTGCCGCTGAACTGCTCGTAGAAGACCGGCCTGGTCACCCCGGCCGCCCGGCAGATGTCGCTCACCCGGGCGCCGCCGTAGCCGTGCAGGGCGACGGTGTGCACCACCCCGTCGAGCAGCCGGTCGCGCTGGGTGGCCGCGACCACCTCCGGAGGCAGCCGGCTGGGGCCCCGGCGGATCGACCGGGAGGGGTCGCGGCCGTTGCGGGTGCCGGGTAGCAGGTCGTCGGCCGAGGGTCCGCCGAATTCAAGATTTATTTTCAACTTCAGCTCCACCCATTGACGCTGACGTTCAGTCAGGTTTAGAACCTTCACAGGTTTTCAATATTTCGGCCCTGTCGCGACCATGTGACAGCGCCGGTCCGCAGCCCGCCTCAGCGGGCCCGGGGGTGGGGACGCCGAGTCCCCAAGTATGGCGAAGGCCGGACGCGCTGGCAGCCGTCCGGACTCGTCGGACTTGCCGATCACGTACCGCTCGTGGCGCCGAGCTGCCCGCGATCCGTCCCCTCCCCCGGACCGGCCGGGCTGTGTACTCACTCCCGTTCACCACCCGTGCCGCGAGGAGTACCCCCGCCATGAAGCGAACTCTGTTATCCCTCAAGCGACTTGCCCCACTGGTCGGCGCAGCCGCGCTGCTGCTCGGCGTGGCCGCCACGCCGGCCGGTGCCACCACCGCACCCGGTGGTCCGTATGCCGGGATGGGCGGCTGCCCGCTCAACTCGGCCCAGCTGCAGGACCCGAGCAACCTCCAGGTGGGCTGCGTGGTGTCGGTGACGCACACCGGCAGCTTCACCATCGGCACCACCACCGTCCCGCTCAACTCCCCGATCACGCTGCAGTTCGGCGTCTACTGGGACAAGTCCGCCCCCACGGTGACTTTTCCCGACGGCAGCAGCGCCAACCAGTACGCCACAGTGGCCCCCACCGGCACCACGCTGCTGACGGCCAAGCCCGCCGAGATCACCATCCCCGGCATCATCAACTTCCTGCCCGGCGTCACGAGTGTCTTCGCCCAGGTCGAACAGGCCGGTCCGGTCACCGCGTTCACCCCGCTGGCGGCAGGAGAGTCCTATCCGGTCTTCAAGCTGCCGGTCAAACTCCACCTGTACAACGCCTTCTTCGGGCCCAACTGCTATATCGGCAGCGACAGTTCGCCGATCGTGCTGAGCCCGACCACCGGCACCACCGCGCCGCCCGCACCGGGCGTGCCGATGACCGGCGACCCGGGAACCATCGGCGTCGCCGCCGACCCCAACGGCTACGGCTCGGTGATCGCCTCCTTCACCGGCGCGAAGCTGGTGGACAACACCTTCAGCGTGCCCGGAGCCTCGGGCTGCGGGCTGGGCGGCATCCTCGACCCGATCATCGACCTGGTGATGGGCATCCCGGCCGGCGCGGGGACGGGCTCGGTGACTTTCCAGCAGACCGACACCTCGCTCGCGCTGGACGCCAGTCTCGCCGATCTGACCAGCGCGCTGAACGCCTCGCACAGCTAGCAAACGCCGCAGCAACTCCGCAGCAACTCCCCCACACCCAGCGGAAAGAGAGTTCCCTCATGCGCAACCGCCTCTACCTCGGCGCGGCCCTGGCCGCCGCCGCCCTCGCGGCCGTCACGGCCCTGCCCGCCTCCGCGGCCGGCCCCAGCGTGCTCAGCTACGGTACGGCGGCCGGCGGCGCCGCGGTCGGCCTCGGCGACGTGCTGACCGCCTCGCTCTCCGGCACCTCCACCGCCGACTTCTACTCCACGGCGGCCGGCGGCGTCGGCGTCAAGTGCTCCAGCTCCGGCTTCAGCGCGACGGTGAGCTCCAACCCGGCGGCACCCGGCACCGCCGTGGAGTCGCTGACCTCGCAGACCTTCGGCTCCTGCGTCGCGGTCAAGATCCCCGGCGTCACCGCCGTGCAGAGCGTCACCGTCAACCACCTGTCCTACGTCAACAACGTCAGCGACGCGGCCGGCAACCCGGTCACGCTGAGCCCCGGCACGGCGGGCCCGATCCAGACCACCATCGTGCTCAGGACCCTGCTCGGCAACGTCACCTGCACCTACCAGGCCAACCCGGCCAGCCTGTCCGGGACCACCTCCAACACGGCGCAGACGATCGGCTTCGCCAACCAGGTGTTCGCCCGCAGCAGCGGCCCCGGCACCTGCTTCAGCGCCGGGTACTTCACCGCGACCTACGGCCCGGTGGTCGACACCAGCCAGTCCGGCAGCCCGCTGGTGTGGGTCAACTAGGTTCGACCGTACGCCAGTCAGCGTCAGTCAGCGTTCGTGGCCGACCGGCCCCACCCGGTCGGCCGCCTTCCGCGCGGCCACCAGCAGGGGGTCCCACACCGGCGAGAACGGCGGTGCGTAGCCGAGGTCCTGGAAGACCAGTTGCTGCACCGTCAGCCGGGCGCCCAAGGCGACGGCGGCCGCGTCGATCCGCTTGGCCGCGCCCGCGCCGCCGACGATCTGCACGCCGAGCAGGCGACCGGTGTCCTGCTCGGCGAGCATCTTGACGGTCATCCAGGGGGCGCCGGGGAGATAGCCGGCCTGAGCGGTGGACTCGATCACGACGGCGGTCCAGCGCAGGCCGGCCGCCGTCGCCTCACGTTCGTTCAGGCCGGTGCGGGCGATCTCCAGGTCGCAGACCCTGGTCACCGCGGTGCCGACCACGCCGGGGAAGGCGGCCTGCCCGCCGCCCAGGTTGGTGCCGATCACCAGGCCGTGCTTGTTGGCGTGGGTGCCGAGCGCGACGAACTGGCGGGCACCTGAGACCAGGTTGAGCACCTCCACGCAGTCGCCGCCGGCCCAGATCCCGTCGAGCGGGGTGCCGTCGGCGCCGAGCACCCGCATCCGCTCATCGGTCAGCAGTCCGCGGTGCTCGCCCAGCGGCAGGCCGGCCGCGCGGGCCAGACCGGTGCGCGGACGTACGCCCAGGCCCAGCACGACCACGTCCGCCGGGTGCTCACCGGCCGTACTGCGCACGGCGGTCGGCCGTCCGTCCGGGCCGAGCAGCACCTCCTGCGCCTCGGCGCCGGGGACCACCTCGACGCCGAGCTTCTCCAGGCCGCGGCGCACCAGCAGGCCGAGATCCGGGTCCAGGGTGGGCATCGGTTCCGCCGGGCGGTGCACCAGGGTAACGCGCAGGCCGCGGGCCAGCATCGCCTCGGCCATCTCGACGCCGATGTAACCGCCGCCCACGATCACGGCCCTGCGGACCCCGCCGTCGGAGGCCCCGCGCTCCAGCGTGTCGATCAGCGCGGCGCCGTCCACCAGCGTGTTCACGCCGTGCACCCCCGGCGCGTCGAAGCCCGGCAGCGCGGGCCGGACCGGCTCGGCTCCGGTGGCGATCACCAGCTGGTCGTACGCCGTCCAGCACTCCTCGCCGCTGTCCAGGTCACGGCTGCGCACCCGGCGCCCGGCCGGGTCGATGGCGGTGACCTCCGTACGCAACCGCAGGTCGATGCCGCGCTCGCGGTGCTGCTCGGGCGTGCGGGCGATCAGCGCGTCGCGCTCGGGGACCTCGCCGCCGGTCCAGTACGGGATGCCGCAGGCCGAGTACGAGGTGAAGTCGCCGCGCTCGAAGGCGGTGATCCGCAGCTCGTCCGGCCCGCGCCGGCGGCGTGCCTGCGAGGCGGCGGACATCCCCGCGGCGTCCCCGCCGATGACCACCAGATGCTCCGTCATACTGCCGACCGCCTCCACTGTCAGCGGGCCGGGGTCGGCCCATCGGCCTCCATCATCGCGAAGTACAGCGCAAGGCATCGCGAAGTACGGCGCAAGCCGCTTCGGTTCGGGGTCTTGACATGAACTCCCACAGTTAAGAAACTTTCCTAACTTTCTCCCCCCACGAGGAGCGTTCATGGCACATCGACTCCGCACGCTGATCGCCTCCGGCGCGGCCCTCGCCACCACGGCCCTGGGGCTCGGGCTGACCCTGACCACCGCGGGCCCGGCGGCCGCAGCCGCCGCACCGGCCCACGCGTTCCCCGCCCACACCACCTACAAGGTCGGCGTGATGCCCTCGGCCTCGCAGTCCTCCCGGGACGCGGCGGTGGAGAAGCAGTACAACTCCTGGAAGTCCACCTACCTGGTCCACGGCTGCGCCTCCAACGAGTACTACGTCTCCACCAAGGGCGACTCCGACGCCAGCAACAACGGCCCGGTCTCCGAGGGCCAGGGCTACGGCATGAACATCGTTCCCCTGATGGCCGGTTACGACGCCAACGCGCAGACCGAGTTCAACGGCCTGTGGCAACTGGTCAAGGACCACAAGGACCAGTACGGCCTGATGCAGTGGCAACTCGACGGCAAGACCTGCAAGTACTACAGCAGCGGCACCCCCGACGGCGCCACCGACGGCGACCTCGACATCGGCTACGGCCTGATCCTGGCCGACAAGCAGTGGGGCGGCTACACCGCCGACGCCAAGGCCTGGCTGGCCGCCTTCTACGCCCACGACGTGGCGCCCGACGGGCACTTGAAGTGCGAGGACGACGGCCCGAACACCGACACCCGGCCCTCCGACCAGATGCTCGACCACCTGCGCGCCTTCGCCAAATACGACACCGCGCACGACTGGAACAAGGTGATCACCCGCACCGAAGCGGTGATCTCCGAGTTCACCAAGGGCTACTCCGCGACCGGCGGCCTGATGTCCGACTTCGTCGTCAACGCCAACACCACCAGCCCCAAGCCCGCGCCCGCCAACTACCAGGAGGACCAGCCGGACAACATCGTCGGCTACAACTCCATCCGGGTGCCGTGGCACCTGGGCACCGACGCGCTGGTCTACGGCGGTTCGACGGCGGCCACCTCGTACGCCACCGCCAAGCTCGAATCCGCCTGCCTGAAGAAGGAGTCGGGCGGCAACCCGCAGAAGGTCTACCCGCACACCAAGCTCAACTGCACGCCGTACAGCACCAGTGACCAGGCCGAGGAGGCCGGCGACTCGGTCGGCCCGGCCGCAATGGCCGCCGGCGACCAGGCCTGGACTGACGCCATCTGGAAGCAGCTGGGCAGCAACCCGTTCGGTGACGGCTACTACGGCGAGACCATCAAGACGCTGGTCTACCTGGTGATGGCCGGCGACTACTGGGCGCCGTAACTCCCCCCTCTGACGACGAGGGCCCGTCCCGCCGAGCCGGCGGGACGGGCCCTCGTCGTCACGTCGTCACGTCGTCACGTCGTCACAGCGTCCGGCCGCCGAAGTCGTATGTGCTGCCGTACTCGGCGATCACCCGGGAGATGCCCAGCGGCGGGTGCAGCCGGGTCGGCGAGGTGGTGTGGATCGGGAAGACCGTGCCCGGCCGCATCCGCTCGACCATCGCGTGCAGGTCGCCCTGGCTCGCGTGGCCCGAGCAGCCGATCTGGCGCAGCGGCACCTTCAGCGCGGCCAGCCAGTCGGTGAACGGCTCCCAGCGCGGCTCGAAGGGGCCCAGCGGCTCACCGTTGGCGTGCACGAAGACGCTCTGCGGGCCGACCGGCAGGTCCAGCAGGGACGGCAGGTCGGCCGGGTCGGGCACCACCACGTAGCTGGCCGGCGCCGCGTGCACCTCCGCCCAGCCGACGGTGTCGGCGCTGATCGCGGCCTCGACGCCCAGTAGGCGCAGGAAGACGGCGGTCTGCTCCGGCCAGAGCACCGTGCGCCCGTGCGCGGCGGCGATCTCCAGGAAGGAGCCGACCCGCTCGATGTCGCGCGGGTACATCGACAGCAGCACCAGCCCGGGGGTCGTCTCCAGGGCGGCGGCGAAGTCCCGTTCGACGTCGTCCTCGTCGCGCACCCGGTTGTCCCGCTGCTCCCAGCCGAGCGTGGTGCCCTCGGTGACCAGCACCGCGCTCTCCCCCGCCCGCCGCACGAAGTCCCAGGCCCGGTCCGGGTTGCGGCCGTGGAAGCGGATGTCGCCGGTGAAGGCGAGCACGCCGTCGGAGGTGTGCACCAGGTAGCCGCTGGCGCCGGGGACGTCGTGGTCCACCAGCACGCATTCCACCTCCATCGGGCCCACCGTGGCCTTCTGACCGTCCGTCAGTCCGATCCAGTCGGGGTCGCCGCCGCTGACGCCGGCGCCGGTGCTGCTCAGCGCGCGCAGCACGTCCACCGCGTCGGTGTGCGCGTGCACCGCGATGTCGGGGCGGACGAAGCCGGCCAGGCCCACGTGGTCGATGTGCGGGTGGCTGACGAAGACGGCGGTGTGGCCGACGGCCTCGCCGAGCGGGTCGCCGCCGGCGAGTGCGGCGGGGTCGAAGAGACCGGGCAGGCGCGGCGCGGCGCCCATCCGCAGCCGGTCCTCGAGCTCGCGGCCCGGCCGGATCCGCACCGGTGGGCGGAACAGGTCCTTCCCCCCGGGGATGTCCAGGCCGATGTCCAGCAGGACGCGGTGCTCCCCGTCGGTGATCAGGATCTTGCTGGATCCGATGACGCCGACGCCTCCCCAGAACTCGATGGAAACCACGGTCAGTTCCTCTCAGCAGGTGCGGTGGTACGTGCGTCGCCGGCGGCCCAGGCCCGCAGGGCGGGCAGCAGGTCCTCGATGTGCGCGGCGGCGGCGGTGGCGGGGCCGTCGGCCCGGCCGAAGCGGTCGATGTAGGCGCAGGGCGCGCCGAGGGCGGCGGCGGGGGCGATGTCGTTGCGCCAGTGGTCGCCGATGGACAGCACACGGGCGGCGGCGGCGCCCGCGTACTGTCCATCGGCCTCCTCGGGCAGGCCGAGTTCGCGCCGCAACAGACGCTCCAGGCCCGCCGGTTTGCCGGTGCTGGAGACCACCTCGTCGACCAGCGGCCGCAGTTGGAGCCGGTCCAGCAGCTCGTCCAGTCCGGCGGCCGGGCTGTTGGTGGCCAGCACCACTCGGACGCCGTCGGCGCGCAGGTCGCTCAGCAGCTCGGCGTACCCCGCCGGGACCTCCAACGCGCAGGCGGAGGTGGCCATATGGGCCCGGGTGGCAGCGAACGCAGCGTTGAGTCGCGGCAGTTGCAGGCCGTGCCGGCGGCGGCCGAGCTCGGCCACCACCTCCCAGCCGTCCGCCGCGGCGCGGAACGCCTCGGCCTGCACGGCGTCGGTCGCGCGGTCGGCCGCCGCGACGCCCTCGACGAGGTAGTGCTCCACCCCGGCCAGCAGCTCCGCCCGTTCCAGCGGCGCCAGTCCGGCCGCGGCCTGCCCGGCGTAGTACCGGATCGGCGCGTCGCCGCGATACAGCGTCCCGTCGAAGTCGGTGACCAGGACCAGGGCCTGTCCGGGCTGTTGGGGATCGGTATGCGGGTCAGCCACGAACGCCTCCGGCGGTGGACATCGCGCCAGTGATGAAGTGGCGTTGCAGGACGAGGAAGAAGAGCAGCACCGGAGCGGTGGTGAAGACCACCGCGGCGGACAGCGCCGGGAAGTCGGTGCCGTTGGCTCCGGCGAAGGCGGCCAGGCCGACCTCGACCGGCTGGACGTCGGGACTGCTGGTCATGATGAACGGCCACAGGAAGGAGTTCCAGGAGGCCAGGAAGACGTTCAGCGAGATGATCACGATCGCCGGGCGCACCAGCGGCACCCCGATCGACCAGAGCATCCGCAGCCGTCCGGCGCCGTCCAGCTCCGCGGCGTCGAAGATCTCCTGCGGCAGGCCCAGGAAGAACTGCCGGACCAGGAAGATCCCGAACACGCTGGCGCCCCACGGCACGATCTGGATCCAGTAGGTGTCGAGCCAGTGGATGTCGTTGGCGACGATGTAGTCCGGGATGATCAGCACCGTCCCCGGGACCATCAGCACCGACATCACCAGGCCGAACAGCAGGCCGCGCCCGCGAAAGCGCATCACCCCGAAGGCGAAGCCGGCCAGCAGCGAGGTGACCAGGGCCAGCAGCACCGTGCACGAGGCGATCAGCAGCGTGTTCAGGAAGAGCCGGGGCCAGGGCGCCGCCGCCCAGGCCCGGCTGTAGTTCGCCCACTGCCAGTGCGGCAGCAGGATGTCGGAGAGCGAGGCGGAGACGCTGGCGCTGTTCAGCGAGGTGACCAGCACGTAGTAGAACGGCAGCAGGAAGACCAGTCCGACCAGCACGACCAGGGCCCGGTTGACGAACCGCCCGGCCCCGCCGGTCCGGCGCCGGGGAAGCCCCCGGCGCCGGGCCGCGGTCGAGGCCGCCGTCACTGGGCGGCCCCGGCCTTCTGGTCGGCGAGGGCGTTGGTCTGCGCGGTGTTCAGCGCGGTGGTCGGGTCGGTGCCCTTGTCCAGCGCCGCCTGCAGCGCGACGACCTCCTCGCCCTCCGCCTTGGCGACCCAGCTGTACGGCGGCTCGGCCACGGCGTAGGCGAGGGCGCCGACGGCGGTGGGCAGGTAGGGGTTCTTGGCGATGAAGTCGCTCATCAGCGGCAGCGCGGCCGCGGTGACCGGCAGGTAGCCGGTCTGGCTCGCCCACTGGGCCTGGCTGGAGGCGGAGGCCAGGAACTGCATGTACTTCCAGCCGGCCGCCTGCTGCGCCTTGCTCGCCCCGGCGAACTCGACAAGGTTGGTACCGCTCATGACGTTGGTCGGCCGGCCGGTCGAGCCGGTCGGCAGCACATTGGTGCTCATGGTGAACTTGCCGCCCACCGCCTGGTTCTCGTAGAAGTAGCCGGCGGCGCTGCTCAGGTCGAACAGGCCCTTCTGGGCACCGAGCGCGGCCTCGCCCGGGTAGTTGGTGCCGACCTGCAGAGCACCGGCCTTCTTGAGGTCGACCAGGTAGGTCAGTGCCTGGACGGCGGCCGGGCTGTTGAGCTGCGGGGTGCCGTCGGGGGCGAAGTCCGGGGTGCCGTTGGCGGCGGCCAGCGACTGGAACATGACGGTGCCGCCGGCCGGGGAGGCGGTGGTGCCCGGGTCGATGGCGATGCCGGTGACGCCGTTGCCGGAGACGGCCTTGGCATCGGCGGCGAACTGGTCCCAGGTGGTGGGGGCGGTCAGGCCCTTGGCCTTGAGCAGATCGGCGTTGGAGTAGATCACCTGGACGCTCTTGTTGAACGGCCACATCCAGTTCTTGCCGTCCGGCAGGGCCAGGTCCTTCTGGACGCCCGCGTAGAAGGTCGAGAACTGGTCGGGCTTGTCGCTGCCCGCGTACTGGCTGACCGGCAGGATCGCCTGGCTGTCGGCGAACTGCGCCGCCCAGCTCTCGTAGACCTGGCCGATGGTCGGCGCGTTGTGGGCGGCGATGGCGGCGGTCTCCTTGGCGTGCAGGGTGCCGTAGTCGGGCTGGTACTGCAGGTCGACCTTGATGTTCGGGTTGGCGGTCTCGAAGTCATTGGTCAGCTTGACCAGTGTGCTCTTCTGCGCGCCGTTGATCATGATCTGCATGAACGAGATGGTGGTGGTGCCGGACGCGGACGAGCTGGAGGAGCTGCCGGAGGAGCAGCCGGCCACCGCGGCGAGCACGGTGAGGGCGGCGAGGGCGGAGCCGGCGGCCCGGCGACTGTTCCGGGCGAACGGCGAGCGGCTACGCGGGTGCGAGCTGGTCATGGTGGTTCCCTCTGAAGTGATGGCGAGTCATGGAAGAGTTGGAACGGGAGAGTTGGAACGGGTGGCGCGGCACCTGGGGTCTCAGGTGGAGCGGCTGATCCGGTCGCCGGTGCGGCGCTGGAGCAGGGTGAACGCCGCGGTCACCGCGAACAGCACGATGGCGAGCGCGGCGCCGTAGCCGGTGTCGAAGAAGACGAACGCCTCCTGGTAGAGGAGGAAGCTGAGGGTGGTGGTCGCGTACACCGGCCCGCCCTGGCTCATCTCGTAGAACTGGGTGAACGCCTGCAGCGAGGAGATGCTGGTGATGATCACCACGAAGAGCGTGACCGGGCGCAGCTGCGGCCAGGTGATGTGCCAGAACTCCTGCCAGCCGTTGGCGCCGTCCACCCGGGCCGCCTCGCTCAGCTCGGGCGAGATCACCGCGAGGCCGCCGAGGAAGAGCACGACGCTGAAGCCCACCTCGTGCCAGAGGCTGTAGGCGATCACCGAGGGCATCGCCCAGGTGGTGGACTGCAACCAGCCGGGCTGCGGCAGGTGAATCGCCTTGAGCAGGGTGTCCGCGAGCCCGAACTGCGGGTTGAAGATCCACACCCAGGCCAGCGAGGTGGCCACGATCGGGGTGGCGTGCGGGGCGAAGATCGCGACCCGCGCGGTGGTCAGCAGTCGGCCGCCGCGCTGCACCAGCAGGGCCAGGGCCAGCGAGAGGGCCGTCCCGCCGATCACCATCGCGCCGCTGAAGTAGAGCGACCGCCAGGCGCTGGACAGGAAGCTCGGTGCCGTGGAGCCCAGCAGCGCGTGGTAGTTGGCCAAGCCGATGTAGCGGGACTTCGCCGTGTTGAGCACGTTCCAGTGGAACAGGCTGACGTAGAGGGTGTAGGCGGTCGGGCCGATGATGAAGATCGAGAAGATCAACAGGGCCGGCGCGGTGTAGAGCCAGCCCATCGGGCTCTCCCGGACCCGGCGGCGGGCGCGCCGGGGCCGCCCCTTGGCGGCGCCGAGCCCGCCGAGCCGGGCCCCTCGCGCCGGCTCGCCCCCTGCTGCGGTCGTCACTGCTGTGGCCGTCACTGCTGCGTGCTGCGACATCGTCCTGCACCCCACACCTGTACCGACCCCCTGGGTCGTCTGGCCCGTACCGGCGGCGAGCGCGAGGGCCCGACGGTCCGGCGGCAACTCGCCTTCGCGTTGCCGGGATTGACTTAAACGCGCGTAGATAGCGGGGCCATGGCAACTAAGGAAACACTTGGTGACGATGCTTCACCTTTCCGGAGCCACATGAAATCCTGAAAGGCTGACCACTTTCCTGTCTGTGGGGCACCGTCGGCGCGGAGCTGCGCGACCGCGGGCTCGCAGATCCTGGCCCGCCCGCAGGCCGGCGGCACGGTGGAGGTGGGCGGCCGGGTCGACCTGGTCGAGGTCCGACCGCTCACGGCCTGACCGGGCGCCGGACCGCCGTCGGGACGGCCCTGCGGGTCAGCGGGTCAGCGGGTACGGCGCAGCGCGTCCGGGGTGAGCCCGGCGAGGTCGGGGTAGCCGTCGACCGCCATGGTCAGGTCGGCCTCGGCCAGGATCGAGCGCAGCACGTGGACGGCGCCCTCCGTGCCGCCCAGGGCGAGGCCGTAGGCGTACGGGCGGCCGATGCCGACGGCGGTGGCTCCCAGGGCGACGGCCTTGACCACGTCGGCACCGCTGCGGACACCGGAGTCGAAGAGGACGGGCAGGTCGCCGGCCGCGTCGACGACGGCGGGCAGCGCGTCGAGGGCCGGCAGCCCGCCGTTGGCCTGGCGGCCGCCGTGGTTGGAGCAGTAGATGCCGTCCACGCCACCGTCCTTGGCGCGCCGCACGTCCTCGGGGTGGCAGATCCCCTTCACGATCAGCGGCAGCGAGGTCAGCGAACGCAGCCAGGGCAGGTCGTCCCAGGTCAGCGGGTTGCCGAAGACCTGCATCCAGCGCAGGATCGCCGCGCCGGGGTCCTCCTGCGGGGTCCGCTCCAACTGGGACCGGAAGACCGGGTCGCTGGTGTAGTTGGTCAGGCAGTGGCCGCGCAGCTGGGGGAAGTTGCCTGTGCTCAGGTCCCGCGGGCGCCACCCGGTGACCCAGGTGTCCAGGGTGACCACGATGGCCTTGAACCCGGCCGTCTCGGCTCGACGCACCAGGCTTTCGGCCAGGTCCCGATCGGTCGGGGTGTAGAGCTGGAAGAAGCCCGGAGTCTGGCCGAACTCCGCGGCGACGGCCTCCATCGGGTCCACGGACAGGGTCGAGGCGATCATCGGGACCCCGGTGCGCGCGGCGGCGCGCGCCGTGGCGAGGTCACCGTGGCCGTCCTGGGCGCACAGGCCGATGACGCCGACCGGGGCCATGAACAGCGGCGTCGGCAGCCGCATCCCGAACAGCTCGACGGAGAGGTCGCGTTGGGCTGCCCCGACGAACATCCTCGGCACCAGCCCCCAGCCCTCGAAGGCCGCCACGTTGGCCCGCTGGGTGTGCTCGTTTCCGGCGCCGCCCGCCACGTAGGACCACACGGACGGGGGCAGTGCAGCCTGCGCCCCCGCCTCCCACCCGTCGTAGGTCATCGGATACGACGGCACGACCCCGCGAAGGCCGCCCGCGTAGATCTCGTCCTGGTAGGAACCGAAGGCACGACTCATGAACCGCTCCCGCTGCTCGGACCCCGGCTCCCGGGGCCGCTGAACTCCGTTGCCCCCACAGTGCGATGCTTGGCAGTCGCAGGGACGAAAACGCAGGAATCCCGCAGAGAAGAGCACGTGGATGCAGGAACTGCACGAACAGGCGACGATACTGAGCGAGGACGACCTGGCGCTCATCAACGCCCTTCAACTGCGGCCGAGGGCGTCGTGGACGGTCCTCGGCGCCGCACTCGGGGTGGACCCGGTCACCGTCGCCCGCCGGTGGAACCGCCTGGCGCGGCGCGGTGAGGCCTGGGGCGGTGGCGCGCCCGACTGACCGCGCCACCCGAGGAACCGCGCAGCCGGGAGCCGCAGGAGGTCAGCCCCTTCGACCGGGCGATCCTGCGGCTCCTGGCGGTCGACGGCAGGGCCTCCTACCAGGCGCTGGCCACCGTGCTGGACACCAGTGCCGCCACCGTGAAACGCCGGATCGACCGGCTGGGCCGCCTCGGGCTGATCACGTTCCGCTGCGACTTCGCCCGCCCGCTGGGCGGTTGGCCGGTCGCGGTCACCTTCTGGGCGCGCGTGCCGCCCGCGGATCTCCCGGAGGTCGGCCACGCGCTGGTCCGCTACCCGGAGACCCGCAACTGCGCTGCTGTCAGCGGACCGTACAACCTCATCGTGGAGGCGAGCCTGCACTCCCTCGCCGATGTCCTGCGCTTCGAGACGCAGCTCGCGAGCACGCACCCCAGCCTCGACATCGTCGACCGGGCGGTCATGCTCCGGCAGGACAAGCTGCTCGGCCACCTCCTCGATCCGTACGGCAGATCCCTGGGCGTCGTGCCGGCGGACCTCTGGTCCGACCCCGGCACGACGGTTCCCGAGCCCCGGCGCCCGGACAGGCCCTAGAACGCCCGGCGGTCCTCGCTACGCGGGTCGGCGACGAAGTGCGGGTCGTAGACGCCGTCGCGCGCGGTGCGCCGCCACGGGCGGGCCCGGAAGACGGCGACCTCGACGTCCGCCGAGCCCTCGTCGAGGTCGACGACCACCACCGCGGGTGTCCCGTCCTGCGGGCAGCGGGCCAGCCACCGGCCGCTCGGCGCGACCACCCCCGCCGGCGCGCTGTGGCTGAGCTGCGCCGGCACCGAGAAGCTCACCCAGTAGCCGTTGGTGGCCGCGTGGCCCTGCGCCTCGGTGGCGAAGACACCGCCGTCGTCGGGCGCGCCGCCGGTCGACGAGAAGAGCACGACGTCCACGTCGAGCCGCTCGTACGCGCCGAACAGCTCGGGAAAGTGCACCTCCATGCCGAGCAGGCACCCGAACCGCACGCCGTCGACCTCGAAGGTGACCGGCGCCGAGCCGGGCGCGTAGAGGTACGAGATCTTGGTGTGGGAGAGCAGGCGCTCGTCGTAGCGCGTGACCAGCTGCCCCTGGTCGGAGATCACATACAGGCTGTTGTGCGGGCGGTGCGGGGCGGTCAGCCGGTGCACCGAGCCGAGGACCACCCAGAGGCCGAGCTCGCGCGCCAACTCGGCGGTGGCGCTGAGCTCCTGGCGCAGCACGTGCCAGGCGAAGCGCTCCCAGTCCGCGGCGCCGACCCGCTCCGGGCCGTCGACGGACAGCACCCGCTTGCCGGGAGCGCAGGTGGCGCCCTCGGGGAAGTGCACGATCCGCGCGCCGGCCGCCCGCGCCTCGCGCATCAGGCGGCGCACCTCGCGCCCGCTCTCGCGCAACTCGGCTTCGCTGCGCGGATCGTCGCGGACGGTGCTCTGGGCCACCGCCAGCCGTACGCGCTTGGGCTCGCCGGGAGCCGCAGGGGTCGCGGGCGGCGCGGGCGTCGG
The DNA here is from genome assembly GCF_029892095.1 of Kitasatospora sp. MAP12-44. Lineage (NCBI taxonomy): Bacteria > Bacillati > Actinomycetota > Actinomycetes > Kitasatosporales > Streptomycetaceae > Kitasatospora > Kitasatospora sp. MAP12-44. Next base: position 2,046,693 of record NZ_JARZAE010000004.1, read on the forward strand.
GCGCAGGTGGTGCAGGTGGTGCAGGGCCGTGGTGTACGACTGGCCGGTCCTGGCGGCGCGGGCGCGCACCAGGCGCTTGAAGTGCTTGTTCGCTGTCATCGTCCTCTGGCCTTCCACGCCTCGAAGGCAGTCCCACCGGCAACCACATCCGAGACGCTCGGACCATGCGACAACAGCCTGAGACAACAGCCCCTTTGCCTCCGTACAAGACCGCGCCGGGGGCGGTCGGGGGAGGTTGGGCGTAGGCCACGCCGGCTACCAGGCTGCCGCGCCCGCCGACTCCTGTCAACCTCCCCCCGCGCACCGCGCGGTCAGGCCGGCAGCTCGATCGACAGCGCGTGGCGGAAGACGTCACGCGGGTCCCAGCGGGCCTTCACCTGCTGCAGGCGCGGGTAGTTGTCCTTGTAGTACAGCCGGTGCCACGGCACGCCGGAGGTGTTCCACGCCGGGTCGGCCAGGTCGACGTCCGGATAGTTGACGTAGGAGCCGTCGCTGACCTCGCCGGGCACCGGAACACCACCGGTGTCCGCGTACACCGCGCGGTAGAACTCGCGGATCCAGCACAGGTTGGCGTCGTCGTCGCCCTCATCCGCCCAGACCGTGTGGTAAACGGCCTTCATCACCGCGTCGCGCTGGGCGACCGCGGTGGCCGCCGGGTCCACGGTGTTGACCTGGCCGCCGTAGCCGACGATCAGCATGCCCCCGGTCGGGCCACCGGTGGAGTTCGTCAACTGCCGGTAGATCGCGGCGAGTTGGCGGTCGGTGAAGGAGCGGCGCAGATAGCCGGCCTTGCCCTTGTAGCGACGGACGACCACGTCGCCGGACTCCCCGGTACCGGGCCAGGTCGTCGGGTGCAGCCAGGGCATCCGCTCCCCGGCGGCGAGCGTGGGGGTGACGCCGGAGCCGGCGGTGACCGCGGCCACGAAGTCGGCCACCAGGCCGTCCGCGCCCGGCAGATCGCCGTCGATCCGCACGGTCAGCTGGAACGAACCGGCGCTGCGGTGCGTCGGCTCGAGGATCGCGTACAGGCCCGCGGACGGCGACCCCGGCGCGCTGTTGCGCTCGTGCCAGGTACCGAAGTTGCGCAGCAGCGTGCTGAACGCCTGCTCGGTCATGCGCTCGTCCCAGGCCCAGCTGACCAGGTGGACCAGCAGCTCGCGCGGCGCGCGCGGCAGCAGGTGCGCCGGGTCGGTGCCGGTGGCGCCGGGCGAGCGCAGCCAGTACCGGGTGACCACACCGAAGTTCCCGCCGCCACCGCCGGTGTGCGCCCACCACAGGTCGCGGTTCGGGTCGTCCGGCTCGCGGGTGGCCACCACCGGGCGGACGTTGCCGTCCCGGTCGGCCACCACCACCTCGACGCCGTACAGGTGGTCCACCACCGAGCCGTACCGGCGCGACAGCGGCCCGTACCCGCCGCCGGACAGGTGGCCCCCGGCGCCCACCTCCGGGCAGCCGCCCGCCGGGATGGTCACGCCCCAGCCGGTGAACAGCCGCCGGTACACCTGCCCGAGCGTGGCCCCCGGCTGCACCGCGAAGGCCCCGCGCTCGGCGTCGAAGCCGACCGCGTCCATCGGCGACAGGTCCAGCAGCAGCCGCACCGCCGGATCCGCGGTGAACCCCTCGAAGCAGTGCCCGCCGCTGCGCACCGCCACCCGCCGCCCCGAGCGCACGGCATCCGACACCGCGCGCACCACCTGGGCGGTGGACCCCAGCACCCGGATCTCCTCGGGTGCGCCCACGAAGCGGAAGTTGTTGCCGCGCAGCAGGCTCTCGTAGCGGCAGTCGGCCGGACCCACCGTCACCGGCCCGAACGCCTCGGGCTCAGCCACGGCAGCCACGGCAGCGGCGCGCGTGGCACCCAATGTGCCTGCCAGGCCCAGCGCGGAGCCGGCCGCCGTGAGCAGGCGGCGGCGATCCATTACGTTGCGGTCCGGCCGGTCCATCGCGCGCTCCCGTTATGGCGTTAGGGCGTTAGGGCGTTGCGGCTGCGGGGTCGGGTTGCGCCGCAGAACGGGACCAGCCTGCCCCGGCCGGTGAGTTCGCCCCGCCCGACAGGCCACCCGCGCCGCACCGCGTCCCCCGGCTGCCGTAGCCCGACCAGCGCAACCGCGGTGGAGGCGCTCTACCGGCGGACCGCCGAGATCAGTCCGCCGGGCCCCTCCTCGCGCTGCGGCGGGGTGCTGATCGGGCGGCCGTAGGCGGCAGCGCGCTCGCGCAGGGTGTGGCTGCCGGCCTCCCAGCCGTGCCCGGCCAGCCAGCCCACCGGGTCGTCGGGCATCTCCGAAACCCACATGGACGCCGCCGATCCCGGCAGGGCGTCCGCGCCGAAGCGCTCGATCACGCCGCGCGAGCCCAACGTCAGCCCCATCCGACTGCCTGCCGCCGACTGCGCGCTGATCCGGGCCAGCAGCAGTTCCACCGCGTCCTCGGGCAGATAGATCAGCAGTCCTTCGGCGATCCACACGGTCGGCAGCGCCGGGTCGTGCCCTGCGGCGGTCAGCGCGCCCGGCCAGTCCTCATGCAGATCCACCGCGACGGTGATCCGCTCGCAGCGTGCGACGGCCCGCTCCTGGCGCAGGACCGAAGCCTTGAAGTCCAGTGGCGCGGCGGTGTCGACCTCGAACAGCCGGGTGCCCTCGGGCCAGTCCATCCGGAAGGCCCGGCTGTCCATACCGGCGCCGAGCAGCACGACCTGCCGGACCCCGGACGCGGAGGCCTGCTGCAACAGGTCGTCGAGGAACTTCGTCCTGATGACGATGGAGAATGCCACGGCCAGCCGGCGGCGGCGCGCGGCCTCGTCAGCGGGCGGTGGCGAGGAGGGCCACAGGCCACCGGCGGCGGCGAAGGCCTGTGCCAGCGGGTCGCGGAACAGCGCGTTCTCCCGCTCGGTCTCCAGCGCCCTAACCCTGGCCACCCCCACCGCCGTTGCCCATACTCCCGAGGGCTGCACCCGCTCCTGCTCATCAGTCATCGCGCCAGCCTAGCCCTCGTCCAGCCCTCGTCCAGCCCGCGTCTAGCCCTCGTCTAGCCCGGGTTGCCCACCGCCAGGACGTGTGCGACCGCCTGGCCGGCCGCCACGGCGCCGTAGCCGCCGCCCTGGATCTCGGCGGCGACCGCGAGGTTGCCGCGATAGGCGATGAACCAGCTGTTGGGGGCCGGCGCGCCGTCCACCTGGGCCGTGCCGGTCTTGGCGCCGACCCGGCCGGTCAGGCCCGCCATGGCCGCCCGGGCCGTGCCGTCGGCCGCGGTCCGGGCCATCATGGCGCGCAGCTCCTGGGCGACCGCGGCGGGCAGCGGGTGGGCGGCCGCGACCTGGGGCTGACCCGGGCGCAGGACGGGCTGGCGGAAGGTGCCGTTCTCGACGGTCGCCGCGACGGACGCCATGGTGAGCGGGTTGGCCTGGATCCCACCCTGGCCGATCACCTCGGCGGCCGCGTCGTCCGAGTCCGTGGGAGGCGGGATCACCGCGTCGAAGCTGCTCACCCCCGGTCCGGTGGACCAGGCTTGGCCGATGCCGAACTGCTGGGCGGTCTGCGCGAGCGCGCCGGGGGCGAGCTTGGCGTGGCTCTCATCGATGAAGGCGGTGTTGCAGGACTGCGCGAAGTCGTCGGCCAGCGTGTAGTCGAGGTGGTCGCCGGCCTCGTCGTTGCGCCAGAGCTTCGGCGAGTTGGTGGTCGCCTTGCACGGGACGGCGCTCTGCGGCTGGTCGCCGGCCTCCAGCAGGGCGGCGGCGGTGATCACCTTCATCGTGGAGCCGGGCGCGACGTCTGCGAGGAACGCCCCGTTGAAGCCGCCGGCCGGTGCGTTGGCCACGGCCAGGATGTCGCCCGTGCTGGGCTCGATCGCCACGAGTGAGGCGGGGTTGACGCCCGCCGACTGCTGCGCGACCGCCGCCTCCGCCGCCGCCTGGAGGTCGGCGTCCAGGGTCAGCCGGTCCTCATGGCCGGCCGTCGGCTGGGAGATGACGAATAACTGGTCGGCGGGATTGCTGCCGGAGTCGCCGGAGTCGCCGGTGATCACCACGGCCTTGCCCGGGGTGCCGCCGGAGGGGCTGGCGGTGCTGGACGGGCTGGTGGCGCTGGAGGGACTGGCGGCGCTCGCGTCGGGCGGCTGCAGGGCGGCGAGCAGCGGGGCGAGCGAGGGGAACGTGTCCAGCGGGCGGCCCTTGCGGTCGGTCGTCCTGGCGTCCAGGGCGGCCACCGCGCGGATGCCGATCGACTCGCCCGGGCCCAGCTGCGGGTGGATCACGGTGGGGGCCCAGTGCACCAGCGTCCGCCCGTCGGCACCGCGCTGCACGCCCACCTGCCCGTCGTACGTCCAGGGGGCGGGGGCACCGGCGAAGGTGACGGTGGCCTTGAAGCCGAGGGTCAGCTGCCCCGGGGTCACCGCCAGCCCGTTGGCGAGCGGGCCGCTCGGCGCGAAGGCCAGCGAGGTCGGCTGGAGGGTGTCGCGAAAGGCGGTCAGCGCGGTGACCGCGTCGGCGGGTCCGTCGGTCAGCGCTCCGGCCCCCGCCAGGTCACCGCCGGCCCAGTCGCTCAGGAACGCCTGCTCGACGGCCGCCGCCTGCACGGCGCTCGGCGGGGCGCCGTCGGTGGTCGGCGCGGCGGAGCGGCCCGGGCCCGGCGGGCCGGCGGTGTGCGAGCCGCCCTCGATGGCGGAGCCCAGGTTGTACGCGCCGAGGCCGCCCACCACGAAGAGGCCGAGCACTACGCCGGCCAGGCCGACTTTGAGGACCGTACGGGTGGACAGACGCGCCACGGGCTCGTCGCCGTACTCCTCGCCGTAGTCCTCGCCGTCCGTATCCCAGCGCACGCCGTACCTGTCGGACCCATCGTCCATCGGTCGCTCTCCCCCCGGAGTCATCTTCACTTCTCCCAGTGCGCGTTCAGTGCGATCGCTCGCAACTCATCCATGGTCAGCGGTAGTTCGCTCCACTTCGCGGGAGGGCCCTGGACGAGGACCGCGTTGAACTCAGTGGCGTCCACCTTGCGGCCGTCCGCACGGTAGGCGTCCACCCGCCAGTTGACCAATCCGTTCCCCGACGACACCTGCTGAGTCAGGACGACGGTACCGTCCGGGAGCGTCTCACAGACCGCCGTGGCGGTCGGGCGGCAGGCCTGCCGCATCTCCTGCAACTGGTCCGGGGCGAGATCCGCCAGGCCCAGCGCCAGGGTGCCACTGCCGTGACCGTCGGCCAGATCCACCATGCCCATGATCTCGGGCCCCAGCCGGTTGCCTCCCGCGACTTGCCCGTCCTTGAAAGTGCCGAGGTCGCGCGGATCGCGGACAGTGCTTCCGGCGGGCAGCAGCGCGGCCAGCTGGTCACTGATCAGGCCGGACGGCGACGGCGCAACGGACACCGAAGTGGCCGCGGGCGCCGGCCGCACCGCGTCGTGGTCGGTCAGCCCAGCGATCCCGAACGCCGTCCCGCCGACCGCCACCACCAGCGCGGCGGCCGACAGTTGGGCGCGCCGCACCCGCCGCAGGTGCCGGCCGCGCAGGGCCGCGCGCTGGACCAGGTCGGGGCTGTGCGGGGCGAACCGCCCGGCGGCACGGTCCAAGGCGTCGGCCATCAGCCGTTCGTCGCTGTCGACCAGTTCGTCGGGGGACACGGTGCTCTCCGTTCGGTCGGAGGTCGGAGTCAGGGGACGGCGGAAGTGGGGCCCGGGCACGGTCAGGACCTCGCCAGCTCGGCCAGGTCGTCGCCGAGCACCGACCGCAGCTTCTGCAGGGCCCGCAGGCTCCGGACCCGCACGGCGCCCTGCGAAACCCGCAGCGTCTGAGCGGTCTCCTCGACGGACTGGTCCTGCCAGTAGCGCAGCACCAGCACCGCCCGGTCCTTGGCGGTGAGCTTCGCCAGGGCGTCCATCAGGGCCATCCGCAGCTCCGGGTCGTCCACCGGGCCGGCCGACTCGGGAACCGCCTCGACCGGCCGCTCGGAGGAACTGCGCCGGCGCCGGTAGGAGATGAAGGTACGGACCAGCACCGTCCGCGCGTAGGCGGTCGGCGACCCGGTGAGGTCGATCCGATGCCAGGAGCGGTACACCTTGGCGAGCGTCTCCTGCACGAGGTCCTCGGCCAGATGCCAGTCCCCCGTGAGCAGGCAGGCGGTGCGGAACAGCCGACCGCTGCACGCGTGCGCGAACTCGAAGAAGTCCGCTGGTACGTCCCCCACCGAAGGTGTCCTTCCACCTGACGTTGTCACTCCTCCAACGCTGCGACCCGCCCCTCGTGTTACATCCTTTTCGAGAGATTCCGGATGCGAGGGTCCAGAACTCCCCGGACGGGCGGTGGACAGGCTCGGAGGGCTGGACCCGGGGTGCCCGGTACGGACCGGTAGGCTGCCGGTGCGCCTGCCCGGACCTGCGAGGAGACCCCTGTTGACCAGCCCACCAACCACCCCGCCGGTGACGGTCGTGGGGATCGGCGCGGACGGTTGGGCCGGGCTCGCGCCGGCCTCGCGGGCCGCGCTGGAGGCGGCCGAGACGGTGATCGGCGGCCCCCGGCAACTGGCGCTGCTGCCACCGGTGGTCGGAGCCGTCCGGGTGCCGTGGCCCTCGCCGCTGCGGCCCGCCGTGCGCGGGCTGCTGGCGGCGCACGCCGAGCGCCGGGTGGCGGTGCTGGCCAGCGGCGATCCGATGTTCTTCGGGATCGGCCGGACGCTGACCGAGCTGCTGGGCGCCGACCGGCTGCGAGTGCTGCCGCACCCGTCCTCGGTCTCCTACGCCTGCGCGCGGCTCGGCTGGGCGCTCGAGGAGACCGAGACGGTCAGCCTGGTCGGGCGCGAACTCGCCACGCTGGCGGGCGCGCTGCACGACGGACGGCGGCTGCTGGCGCTGAGCGCCGACGCGCACACCCCGGCCGCCGTCGCGGGTCTGCTGCGCGAGCGCGGCTACGGACCGAGCGAGTTGCGGGTACTCGAGCAGCTGGGCGGCCCGGACGAGCGGGTGCTGGACGGCCTGGCGCAGGACTGGGCACACCCGGCCGGCGACCGGCTGAACATCGTCGCGGTGCACTGCCGGGCCGCCGCGGACACCGTGCCCGGTTCGCTTGTGCCCGGCCTGCGGGACGAACTCTTCGAGAGTGACGGACAGTTGACGAAGCGTCATGTCCGGGCTGCGACACTCGCCACGCTCGCCCCCAGGCCCGGCGAGCTGCTCTGGGACGTCGGCGGCGGCTCCGGCAGCATCGCGATCGAGTGGCTGCGCGCCCACCGCGGCTGCCAGGCCGTCAGCGTGGAACGCGACCCGGTGCGGGCCGAGCGGATCACCCGCAACGCGGCCGCGCTCGGCGTGCCACGACTGCGCGTGGTGACCGGCGCCGCCCCCGCCGCGCTGGCCGAACTGCCCGTGCCCGACGCGGTGTTCATCGGCGGCGGCTTGACCGCGCCCGGACTGCTCGACGCCTGCTGGACCGCCCTGCCGCCCGGCGGCCGGCTGGTCGCCAACACCGTGACCCTGGAGTCCGAGGCGCTGCTCACCGAGTGGTACCGCCGCTGCGGCGGCGAGCTGCTGCGCCTGGCCGTCGCCCACGCCGTGCCGGTCGGCGGCTTCACCGGGTGGCGGCAGGCGATGCCGGTCACCCAGTGGTCGGTCGTCAAACCCGCCACACCCCTTGGAGGAGAAGCCTCGTGACCGTCTACTTCATCGGCGCCGGCCCCGGCGCCGCCGACCTGATCACCCTGCGCGGCGCCCGTCTGCTGGCCAAGTGCGGCGTCTGCCTGTACGCGGGCAGCCTGGTGCCGGCCGAGCTGCTGGCCGAGTGCCCGCCGGGCGCCAGGCTGGTCGACACCGCCCAGCTCAATCTGACCGAGATCACGGCCGAGCTGGTCCGCGCCCACCAGGCCGGCCAGGACGTCGCGCGGCTGCACTCCGGTGACCCGTCGGTGTTCAGCGCCGTCGCCGAGCAGATGCGCCGGCTGGACGCGGCGGGCGTGCCGTACGAGATCGTCCCGGGCGTGCCCGCCTTCGCCGCCGCGGCGGCGGCGCTGGGCCGCGAGCTGACCGTGCCGACAGTGGGCCAGACGGTGATCCTGACCCGGATCGCCCAGCAGGCCACCCCGATGCCCGCCGGCGAGGACCTGGCCACGCTCGGCCGCAGCGGCGCGCTGCTGGTGCTGCACCTGGCCGCCCGGTACGTCGACCGGGTGGTGGCCGAGCTGCTGCCCAACTACGGCGCCGACTGCCCGGCAGCCGTGGTCGCGCTGGCCAGCCGCCCCGACGAGCTGGTGCTGCGCGGCACGCTGGCCGACATCGCCGACCAGGTGAAGGCCGCCGGTGTGGTGCGGACGGCCGTCATCCTGGTCGGCCGGACGCTGGGGGCCGAGCAGTTCCCCGACAGCCACCTGTACTCGGCCGAGCGCGACCGGTCGTGCGGGCTCTAGCTCCGGCTGTTGGCCAGCGGTTCGGCGCGCCCGACGACGGTGCCGGCCCGGTCGATGCAGATCACGTCGACCGCGACCGGCGCCTCGCGCAGCACGCCCAGCGCCGTCGCGCGGGCGCCGCGGGCCACCAGGTCGCCGAGCGGCACCCCGGCCGCCGCGCAGCGCTGGACGGCCTCCAGGCCGGTGTTGGCTGCCGCCACCGCGGCCACCAGCTCGGGCCCGGCGCCGCCCTGGCGGGCCAGCTCGGCCAGGAAGCCCTTGTCCACCTGGGAGCGCGCCGAGTGCAGGTCGAGGTGGCCGGCCGCCAGTTTGGAGAGCTTGGCGAACCCCCCGGCGATGGTCAGCCGGTCCACCGGGTGCCGGCGCAGGTACTTGAGCACCGCGCCGGCAAAGTCGCCCATGTCCAGCAGCGCGTCCTCGGGCAGCCCGTGCTCGGCCACCGCGACCTTCTCCGAGGTCGAGCCGGTGCAGCCCGCGACATGCGTGCGACCGGCGGCGCGGGCCACGTCCACGCCGCGCCGGATGCTGTCGATCCACGCCGAGCAGGAGTACGGGACCACGATGCCGGTGGTGCCCAGCACCGAGAGGCCGCCGAGGATGCCAAGGCGCGGGTTCCAGGTGCTGCGGGCGATCTCGGCGCCGTGGTCGATGGAGATCTCGATCGAGACGTCGCCCGTCCCGCCGTGCCGCGCGGCCACCTCGGCCACCGCGTCGCGCATCATCTGCCGGGGCACCGGGTTGATCGCGGGCTCGCCGACCGCCAGCGGCAGTCCGGCCTTGGTGACCGTGCCGACGCCGCTGCCGGCCAGGAAGCGCACGCCGCTGCCGGGCGGGCCGGGGCGCACGGTCGCCCGTATCACGGCGCCGTGTGTGACGTCCGGGTCGTCGCCGGCGTCCTTGACCACGGCCGCCATCGCCGCTTGACACTCCGTCAACTCCTCGGCAGCCAGGGCGAAGGCGGGACGCTGGCCCCTGGGCAGGGTGATCGTCACCGGGTCGGGGAACTCGCCGGTGAGCAGCGCGGTGTAGGCCGCGGTGGTGGCGGCGGTGGCGCAGGCTCCGGTGGTCCAGCCGGGGCGCAGGCCGCTGCTGCGCAGTTGCTCCTCGCGCCCGCCCGCCCGCTCAGACACGCCCGGCCCCACGCATCGAAGGAGCACCCGTGCGGCACATCCTGATCCTCGGCGGCACCACCGAGGCCCGTCGGCTGGCGGCCGAGCTGGCCGGCGACCCGACCCTGCGGGTGACCAGTTCGCTGGCCGGCCGGGTGGCCGAGCCGCGGCTGCCGGCCGGCGAGGTACGGATCGGCGGCTTCGGTGGCGCCGCCGGCCTCGCCGACTGGCTGCGGTCGCAGCACGTGCACACCCTCATCGACGCCACGCATCCCTTCGCCCAGGTCATCAGCCGCAACGCGGCCGAGGCGGCCGCCACCGTCCATGTTCCCCTGCTCGCCCTGCGCCGGCCCAGCTGGGTCCCCGTCGCCGGTGACCGCTGGCACCCGGTGGGCTCGCTGGAGGAGGCCGCCGCTGTGCTGCCCGGGCTCGGGCGGCGGGCCCTGCTGACCACCGGACGCCTCGGCATGGCGGCCTTCGCCGGGGTCGCGGGGGTGCATGTCGTCGCCCGCTCGGTGGAGCCGCCCGAGCCGCCGCTGCCCGCCGACCTGCTGGTGCTGCTCAGCCGGGGGCCGTTCGACCTGGCCGGCGAGCGCGAGATCTTCCGCGAGCACCGGATCGACGTGCTGGTGACCAAGGACAGCGGTGGCGCGGCCACCGCTCCGAAGCTGGCGGTGGCGCGTGAACTCGGGCTGCCGGTGGTGGTCGTGCAGCGTCCGCGGCCGCCCGCCGGGGTCCCGGTCGCGCCGGACGTGGCGGGTGCGCTGGCCTGGCTGCGGGCGGCCGCCGGCTGAGCAGCGGTGGCGGCGGTGGCGGCGGATTCTGAGAGAACGGGAACCTCCGCCGCCCGGGATTCGTCCAAAGGGGCGGTGCTCTTAACACGGGGGGAATACAGGGGACTTGGCTGCCCGATCGGGCAATGCACCGCGGGGGCCGATTGTCAGTGGCCGTCGCTAGATTGATGACAACAGCTGGGGGAACGGGCCCCCGCACCCGGCGCTTCGGCGGAAGCTCCGGCGACAACTAATCCAGTACCGCCGGCACCTGTTGAGCCGGTAGCGTCAAGGACGTCAAGCCGCCCGGGTCGGCTGCCACACAGGGGATGGCAGCCGCGAGACGGCCAAGCAGCTCAACTCACAAGGCCCTCCGCACACGCGGTACTTCGCCATGCCGTCGCGCAACGCCGCGCGCTCGGTCCCGGCGGGGTGCCCAGGGTGCCCAGGGGCCAGACCATCAGCAGTGGGTGAACACCATGCAGACAGAGGGGACAGTCATGTCGGTTTACGGGGGAAACTCTCGGGTCGTTCAGGTCCAGTACCAGGTCAACACGTCTGGGGAGGACACCAGTTGGACCTGAGTTGGACCTGAGTCGGGCCTGCGTCGGGCATCAGCCCGGCCTGAATCGGAGCTGAGCGCGAGCTGAGCTCCGACCCGAGTACGGCCCGGTGACGGATCTCCGTCACCGGGCCACACCCACGCCCGCGGCCGGTCCGGGCCCGTGGCGGACCGGAAGCGGCGCTTCAGCGCTCCGGGTAGCGGCGCGGGGTCCAGACGACCTCGGTGCCGTCACCGCGCCGGACCGCCTGGGTCTGCGAGGAGCCGATCAGCAGGATGGTGCGCATGTCGACCTCGGCCGGGTCGAGGTCGGCCAGCCGTACCGTGCGGACCCGCTCGGTCGGGCCGCCGACGTCGCGCGCCAGCACCACCGGGGTGTCCGGCGCGCGGTGTTCGAGCAGCAGGTCTCGGGTCAGCGCGACCTGCGTGGTACGGCTGCGCGAACCCGGGTTGTACAGGGCCAGCACCAGGTCCGCCGAGGCCGCCGCACGCAGCCGCTCGGCCACCACCGACCAGGGCTTGAGCCGGTCGGAGAGCGAGACGACCGCGTAGTCGTGGCCCAGCGGCGCGCCCGCGCGGGAGGCGGCGGCGTGCGCGGCCGTCATGCCGGGGACGATCCGCACCGGCACCTCGCGGTACGGGTCGGCGCAGGCGGCCTCCAGGACGGCGGTGGCCATCGCGAAGACGCCCGGGTCACCGGAGGAGACCACCGCGACCCGGCGCCCGCGCCGGGCCAGGTCCAGGGCGAACTCGGCGCGCTCGGCCTCGACCTTGTTGTCCGAGCCGTGCCGCTGCTGGCCGGGGCGCGCCGGCACCCGGTCCAGGTAGGTGGTGTAGCCCACCAGGTCGTCGGCGGCGGCGAGTTCACCGCGCGCCTCGGGGGTCAGCCAGAGCGGACCGGCCGGGCCGAGGCCGACCACGACCACCTGGCCGGCGCCCTCCGGGACGGCCTCCGGCTCCTGCTGCCGCTGCGGCAGCCCGATCCGGCTCGGCAGGATCGCCACCGAGAAGTACGGCACGGTCGACGGGTCCACCTCGGCCAGCGGCGCGAGCCGCTCCCCCGCCATGGTGGCGCGCTCGACGAACTGGGCGTCCGCCAGCCGTCCCGAGCGCTCCAGCGCGCGGCGCACGGTGGGGAAGGTCCGGCCCAGCTTGAGGATCGCGGCCGAGTCGGTGGCGGCGAGCCGGGCCGTCAGCTCCTCCTCGGGCAGCGTGCCCGGCAGGATGGTCAGCACCTCCTCCGCCTCGACCAGCGGCCGGCCGAGCCGGGCGGCCGCGGCGCTCACCGAGGTCACCCCGGGGACCACCTCGGTCGGATAGCGGTGTGCGAGCCGCTTGTGCATGTGCATGTACGAGCCGTAGAACATCGGGTCGCCCTCGGCGAGCACCACCACGGTGCGCCCGGCGTCCAGGTGGACGGCCAGCCGGGCCGCGGCCTCCTCGTAGAACTCGTCCAACGCGCCCCGGTAGCCGCCGGGGTGGTCGGTGGTCTCGGTGGTGACCGGGTAGACCAGCGGTTCCTCGACCTGGCCCTCGCGCAGGTAGCGGGCGGCGATCGAGCGGGCGATCGAACGCCCGTGCCGGGCGCTGTGGTAGGCCACCACGTCGGCCTGGCCGATCAGGGCGGCGGCGCGGACGGTCATCAGGTCCGGGTCGCCCGGGCCGAGGCCGACCCCGTAGAGCCGACCGGTCGTCCCGGCGGCCGCCTGCTCAACGTCATGCTGGTCAGCGCTCTGCTGGTCGGCGGTCATTCGATCTCACTCGCAATCGCGTTGAGGGCCGCGGCCGCGATCGCGCTGCCGCCGCGCCGCCCGCGCACCACCAGGTGCTCCAGGCCGGAGGGGTGCTCGGCCAGCGCCTGCTTGGACTCGGCGGCGCCGATGAAACCGACCGGAACGCCGATCACCGCGGCCGGACGGGGAGCGCCCGCCTCGATCATCTCCAGCAGCCGGAAGAGCGAGGTCGGCGCGTTGCCGACGGCGACCACCGAGCCCTCCAGCCGGTCGCGCCACAGCTCCATGGCGGCCGCGCTGCGGGTGGTGCCGAGCTCGGCGGCGAGCGCGGGGACCGAGGGGTCGGAGAGCGTGCAGATCACCTCGTTGTCGGCGGGCAGCCGCTTGCGGGTGACGCCGCTGGCCACCATCGAGACGTCGCACAGGATCGGCGCGCCGGCCCGCAGCGCGGCCCGCGCGGAGGCCACCACACCGGGGGTCCAGAGCAGGTCGGCGACCAGGTCGGTCATCCCGCAGGCGTGGATCATCCGCACCGCGACCTGGGAGACGTCGGCGGGCAGGCCGGCAAGGTCCGCCTCGGCGCGGATGGTGGCAAAGGACTCGCGGTAGATCGCCGCGCCGTCCTTCTCGTACTCGATCACGTGGTCCTCCGGGCCGCAGCGACCGCTGCCGCCATCTGTTGGTTCGTCACTTCTGCTACTACACCTGCGGGTTGGGATATCCGGTAGGCGCCGGCGCCGGTGGCGAGCACATCGACCCACTCGCCGGCCGGGTGGCCGCAGCGGCGCTCGCAGCCCGACCAGTGGACGGGGAGGCCCACGGGAGCGGGCATCGCGTCCAGCGCCGTCGCGGCGTCGCTTCGCACGTCGGCCAGCGACTTGGCGCAGCCGGGCGATCCGGTGCACGCGGTGGCCAGTTCCCACGCGGAGGCCGGGTCGGTGCGCAGTCCGGCCGCGGCGAGCGCGGACAGCTCGCCGGCCGCCACGCCGGGCAGCACCGCGCCGCGCCACGGGGTCACCCGCAGGCCGTCGACCGCCAGCGCGGCGAGCAGCCGCCACTGCGCGGCAGTGGCCCGACCGAACCGGAAGCCCACCGAGATCCCGCCCGCCACCGCACCGACCGCCGGGCGGCGGCCGGACAGCTCGGGCAGCGCACGCGGCGCGAGGCCCAGGCGGGCCGCGAGCCGCGTCCCGTCCGGGTCGGCTTCGCGGATCCGCCAGGCGCCGGCGGCGAGCACCATGAACTCCTCGGCGGCGCGCAGCGCGGCGCTCGGGCCGTCGGCGACGACCGCGCAGGTCGCCGCCCGGCCCAGGCGCAGCAGGTGGGTGCCGTCCGGCTGTGCGATCAAGGTCACATCGGCGTCCAGGCCGGCGACGTCGCCGCGCCCGTCGTCCAGGGCGAAGAGGAAGCGTCCGGAGAGCCCGCGCGCGACCGCCGAAGCGCAGAGCAGCGCGTCCAGCTCACCCACCAGGCCGCTCAGGTCCCGGCCGCCGTCCAGCCCGGCCAGCGGGGAGGCGACGATATTGCGCACCCGGTCGTGCGCGAGCGAGGGCAGCAGCCCGGCCGCACCGAGTCGCGCGGCCAACTCCGCACCGGCGTCGGCCGCCAGACCCCGCAGCTGGACGTTGCCGCGCGAGGTGGTCTCGAGCGCGCCGTCCCCCAACTGCTCGGCCGCCTCGGCCAGCGCGAGCGCCTGATCGGACGACAGCAGGCCGCCCGGCAGTCGCACTCGGGCCAGTGCCCCGTCGTCCGCCGCATGCAGCCGCAGCGCGCCCGGACAGGCATCGTCGCGCCCCCGAGCAGCCCGGACGCGGGCAGGCTCGACGGGGGAGGGTGAGGGTGACATGGCCGCGAGCATACCGATGATCCGACTGGACGTATGCCCCGCATCAGGCCAGCCATCAGGCAGGGCATCAGGCAGCACCAGCTGCGTTTCGGCTGCCCGTCGTCGGCGCGGGCGGAACGCCTGCCACCCTGGGCCGTTGCGGCCGCCCGTTACTATGACGCCGGGTGGGCCTCGCGGTCCGCCCACGCCAGCGACGGCGCTGGGGAGGAAGCCGGTGCGAAACCGGTGCGGTCCCGCCACTGTGACCACGGCTCACCCGCCGTGGGAGCCAGGAACTCCTTGCCGTCCTCACGCTCCCCCAGCCTTGGGCCGGGGGTACTCCCGCCCGGGGCGCGGACCCCGAGGAAGGCACGCCGATGCGCACCGTCATGCCCGTTCCCGCCCACCAGCGCGGGAGGGCCGCCGCGTGATCCTGCTCCTGTCGACCTCCGACACCGACCTGCTCTCGGCCCGCGCGAGCGCCGGCCCGGTCCCGTACCGCCTCGGCAACCCGGCTCGGCTGACCCCGGCCGACCTGCCCGCCCTCGTCGAGGGCACCGACCTGGTGGTCGTGCGGCTGCTCGGCGGCCGGCGCGCCTGGGAGGAGGGCCTGGACGCGCTGCTGGCCGGGCCCCGCCCGGTGATCGTGCTGAGCGGCGAACAGGCGCCGGACGCCCAGCTGATGGAGCTGTCCACCGTCCCGGCCGGCCTGGCCGCCGAGGCGCACGCCTATCTCGCGCACGGCGGTCCGGCCAACCTGGCCGAGCTGGCCGCGTTCCTCTCCGACACCGTGCTGCTTACCGGCCACGGCTTCGCCGCCCCCGCCTCCGCGCCCGACTGGGGTCCGCTGGAGCGCACGCCCCGGCGCACCGAGGGCCCGCTGGTCGCGGTGCTGTACTACCGCGCACACCACATGAGCGGGAACACCGCCTTCGTCGACACGCTCTGCTCGGCGATCGAGGACGCGGGCGGCCGGGCGCTGCCGCTGTACTGCTCCTCGCTGCGCGGCGCGAGCGACGAGCTGCTCGCCGAACTCGGCCGCTGCGACGCCATCGTGACCACCGTGCTGGCGGCCGGCGGCACCCGGCCCGCCGACGCCTCGGCGGGCGGCGACGAGGAGGCCTGGGACGCCGGCGCGCTGGCCGCGCTCGACCGCCCGATCCTGCAGGCGCTCTGCCTGACCTGGTCGCGCGCGGTGTGGGAGTCCAGCGACGACGGCCTCTCCCCGCTGGACACCGCCACCCAGGTCGCCGTGCCGGAGTTCGACGGCCGTCTGATCACCGTGCCGTTCTCCTTCAAGGAGCTGGACGAGGACGGCCTGACCGTCTACGTCGCCGACCCCGAGCGCTCCGCGCGGGTCGCCGGGATCGCCGTGCGGCACGCCCGGCTGCGCCACATCCCGGCCGCCGAGCGGCGGTTGGCGCTCGTGCTGTCCGCCTACCCGACCAAGCACGCCCGGGTCGGCAACGCGGTCGGCCTGGACACCCCGGCCAGCGCCGCCCGGCTGCTGCGCCGGCTGCACGGCGAGGGCTGGGACATCGGCCCGCTGGAGGGCCCGGACGCACTGCCGGGTCTGGCCGACGTCGAGGACCAGCACGAGGGCGACGCGCTGATCCGCGCGCTGATCGACGCCGGCGGCTACGACCAGGACTGGCTCACCGAGGACCAGCTGGCCCGCAACCCCGTCCGGATCCCGGCCGCCGACTACCGGCGCTGGTACGCGGGCCTGCCCGAGGGCCTGCGGACCAAGGTCGAGGAGCACTGGGGCCCGGCGCCCGGCGAGCTCTACGTGGACCGCAGCCAGAACCCGGACGGCGACATCGTGCTGGCGGGCCTGCGGGCCGGCAACCTGCTGGTGCTCGTCCAGCCGCCGCGCGGCTTCGGCGCCAACCCGGTGGCGATCTACCACGACCCCGACCTGCCGCCCTCGCACCACTACCTGGCCGCCTACCGCTGGATCGCGGCCGCGCAGGCGGACGGCGGCTTCGGCGCCGACGCCGTGGTGCACCTGGGCAAGCACGGCAACCTGGAGTGGCTGCCCGGCAAGACCGCCGCGCTCTCCGCCGAGTGCGGGCCGGACGCGGCGCTCGGCGACCTGCCGCTGATCTACCCCTTCCTGGTCAACGACCCGGGCGAGGGCACCCAGGCCAAGCGCCGCGCGCACGCCACCCTGGTGGACCACCTGGTCCCGCCGATGGCCCGCGCCGAGAGCTACGGCGACATCGCGCGCCTGGAGCAACTGCTCGACGAGCACGCCAACATCGCCGCGATGGACCCGGCCAAGCTGCCGGCCGTCCGGGCGCAGATCTGGACGCTGATCCAGGCCGCCCGCCTGGACCACGACCTCGGCCTGGAGGACCGGCCCGAGGACGACGGCTTCGACGACTTCCTGCTGCACGTCGACGGCTGGCTCTGCGAGATCAAGGACGCCCAGATCCGCGACGGCCTGCATGTGCTGGGCCAGGCCCCGACCGGCACCGACCGGGTCAACCTGGTGCTGGCGATCCTGCGCGCCCGCCAGATCTGGGGCGGCGTGCGCGCGCTGCCCGGCCTGCGCGAGGCGCTCGGCCTGGACGAGGCGGCGCTCACGCTCGGCAGCGTCGACGCCATCGAGGCGCAGGCGCGCGCCCTGGTCGAGGCGATGGAGGCCGCCGACTGGGCCCCCGAGGCGGTCGAGAAGGTCGCCGCCGGGCTGCCGACCGCGGTGGCCGAGGTGCTGGACTTCGCCGTGCACCAGGTGGTCCCCCGACTGGCCGGTACCACCGCCGAGTTGGACGCCGTGGTGCATGCGCTGCGCGGCGGCTTCGTGCCCGCCGGGCCGTCCGGTTCGCCGCTGCGCGGGCTGGTCAACGTGCTGCCGACCGGCCGCAACTTCTATTCGGTGGACCCCAAGGCGGTGCCCAGCCGGCTCGCCTGGGAGACCGGCCAGGCGCTGGCCGAATCGCTGGTCGCCCGCTACCAGGCGGACAACGACGGCGCCGTGCCGCCCTCGGTCGGCCTCTCGCTCTGGGGCACCAGCGCGATGCGCACGGCCGGCGACGACATCGCCGAGGCGTTCGCGCTGCTCGGCATCCGCCCGATCTGGGACGACGCCTCGCGCCGGGTCACCGGCCTGGAGCCGATCCCGCTGGCCGAACTCGGCCGCCCGCGCGTCGACGTGACGCTGCGGATCTCCGGCTTCTTCCGCGACGCCTTCCCGCACGTGGTCGCCCTGCTGGACGACGCGGTGCGCCTGGCCGCAGCCCAGGAGGAGTCCGACGCGGACAACTTCGTGCGGGCTCACGTGCAGGCCGACCTGGCCGAGCACGGGGACGAACGCCGGGCCACCGTACGGGTGTTCGGCTCCCGCCCGGGGACGTACGGGGCCGGCCTGCTGCAGCTGATCGACAGCCGCGACTGGCGCACCGACGCCGACCTCGCCGAGGTCTACACGGCCTGGGGCGGCTACGCCTACGGCCGCGGCCTGGACGGGCGCCCGGCGCGCGAGGAGATGGAGACCGCCTACAAGCGGATCACGGTGGCGGCCAAGAACACCGACACCCGCGAACACGACATCGCCGACTCGGACGACTACTTCCAGTACCACGGCGGCATGGTGGCCACCGTCCGCGCACTGACCGGCTCCTCGCCGGCCGCGTACATCGGCGACTCCACCCGCCCCGAGACGGTCCGCACCCGCACGCTGACCGAGGAGGCCGCCCGGGTCTTCCGCGCCCGCGTGGTCAACCCGCGCTGGCTGGAGGCGATGCGCCGGCACGGCTACAAGGGCGCCTTCGAGATGGCCGCCACCGTCGACTACCTGTTCGGCTACGACGCCACCACCGGCGTGGTCGCGGACTGGATGTACGAGCGGCTGACCCAGGAGTACGTGCTGGACCCGGTCAACCGACAGTTCCTCACCGACGCCAACCCCTGGGCCCTGCACGGGATCAGCGAGCGGCTCCTGGAGGCGGCCGACCGCGGCCTGTGGGCCGAGCCGGACCCTGGACTGTTGGACGAGCTGCGCGCGGCCTTCCTGGAGGCCGAGGGCGATCTGGAGGACGGCGCCGAAAGCTGAGCCCCGAGAGTTGAGCCCCGAGAGTTGAGCACAGCGCCGCGGTGGGCTTTGCGCACCGCGGCGCGCTTTTGGCAAGGGGCCGGCGCAGAACGTCCGGTTGTCGCACGGCCCGTCGGGGTCGATTTGACTGATCATCAGTGCGAGCGGACAGACTGCAGAGAGCGTCAACTGACCACCTGTACCTCACCAGGAGTAGTGCCGTGCGCATACTGTTCACCAGCCCGGCCTCGGCCGGCCACCTCTTCCCGATGGTGCCCACCGCCCAGGCCCTGCGGTCCGCCGGGCACGAGGTGCTGTTCGCCGTCGCCGAGCCGCTCGACGTGATCCGCAGCTCCGGGCTCCCGATCACCCGGATCGGCGACGGCATGACCGTCCGGGAGGCCTTCGAGCACGTGAACAACGGGGAGGCCGCCTACGTCAACGTCGACCGGACCCAGACCGGGATTCCCCATGGCGCGGTCAGGGCCTTCGCCCACCTCTCCGAGTCCACGGTGGAGGGCCTGCTGGAGGCCGCGGCCGGCTGGGGCGCGGACGTCCTGGTCTACGACTCCTTCCAGGCCAGCGCGCCGCTGGTCGCCGCGAAGCTCAAACTCCCCTCCCTGGTGCAGAACTTCGGCGTCGCCTCGGGCCAGGACATGATCAGCAAGCTGGCCACCGAGTTCGCCGGGCAGTACGAGGCGCACGGGGTGGCCGGACCGGCCCGCCCGATCTCGCTGGACGTGGTCCCGCCCTCGCTCGGCGGGGACGGCGACGGCTGGCGGGTGCGCTACGTCCCGTACAACGGCGGCGGGGTGGTACCGGCCGAGCTGCTGCGCCGCTCCGAGCGGCCGCGCGTGGTGGTCACCCTGGGCACCGTGCTCACCCAGCTGGACGGCGTCCGCTCGATCGTCCAACTGGCCGAGGCCGCCTCGACGGTGGACGCGGACTTCCTGCTCGCGGTGGGCGGCGCGGACCTGGAGGCACTCGGCACCCTTCCGGCCAACGTCAGCGCGCTCCCGTGGGTGCCGCTGGCCGAACTGCTCGCCGGCGCCGATGCGTTGGTGCACCACGGCGGCTCAGGCACGATGATGACGGCGCTGGTGGCGGGCATACCCCAGCTGATCATGCCGCAGGGCGCCGACCACTTCATCAACGTGCTGGCGGCGCAGCGCTGCGGATTCGCGTTGCGCTCGGAATCGGCCGACGTGGACAGCGAGTTGCTCACCCGACTGGTGACCGACGCCGCGCTGCGGGAGGGCGCCGTGCGGATCCAGGCGGAGAACGCCGCCCAGCCGACGCCCGCCGCGCTGGTCGCGAACTTCGAGCAGTTGGTCGCGCGCTGATCCTGGCCGCTCAACCCGTCGGGATGCTCACCAGCACCCGGCCGGTGGCCAGGTCCTGGACGTCGAAGTGGCTGATGTCGGCGGCGTGGAAGCCCGCGCCGCCGGCGGTCCGCAACTCCTGGGCGGGCCCGGACCCGTAGCCGGTCGGGCCGATGTACCAGCTGGTGACGGTCTGGCGCTGACCACTGGTCGAGACCGCCACCAGGTCGCACTCGCGCGGTCCGCTCACCCCGTCCAGCCTGAGGGTGACGGCGCTGCCCCAGGCCTTGTCGGTCACTCCGACGGTCGCGCTGACAGCGCCGGCGGCCGTGGTGGCGGTGGCGCTGTGCAGCATGCCCGCCTGTACGGCGGGGTGCGAGCCCGCGTCCAGCACCGCCGCAGTGACCCCCGGGCCCCCGACCACCAGCACCGCCGCGGCGGCCACCAGCGCCAGCCGCCGACTGCGGCGCCGGCGGCGTACCGCGCGCACCTCGCCGAGCAGGCCCTCCAGCAGCCGCGGGCCGGGCGCTGGCAGCGGGTCCGCCGTACCGCTGCCCGCCAACTCGGCCAGCAGTGGCTTCAGTTCGCCGAGCTCGGCCAACTCGGCGGCGCACTGCGGGCAGTGCGCCAGATGGGCCTCGAAGGCCGCCCTGTCCTCCTCGTCGAGTACGCCGAGCAGGTAGGCACCCACGTCCAGGTGCGGATCCTGCGGGGGCAGTTGGCCCCGGGGCCCAGTCACGACGTCACTCCTCGTTCCTCAAGCGCGAGCTTCAGCGAGCGCAGCGCGTAGAAGATCCGTGACTTCACCGTACCGGCCGGGATGCCCAGCTCGGCGGCCACCTCCCCGACCGTCCGGCCCTTCAGATACGTCTCCACGATGACCTCCCGGTGCGCCTGGCTGAGCGCGCCCAGCGCGTCGGTGATCATCATCATCCGCAGCGCCCGGTCCAGGTCGTCCGCGGCCGGGAGCAGTTCCAGCGGCGCCGCGTCGGTCTCCTGCGGGCGGGCCGCGCCGCGCCGGTGGTTGTCGATGACGATCCGGCGGGCCACCGTGACCAGCCAGGGCCGCACCGAGCCTGCCTCCACCTCGAGCCGGTCGGCGTGCCGCCAGGCCCGGACCAGGGTCTCCTGCACCACGTCCTCCGCGCGCTGGCGGTCGCCGCCCACCAGGTGCAGCACGAACCCGAGGAGCGGCCCGGCGTGCTCGTGGTAGAGCGCCCGCATCAGCTCCTCGTCCGCGTCGGCTGGGCGGCCGGCCCGGGAGTCATCGGTCACAAGGCCATCCTGATGCACTCCTGCCTCCGGCGTCAGTACCCGTAGCCGCTACTCGGCGGAGTGCTGTGCGTACTCGGGGCGCTCGGCATACTCGGGGCGCTCGGGGTGCTCTGCGCCATCGCCTTGCCGCCGGTCGGCGTGGCAGCGAACCAGATCCCGCCCACGCCCTGGCCGTTGGTGTCGCCGGGGGCGGTGTCGTGGCTGTAGCGGTAGAGCGGCCAACCGTTCAGGGTGAGCTGCTTGGTGCCGTCGGCGCGGGTCACCGTGCCGATCAGGTTCGCGCTGATCCCGGTCGCCGTGACCGCGCCACTGGGAGCCGTGGCGGCCGGCCACAGCGTCGCGCAGGAGCCGGTGCAGTTGGACATCGACGGGTTCGCGGTGTCCTGGTCGAAGCGGTAGAGCGTGTGGCCGCTGCCGTCGGTGACGATCTGGCCCAGCGTGGCGTTCATGGTCACCTTGAGGTCGACCATGCCACTGCCCGGCGCGGACGGCTGCGGCGTACTGGCGGAGGACGAGGGCGGCGCGGGCGTACCGCTCGCCCCCGAGGAGGACGTCCCGCTGGACATCCCGCTGGACCCGCAGGCCGTGGCGAGAGCGAGCACGGCGGCGGCGGAGGCCGTCAGCAGTCCGGCCCGCCTGGTCATGGCTCTTCTGAACATCAGCATGGCAAAGTCCCCAGCAGTCCGGTGATCCAACCGAGGCGGCACAACGCCACTCCACCGGGGAGTACGCACCCACCCACCCCACCGTTCAACCACCGCACGACTTCCGTTCGGCGCTTGACAGGCGAGGGTGAGCGGAATGAATATTCATTCCGTGAGTCGACACCAGGACACCGCCCAGCTCCTCCTCGATGCCGCGCTCTCGCTGTTCGCCGAACGCACCTACGAGGGCACCCAGATGCCCGCCGTGGCGGCGCGCGCGGGGGTGGGCGTGGGCAGCATCTACCGCTACTTCCCCAGCAAGGAGGCGCTCGGCAACGCCGCCTTCCGGGACGCCAAGAGCGACCTGGTCCGCTGCCTCACCGAGCGGACGGCGCAGTTCGCTGCCTCGACCCGCGCCTCGACCCGCGAGGAGTACGGGCAGATCTGGTTGGCGTTCACCGACTTCGCCGGCCGGCGCCCGGACGCGTTCGCGTTCCTGGAGCACCAGCAGCACGACACCTTCCTCGACGCCGAGAGCCGCCGACTCGCCGCCGAGATCGACCTCTTCGCCGCGGACTTCATCCAGCGCGGCCAGCGTGCCGGCGCGATCCGCCCCGGCGAGCCGGACCTCCTGGTGGCGATGGCCTTCGGTGCCTTCGCCGGCCTGCTCAAATCCATCAAACCCGCCACCATCACCGACCTGCCGGCCGCGGACCTCGCCCAGGCCGAGGCCGCCGTCTGGTCCCTCCTGCATGGAAAGGACGCGCCTTGAGCGCAACGAACGCCGACCCGAAGAGCCGCCCCGCCCTGATCACCGGCTGCTCCTCCGGCCTCGGCCGGCAGACCGCGCTCGCCCTGCACCGCCAGGGCCACACGGTGTACGCCACCGCGCGCCGACCCGAGGCGATCGCCGACCTGGCCGCCCAGGGCCTGCACACCCTCGCCCTGGACGTCACGGACGAGGAGTCGATGGCCGCCGCCGTGCGGCACGTCGAGCAGCAGCACGGATCGGTCGGCCTGCTGATCAACAACGCGGCGTACGGACTGCACCAGCCCGTGGAGCTGGCCGAACCGGCCGAGATCCGCGCGCAGTTCGACACCAACGTCTTCGGCCTGGTCCGGATGACCCAGCTGGTGCTGCCCGGCATGCGGGCCGCGCGCAGCGGCCGGATCGTCAACATCTCCTCGATGGCCGGCAAGTTCTCGCCGCCCGGCGGCGCCTTCTACCACGCCAGCAAGCACGCGGTGGAGGCGATCAGCGACTCGCTGCGGTTGGAGGTCGCGCCCTTCGGCGTCAAGATCGTGGTGGTCCAACCCGGGCCCACCATCACGGAGTTCGGCGGCACAGCGGTGGACACCATGGGCGCCGAGCCGGCGGCCGACGACCCGTACGGGAGCTTCCGCGCCGAACTGGCGGCCATGTACGGCCAGAAGACCTTCACCCGTCGCAACGGCGCGGTGACGGCCGAGACCGCCACCCGCGTCATCGTCCGCGCCGCCACCACCCGCAACCCGCGCGCCCGCTACGCCATCGGCGGCTTCTCACGCGCCGTGATGACCGCCCGCCGCCTGCTCCCCGATGTCGCCTTCGACGCGATGATGCGCACCGCCTTCCCGCTCCCGAAGCCCTGACTCCGCGCCCTCGTCACTCGGTCGCCCCCGACGCTTTTGCCGCAGTCAGCCGCGCACCGCGCAGGCAGACGCAATCCAGCGCCCAGAACGTCTCCGAGTACACGAAGGTGCCGGTCATCCAGTCCTCGTAAGCCGACAGCCTGACCACCTGGAACGCACCCGGCGGGTACCGCAGCGTCGGGGGCCGGAAACCCGACTCCTCCGCCGGGAGGAAGCCGCGCTTGCGGTAGTAGCGCGGCGAGCCCTCCAGAAAGACCAGCGGGACGCCCTGCCGATCGGCTGCGGCGACCGCATGCTCGATCAACCTGCTCCCGATACCGATGCCCTGATGCTCCGGCAGCACACCCAGCGGCGACAACGAGTAGACGTCCACCAGCCGGGGCAGCGCATCCAACCGGCACGCACTCAGCATCACGTGCCCGACCACCCGCCCGTCGAGGACGGCGACAAACGACAACGGAGGCAGCGCCGCCTCGGCCGCCCGCAGCGCCTCCACCAACCTCGGCACCCGCTCACCGCCCCCGAAGGCCAGGGCATGGACCCTGCGGACCTCACCCTGGTCGTCGGGGCTCTCCGCACGGATCAGCAGTGCGGCTGCTGGGGTCTCTGGGTTCATGGCCGCGACGCTACGCCGCCGCCCAGGCACGTACCATCCAATTCCCACCGTCGGCTTCATCCCCGCTGCCCCTACGCTGGCGACGCCCGTCAGCGGTCTTCACCGGAAGTCGGGGTGGACGACTTCCAGGTGACCTCCTGGGAGTCCAGCCAAGCCGTTGCGCGACCCGTGCGAGGTCCTTCTTCTCTTGCGAGGGCGACGGCTCGGTCCGAGCCCCGCTGGTTGACGCCCGGCCACGAGTGTCCGCACACCGGCTGATGGGCGCGCTGCGTCGTCCCGCATGAATGGGCCACTGGCGGCGATCGCGCACATCGTGATGAACTAGCGGGCGTCGCCAACTTGTTCACGTGCAAGGAGCGTTCGTGACTCCTCCCCGCCCTAAGGGGACGGGGCTTCCTGTTACGCCGGGTTGGCGTCGCAGTGGACCAGCCCGGCCCGTAGAACGTTGATGGCACCCACCGTGTCCGCGTGGTCCGTGTGGCCACACCGTACGCAGTGGAACTTTGCCTGAGTGGTTCGGTTCTCCCCGGAGACGTGGCCACACGCGGGTTGTGGGCACGTCCGGGAGGTGTTGCGGGGGTCCACCGCGATAATCGTCCGGCCGGCGCTTGCAGCCTTGCTGGTGAGGATCGCGAGGAACACCCCCCAACCCGCATCTGTGATCGACTTGTTCAGCCCGGCCTTCGAGGCGGCACCATTGGGCAGGAAGCCGCCCGGCCGCGCGGGGTCCGGCTTCGGCTTCGGCGTCCGCACCATGTTGCTGATGCTCAGCTTCTCGTGCGCGATCAGATCGTGCCGGCGCACCAGGGTGAGGGCGGTCTTGTGCGCGTGGTCGAGCCGTTGGCGGCGGACCTTGCCGTGCAGGTCGGCGACCTTCTCGACGGCCCGGCGGTGCTTCTTGGAGCGCTTGTCCCGGCAAGCACGGGGGAAGGTGGCCAGGTGCCGCTGAGCCTGCGCGAGGGCCTCGGCGTTCTCCCGGCCGAAGCGCGGGTTGGAAACGAAGCCACCGTTGGAGTCGGCGAGGAAATTGGCGATGCCCAGGTCGATCCCGACCACCGAACCGGTGGGTTCCAACGGTTCGGGCTTGGACTGCTCGGCGGTCAGCACCACGCACCAGCGCTTGCCCTCGCGCTTCACCGAGACGGTCTTGACCCTGCCGACCACCTGACGGTGCTGGTTGACCTTGACGTGCCCGACACCTTGGAACCGGACCCTGGGAGGGTGACCGGGCATCGAGTCCCACCGGCAGCCGTCCCCGTCCCTGGGGAAGTCCACCGTGTCGAACCAGTTCACGCCCCGGAAGCGCGGGTATCCGGGTTTCTCGCCGGACTTGACCCGACGGAAGAACGCGGCGAACGCCTTGTCCAGACGCCGAAGCGTCGCCTGCTGGCTGGAGAACGACCACCGGCCCTGGCGCTGCGGGTCGAACGCCCGAATGTCTTTGAGCTGCGCCGACTGCTGGCCGTACTTGACCGTCGTTTTCGAGGCGTGACGGTAGGCGTCGCGCCGTTCCTCCAAGGCCCCGTTGTAGAGCGAGCAGTGGTCGACCAGCATCGCGGCGAGGGCCTGGACCTGACGGGCGGTGGGTCGCATGAGGAACTTGTACGCACGGATCTGCGTGTCCAACGGGTCCACCCCCCTTTCTGGTCGCAGGTCACCTTAACACCTGTCAAACTTGGCGGATGTCACCACGCTGGGAACCAGATCCTGATATCCGCCGGGGAAACCATGTCGTCTATCACCTGCACGCACACTTGGTGTTCGTCACCAAGTACCGGCGTGAGGTCTTCAACGACGAGATGCTGACGCGCTGCGAGGCGATCATGCGGGACGTATGCGAGAGCTTCGGTGCGGAGCTGCGGGAATTCAACGGCGAGGGCGATCACGTCCACCTGCTGGTGCACTACCCGCCGAAGGTCGCCCTGTCCAAGCTGGTCAACAGCCTCAAGGGCGTCAGCTCCCGCTACCTGCGGGCCGAGTACACCGGACGGATCAACCGCATCGGGACGGGCTCGGTGTTCTGGGCACCCTCGTACTTCGCGGGGTCCTGCGGCGGCGCACCGCTAAGCATCGTGAAGGAGTACATCGAGAACCAGAAGCAGCCGGCCTGACGCTGCGCACCAGTCTTCGCAGCGAACTTCGCCGCTTCGCGGCTCCGGGCCAAAGATCCCATTCCCGCCCGGCCTGAAGGCCGGGATTCCCTGCGAAGATAGGGGGATGGCCCGCCCGTTCCGTTTCGGCGTCACCCTGCTCACCCCGGCGGCGAGCGGCCCGTGGCGCGAGAAGTGCCGCACAGCGGAGGCGCTCGGCTACGACGTGATCACGGTCCCCGACCACCTGGGCATGCCCGCGCCGTTCCCCGCCCTGGTCGCCGCGGCCGAGGCCACCGAGCGACCCCGGCTCGGCACGTTCGTGCTCGACGCCGGCTTCTGGAATCCGACGCTGCTCGCCCGCGAGGTCGCCACCACGGACCAGCTCACCGGCGGCCGCCTTGAGTTGGGGCTCGGCGCCGGCTACGTAAAGGCGGAGCACGATGCGGCCGGCCTGCCCTTCGGCACACCCGGCGAGCGCGTGACCCATCTTCAGCGCACGATCGAGGAGTTGGACCGTCTGTACGGCTCGGACGACTTCGCGCCGCAGCCGCTGCAGCGGCCTCGCCCGCCGCTCCTGATCGGCGGCAACGGAGACCGCATCCTGAAACTGACCGCCCGGCACGCCGAGATCGCCGCGTTCAGCGGGGGCCGCGCGGACCCGGACGGCAAACCGATCACGCTCACAGCCGCGCAGCTGGAGGAACGCGTCGCCGCGTACCAGCGCTTCGCCGCCGACCGCGCCGAGCCGGCCGAGCTGAACGTCCTGATCTACCTGGTCGCGGTCACCAACGACCGCCGCGCCGCCCTGCGGCCATCCCTCCCCAATATCCCGAACCTCACCGAGGACGAGGCCCTCGACCTGCCGACCATCCTCATCGGCACCGTCCGGCAGATGGCCGACCAGCTGCGCGCTCAACGGGAGCGGTACGGCTTCACGTACATCACCGTCCTGGAACCCGCCATGCACGCCTTCGCCCCGGTCATCGAGCAGCTGCGCGGCGAATGAGCGCCTCACGCGGGCCATCTCGCCCGCCAGATACCGCTTGATCAGCGCCAGTTGGAGTTCGTCGTGCATCCCCGGTCATCCGGCGCAGCCGTGTTCGGCGTCGAGGTTGGCCTTGGCTACACGGCCGCGCAGGGTTTCGCTGCGGTCGGCGGGGCGGACTTGTTCCGGCTTACGGGTGATCTCGACGCCGCCGCCGGGTGGGCGGAGGTAGAGCTCGCCGTGGCGGTGGTCCATGACGACCAGGATGCGCAGCGACTTGCGGTCGACAACGTAGGAGCCGGCCGGCGGGATGTCGTCGGACGAGGGGTGGTTCATTGGCTCAATTCCATTCGCACAGTGGACAGTTCGGCCACCCCAGAGGACACGACCGTTCCGGGGACAACACGGTTCGAACAACGCGCATGATCCATGAGGCAATCGGCGATCGCCTGGACCGTGCGCACGTTGCACCCGCCGATCTCGATGTGGACGCCGTGCGGGGTGAGCGTGATCCGCCCACCCTCCAAACTCGGAAGAGCCGGGAGGTTGTTGAGCCTGAGCGCGCCCACCAGGGCGTCAACGGCTTGCTGCGCAGCCTCGCGGAGGTCATCCACCATCCGATCCTGCTGCGACTCAACTCTGCTGCTTGTCACGGGCATCCAGTCCCTCAAGGATCAGTTCGGCAATCATTACGACCACATCCGACCGGGCCCGACCGAGATCGACCAGGACTTCGCCGGTCAACACCGACTGCCAGTCGACACCCACGGACGGCAGCGCCACGCCGGCCCGCGCGAGTGCCGAGCCCAACTTTCCTACTGCGAACGCCGCCTGCTTCCGTCTCGCCGCTGTGATCTCGCTCAGTCGTGACATGCGAACCTCCATCCCATCTCGGACCTCCCCGTTGGGCCCCATCTGCTCGCGCACCACTGCCGTACTCACCCGGCATCAGGGAAGCAGGAAAGTGCGCCAAGTCTCCTAGAGCACCAGGGAGGCGATGTAGCGCAAAGCTACCGGTGCGCTACAACGCGGGAGTACGCTTGTCGGTGTCCTAGGTCACTGACTGCCCGTCACATCACAAGGGGCCCCCATGGCAGGTACAGGCTCAACCTTTTCCCGGATCGCCGACCACTACCGTCAGGCGATACTTGCCGGCGAGCTGGAGGCCGGGACGCGGCTCCCGACGCAGCGGGAAATGTGCCAGCGTTGGAACGTGGCCAGCGCCACCGTGGGCCGCGCCCTTCAGGCCCTTCAGGTCGAAGGCTATGTACGAACGTCGCCTCGCGGCACCTTCGTTGCTGATGAGGCCGCAGTGACCGGCTCGGGACGTGACCGGCTGCTCCAGGTCCAGCGCATCCAATCCAGCCTGATGGGCGGGGAGACCTGCACGGTCACCGTGGCTGAGCTGGGGGTACCTCCGCTTTACGTGCAAGATCTCTTCAACCTTGACCCGGGCGACCAGCTGGTGAGGCGGGAGTTCGTCACGGGCAAGGGCCGCCAACGCACCATGTACCAAGGGGTCTACTATCCGGCAGAGTTTGCTGCCATGGTGCCGGACCTGCTGAGCAAGGCCGCCGGGAAGAACGCGGGAATCCTCGGCAAAGTACTGGTAGTCAGCGGGCGCACCATCACGCATGCCAGGGATGACATGCACGGGCGGGCGGCGAACGCCCGGGAGGCATCCGCGCTCGGGATCGCGGTGGGCTCCCCGATCCTGGCCGGTGTGCACCGCTGGTCGGATGAGGACGGGATCATCGAGTACGGAGAGTGGTGCATCCCCACCAGGTTCACCATCGGCTACGAGTACAACCCGCAGCGTCCGTAGGTTCAGCCGTGAACGCCCTCATCGGACGCAACCCCACCGGCGCACTGGTCGTGCCCCGGGCCCGTGAGGTGGCGGGGCCGGGGCAGGGTCGTTCGGTCAGTGGGACACGGTGACGGACGGGCTGGCCGGGGTGCAGGTCCTGGGGGTGGTGTCGTGCAGGTGTCCGGCGAGCCAGAATCCGCTGAGGAGACCTGCGATCGCGAGGACCTTGTGCCGGTTCTGCTTCCACCATGACGGTGTTCCCGCCGCCATGAAGCGCAGTTGCGTGTACTCGGGATGCGCGCTGGGCGGCGCGTCCTTGAACAGTCCCATTGTCTGGTGAACCTCCTCTCCCCATCGGGAGGTTCACGACCATAGGGCCCGCGCTGCCTTGATCGCAGAGATTTAATCCCCGCAGCGCCGCGGGCCGACCGGCATCACGACACCGGTCGGCCCGCGCGGCAAAGCCGGCTGGTAGCTAGCTACCTAGATCAACGTGCTCCAGTACGACCAGAAGCGGTTGAGCACCAGCAGCAGGATCCCCGCGTACCAGAGCACCGGCACCACCCAGTGGTAGCGGTTGAGTTCGCGGACCACCGGCTGCAGGCGCCGGCCGACCGGGATCACCCCGGTGCGCAGGTTGTGCAGGGTGGTGTACCAGAAGAGCGTGATCGTCGCGGCCCAGACCACCATGCAGTACGGGCAGACCGCGCCGATCGAGTAGAGCGTCTGCCCGATCAGCCAGTGGATCAGCACGATGCCGAAGACCGTGCCGGCCTGCAGCCCGAGCCAGTACCAGCGCCGGTACCGGGCGCCGCCCAGCACGCCGACGCCGGTCGCCACCACCACCGCGAAGCCGATCAGGCCCAGCAGCGAGTTGGGGAATCCGAAGACCGAGGCCTGCGCGGTGCGCATCACCGAACCGCAGCTGATGATCGGATTGATGTTGCAGCTCGGAACGTAGTTCGGGTTCTGCAGCAGTTTGATCTTGTCAGTGGTCAGCACGAACGCGGCGGCCAGGCCCACGGCCCCGGCCACGCACAGCACCCACGCGTAGCCGCGCGACGGCGCCGCGGGCGCGGCAGCAGCCGTACGGGCGGGCACGACGGCCTCGGTGCCGGCCTCGGTCTCGGATCTCATCGTCAGCCGCCTATCTGCTGCTTGATCATGGCCGTGTACTGGTCCGGGGTGATCGGGCCGCTGTTGCCGAAGACGTTCAGCGCCTTGCCGTCGAGCTTGAGGGTCGGGGTGCCGGTGACGCCGCTGGTGTTGAACTGCGCGGCGACCTTCTGGGCCCACGGCATATACGTGTTCGCCTTGACGGCGGCGGTGAAGGCGTCCATGTTCAGACCCGGCACCTTGGCGGCCAGGCTGATCAGGGTGTTGACGTTGCCGAAGCCGTCGGTCTGCTCGTCGGGCTGGTTGGCGTAGAGGACGTCGTGGAACTTCTTGAAGTCGTCCACGCTCTGGTTCAGCGCCGCACCGGCCGCGGCCAGGGCGTTGATCGAGCCGGTGCCGCCCAGGTTGTCGTCCAGGAAGGCGGCGACGTGGTAGTCGATCTTGTACGTGCCGTTGTCCGCGAGCTGCTGGACGGCCTGGCCGTCGGTGGTCTCGAACTTCTGGCAGATCGGGCAGCGGAAGTCCTCGTACACCGTGAGGGTGTGCGCCGCGTCGGCCTTGCCGTAGGTGATCACCGTGCCGTCGCCGGTGGTGTTCGCCGGGGTCACCACCTGGGCGTTCGCGGCGGCCGAGGCGCTGCTGCCCGACTTCTTGCTCTTCGCGTCGTTGACCGCCCACACCGCGCCGCCCGCGATCGCGACCACCAGGGTGGCCGAGACGCCGAGGACGATCCGGCGCCGTATCGCCTCGGAGCGCTGCTCGCGCATCCGGGCCTCGTAGGCGCGCTGACGGCGGTCGTTCTGCTGCTCGGAGGGGTTGCCCGGCTTCGGGTTGTTCTTGCTGGGGTTGTTGCTCTTGGCGTTGTTGGCCATGGGAAAGCGTCGGTCCTGTCCGCGAAGGATGAGTGGGGGCCGGCGGCGCATGCTGCGGGCCGTCCCCGATCGCGGGGAGGGCTCAGCAGGCGAGCGCGTAGGCGGCCGGCGGACCCCGGCGGCGGGACGGGCCGAGCGGCAGGTCCTCGGCAGGCGCGTGCTCGGGCCGGGGCTCGGGCAGTGGCACGCCGGGCGAGGGACGGGCGGGCACCGGGGCGAGCAGCAGCAGCGCCAGCAGCCGGCCCGGGCTCAGCCGCGCCAGCGTGCGCAGCAGCTGCGGCAGCCGCGACAGCGCGGCCTCCGCCAGGCGCAGCCAGAGCGCGGCGAGCAGCGTGGCGGCCACGTGCACGGCCAGCAGCGCCAGCTCCACCAGGGCGGGTGCCAGGGTGAGCCCGGTGCCGTCGCCGGCGCCGACCGAGCCGCCGCCGCAGACCATCAGGTCCAGGCCGTGGGTGCGGGTCGGGCGGGGGCAGGCGTCCTGGCCGAGGTTGAAGGTGGTGTTGAGCAGCAGCTCGACGGGCAGGAAGAGCGCCGCGATCTGCAGGAACCCGCGCTCGGTGCCGGAGAGCAGCACGGCCAGCAGGAAGACCACCCCGCCGGCGGCGACCAGCAGGTTCACCGGCAGCGCACGGCCGGTGACCAGCACATGGCCCAGTGCGGACAGCGGAACGGCCAGCGTCGCGAACACCGTCGCGCGCAGAGCCCGGGTCACGCTGCTGCCTGTCACGTTTCGGAGTATGCCATGCGCATCCGGGCTAACACGAGGGTCCGTGAGCGAGCTCATGACACCTTCATCTTCGGGCTGATGTACGGGCTGATCGGCCTGCGCGCCGGGCCGGGGTGGCCCAGGATGGGCTCGACAGTGCTGTCGACTTCCCCGAGGAGTGCCCCGCGTGAGCACCGAGCCCAAGCCTGAGCACAAGCCCGAGCAGAAGTCCGAGCCGCAGCCCGAGCCGTACGACGTCGTGGTCCTGGGCGGCGGCCCGACCGGCGAGAACGTCGCCGACCGCACCCGGGCCGCCGGGCTGAGCACCGCCGTGGTGGAGAGCGAGCTGGTCGGCGGCGAGTGCTCGTACTGGGCCTGCATGCCGAGCAAGGCGCTGCTGCGTCCGGCTGCGGCCCTGGCGGCCGCGCAGGCCGTCGCGGGCTCGCGCGAGGCGGTGACCGGGACGCTGGACGCCGCGGCCGTGCTGGCCCGCCGGGACTCCTTCGCCTCGAACTGGAAAGACGACGGGCAGGTCTCCTGGCTGGAGGGGATCGGCGCGGTGCTGGTCCGCGGCCAGGGGCGGCTGGACGGCCCGCGTCGGGTGGTGGTCCGCACGCCGGAGGGCGGCACGCGGGTGCTCACCGCCCGGCACGCCGTCGTCGTCTGTACCGGCAGCCGCGCGCTGCTGCCCACGGACGTCCCGGGGCTGGCCGAGGCCGCGCCGTGGACCAGCCGGGAGGCCACCAGCTCCCCCGTGGTGCCGCGTCGCCTGGTGATCGTCGGCGGCGGGGTGGTCGGGGTGGAGATGGCCGCGGCCTGGCAGGCGCTCGGCTCGCGGGTGACGCTGCTGGTGCGCGGCGGGGGGCTGCTGCCGCGGATGGAGCCGTTCGCCGGGGAGCTGGTCGCCGCCGGCCTGACCGAGGCTGGTGTGATCATCCGCACGGGCGTCTCGGTGACCTCGGTGGAGCGCGAGGACGGCGTACTGACCGTCCGCCTCGACGCCGGTGACGGCCTGGAGGCCGAGGAGCTGCTCTACGCCACCGGACGCGCGCCGCGCACCGATGACCTGGGCCTGGAGACGGTGGGCCTGACCCCCGGCGCCTGGCTGGAGGTGGACGACAGCTGCGCGGTGCGCGGGGTCGAGGGCGACTGGCTGTTCGCGGCCGGGGACGTCAACCACCGCGCGCTCCTCACCCACCAGGGCAAGTACCAGGGCCGGATCGCGGGAGCGGCGATCGGCGAGCTGGCGCACCGCCGTCCGCTGGACACCGCCGCCTGGGGCGCGCACGTGGCCACCGCCGACGCGGCCGCCGTGCCGCAGGTGGTCTTCACCGAGCCGGAGGCCGCCTCGGTCGGGCTGACGGCGGCCGCCGCCGAACGGGCCGGGCTGCGGATCCGGGTGGTCGACTACGACCTCGGCCGGGTGGCCGGGGCGTCGCTGCAGGCCGACAACTACCGCGGCCAGGCCCGCATGGTGGTGGACGAGGAGCGCGGCTGCGTGGTGGGCGCCACCTTCGTCGGGCCCGGCGCGGGCGAGCTGCTGCACGCCGCGACGGTCGCGGTGGTCGGCCAGGTGCCGCTGGCCCGGCTCTGGCACGCGGTGCCGTCCTACCCGACGGTCGGCGAGATCTGGCTGCGGCTGCTCGAGACCTATCGGGACACCTCCCGGGACGCCGGGGACACCTCTCGGGACGCTGCGGAATAGCGGGCGGGCCTCGGGCTGTTCACGCCTGCATGACTACAGTCGAGCTCACCAAGGACAACTTCAACGACGTCGTGTCCAAGGACTCCTTCGTCCTGATCGACTTCTGGGCGTCCTGGTGCGGTCCCTGCCGCAACTTCGCCCCGGTCTACGACAAGGCTGCCGAGAACCACCCCGATCTGGTCTTCGGCAAGGTGGACACGGAGGCGCAGCAGGAGCTGGCCGCCACCTTCGAGATCACCTCGATCCCCACGCTGATGATCGTGCGCGAGGGCGTGGTGCTCTTCTCGCAGCCCGGCGCGCTGCCGGCGCCGGCGTTGGAGAAGCTGATCCAGCAGGCGAAGGCGCTGGACATGGACGAGGTGCGCAGCTCGGTGGCGGAGCAGAGCTCCTGAACCGCTGCTGAACCCCTAGCGCGGAGCAGAGAGCTGCTGAACCTCCAGGAGCAGAGCCGCTGAACCCCTGAGTGCTGAGCCGTGGGCGAGAATGTCCGATCTGTCTATCGACGCCCTACCGGACCGGCCCGCATAATCCTGGAGCATGCATGCCAAGTGCCGCCCGCCTCCGGCCCTCGTCTACGCTGGTTGACGTGCTTCTCCTAGTCAGCCGTCGCCACGTGGACCTGCTCCGCGTCACGAGCATGTCCTGTCGACGCTCCCGCTGACCCCTCACCCTCCCCTTTCAGGACCCCGGCCCCGGAAGCACGGCCCAACTCCGCCGCGCTTCCGGTGCTCCCGGCCACCGCCGGGACCGACCGGGCCTCACCCAGCGGATGTCACCCTCATGTCGCAGCAGCACACCTCCACGCAGCACACGTCCACGCAGCACACCTCCGCACCGGCCAACGAGCTTCCGGTGATCGACCTCTCCGCCGCCTCCGGCACCCCCGAGCAGCGTGCGGCGCTGCACGCGGACCTGCTCAAGGCGGCCACCGGGGTCGGCTTCTTCCACCTCACCGGTCACGGCATCACCGCCGCCGAGACCACGGACCTGACCAGCGCGATGCACGCCTTCTTCGCCCTCCCCGAGGCCGACCGGATGGCGATCAGCAACCTCAACTCACCGCATTTCCGGGGTTACACCAGGATCGGTGACGAGCGCACCGGCGGCCGCAGCGACTGGCGCGACCAGATCGACATAGGCGCCGAACTGCCCGCGCACCGCCCCGCCCCCGGTGAGCCCGACTACTGGTGGCTGGAGGGCCCCAACCAGTGGCCGGCCGGTCACCCCGAGCTGCGTGCCGCCGCCCTGCACTGGATCGAGCGGCTCAGCTCGGTCGCCGAGCTGCTGCTGCACGAGCTGCTGACCGCCATCGGCGCCCGTCCGGACTTCTACGACTACGCCTTCGCTGGCCACCCGCATCTGCGCCTCAAGCTGGTCCGCTACCCCGGCAGCGCCCCGAACGGCAACGGCCAGGGCGTGGGAGCGCACAAGGACTACGGGTTCCTGACCCTGCTGCTCACCGACAGCGTCCCCGGCCTGCAGGTGGAGCGCGCGGACGGCAGCTTCCTGGACGTGCCGTCGATGCCCGGCGCGTTCGTGGTCAACCTCGGCGAGCTGCTCGAAGTCGCCACCGACGGCTTCCTCAAGGCCACCAACCACCGGGTGGTCAGCCCGCCCGGGGGCCGCGAGCGCTACTCCGTGCCGTTCTTCTACAACCCGCGGCTGGACGCGCACATCGAGCCGCTGGACTTCCCGCACGCGCACCACGCGCCGGGCGCCACCGAGGATCCGGCCAACCCGCTCTTCGCCGAGTTCGGGCGCAACGAGCTGAAGGGATACCTGCGCGCCCATCCCGAGGTGGCCCGCCGGCACCACGCCGACCTGCTGGTCAGCTGATCCGGCCCTCGCGTCCCGGCCGTTGCCACATTTAGGGCTAGTGCCTCCTGGTGGGACAGTCACACTGCTACTGTCACAGCAGGACTGTCCCACCAGGAGGCGCCCCATGTCCGCGAACCGGCCGGCCGCGCCCCTGCGCCTGACGGTGGACGAACTCGCCGCCCGGGCCGGGGTGACCGTGCGGACCCTGCGCTTCTACAGCGGCCGCGGCCTGCTCCCACCCCCCGAGCTCGGCCCGCGCCGGGTCGGCCTCTACGGCGCCGAGCACCTGGACCGGCTGGAGCTCATCGAGGAGCTGCAGCGGCTCGGCCTCACGCTGGCCGCGATCGAGCGCTACCTCGACCAACTCCCGGACGACCTCAGCGCCTTGGACCTCGCCATCCACCGCGCGCTGATCGCGGTCTGGGCCCCGGAGACCGCCGAGCAGGCGAGCGTCGAGCAGCTCTCCCGCCGCACCGGACGCGAGCTCTCGCGCGCCGACCTGGACCAGCTGGTGGCCATGGGCGCCCTCCAACGGACCGACGACGAGGGCCTGTTCACCGTCGACCCCGGCCTCCTCCCGCTGGGCGCACGGGTGTTGGACCTGCCGATCCCGCTGGAGACCATCGTCACCGCCCGCGCCGTGGTCCGCCTGCACAGCCGAGCCGCCGCGCAGGAGCTGAACCGGCTGTTCCGCGAGACCGTCTGGAAGCCCTTCCGGGAGAGCGCGCCGGCCGCCGCCGAAGTCGACCGCATGCGCGAACTCACCGGCCAGATAGAGCCGTTGCTGACCCAGGCCCTGGTCACCGCGTTCCACCGCTCGCTGGCCGAACAACTGGCGGAGGGCAGCGGGTAGTCGGCAGCGCTTGATGGCGGAGGGGAAGGTTGCCGGGTCGGCACGGTGGGTAGCCACGGCGGGTAGCCTGCGCCAACTCCTGGACACCGCGCCTCCGGAAGGAACCCGACCCCGTGTCGTCCGCCCCGCTCGCCCTCACCCTGGCCAATCTGCTGCTCCGGCCGGGCTTCGGCTCCCGGCGCCTCCCCGACCGGACCTTCGACCGGCTCGTCGCCACGACCGGGCAGGCGGAGGGGGACCAGCAGTTCGTCGACGACTTCCGGTCGCTACTGCGCCACTGGGCGGGCGACGAGAACCTCACCCCGGTCGGCTGGGTGTCCGCGCAGGCGCACGTCCGCAGGCATCTCACCAACCGGACCCGGATCCGGCAGTTGATCGCCGAACACCCCGAGATCGAGCGGGAGCCCGTCGAGAAGCCGGTGTTCGTGGTGGGCCTGCCACGCACGGCCACCACACTCACCCACAGCGTGCTGTCCCTCTCGGACGAGCACCGCTGCCCGCTGCTCTGGGAGTTGCTCACACCCGACCTGGACGCGCCACCCCGGCAGCGGCAGCAGGCGGTGACCGCCGCGCGCCGGATGGTCGGCGGAATCGACCTGTTCGCCCCGCGCTTCCGCGACATCCACCCCCTGCACGCCGAGGGCCCCGACGAGTGCACCTTCGCGCTTCCGCACACCGTCATGCCGCTCTCCCAGGCCCGCATGCCCGAGTACCAGGCCTGGCACTACGAACGGGACTTCGTCCCCGACTACCGCCACCTCAAGCAGGTCTTCCAGGTGCTCCAGTACGGCCGTCCCCGACGCCGCTGGGTGCTGAAGTCCCCCATGCACCTGGAGAACCTCGACGCGCTGCGCACCGTCTTCCCCGACGCCACGATCGTGTGGACCCACCGCGACCCGGTCGCCGTCGTGCCGTCGTTCTGCAGCCTGGTCGAGCACGGCATGGCCATCACCGTCCGCCCCCTCGACCTGCACGGCATCGGCGCCACCTGGCTCGAACTGCTGAGCCGCTCGATGGCACGGGGTCTCGCGAGTCGGGCCGCGGTCCCCCGGGAGGCGCTGGTGGACGTCCCGTACTCCTGGCTCGGCACCGACCCGGCCGCGGGTGCCCCGAAGCTCTACGAGTCCATCGGCGCCCGATGGACCGCCGCCGACGCCGCCCGGCTCCCCGACGTCACCGCCCGCCCCAAGGGCACCCGCCCCCACCGCTACGACCTGGCGCGCTACGGCCTGACCCGCGCGGACGTCGAGTCGGCATTCGCCGACTACAACTCCCTGCGGGCCGAGGTCGACCAGGCCTGAGCTCTCTCCGCCGGCCGCTGGCCTTGTAGATTCCTGCTGTGACTGAAGACAGCAAGACGAGCGTGCGGCTCGCGGGCACCACGGACGCGGCGGCGATCGCCACCATCCACATGACCTCCCGTGCGGCGACCATGCCGTACCTGCCCCCGCAGAAGCGCACCCACGACCAGGTGACCCGGTGGGTCGAGGACGTCCTGCTCAAGGAGTCCCGCACCTGGGTCGCGGTGCGCGACGCGGAGATCCTCGGCTACGCCGCCGTCGAGGGCGACCTGCTCGGCTACCTCTACCTGCGCCCTGACACTCGCCGCCAGGGCGTCGGCACGCTGCTTCTGGAGGAGGTCAAGCAGCACAGCCCGGGCGGGGTGTCCCTGCACGTCTTCCAGCAGAACACCGAGGCCCGCGCGTTCTACGAGCACCACGGCTTCACGGTCCTCGACACCAACGACGGCGACCGCAACATGGAGAACCTCCCCGATATGACCCTCCGCTGGACACCCGACAACACGCGGTGAATGGTCAAGCGGTGGGGCGGACGGCGTGTACGAGGAGCTCCCGGCCGCCCATGGTGGAGGGCCGCCACTCGGCCCGGATGGCGGCGAATCCTCCACGTCCGGCAGCAGGTCCGCGTCGAACTGCGGCCCGGCGCTCCCGCCGTCGGGCAGCACCGCCCGTTCGAGTACGCCGAGCACCAGTCGGCCCCCCGGTCGCAGGACCCTCAGCACCTCAGCCAGCGAACCGACCCTGGGCTGCCAGAGCTGCGCACTGTTGGTCGCGAACACAGCGTCAAAAGCTGCGTCGTCCCACGGAAGTGCGGCAGCTGTGCCCTCCCGGAGCTCCACCCGCCCGCCGAACCGCCGGACCCGCCGCCGCGCCGCCGCCACCATGGCGGACGAGGGGTCGATGCCCGCGACCCGTACCTCCGGTGCTGTCCGCGCCAGGGCCACCAGCCCGACGCCTGGACCGAATCCGATCTCCAGCACCCGTTCACCCCGCACCGCAGCCACTTCGGCGACAACGGTCTCCACCTGGGACTTGTTGATCACCGCCATCAGCCCGCCGACCAGGCGGCCGACCACTCCCTTGGGCATCGCGAACTGCCGCGTGAGATCCATGGCCCTCAGCCTCGCATAGAAGGTGTCACCCCGGGCGACGGGCTTCGCGACGTGCAGGTATGCGCACGCCCAACGGCGCTCGCCGACGAGGGCGATGGCGCACGGGCAGAGCAACTGCGTGAGCGGGCCCAGGAGCTGGCGTTCTCCATGGCGCGCTGAGCGAGGCGAGTGCGGGCGGGCGGGCGGCCCGCATCGCGCCGGATCACCGCTGCGGTGTCACCCGGCGGCCGTATGCTGCGGGGATGATCAAGCCGATTGAACTGGTGATATTCGACTGTGACGGGGTGCTGGTCGACAGCGAGCGCATCGCCGCGCGCGTCCAGGTCGCGCTGGGGGCGGAACTCGGTTGGCCGCTGACCGAGGACGAGGTCATCGACCGGTTCATCGGACGCTCCAGTGTCTCCATCCGCGAGCAGGTCGCCGCGCGCCTCGGTGAGGAGACGGCCGCCACCTGGTGGGAACGCTTCGAACACCTCCACCGGGAGGCGGTGGACGCCGGGTTGTCCCCCATCGAGGGGCTGCCCGAGGCCCTGGACTCGATCGACCTGCCGACCTGCGTCGCCTCCAGCGGCTCCCACGAGAAGATGCGCCACACCCTCGGTCGTACCGGCCTGTACGAACGCTTCGCAGGTCGCATCTACAGCGCCAGCGAGGTCTCCCACGGCAAGCCTGCCCCTGACCTGTTCCTGCACGCCGCACGGCAGTTGGGCGTCGACCCGGCCGCGTGCGTGGTCGTCGAAGACAGCCGGCCGGGCGTCCAGGCGGCCCGCGCCGCAGGAATGCGAGCCTTCGGCTACGCGGGCGGGCTCACCCAGGCCGAGCAGCTCGAAGGACCCGACACCATCGTCTTCGACGACATGCGCAAACTGCCCGGCTTGATCGCCGAGCAGTAGCCGGGCTCGCCTCACAGGTCGCGGGCGATCTCGCAGATGAAGTCGGTAGCCAGTGGTCGTAGTCTCGACTGATCGGGAGTCGAGCCCGTGGATGGTGGCCAACAGCTGCGGGGAGGGGTGTCTGTGCTGCTGCGTGAGCGGATTCCAGTCGGTGGTTCGGCCAGGGTTTGGTGGGGGGAACTGCCAAGGAAGGAGCGGCTTCGGGTCATCAGTGAAGCCAGGCACAGTCGCGCGTACGACGATCAGCGAGTAGCCGCCATCGCGGTGGGCTGGGCATGGCAGGTCCTGGGACCGCCCGAGACACGACGGAAGCCCAGCTTGGAGCGGCTGCTCTTCATCCTCGACGTCCTGACGACCACCGCTGGCAGCACCACGGGGGTGGACATCTTCGACGGGTCCGCGACCTGGGACAGCAACCCATACGTCCGCAGCAGGGCCAAGCGGATCGAATCCGCGAACCCTGTCACGGACAAGTCCACCGTGACATGAGAAAGGCCCACTGACTGCCCGCACGCACTCTGTCGTGGTTCTGTCGCAATGCCGGCCCGCCACTGCCGGGAGGGTACGGCAGCGGGCTAGGTTCGCGTGGGGAGAAATTGATCAAGGGGTTGGGCAGCTTGAGTGGAGTATCGGCGCAGTCCGATGCTGATGGCCTATCAGCCGAGCCGGGGGACGCCGACGGGCAGAGAGCGCTCGAGGTGCCGGACAGCCTGCGGTACCTTCGGGCGGCGCTGGCCGCGTTCGGCCTGCTCGGGTGTGCCGTCGCGCTGGTGGCGACGGGCCTGTTCGAGCTGTTCAACTGGTCGGGACCCGATCAGTCGGACACCGCCGGTCTCGACCACTACGTGGAGATCTCCATCGCGTGGGTGGTCGGCATCGCCATCCTCGGCGTCAGCCAGGCCTACCAACGGCGACCGGACGGTCGGCGCCGCTCGGTGCAGTGGGTGATCTGGTGTGACTTGGGCCTGTTGCTGGCATTCCTGTGGCCGGCGCAGATCATGATCGCGGCCTGCGCCTTCGCCATCCACGCGCGGTCGCGGGCGTGGCGGGTACGCGGCGGCGTCGCGCTGGCCGGCGTCGGCGTCCTGCTCGCCGGAGCGTGGTGGGTCGTCACCGGCTATGAGGCCGAACAACCGTGGCTACCCGCACACGCCAACTCCGCCGACTCCGCAGTCGTCGGCACCTGGACCGGCACCGACGGCGGACAGATCGAACTGCACGCCGATGGTGAGTTCCGCAGCTCCAACCTCCCGTACCTGGGCCCGAACGGTCCCTGGACGCCACAGTTCACCAACACCACAGGCGAGTGGAAGTTGGGCCGGGACGGTGAATGGCCGTACGAGACGCTGTGGCTGACGGCCGCCTCCGGCGCGCCCACCGACTCCCTTGAACTCGACGTGTTCGGCGGCCCCACTGCAGCCACCCTGTGCGTCACCCTCGACCATGTGGAACGCTGCAACGACGGATTCCACCGCGGCTGACGCCGACTGCCGAGCAGCCGGGGACGGCGAGACGGCCCTACCCCTGGAGCAGATGATCGGCCTCACCGGCCTTGATGCCGAGGATGAGGGCACGGAGTGCGGCACGGGAGTCGGTAAGGGCTTGGTGTTCCTGACCGTTGACCGCGATGTAGCCGTTGCCTTCGGTGTCGGTGCCGAGACGGAAGCAGGCGTTGCCTTCTCCGCAAAAGGGATCTTCCCACGTGATCTGAGGCATCGGTCCTCCTGACCGTGGGGCCGGGACGGCAGCGACCCACCGCCCCGGCCACTGCCAACTACAGGAGATGGTCGGCTTTCCCCGCCTTGATGTCCAGGATCAGCGTCCGCAGCGCCTCCACCGAGTCGGTGAGCGGCTGGTGTTCCTGGCCGTTGACTGCGATGTAGCCGTTACCGTCCGCGTCAGTGCCGAGGCGGAAGCAGTTCCCGGAGTCCTGGCAGAATGGGTCTTCCCACGTAATTTCCGACATGGAACTTCTCCTATAGCTGTTGTGCGATGGAACGGATCAAGTCGCGAGTCTGCTCTATCGACAGTGCGACACGCTGCATCTGATCCAGATGGAGCGAAAATTTTCGCAGTTGACCTTCCAGGTGCAGAAACTCGGCAATAGTCGTTCGGTCGAGTTGCACGACATCGAGACTCGGCACGTCTCCCTTGGAGTACAGCATTGACTGTCCCGAGCCGGGAAATGCGCCAGCCGAGAATGGGACAGCCTGGACCGTGACATTCTCCCGCTCCGTCATCTCCAGGATGTAGTACAGCTGCTCGCGCAAGGCCTGGCGGCCGCCGACCTCCATGCGGAGCACTGCTTCGTGGATTATGGCGACATACGGCGGCGCATCGGGCCGGTCGAGCACCTGGCGCCGCTGGACCCGATGGGCAACCCGCGCCTCGAACTCCTCAGCCGGCAGGGGCGGGATGGCCGCATCGAACAATGCCCTTGCGAACGCCTCGGTCTGGAACAAGCCCGGGACGTGGGTCATGGTGCTCATACGGAGCCCCTGGGAGAACCATTCCAACTCGGAGATATCCAGGAAGGTCGGCGGCAGGATCCCGCGAAACTCCTCCCACCACCCCTTGGTGTGATCCGAGGCCATACGCACAAGTGCCTCGATCAACGCCGAGTCTGCGCAGTCGTAGTTACAGGCCAACCGACGCACGCGCTCGGGGCTGATCCCGTGACGCCCCGCCTCGGTACTCGTGATCACTGTCCGGTTCGTCGCCAGCACTGCCGCTGCTTGCTCAGTGGACAGGCCAGAAGCTTCGCGGAGCTTGCGAAGCTCAGCCCCGAGGCGTTGCTGACGGGCTGTTGGGTTACTCCTCGGCGGCATCTGCTCCCTCTCCCTGCATGGAGCCAAGTGTGCCTCGTCCGAGGATCTTTGGTCCATCTCCTGTCAAGACCAGGTAGCACATGTGCCCCCAATGCCCTACCTTGAGTAGCGCAGGAGCTACACACGGCAACGTCCGGAAGTGCACCGCGCGAGCATGCCCGCCTTCCCTGGGACGGGTGTGCCCGCGCCCAGGGAGGCAGGTCACCGGCGGCGCCGTCACCGCACTCGCGTGCGGTCAACTACCCGTCAAAACCCGCGAGGAGTCAGCCATGCCTGGAATCCCGCTCGCCGCTCTCCCCAACGCCGTCCCTACCGTCCCCGCCTACTGGCGGTTCCCGGCCGAGCTCGCGTCCGTCCCCCGCGCCCGGCGGGCGGTGGCGGACGCGTTGCCGCGACCCTGCAGGGCCCAACTCTCGTACGAGCTCCGGCTCCTGACCTCCGAGCTCGTCACCAATGCGATCCGGTACGGCGCCCAGGCCGACGACGGTGACGAGATGATCGAGCTCGTCTTCTGGACCGCCGACAACCACCACTGGCTCGCCGTCTCCGACCCCGGCTCTGGCCGTCCCGTCCTCCGCACAGCTGCCCCCGACGCTTGCGGCGGGCGGGGGTTGCTGCTGGTGGAGGCGCTCAGCGACGCCTGGGGCGTGGTGGCCCGCCCGACGCGCGGGAAATCCGTCGTCGCCGGAATCCGCCTACACGGGCACGGGTGAAACCGCAACGGCTGCCCGGTCGGAGGGGACCGGGCAGCCGTGGGGCAGGTCAGGTTCGTCAGCCGTGGTAGCCGACCGGCTCCAGGTACAGGGTGTCCGTGCCGCCGTCGTCCGCGGCGTTGGCGAAAGGGGCGCCCGGCCAGTCCAGCTTGACCGAGTGGGTCTCTCCGGGCGGGGTGATCGTCATGCCGGTGACCTTGATGCTGGTGTGGCCAGGGGGGTTGGTGCGGAACCAGATGACGGACTGGGTGCTCGCCCCTGCCGCGAGAGTGACGGCGCTCCCCTGGTGCCGGCCGCGCGGCACCGAGGTGGGGCCCGCACCGGTGGTCAGGTCCACTCCGGGGAAGCCGTCCAGGGTGCAACTGGCGCTTCCCTTGTTGGTGAACGAGACGCTGACCGAGGCCATGTCGGCCTCCGGCGGCGTGCCCTTGCCCACCGCCGTGGTGATGCCCAGGTTGGCGGTCGTGCACTGGCTGCCGGCAGCGGAACCGGACGGCCCCTTGCCGGCCGTCTTGGACCCGCCGGACGAACTACCCGTACCCGAAGAACCGTTGCCCGACGAGCCGTTGCCCGAAGAACCGCTGCCGCCGGTCCCGGCGCCGGCCTGCGCGGCGTTCGACTGACCGCCGCCCGTGGTGGTCACGCTGCCGCTCACGCTCCCCTGGCAGGCGGTCAGCGCCATACCCGCCACGACCGCCAACACGCTTGCCGCCATGGCACGCTGAACACGCATCTGGATTATCTCCCAAGTAAGCAAGGTAGTTCGCGGCTGCCCGCCGCCGTCACCAGAAGAATCACACAGACGATCATGCTCGTACAGCCTGCAGCACCCCTCCGGGACAGGGCTGTGACGGTGTCCCATTCCTGTCCCAAAGAGCCCCGGACCCTCGGTTCAGATCACCCGTTCAGATCACCCGTCGCATCCAGCCGTGCGTGTCCTCGCGGCGGCCGTACTGGATGTCCAGAACGTGCTCGCGCAGCGCCAGCGTCTGCTTGCCTGGCATCCCCGTGCCGACGGCGAACTCGTAGCCGTCGCCCTTGAATCCGACGATGGGCGTGACCACCGCGGCCGTGCCCGCGGCGAACACCTCGGTGATGCTCCCGTCGGCCGCACCGGAACGCAGTTCATCGAGATTGACGGACCGCTCCACCGGGGTCAGACCGTGGTCGGCGGCCAGAGCGAGGATGGTGTCGCGGGTGACGCCCTCCAGGATGGTGCCGAGCGCGGGCGTCACGAGCCGGCCGTCCGAGGTGACCAGGCACAGGTTCATCGTGCCGGACTCCTCCAGGTCGCCCCGGCCCGCGCTGTCCAGGTACATCACCTGGTCGCAGCCGTGCTCCTGGGCCTCGATCTGCGCGGCCAGGCCCGCGGCGTAGTTCCCGCCGCACTTGGCCGCGCCGGTACCGCCCTCGGCGGCACGCGTGAACCGGCTGCTCACCCAGAGCGTGACCCCGGTGACGCCGGACGGAAAGTACGGGCCCGCGGGGCTGGCGATCACCGAGTAGACCACCTGCGCGGCGGGCCGCACACCGAGGAACGCCTCGGAGCCGAACATGAACGGCCGCAGGTACAGGCTCTCCTCCCCCGTCGGCACCGGAACCCACGGCTCATCGGCCCGGACCAACTCCCGTACGCTGGCGAGGAATTCCTCCTCGGGCAACTCCGGCAACGCCAGCCGCCGCGCCGAGCGGGCGAAGCGCCGGGCGTTGGCCTCCGGACGGAACAACCAGACGCTGCCGTCGGCGTGGCGATACGCCTTCAACCCCTCGAAGATCTCCTGCGCGTAGTGCAGCACCGCGGCACTGGGGTGCAGCGAGAACGGTTCCAGCGGCCCGACCTTGCGGTCCTGCCAGCCGGCGTCTCGCGTCCACTTCGCCGAGGCCATGTGGTCGGTGAAGTGGCGGCCGAACCCGGGCGCGGCGAGAATCTCCGCTCGCTCGGCCTCGGGCAGCGGATTCGTCGTTCGGTGTAGGGGAAAGTCAGCGCTCATTCGTGGATCTTAACCAGCCTTGTGCTGGGCCGATCTGACCGTCCAGCAGGCGATCACGGTTGCCCCGCCGGTC
Organism: Kitasatospora sp. MAP12-44; assembly: GCF_029892095.1. Classification (NCBI taxonomy): domain Bacteria; kingdom Bacillati; phylum Actinomycetota; class Actinomycetes; order Kitasatosporales; family Streptomycetaceae; genus Kitasatospora; species Kitasatospora sp. MAP12-44. The sequence continues at coordinate 2,091,469 of NZ_JARZAE010000004.1, forward strand.
AGTTGCAGGTGATGAGCGGTCCGCCCCAGTCGGAGTGGTCGGAGTTGTTGCCGTTGCCGCCGTCGGTGACCACGAGGCGCAGCTGCGCAGCGCCGGTGAGGTCCGCGGTGAGGTGCTTCGCTGGTTGGCCGACGAGCATCAGCCCGCTGTCGGCGACCTCCGTGCCGTCCCGGTAGATCTGGAAGACGACCGAGCCGTTCGCGCCCACCTCGTCGTCGATGCCCACGTCCACGCTGAGGGTGGTGCAGGTACCGCCGAGGTTGTAGTCGACCTCGCTGGGGGCGTGGGCGCCGAGCCCTTGGTCGTAGACGGTGCCGTGGATGGTGAGGGCGTGCCCGTCGGTGCTGCGGTTCACCTGCACCGGGCCCCAGCCGTTCTGACTGGACGTCCAGGTCCGGGTGCTCAGTGCGGTGGTGTGGGTGGTCGCAGTCGCGGAGGGCGAGGACGAGGGCGAGGACGACAGCGACGGTGAGGGCGAGGACGCGGAAGTCGGCTGTATCGACGTTGCGGTAGCGGCGGTAGCGGCAACCGTGGTGGCGGCCAGTGGTGCCGACGGCGTGGCGGGGCCGGCGGTGGGTGTACCCGACGCCGAACCGGTAGGAGAGGGCGCCGGCGACTGATCGGCGGTGGGCGCCACGGGGAGCGGGACAAGGCCGGGGCCGGTGGGCGAGATGTCGGAGACGACGTCGTGGTGCGGCGAGCCGTGCAGGGGCACGACGGACAGGGCGACCCCGGCCAGCACGGTCACCGCCACGGCCAGCAGGACGATCCGGGACGGCGACAGCCGGGAGGCCCGCGCCGCGCCCGGCTCGGCGGACGCTCCGGCGGACGGCCCCAGCCCCACAACGCCGAGGGAATGCTCGGGCTCCGCGTCCCCGGGGTGCGGGCCGGCCAGCCAGGACGGGAAGTCTTCGCGCAACTCGGTGCTGCGGGACGTCCGGTGCCAAGCGGTGGCGGTACGGCGGACGGCCTCCAGCAGACGGCCCCGCCAGACCCCGTCGGCATCCGCATCGGCAGCCGCACCCGAGGGTTCGGCGCGCAGCACGTCGTCGATGGCTTCCGTCGTCAGCTCCGCTGCGGCCTGCGCGGAACCGCAGCAGGTGCGGGCGTAGGCCAGCACGGCGGCGTAGTGCCGCTGGTGGAACTCCCGGAGGGCGTCCTCGGCCGCCTCAGCGGCGCCCGCGCGGATTCGCCGGACCAGTTCGGAGTCGGACGGGACCGGCCCAACGGCTGAGTCGAGTTGTTGGTGCATGGGTGGGACCACTGACCCTTCGACGTCCTGACGACGCATGAGAAGAACGACACATCGTGGATGGACGGGGCAGCCGCAGCAGTCGGTGCGTCAGCCGGTGGACCAGAACGGGTCGTCGTACTTCGGGATGACGTCCGGGTTGCCGTTGGACATGGTCGGCTCGGGTGAGGCGGTGCCGAAGGCGTTGGGATCTTGGTCCGCCGGAACGGGTGTGACGCTCGCCGAAATGTCGATGCTGCCCGAGCCGCCGAAGCTGATCCCGACCCCCGAGCCGTCCGGGGCACTGGCGTTCTCGGCAAGCTGCGGCGGGCCGGTCGAGGTGACCTTGTAGCCCTTTGCCTCCCAGCTGCGCTTGAGCATGTCCAGCAGGGTGGCGTACTTGGCCTCGGCGACCTTGGTCATGACATGCCGGCTTCGGGTGACCGATCCCCAGTTCTGGGTGTGGTCGCTGAGCCCCGACGACGGCGCCGCGTCGACTTGAGGGGATTCGTCCCAGTACTTCAGCGGTGGCTGGATGGCGGCGGTCGTCTCGTCGAGCAGGGAGTCGATCCGCTGACCCGCCTGCGCCGGCGGGATGAGTGGCTTGCCGGGTGACGGTTTACCAGCGACATAGGAGCAAGACGTCAGGGCGAACGCCAGGGCGACGACCCCCAGAGCCAGGCGCCGTGTGTTCCGCTTCGGACTGCTCATCACGGTGCCTGCCTCGTCGCATGGTGTCGGTCGTGGGCGTGGAGTGGGAGTCATCGCGGGCCGGTCACTTGGACCAGAACGGGTCGTCGTACCTCGGAATGATGTCGAGGTTGCCGTTGGCCGTGGTCGGGTCGGGGATCGGCGTGCCGAACGGATCGCGGTCGCGAATCACCGGGATGGGGCTGACCGACGCCGAGGCGGTGATGTTGTCCGCCGCGCCGATGGCGATGCCGACGGCCGAACCGTCGGGGGTCACGGCGAACATCGCGGGCTGGTGCGGGTTGACCGAGGTGATGCGGTAGCCCTTCGCCAGCCAGCTGCGCTCCAGCAGACCCAGCAGGGCACCGAACTTGGCCCTGGAGACCCTGGTCATGACGTAGCGGTAACGCGTCGCGACAGCGTAGCCGTCCTGCTCGGTCGAGGTCGGCCAGGCGTCCCAGTACCGAAGCGGCGGCTTGACGGCGGACATCGAGTCGTCAAGCAGCGCGTTGAGCTTCTGGACGGCCTGCTCGGGGGTCATCGCTGCGCCTCCCTGGTGACGTTGCCGTACTTGCCGGCGACGATCTGGCCGATGTTGTTGATCGAAGCGCTGGTCGCGGCCTGGCTCGGGTCCGTCGGGTTGGTCATGTAGTTGGAGTGCGAGGAGAAGGACAGCGACTGCCCGTCCGCGACGTCGAACCGGTTCGCGCCGAACTGCGAGCTGGCCGGGTCGGTGCCGAAGTACAACTGGTTCGGGTCCGCCTGATTGTAGATCCAGTCGCCGACAGGTCCGCCGACTGCGGCGGCGGCGACCTCGCCCTTCGACGGGAGATGGCTCACCGGGTCGTTCTCCGCGTCACCGACCCAGACGTGGTGGGGGTCGATGTTGAGCTGGGAGGCGTTGTCCGCCCCGGTGCCCGGGCTGCCCACCAGGATGACGTCGTCGGCGCCGGTGCCGCCCGGCAGCTGCGCCGCCAGGCCCACCGTGGTGGAGCCGTAGCTGTGGCCGAGCGCGGTGAGGTGCGCGGGGGCGCCGTCATGGGTGGCGCGCAGGCCGCCGAGGAACTGGTCGTAGGAGGCCGCGCCTTTCTCGGCCCGGTCGGTGCTCATCACGGCGAGCGGCCGGACGTCCCCGTTCCCCAACTCCTGCAGTCCCGGCGGCGGGTCGTAGCCGAGCCAGACCATCGAGGCGACCGAGGAGTTGGGGTCGGCCTGCTGCGCGGCAGTCCAGACGTTGCGCGCACGGTCGGCGTCCCCGCCGCCGACGTCGGAGAGCGTGGTGCCGAGCCCGGGGACGTAGGCGCAGACGTTCACCGCGGTGTCCGGGTTGCCGTAGGAGAGGATGCCGCGGCCCTGGCCCTGATCGCTGAGGCCGAGCAGGAAGGCGGGCGGCTGCTTGCCGGCGCTCTGGCCCAGCTTGCCCTGGATCGCGAGGAAGCCCTTGAGCTTGGTCTTGTCGTCGTCCGACGGGTTCGGCTTGTGCTCGTACTGGTTGATCAGGTTGGTCAGGTTGATCCGGTTGGCCTGGTCCCGGGCGACCGACGGTATGCCGTCGCGGTTGCCGATCAGGTCCGGGTGGCTCTGGATCAGGCGCTGCTGCTCGTCGGGGGTCAGGCCCTTCCACCAGGAGAGGACCTGGGTCGCCGGCGCGTTGCCGGGCGGGAAGCCGGCTGCCAGCAGGTCGGTCCCGGCCTGGGTGACGGTGCCCAGGTCCTTCTGCGCCTGCGTGGTGTCGAGGCCGGAGCCGGTGCGGGCCCGCTGGGCCAGGTCGTCGAGCAGCTTGGCGATCTTCGCGTCGGCGGTGGTCGCCTCGGTGACCGCGTCGCTGAGGCGGGTGGCGATGGCCTGGCCCTGCTGGGGGGTGTCGTAGCCCGGATCGTGGCGTTCGGCCGGCGCCGGCGGGGGCCAGGAGACCGTGCCGTCGGCCGCCACGGTGAAGCCACCGGTCTGCGCGTCCTGCAGCGCCTCCTGGACCTTGGACTGGGCGAGTCGGAAGCTCTCGGCCGCCTCCCGCAGCAGGGCGCCCATCGCCGTCATCTCGGTGTGCGCGGCGTCGAGGCGGTTACTGGTCGTCTGCAGCGAGGAGTTGGCGGCCCCGGCGGCCGTACCGATCCACCCGCTGTCGAAGATGTGCCCGACCACCTGGGAGTTCATCTTGGCGACGTGGCCCTGGAAGTCGCCGGCGAGAGTATCGAACGCGGCGGCGGCGGTGTCCAGCGGGCCGAAGTCGGCTTCGCGCAGTTCAGCGAGACTGACCATCAGTTGACCAGCAGGGGGAATCGGCCGGAACCCGGGACCGCCAGGGTGTCCGCGGTGTTGCCGTCGCCGTTGCGGTAGTTGGCCGCCGTCTTGGCCAGCTTGTCGCCCACTCCGTCGACTTCCGAGGCCAGCGCGTTCAGGCAGGCCTCCCAGGCCGTGGTGCAGGCGCTCAGCGACCCGGCGGTCTGCCAGCCGAGCAGGCCGGCGACGGCGTTGTCGGACGGCTGCTGAATGGTCTTCAACTCGTTGGGCATGGCCGCACCGGTGTCGTGGGCGACCTTCGCGGCCGCGTCCAGGTCAGCCGGATTCACCTGGAAGAGCGAGGTCGAGCCCAACGGGCTGCCGCCTCCCCCACCCACACTTGCGCTTCCCATGTTCTCCCCCGTACTCGCGGCTGATGGCTGGTGACTCTCAGCCGTCTCAGCCGTGCGCAAACATCAACCGATAAGAATACGGTAGCAATGAGTATGAGCGCACTGCTCACGAGCGGCGTAAACACAGGGGACCCGCCTCCATCCAGCTGCCTGGGTGGAGGCGGGTCCCCTGCTGGCTCAGCAGTCAGTCAGGTCAGTTGGCCGGCGCGATGATCCAGCGCTGGTTCAGGCCGCCGTTGCAGTCGAAGATCTGGAGCCGGGTCCCGTTGGCGATGTTGCCGAACGGGTCGTCGAGGCATCGGCCGGAGGCGGGGTTGTAAAGGCTCCCGTCTGCGCGCGGAATCCACTGCTCGCTGGCGCCCCCGGTGCAGGTGTTCCATTGGACGAGGTTGCCGTCCGTCAGGACGTTGTTGGTGTTGTCGAGGCAGCCGCCGACGGTGTTGACCGTGCCGTTCGGGTTGACGGTCCACTGCTCCGAGGGCGCTCCCGCCACGCAGTCCCAGAGCTGGACGACGTTGCCGGGGTTGGAGACTGCGCTGTTGTTGTCGATGCACTTGTTGCCGAGCTGCGCCGAGAGGATGCGGTTGGCAGCGGGGGTGCTCGGGTTGGTGGCGGTCGGGTAGACGGCAAGGTTGCTCATGCTGCCGCTGTAGTTGGGGCCGGGGGTGGGCTTGCCCTGGTACTTGTAGCGGCCCATGACGATGGGGCCCTTGATGCCGGAGTTGGTGGTGTGGTGGCCGCTGGCGGCGAGGACGCCGTTGACGTAGAGGCTGGTCTGGTGGCTGTCGGCGTTGAAGCTGGCGGTGAGGTGCGTCCATGTGTTGAGTTGGACGTGGGCGTTGCTGTTCATGGCGTCGGTGGTCTGGTCGTAGGGCCAGGTGTTGTCGTCCGCCGTGCTGAGGGCGAAGCGCCAGGTGCTGTCGCTGGCCTCGGGCCAGAGGATGAACCCGCTGGCGTTGGTGCCATCGGAGCTGGCGACGACTCCGCCCAGTGCGCTGGGTTTGACCCACACGTCGATGCTGAAGGAACTGCTGGTGTCCAGGGTGCTGTTGGTGGCATCAATCTCACCGTTGCCGGTGAAGGAGGCGACCGTGGTGGGAGCGGCACCGGTGGGATTGTCCGCGGCGAAGGTGACGTTGGTCAGCGCGCCCGGGTGAGTGCCAAGGGTGCTGGTGCTGTCCTGGCCGAGACTGTCGGCGGTCTTGGTACCGGTTGCGTCCGCGCCGGTGAGCGCCCATCGGCCCACGGGGGTAGGCAACTTGACGAGGTTGGTGGGGTTGGTCGGGTTGTTGAAACCGGTCACCTTGCCGGTGGCGTCAGCGGTGCCTGTCCAGATGGTGAGCTGGTTGGTGGGGCTGGTGGCCCAGAGGTCGGGGATGCCGTCGCCGTTGAGGTCGCCGGAGGAGCCGACGGTGGGGTAGGCGGCGGCGGAGAGGTTGATGCCCGGGATGGTGACGCCGTTGGCGGCGGGGTCAGCGAGGTCGCTGTAGTTGGGGGTGGCTCCGCCCGTGATCCGGTAGGCGTGAATGGTGCCGTCGGTGCGGTTGCGGGCCCACAGGGTGGGCTGGTTGCCGCCGTTGGCGGGGCCGGGGTTGATCAGGTCGTAGTTGCTCCAGTCGGCGCTGGAGAGCTGGCGCGCGGTGCCATCGAAGTAGTCGGACAGGTCGGTCTTCGGGGCGGAGTGGAACAGCCAGAGCTGTTTGTTGATGACGGCTACGAGCGAGGTGCGGGTGATGGAGGTGGGGGTGTTGTTCTCACCTTCGGGGGTGCCAATGGCGATGACCTGCGTCGCCGCCGACCAATCGGCGAGTGCGGATGGGCACCCTCCCGACAGCAGTGCGCCGGTGGCGTCTTGGCAGCTGTTGGGTGGCGGTCCGACCACGGTAGGAGCGGTGAAGTTGCCGTTGCCGGTGTTAAGGAACTGGTAGACGTCAGGGCCACCCGGCAGGTGGGCGATCAGGTCATCCACGGAAATACCCGGTGTGAGGGAGCCGCGGTGACTGATCTGGACACCGCTCCAGCTCTTACCGTTGGGCGAGAGGGTGGCACGCGCGCTGAGGGCGTTGATGGGGTCGGTGGTGGTACCGATGAGTTTGAGGTTGCCGGCTGCGTCTGGGAGGACGATGTCGGGCTTGCCGTCGCCGGTCACGTCGCCGAAGACGGCGGAGGACTTGGGGTTCCAGGGCGCGTAGAAGGAGTACGCGGCGGGCTGGCTGTAGTTGCCGGCGTTGTCCTGGGCCTGGGCGTAGAGCAGGTTGGTGCCCCAGTTGCCGGGTGTGTAGGTGAAGGTGGGTCTGGCAGCAGGGACGATGCCGGCGGCGGCGCCGTCCGAGCACTTCCAACCGGTGACGGGGGTGGGGTCGTTGCTCACGCGGTAGCAGGCAACGCCGGAAGCGGCACCGCCGGCGGGGGCGGGGTCGTTGCCGGTGAGGGTGAAGGTGCCGCTCTGGCCCGCGAAGACGGTGGGGTTGGGGTTCGGCGTCCCGGAGGGCGGGAACTGGGTCGAGCTGATCGCGACGACGGGCGGGGTCTTGTCGACGTGGAAGTAGCAGTCGGTCGAGTCGGTGGATCCCAGGCCGCCGCTCGGGGGGTCAGCGTCGTAGGCGTCAGCACGCCAGTCGTAGGTGCGGCCGTCGGTCAGGGAGCCGACGTTGACGCTGACGCCGTTGTTGTTGTAGCTGCCGGCCCAGCCGCTGTCACCGCTCCAGCTCCATCCCTTGTCGTCCCACATGCGGAAGATGGTGTGCAGGTTCATCCCTGCGGGCGACCAGTTGTTGACGGTCAGCGTGATGTTCTGGTTGCTGCCGACCCAGGCCACGTTGGTGCCGTCGGTCGTGCCGTTGGTGGGGCAGGCGTTGCTGGTGCTGCTGCTGGCGTTCCCAGGTGTCGGGGTGGTGCGCGGAGCCCAGATGCTGGGGGTGATGTCGTAGTTGGTGGTGATGTCCGGGTTGTTGGCGAAGTGGTGGCGGTAGAGCTTGTTGTTCTCGTCGTCCGGGGCCAGGCCGATGGTCCAGTTCGCCCAGTGGCCTTGGGCGGCTTGCTGCATCTGGCTGGTGACGTCGTAGTTGAGCGGGCCGGTTCCGGTGATCGGGTTGTCGCCGATCTTGTTGCAGCCGCCCATGGTGCTGCCGGCGCTGCAGGGTTGGTTGTTCCAGGTGGTGTTGCCGTCGATCGGACCGGTCCAGTACAGGCCCATCGGGGTCGGGGTGGTGGGGCTTGAGGCGTCGGTGACCTGGGTGGCGAGGGTGGCGCTGTAGATGGTCGGCGGCTTGGGAGCGCCGCCGGGCGTGGTGTAGATCGCGGGGTTGATGCCGATCTGGTAGTAGGCGCGGTAGCGGCCGTAGCCGGTGCAGTCGCTGTAGCCGCAGTAGCCCGTTCCCAGGGTGCTGAGCGCGTTGTAGTTCTTGGTGTCGGGGTAGTTCTCCTGGACCTGGACGGAGGCCTGGGAGGCACTGTCGGCGCTGATGGTGGGGTCCAGGTACCAGGGTCCAGTGCCCTTGCCCAGGGTGTTCTGATCGGGCGTCAGGTCGATGCTGCTCGACGTCGCGACGGCGGCGATGGTGGCCACGTTCGCGTTGTCACCGGGTGCGTCGGCGGTGGACGCGCCGGTGTCGACCGCGCTGGCGGAGGCATCGGCCTTGGCGGCCCTGGCGGTGAACAGCGAGCGCGCGCCACTCGGGTTGGCGACGCCCGCTGCGGCGGGGGCCGGGAGGGTGGAGTCCCACTGCAACGGGGTCGGCGCGTGCAGGCGCACCGCGCCGGAGGCGTCCTTGAAGGTGACGTTCCCGGCGCTGTCCGAGGCGGCGGTCAGGCCGGTGGTGGAGATCGGGAAGTGCAGCGTCTTCAGGGCCGGATTGGCCGCTGCTGCCGCGGTTTTGACGATGATGACGTCGCGCCAGCCCCCCTCGGCCAGTGCCGTCACCTGGAGGTCGACGTCGGAGGTCAGGACGCCCGAATACGTTGCGGTGTCCCCCGAGAGGGTCGGTGGATTTGCGGTGGTGGTTCGGATCTTTGTTCGCCTAAGGTCATGGGCTATCACTTCATCGGTCGTACTCGTTACGGTCAGTGATATTCGGCGCTACTGGGGAGTGGCTGTGGGGGAACGACGTGACCGAACGTTGAGCGGACGACTACTGGGGAGCCGCCATCGCGGGGCAAGCATGGTGGCGGTGTTCGTCGTCATGATGGCGACGCTGACCGCACCGTCCGCCGCCGCTCTCGGTGCCAAGTCCACTGACAAGGTCTGGGATCCGCCCAACACGCCGCTCGGCGCACAGACCAAGGCCGTCAAGGGCAAGAACCTCAAGCTCGCGCCCATCAAGCCGCCGGCCTACCCGGTCCCGAAGCCCTGGGTTCCGCAGGCCTCGAACCTCCAGGCGGGCACCGCGACCATCGTCGTGGGGTCCGGCTCCGCCGAAGCCCAGGCGGCACGTGCGGCCACCGGCGGGGCCTCCCCGGCCGCGGGCGGCGATCAACCGGTCCGTGCCGGGAACCTGCCGGTCGCTCTGGCGGCATCCAGCCCGTCAGACCCCACCCGCAGCCTGCGAGTCGACGTCTCCGACGCCGCCAAGGGAAAGGCCGCCGGCGTTCCGACACCGCTGGTGACGCTCACCGACCCCGCCGCGACGAGTGGCAGCGTCAAGGTCGCGCTTGACCTCAAGGCCCTGGCCGGACAGAACTGGGACGACCGAGCCCGGTTGGTAGCCCTGCCGGCCTGCGCACTGACCACACCTGATGCCGCCGACTGCCGCAAGCAGACCCCGGTCGCCTCTACCGTGGACCCGGCCTCTGGCACCCTCACCGCCGATGTCGCACTCCCAGCGGCCGGATCCACCGCCGTTTCACGTAGTGGTGCGAGCAGCACCGTGAAGGCATCGCTGGTACAGGCGTCCAGCATGTCGGCGTCGATGGTGCTGGCCGCCGTCCCGTCATCCTCGGGATCCGGTGGCAACTACGGTGCCACTTCGCTGAGTCCATCCAGTGACTGGAGCTCGGGCTCCAACGCGGGCAACTTCACCTACTCCTATCCGATCCAGGTCCCGCCGCCGCTTGGCGGCCTGGCACCGTCCATCGACCTCTCCTACGACTCGTCATCCGTGGACGGCAGGAACTCGGCGCAGAACTCCCAGTCCTCGTGGATCGGTGACGGCTGGGACTACCAGCCGGGCTTCATCGAGCGGTCCTACAAGAGCTGCTCGAAGGACGGCATCACCAGCAGCGGCGACATGTGCTGGGGCGGCCAGAACGCCACCATCAGCCTCCAGGGGCACTCCGGCACGCTGGTGCACGACGACGCGACCGGCGTGTGGCACCTGCAGGGTGACGACGGCTCGAAGGTCGAGCAGCTGACCGGGGCTCCCAACGGACTGCCGACCGGTGAGTACTGGCGGGTGACCACGGGAGACGGCACCCAGTACTACTTCGGGCAGAACCACCTGCCCGGTGGGGACGGCACCGACCCGGCCTCCAACTCCGCCTGGAGCGAGCCGGTCTACTCCCCCAACAGCGGCGACCCGTGCAACAGCGCCGCCACTGGCCAGGCTTCCTGGTGCACCATGGGCTGGCGCTGGAACCTCGACTACGTCGTCGACGTGCACCAGGACCTGATCAGCTACGCCTACGGGACCGAGAGCAACCAGTACAACCGCGGCGGTGGACAGAACAGCGGCAGCGGCACGATGACCTCCTATGTGCGCGGCGGCTACCTCAAGCAGATCGCCTACGGCCAGCGCCTGCCGGAACAGGTCGCGGCGCACGGCTCGCTCCAGGCCGCCGACCTGGTGAATTTCGGCACAGCCGAGCGGTGCCTGCCCTCCGGAAGCATCACCTGCACCGACGCCCAGCGCACCACGGCTAATGCGAACTACTGGCCGGACGTCCCACTCGACCAGGTCTGCGACGGCACCACCACCTGCACCAACTACAGCCCGTCCTTCTTCACCACCAAGCGTCTGACCTCGATCTCCACCCAGGTCCTGGTGGGTTCCTCCTACAGCAGTCCCCCCGTGGACTCGTGGGCCCTGTCGCAGTCGCTGCGCGACCCGGGCGACGGGACGAAGGCGTCGCTGTGGCTGGACTCTGTCGTCCGCACCGGTGCCACCGGCGGTACCGCTGTCTCGCTGCCCGCGGTGACCTTCACACCCGTCGAACTCGCGAACCGGGTCGACGGCCTGGTGCCCGCAGCGCCGCAGTTCAACCGTCCCCGGATCCAGCAGATCACCACCGAGACCGGTGGCCAGATCAACGTCATCTACTCCTCACCGGCCTGCTCGCGGGTGAATGGCATCATGCCGTCCTCCGAGGACGGCAACACCAGGGCGTGCATGCCCGTGAAGTGGTACCTCCCTGGATCAAGTTCGACGACGCCGGTCAACGACTGGTTCAACAAGTACCTGGTCACCGCGGTGACCGAGCAGGACGCGGTCACCGGCTCGCTCATCAAGTCGACCAACTACACGTACAACGGTGATGCAGCCTGGCACCGCAACGACGCCGAGTTCACCGACTCTGCCACCCGCACCTGGGACAACTTCCGGGGCTACTCCTCCGTCACCACCACGACCGGTAGTGCCTACCCGGGCGAAGCTCCCAAGACCCAGCAGACCATCACCTACCTGCGCGGCATGGACGGCGACTACAAGGCCGACGGGTCCCAGCGCAGTGTGAGCGTCACCAGCCCGCTCGGTCCCGTCGTCACCGACAGCGACTGGCTTGCCGGTTCCCAGCTGGCCACCCAGAACTACAGCCAGGCCGGTGGCCAGCTGCAGTCCATGACCGGCACCACCAGCAACGGTCAGCAGACCACTGCCACCCACGCGCAATCCGGTGGCATGCCACCCCTCGTCGCCCGCTACCCGGCCTCGCAGGCCACGACTATCAGCAAGTCACTGCTCGCCGACGGCACATGGCGCACCACCACAACCAGCTACACCAGTGACCCGGCCCACGGCGGCCGGCCGGTACAGACCGACGACCTGGGCGACGGAACGGCCGCCACCCCCGAGATCTGTACCACCAGCAGCTACGCCACCAGCAGCAACCCGATGCTGCTCACCACGGTCTTGAGCGAGAAGAAGGCCGTGACCGGCCCCTGCGGGACCACAGCGACAGCGGCCAACACGGTCTCGGACACCCGAACCCTTTACGACGGGCAGCAGTTCGGCCAGGCAGGCGCCCTGGGCGAGGCAACCAGCGCCCAGGTCCTGGACCACTACGACACCAGTGGCAACCCCGTCTACGCCAACACCGGCAGCACCACCTTCGACGTGTACGGCCGGGCCCAGAGCACCGGCACGACCGATGGCTCCACCTATGCCGCGTCGGGCGCACAACTGACCGGCGCGACCACGCCGGTCGCTACGACCAGCACCGCCTACACCCCGGCGACCGGGGCCATCCCCACCTCCGTCAAGACGACCGGACCGCTTGGCTGGATCAGCACCGTCACCCAGGACCCCGGGCGCTCCCTGCCACTGACGGCCACCGACCCCAACGGCCGGGTGACCACCGAGCAGTACGACGGCCTCGGCCGCCTGGCAGCCGTCTGGACGCCGGACCGCGCCACCAACCTCAGCGCCAGCATCGCCTACACATACGCGATCAACGGCACCACCGCACCCTCGGTCGTCACCACCCGCACCCTGCGCGAAACCTTGCCCGGCAGTACCGACTTCTCCTGGAAGACCGAGCTCTACGACGGCCTCGGACGCCTGAAGCAGACCCAGACGACGCTTCCCACCGGAGGCGCCGGCCGCCTGATCTCCGACACCGCCTACGACTCGCACGGTTGGGCGATCAAAACCTCGGCGCCCTACTACGACCCCACCACCCTGCCCAACGGAACCATCTTCAGCGCGCAGGACTCGCAGATCCCCTCGCAGACCTGGATCAGCTACGACGGCATGGGCCGGGTCACCAGCAGCGCCTTCATGTCCTTCGCCCAGCCGCAGTGGAGTACCACCACCGCCTACCCCGGCGCGGACCGCACCGATGTCACCCCGCCTCAGGGCGCGACTCCCACCAGCACCGTCACCGATGCCCGCGGCCAGACCACTGCCCTGTGGCAGTACCGCACCCCGACGGCGACCGGCCACTCAACTGACGCCGACGTCACCAACTACACCTACACACCTGCCGGGCAGCCCGCCACCCGCACCGACACCTCCGGCAACACCTGGTCCTACAGCTACGACCAGCGCGGACGGCAGACCTCGGCCACTGACCCGGACACCGGCACCAGCCAGACGTTCTACAACGCCGACTCCCAGGTCGACCACACAACCGACGCCAAGGGCAACACCCTCGCCTACAGCTACGACCTGCTCGGCCGCAAAACCGCCATGTACAACGGCAGCGTCGCACCGGCCAACCAGCTGGCCGGCTGGACCTACGACACCCTGGCCGACGGCCAACTGACCTCCTCCACCCGCTATGTGGGCGGAGCGAGCGGCCAGGCCTACACCGAGGCAACCACCGGCTACGACACCGCCTACCGCCCGCTGGGCACCAGCGTCACCATCCCGGCCAGTGAAGGCGCCCTCACCGGCACCTACACGACCACCAACACCTACAACCCGGTCCTGGGCACCCTCGCCAAGACCACCCTGCCCGCGCTCGGCGGCCTGCCCGCCGAAACCGTTGGGTACCACTACACGACCACCGGCTCCATGATCTTCTCTGCCGGCAACGACTACCTGGTCACCCGCGTCCTCTACGACGCCTACGGCAACCCGATCCGCACGACCCTCGGTGGCCCCGGGGCCCAGGTCGTCTCCACCCAGCAGTACGACGACGCAACCGGACGCGTCGTCAACTCCTGGATCGACCGCCAGAGCGGCACCGTCTCCGTCGACCAGACCGGCTACACCTACAACCCCGCAGGCCAGATCACCTCCGCCAGCGACCGGCAGGACTCGTCGGCCACCGATACCCAGTGCTACACCTACGACTACCTCGGCCGACTCACCAACGCCTGGACCGACACCGGCACCATCACCACCAAGCCCGCCGGCGCCTGGACCGACACCTCGGGAGCCGGCCAAGGCACTGGTACACCGGCCTCCGTCCCCGGAATCGGCTCCTGCACCAACGCCACCGGGCCGGCCAAGACCGCAGGAGCAACCTCTGTCGGCGGCCCTGCCCCGTACTGGCAGAGCTACGGCTACGACGCCTCGGGCAACCGCACGAGCCTCACCCAGCACGACATCACGGGCAACACCGCCAACGACACCACCACCACTCAGGCCTTCGCCACCACCCCCAACACCGCGACTGCCGCACCCAACACCGGCGGCGGAACCGGCGGCCCGCACGCGTTGCTCTCCACCACGACCACCGGCCCGGCCGGCACCACCGCCTCGTCCTACCAGTACGACCAGCTCGGCAACACCACCGCCGTCACCAGCACCTCCGGCACCACCTCCCTGACCTGGAACGGTGAGGACCAGCTCGCCTCCGTCAGCACCACCGGCCAGGCCGGCTCCACGAGCTACCTCTACGACGCCGACGGCAACCAGCTCATCCGCCGCGACCCAGGGAAAACCACCCTCAACCTCGGCGCCGACGAGCTCACCCTCGACACCGCCAGCGGCTCCATGAGCGACGTCCGCTACTACAGCTCCCCCGGCGGCGTCACCATCACCCGCGTCACCGCGGCCACCGGCGGCGGCAGCCTCGTCTATCAGGCAGCCGACCCGCACGGCACCAACGGCGTCCAGATCACCACCGGCACCACCCAAACTGTCACCCGCCGGCCCACCGACCCCTTCGGCAACCCCCGCGGCACCCAACCCGCCCCCAACACCTGGTCCGGCGACAAGGGCTTCGTCGGCGGAACCCAAGATCCTGTCACCGGCCTCACCAACCTCGGCGCCCGCGAATACGACCCCGTCCACGGCCGCTTCCTCAACCCCGACCCCCTGCTGGACACTTCAGACCCCCAGCAGTGGAACGGCTACGCCTACAGCGGCAACGACCCCGTCAGCAGCTCCGACCCCACCGGCCGCATGCGGCAGCTCGACTACTACGGCGACAACGTTGACAACGAACCCGCCTGCACCGCTTGCCTGACGGACCCCACCCCTGACACGCATACTCCGATCCCCGACACCAGTGGGTTCGGCAAGCCCGCCAACACCACGACCGGCAACGGCTCGGGCAGCGGTGGCAACAGCAAGCCCAAGAAGAAGTCCACCTTCTTGGGCAACCCGGTCAGCTGGGCCTGGGACCACAAGGCCGACATCGCCGAAACCCTCAACTTCGTCGCGGTCTACAGCAGCTGCATGAGTACTGCCGGGCTGGGCTCCGTGGAGTCATTCGGCGCCACCGCGGTCGCAGGCATAGCCGGGTGTGGCGCCCTGGCAGGCCTGGCCGGCAGCGCAGCCCACAACCTGGCAGACTCCAAGGGGCCACAGGAGAGCAATCTTGCCGGGGCCGTCAACGGCGCGTACGGCGCCGTCGTGGCCGCAGGGGCCGGGGTCGCCCTCAAACCCATCCTGGGCAAGGTTGCGGACTCGTTGGCTTCCTGCAGCAACAGCTTCCCGGCCGGAACCCCTGTCCTGCTCGCTGACGGCACGACCAAACCGATCAACAAAGTCACCGAAGGCGACAAGGTCGCCGCCAGCGACCCGCAGACCGGTTCCTCAGCCGCCGAGCCTGTGACGCACACCATCACGACACCCGATGACCAGGAATTCACCGACCTCACCCTGCTCACGGCCCCTGACGGTAAGCCGACCGTACTCACCTCCACCCAGCACCACCCGCTCTGGGACGTAACAACCGGACGCTGGACCAACGCCTCCGACGTCCACCCCGGAGACCAGCTCCACACTGCCAACGGAACAACCGTCACAGTCCAGGCAATCCGCAACTACCACACCGAACCCAGGACCGCCTACAACCTCACCGTCGCCCAGCTCCACACGTACTATGTACTCGCCGGGACCACGCCAGTGCTCGTGCATAACAGCTGCGGGCCAGTCGCGAATAACAAGCCCGGCGATCTGGCACTTGAGATGATGGAGGCCGACTTTGCGGGAGTAACTCCCATGACGGCGGGCACTCCGGAGTTTGCCCAGGCCACCAGCGGTGGTGGCCGCTTCCTGTGGGCGGTTGGAGAAGATGGTGCCTTGCACGTCATTCCGGACGCGCCTGGCCTTCATCACACGGTAATGACTGGCGGAAATTCTGTCATCGGTGCAGGCCAGGTCACGATCACAAGTCGCGGCGTGGTTTCATCCATTGACAACATGACTGGCCACTACACTCCATGCCCTGAATGTGCGGCAAAATTTCTGCAGCAGGGCGTCAGTGCATTCGAGCAGGCAGGGATTCGAGTGCCCTTGTCAGCCATCAAGGACTACGGCGGGAGGGCCCCGTGACTCGAACTGAGCAGGACTACCGCGAGCTCTGGCAGCTTCCTCACGATGAGCGACGTTCGTGGGTGCATGGACGGTTCCCGGAAGGTGCGTCGCCTCAATGGTGGCTAGCCATGGTGGAGTCCGCCGAGACGGGTGTAAGCCCTGTACGAGACCTGTCGGACGATCAGCGCCGAGAGGGCCTTGAGTTCGCGGTCTCTCTGTTGGATCTCGCCCTCGATGAAGGGGGAATGAGTCCGTGCTATTCCGCCTACTGGACGGTGAGGCTGGCAGCGCTCGCGTTGCGATTCCGAACCCCTATTACTCGCTTGCCGGAGGTTGTGACGCCGGATGGCGCGGCGCGGCTGGCACTACAGCGTCTTCCTTTTTCGCGAGAGGAGGTGCTTGTGGTTGCGTCTCGCCGCCGTCATAATCTCCAGCAAGGCGAGGACCGGTTCTACTCGCCTGGTGAGGACATCTCCAAGGGCCTCTATCGGCCCCGCGAAGAGGTGCTCCTACTGCAGGAAGTCGAGCGGGTTCTGTCGTCTCTTGTGTGGATTGCTGATCGAATTGCTGATGATCAGCTTTCCAGGGAGGTTGGGAGCTGGCTTGACCTACGGTCAGCATTGGAGATCTAAAGGAAGACTCGAATAGGGTTCGACCGTTTTCCAGATAGTCAGAAGCCCTCGCCAGATTCGTTCTGGCGAGGGCTTCTGGGTGCCTTGACGGCAACGGTTGACGGCAACGTCAGCGGACGAGTCCCGCACAAAGCGGTGGATCGTCACCGCCGTCGGGCTCGGCGGTGGCGTCTGCGGGGTGGCGGAGTACGTTGCTGAGGGTGTCGATGGCTTGGCGCTGGAGGCGGAGTCGGACGTGGGCGTACACCGTCGCGGTCACCCCGATGTGGGCATGGCCCAACAGCTCCTTGATGACGACAAGTTCGACGCCCTGCTCCAGGAGAAGGGTCGCCGCCGAGTGCCGAAGATCATGGAAGCGGATACGGCGAAGCCTGGCCCGGCGGAGCAGGGCGGTGAAGTGCCGGGTGAGGGTGGCCCCTTCGATCGGGGAGCCG
This sequence comes from Kitasatospora sp. MAP12-44, assembly GCF_029892095.1. Taxonomy (NCBI): domain Bacteria; kingdom Bacillati; phylum Actinomycetota; class Actinomycetes; order Kitasatosporales; family Streptomycetaceae; genus Kitasatospora; species Kitasatospora sp. MAP12-44. The sequence continues at coordinate 2,108,452 of NZ_JARZAE010000004.1, forward strand.
TCGGGCCGGGCGAAGACGTAGCCGCTGTCCTTCCAGCCCGCGCCCGCCGTTTCGCGTTCCTGGCGCTGCTGGTCGCGGTGCTGTTCGAGGGAGCGCAGGCACGGCGTGGGCACGGCGATGCGCCGCTCGGAACTCTGGGTCTTGGTTGGCAGGGCGGTCAGGCCGCTGGAGTTGGTGCGCTGGAGGGTGCGGCGGATGCTGGCGGTTCCGCCGGCCAGGTCGAGGTCTTCCCAGCGCAGGCCGAGGAGTTCGCCCTTGCGGAGCCCGGTGCGCAGGGCGAGTTCGAACAGCGCGTGCAGCCGGTGGCCGTGGGTGGCGGCGAGGAACGCGCGCGCCTCCTCGGTGGTGAGGGGTTCGAAGCGGCGGGGGCGGGGTGTGCCCATGCGGACGTTGCGGGCGACGTTGCGCGGGATCTCCTCCTCGCGGACGGCGTGTTCCAGGGCGGACTTGAGGACGGAGTGAACGTAGGCCAGGGTCAGCGGTGAGAGGCGCTTGGAACAGCACGTTCCGATGGCGCAGCACTGCGGCTGGTCGCGGGCGGTGTCGAGGCCGCGTTCGCAGCACTGGCAGGTGGTGCGGAGTTGGTCGAGCCAGGTGCGGACGTCCTTGGCGGTGAGTTTGGCGAGCTTCTTCTTGCCGAGGCCGGGGATGACGTACAGGCGCACGCAGGCGGTGTAACGGGTGTGGGTGTTCTCGCGGAGTCGGTGAACGGCGACGGTCTTCAGCCAGTAGGTGAGGAAGGCTGCGACGCTGCCCTGGGCGGTGGGGGCGGCTATGCCGCGGTTGCTGGCGGCGATCTTCTCGGTCAGCTGGGCCAGCGCGTCCTTCCTCGAGGTGCCGTAGACACGGATGCGCTTGCGGGTGTCGCCTGCGGCGAGGACGTATCCGGCAGCTTCCCAGCGGCCGTCCTTGCGCTGGTAGACGGTGCCGTCGCCGTTGGCGCGGACCCTGCGCGAACCGGCGGGGGCGGGGTTGGTGTCGGGGGTGGTCATCAGGCTGCCTCTTTGAGTTGGTGGTGGACGAGGGCGGTCAGGGCATGGGCGGGGATGCGGCGGGCGCGGCCGATGGTGATCGAGGCCAGTCGCCGGGTGCGGATGAGGTCGTAGACGGTGGAGCGGCTGATCTTGAGGTGGGCCATGACCTCGGGGACGGTGAGGAGTTCGGCGTCGGCGGTCACGCGATGGCCCCCGTCTGGACGGCGGTGGTCAGCGGGTCGGTGGTGTGACCGGCCAGGTCACCGGAGCACCGCGCATGCCGGGGGCGGCTCGGTTGCTCGGTCCGGGAGCGCGGTGTGGTGGCCAGGAGGTCAGCGAGGTGGGCGAGTTCGGGCAGGAGGCCGGTTCCCGCGTACTGCCAGTGCGAGATCACCAGAGTCGTGTCCGCGCCGCCGGATCGCTCGCGCTTCTCGTGGTGACCGGCGTGGTGACCGGGGCCGGGGTCGGTGTGACCGGCGATCAGGGCACTGCGGTCATCGCAGTCACTGTGCCGGTCAATGACCGACTGGCCCTCACCGGCCGGTCCCTGGCCTGCGTGTCGGCCGAGCAAGGCCGGGTCGGTCGGCGTCGAGGCAGCGGTGGCGTCGTCTTGGCGGGTTCGCCAAGTGGTGCGTTCGGCTCGGAGGCGGGTGAGGGTGGTGGAGTAGCGGCGGGTGCGGGTGGAGAAGTGGCCTCGGAAGCCGAGCATGTGGGCCCACTGGCGCAGGCGGAGGTGGGTGTGCTGAGGCTTGACGCCGAGGTGCCAGGCGGTGTGGATCATGCGGCGGGCGTGGTCGGTAAGGTCATGCTGGGCGAGTTCGGCCAGGAAGCGCAGTCGGCGGTCGAGGGTGCCGGTGGTGGTCTCGGCGCCCTTGGTGGCGTACTTGGCGATGTAGGCGGCGACGTGCCGGTCGGTGACTGGGCCGTCGCCGGTGAAGTCGATGCTGCGGACCGCGCGGACGTCGATCTGTCGCCCGAACCGGAACACGGTCGACTCCGGCGACTGTGACCCGTCGGCCTCCCCGACCTCGGAGGTGCGCTGGTGCTGGACGCGGGTGCGCTTGGCGGCGGCGCGGATGGCGTGGTCGAGGAGCTGGGTGGTGGCCCAGGTGGGTGGGGTGCTGTTGGGGCCGGTGGGTCCGTCGATACGGATGACGGTGTGGAAGTGGATCTGGCCGCGCTTTTGGTATTCGGCGACCTTGGCGTAGGAGAGCGTGGCGTGGTGGCGCAGGGTGCGCTGGGGCAGTCCTGCGGCGTTGGCGATCTCGCGGCGCAGGTGGCTGTTGAAGCGGGCCCACAGAGCAGGCGCGTGGGCGTTCCACAGCACCGCGCCGGTGTAGTCATACCGCTCCGGGTTGAGCGGCGTGCCGAGGAGTCGGTCGCCGTCGGCGTGCCGGGTGCCGCAGGTGCAGGGGGCGGCAGCGGGCTGGTTGTGGACGGGGCCGAAGCCGGGGGCGGTGAGGGTGGCGAAGACCCGGGGGTGGGTGGCGACGCTGACCGGGACGGTCTTGCCGCCGCGCAGTCCGGCGGCGATGAGCTGGTAGGTGTCGTAGCGGTAGAGGGTGGAGCAGGCCGGGCAGCGGGTGGTGCGGCGGTTGCCGCACCACACCAGGAGTTCGCCGGCGGGCAGGTGGCGGCTTTCGAGGTGGTCGAGGATCTGGCCGGTGGCGGTGTCCAGGCGGGTGCGGTGTCCGGTCATGCGGATCGGGCGGGCGCAGCCGCCCAGTGAGCCGATCTGGCGGGCCAGGGGCGCGAGGTGTCCGGCGGCGGCGAGTTTGGCCAGCCTGGCGGTCAGCCGCGCCCGGCGTTCCAGGGCCGAGTTCCTGTTCGCGGACGTGTCGGGGCTGGTGGTGCGCGCCGGTGCGGCGAACGCCGTGCTGGCGGGAGTGGAGGTGGTTGCGGGGGTGGGGAGTTGGAGCTGCGCGGGCATGGGGACAGACCTCCGGCAGGAGTCGGGAGAAGAGGAGAGGCGATTGAGGGGCGATCCGGGTGATCGGCGCACGTGGGCACGGTGCGCGTGACGGCGGGCGCGGATGGTGGGCCGGGGACGTCTGTCCTGGTCAGCGGTGGTGTTCACCAGCGGTGCGTGAAGGTAGCATCGCTTCAATGGCGCATTCAAGTACATCCCTCCTCATCTGTTTCGGCGGCCTGGTGGGGTGCGGGTACTGTGCCCTGGGTCTTCCGTTTTGGACGGGCCGGATTTCGGTGGTAATGGCGCAGAGAAGGCGGGGTGACCTGCGGTGACGGTGGGGCGGCGGGGGCGTAGACCGGCGGGCGGCACGGTGCTGCTGACGTTCGAGGTCATCGCCGAGGCCCTGCGGGAACGGATCCGCTCCGGGTTGCTGAAGCCCGGGGACGCGCTGCCGACGCAGGCCGTGTTGATGGCGGAGTACGGGGCCTCCAGCCTGTCCGTGCAGAAGGCCATGGCCCTGCTGAAGCAGGACGGCTACGCGATCTCCCGCCCCGGCAAGGGAGCCTTCGTCGCCCACCCCGACGCCGACGGTGACTCAGGTGACGGGGAAGCGGGGGACACGCCCGTCGGCGGGACGGCGGCGCGCGTCGAGGCACTGGAGCTGGCACTGGCCGAGACGCTCGAACAGCTCACCGCCCTGCGCGCCCGCGTCGAAGCCCTGGAAGCGGGCGGCACCGAGCTAGGTTGCTGACCCGTCGGCCGTAGGACGGCCAGGGGCCGGGGGTGCGTCCAGATTTTCTCTACGAGGTTCAAGGCGGGCCCCGCCCGTTGGAGGTGGCTCGACGTCGCCGACCGACCCAGGGTCAGACCGGCCCCGGGGTCTTCGCGGGTGTCGGCGATCAGCGGTCTGCCAGGTCATGAGTGGGGCTCGACTGGTGCCCGATGGGAGCAAGTTGTCGGGTAAGCGCTGCTTACCCGAGCACCGCCCAGGGTCGGAGCAAGTTGTGGGGTAAGGACTCCTTGCGCCTTGCGGAGCAAGTTGTCGCCTGCGACCGTCCTACGGTCGGATCGCGGGCACAGGGTCGGCCAGGGGTCCGACCCTCCCTCTTCCGCCGCCGGACCCGCCGTGGGCGATGTCCGACGCCGCCTCGATTCCGCAGCGCAGGCTCCCCGCCGACCTGCCGACCGCTCCTGTGCCGAGCGACCAGAGCGTGCACAGCCCGCCGAGTGCCGAGACGCCCGCAAGCAGCAGTCCGAACTCGGCCCCCGCGCGATCGGGACGATCAGGACGCCAGCAGCTCGGCGACTTCGGGAACGCTGCGGAACGCTCGCAGCCTGTCCATCACGATCCGTGCGCGCTCGGTGGTGCGCTCGCTGCCGCTCTGCCCCAGGGAGAGCATCCGGCCAGCAGTCCCGGCTGCGGCCTCGGGCTCGTTCGCGTCGGCGTAGGCCACGGCCAGCCAGGACAGGTACAGCGCCAACTCCCTCGCGTGACTGGCGTCGTAACGGCCCAGGACGTCCGTCAGCAGCGGTACGGCGCGAAGTGGCCGGTGCAGCTCGGTGTAGACGCGGGCCTCCATGACCTGGAGTTCCCCGGCGTCCATCCAGTACAGGTACGACGGTGACTCGGTGCCGGCCGAGTCCTGGGCCAGGGCCTCGCTGGCTTCCCCGAGGGCATTCATCGCAGGGCGGTCCTGGCCGGCGCGGGTGTGCGCCCAGGCCACCCGGTCCAAGTACAGCGCGCGGGCTTTCGCCGGAGCATCGGGACCGGCCTCTGCCACTGCGGCGGCAGCCAGGTCTACCGCGTCGGTTGCCCGTCCGGTGTTGCTCCACTGGTAGGCCAGCGAGCCCGCCACGTTCCCCGACAGCACGCCGTCCCCGGCGGCACGGGCGGCACTGATCCCGAGCCGGTAGATCCGCTCCGCCTCGGCATGCTCGCCCGCATCGGATGCGACCCAACCGGCGATCTGCGCCAACTCGCCAATCGCCCGTAGCAGTTCACGGCCCACCTGCTCGGTGTGGGTGCCCTCGCGGTAGAGCGTGACCGCCGCCCGCAGTTCCCGCAGGGCCGGGGCGATCAAGTCCTTCCCGTACACCACGTCGTCGGCCAGCCGCAGGCCGTGGACCCGCTGAGCCAGGTCGGTCACCTGCCCAGCCCCGATCCGACGGCCCGTACGGGCGCTCAACGGGGACAGCGGATCGCCCTCGGGCAGGAAGTCGGCCACGGTCAACATGCGCGGCGCGGACTCGGGGGGCTGGACTGCCTTCGCCGCTTCCAGCAGCTCGCGGGGAACCTCCAGCACCAGCGCCAGGAAGGGCAGCCACTCCCAGGGGGACCGAGTGCCGATCTCCCAGCGGGACACGTCGTTTCGCGTCGGAGGGATCCGCCCGGGAGCAGCATCGGCCAGCGCCTCGGCGAGCCGCCGCTGACTCCAACCGCGCGCCCGGCGCAGCCGCCTGACCAGTTCCCCGACCGTCTCCCGCACCTGGCCAGCTTGGCAGACACAGAGGCAGACACGCTGGCTACTCCGCAAGGTTCGCGCCAAAGGGGACCCTGATCAACAGCCACAGCGAAGCCGATCACGGGCGGGCACGATGAACCAGAACAGCAGCCAAGCGGAACGCCTGTCTCGCGGGAGTGCGGAGTCTGCAGGGGAGGGGCCTCGGTTGCTTCCTTGGACCACCCCGGACGGGAACCCCTGCTACCTGAGCACCGACGGTAGGGGGTACCTCTCGACCCTCGCCGACGACATCGAAACGGTGCAGATCGGCATGGGTGAGGAACTGTTGGAGTACGCCCGAGGCGTCCTGGAACCTGGTACGCCCGTACGGCCGGCCGTCGAATACCGCTGGCTGGCCTGCCGGCTGACCGAGGCCCTGTCGGACGTTCTCAGAATCGCGGACTCGCGCGGGCAGCGCATCCCCGCCCCACAGGAGGCGACCGAAGATGCCCGACCTGACGAGCACAACTGACGGCCAAGTCCGCGACACCACCACGGCGGTAGACCTTCGAGACCCGATGACGCGACAGAGGCAAAGGACCACACTGATGGGGACGACCACCCGCTACCGGTTCCGCGAGTACAACGTGACCACCGACCCGGACCCCTCGGCGCTGCCGACCTTCGAGGCGCTCTGCGTCACCGGCGAAGAACAGGACTGCGCGGCCGCGGCCGGCGAGATGCACACCCCCGATGACCTGACGCGCTGGATCGCCGGACACTGCGCGCAGACCGGCCACCAGTCCTATCGGCAGACCACCCACACCATCGTCCGCGCCGAGCCCGGAGCGTGGCAGTAGGATCACGCGCGCGACCGACGACAGCACGACTGGTCTACACCTCTGACGGCAGTAGCGACGGCAACAACCACGGACTTCGGCGCACATCCACGGACACCGACGGACCGTCAAACCACCGTTGACCTGCGAGAAAGCAGGTGGGGAGGGGTCGCGTAGCACACGTACTATGTGCTGGCGGGGATCACGCCGGTGCTGGTGCACAACTGCGATCCGGCTACTGCTGAGAAGGAAATGCAGTCCTTCCTGCAGAAGGCATTCCCCGGAAAAACCATTGGGCAGGGGAAGCTCATTTATGGTCCAGATGGCAAGGTTGCGACTGATCACGACGTCTTCGGCGACAATTTCATCTGCGAGGTCACCTGTGGTAAGGGTGGCGGCAAGGTCGGGCAGGTGCAGGATCGACTTCTCCCCAATACGGGCGGTAAGCCGCTAGCGGTCTATGGTCCAAAGCTTCGACCTGGGCCTGCCGCAAGGATCGAGGAGCTCGGGGTGCCAGTATTTCGGACGATGGATGATGTGGCTGCTTGGGTAGGGAGACAGTAATGGAGACAGTGGTCCTTGTGTTTCAGGATTCAACTGTGACTCTAGGCCGGATTGCGGAGCTACTTGCGCATCTGGGGGCGGTGGCCAGCGAAGAAAACCTAGTTTCGGTATCTATCAGCGGCTCGCGAGGCTATCTGGTTTCCGTCTCTGATCCAGAGGCTGAAGGGCTGTTCGATGAGTGGCCGACCACGCTTTATCCGGTGTCTCCGGTGGCGGCGTTCAGTCTTGACTATCGAGATCCAGCTATCGTCCTTGGGATTGTCGAATCTCTGACTGGAGGGTTCGAAGTGCTCGTGGATACCAACTATGGAACCGTTGTGCCTGGCGGTGCTTTGGCCATCGATATGCTTCGTGGACAAGATTCTCCTCCAACGCCCCCTGTGGGCCGGTAGCGTCGCGCCTGATTGATGTGTCAGGGCTTCGAGGTTGTCAAGTAGATATTCGGGCTGTGAGCACTCAATTTGGGTGCAGCTAGAAATGGCGAGGGGCCTCACCAGATTCGTTCCTGGTGAGGCCCCTCGTACGTCTTGACGGCAGTAGTTGACGGCAACGTCAGCGGACGGGTGCTGCGCAAAGTGGCGGGTCGTCGCCGTCATCGGGCAGGCCGGTGGTCTCGGCGGGATCGCGGAGGGTGTGGCCGAGGAGATCTATAGCGTCGCGTTGGAGGCGGAGCCGGACGTGGGCATACACCGTCGCGGTGACGCCGAAGTGGGCGTGGCCGAGGAGTTCCTTGATGACGACGAGTTCGACGCCCTGTTCCAGCAGGAGGGTCGCCGCCGAGTGCCGGAAGTCATGGAAGCGGATGCAGCGGATCCTGGCCCAGCGAAGCAGGGCGTTGAAGTGCCGGGTGAGGGTGGCTCCCTCGATCGGGAAGCCGTTGGGCCGGGTGAAGACGTAGCCGCTGTCCTTCCAGGCCACGCCCGCCGCTTCGCGGTCCCGGCGCTGCCGGTCGCGGTGCTGCTCGAGTGAGCGCACGCACGGCGTGGGCAAGGCGATCCGCCGCTCGGAGCTCTGGGTCTTCGTCGGGAGGGCCGTCAGACCACCGGAGTTGGTGCGCTGGAGGGTGCGGCGGATGCTGGCGGTGCCGCCGGCCAGGTCGAGGTCTTCCCAGCGCAGGCCGAGGATCTCGCCCTTACGGAGCCCGGTGCGCAAGGCGAGTTCGAACAATGCGTGCAGGCGGTGGCCGTGGGTAGCGGCCAAGCCCATGGATCAGCATCGTCTTCGCCTAGGCGCGCATATTTTCGGCGCCGCCGTGTGGAATACGTACACTTTATCCCAAACGTCCGGCAGCATCGGGCCTTTCCGGTTAGATGCAGCGGCTACTATACCCAGATGATCAGAATATTGGCGGACCGCCTGGGCGGTGCACGCATGGACTCCACCTATGGGCGGCCGGAGTTGATATCTGCCCGCGATGCCGCGCGACGGAAAGACCTTTTTCATGTCTCTTCGGCATTGGCTGGCGAGCTTGATCCCAATGTGCGGGCCGATATCGCGTATGTTGCAGCCGAGGAACTGGTCAGGCGGCACGGGGCAGAGCTGCCCGAATGGATCGACGGCTGGCTCACATCATCGGGCGACGATGCCTACGCGTGGATGCTACGGGGCACGCACGAGGTCCTACGAGCCTGGAAGGTCCGCGGATATCAGCGGGCCGCTCACACGAAGAGTGGATCTTTTCGCTCATTCTGGGAGATCCTGGGGGATGCGGAGGCCATGTGTCGCCGAGCGGCGCACCTTGCGCCGGAAGACCCCACTCCATGGGTCTTGCTGGTCCACATGGCCCGTGGCCAGCAGGTGGGTGTGGATCAAACAGTGGAGAGATTCGCCGAGGTAGTAGCTCGCTGCGATACCCACCTCCGCGGAAACGAGCAGCTTGTGCTGTCTCTGTCGCCTAAGTGGGGGACCCCCGTCGGGGTTCTGCAAAGATTTGTCGAGAATCAATATCGATCGGTACCGATCGGTTCGCCCGTTCGCATGAATCTTGTACAGGTCTACATTGAACGCTGGTTCAACCTGCCGAGCACAGAAAAGCAGGCGTTCGTCAATAGGTCGACTGTTCGAAAGCAGGCCGAGAGGACTATTTCGAACTGGCTGGACCACGGGAACGTCGAGAGTCAACAATCCCTACATAACTTCGCGGCGTTCTGGTATACGATCACCGGCCAGCACTCTCTGGCGCGGCCTCATTTCGAGGCATCTGCCGAATATGTCAAGGAATTCCCGTGGTCTTATATGGCCTTTCCCGTGCGTAGCTACCGACAGGGTCGACGGGCCGCCCTTCGTGGGTGACCCATAAAGCTAGCGGATACATAGTGCGCCAAGGGATCTGTCGGGGTTATATTTAGTGGGACCTCTGTGCTGTTCATTGGGGGCGCGTAACGAGGCCGGAGTGCGGCAGGATCCAGCAGCTCCATACAGTTCACACTGTGTTCCCGGGGTGAAAGGCCAGAACGGCTGCCCTGCCGAGGATGGCGGGGCAGCCGCAGCACCAGCGACTGCGTCAGTCCTTGAACGTGCCGCCCTCCGTCGCCACCCGCTCCAGTAGCGCCGGCGGGGTGAAGCGGTCGCCGTAGGTGGCGGCCAACTGCTTGGCGCGGGCCAGGAATCCGGCTGCGCCGCCCGGGTAGCCGTTGATGTACTGGAGCACGCCGCCCGTCCAGGCGGGGAAGCCGATGCCCAGCAGCGAGCCGACGTTGGCGTCGGCCACCGAGGTCAGCACGCCCTCCTCCAGGCAGCGGACGGAGTCCAGCGCCTCCGCGAAGAGCATCCGCTCCTTGAGGTCCTCGAACGGGATGTCGACCCCGAGGCGCGCGAAGTGCTCGCGCAGGCCGGGCCAGAGGCGGGCGCGCCGGCCGTCCGCGTCGTAGTCGTAGAAGCCCGCGCCGCCGCTGCGGCCCGGGCGGCCGAACTCCTCGACCATCCGGTCCATCACCACGTCCGCCGGGTGCTCGGCCCAGGTGTGGCCGGCCTCCTCGGCGGCGGCCCGGGCCTCCGCGCGGATCTTGCGCGGCAGCGTCAGGGTCAGCTCGTCGAGCAGCGAGAGCACCTTGGCCGGGTAGCCGGCCTGGGCCGCCGCCTGCTCGATGGTGGCCGGTTCGACGCCCTCGCCGACCATCGCCACGCCCTCGTTGATGAACTGGCCGATCACCCGCGAGGTGAAGAAGCCACGCGAGTCGTTGACCACGATCGGCGTCTTGCCGATCTGCCGCACCAGGTCGAAGGCGCGCGCCACCGCCTCGTCCCCGGTCCGCGCGCCCTTGATGATCTCCACCAGCGGCATCTTGTCGACCGGCGAGAAGAAGTGCAGGCCGATGAAGTCGGCGTCGCGCTCAACTCCCTCCGCCAGCAGGCCGATCGGCAGCGTCGAGGTGTTGGAGCAGAGCAGCGCGTCGGGCGCCAGCACCCCCTCGACCTCCTGGAAGACCTTGTGCTTGAGGGCGGCGTTCTCGAAGACCGCCTCGATCACCGCGTCGCAGCCGGCCAGCGCGGCCGGGTCGGCGGTCGGGGTGATCCGCGCCAGCAGCTCGGCGCGCTGCTCGGCGGTGCTCCGCCCGCGCGCCACCGCCTTGTCCAACAGGCCCGCGGAGTAGGCCTTTCCGCGCTCGGCGGCGTCCAGGCTGACGTCCTTGAGGAGCACCTCGATGCCCGCCTTGGCGCACGCGTACGCGATCCCCGCGCCCATCATGCCCGCGCCGAGCACCGCGACCCGGCGCACCGCGCGCTTGGGCACGCCCGCCGGGCGCCCGGCACCGGAGTTGACGGCCTGGGTGTCGAAGAAGAGGCCCTGGATCATGTTCTTGGCGGTCTGCCCGCAGACCAGCTCGGTGAAGTAGCGGGCCTCGATCACCATCGCGGTGTCGACGTCGACCTGGCTGCTCTCGACGGCCGCCGCCAGGACGTTGCGCGGCGCCGGGTAGGGCGCGCCGGCCAGCTGCTTGCGCAGGTTGGCGGGGAAGGCCGGCAGGTTGGCGGCCAGCGCCGGGGTCGCCGGGGTGCCGCCGGGGATCTTGTAGCCCTTGACGTCCCAGGGCTGGACGGGGCTCTCGTTGGCCTCGATCCAGGCCTTCGCCTTGGCCAGCAACTCCTCCGGGGTGTCGGCGAGTTCGTGCACCAGACCGATCTCCAGCGCGGCCGCGGGACGGTACTGGCGACCGGTCAGCAGCACCTTGAGCAGGGCGTCGGTCAGGCCGAGCATCCGCACCGTGCGCACCACACCGCCGCCGCCGGGCAGCAGGCCGAGGGTCACCTCGGGCAGCCCGATCCGGCTGCTGGGCACGGTCAGCGCGATCCGGTGGTGGCAGGCGAGCGCGAGCTCCAGGCCGCCGCCGAGCGCGCTGCCGTTGATCGCGGCGACCACCGGGCGGCCGAGCGTCTCCAGCGTGCGCAGCGCGCGCTTGATCCGCAGCGAGGTCTCGAAGATCTGCTCGGCCTGCTCGGGGCCGGCCGAGGAGAGCAGGTGCAGGTCGCCGCCGGCGAAGAAGGTCTTCTTGGCCGAGGTGATGACCACACCGCGCAGGCCCTCGGTCTGCGCGAGCCGGGCCACCACGGCGTCGAACGCCTCGGTGAAGGCCGCGTTCATGGTGTTGACGGACTGCGTGGGGTCGTCCAGGACCAGCGTGACGATGCCGTCCTCGCCCTGCTCCCAGCGGATGGTGGTGTCAGTCATCAGGAGATTCTCCAGAAATCCGAAAGGGTGAGGGGGAGGATCAGGCGAGGCGCTCGACGACGGTGGCGACGCCCATGCCGCCGCCCACGCACAGGGTGACCAGTCCGTAGCGCAGCTCGCGCCGCTCCAGCTCGTCGATCAGGGTGCCCAGGATCATCGCGCCGGTGGCGCCCAGCGGGTGGCCGAGCGCGATCGCGCCGCCGTTGACGTTCACCTGGTCGTGCCGGAAGCCCAGTTCGCGCATGAAACGCAGCACGACCGAGGCGAAGGCCTCGTTGATCTCCACCAGATCGATGTCGGCGGCGGTCAGGCCCGCCTTCGCCAGCGCCTTGCGGGCCGCGGGGGCCGGGCCGGTCAGCATGATGGTGGGCTCGGAGCCGGAGACCGCCGCCGAGACGATCCGGGCCCGCGGGCGCAGCCCGTAGCGCTCGCCGATCTCGCGCGAGCCGATCGCCACCAGTGAGGCGCCGTCCACGATGCCGGAGGAGTTGCCGGCCGTGTGGACGTGCTCGATGCTCTCCACCCAGTGGTACTTCTGCAGCGCGACGGCGTCGAAGCCGCCCGCCTCGCCGATGGTGGCGAAGGCCGGCTTCAGGCCGCCCAGGGTCTCCACCGTGGTGCTGGGGCGCAGGTACTCGTCGCGCTCCAGCACCACCAGGCCGTTGCGGTCGCGGACCGGGACGACCGAGCGGTCGAAGAGGCCGTCTGCCTGCGCCTTGGCGGCGCGGGCCTGGGACTCGGCGGCGAAGGCGTCCACGTCGGCGCGGGTCAGGCCCTCGATGGTGGCGATCAGGTCGGCGCCGATGCCCTGCGGGACGAAGCCGGCCTCGTAGTTGGTCATCGGGTCCATCGCCCAGGCGCCGCCGTCCGAGCCCATCGGCACCCGGGACATCGACTCCACGCCGCCGGCCAGCACCAGCTCCTCCCAGCCCGAACGGACCTTGGCAGCAGCCAGGTTGACGGACTCCAGGCCCGAGGCGCAGAAGCGGTTCAGCTGGACGCCGGCCGCCGTGTCGGGCAACCCGGCGGCGATCGCGGCGATCCGCGCGATGTCGGAGCCCTGGTCGCCGAGCGGGCTGACCACGCCGAGCACGATGTCGTCGATCGCGGACGGATCCAACTCGGGGAGCCGGGTGCGCAGTTCGTGGATCAGGCCGACCACCAGGTCGACCGGCTTGGTGCCGTGCAGGGACCCTGCCTTGCCGCGGCCGCGCGGGGTGCGGATCGCCTCGTAGACGTACGCTTCGGTGGTCACGATGACTGCCTCTCAGGGGAGTTGGGCGCAGAGGAGGGGGGAGTCGGGGGTAGATCGAGCGCGGGAAGGCCCCAGTCGCGGGCCACCTCGGCAGTGTCGGCGCCGGGGCGCGCGGGTGGGCGGCGCAGCGCGCCGGGGGTGGCCGAGAAGCGCGGGGCGGGTCCGGGCTGGGTGACGCCGCCCACCTCGGTGTAGGTGCCGCGGGCCACCAGGTGGGGGTGGGCAGCGGATTGACGCAGCGTCAGTATCGGCGTCACGCAGGCGTCGGTGTGCTCGAAGAGCGCGGTCCACTCGGCCGTGGTCCGGGTGGCGAAGCGGGTGGCGATCCTGGCCCGCAACTCCGGCCAGCGGGCGCTCTCGTACTGGCCGGGCGCGTCGTCACCGAGTTCGAGCAGCCGGGCGAACTCGGCGTAGAACTGCGGCTCCAGCGCGCCGACCGCCAGGTAGCCGCCGTCGGAGGCCTGGTAGACGGCGTAGCAGGGCGCGCCGCCGTCCAGCAGGTTGACAGCCCGGCGGTCCTGCCAGCTGCCCTGCGCCAGCAGGCCCCAGAACAGCGTGCCGAGGTGGGCGGCGCCGTCCACGATGGCGGCGTCCACCACCTGGCCGACGCCGGTGGTGCGGGCGTGCTGGAGCGCGGCGAGCAGGCCGACCGCCAGGTAGAGCGAGCCGCCCGCGTAGTCGCCCAGCAGATTGACGGGTATCGCCGGCGGCCCGTCGGCCGGGCCGACCATGCCGAGCAACCCGCTCAGCGCGGTGTAGCCGATGTCGTGGCCGGCGGTGGCGGCCAGCGGGCCGTGCTGGCCCCAGCCGGTCATCCGGCCGTAGACCAGCGCGGGGTTGCGGGCCAGACAGGCCTGCGGGCCGATGCCGAGCCGCTCGGCGACGCCCGGCCGGTAGCCCTCGATCAGCAGGTCGGCGCGCTCGGCCAGCGCGAGCACCAGATCGGGGCCGTCCGGCGCCTTGAGGTCGACCAGGACGGAGCGCTTGTTGCGGTTGGTGAGGTCCAGCGCCGGATCTCCGGCCAGCGGGGAGGGGCCGGGCCGGTCGACCCGGACCACGTCCGCGCCGAGGTCGCCGAGCAGCATGGCCGCGAACGGCCCCGGCCCGATCCCGGCCAGCTCCAGCACTCTCACTCCGGCCAGCGGGCCGGTCGGCGGTACCACCTGAGTCGTCTCCTCGAGAGCGTGACAGTGGAGCTGTAACACTCGCGATGGTATGACGGTGACTCGCCGGTAACAAGGGCCGCCCACCCGGCCGCACAGGAAGGCTGCGTACAGTCGGCGGCATGACAGGGGTGGCGTGACGGGGGCGGTGACGGGGGCGGCGGGGACACTGCTCGGGCGGCGGGCCCGGACCAGGTGGGTGCACCTGGTCATGGGCGGCGCGCTGCTGATGCCGTACTGGCTGCTGTCGATGCTGCTGCTGAGCACGCTGGTCGGCGGCATCCGCAGTGGGCAGCAGGTGCTCGGCGTCCAGTTCGGCGCCCTGGCGACCGCCCTGCCGCTCGCCTGGGCGACCGCCCTGCTCCCGGCCACCCGGGTGCTGATCGGCACCCCGGTGCGGGCCCTCTTCCCGGAGCTGGCGGGCGAGTTGGCCGCCGGTCCGAGTGTCGACTGGACCGCCCGGCGGCGCACCGCGACCTGGTTCGCGCTGCACCTGCTGCTCGGCGGGGTGGTCAGCGGGATGTCGCTGTCGATACCGGCCGCGGTGGCGGTGCTCTGGATGCGCCCGGCCGCGGCCTTCGCCGGCGCCGGACTCGGCGGGGTGCGCCACTGGTACGGCGGCGACCGGCCGGCGGGCGCCGCCCTGGGCGCGGCCCTGCTGGTGCTGCTGCTGGCCGTCAGCGCGGGCGCCGGTGCGCTGCTGGCCCGCTGCGCGCCGGCCCTGCTCGGCCCGACCCCGACCGAGCGGCTGGCCGTCGCCGAGCAGCGGGCCCTGGTGCTGGCCCAACGCAACCGGCTGGCCCGGGAGTTGCATGACTCGGTGGGTCATGCGCTGAGCGCGGTGTCGATCCAGGCCGCGGCCGCCGCCCGGGTGCTGCGGACCGACCCGGAGTTCGCGGCCGAGGCGCTCGGTGCCATCGAGCAGGTCGCCCGCGAGGCCGTCGCCGAACTGGACACCGTGCTGGGGGTGTTGCGTGAGGACGCCGAGGCCCCGACGGCCAGCGGTGGGCCGACCCTGGCCGCACTCGACTCACTGCTGCGCCAACTCGCGCTGGCCGGACTGCCGGTGGAGACCGCGCTCGGCCCGGACCTGGCCCGGCTGCCCGAACCGGTCTCCCGGGAGGCCTACCGGATCGTCCAGGAGGGCCTGACCAATGTGCTGCGCCATGCCGGCCCGGTGCCGGCCAGGCTCCGACTCGAACTACAGGAAGGGCGGTTGGACGTGGAGTTGACCAATCCCATCGGCAGCGCTCGGCCGGTGCGAACCGGCGGCGGCCGCGGCCTGCGCGGGGTGGCCGAGCGGGCCGCGGCCCTGCACGGCGGCTGCGAGAGCGGGCGGACGGCGGACGGGCTCGGCTGGCGGCTGGCCGTCTGGCTGCCGGTGGCGGGCGCGGCATGAGCGGCATAAGCGGCATGAGCGCGGCCGAGCCCGCCGTACGGGTGCTGATCGCCGACGACGAGCGCCTGGTGCGCCTGGGACTGCGGGTGGTGATCGACGCCGAGCCCGACCTCACCGTGGTCGGCGAGGCCGCCAACGGCGCCGAGGTCCTCCCGCTGGTCCGCGCGCAGCACCCGGACGTCGTCCTGATGGACGTCCGGATGCCCGAACTGGACGGCATCGCGGCCACCGCACTGCTGCTGGGCGAGCTGACCGCCCCGCCGCGGGTGCTGGTGCTGACCACCTTCGAGAACGACGACTACATCTACGACGCGCTGCGCGCCGGAGCGGCCGGCTTCCTGCTCAAGCGCGCCCGCGCCGAGGAGATGGTGCAGGCGGTGCGGCTGGTGGCGCGCGGCGACTCACTGCTCTACCCCGCCGCGATCCGCGAGCTGGCCGCCGGGCGGGCTGCGGCAGCTGCGGTAGCGCCCGGTGCCGGCGACCCGTCGATCGAGCGGCTCACCGAGCGCGAGCGGCAGGTGCTGCGGCTGATGGCCGGCGGGCTCAACAATGCCGAGATCGCCGCCGAGCTGGTACTCGGCGTGGAGACCGTGAAGTCGCATGTCGGCAGCGTGCTGGCCAAACTCGGCGCACGTGACCGCACACAGGCGGTGATCAGGGCTTTCGAGGCCGGCTTCGTCCTGCCGGGCTGACACTCCCACCTCGGGCTACCCGCGGGTACAGTACGTCGATCGGCCCGTACGACGAACTGGTGAGCACATGGCAGTCTGGACACGTCCCGCCCTCTGGTGGCGGCTGGCCATCGTCGTCTTCGCCGGGCTCGGGCTGATCACGGGCACCGGCTCGCTGGTGTACTTCACCGTCGAGAGCAACGTCGTCGTGGTCGGCTACTTCGCCGCCGCGGTCTACTGGATGGTCAAGCGCGGCACGGTGGACGCCCCCGCGCCCCGGCTGCGCGGGGCGGCCACGCTGTACATCCTGATCACCGGCCTGGTCGCGCACATCCTGCTCAACCACGGCGCCAACCCGCTGCCCGGCCTGGTGTCCGGCCCGGACCGGCTGCAGAACTGGTCGTCCTTCTTCCTGCACTACGTCTCGCCGGTCATGGTCATCCTGGACTGGCTCTGCTCGCGGCCGCGCAACGCCTCGCGCTGGAAGGACCTGCCGCTGTGGCTCTCCTTCCCGCTGGCCTACGCGGGCCTGACCGAACTGCGCGCCGCGCTCTTCCCCGACTTCCCGAACAAGTACCCGTACTTCTTCCTCGACCCGAGCCAGCACGGCTACGGCTGGGTGGGCCTGCAGATCGTGCAGCTGACCGTCGAGTTCATCGTGCTCGCGGCGGTCGTGGTCGGCCTGGACCGCCTGGGCACCGCCGTCCGCACCCGGCTGCGCCCGGTCGCGGTGGAGGCGGTGGAGGCGTAGCCAGTAGCCCCGGCGCGGCCTAGATCCGCCAGGAGCGGATCCGGTCGGCCGCCGCGAAGACGTCCGCCTTGGTGTCGGCCACGTCGCGGGCCAGCTCGACCAGCGCGCCGTACGGCGGGTCGATGCCCTCCTTGGCGGCGTGCATGTACGCCGCCGTCGCCATGCAGGCATAGAGGTTGTTGCGGACCGGCAGCGGCCGCAGCAGCACGATGGTGTGCATCAGCGCGGCCGCGCACCACGCCGGATCGGCGTCGTGGCCCAGCTGCGCGGTGTTCACCCGGTGCCGGGCGACGGCGGCCTGCAGCGCCGAGTAGTCGCGGACGCTGAGGTCCTCCGGTGAGGCCTGCTCCTGGACGTCGAGGAGCCAGCGGATGTCGACGTGCAGGATCATCAGGCCACACTGCGCTTCGCGGCAGGCGTGTCCTCCGGGAAGGCGGCGTCGAACTCCTCCAGGTGCGCGTTCCAGAACGCCACCGCGTGGTTGACGAACGTCCGGCGCTGCTGCTCGCGCACGCTGAGGTCGTGCACATAGGCCTTGACGCTCTTGCCGTCCGCCGCCGCGGCCTCACGGATCGCGGCCAGTTCGGTCTCCGTGTACTCGATGTTGAGAGCTGGCATACCGGCCAGGGTACCGGACAGGTACCACGGCCGGGAGGCAGTGCGGGAAGACTTCGAGGCAGGCTCTACCCGCACTGCCGCCCGCTCAGCTCGGGTCCACCGGGCGCAGCCCCCGCTCGTCCAACTGCAGCCACCGGGTGACCCCGATGCCCCGCAGGAACGGCAGGTCGTGGCTGGCCACGACCAGGGCGCCCCGGTAGGAGGCCAGCGCCTGGGTGAGCTGGCGGGTGCTGGCGAGGTCCAGGTTGTTGGTCGGCTCGTCGAGCAGCAGCAGCTGCGGCGGCGGGTCGGCCAGCAGCAGGGCCGCCAGGGTGGCCCGGAACCGCTCGCCGCCCGAGAGCGTGCCCGCGAGCTGATCGGCCCGGCCGCCCCGGAACAGGAAGCGGGCCAGCCGCGCCCTGACCAGGTTGTCGCCCTGCGCGGGCGCGAACTGCTTGACGTTCTGCACCACACTCAGCGTGTCGTCCAGCAGGTCGAGCCGCTGCGGCAGGTGGCGCAGCGCCACCGGGGTGCTGATCTCGCCTGCCAGCGGGGGGAGTTCACCCGCGATGGCGCGCAGCAGAGTGGACTTGCCGGACCCGTTGCGCCCGATCAGCGCGATCCGCTCGGGGCCGCGCAGCTCCAGCTTGACGCTCGCGCCGTACACCGGGCGGACGTTGTCCAGCATCAGCACGGTGCGCCCGGCCGGCACCTCGGTGCGCGGAAGGTCGATGCGGATCTCCGCGTCGTCGCGCACCGCCTCCTCGGCGGTGTTCAGCCGCTCGCGGGCGTCCTCCAGGCGGTCGCTGTGCAGACCGCGCACCCGCCCGGCGGTGACCTCGGCCTTGCGCTGGAGCGCACCCGAGATGATCTTCGGGTCGTTGCGCTGCTCGGACCGCTTCCTGCCGTAGACGGCGCTGCGTTCGAGCTTGTGCCGGGCGTCGATCAGGTCCCGCTTCTGGCGGTCGACATCGGCCCGCGCGGAGCGGACGGCCCGCTCCGCCGTCTCCTGCTCGGCCGCCAGCGTGCGCTCGTACGCGGCGTAGTTGCCGCCGTACCAGCGCACGCCGCCGTCGCGCAGATCGGCGATCTGGTCGACGTGGGCGAGGAGTTCGCGGTCGTGGCTGACCACGACCAGCACGCCCGTCCAGCTCTGCACGGCCTCGTAGAGGCGGGCCCGGGCCCAGCGGTCCAGGTTGTTGGTCGGCTCGTCCAGCAGCAGCACGTCCGGGCGCTCCAGCAGCAGCGCCGCCAGCCGCAGCAGCACGGCCTCGCCGCCGGAGAGTTCGCCGGTCGTCCGGTCGAGGTCCAGCGCGCCGAGGCCGAGCCGGTCCAGGGTCGCCCGGGCGCGCTCCTCGACGTCCCAGTCGTCGCCGAGCGCGGTGAAGTGCGCCTCGGCCACGTCGCCGGACTCGATCGCGTGCAGCGCCTGGCGGCGGGCCCGGATCCCAAGCGCCTCGTCCACGCGCAGTTCGGTGTCGAGGGTGAGGCCCTGCGGCAGGTAGCCGATCTCGCCGGCCACCCTGACGCTGCCGGAGCCGGGGGTCAGCTCGCCCGCGAGCAGCCGCAGCAGGGTCGACTTGCCGGCGCCGTTGAGGCCGATCAGGCCGGTGCGGCCCGGTCCCACCGCGAGGTGGAAGCGCTCCAGGACGGACTTGCCGTCGGGCCACTCGAAGCTCAGGTCGGTGCAGAGGATGGAGGTGGTGGGCGATGTCATGGAGGCCTCCTGCGGGTTGCCGAAAAGGGGGTGGGTAGCAACACGGGAGATCACCGCTGGAGTCCATGCGGGCACGACGGGAGGGCGGGCGGAGAGCACGCGTCACACCGAGGTCGTACAGCACGCTCGAAAACACCGCGCGGGGGAATCAGCGCGGGCAAGCGGTGTCTCGTGACCTCAGTAGAGCAACGGCCTTCTCCTGTCAGGTGTGCCTCGATCCAGCAGGCTCCACGCTAGGACGGCGGCCGGGCCCACCGCAAAGCATTTAGGATCGAGCCATCATGAGTGCCACTCTCGTAACCAAGGATCTGAGCGCCGGCCACGGCGACCGCACCCTCTTCGCCGGCCTCGACCTGGTCGTCGCGCCGGGCGAGGTGACCGGCCTGGTCGGCGTCAACGGCGCCGGCAAGTCGACGCTGCTGCGCCTGCTGGCCGGCCTCGACCAGCCCGAGGGCGGCTCGATCTCGCTCAGCCCGCCCTCCGCCACGGTCGGCCACCTGCCGCAGGAGCCGGACCGCCGGCCGGGCGAGTCCGTCCGTGAGTTCCTGGCCCGGCGCACCGGTGTGGCCGCCGCGCAGGCGGCCCTGGACGAGGCGACCGAGGGCCTGGTGGAGGGCCGCCCCGGCTCCGACGACGCGTACGCCGACAGCCTGGACCGCTGGCTCGACCTGGGCGGCGCCGACCTGGAGGAGCGCGCCGAGGAGGTCGCGGACTCGCTCGGCCTCAAGGTCGGCCTGGACCTCCCGATGACCGCGCTCTCCGGCGGCCAGGCCGCCCGCGCGGGCCTGGCCTCGCTGCTGCTCTCGCGCTACGACATCTTCCTGCTCGACGAGCCCACCAACGACCTGGACCTGGACGGCCTGGCCCGCCTGGAGTCCTTCGTCACCGGGCTGCGCGCCGCCACCGTGGTGATCAGCCACGACCGCGAGTTCCTGGCCCGCACGGTGACCCGGGTGCTGGAGCTGGACCTCGCCCAGCAGCAGGTCAACCTCTACGGCGGCGGCTACGACTCCTACCTCGCCGAGCGCGAGCGGGCCCGCAACCACGCCCGCGAGGAGTACGAGGAGTACGCCGACACCAAGGCGGGCCTGGAGGCCCGGTCCCGGATGCAGAAGGGCTGGGCGGACAAGGGCGTGCGCAACGCGCTCAAGAAGAGCCCGGACAGCAACAAGGCCCGCAAGGCCGCCGCCACCTCCTCCTCGGAGAAGCAGGCCGCCAAGGCCAAGCAGACCCAGCGCATGATCGAGCGCCTGGACGTGGTCGAGGAGCCGCGCAAGGAGTGGGAGCTGCGGATGGAGATCGCCGCCGCCCCGCGCTCCGGCGCAGTGGTCGCCACGCTGCGCCAAGCCGCCGTGCGCCTGGGCGAGTTCGGCTTCGGCCCGGTGAACCTCCAGATCGACTGGGCGGACCGGGTGGCCATCACCGGCGCCAACGGCGCGGGCAAGTCCACCCTGCTGGCCGCGCTGCTCGGCCGGCTCGAACTCGACTCCGGCGAGGCCTTCCTGGGCTCCGGTGTGGTGGTCGGCGAGGTGGACCAGGCGCGCGGGCTCTTCCTCGGCGACGAACCGCTGATGGAGGCTTTCGGCGCGGCCGTGCCCGAGCTGGCGGCGGCCGATCTGCGCACCCTGCTGGCCAAGTTCGGCCTCAAGGCGGCGCATGTGCTGCGTCCGGCCGCCACCCTCTCGCCCGGCGAGCGGACCCGGGCGGCGCTCGCGCTGCTGCAGGCCCGCGGGGTGAACCTGCTGGTCCTGGACGAGCCGACCAACCACCTGGACCTGCCCGCCATCGAGCAGTTGGAGTCGGCGCTGTCCGGCTACACCGGGACGCTGCTGCTGGTCACCCACGACCGGCGGATGCTGGAGGCGGTCACCGTGAACCGCCGGATCGCGGTCGCCGACGGTACGGTCAGCGAGCTCTGACCGGACAGAGGTCTGTACCACCCTCTTCCCTGCGGCGCGGTCATGTGCTGTGCTGTCGACCATGGTTGACAGCACAGCGGCCGCGACGGACCACCCCACCGTCCCGCTCCGCCCGATGACCGTGCCCGCCCACGAGGCCGCGGCCCGCAGCAGGTCCTTCCACGAGGTCATGGCGCAGCGCCGGACTGTCCGCGACTACTCGACCCGCCCGATCCCCGACGAGGTGATCGACTGGGCGATCCGGACGGCCGCCACCGCGCCCAGCGGCGCGCACGTCCAGCCCTGGCGCTTCGTGGTGATCACCGATCCGGAGCGCAAGCGCCTGCTGCGCGAGGCCGCCGAGGCGGAGGAGCGCGAGTTCTACGCGCACCGGGCCTCCGAGGAATGGCTGGCGGCGCTGGCCCCGATCGGCACCGACTGGCGCAAGCCCTTCCTGGAGGACGCGCCCGCGGTGATCGTGGTCTTCGAGGTGCACAAGGGCCCGCACTCGCCGCGCCCTTACTACACCAAGGAGTCGGTGGGCATCGCGGTCGGGCTGCTGCTGGCGAGCCTGCACCAGGCGGGCCTGGCCACCCTCACCCACACCCCTAGCCCGATGCGCTTCCTCAACGAGGTCTGCGAACGCCCGGCCGAGGAACGCGCCTCCTACGTCATCCCGGTGGGCTATCCGGCCGAGGACGCCCGGGTGCCCGACCTGCGGCGCAAGCCGCTGGACGACGTCATCATCCGCCTGTAAGGGCAGCGAAATCTCCTGGTCAGCGGCGTTCCCGCAGTGTCATCATGCTTGTCATGAACCGCACTTCAGAAGCCTCGGCGCCACCCCTGCCGGCCTTCGTCCGCCCCCCGGAACTGCTCGCCCTGCCGGGCGGCGTCTCCCTGCGCCGGCGCACCGTCGCCGACGTCGTCCCGTTCAACGCCGCGGTGGTCCGCAACCTGGACCACCTGCGGCCGTTCATGCCGTGGGCCCTGTCGGCGCCGTCCCTGGAACGCACCCGGGAGATGACCGAGCTCGGCTGGAAGATCTGGGAGGACGGCACCGACTTCATGTACGTCGCCGGGCTGGACGACGCCCCCGGCAGCGTGGTCGGCGCTTTCGGCCTGCACGGCCGGATCGGCCCGGCCGCGCTGGAGATCGGCTACTGGGTGGACGCGGCGTTCACCGGCCGCGGCATCGCCACCAACGCGTCGGCGGCGCTCACCGCCGCCGCGCTGGAGCTGCCCGGCATCCACCGGGTGGAGATCCACTGCGACGAGGCGAACCCCGCCAGCGCGGCTGTCCCGCGCAAACTCGGCTACCGGCTCGACCGCATCCAGGACGCCGAGATCAGCGCACCGGCCGAGACCGGCCGCAAGCTGATCTGGATCAAGGACGCGCCCGCCGACGCGGTGTGACGCTCAGCCGAGCAGCTCCGCGAGGAGTTCGCCGCCGAGCAGTTCGGCGAACTCCTCGCAGCCGAGCACCGGGACGCCGAGCTGCTCCGCCTTGGCCCGCTTCGAGCCGGCCTTCTCCCCCGCCACCAGCAGCGCGGTCCGGGCGGAGATCGTCGAGGACGCGGTGCCGCCGGCCCGCTCGACCAGCTCGTTGACCGCCGTACGCGACAGCCCGGCCAGCGGACCGGTCATCGTCCCGGTGACCACCACGGCCCGACCGGCCAGCGGCCCATCCGCCGCCGGCTGCCCGGCCCCGACTGCCGGCGGTTCGGCGCCCGGCTCCCGGTCGTTCACCCCGGCTGCCGCCAACTTGTCGAGAACGGGAGCGAGTTCGGCCAGCTCCGCGACCACCAGCGCGGCCTTCTCGGCGCCGATCCCGGCCACCTGCGCCAACTGCTCGGCGTCCGCCGCCCGGACGGCCGCCATGGTGGCGAAGTGCCGGGCGATCCGCCGCGACATCGAGCGACCCGTACCGCGCACGCCCAACGCGCAGAACACCTTGCTGAGCGGCTGGCGCCTGGCCCGTTCGATGGCCACCAGCAGGTTGTCCGCGCTGACCTCACCCATCCGGTCCAGGCTCAGCAGCTGCTCCCGGGTGAGGGTGAACAGGTCGGCGAAGTCGGCCACCAGACCGGCCTCGACCAGCTGGACGGCCCGGGTGCCGCCCAGCCCCGCGATGTCCAACTGGTCGCGCCCGACCGCGTAGCGCACCGAGGCCACCGCCTGGCAGCCGCGCCCGCGCACGCACCGCCAGCGCTGCTGCGTGGTGTCGATGGCGTCCCCGCAGCACGGGCAGACGCTCGGGAACACGATCGGCAGCTCCGCCCCCGTGCGCAGCTGCACCAGCGGCGCCTCGACCCGCGGGATGACGTCCCCCGCGCGGTACAGCGAGACCTGGTCGCCCAGCATCAGGCCGCGCCGCTGGATATCGGCCGGGTTGTGCAGCGTCGCGTAGCCGACCATCGCGCCGTCCACCAGGACGGGTTCCAGCACGGCGCGCGGCGCGATGACGCCGGTGCGCCCGACGTTCCACTCCACCGCGAGCAGGCGGGTGATCCGGTGCGCGGCGGGCAGCTTGTAGGCGATCGCCCAGCGCGGGGCACGCGAGCCCTCGCCGGCCGCCTGCTGGTCCGCGGCAGCGTCCGCCTTGATGACGATCCCGTCGATGCCGTACGGGAGTTCGGGCCGGGCGGCGGCGATCTCGGCGATCCGCCGCTGCACCTCGGCCACTGTGGCGCAGTGCGTCACCGGCGCCGCCTGGACTCCCAACTCGGCTATCCTGGCGATCACTTGGTGATGCTCACCGGTCAATCCCGGGTCGGTCGTTGCCGGGTCGGTCGTTGCCTGGGCGCCGTAGCCGAAGAAACTGAGCTCCACCCGGTAGGCGCGGTCCTTGGCGCGCAGGGTGCCGGCCGCCCCGTTGCGCGGGTTGGCGAACGGCGCGGCGCCGTGCTCGGTGCGCAGGGCGTTGGCGCGCTCGAACTGCTCGTCGGTCAGCAGGACTTCGCCGCGCAGTTCGACGTCGAGCGGCTCGCCGAGCTCGGCCGGCAGGCCCAGCACGCTGGTCGCGGCGTGCGTGATGTCCTCACCGGCCAGGCCGTCGCCCCGGGTGATCAGCTGGACCAACCGCCCGCCGCGGTAGCGGGCGGCCACCGCCAGGCCGTCCAGCTTGGGCTCCACGGACCAGCCGCCCGCCACCGGGCGGCCGATCCTGCGCTCCACCCCAGCCGCCCAACTCTCCAGCTCCGCACCGGAGAAGACGTTGTCCAGGCTGAGCATCGGCGCGCTGTGCGGAACGTCGCCGACGAGCGTGCCGCCGGCCACCTTGCCGGTCGGCGAGTGCGGCAGCACGGCCTGCGGATGAGCCTCCTCGAACCCGGCGATGGCCCGGACGAGTGCGTCGTACTCGTCGTCGTCCAACGCGGTCGCACCGTCGGTGTAGTACGCCTGCGCCGCAGCGGCGGCGTCGGCCACCGCCTGGGCGTAGGCAGCAGGGGACAGCGGAAGGGTGGCGTTTGGGGTCATGTCGAATATTCTCCCGACCCCCACTGACAATCAGGGCAGCCGTCAGGCGGGCACCATCCGGGCGCGGGCGAGGATCGCCTCGGTGTCGACGCCGGGCGGCAGGGTGCCGAAGGCGGCTCCGTGGTCGCCCGCCAGCCGGGAGGCGCAGAAGGCCTCGGCCACCGCCGGGTCGCCGTGCCGCACCAGCAGGGCGCCCTGCAGGGCCAGCGCCATCGACTCCACCAGGCGCCGGGTGCGGTACTCGACGTCTGTCAAGTCGCCCAGCTGCTTGCGGAGTTCACCCACCGCAGCATCCAGTCGGCGATCCGCGCCGGCCACTGCGTCGACCTCGGCGAAGTAGGCGTCCAACGACTGCGGGCTGCGGGCCATCGCGCGCAGCGCGTCCAGCGCGGCGACGTTGCCCGAGCCCTCCCAGATCGAGACCAGCGGAGCCTCCCGGTAGAGCCGCGGCATCCCCGACTCCTCGACGTAGCCGTTGCCGCCCAGGCACTCCAGCGCCTCGGCGGCGTGCGCCGGGCCGCGCTTGCAGACCCAGTACTTGGAGACGGCCAGCCCGAGCCGCTTGAAGAGCGCCTCGCTCTCGTCCCCCGCCATCGCCCGGTCGGTCGCCTCGGCCAGCCGCAGCGCCACCGTGGTCGCCGCCTCGGACTCCACCACCAGGTCCGCCAGCACATTGCGCATCAGCGGCTGGTCGATCAGCGCGGCCCCGAACGCCCGCCGGTGGGTGGCGTGCTGGACGGCCCGCAGGGCACCGAGCCGCATCCCCGAGGCGGCCCCCAGGGTGCAGTCCAACCGGGTCATGTTGACCATCTCGATGATGGTCGCCACCCCGCGCCCCTCCTCCCCGACCAGCCAGCCGCGCGCCTCCTCGTACTCCAGCTCGGCGGAGGCGTTGGAGCGGTTGCCGAGCTTGTCCTTGAGCCGCTGGATGCGCAGCGCGTTGCGGGTGCCGTCCGGCAGCACCCGGGGCAGCAGGAAGCAGCTCAGCCCGCCGGGCGCCTGGGCGAGGGTCAGGAAGACATCCGACATCGGGGCGGAGGTGAACCACTTGTGGCCGGTCAGGTGGTAGGTGCCGTCGCCGGCCGGGAGGGCGACGGTGGTATTGGCGCGGACGTCCGAGCCGCCCTGCTTCTCGGTCATCGACATGCCGGCGATCAGCCCGCGCTTGCCGTGCGGCTCGCGCAGCCCGAAGTCGTACTGCGTCGAGGCGAGCAACGGCTCCAGCCACTGGGCGAGTTCGGGCGTGGCGCGGAGCGCGGGGACGGAGGCGTAGGTCATCGAGATCGGACAGCTGTGGCCGGCCTCGACCTGGCCCCAGAGGTAGAACTTGGCCGCGCGGGCGGTGTGCGCGCCGGGGCGGGCGTCCTGCCAGGGTGCGGCGTGCATGCCGTGGCTGACCGCGACGTTCATCAACTCGTGCCAGGCCGGGTGGAACTCGACCTCGTCGATCCGGTGGCCGTAGCGGTCGTGGGTGTGCAGCACCGGCTCGTTCTCGTTGGCCAACCGGCCCCACTCGGCGGCCTGTTCGCTGCCGGCCAGCGCCCCGAGCCCGCGCAGCTCGGGCTCGACCCAGTCGGCGCCCGCGCGGCGGACGGCCGCGAGCAGCGTGGGGTCCTCGGCGGTGTTGTGGCCGTAGGGCAGCGGGACCTGGTTGGTGACCTCGTGGGTGTGCGGCATGACGGACTCCCTACTCGCGGGTAATGTACCCGCCCAGCCTGCCGCATCGGCCCCCGGAATGGGAGGGGGGCGCACGGCCCGGCGCCGGGCCGTGCGCCGTTGGCTCAGCGCCGTCGACTCAGGGCCGTCGACTCAGGGCCGTCAGCTCAGTCGAGCCGCGCCTCCAGCCGCTCGATCCGCTCCAGCAGCGGCTGCACCGCGCGCTGGACCGCCTCGGCCAGCGCGGCAGGCCCGGCAACGGGCCCGGCGGCAGGCGCTGCGGCGGCCTGCGGGGGCTGCGTGGTGTGCGTCGCGTGCAGCGCGAAGCCGGCCAGCGCGGCGGTGACGGCGCGGCGCACGGCGCGGACCTCGCAGCCGAGGCCGCGCAGCAGCTCGCCCGCCGCACCGTCCGGCTCGGCCGCCAGGCCCAGCAGCAGGTGCTCGCAGCCCACGTAGTTGTGACCCAGCGACACGGCCTCGGTGACCGCGAGCTCCAGCGCGGCAGCGGCGGGAGCGCTGAACCGCCCCGCACCGGCGACCGCCCCCGGCGCCCGCGCGGGCAGCGCCCGCAGCTCGCGCGCCAGCTGCGCGGGGTCGATCTCCATGGCGCGCAGCACCAGGAGCGCGAGGTTCCCCTCTTCGGCGAGGATGCCGTCGAGCAGGTGCTCGGTCGCGATCGGACCCGTGCCCGCGCCTTCGGCATTCGCGCGCTCGGCGGCCGCACGCTCGGCGGCCCGCTTGAGGACGCTGCGCGCGCGGTCGGTGAAGCGCTCCAGGGCGGCTGCGCCCAGCCCGTTCCCCGCATCGGCCAGCAGCGCCTGGCGCATCGCCGCCACCCGGCGGACGGCCTGCTCCAGGGCTCGCTGGCAGACGACGGAAACCGGAACCCCGGTCTCCTTGACGGCTTCTGCCAAGTCGTCAGGCAGATAGACATTGATCTTCGGCATGTGCGCCTCCCTCTCCGATTGGGATGTAACCCCAAGGTAACCCCATTGGGGGTAGACGTCTAGAGGGCACGCCATCGGAGACTAGGATCAAGCGATGACAGACATCACCGAGCGGACGAACCACGCCCGTGACCGCTTCCCCCACCTCTTCGCGCCGCAGCGATGGGAATGGGGTGCCATGGACGCCCAGTTCGCGACCGAACTGCCGCCGGACGAGCTGATCACCAACATCCATCTGGTCGGGTTCGCTGACGGCCTGGTGGTGCTCTGCCGCGACTCCCGCGACCACTGGTTCCTGCCGGGCGGCACCCGCGAGCCGGCCGAGAGCATCGCCTCCTGCCTGGCCCGCGAGCTGCGCGAGGAGGCCGGCGCCCGGCTGCTCGGGGAGCCCGGCTGGGTCGGTGCGCACCGGTGCGTGACGGACCGTCCGACGCCCTACCGGCCGTGGCAGCCGCACCCGGAGAAGGCCTGGCTCTGGGGCTGGGCGGAGGTCGTGGTGGACTCCGAGCCGACCAACCCGGAGGACGGCGAGGAGGTGGTGGAGGTCCGCGCGATGCCGCTCGCCGAGGCGTGCGAGCTGCTGACGCGCGGCCGCGAGCCGTGGTGGGCCGAGCTGGTGACCTTCTCCGCCGAGCAGCGGGCCGCCTCGCAGTAGAGGCCCCGCGGCCCCGGCTATGCGTGTGGCGTGGAAAGTCGGACCAGCCGACCTTCCACGCCACGTCACATCAGAGCAGTTGCTCCTGCTACCTCGTCAGTCCGGCCTTGCGCAGCGCATCCGCCATCGCGCTGTTGCCGACCGGCGCCGGGGCAGCACCGCCACCGCCACCACCGCGCCGGTCCTGCCGCGGCGGACGCGAGCCGCGGTCCGACCGCTCCGACCGCTCGGCGCGATCGGTACGCTCGGTGCGCTCCGGACGGGCGGGCTCGTCGTCCAGCCGCAGCGTCAGCCCGATCCGCTTGCGCTGCACGTCCACCGAGACGACCCGCACCTTCACCACGTCACCCGACTTGACCACCTCGCGCGGGTCCTTGACGAAGTTCTTGGACAGCGCCGACACATGCACCAGACCGTCCTGGTGCACCCCCACGTCGACGAAGGCGCCGAACGCGGCGACGTTGGTCACCACGCCCTCCAGCACCATGCCCGCCTCCAGGTCGCCGATCTTGTCGACGCCCTCCTTGAAGGTCGCGGTCTTGAACGCCGGACGCGGGTCGCGCCCGGGCTTGTCCAGCTCGCCGAGGATGTCGGTGACGGTCGGGATGCCGAAGGTCTCGTCCGCGAAGTCGGCCGGGCGCAGCGCCCGCAGCGCGGCGCCGTTCCCGATCAACTCCTTGACCGAGCCGCCGGTCGAGGCCAGGATCCGGCGCACCACCGGATACGCCTCGGGGTGCACGCTGGAGGCGTCCAACGGGTCGTCGCCGCCGGGGATCCGCAGAAAGCCCGCGCACTGCTCGAACGCCTTGGGGCCCAGACGCGCCACGTCCTTGAGCGAACGGCGGGTGCGGAACGGGCCGTTGGCGTCCCGGTGCGCGACGATGTTGTCGGCGAGGGTGGCCGTGACACCCGAGACCCGGGTGAGCAGCGGCGCCGAGGCGGTGTTGACGTCCACGCCCACCGCGTTGACGCAGTCCTCGACCACCGCGTCCAGCGAGCGCGAGAGCTTCAACTCGCTGAGGTCGTGCTGGTACTGGCCCACGCCGATCGACTTGGGGTCGATCTTCACCAGCTCGGCCAGCGGATCCTGCAGCCGCCGCGCGATCGAGACCGCGCCGCGGATCGAGACGTTCAGCTCCGGCAGCTCCTGCGAGGCGAACGCGGAGGCCGAGTAGACCGAGGCGCCCGCCTCCGAGACGATCGCCTTGGTGAGCTTCAACTCCGGGTGACGCTTGATCAGTTCCTCGGCCAGCTTGTCGGTCTCGCGCGAGGCGGTGCCGTTGCCGATCGCGATCAGGTCCACCCGGTGCGCCTTGGCCAGCGCGGCCAGGGTGGCGAGCGAGGCGTCCCACTTGTTGGCGGGCTGGTGCGGGTAGATGGTGTCGTGCGCGACCACCTTGCCGGTGTCGTCGACGATCGCGACCTTGACGCCGGTGCGGAACCCCGGATCCAGGCCCATCGTGGCGCGGGTGCCGGCCGGGGCGGCGAGCAGCAGGTCGCGCAGATTGGCGGCGAAGACCTTGACCGCCTCGTCCTCGGCCTCCTGGCGCAACCGGGTGCGCAGGTCGATGCCCAGACGCACCAGGATCCGGGTGCGCCAGGCCCACCGCACGCTGTCGCCAAGCCACTTGTCCGCCGGGCGGCCGCGGTCGGCGATGCCGAAGCGGGCGGCGATCCGCTGCTCGTAGTCGCTCTCGCCGGGCAGGTCGGCCTCCTGCGCGCCGTCGAAGGGCGAGAGGTCGAGGTCCAGGACCTCCTCCTTCTCGCCGCGCAGCATCGCCAGGATG
Source organism: Kitasatospora sp. MAP12-44 (assembly GCF_029892095.1). Lineage (NCBI taxonomy): Bacteria > Bacillati > Actinomycetota > Actinomycetes > Kitasatosporales > Streptomycetaceae > Kitasatospora > Kitasatospora sp. MAP12-44. Next base: position 2,137,824 of record NZ_JARZAE010000004.1, read on the forward strand.
CGGTGCGAGGGCAGCTTGGTGAACGGCTCGGCGAAGTCGAAGTAGTCGGCGAACTTGGCGCCTTCCTGCTCCTTGCCGGCCCGTACGGTGGCCACCACCCGCCCGCGCGTCCACATCCGCTCGCGCAGCGTGCCGATCAGGTCGGCGTCCTCGGCGAACCGTTCCACCAGGATGGACCGGGCGCCCTCCAGCGCGGCGGCGGCGTCGGCCACGCTCTCGTTGAGGAAGCCGGCGGCCAGGGCCGCCGGGTCCTGCGAGGGGTCCGCCAGCAGCTGCTCGGCCAGCGGCTCCAGACCGGCCTCGCGGGCGATCTGCGCCTTGGTGCGCCGCTTGGGCTTGAACGGGAGGTAGATGTCCTCCAGCCGGGCCTTGGAGTCGGCGGCCAGGATCTGCGCGCGCAGGGCGTCGTCCAGCTTGCCCTGGCCGGCGATCGACTCCAGGACGGCGGTCCGGCGCTCCTCCAACTCGCGCAGGTAGCGCAGCCGTTCCTCCAGGGTGCGCAGCTGCGTGTCGTCGAGCTCGCCGGTCGCCTCCTTGCGGTAACGCGCGATGAACGGCACGGTGGAGCCGCCGTCCAGCAGCTCGACGGCTGCCTTCACCTGACCTTCCCGGACGCCGAGTTCCTCGGCGATCTTCTGCCCGACTGCCCGTTCGGCTGCCTGTGCTGCTTGTGCTGCCTGTTCGGCTGGCGTGCTCACGAAGCCGGTCACCTTCTCCAGAGTTGCTCTCCGCGTACGTCCTGCATTCTGGCAGTTCTGTCGACGCCGCGGGGCGGGGCACGAGCGCGCGGGGTCCGGGCCCGCTAGAGTCCCGGCCATGGACGAAGCGCTGCTGAACCGGCTGGGTCGCGAGAAGTACCTGCTGGTCACCTCCTTCCGCAAGGACGGCTCCCCGGTGGCCACGCCGGTGTGGGTGGTGCGCGACGGCGCGGCGCTGGGGGTGTGGACGGTCGCCGACTCCTGGAAGGTCAAGCGGATCCGCCGCCGGGCCGACGTCACGGTCGGGCCCTGTGACATGCGCGGCAAGCCGACCGGCGAGTCCGTCCCGGCCACCGCCGAGGTGCTGGACGCCGAGGGTACGGCGCGCTACCGCACGCTACTGGCCCGCAAGTACGGGCTGTTCGGACGGCTGACGCTGCTCGGCAGCAAGCTCCGCCGCGGGGACGCGGGGACGGTCGGCATCCGGATCACCCTGGGCGAGTAGCTCCGTTCACCACAGCGGCCGCAGCCGCCCGGACGGCGCCAGGCGCGCCAGCGCGTCGCGCAGTTCGCGCAGCCGCTGCGGCCCGAGTTCCGCCTCCCACGGCCGGATCGCCTCCGCCGCCGCCTCGTCCGCCGCGCGCGTGCAGGCCCAGCCGCGCTCGGTCATGACGACCAGTCGGGCCCGGGCGTCGCTCGGGTGCGGGTGGCGCTCGACGTAGCCCTTGCCCACCAGCTCGTCGACCAGCTGGCTGGCCGCCTGCTTGGTGACGTCGAGGTGCTCGGCCAGCTCACCGACGGTCGCGCCGTCGGGGGCCAGTCGGATGAGGGCGTAGCCGCCCGCCGGCCGCATATCCGCGAAGCCACGGCTGCGCACGCCGTCGTCGATCCGCCGGACCAGGTCGGCCGCCAGGCCCAGGACCAGCGGCGGAAGGCTCAGCGCGAGGTCGTCACTCATACCCGAAGTCTGCCAGTCGCTTGACAATATAGACAAGCAGCTTGACCATAGGGACATAGACAAGCAGCTTGACTACTCGTCCTTATAACGTAGGAATAACCTAGGAGTCCCCATGCCCGTCATCACCCCCGCCGACGCGACCGTCCACGAGGTCCACGGCGCCCGCTTCACCTCCTTCGCCGCACCCAGCAGCGGCAGCGCCGAACTCGCCGCCTGGCACCTCGACGTCCCGGCCGGCTCGCGCGGCGTGCCGCACACCGTCACCCGCGAGGAGGTCCTCTACGTCCTGGAGGGCGAGCTGCTGATCACCCTCGACGGCACCGACACCCCCGCCCGCCCCGGCGACGCCGTCCTCGTCCCGGTCGGCGTCGGCTTCGCCGTCAGCAACCCCGGCGCCCACCCCGCCCGCGCCTGGGTCACCACCAGCGCCGGCCTGCAGGCGCGCCTCGCCGACGGCACCCTGATGACCCCGCCGTGGGCGTCCTGACCGCTCAGCCCTGGTAGGGCAGCAGCTCGGCGCGCTTGGGCGGCCGACCGTCCCCGGACGAGCGGCCGGTCAACCGCCGCACCACCCAAGGCCCGACGTGGATCCGCAGCCAGCGCAGATCCCCCCGCACCCGCGTCCAGCGCCCCACCGGCCCGGCCGGCGGCAGCGGCTCCCGCCAGTCGAACACCGCCGGACGCCCCAACGCCTGCAGCACCGCCTCGGCCACCCGGCGGTGCCCCTCCGGCGAGAGGTGCAACCGGTCCTCGGCCCACAGCCGCCGGTCGTCGAAGCAGGCCGCGGAGAACAGGTCCACCACCGCGACCCGCGGCCGCGTCCCCAACTCCTCGACGAACGCCTTCATCCGCAGGATGGCGGGCATCAGCCGCGCGCTGCCCGCCATCCTGCGCGTCGGGTCGGTGCTGGTGAACAGCACCACCGTGCCGCCCGCCGCCAGCAGTTGCTCGGCCGCCGCGCCGAGCCGTGCCTCGACCTCGTCGATGTCGCATCCCGGCCGCAGCACGTCGTTCAACCCGCCGGCCAGCGTCACCAGGTCACACCCCAGCGCGGCGGCGTCCGCCACCTGCTCCGCGCAGATCTGCCCGATCAACTTCCCCCGGACGGCCAGATTCGCGTACCGGAACCCGTCCGCCCCAGCCTCGGCCGCCAGCCGGGCCGCCACCCGGTCCGCCCACCCCCGGTACTGCCCGTCAGGCAGCACGTCATCACACATACCCTCGGTGAACGAGTCCCCGACGGCAACATAACTGAGGAAGCGCACCGGCGCAGTCGTCTCATCCATGGCTCAGGGATCGTACGCCCACCACCCGCGCACTGCCCCGCCCACCCCCCTCAGCGGCCGGGCCGGCGGTGGACGTTCTCCGGGTGGCCGGCCACGATCTGGCCGATGTTGGGGAGGGAGTCGCCGCCCGACGGGTCCAGGTAGTGGGAGTGGGAGGCGAAGCCGAGGGGGCCGTCCGCGACGGTGAAGCGGTTGGCGCCGAAGGCCGCGGCGGCCGGGTCGGGGCCGAACCAGAGGCGGTCGGAGGCGAGTTCGTTGCCCGTCAGGGCGTCGCCGAGGCTGGGGAGGTGGGTGACCGGGTCGTGGGCGGCGGCGCCGACCCAGACGTGGTCGGCGGGGAGGCCGAGTCGGGCGGCGTGGTCGGCTTCGGTGCCGGGGCTGCCGATCAGGACGAGGTCGTCGGCGCCGGTGCCGCCGGGGCGTTGGCCGGCCAGGCCGACGGTCAGGGAGCCGTAGCTGTGGCCCAGCGCGGTGAGGTGGGCGGGCGGGCCCTGGTGGGTGGCGCGCAGGCCGGCGAGGAAGCGGTCGTAGGAGGCGGCGCCGTCGCGGGCCCGGTCCGCACTGAGGACGGACGCCGGGGCGAGGTCGCCGTCGAGGAGCCCGGACGGGTCGGGCGGCGGGTCGTAGCCGAGCCAGACCAGCGAGGCGGTCTCGCGGGCGGGGTCGGCGGCGTGCGCGGCGGTCCAGACGTTGAGCGCCCGGTCGCCGTCCCGGCCGGCGATGTCCTCCAGCTCGGTACCGACGCCGGGGACGTACGCGCTGATGTTGCGCGCCGTGTCGGGGTTGCCGAAGCACAGGATGCCCCGGCCCCGGCACTGGCCTTGGCCCAGGCCTTCGCCGGACAGGCCGAGCAGCAGCGTCGGCGGGTGGCGGCCGGCGTCCTGGTCGAGCCGGGCGCGGATCGCCCGGAAGCCGACCGACCCGACAGCGTCCCCGTCCAGGCAGCGCTGGAGGGCGATCCGATTGGCCCGGTCGCGGTCCTCGGCGGGGATGCCGTCGCGGTTGCCGACCAGCTCGGGGCACTGCTGGACGAGCAGCTCCCGCCGGCCTGGTGGCAGCGCGCGCCACCAGGCGGTGACCTCGGCGGGCGGGGCGCTCGCGGGCGGCAGGGCGGCGCCGATCAGCTGCCGGACGGCCGCCGCGTCCTCGCGGGCCGTCGCGGGGTCGACGGCGTCACCAGCCGCGAGCCGGTCGAGGCGCTCGGCGATCCGCCGGTCGGCGTCGTCCGCGGCGCGCACGGCCTGGGCGACGCGCTCGGCGATGGCCTGGCGGGTGCGTGCCCGGGCGTCCATCGCGTCCCCGTCGTGGCGCTCGGCGGCACCCGGCGGCGGGGCGCTCACCGTGCCGTCGGCGGCCACCGCGCACCCGGCGCGCTCGGCGTCGGCCAGCGCGCGCAGCAGTTGCTCCCGCGCGACCCCGAACTCGCTTGCGGCGTCCCGCAGCAGCGCACCCAGCGCCGCCGACTCCAGGTGCGCCGCTTCGAGTTGGGCGCAGTGCGCGGCCAGCGCCAGCTGCGCCTGGAGCGCCGCCGGGCCCGTCCAGCAGCCGCCGGCCTTGCCCGTGGCGGCGTGGACGCCGGCCAGAGCGCGGCCCGCGCCCTCGGCCAGCGCCTCATAGCCCTGCCCCGCAGCGGCGAGCAACTCCGGCTGGGCATCCTGTAGTTGCCAGACGTCAAGCACGGCCGAGGCTCCGGGCGAGCGCACCGTCGGTCTCCCGGTAGCTGCCCGCCGTGGCGACCAGCCGGCCGCCCGCGTCGTCCAGTTCGACGGCCAGCGCGCTCAGCCGCCGTGACCACGCGCCGGTCAGCCGGTCCAGCGCCGCCGCGCTGCGCCAGCCGCACAGGCCGGCGGCGGCCGCGTCCGACGGGCCGTGCACGGCCGCGAGTTCGGCCGCGACCGCCCGTCCGACGCCCTGCAGGGCCCTGCCCTCGGCGGCGAGCCGCTCGGGGTGCACGGCAAGAACGAAAGCCATGGGCGACAAGCTAGCTCGTAGAATGGGCGCCATGACGACGGTCAGCCCAGGGAGCTTCACCATCGGCGCGCTCGCCGAGGCCGCCGCGGTGAGCGTCAAGACGGTCCGCTACTACTCCGACGCCGGGCTGCTGCCGTCCCCCGAACGAAGTACCGGTGGCCACCGCCGGTACGACGAACGCGCGTTGGAGGCACTGCTGACCCTGCGCCGGCTCCGGGGCCTGGGGCTGCCGCTCGCGCTGGCCGGCCCGGTGGTGCGCGGGGAGCTGTCGCTGGAGGATGCCATCGCCTCCCAGCAGGCGGACGTCGAGCGGCAGTTGACGGAGCTGCGGTGGCGTTCGGCCGGGCTGGAGGCGCTGCGGCTGGCGGCCGGCGATCCGGAGGGGCTGCGGCTGCTCGGCGAGGCGATGCGGCACGCGCCGGAGCGGGACACCTTCGCCACCTTCTGGCGCCGGCTGCTGCCGATCCGGATGCCCGACGGGCTGCGCTCGGCGATCATCGAGGCCGCACTGCCCGAGCTCCCGGCCGCGCCCACCGCCCAGCAGGCGCTGGCCTACGCGCAGTTGCACGCGCTGACGGCCGACCGGGCGTACGCCGCCGCCGTGTGCGCCCAGGACACCATGGACTGCGAGACGGCGCCGCTGCTCTACCAGGGCCTGGGCGAGGCCTACGAGTTGGCGGCCGCGGAGCTGGCCCGCCGCAGCGCTCCGCAAGCGGGCCAGGCGCTGGACTGCTTCGTCGCCGCGCATGCCCGAGCCGCACGCAGCGTCGACTCCGCCGACTTCCGGGTCACGCTGCGCGCCCAGCTGATCGGCGGTCCCGTCCCCGAGATGCTCCGCTACTGGGAGCTCGCCGGGAAGCTGACCCCCGAGCCGACCATGGGCGCGGCGCACGGCTGGCTGGTCACCGCGCTCAAATGCCCTGCGCCGTGACCCAGTGCCCGCGCACCGCGTCGGTGGGCCGCTGCTCGCCGAGCGCCTCCAGCCCCCACTCCCCCAGCGCCGCGACCACCTGACGCAGCGCCGTGCCGCGCTCGGTCAGCTCGTACACCGTGGCGTTGGCCGGCCGCTCCAGCTTGCGGCGCAGCACCAGGCCCTCGCTCTCCAGCTGCTTCAGCCGGGTGGCCAGGATGTCCGTGCTGACCCCGGGCAGGTCGGCGTGCAGATCCGTGTACCGGCGGGGCCCGCCGAGGAGTTCACGGACGATCAGGAGGCTCCAGCGCTCCCCGACCGCGTCCAGGGCGCGGGCGATGGCGCAGTACTGGTCGTAGCTTCGGCGTGACATGGGGATCAGCATAGCCAAAAGGTTGGACTTTCCAAGTGGTTACTTGGTAGAACAAAGCAACCAGCATGGTGATGGTCGGGAGGCCTCCAGTGGAGTATCGGCAGTCCAGCAAACTCTCGGGCGTGTGCTACGAGATCCGCGGCCCGGTGGTCGACCAGGCGAACGCCCTGGAGGAGGCCGGTCACAGCGTGCTGCGGCTGAACACCGGCAACCCCGCCACCTTCGGCTTCGAGGCGCCCCCGGAGATCCTTCAGGACATCATCCGCAACCTCCCCACCGCGCACGGCTACAGCGACGCGCGCGGCATCCTGCCCGCCCGCCGCGCGGTCGTGCAGTACTACCAGCAGCGCGGCGTCGCCGGGGTCACCGTCAACGACGTCTACCTCGGCAACGGCGCCTCCGAGCTGATCCAGATGTCGATCACCGCGCTGGTCGACGACGGCGACGAAGTCCTCATCCCGGCCCCGGACTTCCCACTCTGGACGGCCGTGGTCCGGCTGGCCGGCGGCAAGGCCGTGCACTACCTGTGCGACGAGGAGGCCGACTGGTACCCGGACCTGGACGACATCGCCTCCAAGATCAACCACCGCACCAAGGCCATCGTCGTCATCAACCCCAACAACCCCACCGGCGCGGTCTACCCCAAGGAGCTCCTTGAGGGCATCCTCGACCTGGCCCGCCGGCACGGCCTGATCGTGCTGGCGGACGAGATCTACGACAAGATCCTCTACGACGGCGTCGAGCACCACTGCCTGGCCGCGCTCGCCGACGACGTGCTGACCCTCACCTTCAACGGCCTCTCCAAGTCCTACCGGGTGGCCGGGTTCCGCAGCGGCTGGCTGGTGGTCTCCGGCCCCAAGGAGCACGCCAAGGACTACCTGGAGGGCCTCACCATGCTGGCGGGCATGCGGCTGTGCCCCAACGTCCCGGCCCAGTACGCCGTGCAGGCCGCGCTCGGCGGCCACCAGTCCATCCACGACCTCACGCTGCCCACCGGCAGGCTCACCGAGCAGCGCGACGTCACCTGGCGGGCACTCAACGAGCTGCCCGGCGTGAGCTGCGTCAAGCCCAAGGGCGCGCTGTACGCCTTCGCCAAGCTGGACCCGGCCGTCCACAAGATCAAGGACGACGAGCGCTTCGTGCTGGACCTGCTGCTCCGCGAGAAGATCCACATCGTCCAGGGCACCGGCTTCAACTGGCCCCGGCCCGACCACTTCCGCTTTGTCACGCTGCCGCGCGCCGACGACCTGGAGACCGCCATCAGCCGGATCGGCCGCTTCCTGGCCACCTATCGCCAATAACAAAGCCCTGCAAGCGATCTGACGGATCTTCACCCCAAAGATCACGTGCAGCCCTGCGCACACGCCCCACCGCGCTACCGTACGCGTCTTACGGGCCGCCGATCGACTCCCGAGACTGGGGGCGAGCGGCGGCCGAGCGCGGCCTGCCCAGGCCCGTCCCGGTGGGGGGAACACGTGACTCAGCCTTTCGAACTGCCAGACTTCTACACTCCGTACCCGGCCCGGCTCAACCCGCATCTGGAACACGCGCGCGAGCACACCTCGAAGTGGGCCCGCGAGATGGGCATGCTGGAGGGCTCCGGCATCTGGGAGCAGCAGGACCTCGACGACCACGACTACGCGCTGCTCTGCTCCTACGCCCACCCCGACTGCGACAGCGACGCGCTGGACCTGGTCACCGACTGGTACGTCTGGGTCTTCTTCTTCGACGACCACTTCCTGGAGACCTTCAAGCGCACCCAGGACCGGGCGGGTGGCAAGGCCTACCTGGACCGGCTGCCCGCGTTCATGCCGATGGACCTCTCCGACGGGTTCCCCGAGCCCACCAACCCGGTCGAGGCGGGCCTCGCCGACCTCTGGGCACGCACCGTCCCCAGCATGTCGGTCGACTGGCGGGCCCGGTTCCGCAAGAACACCGAGCACCTGCTGAACGAATCCGACTGGGAAATCGCCAATATGAACATCCAGCGGATCCCCAATCCGGTGGAGTACATCGAGATGCGCCGCAAGGTCGGCGGCGCCCCCTGGTCGGCCGGCCTGATCGAGTACGTCGCGAACGCCGAGGTGCCGGCCGCGGTCGCGGAGAGCCGTCCGCTGCGGGTCCTGCGCGAGACCTTCTCGGACGCCGTGCACCTGCGCAACGACCTGTTCTCCTACGAGCGGGAGACCAGGGACGAGGGTGAACTCTCCAACGGCGTCCTGGTGCTGGAGAAGTTCCTGGAGCTCGACACCCAGGCAGCCGCCGACGCGGTCAACGACATGCTGACCTCCCGGCTCCACCAGTTCGAGAACACCGCACTCACCGAGCTCCAGCCGCTCTTCGCCAAACACGCCCTGCGCCCGGACGAGATCACCCGGGTGCTCGCCTACGTCAAGGGCCTTCAGGACTGGCAGTCCGGCGGCCACGAGTGGCACATGCGCTCCAGCCGGTACATGAACGCGCGCGCCAAGCTGGGCACCGAGGACAGCCGGTTCGTAGGTCTGCCGATCGGTCTCGGCACCTCGGCGGCGGACCTGCGCCGCACGGTCGACCAACCGGGCCTGCTGCGCAGCTTCACCCACGTGCCGTACCAGCAGGTCGGCCCGCTGCCGCTGCCGGACTTCTACCTGCCCTTCACCCCCCGGCTCAGCCCGCATCTGGACTCGGCCCGCGAGCACTCCAGTCAGTGGGCCCGCACGATGGGCTACCTGGACGCCGTGCCCGGCGTGCCCGACTCCGGTGTCTGGAACGAGCACAAGGTCAAGTCCTACGACCTCGCGCTCTGCTCGGCCGGCCTGGGCCCCGACGCCACCCCGGAGGAGCTCGACCTCTCCGCCGACTGGCTGATCTGGGGTACCTACGCGGACGACTGGTTCCCGCTGGCCTTCTGCCACCCGGCCGACCCGGTCGGCGCGCGGGCCTGCGTCGAGCAGCTCGCCCGCTATATGCCGCTCGACTCACCCGACGCCGCACCCATCCCGACCACCGCCCTGCAGCGCGGGTTGGCCGACCTCTGGGCGCGCACCGCCTCCCCGATGCCGCTGCCCGCCCGGCAGGGCTTCCGAGCCGCGGTGGTGGCCATGCTGGAGAGCTGGATCTGGGAGGTCGACAACGTCGCCCTGCATCGGATCCCCGACCCGATCGACTACATCGAGATGCGCCGCCACACCTTCGGGTCGGGCCTGACGATGAACCTCATGCGGTTCTCGCACGGCCGCGGCGTGCCGGCCGAGGTCTTCGAGTCCGGCCCGATGAAGGCCCTGGAGAACGCCGTCAGCGACTACGGCTACCTGATCAACGACATGTTCTCCTACCAGAAGGAGATCCAGTTCGAGGGCGAGATCCACAACGCCATCCTGGTCGTGCAGAACTTCCTCAACTGCGACCTGCCGCACGCGACGGCCGTGGTCAACGACCTGATGACCTCACGGATGCAGCAGATCGAGCACCTGATCGCCCATGAACTCCCGGTGCTCTTTAACGACTTCGACCTCGACGCCAACCAGCGAGAGGAACTCGCAGAGTACGTCGAGGACTTGCGCCACTGGATCACCGGGATCCTGGTCTGGCACCAGGGCGTCGGCCGCTACCAGGAGTCCGAGTTGGAGTACCAGCCCGCCGCCCACCGCCGCCGCCTCGCCGACGCGGGCGCCTCCTCCCCCGGCACGCTCCCCACCGCGCCCGCCTCCACCGGTGTCCTCCCGGCGGCGGCCGGCGCAACCCCGGCTGCCACAGCCCCGGCTGCCCTGCCCGGCGCGGGCACCCGTCCGTCGGTGGCCGCTGCCCTGCCCGTCCCGGGCCCCAGCGGCCTCGGCACCTCGGCCGCCCGGATCCCCGCCGTACTGGCGGCGGCCACCCGCCGCTGACCCGATCCAGAGCGTGAGAGCGCCGGGTGGTCCCCGCCACCCGGCGCTCTCACGCCGTTAGTTCCGCGGCCCGTACATGATCACCGCGACGCCGACCAGGCAGACCAGCGCTCCGGCCAGGTCGTAGCGGGTGGGGCGGAAGCCGTCCACCAGCACGCCCCAGAGCAGCGAACCGGCCACGAACACCCCGCCGTACGCGGCCAGCACGCGGCCGAAGTGGCTGTCCGGTTGGAGGGTCGCCACGAAACCGTAGGCGCCGAGGGCCACGACCCCGGCACCGATCCAGGCCGCTCCGCGGTGCTCCCGGACGCCCTGCCAGACCATCCAGGCGCCGCCGATCTCCAGCACGGCGGCGAGGACGAAGAGCAGGATGGAGCGCGCGACGGTCATGAGCTGGGATTCTACGGCTCGCCCAGCAGCTCCCGGACGCCCAGCTCCAGCGCGCGCGACACCGCCGCCGCGTCACCCAGCGCGGCGCCGACCATCGCGCCGTCCCGCAGCAGGACCAGGACGTCGGCCCGCGCGGCCGGCTCCGCCAGGCCGGCCTCCGCGAGCAGCCGCGCCACCAGGTCGCGGAACCAGCCGCGGTGCTCGGCGATCGCCCGCGCGACGGGGTGCAGCGGGTCGGGGTACTCGGCCGCCGCGTTGATGAACGGGCAGCCACGGAACGCCGGGCCGCACATCTCCTGCCCGAGCCGCGCGACCAGCAGCGGCAGAAACTGGCGCGCCGTCAACTCGCCGAGAGCGGCGGCTGCTTCGGCCCGGATCCGGCCGTCCCAGTCCTGGACATACCAGCGCACCAGGTCCTCCTTGCCCGGGAAGTGCCGGTAGAAGGTCGCCCGCGTGACGCCCGCCTCGGTGATGATCCGGTCCACGCCGACCGTGTGGATGCCCTCGGCGTAGAACAGCCGGGTGGCCGCGTCCAGGATCCGGGCGCGGGCGGCAGAGGGGGAGGGCGCGGTGGCGGGGGCGTACGTACTCACGCCTTTGACCGTACTGCACGCGCGCCGCGCCGCGCCGGGCCCACCTGCGGCATTGGCGCGCGCACTACCGCAGGACTACGATCACCGCACAGGAAGAACGAACGTTCTATCTGCTGCGCCACCGACCACCGAAGAGGTCCCCCATGGCCAAGACCCCCGAAGTCGGCACCCTCGCACCCGACTTCACCCTCCCCGGTCTGCTGCTCAGCGAGGCCGGCGCCGAACGGCGCGACTACCGCCTCGCCGAAGCGAAGGGCCACCCGCTGGTCCTGGTCTTCTACCCGGGCGACGACACCGCCGTCTGCACCAAGCAGCTCTGCTCCTACACCTCGGACCTCGACCGGTTCAAGGACCTGGGCGCCACCGTCTGGGGCATCAGCCCGCAGGACGTGGACAGCCACGAGCGCTTCGCCCGCAAGCACAAGCTCGCCTTCCCGCTGCTCGCCGACACCGACAAGACGGTCGCCAAGGCCTTCGGCATCGCCGTGCCCGGCCTCGGCCTGCGCCGCTCGGTCTTCATCCTGGACGCCGACGGCTCGATCCGCTGGAAGCACGTCGCACTGGCCGGCCTGACCTTCCAGCACAGCGACACCCTCACCGCCCAACTCGCGGCCCTGTAACGCGCTGACGCGGCGCAGCCCCGGCGGAGTGGTTCCCGCCGGGGCTGCCGCAGCGTCGGTCAGTGGCCGCGGGCGATCCACTCGGCGAGGTGCGGGGCCTCGTCGCCGATCGTGGTGGTCGGGCCGTGGCCGGTGTACACCACCGTCTCGGGCGGCAGCACCAGCAGCCGCTCCTCGATCGAGCGGATGATGGTCGGGAAGTCGGAGAACGACCGCCCGGTGGCGCCCGGCCCGCCCTGGAAGAGCGTGTCACCGGTGAACACCGCGTCCAGCGCCGGCACATAGAGGCTGACGCCGCCGGGGCTGTGCCCCGGGGTGTGCCGCACATGCAGGTAGATCCCGCCCACGGTGATCCGCTGGCCGTCGCGCAGCTCGTCGTCGGGGCTGTCGCCGGGGTGCTCCTGCTTCCACAGCGGCAGGTCGTCGGCGTGCAGCAGGATCGGCGCGCCGGTGAGCGCGGCCAGCGCGGGCGCGGCGTTCACGTGGTCGTTGTGGGCGTGGGTGCAGACGATCGCCATCACCCGGCGGTCGCCGACCGCGGCCGCGATCGCCTCGGCGTCGTGCGCGGGGTCGATCACCACGGCCTCGCGGTCGTTGGCGATGATCCACACGTTGTTCTCCACCTCCCAGCTGCCACCGTCGAGTTCGAAGGTGCCGGAGGTGACGAGGTGCTCGATCTCGGGTTCGACAGGCATCTGATGCATCAGAACACCACCACGGAACGCAGCACGTCGCCGCCGTGCATCCGGTCGAACGCGGCCTCGACCTGGTCCAGCGCGATGGTCTCGCTGACGAAGGCGTCCAGGTCGAGCCGGCCCTGCAGATAGAGGTCGATCAGCATCGGGAAGTCCCGCGAGGGCAGGCAGTCGCCGTACCAGGAGGACTTCAGCGCCCCGCCGCGCCCAAAGACGTCGATCAGCGGGAGCTCCAGCGTCATCTCGGGTGTCGGGACGCCCACCAGCACCACGGTGCCGGCCAGGTCGCGGGCGTAGAACGCCTGCTTGTACGTCTCGGGACGGCCGACCGCGTCGATCACCACATCGGCGCCGTTGCCGCCGGTCAGCGCGCGGATCTCCTCCACGGCGTCCTTGGCCTTGGAGTTGACGGTGTGGGTGGCGCCCAGTCGCAGCGCGGTGGCGAGCTTGCGGTCGTCGATGTCCACCGCGATGATCTTCGCCGCGCCGGCCAGCCGCGCGCCCATCACGGCGGCGTTGCCGACCCCGCCGCAGCCGATCACCGCGACGCTGTCGCCGCGGCCCACGTTGCCGGTGTTGACGGCGGCGCCCAGGCCCGCCATCACGCCGCAGCCCAGCAGGCCCGCGGCGGCCGGCGAGGCGGCCGGGTCCACCTTGGTGCACTGGCCGGCCGCGACCAGGGTCTTCTCGGCGAACGCGCCGATGCCCAGCGCCGGGGAGAGCGGGGTGCCGTCCAGCAGCGTCATCGGCTGCTTGGCGTTGTGCGTGGCGAAGCAGTACTGCGGCCGACCACGCCGACAGGAGCGGCACTGCCCGCAGACCGCACGCCAGTTGAGGATCACGAAGTCGCCGGGCGCGACCTCGGTCACGCCGTCGCCGACGCTCTCCACCACGCCGGCGGCCTCGTGACCGAGCAGGAACGGGAACTCGTCGTTGATCCCGCCCTCCCGGTAGTGCAGGTCGGTGTGGCAGACCCCGCAGGACTGGACCTTGACCACCGCCTCGCCCGGTCCCGGATCGGGGACGACGATCGTCTCCACCTGCACCGGTTCGCCCTTGCCCCGGGCGATGACGCCCTTGACCTGCTGTGACATTCGGCCCTGACCTTTCCTTGCAGAACGGCGGAGCCGAACGGCCCCTCGGGATGATTCTCTCCCGGGGGGCCGTTCAGTAAAGCCAGGTGCGCTGTTACCAGCCCCAGCCGCCGCCCTGGCCGTCGTCGTCCGTGCTGCTGTCCCAGCCCTCGCCGACCTTGCGCAGGATGGTGTAGTGGTCGATCTGCTGGCCGGTCTCGGTCAGCGCGGTGACCTTCATCGAGGACTTCTGGCCCAGGTGGGCCGGGGTCACGTCGACCTTGATGAAGGAGTAGCCGAGGTAGCGGACCCGGGACCACTCGACGGTCTCGGTGACCTTCGTCTGCCCCTTGGCGTTGTAGAAGGACGCGACCTCGTCGACCCGGTCCTCGTGGCCCTCGTAGGTCTGCGGCGCGCCGAAGGAGTACAGGCTGCGGCCGGCGGCACCCGCGGTCACGTAGACCACGCCGTCCTTCTCGGGCTCCAGGGTGGCGCCGCTGGGGATCGCCTTGGAGACCTTGTTGCCGAGGATCGCGTCGGTGCGCTCGTAGACGTGGTTGTGGCCGTTGATCACCAGGTCGACGCGGTACTTCTCGAACAGCGGCACCCAGGCCTCGCGGACCCCGCCCTCGGAGGCGTGCGCGGTGGTGGTGGAGAAGGCGCAGTGGTGGAAGAAGACGACGATGAAGTCGATCGTCTCGTCGTTGCGGAAGTCCTTGAGCTGGCGGTCCAGCCACTTGGTCTGGCGGCCCGCGGTGATGCCCAGGTTGGCCGGGATCTCGTAGCTGACGTCGTTGGCGTCCAGCGAGATGACACCGACGTTGCTGTAGCGGAAGGAGTACACGCCGGGGGCGACGCGCGGGTCCGGGCCGTTGTCCGGCAGGAACCAGCGGGCGTCCTCGCCGCCGTAGCCGTTGTGCGAGTACCAGGCCTCCATGTCGTGGTTGCCGTAGGAGACCATCCACGGGATCTTCGAGGAGATCGGCTCGGTCTGCACCAGGAAGGCGTCCCAGGTGGTGGCGTTGTAGTCGGCCTTGTCGGCGTCCAGGCCCTGGCCGTCCGGGTCGCCGTAGGCGATGTCACCGGCGTGCAGGTGGAACGCCGGCTTCTGCGCCAGGATCACGTTGTCGTTGTTGTTCGCATGGGCACTGACGCCCTGGTCGCCGAAGGCGGTGAAGGTGAACGGCTCGTAGACCTTGCCCCAGCGGTGGTCGCGCGAGGCGGCGGTGCGGAAGGTGCCGAGCGCCGAGATCGCCTGCTGGCCGGCCGGGTCGAAGCCCTGGTGGCCGACGCCGTAGTAGTACGTGGTGTCGGGCGTGAGGTCCTCCAGCGCCACGTGCAGGTAGTACTGGTCGACCGGGGCGTGGCCCGGGACCAGGGCCGGCGTGTGCAGCGAGCGCAGCTCCGCCTCGACCTTGTGGCTGAGCTCCCACGGGGTCCTGCCGAAGCGCAGGAACGGCTTCTTGACCGGGACCGGGACCTGCCAGGAGATCCGGAACTGGGTGTCCGGCTCGGGCCCGAACTGCAGGTGGCGGCCGACCGGGACGACCTGCGAACCGTCCACGGCCGTGGCCGCGTCGGACAGCAGCGTGGTGCCGCCCTTGGACGCCGCGTACGCGCTGCCCGTGCCGAGCGCGCCGCCGACGGCCAGCGCGCTCACGGTGACGGCGCTGGAGCGCAGGATCCTGCGCCGGGAGAGCTTGCTGCGCAGGTACTCGTGCTGCTCGGCCATGCTCATGCGGTCGGCGAGCTTCTCGGGCACGCCCATACGTGGGATATCCATGCGGGGGACTATCTCAGGGGTGGGTGGCCATCGCCCGCAGATCCGGTGAACGCGCGTAGAAGGGCCGGTTTCCGAGGCCCCGTCAGGGCAGGTCGCGCTACTTCTCCAGGCTGTCCCTGACCCGCCGGGAGACCGCGAACTCCTGCAGGTCGAGGGTCCCGGGCGGCTCGGCGATGCCAGGACCGCCGTCCCGCACCCACTGGGCTATCTCCTCGACCATGTCGTCCTGGACGACCCATCCCAGCCACACCGGACGGCCGCCGGCCCGCCGGCCCTCGCTCGACGGGTTGACCACCACGACGTTGGAGTGCGCGCAGACGTCCAGGCAGCCCACCGCCCGCACCCGGCCCGCGTCGCCGACGCCCTCCTTGAGCCGGGTGAACTGGCCCAGGTGGTCGACGCCCGGGTGCTTGGCCTCCGTGCCGCAGCAGCAGCCGCGGCAGACGGTCACCGTGCAGGGCGAGGCAGGCGTCCCGGCGGAGGCCTCGCGGCGGGTTCGACGACTCATCGGTATGTCCTTCGTCTCCATGATCCAAGGTTTGGATGATCACCAGATTGTCCCCCACAGGTCAACGGGGTCGGCCGCCCAGTCGGACAGGCCGGCCATCGAAAGGGCCGATCCGGCCGGGGTGCGGGGATGATCGACGTCCTCTTGAACCAGCAGACGCCCTGCCGTTGACTTCGACGGGTCCCCCTCCGACCCGAGAGGTGCTACCTCATGCCCACCGAGCCCACCGAGCCCACCGCTGTTACGGACACCCGACGCGGCGCCATGCGCACCCTGCTGGCCGGCAGCGCCATCGCCGCCCTGGCCGGCTCGGCCGCCCTCGGCGCCTCGGCCGTCGCCCAGGCCGACCCGCCGACCGGCGCGGCTGCGCCCGACCCGTTCGCCGCCGACGCACTGCCGTCCGGCGGCCGGGTGCGGGAGTACTGGGTGCAGGCCGAGTCCTTCGAGCACAACGCCGTCCCGAACGGCTACGACGGCATGATGGGCACCCGCTACACGGCCGAGCAGACCACCTTCTGGGCGATCGGCTTCCGCGCCTACACGCCGAACTTCGGCGCCCCGCTGCCCGCCGACACCAGCCCGACCGGCATCGGCACCAACAGCGGCATCCCCGGCCCGGTGCTGCGCGCGCACGTCGGCGACACCCTGATCGTGCACTTCCGCAACAACGACGCGCACTACCAGTGGCCGCACAGCATGCACCCGCACGGCGTCCGCTACGACGGGAACAACGACGGCGGCTGGCTGGCCGACGACCCCGCCCACGCGGGCACCGCTATCCCGTACGGCGGCACCTACACCTACACCTGGACGGCGCTGCCGAGTTCGGTGGGCACCTGGCCGTACCACGACCACTCGATACCGCAGACCTGCCCCGCGCCCGCCTCGACCACAGCCGCCGCGGCCCCGCACGCGGGGATGGCCATGGGCGCGGGCGGCGGGGTGATGGAGATCGGCGCCGAGCTCGGCCTGTTCGGCATCATCGCCGTCACCGACGCCCACACCCCGCCGGTGGACCGGGAGTTCATCCTCTTCTTCCACGACGCCTACGCCGCCGACGTCCCCGCACTCGCCCAGGACACCGACATGTTCAACGGCGGCGCCTTCCTGGACAACACGCCGACCTTCACCGCCCGCAACGGCGAGCGGATCCGCTGGCGGATCGCCGCACTGGGCAAGGAGTTCCACGTCTTCCACCTGCACGGCCACCGCTGGCTGCGCGGCGACCGCTTTGTCGACTCCGAAATCCTCGGCCCCTCCACCACGTTGACGGTGGAGTACACCGAGAACAACCCGGGCGACTGGATCTACCACTGCCACGTCACCGACCACATGATGGGCGGCATGGTCGGCCGCTACCAGGTCAGCGGCAGCTGACTTAGACCGACCGGCAGGTCAGGCGGTGGCCTCGGCCGCCGCCCGGCCCGCGGTGCGTCCCGAGAAGAGGCAGCCACCGAGGAAGGTGCCCTCCAACGAGCGGTAGCCGTGCATCCCGCCGCCGCCGAAGCCGGCCGCCTCGCCCGCCGCGTACACCCCCTCCAGCACCCCGCCGCCGGGGCGCAGCACACGCGAGGAGAGGTCCGTCTCCAGGCCGCCGAGCGACTTGCGGGTGAGGATGTTCAGCCGCACCGCGATCAGCGGACCCGCCTTGGGGTCCAGCAGCCGGTGCGGCGCCGCGGTACGGATCAGCTTGTCGCCGAGGTAGCGCCGGGCACCGTGGATCGCCGTCACCTGGAGGTCCTTGCTGAACGGGTTGGCCATCTCGCGGTCGCGCGCCTCGATCTCGCGGCGCAGCTCGGCCTCGTCGATCAGCGCCTCAGGCGTCTTCGCGTTCATCCCCCGCACCAGCTCGGAGAGTTCGCGCGCCACCACGAAGTCGGCGCCGTGCCTCTTGAACGCCTCCACCGGCCCGGTGGCGCCCGGCAGCGCCCGGCCCAGCACCTCGCGGATGCTCTTGCCGGTCAGGTCCGGGTTCTGCTCGGAGCCGGAGAGCGCGAACTCCTTCTCGATGATCTTCTGGGTGAGCACGAACCAGGTGTGGTCATGACCCGTCGTCATGATGTGCTCCAGGGTGCCCAGCGTGTCGAAGCCGGGGAAGAGCGGCACCGGCAGCCGCCGGCCGCGGGCGTCCAGCCAGAGCGAGGAGGGGCCGGGCAGGATCCGGATGCCGTGCTTGGGCCAGATCGGATTCCAGTTCTCGATGCCCTCGGTGTAGTGCCACATCCGGTCGCCGTTGATCAGGTTGCCGCCGGCCGCGCCGGCGATGTCCAGCATCAGGCCGTCCACATGCGCCGGGACGCCGGAGAGCAGCCGCGCGGGCGGCGTGCCGAGCCGGGCCGGCCAGGCCTTGCGGACCAGCTCGTGGTTGCCGCCGATGCCGCCGGAGGTGACGATCACCGCCTGCGCGCGCAGCTCGAACGCGCCCGCCACCTCGCGCGAACTGGCCACCCCGCGCTCGACGTCGCTGGCCACCAGCACCTCGCCGCGCACCGTGTCGGTCACCCCGGCGGTCGCCGCCAGCGCGGTCACCCGGTGCCGGAAGCGCAGCTCGACCAACCCCTTGGCCGCCGCCGCCCGCACCCGGCGGGCGAACGGCTCGACGATGCCAGGACCGGTCCCCCAGGTGATGTGGAAGCGCGGCACCGAGTTGCCCGGCCCACTGGCCAGCAGCCCGCCGCGCTCGGCCCACCCCACCACCGGGAAGAACCGCACCCCGTGCGCCCGCAGCCAGGCCCGCTTCTCCCCCGACGCGAAGTCGACGTACGCCTGCGCCCACTGCCGCGGCCAGTGGTCCTCGTCCCGGTCGAAGCCGGCCGTGCCGATCCAGTCCTGCCAGGCCAGTTCGGGCGAGTCGTGGATCCGCATCCGGCGCTGCTCGGGCGAGTCCACCAGGAAGATCCCACCGAAGGACCAGTGCGCCTGCCCACCGAACGAGGCGGCCGGCTCCTGGTCCAGCAGAATCACCCGCCGCCCGGCCTCCGCCAACTCCGCCGTAGCCGCCAGCCCCGCCAGCCCCGCCCCGATCACGATGACATCGGCATCCAGCGCCATACGAGAACCCCCTGCGGCCAGCCCTGACAGTCCCCCGATCCTCCGACCAAGCACCCCCCTAGTCAACCGACCGGTAACAACCCACTCGCTTACTCCACCCCACCACCCGGGCCCGCGGCCACCGCTCGCCAGGGCCGCAGCATGACCGCGGCGACGGCCAGCAGTCCTGCGGCTGCCCAGAGGGGCATCCGCAGGCTGGTCTGCCCTGCCAGCAGCCCACCCGTGAGCGCGCCCAGCCCGGCAGCGCCGATCCCGAAAAGGCGGAAGGCCGACACGACCCGGCCCAGCAGGTGGTCCGGAGTGAGCGATTGACGGGCCGAGCTGGCCGCGACGCTGGTCAGCGTGGAAGCCGCGCCCACCAGTGCGAGGAAGCAGCCACTGGCGTAGACGTCCCGCACCAGCGCCATCCCGACCCAGGCCAGGCCCTGCAGGAGGCAGGCGATGGTCATGATCTGACGGTAGGTCAGCCTGCGGGTCAGTGGAGCAGCGCGCCAGCCGGTGGCGATCCCCCCGAAAGCGGCCACCGCGAGCAGTAGCCCGTACCCGGCGTCCGCGATCCGCAGGGTCTCGGTCGCGTACAGCACGAACGTGGCCATCACCAGGTTGTAGGCGAAGTTGTAGGCGGCCGTGCTGGCCGCCAGTACCCGCAGCTCCGCGGTCGCCCGCAGATGCGCCAGGCCGTCCCGGATGGCGGCGGTGAGCGGCTGGGCCAGGCCGGCCGCGGGCAGCTTGGGCAGGCGGCTGATGAAGGCGGCGGACAGCAGGAAGGTGACCGCGTCACCGACGAACGGCACGGCCCTGCCGAGCGTGAACGTCCAGGAGCCGATCGGCGGCCCGGCCAGTGAGCGGCCCACGGTGTCGATCGCCCAGTAGCGGCCATTCGTCCGCGCCAGGGTCTCCCGGTCACGGCCTACCAGGGTCGGGATCACGGCCTGCGAGGAGGCGTCGAAGAAGCACTGGGCGATGCCGACCAGCAGGATGCACCCGGCGAGCATCGCCAGGTTCGCCCGGTGCAGCAGCACCAGTGCCGCGAGCACGGACAGGACGGCTGCCCGCACCAGGTCCGCGGTCACCATCACCCGGCGGCGGGACCAGCGGTCGGCCAGTGCTCCGGCCGGCAGACCGGCCAGCAGCCAGGGCAGGTAGAAGGCGGCGGTGACGGTCGAGACGGCCAGCGGATTGCGGGTCAGGGACGCGGCCAGCAGCGGTGCAGCCGCCTGCAGCGCGCCGTCACCCGTCACGGAGACGCCAGTGGCGGCAAGCAGATGGGTGACCCTGCCGGTTCTTCGGCCGGCAAGGCCACCCACCGCTTGCGTTGCCTGGTTCTCCTGGTCCGCGCTCAGCCGGCTGCCCGATCTGGCGTGAAATCACCGCTGCGGACGCCGTTCACGAACGCCGTCCAGGCGGATGTCCCGAAGGCGAGGATCGGTCCGGTCCCGTTGTCCTTGGTGTCCCGGACACCCACGAGCGGGTCGCCGAGAGCCACTTCGATGCAGCCGGTGTCACCGCTCACGCTGCTCTTCCTCCAGCGCGCGGCGCGAAAATCTGTTCCAGTCACACGTTCCCCCCGACGGTCAGTTGTTCGATGGCTGATTCGTTGGCGTGCCTAGGAAGCAGTGAAGCCAAGGTCGGCGTGGATGGCAAGGCTGTGCGCAAGATGACGATCCGTCGGTCGGTGAAGCAGATGAGAGAAAATGCCAGGTGCAATCTCCTGAGCTGCGGGGTAGCTCAACTGGAGGCCGGGCACAGGATCTTGCTACTCCAAACCGGGTACGGCTTCAAGTCGCGTCACCCTATGGTGGACTCGGCCATGCCAACCGCTGCTACAGCATCACGGGAGGGATCAACGGATGGATCCGGACATGGCCGCACTGGCGGGCTCAGCCGGCAGCACCGTGGTCGCACTGATGGCCACCGACGCCTATCAGCGCACCCGCGAGGGCGTGCTCGCCCTCTGGCGCCGGGTGCACCCGGATCGGGCCGAGGCGGTCGCCGCCGAGCTGGACGCCACCCGGGACGAGCTGCTCAGCGCCCGCGCCGGCGGGGACCCCCTCGCCGAGCAGGAGCTCCAGAGCGAATGGCAGGGACGACTACGCCGGCTACTGGCCGCGGACCCCACCGCCGCGGACCAGCTGCGCCGCCTGATCGCGGAGGTCTCCCCGGCCGCCGAGGCCGCGGCTGGGCCCATCGTCCGCCAAAGCGCCGAGGCCCACGGCCACGGCAGGGTCTACCAAGCCGGACGCGACCAGCACATCACCGAGAGGTGACCGCCGACGACCGGGCGCAGCCCACCGAATCGACCGCCGTCAACCAAGGCCGGGCTTTCGGACATGGACGCGTCTACCAGGCCAGTCGCGACCAGCTGATCACCGAGCACCACCACCACTACGCGGGCCCCGAACCCGTCCCCTGGCCGTCGCCCGACTCGGTACGGGTGGCTCGCGCGGACCGCCCGCCCAGGATCCTGCGCAACCGCTGCAAGCTGCGCCAGACGCTCGGCACCGCGCTGCTGGAGGGCGGCAGCATCCAGGTCGTCCATGGCATGGGCGGCAGCGGAAAGACCTCGCTGGCCCACTGGGCCTTCCAGGAGGCCCAGCGCAGCGGCCGGATCGGGCTCTGGGTCACCGCCTCGGACCGGATGTCGCTGCGGGCGGCCATGCTCGCGGTCGCCGCCGACCGCGGTGCCGCGCCCGGAGAACTGCTCGCCGCCCACCACGGCCACCGGGCCGCCGCCGATCTGGTCTGGCACTACCTCGACCGGTCCGCCCAACCCTGGCTGCTCGTCATCGACAACGCCGACGAGCCGGCGTTCCTGGAGGAGGGCGGCTGGTTGCGCAGCAGCGCCGGCGGAACCGTCCTGGTCACCTCCCGGCATGCCACCACCCCGGTCTGGCGGGGAGCCGCCGTGCACCAGCTGGACCTCCTGCCGCTGGAGGACGCCGCCCAGGTGCTCTGCGACCTCGCGCCGGACACCGGTGACCTGGAGCAGGCCAGGGCAGTGGCCCGCCGGCTCGGCTGCCTGCCACTGGCCCTGGACCTCGCCGGGTCCTATCTCGCCAACCAACTCCTGGAGTCATGGACCATGGGCGAATACTTCGACCATCTGCAGGACGACGACGCGACCAGCCTGATCGACCAGGGCGCCGAACTCCGTTCCGGTGCACGGGAGTCGCGCCAACTCGTCTCCCGGACCTGGCAGCTCACCCTGGACGCGCTGAGCGCCCAGGGGATTCCCGAGGCGACCGCGCTGCTGCGACTGCTCTCCTGCTGGGCCCCCGATCCGCTACCCGTGGCCGTGCTGGCCCGCGGCGCAGCCGACGGCGCGCAGTTGGACGCCCTGACGCCTCCGCTGCCGAGCAGCCGACTGGAGGCGGCCCTGCGGGCTCTGCTGGACAACTCCCTGACGGCACTGCAGGAGTTCCCCACCGGCCCGGACGGTGCGAACACCCGCTGCGTGCAGGTGCACGCGGTGCTGCTCGACAGCGTCCACGCCGGTATGCCGCCGCTCGACCGGGATGCCTACGTCCGGGCGGCCACAGCCTTGCTGGCCACCGCGCTGCCCGAAGCCGGCCACCGCGGCGTGGGCTCGGCCAACCTGCGCCTGCTCGTCCCGCACGTCACCGCGCTGCTGCAGCGGACGGCGGCGACCGCACCGTCCGCGACCCTGCGGCTGGCGGTGGCGACCGCCCAGCAGATTCACGAGGTGGGCGACTACCAGGCCGCGCTGGCCCTGGCCGAACTGACGGCGCAGACCGCCCTGCGGGCGCACGGCGCCGATCACCCCGACACCCTGCTCGCCCAGCACCAGCAGGGCGATTCGCTGCGCCGCCTGGGACGACTGCGCGAGGCCGAGCAACTGCTGCGCGAAGTCCTGGGCCGGCGCGAGGAGTTCCTCGGCCACGACCATCCGGACACCTTGCAGAGCGCGGCGGTGCTGAGCACTCCGCTCTACCTGCTCGGGCAGCGCGAGGAGAGTCTCGCCCTGCTGGAGCGGGCGATCAGCGGGCAGCGCGGCGCCCTGGGCGACAACCACCTGGAGACGCTCAGAAGCCGCGCACTCGTCCTCGAATTCCTGGTCGACGCAGGGCGGTTCCCGGACTTCCTGGCCAACGGCCCAGCCACCGTCGCCGACTGCGAGCAGTTCCTCGGCCCAGACCACGGCGTCACCGCCATCGCCTACAGCAACTATGCGTACGGCCTGCTGCACGCGGGCACCCCGCAGGACGCTCACGCCGCGGCCGCACGGGCGCTGGCAGCTCGGATCCGCCACCACGGAACTGAGCACCCGCTGGTCTACTCGGCCAAGCTGGTGCTCAGTTGGGCCCTGATGCGGTGCGGCAGCCATCAGGAGGCGGTCGCCCTGATGCGGACGGCGGCGGCCGGGCGCGAGCGTCTCCTGGGCACCGACCACCCGCTGTCGGTGAAGGCCCGCATCCTGCTCGCGGAACGGCTGGCGGCGGCCGGCCAACCGCAGGAAGCCCGACAGTTGTTCGACGGGAACATCGCCGCCGCCACGCAGACCTACGGCCCGGGCGATCCCGACTTGACCAGGGTCCGCCTGCTCTTTCCCGAGTAGCCCTACCGCCATCCGATTCCCGCGCCGGGTGCCAGCCGCCCGGCGCGGCTTCGGCGTGCGCGCAAAGCATTGACAGCTGTGGAGCCCTGCGCTGTTATGTTGGCTGCGTCGTTTGATTCTGTCGCAACCTGATGGTTCGTCGAATCATTCCATCCCTCCCCCACCCGGGTGCCCGTGACGCCGAGCGCTCCACCTCGACCCCATCCTCACGGAGGACAGGTGCGCACATTCCCCTCGCTGGTCAGGACGTTCGTCCGGCCGGCTCTCGCTCTCGCGCTGGTTGCCGCGGCGGCGCCGGCGGCGCTGCTGGCGGCTGCGCCGGCGCAGGCCCAGGCCCAGGCCAACGGCGTGGCACTCACCCCGCCGATGGGATGGAGCAGCTGGAGCTTCCTCCGGAAGAATCCAACAGAAGCCAACATCGAGGCGCAGGCCAAGGCCATGTCCACCACCGGCCTGGTCGCGCACGGGTACAAGTACGTCAACATCGACGACTTCTGGTACCTCAACCCCGCCACCACCGTTGACGCGTACGGCCGTTGGGCCACCGACCCGAGCCACTTCCCCAACGGCATGGGCGCGGTGGGCAGTTATGTGCACAACCTGGGCGAGAAGTACGGGATGTACCTGACGCCGGGCATCCCGGTGGCCGCCTACAACCAGAACACCCCGATCCAGGGCACCTCGTTCCATGCCCGGGACATCGTCTCCAACACCCTGAGCTACGAGACCAACTACAACTTCGGCACCGGCTCGATGTACTACATCGACTACGCCAAGAACCCCGCGGCCGCCCAGGCCTACCTCAACTCCTGGGCCGACCAGCTGGCTTCGTACGGGGTGGACTACCTCAAGATCGACGGGGTCGGCGACTGGGACATCCCCGACATCCAGCACTGGTCGCAGGCGCTCAACCAGACCGGCCGGCCGATCCACCTGGAGCTGTCCAACTCGCTGGACATCAAGAACGCCCCGACCTGGCAGCAGAGCGCCAACGGCTGGCGGATCGACGGCGACGTGGAGTGCTACTGCAGCGCCTCCTCCTACCCGTTGACCGACTGGACCAATGTCGCCTACCGCTTCGGCGACGCCCCCGACTGGGCCGGCTACGCCGGGTCCGGCGGCTGGAACGACCTGGACTCGGTCGAGGTCGGCAACGGCGGCAACGACGGCCTCACCCCGGACGAGCGGCAGTCCCAGCTGACGCTCTGGTCCATCGAGGGCGCGCCGCTGCTGCTCGGCACCGACCTCACCAGCATGGACAGCGGCGACCTCGGCCTGCTCACCAACGACGAGGTGCTCGCCGTCGACCAGGCCGGCCACCCGGCCCGCCCGGTGGACCGGTTGACCCAGCAGCAGGTCTGGTCGGCGCCCAACGGGGACGGCAGCTACACCGTGGCGCTGTTCAACCTCACCGGCTCCGCCGCGCCGGTCACCGCCCGCTGGTCGGATGTCGGATTCAGCGGCTCGGCCTCGGTCCGCGATCTCTGGAGCCACACCGAACTCGGCTCCGCCAACGGCACGTTCAGCGCCACCATCCCGGCGCACGGCAGCCGGCTGCTCAAGGTCACCCCGACCGCCGGCGCGCACTCCACGCTGCTGCGCTACAACGTGGTCAACGCGGCCAGCGGCCAGTACCTGGACGTCAGCGGCGCGGCCACCGCGGACGACAGCCCGATCGTCCAGCAGCCGGCCGACGGCGGCACCGACCAGCAGTGGCAGCTCGTCCCGACCGGCGACGGCTACTACAAGCTGGAGAACGTCAACAGCGGCCTGCTGGTCAACATCCCCGGCGGCAGTTCCACCAGCGGCCTGCCGCTGATCCAGTACCACGACGACAACGCGCCCAACTCGCAGTGGAAGCTCACCCCGAACGCCGGCGGTGGCTACACGGTCGCCGGCCGCTCGGACGGCCAGAGCATGGACCTCGCCGGCGGCGCCACCGCCGCCGGGACGGCCGTCGTCCAGTCCGCGCCGGGCAGCTCCGCGAGCCAGCAGTGGAAGCTGGTGCCGGTGCCCGTCCCGGGGGCGCAGTACAAGCTGGTCAACGGCCGCAGCGGCGGCCGGATGGACGTCAACTTCGACTCCACCGGCGACAACGCGGCGATCGTGGAATGGTTCGACAACGAGGCGTCCGACCAGCTCTGGACCTTCACCGCGCAGAGCGGCGGCGCCTACACCATCGCCAACGCCAACAGCGGCAAGCTGCTGAACATCCCCGGCCCGAGCACCATCCAGGGCACCCAGCTGATCCAGTACCACGACGACGGCAACAGCAACTCCCGCTGGACGCTGGTCGATGCCGGACCCAACCTGGTCCAGCTGAAGAGCGTCTACGACGGCCAGCTGGTCGACCTCGACAACGGGTCGCTCTACCCGGGCGGCTCGGTGCTCCAGTGGCCCGCCGACGGCGGCACCAACCAGACCTGGTCGCTGGTCCCGCCGTCCTGACCGCAGCACCCTCGGCAACGCCGGCCCGACGCGGACACGCGTCGGGCCGGCGTTGCCATTTCCAGGTGCCTTCCCGGCGCTGCCGAATTCCGCTCCGGTCCGTAGTGGAATTGAATTCGCTCCACCTCGGAGCGAAATAGCGATCTCACCCGGCGGAAATTCCACGGAAATTCAGGAGGCCGATTCTGTGGACGACTACGAAACCTGACGGTAACTTACTAGCCAGTAGCAGCCGCGGCTCAGCATGACCCCCACCTGTCGTTTCTCTCCCCCAGGAGGAACCGTGCTCAGCCACGCCCGGAAATCCGCCCCTGCCCTTTTGGGCACCCTCGCCCTCACCGCCTCGTTGGTCGCCCTGGCCGCCCCCGGCGCTCAGGCCGCCCCGACCGATTCGAGCACCAGCGGCGCATATGTCGCACTCGGCGATTCCTATGCCGCCGGCGCCGGCGTTCCCGACCAGTCCGACGGGCTCTGCCTTCGTTCGGACCACAACTACGGCCACCTGGTGGCCGCCGCGCTGAACAGCAGCTCGTACACGGACGTCACCTGCTCGGCCGCCAAGATCAAGGACATCACCAGCTCGCAGATCGACGTCCTGCTCAAGGTCAACGACCCGCAGATCGACGCGCTCTCCAGCGGCACCCGGCTGGTCACCCTCGGCATCGGCGGCAACGACCTGGGCACCTCGACGCTGGGCATCGGCGACGTCATCGCCACCTGCATCGCGGGCGCCGTGGTCAACCCGGCCGGCACCCCCTGCAAGGACGTCTACGCCGACGGGCACTGGGTCTGGTCCTGGAGCAGCTTCTCCTGGAGCTGGCAGTACGGCGAGGACACCCTGGTCGACAGGATCAACACTGCGGCGCCCGCGCTGGCCTCCACCCTCCAGCAGATCCACGCCAAGGCGCCCAACGCCAAGGTGCTGCTGGTCGGTTACCCGTCCGTGCTGCCGGACGACGCCTCCGAGTGCGCGGGCCGCCAGCCCGTCACGGTCGGCGACGTGGCCTACCTGCACGGGATCCTCGGCCAGCTGAACGACATGCTGGCCGGCACCGCCGCGGCCAACGGCGCCACCTACGTGGACACCGCGACCCCCACCAAGGGCCACGACGTCTGCTCGGACGACCGCTGGATCGAGGGCGCCCTGCCGGGCTCGCCGGCCGTCCCGTTCCACCCGAACGCCACCGGCGAGCAGGCGATGGCGAACGCCGTCCTGGCCGCCCTGCACTGAGCAACACCAAGCTGAGCAACGCCAACTGAGCACCACCAGGGTGAGCGCGCAGCATGCGAAGGGGGCGTGGCCGACCACCGGCCACGCCCCCTCGGTGCGACGCCGCCTACTCCGCCTCGGCCTCCACGAGCTCCGGCCGGTGCTCGCGCAGCAGCAGGCCCGCCGACCACTTCTGCTCGACCTTGCCGAACTTCCAGAACGCCAGCGCGCCCAGCCAGGTCAGCACGAAGAGGCCGACGATCGCGTAGCCGACCAGGTTGAGGTCCAGCGCGCCGATCCAGCCGATCGGGCCCGAGGTGATGTCGAACTGCTCGCCCAGCAGCCCGACCAGCTCGATCAGCCCGATCACCAGCGCGACCAGCACCGACAGGCCGGTCACCGTGAGGTTGTAGTAGATCTTGCGGACCGGCTTGGAGAAGGCCCACTCGTAGGCGAAGTTCATGAACGAGCCGTCGATGGTGTCCAGCAGGCTCATACCGGCCGCGAACAGCACGGGCAGCACCAGCAGCGCGTACCAGGGCAGCGAGAAGGCCGCGGCGCCGCCGGCCAGTACCAGCAGCGAGACCTCGGTCGCGGTGTCGAAGCCGAGGCCGAAGAGCAGGCCGACCGGGTACATGTGCCAGGACTTGGTGACCGCCCGGGTGACCCGGCCCAGGATCCGGTTGAGGAAGCCGCGCTTGTCGAGCTGGCGCTCCAACTCGGCCTCGTCGAAGTCGCCGAGCCGCATCTTGCGGAAGACCCGCAGGATGCCGTTGAAGGCGGCCAGGTTGACCAGGCCGATCAGCAGCAGGAAGACACCGGAGACCGAGGTGCCGACCAGGCTGGTGGTGCGGTGCAGCGAGGAGTCGTCCGACTCGACCGCGCCGGCCAGCGAGCGGATGCCGAAGGCCAGCAGCGCGCAGAGCCCGAAGACGATGGACGAGTGGCCGAGCGAGAACCAGAAGCCCACCGAGAGCGGGCGCTTGCCCTGGCCCATCAGCTTGCGGGTGGTGTTGTCGATGGCGGCGATGTGGTCGGCGTCGAAGGCGTGCCGCATGCCGAGCGTGTAGGCGGTCAGGCCCATGCCCGCGCCGAAGACCTGACCGCCCATCGCGTAGTGCTTGGGTGCGATCACCGCGAGCAGGGTGAACCAGCCGACCACGTGCAGCGCCAGGACGAAGGCGCCCATGCCGGCCAGCCGGACCCACTCCTCGCGGGTGAGCCGGGCGGTCCACCGGGTCGGTGCGGTGGCTGTGGACGGCGCGCTGCTCATCGGCGGCGACCTCTTCTCGGGGCGTGCGGGCGTGCGGAACCGGATCATCCTGTCCCTTCGGTTGAGTAACTGCAAATGATGTGCAGATAGTGGGATCAGCACAGCTCCGAAATGTCCACTATTGTCCGGACCGCAGGAGTGCATCCCCCGCCCCTCGGAGGCCCCGCGTGCAGCACCCGACCTCGTACCCGTACCGCACCACCCGCGAGGACGTCCGGATCCCGCTCGCCTCCGGTGTCGAGTTGGCAGCCCGGATCTGGCACCCCGTCACCGACGCGCCCGTCCCCGCGCTGCTCGAGTACCTGCCCGACCGCCTCACCGACCGGACGGCGCCGCGCGACGCCCAGCGCCACCCCTGGTACGCCGGGCACGGCTATGCGAGCGTGCGGGTCGACGCCCGCGGCCACGGCAACTCCCCCGGCCTGCCCAACGAGGCCATGTCCGGTGACGGAGCGCTCGCCGACGGCGTCGCGGTGCTCAACTGGCTTGCCGCACAACCCTGGTGCACCGGCCGGGTGGGCATGTTCGGCCTCGGCCCCGGCGGCTCACTGGCCCTGCGGATCGCCGCCCTGGCCCCCGAGCCGCTCAAGGCGCTGGTCACCGCCGGCGCCGGCGACGACCGCTACGAGGCCGACGGCCCCTACCTCGGCGGCGCACCGCTGGCGCCCGCGCTGGCCGCCCGCTCGGCCGCCCTGCTGGCCGCCGCCGCCCACCCGCCGGACCCGAAGTACGTCGGCGACGCCTGGCGCGCGGGCTGGCTGGAGCGCCTGGCCGCCGTCGAGCCACCGCTGGCCGACTGGCTGGCCCACCCCACCCGGGACGCCACCTGGCAGCACGGCAGCCTCCGCGAGGACTACGGCACGATCCGCGCCGCCGTCCTGGCCGTCGCGGGCTGGACCGACCCCGCCCGCGACACCGTGCTGCGTCTGGTCGAGCACCTGGCGGCGCCGGTCCGCGGCGTGCTCGGGCCCTGGCCCCGGCAGTACCCGGACGCCGACCGGACGCCGGGCCCGGCGATCGGCTTCCTGCAGGAGAGCCTGCGCTGGTGGGACCACTGGTTGAAGGACGTGGACACCGGCGTCCTGCGCGAGCCCGCGCTGCGCTGCTGGATGAACAGCTCGGTGCCGCCCGCCACCGCCTACGCCAACCGCCCCGGCCGGTGGATCGGCGAGGACCGCTGGCCCTCGGACGACGTCCGGCAGATCCACTACGGCCTGGCCGACGCCCTGCGCACGGCCGCCGCCCCTGCCGCCCCCGCCACGCCCGCCGCCCCCGCCGGCGAGCACTACGTCGAGGTCCGCTCCCCGCAGCACACCGGGATCGACGCCGGCCGGCTCTGCCCGATCGGCGGCGCCGGCGACCTGCCGCCCGACCAGCGCGAGGAGGACGGCCGCTCGGTCTGCTTCGACACCGCCCCACTGCCCGAGCGGATCGAGGTGCTCGGCCGGGCCGCCGTACGGCTGCGCCTGCGCTGCGACGCGCCGCACGGCCGGCTGGTCGCCCGGCTCTGCGACGTCGCGCCCGACGGCTCGTCCACCCTGGTCACCCGCGGGGTGCTCAACCTCGGCGCCCGCCGCGGCCTGGACCGGGTGACGCCCTGGGAGCCCGGCGGGGTCGAGGCGGTGGAGTGCGAACTGGCCGCGACCGCGCACGCCTTCGCGCCCGGGCACCGGCTGCGCCTGGCGCTCTCGTCCTGCTACTGGCCGTGGATCTGGCCGCCGCCCGAGGCCACCGGGTTCGCCGTGGACCCCGGGCACAGCACGCTGGCCCTGCCGGTGCGCCACCTCGCCGCCGCCTCCGGCCGCCCGGCGATCACCTTCGAGGAGCCCGAGCAGGCCGCCGGCCCGGCCTGGCACACCGCCGAGCGGGATCCGGCCAGGCCCGAGCGCCTGGTGGTGCGCGACGTCGCGGCCGGCGAGTGGCGCCTGGAGGTCGACCCGGACCCCGAGGGACCGCTGACCCACCCCGACGGCCTGGTCCGCAGCGGGCAGGCGCTGGAGACCTACCGGATCCAGCAGGACGACCCGCTCACCGCCGTCGCCCGCGCCGACCGTACGGTCCGCCTGCAGCGCCCCGACCAGGGCTGGGACATCACCGTCCGCAGCAGCGCCGAACTGAGCTGCGACGCGGCCCACTTCACCGCCACCAGCCGACTGGTGGCCTGGGAGGGCGGCGCGGTGGTCTTCGAGCGCGACTGGCGCCACCGCCTGCCGCGCACCACCGGCTGAGCCCGGGCGCGCACAAACCCAGGGGTGATCCGAACGGACGTACCCGCGTCGCTTAGGATCGGCCAATGCTCGCGCTGACCGGACTTCCGATCCAGATCGTGGCCAGCCTGCTGGCCGTCGCCGCCTTCGTGGCCACCATGTGGCTGTGGCCCCGGCTTGGCAGGCGGTCGTGGAAGGCGCTGCTCGGCCGGATCGGCGCGTTCTTCGCCACCCAGCTGATGGTGATCGTCGCGATGGGGCTGATCGCCAACTCCTACTTCGGCTTCTACAGCACCTGGACCGACCTGCTCGGCACGGCCGGCGGCCCGGGCACCGTGGTGCAGCACACCCCGAGCAACGCCATCTCCGTCACCGGCGAGCAGAAGGTCTACTCCTCGCAGGGCTCCGCCCAGGACCGCTCGGGGCTGATCCAGCAGGTCACGGTGACCGGCGCGCACTCCGGTCTGAGCAACTCGGCGTTCGTCTACCTGCCCCCGCAGTACTTCCAGCCGAGCTACGCCAAGCACCAGTTCCCGATGGCGCTGGTGCTCTCCGGCTACCCGGGCACCGCCGAGAAGCTGATCACCCTGATGAAGTGGCCGAACAGCACGCTGGCCGCGATCGACTCCAAGCAGCTGCAGCCGACCATCCTGGTGATGATGCGCCCCTCGCCGGACGCCAGCGCCAGCCGGGACACCGAGTGCATGGACGTCCCGCACGGCCCGCAGGTGGAGACCTTCTTCACCGACGACCTCCCGAAGGCGATGACCGCCGGCTACCGGATCGCGCCGCAGGCCTCGGCCCACGCGGTCATGGGCGACTCCACCGGCGGCTACTGCGCGCTGAAGTTCGCGCTGCGCAAGCCGGACGCCTACGGCGCGGCGGTGGCGCTCTCCGCCGACTACGCGGTCTCCAACGACCCGACCACCGGCGACCTGTACGGCGGCAGCGCCGAGCTCAAGCAGCAGAACGACCTGCTCTGGCGCCTGCACAACGAGCCCGCCCCGGCGGTCTCGCTGCTGCTCGCCACCAGCTACAACGAGGACAACTACAAGGCCACCCAGGCCATGGTGGCCGCCTTCAAGGCCCCCACCAAGCTCGCCACCATCACCCTGGACAGCGGCGGCCACAACTTCCACACCTGGAACCGCGAGATCCCCCCGGCGCTGGCCTGGCTCGGCCAGCAGCTGGTGGTCCCGCAGACCGCCTGACTACCGTGTCAGCCGCCGATGGCGGACATCGGGCGGTCGGGCTGCTTGAAGGCGGCCGAGTTGATGTCATGGCCCGGGCCCTTGCGGGCGATGGTGTTGCGCCAGGCCTGTTCGACGGCGTGGTCGTCGGCGCCGCCGCGCAGCAGGGCGCGCAGGTCCGACTCCTCGGTGGCGAACAGGCAGTTGCGCAGCTGGCCGTCGGCGGTGAGGCGGACCCGGTCGCAGCCGCCGCAGAACGGACGGGTGACCGAGGCGATCACGCCGACCACGGTGTCGGTGCCGGCGATCCGCCACTCCTCGGCGGGCGGCGTGCCCCGGCGGGCCGGGCGCTGGGCGTCCTCGGCGGCGGGCGCGCGATCGACCGGGACGAGCTCCCAGCGGGTGGCGAGGATCGCCAGCAGCTCATCCGCGGAGATCATCTTGCCGCGGTCCCAGGCCCCTTGGGCGTCCAGTGGCATCGACTCGATGAAGCGCATCCGGTAGCCGTGGTCGGCCGCGAACTCGACCAGGTCGAGGATCTCGTCGTCGTTGACCCCGCGCACCGGGACGGCGTTGATCTTGACCGGCGCCAGGCCGGCGGCCCGGGCGGCGGCCAGGCCCTCGAAGACGTCCCGGATCCGGTCACGACGGGTGATCTCGCGGTAGCGCTCGGGGCGCAGCGTGTCGAGGCTGACGTTCACCCGGTGCAGCCCGGCCGCCTTGAGAGCAGCCGCGGTGCGGGCCAGGCCGATGCCGTTGGTGGTCAGTGAGAGCTCCACGCCGAGCGCGGTGAGCCGGGCCACCAGCTCCGGCAGTCCGCGGCGCAGCAGCGGCTCGCCACCGGTCAGGCGGACCGAGGCGATGCCGAGGTCGCGCACCGCGATCCCGGCCAGCCGGACGATCTCGTCGTCGGTGAGCACCTCGGCCTTGGGGAGCCAGTTCAGGCCCTCGGCGGGCATGCAGTAGGTGCACCGCAGGTTGCAGCGGTCGGTCAGGGAGATCCGCAGATCGGTGTGGACCCGGCCGAAGCGGTCGACCAACGGGGCAGGTGCGCTGTGCATAACTGCCAGTAGAAGCCGATCCGGCGGGAAGATCCAGCGGCGGAAGGCCCGGGCTCCTTCCAAGGTCGGCGCACCACCGTTGTGGATTCATCCAAGCCGGTCGGCGGCTTGTGAGCGGCAGAATGCTGCCATGGCCGACCCCTCGCCCTCGCCCTCGCCCTCGCCCCTGCCCTCACCCGCTCCCGCTGCCGCTGCCGCTGCCGCTGCCGTCGCCGGACTCGTGCTGGCGGCGGGCGGTGGACGCCGACTGGGCGGTCGGCCGAAGGCGCTGCTGCCGTTCCGCGGCCGTCCGCTGGTCGAGCACGCCGTGGACGTGCTGCGCGAGGGCGGCTGCGGGCCGCTGCTCGTGGTGCTCGGCGCCGCCCGCGAACAGGTGCTGGCCACCGCCGAGTTGGCCGGCTGCACCACGGTCGCCAACCCCGACTGGGCGGAGGGCATGGGCGGTTCGCTGCGGGCCGGGCTGGCCGCGCTGCCGGCCGGCTGCTCGGCGGTGCTGGTCTCGCTGGTGGACACCCCGGGCGTCACCCCGGCCGCCGTCGCGCGCCTGCTGGCCGCCCATCGCGAGGGGGCCGCGCTGGCCGCCGCCGGGTACGACGGCAAGCGCGGGCACCCGGTGCTGATCGGCGCCGAGTACTTCGCCGAGGCGGCCGCCGGCGCGCGCGGCGACGCGGGTGCGCGGGCTCTGCTGGCCGCCCACCAGGACCGGCTGCGGCTGGTCGAGTGCGCCGATGTCGCGGTGCCCGACGATCTCGACACCCCGGCCGATCTCGACCGCTGGTCGGCGGGTTGACGATCCGCCAGAGGTCTGCCCAAAAGGGCGCTGCCCCTGAGAAACCCCTGATCATTCGTGCAATCGCCGCCATCGGGTGCCCCGATCGGGGAGCATGGGAGACGACCCGCTCTCCACCGAACGGACGGTGCGCGCCTTGTCCGGACACCCGCTGCCCGACGACTTCACCGGCCGTGGGCCGTACGAATCCGAGCCCGGAACGGAGGGGCCGGGGGCGGTCGGTGCCAACCGCCCGATCCGCTGCCCCGCCTGCCGCCGCGAGCACCTGTACGAGCCGCCGGCCCTCCCCTGCCCCTGCGGCGCCTCGCTGAAGGTGCCGCTGCTGCGCGGCGGGGTGCCCGTCCAGGTCCGGTTCCGCTCCTGGGAGGACTCCTGGCTGAGCATGCGCTGCCCGCACTGCGGCCGGTCCGACCAGTGGCCGCAGCCGGAGTTCACCTGCAACTGCGGGGCGACGGTGCGGCTGCCCGTGGATCGCGCGCCGCGCACCGGCACCTCCGGGCCGCAGGGGGCGCGCCCGTACGGCACGCGCCCGCATGTCGGCTCGCCCGCCCCGCTGTACGCGGCCGAGCCGCCCGCCGCCCGACCGCCGCACCCCGGGGCCGACCGTGCCACCCCGCAGGGCGGTCGCCGGCAGAACCGCCCGCCGTTCCGCCCGCAGCCGCTGCACACCTCGCAGGACGCGGTGCTCACCACGGCCCGCTACCTGGAGTGGCTGGGCTTCGAGGAGTTGGAGCTCTCCGAGGCCGAGGAGCGCGAGGCGGTGACCCTGCTGGGCGACCGGCTGGTGGCCCAGGTGGACACCTGGTCCGAGCCGGCCGACGTCCGGGTCGTCGAGTGCCTGTGGCTGCAGACGCTGCACGCCGAGGAGATGGCCGCGGCGATGTTCACCATGGCGGGCTACTCCCATCAGGCCACCGTCCGCGGTGAGCAGTTGCTGGTGGCCCTCTTCACGCTGGATCAGTCCGGTCTGCCCCAGCCGGCCAACGGCGCCGCGGAGGCCCTGCTGGAAACCGGCTGGACCTCCTGACCCTCCCGACTCTCCCGACCGCTCCGACCCGCCAACCCCTCCCGAACCTGCTGAATCCCCCGTCACTCCCTCCTCCACCTCAGCTCACTCCGGCCTGCGCGGAGCAGAAATACGTCACGCTCGTGATCTGGTGCACAAGCTCGCCCCCGTGTTGAATTGCGGCCACGGCAGCCATGGCCGCTGGGCATCGCACACAAGGAGGTGGCGTTGTCGGAGCACGGAACGGCCCCGCTGAGCGGGGGGAAACCGGGCCGGCGGGGGAGCGCCGACCGCGGGCGCGGCGGCCCACCGGGCGTGCCGCCACACGGTGGGGGGTTGCATCCGGGCACCGTCGGCCACTTCGACGAGATCACCAGCGGGACGGTCTGGCGGCTGCGCTCGCGCGCCTGCTGGCAGGAGGCCGCCGAACTGCTCTTACCCGCCGCCGAGCACAACCCTCGGGCCGCCCTCTGCCGGGCCGAACTCCTCATCGAGCAATGCCTGTTCACCGCCGACCACTGGGAGGCCGCGGAGACCGCGCTGCGACTGGCCGAGGCCGGCGTGACCAGCACCGAGCAGCGCGCGGGGGCCTCCTGCGCCCGGGGCTTCCTGGCCTATCTGGGCAGTGTGCTCGGCCCGCGCGACCGGCTGGACGAGGCGCAGGCCGCGCTCGGCCGGACCTCCGCCCTGCTCCCACCGCAGGCCGCCGGGCGACCACTGCTGGACTTCCGCCGCGGGCTGGTCGCGGAGAACCTGCTGCGCGACCAGACGGCCGCCTGGATCGCCTACCGCCGGTCCCACGAGGGCGCGTTGGCCTGCGGCGACACCCTGCTCTCGTCCTACACCTGGCGGCACCTGGCCGCACTGGCGCTGGCCGGCGGGGACCGGGTGCGGGCCAGGGAGGGCTTCGACCACTCGCTGCGGCTGCGGGAGGAGCTGGGGTTCACGGTGGGGGTGGCGCCGGCCCTGGCCGCGCTGGCCGAGGTCTCCGAACCCGAGGAGGCGGCGCGGCTGCGGGCCGAGGCGGGGCGGCTGGTGCAGGCGCTGGGCGGTGTGCCGGTCTGGCTGGTCGGCCGGCTCGGCGAGGCGGCGCCGACCGGCGGCCCGCCCGGTGCGCCACGCGGCGCTCCGCCGAGCGCCCGCCCCGGCGTCCCGTCGGTTCCGAACCCAGGGCGGTAGGACGATAACACCATCAGCGTGACAGGACGTCAGATACCCACCTACTCGCGGTATTTGACGCCAAAGCAGTCATACGCCCGTCCTGAGTCAGCCATGATGGACGCCCATGGTGGCCACCGTCATCACGACTACGGAGAGCGAGGCTGGTTCGGGACATGAGACTGTCGGACATACCGCTGGGCTGGGCCATCGCGGGCGTTGTCGCGCTCGTCCTGCTCGCCGTCCTGGTGACCTTCCTGCGCACCCGGGGGGCGGCCACCGCCCGCGGCGCGGACTCCTGGGAGCGGACCGAGGAGCGCCGGCGCCGTACCGAGTCGCTCTACGGCGCGGCCTCCTACCTGCTGCTGTTCTGCTGCGCCGCCGTCGCCGCCGCGCTCTCCTTCCACGGCCTGGTCGGCTTCGGGGTGCAGAACCTCGGCCTCTCCGGCGGCTGGGAGTACCTGGTCCCGTTCGGGCTGGACGGCGCGGCGATGTTCTGCTCGGTGCTGGCCGTCCGGGAGGCCAGCCACGGTGACGCCGCGCTCGGCTCACGGCTGCTGGTCTGGGTCTTCGCCGGGGCCTCCGCGTGGTTCAACTGGGTCCACGCACCAAGGGGGTTCGGGCACGCCGGCTCCCCGCAGTTCTTCGCGGGGATGTCGCTCTCGGCCGCCGTCCTGTTCGACCGGGCGCTCAAGCAGACCCGCCGGGCGGCCCTGCGCGAACAGGGCCTGGTCGCCAGGCCGCTGCCGCAGATCCGGATCGTCCGCTGGCTGCGCGCACCGGTCGAGACGTACGCGGCCTGGTCGCTGATGCTGCTCGAAGGCGTCCGCAGCCTGGACGAGGCGGTCGAGGAGGTGCGCGACACCAAGCGCGAGGCGGTGGCCACCCGCGAACGCCAGCGGCTGGCCAGCCGGCGCGAGCGGGCCGAGATCCGGGCGATCAGCCGCCAGCACGGCGGTTGGGGCCGGTCGCGGGCGGCCGCCGCAACCGGCCGTCAGCTGGAGCCGGGCAGTGCGGAGCCCGCGATACCCCCCGGTCCGCTCGCCGAGTCCGCGGCGCCGCCCGGGCTGCCCGCCCGGACCGCGCCGCGGGCGATCGACCTGACCACCGACGACACGACCATGACGCTGCCCAGGCTTGACTCCCTGGAGCAGAAGCTCAAGGACCTGGAGAACCAGTTCAGCTGAGCCGCAGTGCAGGGGGGTCGGCCCACCCCTGCACTCCGCTCAGACCTCGGCCGTCAGCTCGAACCACATCCGCTTGCCGGACCCGCGCGGCTCCACGCCCCAGGCGTCGGCCAGCGCCTCGACCAGCATCAGCCCGCGGCCGGAGGACGCCTGCTCGCCCGGGGTGCGGCGCTGCGGCCAGAGGTCCGACTCGTCCTCCACCTCGATCCGCAGCCGGGGCTCGCGGCCGTCCTCGCGGTAGAGCCGCGCGGTGAACATCGCGTCCCGGTCGGTGTGCCGGATCGCATTGGTGACCAGCTCGGAGGCGAGCAGCTCGGCGGTGTCGATCAGCTCCGCCACGCCCCAGCGGCGCAGCGCATCGCGCAGCTCGCCGCGCAGCTCGGAGACCCGGGCCAGGTCGGCCTGGCCGATCCGGCGGCGCAGCTGCTGGGCGGCCAACCCGCCCTCCGGGCCGTCCCAGCGCAGCAGCAGCAGCGCTATGTCGTCCTCGCGCTCCGAGGCGTCGGCGGCCAGCGAGGCGATCGTGTCGGCCAGGTCCTCCAACGGGTCGGGGCTGCCCGCGCGGCGCGGCGCGAGCTCCCCGCTGACCGCGTCGCACAGCCGCGCCATGCCGGTGTCCAGGTCCATCGTGCGGGACTCCACCAGGCCGTCCGTGCAGAGCACCACGGTCTCGCCGGGATCGAGGCTGAACCGGGTGACCTGGTACTCCTGGTCCGGCGAGACGCCCAGCGGTAGCCCGCCGACCACCGTCTGCACGGTGCTGCTGCCGTCGGCCCGGCGCACCACCGGCTCCAGGTGACCGGCCCGCACCGCGTAGACCACGCCGTAGTCGACGTTCACCTCGGCGTAGGTGCAGGTGGCGAAGTGGTCGGTGTCCAGGTCGGCCAGGAAGCGCGAGGCCCGGGCCATCACGGCGGCCGGCGGGTGGCCCTCGGCCGCGTAGGCGCGCAGCGCGATCCGCAGCTGGCCCATGATCCCGGCCGCGTGCACATCGTGCCCCTGGACGTCGCCGATCACCAGCCCGACGTGCCCGCCGGGCAGCGGGACGACGTCGTACCAGTCGCCGCCGATCTGCAGCCCCGAGCCGGCCGGCAGATACCGCACCGCGGTGCTCACCCCGGGCACCGCCGGGACGGTGCGCGGCAGCATCACCCGCTGCAGGCCGGCCGCCAGCTCGTGCTCGGCGTCGTGCAGTCGGGCCCTGGCCAGCGACTGGGCGACCAGGCCGCCCAGGGTGGAGAGCAGCGTGCGCTCGTCGGCGTCCAGCGAGCGCGAGTCGTCGAAGCTGACCATGCAGACGCCCGAGGCCCGTCCGCTGGCGACCAGCGGCAGGAAGACCCAGGCGCCGCGGCCGGTCTCGGCCGCCCGCGGCCAGGCCAGCGGGTAGCGCTCCTGGTACTCGGCGCGGCTGGCCAGGAAGACCGGGACCCGGTTGCGGATCGCCTCGGCGGCCGGGTGGTGCGGATTGATCGGGGAGCGGTCGAAGCCGGTCATGTCCTCCTGGCGGTAGCCGCTGGCGCCCAGGATCTTTAGCCGGCCGGTCTCCAGCGAGGCCAGCACCAGGCCGTCCGGCGGCAGGCCGGGCAGCGGCAGCTCGGTGAAGACCCGGGCCACGTCACGCACGGTGACGGCCTCGGAGAGCGCCCGGGCGGCCTCCTTGATGAAGCGCGAGCGCTCCTCGCGCAGCGCGGCCTGCCGGCCCGCGTCGGCGCGCTTGTGCAGTTCGGCGGTGGCGTCCCAGACGAAGCCGACCATCCGGGACGGCCGCCCGAAGGCGTCGGCCAGCACCCGGCCGCGGAACCGCACCGCGTGCAGCTCACCGCCGGGCAGCAGTGTGCGGTAGTAGGCGCCGCACTGGCCCAGCTCGGCCACCGCGCGTTCGATCCGGCGGCGCACCACCGGGGCGTCCTCGGGGTGCAGCAGCGCCAGGAAGCCGGCCGAGGTGCGGTCGAAGCCGCTGCCGCCGGTCAGGCCCAGGATCGTGCAGGCCCGCTGGTCGCCCTCGACCAGGTCGCGGCGGATGTCCCAGTCGAACGAGCCGATGCCGTTGGCGGCCATCGCGGGTTCGAGCCAGTCGGGGGTGGACTCGCCGCTGCGGGTGGGCAGGCCCTGGGCCGGTGGGACGGGCGCCGCGGCGCCGATCCGGCCCATCGGCACGCCTGGGCCGCGCCGGCCTGGCCGGCGGGCGCCCTGCGCGGGCGGAGCGGGCGGTGCGGCCGTGGTGGGCCCCTGGGGATCGGGCTCAGTCGCCATGGCTCTCCTGCCGGTCCCGAACGGTCGGTGGGTGTGCTTCCTCGGACCGATCCTCGGGTGGGAGGCGCCAGGTCCGGACACACATTCTCACTATCCTGTCGAATGTTCGGCAAAGCGGCAATGCCGCCCGGTCCCCGGCGGCCGCGGTGAGAGCTCTGGCCGCCGCTACGGCAGGGTGAGCTCGAACCAGGTGATCTTCCCGTGACCGCGCAGCTGGACGCCCCAGGCATCGGCCAGCGCCTCGACCAGCAGCAACCCCCGACCCGAGGTCGCGTCCTCGGCGGGCCCGGCGCCCTGGCCGGCCCCGCGCGGTCGCGGCAGCTGCACGCTGTGGTCGCCGATCTCCACCCGCAGGCGTCGCCCACCGTCGATCGGCACGTCCAACAGCACGTCGATTCGCGCGCCGTAAGAGGTGTGCAGCAGCGCGTTGGTGACCAGCTCGGAGAGCAACAGCTCAGCGGTGTCGGCCAGTTCGGGGACCCCCCAGCGGCCGAGCGCGGCCCGCAGCCGGCAGCGCAGCGGCGCGATCTGGCCGAGCTCAGCCGACGCCAGCGCGGCATGCAGCCGGCGTCCCCCCTCGATCCTGAACGCACCTTCAGGGAAGCGTGCTTGACTGTCCATCAGATTCGGACCCCCGCCCTCCGCCGGCCCGCCACCCGCAGTCCCCCCGCAGCGCGCTGGCCGTTGCCCCCTATCGTGGGACCCGCTTGCCCGAACCCGCAACAGTGCCGCGGAATCGGCGGGGCTGGTGGGCCCGGCGATCCCTCAGCCGGCGAAACCCACCGTCCCGGTGTCCAGCGAGTAGTACGCCCCGCACACCAGCAGCCGCCCCTCCCCCACCAGCGGCGCGAGCAGCCGGTCGGCCCGCAGCTGCTCCACCACCTGCCGGGTCTGCTCGCGGACCACGGCCTCCACCAGCCCGCCCGGCGCGGCCTCGGACGCCGCCACCTCGGACGCCACCGCCTCGTACGGCGCGCGCAGGTCCTGCGCCACGTCGGCGAGGTGCCCCGGCAGCGGCTCACCGGCCTCGAAGGCCCGGACGGCGGCGGTCACCGCCCCGCAGCGCTGGTGGCCGAGGACCACCAGCAGCGGGGTGGCCAGCTCGGCCGGGCCGTACTCCAGGCTGCCGGTGACCAGCCGGTCCAGCGTGTGCGCGGCGGTGCGGACCACCAGCAGGTCGCCGAGGCCCTGGTCGAAGACCAGCTCGGGCGGGACGCGGGAGTCGATGCAGGAGAAGACCACGGCGAACGGGGCCTGCCCGTCGGCCAGGTCCTGGCGGCGCGGCAGCGAGGCGTCGGGGTGGCGGGCGCGATTGGCCACCCAGTTGTCGTTGCCGTCGCGCAACCGCCGCAGCGCCTCGGCGGCGCTGCCCGGTCGCCCGACGCCCGCCGCCCGCGCAGCCGGCAGGTCACCGGCCCGGGCCCCGGGCAGCACCCCCAGCGCTCCCGCACCCAGCACCGCACGCCCCAGCACCGCACGCCGGCTCACCATGTCGTTCTCCTACCGCTCGTTCTGGCAAACGAGTGACACCCGCGCCGGTCACCCCAGCGCGCAGAACTTCACAACCCGGGCAAGGCTGGACACCGGGAGCCGATCCAGGTTCAATGGCCAGCAGAAGTTTGAACGCCGTTCTAACTCTCGTCCCCCTCCCCCTCTCCCTCTCCCCGGCTAGCGCGAGCGAGGCACCGTGCGACTCACCCCCACCGAACGGGATCGGCTGCTGATCTTCACAGCCGCCGAGCTGGCCCGCGCCCGCCGCGCCCGGGGCGTTCGACTCAACGTCCCCGAGGCCACCGCGCTGATCGCGGACACCGTCTGCGAGGCCGCCCGCGACGGGCGCCGCCTGGCCGAGGCCATCGAGGCCGGGCGCAGCGTGCTGAGCGCGGAGGATGTGCTGCCGGGGGTGGCGGATGTGGTGACCGTGATCCAGGTGGAGGCGGTCTTCGACGACGGCACCCGCCTTGCGGTGGTCAACGACCCGTTCCGGGGCGGCGGTTCGCTGGGCGACGGCGGCCCCGGCGCGGCGCTGCCCGGCGACGGCGCGGGCTACGACCCGACCGAGGAGACGGTGGTGCTGTCCGTGCACAACACCTCATCGGTGCCGATCTCGGTCACCTCGCACTTCCACTTCTTCGAGTCCAACCCCCGGCTGGCCTTCGACCGTTCGGCGGCCTACGGCACCCGGCTGGCCGTCCCGGCCGGCTCCTCGGTGCGCTTCGACCCCGGCGCGGTGGTCGAGGTCGGCCTGGTGCCGATCGGCGGCGACCGCATCGCCATCGGCTTCGCCGGCCTGGTCGACGGCCCCCTCGACGCACCCGGCGCCCGCGAGGCCGCCCTCGCCAAGGCCCGCGCCACCGGCTACCTGACCAGCTTCGACAACCCGGAGGTCGCGGAATGACCGCCATCAGCCCGCACGACTACATCTCGGTCCACGGTCCGCGCACCGGCGACCGGGTGCGGCTGGGCGACTCCGGCCTGATCGTCCGCGTCGAGTCCGACTCCCAGGCACCCGGCGACGAGTTCCTCGCCGGCTTCGGCAAGACCGCCCGCGACGGCATGGCCCTCAAAGCCGCCGCCGTCCGCGACACCTGCGACGTCGTGATCAGCAACGTCCTGGTCATCGACGCGGTCCAGGGCATCCGCAAGACCTCGATCGGCCTGATCGACGGCCGGATCGCCTCCATCGGCCGCGCTGGCAACCCCGACACCCTCTCCGGCGTCGACGTGGTCGTCGGCACCGGCACCACCATCGTCTCCGGCGAAGGCATGATCGCCACCGCCGG
Source organism: Kitasatospora sp. MAP12-44 (assembly GCF_029892095.1). Taxonomy (NCBI): domain Bacteria; kingdom Bacillati; phylum Actinomycetota; class Actinomycetes; order Kitasatosporales; family Streptomycetaceae; genus Kitasatospora; species Kitasatospora sp. MAP12-44. Next base: position 2,179,741 of record NZ_JARZAE010000004.1, read on the forward strand.
CTCCATCGACACCCACGTCCACCTGCTCTCCCCCCGCATCATGGAAGCCTCCCTGGCCGCCGGCGTCACCACCATCATCGGCCAGGAATTCGGCCCCGTCTGGGGCGTCGGCGTCAACTCCCCCTGGGCACTGCGCCACGCCTTCAACGCCTTCGACGCCTGGCCCGTCAACATCGGCTTCCTCGGTCGCGGTTCCTCCTCCGACCCCGCGCCCCTGATCGAAGCACTCACCGAAGGCGGCGCCAGCGGCTTCAAGGTGCACGAGGACATGGGCGCCCACACCCGCGCCCTGGACACCGCGCTGCGGGTGGCCGAGCAGTACGACGTCCAAGTCGCCCTGCACACCGACGGGTTGAACGAGTGCCTGTCAGTCGAGGACACCCTCGCGGTGCTGGAGGGCCGCACCATCCACGCCTTCCACATCGAAGGCTGCGGCGGCGGACACGTCCCCAACGTGCTCAAGATGGCCGGCGTCGCCAACGTCATCGGCTCCTCCACCAACCCCACCCTCCCCTTCGGCCGCGACGCCCTCGCCGAGGCCTCCGGCATGATCGTCTCCGCCCACGACCTCAAGCTCGACCTGCCCGGCGACGCGGCGATGGCCCGCGACCGGATCCGGGCCGGCACGATGGGCGCCGAAGGCGTGCTGCACGACCTCGGCATGATCGGCATCACCTCCTCCGACGCCCAGGGCATGGGCCGAGCAGGCGAAACCGTCCGCCGCACCTTCGCCATGGCCGGCAAGATGAAAGCCGAACTCGGCCCCCTGGACGGCACCGGCTCCTACGGCACCATCGAGAGCGGTGACGACAACGAGCGAGTGCTGCGCTACATCGCCAAGCTCACCATCAACCCCGCCATCGCCCACGGACTCGCCCACGAGGTCGGCTCCATCGAGGTCGGCAAACTCGCCGACATCGTGCTCTGGCGCCCCGACCACTTCGGCGCCAAACCGCAGCTGGTCCTGAAGGCCGGCTTCCCCGCGTACGGCGTCACCGGCGACCCCAACGCCTCCACCGACCGCTGCGAACCCCTGGTCCTCGGCCCGCAGTTCGGCGCCCACGGCGCTACGGCCGCCGACATCTCGGTCGCCTTCGTCTCCCAAGCTGCGGCCGATGCCTCGTACTTGGACCAGATGGCCGACCAACTCCCCACCCGGCGACGGCGCGTGGGCGTCCGCAACACCCGCGGCATCGGCCCGCGCGACATGGTGCGCAACGCCCGCACCGGCGAGGTGAAGGTCGAGGCAGCCACCGGCCTGGTCTCGCTGGACGGTTCGCCGATCCGCTCCGAGCCCGCCGAGAGCGTCTCTCTCAGCCGCCTCTACTTCCTCTGAACCCACCCTCGCCCCTTAGGACTTATCGCCATGACCACCCCCGCTTCGCTCGGCTACTCGATGCCCGCCGAATGGCACCCGCACGAGCGCACCTGGATGGCCTTCCCGACCAACAACCAGACCTTCGACACAGCTGATCAGCTGCACGCCGCCCGGCTCGCCTGGGCGAAGGTGGCCAACACCATCGTCCGCTACGAGCCGGTGACGATGATCGTCAACCTCGGCGAGTCCGACACCGTGCGCGGCTACGTCTCGGCCGAGGTCGAGCTGGTCGAGCGCCCGCTGGACGACGCCTGGATGCGCGACATCGGCCCCACCTTCCTCACCGGCCCTGACGGCCGACTCGCCGCCGCCGACTGGGTGTTCAACGGCTGGGGCGCGCAGTCCTGGGCCAGCTGGGAGAACGACCAGCACATCGCCGAGGCCATCACCAGCCTCACCGGCGTGCAGCGCTTCGCCTCCCGGCTGATCAACGAGGGCGGCGGCATCCACGTCGACGGCGAGGGCACGGTCCTGGTCACCGAGACCGTCCAGCTGGGCGAGGGCCGCAACGCCGACTGGACGAAGGAGCAGGTCGAGGCCGAGCTGCACGCCCACCTCGGCACCACCAAGGCCATCTGGCTGCCGCGCGGACTCACCCGCGACTACGACGAGTTCGGCACCCGCGGCCACATCGACATCGTCGCCTCCTTCGTCCGCCCCGGCGTCGTCCTGGCCCACGTCCAGCCCGACCCGGCCCACCCCGACCACACGGTCTGCCAGGAACTGGTGGCCCTGCTGCGCGCCTCCACCGACGCGGCCGGCCGCCACCTCGAGGTCATCGAGGTCCCCGCCCCCACCGTCCTGCACGACGAGGACGGCGAGCCGGTCGACTACTCCTACATCAACCACTATGTCGCCAACGGCGCCGTCATCCTCTGCGCCTTCAACGATCCCCGCGACAAGGAGGCCGCCGCCATCCTCGGCAAGGCCTTCCCCGACCGCACCATCGAACTCGTCGACGCCCGCGAGATCTTCGCCAACGGCGGCGGCATCCACTGCATCACCCAGCAGCAGCCGAGGCCGAAGCTCTGAGCTGAGCTCCTGCGACGTCAGCGGCCCGGGGCCGTCATCCACCGTCACCCTCTCAGTGACGGCGGATGACGGCCCCGGCCGGCGCGTATCGGGAGCTGACGGAGGTCCACTCACGCAGCGCATGCCGGAACGAGTCGAGGTGCAGCGCGAACCGGGCGGTGTCCTCCAGCAAGCCGTCCCGCGCCGCCGACGGGCGCGCCTCGTCGGCGTACTCCCGCAACGCGCAGCGCAGCCACCAGAACCGGCGCTCCTCGGCGTGCAGTTGCTCGCGTACTTTCTCCCGGGCGACGGTGGGTGGCAGGCCCTCGCTGCGGGCCAGCGCGTCCAGCGCGGTGAACCTGTCCCCCGCGTCGGCCGCCAGGTCGTTGGCCAGATACCCACACGCCGAGAACGCCGCCAACAGCGACTGCACCAGCGGACTCTCCCAGTCCAGCGTGACCACCTGCTGCGCCAACTCCGTCCACATCGCCGCCAGCACCATCCCGCCATCAGGCGGCCGGATCGTCATGTACTCGCGCAGCGTTGGCGTCCGACCCGGCTGCGCGAAATCAACCAACTTCCCGTGCGCCGCCTCGATCCAAGCGACCATATGGCCCTGGTACCGGTCCCACCAGTCCCCCGGCATCACCTCCCGAGTCCGCTCCACCAGATCGGCAAGCGCCCACACAACGGGATGATCGCCCGCATCGACCGGCACACACTCCCCTACCGTGTCGACCAGCCGCCCGACGAACCCGCCCACCTCCAGCGGCGCCGCCTCCCGCAACTCACTGTCCAACACGTCATCCAGCCGCCACGTCAACAACGCCCACTCCACGGCCAGTTGCAGCGGCGCTCCCGACGCGCCCGGCCACGCCCGCAGGCACAGCCCGACATACCCGTGCCCGAGATAGCCGTCCGGCTCCGGATGAAGCCCGTGCTCCACCATCCAAGTCCGCGCCCCCACATACACATCCGTGTGCCGCCGATCGGTAAGGATCCCCATCAGGACCCCTCCCTGACGCGGGCGGAGTGACGAGCCTTCACGCACGGGGTGCAGCGCACGACCGTGGTGTCCTGCACGACGCCCGGCATCGCGCGGGTGGTGATGGTCTCGCCACGGTGCAGCGGGCCGTCGGCGGTGCCGCAGCCGATGCACGCGGTGCCGTCGAGCTGTGCGTCGCTGAAGAGCCTGGGGCCTTCGCCTACCTCATCGAACACGGGTTTTCCCCATCCAGACATGCCCCGGCAGCAGGGCGGCGAGCAGGTGGCCAGAGACGGTGGAGAGGTCAGCGTCCCGAGCCAGAGGGGTGCCGCTGATCAACACGACGACCGGGGCGCCCGCTGCGACGAACGCGATCCACTCCCTGGCCGTCGGCATCCGAAGATCAACATCCGAGGCCGGGATGACCAGCACGACGCCGTCGTCGTCGGCGCACCTCAGAGCCGGCGCCAACTCGGGCATGGCGCGGTCCGGTGTCGCCAGGCCCAGAGATCTGGCGATGACCTCCAACTCGGCCGCAGCACCACGCGGGTGCGCGATCAGCAGGAAGGCGACGAGTCCTTCGGGGGTTGAGTCGATCCACGTCCACGCGGACAATTCCGCGAGGAACTCGACGCTCAGGGCTAACGGGTACTCGGCTGCCGTCACCATCTGCCTCTCCTTGCAACGGAGGTCTACCATCACAACCAGGCAACACCCTGTGACTGCTTGTGGTCATCGGCGTAAGGGGTGGCACAGGGTGGCACTTCAGCCTCGGCTGACGCGGAGGGGTAGGTAGGAGACATGAAGGAGCCGAACACCTCACTCGCCGACTGGCTGGAGCGGTCAGGGCTGAGTCGCCGCGAACTCGCACGCCAGATCAAAGCGGCAGCTCAGGACGCCGGCCATCCGCAGATCTCGCCGGACGCGACCACCGTGCGCCGGTGGCTGGAGGGCAAGCAGCCCAGGCGGCCGGTCCCCGGGATCCTCGCCGACGTCATCTCGGCCGCCGTCGGATACCGGGTCACAACGGTCGAACTCGGTCTCGGTGCGAGTCCGGCAGAGGACCGCTCGCTCCTTTACTCCCGCAGCTACGCGGTTACCGTGGAAACCGTCGCTGACCTGGGGAGAGCTGACGTGGATCGCAGGAAGTTCCTTGCCGCTGCACCGTTCGCCGCCGTCGCCGCCATCGGACCCTCCCGGGACTGGCTGCTGAGCACCCTGGACCAGCAGCCCGACGTGGGCCCCCGGGTTCGACTGGAGGACGTCACTGCGGTGCGCAACATGTTCTCCGAGTTCCAGCGGATGGACATCTTCCAGGGCGGTGGAAGCGGACGCCTGCTCCTCGCCGCGTACCTGAACATCCACGTCTACCCGCTGCTCCGACGAGCCGGATCCGATGAGGTCCGCCGCGCGCTGTGCGAGGCCGCAGCCGAGCAGACCTACCTCCTTGGGTGGATGGCATACGACAACGGCGAGCACGGCACAGCCCAGCGATACCTGATCCAGTCACTACGGCTCGCCGAGGAGTCGAGGAACACGCCGCTCGGTGCACACGTTCTCGCCGGCATGGCGGACCAGGCCACCTTGCTGGGGCACCCCGAAGAAGGACTGCGACTCGTTCAGGCCGGTAGGCACGGTCTGCGAGGCGGCTCGGACGCCTGCCTCGCAGACCTGTGGGCCCTGGAGGGCCGGGCGCTGGCCACGATGGGCGACAAGAAGGGGGCAGCGCTCGCGGTTGCACACTCCGACGCTGCCGCCAACAAGATCGACCACTCGGCGGAAGCAGAGTGGGCGCTCTTCATCGACCCGGCCTACCTGCACGGCGAGCACGCGGTGACCTTCAGGGACAGCGGTGACACGGCCGCCGCGCAGGAGCACGCCCGTCTAAGCATCGACCACGCCCGCATGCAGAAGCGCGCGCGCCGCGGCGCGATGTCCCAGGCCGCGTTGGCGAGCGCGCACCTGCAGCAGCGCGATCTGGACGCTGCCTACGCGGCCGGCCTGCGGACACTCTCGCTCACCCGTCAGGTCAAGTCGTCGCGCGCGGTCGAAGCCGTCGCCGATCTCCAGCGACGCATGCAGCCCTTCGGGGCGCACAGGCTCGTGGCTGACTTCTCCGAGCGAGCGCGGCCGCTACTGGCGGTGTGACCTGGGCAGAGCACCGACGGTGTCCGCTCAGAGGCGCGGGGCGAGGAGTTGAAGGAGACCGGTGACGGCAACGCCCGCGACGATCTCACGGCGGTCGATCATGCCTTGGTTCAGCTGAGGAAGTCGACGCGGTCGATCAGGCCTTCGCGTACTCGGTAGGCCACCAGGACGCGGACCGGGTCGTCGGCCAGGCCGTGGGCGACTTCGTGGTCGACCACCCAGTCGCCTTCGCTGAGCCGCCCCACGATCTCCGCCCGGCAGCGGCCTTCGACGAACTGTCCGGCGTACCTGTCGCGCAGGGCTTGCCGGCCCTGCAGTTGGCTGCCGTCGGCCCGGTGGATCGTGATGTCCTCGGCATAGGTGGCGACGAAGGCGTCGATGTCGTGGCTGTTGTAGGCGGTGATCTGCTGCTCGACCACGTCACGCGGTTCGGTCATGTCTTGATCGTTCCTTCCTTGAGGTACTTGAGGTACGGGTTCAGGGTTCAGGGGGTTCAGGCCGCGAGGCGGCGGGTGGCGAGTTCGGCGTAGAGCGCGGCTCCGTCGGGGAGCACCGCGTCGTCGAACTCCGCGTAGGGCGAGTGGTTGAGCGGCAGGTTGTCGGGGTCGGTCCCCCTCGGGGCGGCGCCAAGCCATGCGAACGAGCCCGGGACGGCGTCGAGCACCCGGGAGAAGTCCTCCGCCCCGGTCATCGGGTTCGCCATCGTCTGGAAGCGCTCCTCGCCGAAGACCTCCCGGACGGTGTCCGCCAGGAAGTCGGTCTCGGCCCCGTCGGTCACGGTCACCGGGTACCCGGGCACGTACTCGACCTCCGCCCGCAGGCCGTGAGCGGCCGCGATGGCCCTGACCAACTCCACCGCGACATCGGCGACCTTGGACTGCGCCTCGGCGGAGAAGCTGCGCACGGTCGCCTCGAAGTAGGCGGTCTCGGGGATGATGTTGCGCTGGGTGCCGGCCTGGAGGAGCCCGACGGTGACCACCACCGGATCGAACACGTCGAAGCGGCGGGTCACCATGGTCTGCAGGGCGGTGACCATCTCGCAGGCCGCCGGGATGGGGTCCTTGGCCCGATGCGGTACCGAGCCGTGGCCACCCGCACCGTGGACGGTGACGTTCAGGGCATCGGAGGCGGCGAGGATCGGCCCGCGCCGGGAGCTGAACTCCCCGTGCGGCATGGCCGACGCCACGTGCAGGGCGTAGGCGGCGACCGGGCGCCTGCCCGCCGCGTCCAGCACGCCCTCGGCCAGCATGGCGCCGGCGCCGTCGAAGCCTTCCTCGCCGGGCTGGAACATGAAGACCACGTCGCCGTGGAGTTGCTCCCGCCGTGCGGCCAGCAAGTGTGCCGCGCCCGCGAGCATGGCGGTGTGCAGATCGTGTCCGCAGGCGTGCATGGCGCCGTTGTCGGCGGCGAACGGCAGCGGAGCCTTCTCCACGACCGGCAGGCCGTCCATGTCGGCGCGCAGCAGCACCGCCGGCCCCGGTCGCCCGCCGCGCAGCACTGCGGTGACCGAGCTCAGGGCGGAGCCCTGGCTCACAGTCAGTGGCAGTCCGTCGAGGGCCTGCAGCACCCGCTCCTGGGTGCGCGGGAGTGCGAGGCCGAGCTCGGGGAACCGGTGGAGGTCGTGGCGAAGCCGGACCAGGTCCGGGGCCAGAGCGAGCGCGTCATCGTGCAGGGACACAGGCACCTCCATCGAACCCGCGGGTGGCGGGAACTTGTGCAGAGCGATCTTGTTCGGTGATTCTGGATCTTGCGGCGGGAGTTCCCGCGATTTCGCAGGATCCCACCACGAGGAGGCGCTCTGATGAACGAATCCACCGGTAGTCGACCGCGACCGACGCCCGAGGTGGCAGTGGACGAGGTGACAGTGGACGAGCTGGACCTCGCCCTGGTGAACGCGATGCAACTGCGGCCCCGGGCACCCTGGTCGCTGCTCGGCCAGACCCTCGGGATCAGCCCGGTCACCGCTGCCCGCCGCTGGCGCCGGCTCTCGGAGGCCGGGATCGCCTGGGTGACCGCCTACGGTCTGCCGCACCCCGAGGACCGCGGGTGCGTCGCCTACCTCGACCTCGACTGCGCTCCCGGCCGGCTCCGGCAGATCGCCGACGAGCTGGCCGAGGACCCGCACGTGATGAGCATCGAACATCTCTCCCAGGGCTGCGACCTCGTCGTCACCGCCGCCTTCACCGACCTGGCGATGGTCTCCCGGTACACCACCGAACGGCTCGGCCGGCTCCCCGGGGTCAACGCCGTCCGCGTCCACCTGGCGACCGGCTTCTACGCCGAGGGGATCCGCTGGCGACTGGACTCACTGGACCCCACCCAGCGCGTGGAGCTGCACGACGATCACCCGGCGGGCAACGGGCCACCCTCCGGCGTACGAGCCGAAGTCCGCGAAGAAGACCGGGAGTTGCTCATCAGACTGGGCGTCGACGGCCGCCTCGACCAAGCCGAGCTGGCCGCCGCCACCGGGCTCAGCCCGTCCACGCTGCGCCGCCGCCTCGACCGGCTGGCCGCCTCCGACGCGATCCGCTTCCGCTGCGAGATCGCCGCCCGCGACGCCGGCCGGCCGGTCATGGCGACCTTCCGGGCCGATCTTCCCCCGGACCGGCTCGATGAGGTCGGCCTCCAGCTCGCCCGACTCCCCGAGATCCGGCTGTGCGTGTCCGTCACCGGCCCGCACAACCTCATCCTCTCCGTCTGGCAGCGCTCCCTCGCCGACGTTCACCGGCTGGAAACCGCGCTCGCCCGCAGGTTCCCCGACCTGCGAGTGGCCGAGCGCCGCGTGTCGCTACGCACCGTGAAACGGATGGGCCGGATCCTCGACGCGGACGGCCGCGCGGTCCGCGCCGTTCCGATGGACATCTGGCGAGACCCGATCCCCGTCTCCTTTCCGGGCACCTGACCGGCGGAGTCTGGCGCGCGGGGGTGGGCGCGGCGGGGTGTGATGGGGGTATGACACAACACTGGTTGGTCAGGTGGACCGATGAACTGATGCGTCTCACGGAGGACTTGACCCAGGAGCAGGCGGCCGACTTCGTGCGGCGCGTCTACGCCGCGGGGCACGAGGCCGGGATCGCCGATGCGGCTGCGGAGGCGCGCCGGGAGCGGGAGTAGCGGGAGTAACCGGCAGGGTCAGCGGCGCACCGCCGCCAGCCGGTACTGTCATGCGATATACCCGCCGGGTGCGACCACCGGCGTGAGGTGTCCCGATACCGGCCCGGTTCTGCTGTAGCCGTGTAACGGACCCGCTGACCGGGGCGGTTGCGCGCGTAGGGTCCACCGTAGCGGGGATCCAGAGAGTGGGTCCCAGGCAGCGGGATCGGCTCGACGGAGGAGAGACGCTATGCGTTCACGGCTGGCACGAATGATGGTTCCGACCGCCGTCCTGGCCACGGCGGCACTGACCATGACCGCCTGCTCGTCGAGCGGCTCGAGCGGCTCGACCGGCGGTGGCACCGCCGCCGGCGGCAGCAGCAGCCAGCAGCCGGCGTCCTCGACGGCGCCGGTTTCACCGTCGGGCCAGTCCGCTCAGTCCGGTCAGTCTGCGCAGTCCGCTCAGCCGGCGGGATCGCGGACGGCACAGCCCGTCTCGCAGGCCGGTGCGGGGTCGGCGTGCGCCAGCAGCCAGCTGAGCGTGGCCCTGGCCAACCAGGGTGTCGGCGCGGGCCAGTTCTACGCCGACCTCGTCTTCACCAACACCTCCGCGACCAGCTGCACCCTCACCGGCTACCCGGGCGTCTCGTACGTCGGCGCCAACGGCGTCCAGTCCGGCAACCCGGCCCAGCGCAGCAGCGTCGACCCGGTCACCACCGTCACGCTCAAGCCGCACGGCACCGCCAGCGCCCAGCTCCACGACAGCAACGGCATCAGCGGCTACTCCCCCACGCAGTGCCAGCTCACGCCCGCCAACGGCCTGCGCGTCTACCCGCCCGGCCAGACGGCGGCGCTCTTCCTCCCCTGGCAGACGCAGCACTGCGCGGGCCTGAGCATCAACCCCCTCACCATCGGGGCGGTCAAGGCCTGACGCCCTGACGCCCTGACGCCGGGGTTCAGATCTGCAGCTCCGGCGGGAACCCGGTCCACCGCAGGTCGGCGGGCAGATGGCTGACATCGTTTTGACTCCCAGTCTCCCTGGCGTGGGCGCCGGGGATTCCTAGCGCGTCCCGCGCATCCGCTGCGCGGGGCGTGCTACCTGGTTCCTGGTTCCTTCCCCGTGGTGGGGAGTTGTGCCCGTGCCCCTCCGATTGCCGACCGGTGGGTCTTACCAGGCTCCGCAAGCGTTTACCTCACTCGGTCACCCGGTGAGGGCCGGTACGTCCCCCGGTATGTGCTGCTGGGCCGCCCGGATACGGCGTCCCTCGAACTTGACGGCGCGGGCCGCGTTGACGTGTCCAAGCTGGTCAACAGCCTCAAAGGCGTCAGCTCCCGTCGGATGCGCCAGGAGTTCCCGCAACTGGCCGGCCACTACTGGCGCGCACAGAAGCTCTGGTCCGGCTCGTACTTCGCCGGCTAGGTCGGCGGCGCACCGATCAGCGCACTCCGCCAGTACATCGAGCAGCAGAACCGAACGGCCTCGACCTTGGCCTACCCCCTGCGCGGAGCGCGCTCCGGCGCTCCGCGCCTACAGGCCAAGGATTCGCTTCACCACCGGACCGAAGCCCGATGCACTGCGAATAATCCCGGTAGCGCGTGACCGTTCCTGACATACTCGCGTTCCTTTTCGCCCCGCTGTGATCTTGTCCCTGCTGGGACGCAGCGCCTGGCCGCCCGGTTCCTGCCCGCGTGTTGACGGAACGTCGAGGCCGGAGAGCGTCCCGGACCTGTCCCCCGAGCCGCCCGAGCCGTCCGGGGCAGCGCGGCGGCGCCCACGGAACGCCTTAGGCTGAGAGCGTCCGCAGCCAGCACACGTCAGCACGTCAGCAGGAGCCGAAGATGCCGGAGGTCCGCCCGCGACGACCGGCACGGCCTCGCGAGGAGGTGCTGGCAGCGGCCATGGCGGCGATCGCCGAGCACGGGCTGGCCAAACTGACCATGGCCGGCCTCGGCAAGCAGCTGCAGATGAGCGCCGGCCACCTGCTCTACTACTTCGGCAGCAAGGACCAGCTGCTGCTGGAGACCCTGCGCTGGAGCGAGGAGCAGCTCGGCGAGCGCCGGCGCGCGGTGCTCGGACAGCCGGGGCTGAGCGCGTGGGACCGGTTCACCGCGTACGCGGACCTCTACCTGGCGGACGGCCCGGGCGATCCGCGCTGGATCCTCTGGGTCGAGGTCTGGGGCCGCTCCCCGGCGAGTGAGGAGATCCGGCAGGGGCAGCTGGCGATCGAGGCCCCCTGGCAGGCCGACCTGGAGGCGCTGATCCGGGACGGCTCGGCGGCCGGCGAGTTCGCCCCCGGCGCGGCCGACGAGCGGGCCGTCCAGCTGCGGGCGGTCCTGGACGGCTTCTCGGTGCCGCTCGCGGTCGGCCTGCCCGGCGTCCGGCGCGCGGAGAGCGCTGCCCGGGTGGCGGCGGTGGCGGCGGCGGTGCTGGGGATCGAGCCGGACGGAACCCCGGACAGGAACCCGGCCGGGCGCTAGTCGGTCCAGAGTGCGACGGCGGTGCGGTCGTCGGCGTAACCCTTGGCGCGGACCTGGACCTGGCGCAGGAAGTCGACCGAGCCCGGCGGGTGCGGGTGCGCCCAGTGGGTGGCCAGGAAGTGTGCGACGGCGGGCTCCTCGGCGATCGGGTCGGCCAGCCCGGGGGTACCGAGCAGCAGGATGTCGCCGGGGGTCGCGGGGACCAGCCGGAACCGGAACGGGCGCGGTTCGGGGGCGGCCACCGGGCCGTCGGGGTGGTGCAGCAGACGTGCGGCGTACGCGTCGATCCAGTGGCCGGCGCGCAGCAGGTAGAGGCCGCCGGGGCCGACGCCGAAGGCCGCGCGGTGGGTGGAGGCGGGGTCGAGCGAGATCAGCAGGCAGTGCAGCGCACCGGCGTCCGGCGCCAGCGAGCGCAGGGTGGCGGAGGCGCTGACGGTGAGGCGCTGCAGGCCGTAGCGGAGGCGGTCGCGGGCGCCCTCGCGCAGGTCGGTGGCCAGTTCGGCGCGGCTGCGACCGATCGCCTCGGCGAGCTGGGCGACGGCTTGGCGGACGGTGTCCGAGACATCGGCGGCGTCGGCGGCGTCGGCCGTGTCGGCGGTGCGGGCGCGGCTGCCCAGGACGGCGAGCAGCAGGCCCTCGGGGCCCTCGCCGAAGCGGGTGAGCAGCAGGGCGTCGCTGCGCGACTCACCGCGGTAGCGGGCGGAGTCGCCGCGGACGGAGGCGGCGCGCAGCGTGAAGCCGGCGTACTGGGCGCCGTCGAGGACGGTGTCGGGGACGACCGCGGCCACCCGCTCGGGGAGTGCGGCGGGGAGGACGGTGGGTTCGGGGACGTACGTCGGAGGCCGGCCGCCGACGTAGGGGGCCGGCCGGGGCACGTCGGGGGCTTTCGGTACGGGCGCGGGCGCGGGCGCGGGCACAGCGACGGACTCGGGTTCCGGCTCAGCAACGGGCTCGGGCTCGGGCTCAGCAACGGGCTCGGGCTCGGGTTCCGGCTCGCTCCCGATCTGCGCCCCGAGCGGTCCGACGATCGAGGCGACCGAGTCGAACCAGTCGTCCACCGTCGCCTCCCCCGCGTCGGCCGTCGGAGTGTCCGGCAGGCTGCCGGCCGGGCCCTCGTAGACCTGGCCCCACCATCCGTCGGCGGGCGCACCCTGGTTGCTCATCTGCCGGCTCCTCGTCCGTGAATGCCGTCACCGGCCGGAGGCTGGGTCGATCGTCATTCTGCCCATGGCGGTCGCCCGTGTCCGGGCTTTCGGTACGACGGGGGCCGATCAGGCCAGGTCGGTCGGCTCGCGGCCGTCCGCGAGTGAAGCGCGGCCCGATCGAGAAATGATCCCGAGCCAATGCCGAGCCAACGCCGATCCGACCCCGAGCCGATCCCGAAACAATCCGGAGCGAAGCAGGACGAATCATCCGAACGGCGGCTGGATGAATCCGAAAGTGAGGGCTTAGGAGGGGGACCGCTCCCCCCATTCGGCCCATTAATATGTGCGCATGACCGCGCCAGGACCTCTGAGACCGACCACGGGGAGCGCCGCACTCGCGGGCCGCCCGGCGGGGGCGCTCTGGGTCCTGCTGCTGATCGGTTTCCTGGTCGGGCTGCCCTGCGCCGGTACCGCGCACGCCGCGGCCGCCACCACCGCGGTCACCACCACCATCGGCGCCGCCGAGCACCACGCCCAACCGGAGCCGCAGCCGACCGGCGCGCGCAGCGCCCACCCGGCGCCCCCGGCGGCGTCCCCGCTCCCCCCGCTGACCTTGTGCACCGCCGACGACCCGGTTCCCCCACCGGGCGACGGCTGCTCCAACCTCCCGTTCTGCAGCCAGGACGCGCAGCTGCCGAACGCTCCCCCCCACCCCGAGCCGGCCGCGCCGCCGCAGCTGGTCACGTTCCGTGCGATGACCACCGTCCGTCCGGCGGGCAGCACCCCCGGCACCGCGACGGCCCCCGATCTCCACCTGCTCCAGGTCAACCGGACCTAGGCGGAACCCGCCGCCGATCCCGCCCGGCCCGCACCGCGCCCTGCCCGCAGGGCGCATCGGGATCCGGACGGACCCGGCGGTCCCTCCTCCCCTGCCTCACCTCATTCCGCCGCGCGCAGAGCGTTCGGCGGGGACAAGGAAGATCCCCGTGGGTTCCGCCTCCAAGCAGTCCAACAAGAAGTCCGCCGGCGGCAAGCAGGCGGTCGCCGACCGCCGCGAGCGGATCGTGCAGCTGCGCGCCGAGGAGCAGCGCCGCGAGCGCCGCAACAAGATCATCGCCTTCTCGGTGGCCGCGGTCGTGGTGATCGGCGCGGTCGGCGCGGGCGGTTACGTGATCAAGAGCGCCAACGACAAGAAGGCCGCCAAGGTCGCCGCCGCCAAGGCGCCGATCGCGGGCGTCCAGACGTACAGCAACCTCACCCGCAACCACGTGACCACGCCGGTCAGTTACCCGCAGACCCCGCCGGTCGGCGGCGACCACAACCCGGTCTGGCTCAACTGCATGGGCACCGTCTACGACAAGCCGGTGCAGAACGAGAACGCGGTCCACTCGCTGGAGCACGGCGCCGTCTGGGTCACCTACAACGCCAAGGCCACCGCGGACGACATCACGACGCTCTCCGACAAGGTCAAGGCCACCCCGTACTCGCTGATGAGCCCGTACCCGACCGAGAAGGGCACCATCACGCTGACCGCGTGGGGCACCCAGCTCGTCCTGGACAGCGCCAAGGACCCGCGGGTGGAGCAGTTCTTCACCAAGTACGTCCAGGGTCCGCAGACCCAGGAGCCGGGCGCCTCCTGCAGCACCGCCGGGTGAGCGCCGCCATGACGAATCGCAGCACGAAGAGCGCCGGGGCCACCGAGTCCGACGGCACGGACGGCCTCGCGGGCTCGCGCGCCCCGGTCCGGCGGCGGGTGCTGTGGTGGCCGGCCGCGCTGGCGGCCGCCGTCGCCCTCTGCCTGGGTGTGCCGGCGCTGCTCGCGGGCAGTACGACGGCCTCCGGCACGGTGCTGACCGCGCCGGCCACCGACTCGCCCGACGCCGGGTTCGCCCGGGACATGTCGACGCATCACCAGCAGGCGATCGACCTGTCCTTCATCATCCGGGACCGGACGGACAACGCGGAGGTCCGCGACCTGGCCTTCGACATCATCAACACCCAGGCCAACCAGCGCGGGATGATGATGGGTTGGCTCGCCCAGTGGGGGCTCACCCAGAACTCCCCGGCCGCGCCGATGGCCTGGATGCAGATGGCGCCCTACCAGGCGCACGACGGTTCGCTGATGCCCGGGATGGCGACCAACACGCAGCTGGACCAGCTGCGTGCGCTCAGCGGCAAGGCCGCCGAGATCTTCTACCTCCAGCTGATGATGCAGCACCACACGGGCGGCATCGCGATGGCGCAGGGGTATGTGGAGCTCGCGAAGAACCCGGCGGAGAAGAGCCTGGCGCAGTCGATGGTGGCGGGCCAGACCGGGGAGCTCCAGCTGATGACGACGATGCTCGCCGAGCGCGGAGCCAAGCCGCTGCCGCTCAGCCAGTAGCTCGCACAGTTAGGTCACACAGCACAGCGCCGAGCCCGCCCGCCGCCCCTCGGGGCAGCGGGCGGGCTCGGGCCTTTTTCTGTCGGTCGGCGAGTCTGTCGGACCCCGAACCAATCGTTGCCGGAAGTACTCCCGCAGAGATCTGGTCGGCAACAGAGGCATGTGCTACGAACCGCTACGCTGTCGCCCATGCCGTCGCAGCCCCACCCCGATCCCGCGGGTTCAGCCTCCGCCCGTCGCACGCCGTCCGCGACCGGCCAGCAGGGACCAGCCCCGAGCGGACGCGGCTCGATCCTGGAGGACGTGCTGGCCATCGAGCGCGCCCAGCGGCTGACCGACGTGGTCACCCGGCTGCGCCGGGCGCTGCGCAGCAGCATCCGCACGGACTACCCGTGGGAGTCGCTGCCGATGGCCCAGGTCGAGCTGCTGCAGACGCTGGCCGCCGCTCCCCTGCGGGTCGGTGAGCTGGCGGCGCGTCAGCGGTTGGCGCCCAACACCGTCAGCGGACTGGTCGGCAAGCTGCTGGAGGCCGGGTTCGTGGACCGGCAGGCCGACCCGGGCGACCGCCGCACGGCGCGGATCGCGCTCACCGAGGCGGGGCAGCAGCAGCTGCTCGACTGGCAGCAGGCGCATGAGCGGCGGATCGCCAACGCGCTGGCCACCCTCTCCGCCGCCGACCACGACGCGGTGATGGCCGCCCTGCCGGGTCTGGACCGGCTCGCCAAGGCCCTGGCCGGCGCCACCCCCGCGACCGGCACCAGCACCGTCGGCGGCGACAGCACCGTCGGCGGCAACAGCACCGTCGGCGGCAACACCGGCGGCGACAGCGGCGAACGGATCGCCTGACCGACGGGCGAGGTCAGGCCGACACCTGCGACACCTGCGACGCCTGCGCCCACAACTGGTGCACGGCGTACGAGCGCCAGGGCGCCCAGCCGACCGCGATCCGCGCCGCCGACTTCGGGTCGCCCGCCAGGCCCAGCCGCAGCAGACCGTGCCGCACCCCGGCGTCGCCGGGCAGGAAGACGTCCGGGTCGGCCATCGCCCGCATCCGCAGGTAGCTCACCGTCCACGGTCCGATGCCGCGCAACGCGAGCAGCCGGGCGGCGGCGTCCTCGCGGTCCACGCCCGCGTCCAGCCGGACCGTGCCGTCCGCGAGGGCCGCGCAGAGTCCGCGCAGCGCCTGCTGCCGGGAGACCGGCATCGCCAGGTCGGCCGGGTCGGCCTCGGCCAGCGACCGCGCCGTCGGGAAGAGCAGGCTGAGCCCGCCGCTCGGCTCCGGCAGCGGCACGCCGTAGCGGGCCGCGAGCCGTCCGGCCAGCGTACGGGCGGCCGCGATGGTGACCTGCTGGCCGAGCACCGCGCGAACGGCCAGCTCGTGCGGATCGACGTGCCCGGGCGAGCGCAGCCCGGGCCTGGCGGCGACCGCCGCACCGAGCACCGGGTCGGCGCCCAGCTGCTCGGCGACCGTCCCCGGGTCGGCGTCCAGGTCGAAGAGGGCCCGCAGCCGGTGCACAGCGGTGGTGAGGTCGCGCAGGTCGGCCAGCCGCAGCCGGCAGTCCAGCCAGCCACGCTCCGCCGGGACCCCAGTCCCGAGCGAGTCCACCTCGGCGATGCCGTGCCCGTGCGGCAGCGCGAGCGTGCGCCGGTAGGTCCGAACCCCTAGACCTGCCGTCTCACTTGCTGGGACGACCTCCTCAACCCCCGGGACGGCACGCAGCTCCAGGAAGTCCATCAGGTGCTCGCTGTCGATCGGCCCCCGGTAGGCCAGCCGCAGGCCGAGTGTGCCCGCCGGAGCCGTCGCGCTGTGCGCACCGCGGCCGGTCTCCTCCCGCAGGCCGCTCGGCGTGCGGTCGTAGACCGCGCGGACGGTGTCGTTGAACTGGCGCACCGAGGCGAAGCCGGCCGCGAACGCCACGTCGGTCACCGGCAGCCCGGTCGTCTGCAGCAACAGCCTTGCAGCCTGCGCGCGTTGGGCGCGCGCCAGGGCGATCGGGCCGGCCCCGAGCTCGGCGGTCAGCTGGCGCTGCAACTGGCGCGCGCTGTAGCCGAGCCGCTCGGCGAGCCCGGCCACGCCCTCGCGGTCCACCACTCCGTCGCCGATCAGCCGCATCGCGCGGCCGACCAGGTCGGCGCGGTGGTTCCACTCGGGCGAGCCGGGCACCGAGTCCGGGCGGCAGCGCCGGCAGGCCCGGAACCCGGCGCCCTGCGCGGCGGCGGCCGTGGGATAGAAGGTGCAGTTGACGCGCTTGGGCGTCACGGCCGGACAGCTCGGCCGGCAGTAGATGCCGGTGCTGGTCACCGCCGTGAAGAAGACGCCGTCAAAGCGGGCGTCCCGGCTGTCCACGGCCCGGTAGCGGGTCTCGTCGTCGATCACGCAACCCAGTCTGCGCCACCGACCGGCCCGGGACTGGCGGATATCGGACACCACCCTGCCGCCCCGGGCCGCAACGGTCTTTGCCGGGCGGCCTCACGGCCGGACCCGCCCCCGGACCTCCTTGGCGCGGGTCTTCCACACCTTGGCCCGCTCACTGGCGAGCCGGGCGTCGGTCCGCGAGGCGATCCACTCGTTCTCGCGCTGGAGCTTGAGGTAGCTCTCCATCCGGCGCTCGGGCAGCGAACCGTCCGCGAGTGCGGCCAGCACGGCGCAGCCGGGCTCCGCGCGGTGCGAGCAGTCGTGGAAGCGGCAGTCGGCGGCCAAGTCCTCGATGTCGGAGAAGGCCAGCGCCAGGCCCTCGCCGCCGTAGAGGCCGACCTCGCGCAGACCGGGCGTGTCGATCAGCACGCCGCCGCCGGGCAGCGCGAACAGCTCGCGCGTGGTGGTGGTGTGCCGACCCTTCTGGTCACTGCTGCGGGTCTGCTGGACCGTCATCGCCTCGCTGCCGGTCAGCGCGTTGGTGAGGGTGGACTTGCCCGCGCCGGACTGGCCGATCAGCGCCGTGGTCCCGGGCGTGCAGGCGCGCAGCACGTCCAGGCCCTCGCCGGTCTCGGCGCTGACGACCAGCACGGTGGCGCCCGGCGCCGCCCGCTCGACGTCCTCGCGGATGAAGTCGGCGTCGTCGACCAGGTCGGCCTTGGTCAGCACGACCAGCGGCTGCGCACCGCTCTCCCAGGCCAGGGCCAGGAAGCGCTCGATCCGGCCGATGTCCGGGTCGCCGGCCAGTGAGACCGCGATCAGGACGGTGTCGACGTTGGCGGCCAGCACCTGGCCGTCCGAGCGCGCGCCGGCGCCCTTGCGGATGATCGCGGTGCCGCGTGGCAGCAGCGCCGCGACCGCGGGCATCGGGGTGGCCGCAAGGTCGACGGCCGCCCAGTCCCCGGTGCAGGGGTTGTCGATGGTCTCCGCGCTGCCGACCGGCCGGGTATCGGCGCGGATGGTGCGCGGTTCGCCGCTGTCGGGGTCGATGACGACCACGTCGGCCTGCCCGCGGTCGACTCGGGCGAGCCGGCCGGGGGTGAGCCCCGCCTCAGCGAGGGGGGCGAAGAGCTCGTCGAGCTCGGGAGTCCAGCCGTAGCCGGACAGCGAAGAAGACGTCGAAGTTGAAGCGGTGTCAGAAGCAGCGTTGAACAACGCGGTGGGCCCTTCGGGAGGAAAAGCGATTCCCGGGGGGCTGAGCGGAACGTCAGCCGGCGGCCGGGAGGGTGAGGGGGGTGAGGGTGCTGCCCTGGGCAGCCGTGACGACGGTGACAGCCACGAGGCTCACCTCCCGTTTCTTCTCCCGAGCCGTGTTCAACGGCCCTGACGTCGTGGTCGCGTGGGGCGACCGCGCACACCGGTGCTCGGTGCGCGATCCGCAGCCTATGACAGCGGCTCCCGACCGCGCACCCCTATTTTTTTCTCCTTTACGGCCCGTCCCACGGGGGCCGCGGCGGGTAGCTGGGCAGCGAGGAGTCCACCGGCCCCAGTCCGCCGGGGAAGCGGCCGTCCGAACCCCAGGGCTCCGCCGGGCGCTCGACAGGCGCGTCCGGCGCGGGCGTACCCGGCGCGGGAGCGCCCGGCCCCGGGAACGGGCGCGCGGCGTGGTGCGGCGAGGGGCGCGGGCCGGGCCGGTCGCTGTCCGGCGGGGGCGGCGGCGTCCGGCGGCGGCGGGCGCCCCGCGCGGCGCCGAGCCGCCCGCGCACATTGGTCGGCGGCAGGAAGTCGGCCCAGCGCTCGGGGTACTCGGACGGCACCTCGTCGTCCTCGTCCTCGTCCTCCTCCTCGACGCCCTCGGCGAGCCCCAACGCGCGTGCCATCATGGCCCGTTCGGCGGCCCGTCGGGCCCCGGCCTCGCGGACCAGCAGCTCGGCGGCGTGCTCGCTGGCCCGCTCGTTCTCGGCCCGGGCGTCGGCGGTCTCCACGCTGGGCCAGCGGCGGTCTATGGCAGCGTTCATGGCGGCGCCGATCAGCACCGCGATCGCCACCACGAAGATCCAGAGCAGCACCGCGATGGGCGCCGCCAACTTGCCGTAGACGGTCGGGCCCTCGACCGAGTGGATCAGGTAGACCCGCAGCACCACGCTGCAGATCACCAGCACCCCCAGCGCCACCAGAGCGCCCGGCAGGTCCTCGCGCCAGGGCGTGCTGGCGGGCACGGCCAGGTGGTAGAGCGTGGTCAGAAAGACCACCAGCAGCAGGATCGCCACCGGCCAGTAGAGCGCGCTCACCACCCCGGCGATGTTCGGCACCGCCGCCACCACCAGCCCGGGCCCGGCCACCAGCAGCGGCAGCACCAGCGAGCCGATCGCCAGCGCGCCGAGGTAGAGGCCCAGCGACATGGACCGGGTCTTGACGATGCCGCGCTTGCCGTCCAACCCGTACATCACGGTGATCGTGTCGATGAAGATGTAGAGCGCGCGGGAGCCGGACCAGAGCGCGAACACGAAACCGATCGAGATCAGGTCGGGCCGGCCGTTCTCGAAGACGCTGTTCAGCAGCGGCTTGACGATCTGGTCGATCGAGGACGACGAGAGCACCGTGCCAGCCGCCGTGATGATGTCCTGCTGGAGCTTCAGGATGGTGCCGGCGCCGAGCAGGTCGTCCAGGTAGCCGAGTGTGCCGGCCAGGCAGAGCAGCAGCGGCGGGATCGACAGCAGGGTGAAGAACGCGGCCTCCGCGGCGAGCCCGGTGACCCGGTACTCGACGCAGGTGTTGGCGGTGTCCTTGATCAGCGCCCACACCGTGCCGCGCCAGCTGGACCGTCTGCTCGCCCGCCGCGCGCCCTTGCCGCGCCGTCGGGACGGGCGGTCCGCGTCCGCTCTGCTGGTCTCACCTGATGGCTGCACAGCGCTAACGGTATCGGGCGGCCCGACCCCCCTGATCGCACCGGCCCGTTCAGGTCGCCACAGCCAGGCCACCTTCGCCGCAGTCTCGATATTCGAAACAAAGATGTCCGGATTCTGGACGTTGGTGGACCGCGCCTCGTTCGGCGTGCGAATCTCTTGCCATGCCGAGCGCCGGAACCACCCTAGTTGGTCGACTTCACGTCGATCTCCTTCGCGTGTCCAGCGCCATCTGTCCGGTGACCTGAGCCTTATCCCGCCGCCGCCACCGCACTGGCGCCACTCAGTCACCCATCGCGCGCAACCGATGGGCAGGCGCCCACCGGCCGAGGTCACTGCTTCCCACATCCTGTCGAAGATCCGCAGGTCACAGCAGCGACGAGCCCGGGAATGCCCCGAACCTGGCAAAGCCACCTGCCCGAAGGACGACACATGCCCACCACTTCCGACCCGGCCGAGCACCAGCCAGCCGACGCCGCAAAGCGTCCGGCTGCCGCCGCCCGCAAGGTGTCCCGCCACCGCGGCGAGGGCCAGTGGGGCATGGGTCACTACACCCCGCTGAACGCCAACGAGCAGTTCAAGAAGGACGACGACGGTCTCAACGTGCGGACACGCATTGAGACGATCTACGCCCTGCAGGGCTTCGACTCGATCGACCCCTCCGACCTGCGCGGCCGGATGCGCTGGTGGGGTCTGTACACCCAGCGCAAGGAAGGCATCGACGGCGGCAAGACCGCGATCCTGGACCCGCACGAGCTGGACGCCGAGTACTTCATGCTCCGGGTCCGGATCGACGGCGGCCGGCTCACCGTCGCCCAGCTGAAGGCGATCGCCGAGGTCTCCGAGCTGTACGGGCGCGGCACCGCCGACCTGACCGACCGCCAGAACATCCAGTACCACTGGATCCGGATCGAGGACATGCCCGCGATCTGGCAGAAGCTGGAGGCCGTCGGCCTGTCCACCACCGAGGCCTGCGGTGACACCCCGCGGGTGATCCTCGGCTCGCCGGTGGCCGGCGTCGCCGAGGACGAGATCATCGACGGCACCCCCGCCATCGAGGAGATCCAGCGGCGCTTCATCGGCAACCCGGACTTCTCCAACCTGCCGCGCAAGTTCAAGTCGGCGGTCTCCGGCTCCCCGCAGCTGGACGTCGCACACGAGATCAACGACATCGCCTTCGTCGGCGTCAACCACCCCGAGCACGGCCCGGGCTTCGACCTCTGGGTCGGCGGCGGGCTCTCCACCAACCCCAAGCTGGGTGTGCGACTGGGCGCCTGGGTCCCACTGGACGAGGTCGCGGACGTCTACGGCGGCGTGATCGGCATCTTCCGCGACTACGGCTACCGCCGGCTGCGCAACCGCGCGCGGTTGAAGTTCCTGGTCGCTGACTGGGGCGTGGAGAAGTTCCGCCAGGTCCTCCAGGAGGAGTACCTCAAGTACGACCTGATCGACGGCCCCGCCCCCGAGCAGCCCGTCGGCGTCTGGCGCGACCACGTCGGCGTGCACCGGCAGAAGGACGGCCGCTTCTACGTCGGCTTCGCCCCGCGGGTCGGCCGGGTGCACGGCAAGCTGCTCGGCCAGGTCGCCGAGCTGGCCGCCGCGCACGGCTCCGACCGGCTGCGCACCACCGCCGAGCAGAAGATGCTGGTGCTCGACATCGCCGAGGACCAGGTCGCGTCGCTGGTGGCCGGCCTGGAGGAGCTGGACCTGCGGGTCACCCCGTCCCCGTTCCGGCGCGGCACGATGGCCTGCACCGGCATCGAGTACTGCAAGCTCGCCATCGTCGAGACCAAGGAGCGCGGGCGCACCCTGATCGACGAGCTGGAGGCGCGGCTGCCCGACTTCGCCGAGCCGCTCACCATCAACATCAACGGCTGCCCCAACGCCTGCGCCCGTATCCAGGTGGCGGACATCGGTCTCAAGGGCCAGCTGGTCAGCGACGAGAACGGCGAGCAGGTGGAGGGCTACCAGGTCCACCTGGGCGGCGCGCTCGGCCTGGAGGCCGGCTTCGGCCGCAAGGTCCGCGGCCTCAAGGTCACCAGCGCCGGCCTGCCGGACTACGTCGAGCGCCTGCTCGGCCGCTTCCAGGCCGACCGTCAGGAAGGCGAGCGGTTCGCCCAGTGGACCGCCCGGGCCAGCGAGGAGCAGCTCTCATGAGTGAGCGCGCGGCACCCTTCTACTGCCCGTACTGCGGCGACGAGGACCTGCGCCCCTCCGAGAGCGGCGGGCACGGTGCCTGGGAGTGCGCGTCCTGCCGACGGGCCTTCCAGCTGAAGTTCCTCGGCCTGCTGTCGACCCCGAACGGGGGAACCCGCGATGACCAGCGCAGTTGACCTGGAGTCGGTGGCCATCGCGGCCGGCCGCGAGCTGGAGGAGGCCTCCGCGCAGGAGGTGCTGCGCTGGGCCGCCGAGACCTTCGGCAAGCGGTTCTGCGTCACCTCCTCGATGGAGGACGCGGTCGTCGCCCACCTGGCGTCCACCGCGCTGCCCGGCGTGGACGTGGTCTTCCTGGACACCGGCTACCACTTCCCGGAGACCATCGGCACCCGGGACGCGGTCGCCGCGACCATGCCGCTCAACGTCATCACACTGACCCCGCTGCAGAGCGTGGCCGAGCAGGACGCCCAGTACGGCGCCGCCCTGCACGACCGCGACCCCGACCTGTGCTGCTCGCTGCGCAAGGTCGAGCCGCTGCAGCGCGGCCTGTCGGCGTACGACGCGTGGGCCACCGGGCTGCGCCGCGACGAGTCGCCGAGCCGGGCGAACACCCCGGTGGTGGCCTGGGACGCCAAGCGCCGCAAGGTCAAGATCGCCCCGATCGCCCGCTGGACGCAGGACGACGTGGACGCGTACGTCAACGCCAACGGGGTGCTGCTCAACCCGCTGCTGTGGGAGGGGTACACCTCCGTCGGCTGCGCGCCGCTCTCCTGCACCCGCAAGCCGGGGGACGGCGAGCAGGGCCGGTCCGGCCGCTGGGCCGGATCGGGCAAGACCGAGTGCGGCATCCACCTCTAGTCAGACCATCTCTAGTCAGACCGTTGGGAGCGTACAAAGTGACGACAGCCGACACCCTGGCCGCCGGGGACGCCGCAGAGGCGGCCCGCGCGGCCGACCCCTGCGGGCGCGGTGCCACCGTGTGGCTGACCGGGCTGCCCAGCGCGGGCAAGACCACCCTCGCCTTCGCCCTGGCCGACCGGCTGCGTGCCGAGGGCCACCGGGTGGAGGTCCTGGACGGCGACGAGATCCGCGAGTTCCTCTCCAAGGGGCTCGGGTTCAGCAAGGAGGACCGGCACACCAACGTGACCAGGATCGGCTTCGTCGCCGAGCGGCTGGCCTCGCACGGTGTGAAGGTGCTCGCCCCCGTGATCGCCCCCTACGCCGACTCCCGGGCCGCCGTCCGCGCCCAACACGCCAAGAACGGCACCGAGTTCCTGGAGATCCACGTCGCCACCCCGGTGGACGTCTGCTCCGAGCGCGACGTCAAGGGCCTCTACGCCAAGCAGGCAGCCGGCGAGATCGCCAACCTGACCGGCGTCGACGACCCGTACGAGGCTCCCGAGAACCCCGATCTGCGGATCCTGACGCACACCCAGTCGGTCGCCGAGTCCGCCGCCGACCTGCACGCCCTTCTGACGAACAGGGGTTTGGCATGACGACCGCGACCACCCAGGCGCCGCTGACCGGCAGCGGCAACGCGTTCACGCTCTCCCACCTGGACGCCCTCGAGGCCGAGTCGGTGCACATCTTCCGCGAGGTGGCGGGCGAGTTCGAGCGCCCGGTGATCCTCTTCTCGGGCGGCAAGGACTCGATCGTCATGCTGCACCTGGCACTGAAGGCCTTCTGGCCGGCGCAGGTGCCCTTCGAGCTGCTGCACGTGGACACCGGCCACAACTTCCCCGAGGTCATCGAGTACCGCGACCGCACCGTCGAGAAGCACAACCTGCGCCTGCACGTCGCGCACGTGCAGGACTTCATCGACGACGGCCGGCTGCGCGAGCGCCCCGACGGCACCCGCAACCCGCTGCAGACCGTGCCGCTGCTGGACGCCATCGAGAAGGGCAAGTTCGACGCCGTCTTCGGCGGCGGCCGCCGCGACGAGGAGAAGGCCCGCGCCAAGGAGCGCGTCTTCTCCCTGCGCGACGAGTTCGGCGCCTGGGACCCGCGCCGCCAGCGCCCCGAGCTGTGGTCGCTCTACAACGGCAAGCACGCGGTGGGCGAGCACGTCCGGGTCTTCCCGCTCTCCAACTGGACCGAGCTGGACGTCTGGCAGTACATCGAGCGCGAGAACATCGAACTCCCGCAGATCTACTACGCCCACGAGCGCGACGTCTTCGCCCGCGACGGCATGTGGCTGACCGCCGGCGAGTGGGGCGGCCCCAAGGAGACCGAGACCGTGCAGCGGCGCCTGATCCGCTACCGCACGGTGGGCGACATGTCCTGCACCGGCGCCGTCGACTCCGACGCCGCCACCATCGGCGACGTGATCACCGAGATCGCCGCCAGCCGCCTCACCGAACGCGGGGCCACCCGAGCCGACGACAAGATGTCCGAGGCCGCCATGGAAGACCGCAAGCGCGAGGGGTACTTCTAACCATGAGCACCACCATCGAGACCACCTCGCTGCTGCGCTTCGCCACCGCCGGCTCCGTCGACGACGGCAAGTCCACCCTGGTCGGCCGCCTGCTGCACGACTCCAAGTCCGTGCTGTCCGACCAGCTGGAGGCCGTCGAGCACGCCTCGCGCAAGCGCGGCCAGGACGTCCCGGACCTGGCGCTGCTCACCGACGGCCTGCGCGCCGAGCGCGAGCAGGGCATCACCATCGACGTCGCCTACCGCTACTTCGCCACCCCCAAGCGGCGGTTCATCCTCGCCGACACCCCCGGTCACGTGCAGTACACCCGCAACATGGTCACCGGCGCCTCCACCGCCGAGCTGGCCGTGGTGCTGGTCGACGCCCGCAACGGCGTCGTCGAGCAGACCCGCCGGCACGCCGCCGTCGCCGCGCTGCTGCGCGTGCCGCACGTCGTACTGGCCGTCAACAAGATGGACCTGACCGACTACGCCGAGCCCGTCTTCGCGGCCATCGCCGCCGAGTTCACCGCCTACGCGGCCTCGCTCGGCATCGGCGACATCACCGCGATCCCGATCTCGGCACTGGCCGGCGACAACGTCGTCGAGCCCTCCGCCCACATGGACTGGTACGGCGGCCCGACCCTGCTGGAGCACCTGGAGACGGTGCAGGTGGCCGGCGCCTCGGGCGACGAACCGGCCCGCTTCCCGGTCCAGTACGTGATCCGCCCGCAGTCCGGTGAGTTCCGCGACTACCGGGGCTACGCGGGCCAGTTGGCCTCCGGCGTGCTGCGCACCGGCGACACCGTCACCGTGCTGCCCTCGGGGCGGACCACCACGGTGGCGGGCATCGACGTGCTCGGCAGCGACACCGGCATCGCCTTCGCCCCGCAGTCGGTCACCGTCCGCCTCAGCGAGGACATCGACATCTCACGCGGCGACCTGATCGCCTCGGGCCCGGTGGCCCCGGCCACCAAAGACATCGAGGCCACCGTCTGCCACCTGCACGAGCGGCCGCTGCGCGCCGGCGACAAGGTGCTGCTCAAGCACACCACCCGCACGGTGCGCGCGCTGGTCAAGGAGATCTCCTACCGGATCGACATCGACAGCCTCGAACAGCGCACCGGCTCCCAGGAGTTGAACGTCAACGACATCGGCCACGTGGTGCTGCGCACCGCCGAGCCGCTGGCGCTGGACGACTACACCGCCAACCGCCGCACCGGCTCGTTCCTGCTGATCGACCCGGCCGACGGCACCACGCTCACCGCCGGTATGGCCGGCGGGACGCTGGGCACCGCCGTGGCGGCGATCCCCGACGCGTTCGAGGAGGACTGGGTCTGATGTCCGGCGAGGCGTTCTCCGGCATGGACAAGGAAGGCGGCCGCATCGGCAGCGGCGTCCTGGGCAGCGGCCAGGGCGGCATGACCCGATGTGCGTGCGGACAGGGCGTCTGACGACCTGTCACCGGACCCGCCGTCTTCCACAGACGGTGCCCGGCTTGCAGCACCAACGACCACCACCCCAGCCCGCTCCCGCAGAGGACGACCTCCCATGGCATCCACCCAGGCATCCACGCATACGCCCACCCGCCCCGGCGCCGGTCGGGCCAGACGGTCGCTGATCGCCGCGGCCGCCGGCCTGACCGCCGTCGCCCTGCTGAGCGCGTGCAGCGGTTACGGCTCCAAGAGCGGCGACCAGGCGAGCGGCATCCCGGCCGCCAACCCCTCGGGCACCAAGCTCTCCACGGACAGCGTCAAGATCGGCTACTTCGCCAACCTGACCCACGGCACCGCCCTGGTCGGCCTCCAGGAGGGCCTGTTCCAGAAGGAGTTGGGCGCCACCCAGATCAAGCCGCAGGTCTTCAACGCCGGCCCGGCGGAGATCGAGGCGCTGAACGCCGGCTCGATCGACATCGGCTGGGTGGGCCCCTCGCCCGCGATCAACGGCTATGTGCAGTCGCAGGGCCAGGACCTGAAGATCATCGGCGGCTCGGCCTCCGGCGGCGTCAAGCTGGTGGTCAACCCGGCGAAGATCACCTCGCTGGACGACCTCAAGGGCAAGAAGATCGCCACCCCGCAGCTGGGCAACACCCAGGACGTGGCACTGCTCAACTACCTTGCGGGGAAGGGCTTCAAGGAGGACCCCCAGTCCGGCAAGGGCGATGTCTCGGTGATCCGCACCGACAACAAGGTCACCCCGGACGCCTACACCTCCGGCGCCATCGACGGCGCCTGGGTGCCCGAGCCCACCGCCTCCGCGCTGGTGGCCAAGGGAGCCAAGGTGCTGCTCGACGAGAGCGACCTCTGGCCCAACAAGCAGTTCGTGATCACCAACCTCGTCGTCTCGCAGAAGTTCCTGACCGCCCACCCGGACGTGGTGGAGGCCGTGCTGCGCGGCTCGGTGAACACCAACGCGTTCATCAAGGCCAACCCGGCCAAGGCCGAGCAGGACGCCAACGACGCCATCAAGGCGGCCGGCGGCAGCTCGCTGCCCCCGGCGGTGCTCGACCCCGCGTGGGCCGGCATCCAGTTCCTGGACGACCCGCTGGCCGGCACCCTGCAGGCCGAGGCCGACCACGCGGTCACCGCCGGGCTGCTGAAGAAGCCGAACATCTCCGGAATCTACGACCTCACCCTGCTCAACAAGGTGCTCAAGGCGGCCGGCCAACCGGCCGTCTCCGCCGACGGGCTCGGCACCTCCTGATCCGCGGCCCCCGCGCCGTTCCACCCCGGTAGCTCCGGTGGTCCACCCCCGCTCCGTCCCGGTCGATGCCCAATCCAAGGGACCGGGCGGGGGCGGACCCCCGGCCCCCCTTCAGCTTTCTCGCCACACACACGCCAGGAGGTGCCCGCACATGAGCACGGCACTGACCGACTCGACGCCCGCCGACGTCCCTGCTCCCGCTGACGCGTCCACCGATGCGCCCGCCGTACGGATCTCGCACGTGCACAAGTCCTTCGGCCGTCCCGGCACCGCCAACCCGGTGCTCGACGACATCACCCTCGACGTCGCCCCGGGCGAGTTCCTCTGCCTGCTCGGCGCCTCCGGCTGCGGCAAGTCCACCCTGCTCAACCTCGTCGCCGGGCTGGACAAGCCCACCGCCGGCGAGATCGAGGTGCCCTCCGGGCGCCCCGCGCTGATGTTCCAGGAGCACGCGCTCTTCCCGTGGCTGACGGCCGGCCGCAACATCGAGCTGGCGCTGCGGCTGAACGGCGTCGCCCGCGCCGAGCGCCGCCCCGAGGCCGAGCGCCTGCTGGAGCTGGTGCGCCTGGGCGGCTCGTACGGCAAGCGGGTGCACGAGCTCTCCGGCGGCATGCGCCAGCGCGTCGCGATGGCCCGCGCGCTCGCCCAGGGCAGCCGGGTGCTGCTGATGGACGAGCCGTTCGCCGCGCTGGACGCGATCACCCGCGACGTGCTGCACGACGAGATCACCCGGATCTGGGCCGAGCGCAAGCTCACCGTCCTGTTCGTCACGCACAACGTGCGCGAGGCGGTGCGGCTCGCGCAGCGCGTCGTGCTGCTCTCCTCGCGGCCCGGCCGGGTCGCCCGCGAGTGGCAGATCGACCTGCCGCAGCCGCGTCGCATCGAGTCGGCCGGCGTGGCCGACCTGTCCGTCGAGATCACCGAAGAACTGCGTGGGGAGATCCGCCGCCATGGCCAGCACTGAGACCGCCGCCGCGCCTCCCCGCAACGACCTCACCGGAGTCGAGGCCGGCCTGGACGCCCTGGACTCCGTGCAGATCCAGCGCGCCCCGATCGGCCAGCTGCTGCGCCAGAAGGCGCTGCCGCCGCTGATCGGCGTGCTGCTGGTGCTCGGCGTCTGGCAGCTCACGTACAGCCTGCACGTCACCGCCTCCTACAACCTGCCCAGCCCGGCGAACGTCTGGAGCAGCCTGAACGACCTGTGGACCGCCGGGACGCTCTTCTCGATCATCTGGACCAGCCTGTGGCGCGGCATCGTCGGCTTCGTCGCCGCGGTCGCCATCGGCACCCCGATCGGCCTGCTGGTCGCCCGGGTCAAGCCGGTGCGCGCGGCGATCGGCCCGATCCTGCAGGGCCTGCAGTCGCTGCCCTCGGTCGCCTGGGTGCCGGCCGCGGTGATCTGGCTGGGCATCAACGACTCGATGATGTACGCGGTGATCCTGCTGGGCGCGGTGCCCTCGATCGCCAACGGCCTGGTGGCCGGCATCGACCAGGTGCCGCCGCTCTTCCTGCGCGCCGGACGCACCCTGGGCGCCAGCGGCATCTCCAACGCGCGGCACATCCTGCTGCCCGCCGCCCTGCCCGGCTACCTGGCCGGCCTCAAGCAGGGCTGGGCCTTCTCCTGGCGCTCGCTGATGGCCGCCGAACTGGTCGCCAGCTCGCCGGATCTGGGCCTGGGCCTGGGCCGCTACCTGGAGAACCAGCGGGAGGGGATGAGCATGCCCGGCGTGCTGCTCGGCATCATCCTGATCCTGCTGGTCGGTGTGGCGATCGACCTGCTGATCTTCTCGCCGATCGAACGCCGCGTGCTGCGCAGCCGCGGCCTGCTGGCCACCGGCCGCTGAGCCATGTCCCCTGTCCTCCTCCTGATCGCCCACGGCAGCCGCGACCCCCGGCACGCCGCCACGGTCGAGGCGCTGGCCTGCGAAGTCCGGCTGCTCCGACCGGAGTCGGACCTCGCCACGGCCTACCTCGACCACTGCGCGCCGCGCATCGCCCAGGTGGTGGGCCGACTGGCGGGCCGGCCGGCGGTGGCCGTCCCGCTGCTGCTCAACCGGGCCTTCCACGCCAAGCACGACATCCCCGCGGCGCTGCTGGCGGCGGGCTGCGAGCTTCCCGTGGCCGACGTGCTCGGGCCCTCACCGCTGCTGCTCGACGCGCTGGACCGCCGGCTCGCCGACGCCGGCCTGCCCGTCCACTCGGCCACCGAGCGCGCCCGGACGGGCGTGGTGCTCGCGGCGGCCGGCTCCTCCGACCCCGCCGCCGACGCCGCCACCCGGGCGCTCGCCGAACAGTGGCGCCGCACCCGCGGCTGGGCCGCCGTGGAGGTGGCCTACGCCTCGGCCGGCGGCCCGCGCGTCCCCGACGCCCTGGCCGCGCTGCGCGCCCGCGGCGCCACCCGGACGGCGGTCGCCCCCTACCTGCTGGCGCCGGGACTGCTCCCCGACCGCATCGCCGCCGCAGCCACCGACGCCGACGCCGACGTGCTGGCCCCCGTCCTCGGCGCCGCCCCCGAGCTGGCCTGCCTCCTGCTGCAGCGCTACGACGCCGCCGCTGCCGCAGCCGCTGTGGCCACCGCTGCCGCAGCCTGAACTGCCCAGTAGGCCGCGCTACTCCCGGGTCGTAGTCGCGAACACCCCGCGCGCGGGGGTTCCGTCCGGCCAGGTCCATCCGGCAACGAGGTGCCGGGGCGCCCCCTCATCGACCTCCGCCGACCTCAGGACGCGCCGGATCTCGACGTGCTGTGCGTCGTGGTGTGCGTCGTGCTCAGTGCCGTGGACGCGGACGGTCGGGTCGAGGGTGTCGCTCTCGTCCTGGTGCTGCGCCACCGCCTGCCCGCGCAGCAGGGCCCGCAACTGGGCGGTCACCACCGGGTCGTGGACACCGTCGTAAACCCACCGGGTGCCCAGTACCCCGTGCTCGCAGGTGCCGACCAGTGCCTCACGGGAGGCACCTTCGAGCGGGGCACCGCGGTAGCCCATCGGAACCAGGTAGGCCGTGTGCTCGGGGGCAGCGGTGTCGACGACGACCAGGAACTCGATCCCGACCTCGCCCTCCGGGTCGTCCAACCGGAAGCCGCCGCCCCTGACCAGCTCCGGGGCCCCGGCGTGCGCCGAATACCAGGGCTGGGACGGCAGCCACTCGGTGAGGAGTTCCCGCTTGGTCGGGGTGACAGTGGTGTTGTGGACAATGGCCATCCCCCTATCTTCGCAGGGAATCCCGGCCTTCAGGCCGGGCGGGAATGCGATCCTTGGCCCGGAGCCGCGAAGCGGCGAAGTTCGCTGCGAAGACTGGTGCGCAGCGTCAGGCGGGCCGCTTCTGGTTCTCGATGTACTCCTTCACGATGCTTAGCGGCGCGCCGCCGCAGGACCCCGCGAAGTACGAGGGTGCCCAGAACACCGAGCCCGTCCCGATGCGGTTGATCCGTCCGGTGTACTCGGCCCGCAGGTAGCGGGAGCTGACGCCCTTGAGGCTGTTGACCAGCTTGGACAGGGCGACCTTCGGCGGGTAGTGCACCAGCAGGTGGACGTGATCGCCTTCGCCGTTGAATTCCCGCAGCTCCGCACCGAAGCTCTCGCATACGTCCCGCATGATCGCCTCGCAGCGCGTCAGCATCTCGTCGTTGAAGACCTCACGTCGGCACTTGGTGACGAACACCAAGTGTGCGTGCAGGTGATAGACGACATGGTTTCCCCGGCGGATATCAGGATCTGGTTCCCAGCGTGGTGACATCCGCCAAGTTTGACAGCTGTTAAGGTGACCTGCGACCAGAAAGGGGGGTGGACCCGTTGGACACGCAGATCCGTACGTACAAGTTCCTCATGCGACCCACCGCCCGTCAGGTCCAGGCCCTCGCCGCGATGCTGGTCGACCACTGCTCGCTCTACAACGGGGCCTTGGAGGAACGGCGCGACGCCTACCGTCACGCCTCGAAAACGACGGTCAAGTACGGCCAGCAGTCGGCGCAGCTCAAAGACATTCGGGCGTTCGACCCGCAGCGCCAGGGCCGGTGGTCGTTCTCCAGCCAGCAGGCGACGCTTCGGCGTCTGGACAAGGCGTTCGCCGCGTTCTTCCGTCGGGTCAAGTCCGGCGAGAAACCCGGATACCCGCGCTTCCGGGGCGTGAACTGGTTCGACACGGTGGACTTCCCCAGGGACGGGGACGGCTGCCGGTGGGACTCGATGCCCGGTCACCCTCCCAGGGTCCGGTTCCAAGGTGTCGGGCACGTCAAGGTCAACCAGCACCGTCAGGTGGTCGGCAAGGTCAAGACCGTCTCGGTGAAGCGCGAGGGCAAGCGCTGGTACGTGGTGCTGACCGCCGAGCAGTCCAAGCCCGAACCGTTGGAACCCACCGGTTCGGTGGTCGGCATCGACCTGGGCATCGCCAATTTCCTCGCCGACTCCAACGGCGGCTTCGTTTCCAACCCGCGCTTCGGCCGGGAGAACGCCG
The DNA here is from genome assembly GCF_029892095.1 of Kitasatospora sp. MAP12-44. Classification (NCBI taxonomy): domain Bacteria; kingdom Bacillati; phylum Actinomycetota; class Actinomycetes; order Kitasatosporales; family Streptomycetaceae; genus Kitasatospora; species Kitasatospora sp. MAP12-44. Next base: position 2,211,345 of record NZ_JARZAE010000004.1, read on the forward strand.
AGGCCCTCGCGCAGGCTCAGCGGCACCTGGCCACCTTCCCCCGTGCTTGCCGGGACAAGCGCGCCAAGAAGCACCGCCGGGCCGTCGAGAAGGTCGCCGACCTGCACGGCAAGGTCCGCCGCCAACGGCTCGACCACGCGCACAAGACCGCCCTCACCCTGGTGCGCCGGCACGATCTGATCGCGCACGAGAAGCTGAGCATCAGCAACATGGTGCGGACGCCGAAGCCAAAGCCGGACCCCGCGCGGCCGGGCGGCTTCCTGCCCAATGGTGCCGCCTCGAAGGCCGGGCTGAACAAGTCGATCACAGATGCGGGTTGGGGGGTGTTCCTCGCGATCCTCACCAGCAAGGCTGCAAGCGCCGGCCGGACGATTATCGCGGTGGACCCCCGCAACACCTCCCGGACGTGCCCACAACCCGCGTGTGGCCACGTCTCCGGGGAGAACCGAACCACTCAGGCAAAGTTCCACTGCGTACGGTGTGGCCACACGGACCACGCGGACACGGTGGGTGCCATCAACGTTCTACGGGCCGGGCTGGTCCACTGCGACGCCAACCCGGCGTAACAGGAAGCCCCGTCCCCTTAGGGCGGGGAGGAGTCACGTGAGCTCTCTCCCGCGTCGGTCAGGTCTGCCTTAGGGCGGAACCGCGAGGCAACCTAGCCGATTCCGCGTCATGCTCCTTCCCTACACGACACTCCGCCCGGACGGTTGCCCGTAGTACCAGTGGCACCCCTCCGGGGCGGGCGGCAGGGTGCCGTCCACCAGCTCGGCCATGGCACGACCCAACTCGACGAGCGGCTCGGCGGCCACGTGCTCGGCGCCCCGCAGATCGACGGTCTCCCCGTCGAGGACGTCCCATTCCAAGGCTTCTGCAGCAGTGACGCCCCCGCGCGATGTCAGGCGCGTGCACGCTTCGTCGATCCATCCCAACAGCGCCGTCCGCTGCTCGGGGGTGAACTCGTCCAGCAGGATCGCGAAGGTACTCCCCACGACCGCGTTCACCCGCAGGCCCTGGACCACCTCGCCCCACCAGTCCGGACGCCGGGCCTCCGCCGTTTCCCCGGCCACCTGAACGGCTTCGGCAAGCAGCACACCCACCGCAACGTCGTAGGCCCAGATCATGGCATCGCCGAAGCAGATCGGTGTGGTCCTACTCATTCGTTCCCCCACAGCTCAGAACAGGCGCAGCCCGACCGCACTCTCCATCTCCAGGAGACTAACCCCACGCTCCGCAAGGTCGGCCCCTACGACTTCCCAGTCACACCCGGCGGGCCCACCCTCGTCGACCGCGACGCCTGGCCCTGCCACCAGTGCTGTCGCTAACGGGAGTTGGGGACGTAACCGAGGGCCACCGGGTCGATGGGCCCGCCGTCCGCCAGCCAGCTCTCCCGAACGTTGGCCAGCAGGGCCGGCAGGTGCGGCGGCCAGAGTGGGTCGGCGGCCGGGTCGGCGAGGTCTGCGGGGGTCCACCAGCGCCAGTCGAGGATGTGGTCCGTCGCGTGGGCCGCGCTCACGTCGCCGAGCGGGCCGCGGCGTGGACCCCGGCCGAGGAAGATGTGCTCGTGCTGGCGGACCGGGGTGCCGTGCCAGGTGAAGTCGTGCTCCCAGGTGCAGAGCAGCGGGCCGGGTGGGACGTCCAACCAGCCGGTCTCCTCGGCCAGTTCACGCCGCGCGGCCGCCTCGGGGCGCTCCCCCGGCTCGATCCCTCCGCCGGGCATGTTCCAGTGCACGCCGACCTCGCTGTTGTCGGACCGCAGGAGGAAGACCGCGCCGTCCGGAGCCAGGACCGCCGTTCGAGCCGCGCTTCGAGGAGTTCGCATCAGGGCACCCTGGCAGAGCGTCGCCGTCGTTGTCGAATGGGATAAAAGCGCGAGAAACGCCGAGGGCCCGCACGCCGAAGCGTGCGGGCCCTCAAGCAGAAGCGATCGTCAGCGCGCGGGACGGCGCTGGCGGCCGGTGCCGTAGTTGCCGCCGCTCTTGGAGCCGGTACCGGGGGCGGCGCCGCTGCTCGCCTTGCCGGAGAAGCCGGCCGCCTGGCGCGGCGCGCCCGAGCCGCTACCGCCACCCGCACCGGCGCCCATCCGCTGCTTGGGGCGGCGGCGGCGCGGGTTGCCGTTGGCGTCCACGTCGGTCGGGCGGGTGGAACGCGGGCCGGACGGACGGCGGTTGGCGCTCGGAGCCGGAGCGGGAGCCGCCACCACGGCCAGCGTCACGGCGACGCCGGACGGCGTACGGGCGCCGGTGATCCGGCTCAGCTCGGCGTCGCCGGGGCGCACCTTGGTGGTGACCGGGCGGATGCCCGCGGTGGACATCAGCTTCGTCATGTCGCGGCGCTGCTCGGGCAGCACCAGGGTGACCACGGTGCCCGACTCGCCGGCCCGGGCGGTACGGCCGCCGCGGTGCAGGTAGTCCTTGTGGTCGATCGGCGGGTCCACGTTGACGACCAGGTCCAGGCCGTCGATGTGGATGCCGCGGGCCGCGACGTTGGTGGCGATCAGCGCGGTGACGTTGCCGTCGCGGAACTGGTCGAGTGTGCGGTTGCGCTGCGGCTGGGACTTGCCGCCGTGCAGCGCGGCCGCCTTGACGCCGCTGGCCAGCAGCTGCTTGGCCAGCCGGTCGGCGCCGTGCTTCGTGTGCACGAACATGATCACGCGACCCTCGCGGGAGGCGACGTGCGCGGTGACGGAGGCCTTGTCGGCCGCCTCCAGGTGGAGCACGTGGTGCTCCATGGTGGTGACCGCGCCCTGCGAGGGGTCCACCGAGTGGGTGACCGGGTCGCTCAGGAAGCGCTTGACCAGCCGGTCGACGTTGCGGTCCAGGGTCGCGGAGAAGAGCATCCGCTGCCCGTTCTCCTCGACCTGCTCGAGCAGCTTGGTGACCTGCGGCAGGAAGCCCATGTCGGCCATCTGGTCGGCCTCGTCCAGGACGGTGATCGACACCTGGTCGAGCCGGACGTCCTGGCGGTTGATCAGGTCGTCGAGCCGGCCCGGGGTGGCCACCAGGATCTCGGCGCCGCGGCGCAGCGCGTTCGCCTGCCGGGTGATCGACATGCCGCCGACCACGGTGGCGATCCGCAGGTTGACGGAGGTCGCGTACGGGGTGAGCGCATCGGTGACCTGCTGGGCCAGCTCGCGGGTGGGCACCAGCACCAGGGCCAGCGGCTTGCGGGCGTCGGCCCGGCGGCCGTTGGTACGGGCCAGGACGGCGAGGCCGAAGGCGAGGGTCTTGCCGGAGCCGGTGCGGCCGCGGCCGAGCACGTCGCGCCCGGCGATCGCGTCGGGCAGCGTGGCGGACTGGATCGGGAACGGCTCGGTGACGCCCTCCCGGGTCAGCGCGCTGAGCAGTGCCTTGGGCATCTCCAGCTCGGCGAAGGTGGCCGCCGGCGGACGCGCGGGGGTGCCGACCGGGATGGCGAAGTCTGCGGGGGCCTCGGGGGTACGGCTCTGGCCGGAACCGCCGCGACCGCGGCTCTGTCCCTGGCTCTGGCCGCGCAGCCCACCGGAGCTGCGGCCGGCCCGCGACTGCGCGTCGCTGAACCCGCCCGAGCTGCTGCGGCTGCCGGAGGCACTGCCACCGGTACGGGGGCGGCCGCGGCCGGTCGAACCAGTTGAACCGGTTGAACGGCGTGCTTGATCGGTCATACGTCTAACTCCATCCTGAGCGGTCACACCAGCGGTGACGCGAGGTTTCGGCCGTCAGGAGAGTGCGCCGCCCCGGCCGTTCGGCGGCATGGGCGAAGGCCCGCACCGTGCGGTACGGGCCTTCGCTTGCGTTGTGCGTTTTCCAGCGTTATGCCGGAAAATCAGATGGCGCGAATGTTCTCGGCCTGCGGGCCCTTCTGGCCCTGCGTGACGTCGAACTCGACCTTCTGGCCCTCGAGGAGCTCGCGGAAGCCATTGGCCTGGATGTTCGAGTAGTGGGCGAACACGTCAGCGCCGCCACCATCCTGCTCGATGAAGCCGAAGCCCTTTTCGCTGTTGAACCACTTCACGGTGCCGGTAGCCATAACCGTCTCCTAAATTCTGGGGCATCGAGACCCGCACCTCGCGGGCCTCAAGTAGCCGCGATCCCCATCCGGAGATAACACCGGACAAAACAAATGCACCTGTTGGTTGGTACCAGCAGGTGCACACAAACGTTCATGGGAACCAAAACTGCAACTGAGTCGACTGTAGCACGACGACGGCCGGACTGATCGGATAATTTTCGCGGGCGGCCACCCCGCCCGCAACAGCACGGCGGGCCCGCCCCCAGGTCAACCGGGGTGCGGGCCCGCCGTACGGCAGGTGGATCAGCGGAGCCCGGCGGGCTCCACGTCGTCCTCGTAGCGGTAGTCGCCCACCGCCGTGACCGGGGCGCTGTGGCCCTCGATCGTGTTGTGGCCGGGCCACCAGGCCTTGCGGCCGAGCAGCGCGGTGAGCGCCGGAGTGAAGAACATCGCCATCACGAAGGCCGACACCGCGATGCCGAAGGCCACCGAGAAGCCGATCTCGCTGAAGAGGGTGTTCCCGGCGAAGCACATGGTCCCGAAGGTCGCCGCCAGGATGCCGCCGGCAGCTGCGACAGTCGGGCCGCCGTGCCGGATCGCGAGACTGGCCGCCTCGCGGGGGCTGTGGCCCTCCTGGGCCTCTTCCCGCAGTCGGGCGATCATCAGGATGTTGTAGTCCGTGCCGATCGCCACCACGAAGAGGTAGATGAACATCGGCAGCATGAACATGATGCCCTGCTGGCTCTGGAACTTGAGGAAGACCAGGCTGGTGGCACCCACCGTGGCTCCGAAGCCCAGGCCGACGGCCGCCATCAGGTACCAGGGCGCGACGGCACTGCGCAGCAGCAGGCCGAGGATCAGCATGATCAGCACAGCGGCGATCGGGAAGACCAACGAGTAGTCGTGGGCCATCGCGGAGTTGATGTCCTTGTAGACGGCTGTGATACCGCCGACGTACGCCTCGGAGCCCTGGGGCGCCGCGCTGTGCGCCGCGCTGCGCAGACCGCCGATGGTGTCGATCGCTGCATTGGAGGCCGGGTCGTCCTTCAGCGTGACGGTGAAGTCGGCGGTCAGCTTGTCCTTGCTCACCGTCGGCGTCGGCGCGACGGCGGCGACGCCCTTCACCTGGCTGAGCGTGTTGATGTAGCCGGGGAAGGCGGCCGGGTCGAGCGGCGTGCCATTGGTCGAGGTCAGGTAGACCTGCGAGGGGGCCGACGCTCCGGCCGAGAACTCGCTCATGACGGTGTTCTGGACGACCATCGACTCCTTGGTCTTCGGCATGGAACCGGAAGCCAGGTCAAAGGTTCCCTTGTAGCTGAACGCGCCGAGTGCGAGGACGACCAGCAGGCCGCCGGAGACCACGGCCGCCCAGCCCGGCCGGCGCTGGACGGTCCTGCCGAGCACGGCGAAGCGAGCGCCGGTGGGCTCGACTAGCCAGGGCTCGGCGAACGTCTTGCGCGGTCGGGCGGCGAAGAACTGCCGACGCACCAACCACAGCCGGCGGATCAGCGAGCCCGGCAGGTCGGAGTAGCTCGGGTTCAGTCGGAAGTGCCGCACCTTCGGGATCGAGACCACGAAGTGCGGGACCCAGCGCAGCCACATCACGGTCCGCCGGAACAGCACCCGCTCGGGGAGGAGCGAGAGCACGGCCGGCACCAGGGTGATCGAGGCCAGCGCGGTCACGAAGACCGCGATGGCCAGCTCCGGGCCGAGTGCCTTGAACATGCCGAGGCTGGAGAGGATCAGGACGCTGAAGGCCACGATGACCGCACCGGCCGCCGAGGCGATCGCCTCACCGACCCGGGCGACCGCGTTGACCACGGCGGTCTTCCGGTCGTCGCCTGCTCGCAGGCGTTCGCGGTAGCGGAACATCAGGAAGAGGAAGTAGTCCGTCCCGACACCGAAGAGCACGACGATCAGGATGGCCGAGGAGGAGCTGTCCGCATTGAGGCCGAAGGCCTTGCTGGCGTCGGCGATCAGACCGTTGGCGACCATCGAGTAGATGACGATCGAGAGGATCGGGAGCAGCGCGATGAGCGGGCTGCGGAAGATCAGGAACAGCGTCAGCAGGATGATGACGACCGTGCCCACACCGATCAGGGTGTTGGCCAGCTTGGAGGAGTCCTGCTGGTCGAGCTGCTGCGCGGCCGGGCCGCCGAGCTGGACCTTGAGGTCACTGCCGGCCGCTATCGCCTTGGCGTCGTCCCGCAGGCTCTTGGCGGTGTCCGCGGTGGGCGGGCCCTGCGGAGCGTCCTTCGTGAAGCCGATCGAGGAGATCGCGTACTTGCCGTCCTTGGAGACCGACCGGTCGCCGACCGGAAGGATGGTCTGGACGTACTTGATCTTCTTGTCGGTCAGCCCCTGGACGACCTTCTCCATGGTGGCGTGGTCGGCAGCATCCAGGTTGCCACCGTCGGTGCGCTCGAAGAGCAGCATCGCGGACGGCGTGAACGCGGCCGGGAAAGCCTTCGCCTGGAGATCCGCAGCCTGGATCGACTCGTAGTGACGCGGCAGGAACGAGCTCTCGTCCGTGTTCGCGGTCAGCGTCGGCGCGGTGGCGACGATGGCGATGGCCGCCACGATCCACGCGGCGATCACCCACCAGGCCCGACGGACGACGAATTGCCCGATTCGATGGAACATGCTTGTGATGCCTCCTGGGCATGGCTCATCGCAGCCCTGGGGGGACGGAACGCCGGGCGACGACTGTGACCCGGCTGAGGCGGCAGCGCCTTAGCCGGTCGGCAGGTAAGTGAACAACGGGAGCATCCTACGGGTTCTTACTTGCCGACCGGCAAGTGACCCCCACTGTGGCCCCCGCGACTGTTCCCCTAGGGGGCGGTCCAGCCGTCCCCTAGACCATCCTGACCTGTGGGCGTGCCAGTTGACCTCGTACTCCGGGTGGAGACCCCTCCCCCTCAGGGTGGAGTTCGCGCCGCCCCCAAGGCGGAGACAACCCTGGGGTTAACCCCACCCCCGCGCTGGGGGAAGGCCCAGGGTGGGCTCACCCGCTGGCCGGATTACCGCTCAACTCCCCCATCCCTAGTGTCTTTTACGAGGCCGGAGCACCGGTCGGCCGCACTTGCCGCGCACCCTTAGCCGCATCTCCTGGGGGAGAACTCCCGTGTCATCAAAACTGGGCCTGGCCGCCACCATGGGCGCCTGGAGCGCCCGCCATCGCAAGACGGCCGTCTTCGGCTGGCTCCTCTTCGTCGTACTCGCCGCCGTCCTCGGGGGGATGCACGGCAGCACCCAGGTCACCGACGCCGAGTCCATGCCCGGCCAGGTGGCCCGCGCCGCCCAGATCATGGACGCCGCCGGCCTCAAGAGCCCGGCCGGCGAGACCGTCCTGGTCCAGAGCGGCACCCAGACCGCGGACGCCCCGGCGTTCCGGGCCACCGTCCAGCAGGTGCTGGCCGCGGTGGACGGCAGCGGCAAGGCCACCGGCGTCCGCTCGCCCTACGACAGCGGGGCGATCTCCGCCGACCGGCACAGCGCCCTGGTGCAGTTCGCGATGACCGGCACCCAGGACGACGCCGTGCGCAACGTGCCGGCCGTGCTCGCCTCGGTGGCCAGGGTGCAACAGGCCAACCCCTCCCTCACCGTGCAGGAGTTCGGTGACGCGACGGCGAACAAGTGGAGCCAGGACCAGTTCAAGAACGACTTCGCCAGCGCCGAGTGGACGGCCGTGCCGCTCGCGCTCGGCATCCTGCTGATCGCCTTCGGCGCGCTGGTCGCCGCCGTACTACCGGTCGGCCTGGCACTGACCGCCTTCATCGCGGCCGGCGGGCTGGTCGCCCTGAGCAGCGGCTTCCTGCACACCAGCGACGACGCCAGCTCGGTGATGCTGCTGGTGGGCCTGGCCGTCGGGGTCGACTACTGCCTCTTCTACCTGCGCCGCGAGCGCGAGGAGCGAGCGGCCGGCCGGGACGCGGCGACCGCCCTGCAGATCGCCGCCGCCACCTCCGGACGGGCCGTGCTGGTCTCCGGGGTGACCGTGGTGGTCGCGATGGCGGGCATGTTCCTGACCGGGATCGGCGACTTCCAGGCGATGTCCTACGCCACCATCGTCGTGGTGATCACCGCGGTGGTCGGCTCGCTCACCGTGCTGCCCGCCCTGCTGTCGATGCTCGGCGACCGGGTCGACAAGGGCCGGGTGCCACTGCTGCACAAGCTCAAGCAGCGCGACACCGGCAACGGCGGCCGAGTCTGGAACGCCGTGCTGACCCCGGTGCTGCGCCACCCGCTCGCCGCCGCCCTGCTGGCCGGCGGCCTGCTGCTCGGCCTGGCGAGCCCGCTGGTGGGCATGCACACCGCCACCCTGACGTTCCAGCAGAACCTGCCCAAGGGCAACGCCCTGGTGCAGACCTCCAACCGGATCCAGGCCGCCTTCCCCGGCAGCCCCTCCCCCGCCACGGTGGTCGTCAAGGCCGCCGACATCAACTCCCCCGCGATGAAGCAGGCGATCGCCGACTTCGAGACCCGGGCGCTGGCCACCGGCAGGATGCACGGGCCGATCGACGTCACCGTGCATGCCGCCCAGAACGTCGCCCTGATCGACGTCCCACTCAACGGCAGCGGCAACGACGCCGCCAGCGTCGCGGCCCTGAAGACCCTGCGCACCGACGTGGTCCCGCACACCCTGCTCACCGTGCCCGGCACCGAGGCCCCGGTGACCGGCAGCACGGCCGGCTCGTACGACTTCAACCAGCAGATGACCGGCAGCCTGCTCCCGGTCTTCGGCTTCGTGGTCGCCTTCGCCTTCCTGCTGATGCTCGCCTCGTTCCGCTCCCTGGGGATCGCGGTCACCGCCGTGGTGCTCAACCTGCTGTCGGTGGGCGCCGCGTACGGAGTGCTCGCGCTGGTCTTCCAGCACGGGGTGGGCGCCTCGCTGCTGGGCACCGCCGGGGTCGGCGCGGTGGAGTCCTGGGTGCCGCTGTTCCTCTTCGTGATCCTCTTCGGGCTGAGCATGGACTACCACGTCTTCGTGGTCTCCCGGATCAAGGAGGCGCACGACCGCGGTCTGAGCACGTCGGCCGCCATCAGCCACGGCATCCGCTCGACGGCCGGGGTGGTCACCAGTGCGGCGGTCATCATGGTCGCGGTCTTCGCGGTCTTCGGGACGCTGTCGATGCAGTCCATGAAGCAGATGGGCGTGGGCCTGGCGGTCGCCGTCCTGGTGGACGCCACGGTGATCCGCGGGGTGCTGCTGCCCTCGCTGATGAGCCTGCTGGGCGAGCGCAACTGGTACCTGCCCCGCTGGCTGGGCTGGCTCCCGGACTTCTCGCACAGCGAGCCCCCGGCCCCAGCAGCCCCAGCCCCGTCCCCGGCCCACGCCGAGCAGCTGACCACCGCCTGACGCCCCCTCACAGCGACCGGCCGGGCCCCGCAACCGCGGGTCCCGGCCGGTACGTTTGGCGGGTGATCCTTTTCGACGAGGCCCGTGCCCGCGCCCTGCTGGCCACCGCCTGCGCGGCGGCCGGGCTGCCCGAGCCGGGCGGCGCGCGGCTGATCGCGCTGGGCGAGAACGCCGTCTTCGACCTGGGCGACCCGGCCGTGGTCGCCAAGGTCGGCCGCGGTCCCGGGCTGGCCGAGCGGGCCCGCGGTGAACTCGCCGTCGCGCGCTGGCTGGACGGCCAGGGCATCCCGGTGGTCCGCGCCTACCGGCCGCAGGCCCTGACGGCGGACGGACACCCCGTCACCTTCTGGCACCGGCTGGCCCCCGCCATCGCCCCCGCCAGGCCGGCCGACCTCGCGCCGCTGCTGCGCGCGCTGCACCGGCTGCCCGCACCGCCCGTCGCGCTGCCGCGCCGCGACCTGCTGTCCGGGGTGGAGCGCTGGCTGAGCGCCGCCGAAGGGCACATCGACCCGGCCGACGCCGACTTCCTACGTCGGCGCCGGGACGGCTTCGCCGCCGAGCTGGCCGACCTGACACCGCAGCTGACCCCCGGCGTGATCCACGGCGACGCGCTGCCGCGCAATGTGCACCTGGGCGCCGACGGCCCGATCCTGCTCGACCTGGAGACCGTCTCGGACGACCTGCGCGAGCACGACCTGGTGGTCCTCGCCCTCAGCCACGACCGCTACGGCGTCCCGGCCGCCGACTACCGCGCCTTCACCGACGCCTACGGCTGGGACGTCCGCGACTGGTCCGGCTGCGCCGTGCTGCGCGGCGCCCGCGAGACGGCCAGCGCCTCCTGGGTCGCCCAGCAGACCCCGGGCAATCCGGCGGCCCTGGCCGAGTTCCGCCGCCGGGTCGCCTCACTGCGCGAGGGGGATGGCACAGTCCGCTGGTATGCCTTTTGACGTTCTCTGAGAATTCTCTGAAGTTCCTATGAACGTACCGGAACTGTCGGTCAGACAGTGGCGTCGTACAGGGCAGTCGCATCCACCCCGGGCGACGCGTACCACTCCAGGAGCCGCCGCCATGCCGACCCACGGCACCCACCGCCGCCTGCTTCGCCGCGCCACCGCCGGCTGCGCGGCGGTGCTCTCGCTCGCCCTCGCCTGCGCCTGCGGGCCGACGCAGTCGACCGGCGGCGCGGCAGCCGGTGCCCGCCCCTCGGCCGGCACATCCGCCTCCGCCGACCCCGCCCCCGCACCCGCACCCCCGCAGCCCACCACCGCCGCCGCTCCGGTGCTCGCGGTCGGCGCCCCCAGCCCGACGATCGCCTACTCCACCGCGACCGGCGGCCGCACCGTCGCCCTCACCTTCGACGACGGCCCGGGCCCGGCCACCGCGCAGATCCTCGACCTGCTGGCCCAGTACCACGCCAAGGCGACCTTCTGCGAGATCGGCCCGCAGGCCGCCGGCGACCCCGCGATCGTGCAGCGCATCCGCGCCGCCGGCCACCGCCTGTGCGACCACACCGTGCACCACCCGCAGCCGATGCACACCCTCTCGCACGACAAGCAGGTCTACGAGATCGACGCCGCCAAGGACATGATCACCAAGGCCGGCGGCCCGGGCACCGAGGTCAGCTGGTTCCGCGCCCCCGGCGGCGACTTCAGCGCCGACAACCGCCAGATCGCCGTCCAGGACGACCTGCGCCCGCTCGGCTGGACGGTCGACACCCGCGACTGGTCCCGCCCGGGCGTCGCCACGATCGTCGCCACCGCCCAGCGGCAGCTGCACCCCGGCGGGATCATCCTGATGCACGACGGCGGCGGCGACCGCAGCCAGACCGTGGCCGCACTGGCCCAGTTGCTCCCCTGGCTGGTCCAGCAGGGCTACACCTTCGACTTCCCGGCGAGCTGACGCCCCCTCCGCTTTTTCTCACCCTGTGCGAGTGAATCCTCACTGTTCACACCCCTCGCGCAGACCTCGCACACTACGCTCGCCAGGCGAGAACCCAGGACAACGGGTCCGTCAGGCAGAGGAGTTCAGCGATGTCCAACAACGTCTGGGAGGTCTTCGGCTCGGAGTTGAGCCGGCACCGCGAGGTGGCGGGCCTGACCCGGCAGGAGCTCGGCCGGCGGGTGCTCTGCTCGGGGTCGTACATCGGCCTGCTGGAGGCGGCCAGCCGCCGGCCCGCCCTCGACCTGGCGATCAGGTTCGACCGCGAGCTGCGCAGCGGCAACCGCTTCGCCCGGATCTGCCAGGCGCTGACCGACCGACCGGCCGAGCCCGACCACTTCCTCCCGATCGCCGACCTGCAGCGGCGGGCGGCGACAATCAGCGAGTACGCGCCCACCCTGGTGCCGCCGCTGCTGCAGACCGAGCCCTACGCCCGCGCGCTCATCCGGGCGGCGCAGGCGGACCGGTCGGCGCAGGAGATCGAGGAGCTGGTCCAAAGCCGGGTCGCCCGGGGCCGGTTGCTGGAGGGACCGACGCCGCCCACGGTGTGGGTGATCCTGGACGAGAGCGTCCTGATGCGCCCGATCGGCTCGCGCGCCGTGACGGCCGCCCAACTGCGGTGTCTCGTCGAGCTGGCGGAGCGCCGCCGGCTGGTGCTCCAGGTGCTGACCTACGAATCCGGTCATCCGCCCATGGAGGGCCCCCTCACCCTGCTGACCTTCCCGGACCGGCCGGCGATGGCGCGCGTCGAGAGCGCCTTCGGCGGGCACCTGATCGACCGGCCGGAGAACGTGGCGCGCCTGCGCGGCTCCTACGACTACGTCCGGGCCGCCGCCTCGTCACCGCGGGACTCGCTGGAGCTGCTCCGGGCGGCGGCGGCCCGCTTCGACGAACCGAGCTAGCGTCGGCACATCCTGGCGTCAGCGCATCGGCCACCGGGAGTCGACCACCGCCAGCGGGTCCCGGTCCTTGCGCAGCCAGGCCTGCAGGCCCTCGGCCCACTCGCGGTACCAGTGCACCTGCTGCTCGTGCAGCGCGGCCAGCGTCAACTCGCCGAGCTGGCCCGGGTAGCGCTCGCCGAGCGCGACCGCGACCCGGACGGCGGCCAGCGCGTCGGCCGCCGCGTCATGCGCGTCGAGCAGGTCGACCCCGTATATCTCGCAGACCCGCTGCAGGGTGCGCGAGCCCTTGCGGTAGCGGTCCACCGCGCGGTCGATCACCAGGGCGTCCAGCACCGGCACCACCTGGCGGCCCGCCAAGCGCTCGGCCAGGCCGGGCAGCTCGTAGCGGCGCAGCTCGGCGTCGAGCAGCGACAGGTCGAACGGCGCGTTGAAGGCCACCACCGGGCTGCCCTCGCCCAGCCGGGCGCAGAGCGCGGCGGCTATCTCCTCGACCGCCTCGGCGGGCGGTCTGCCCCGGGTGCGCGCCTGCTCGTCGCTGATCCCGTGGATCGCCTGCGCCTCGGCGGGTATCGGCACCCCGGGGTCGAGCAGCCAGCAGGTGGTGCGCACCGGCTCGCCACCGACGGCCTCGACGAGCGCCGCCGTGACGATCCGTGACTGCGCCGGATCGGTGCCGGTGGTCTCCAGGTCGAAGCCGACCAGCGGCCGGTGCCACCAGCTCGTGCGCGCGTTCGGATCGGCCATCGCCCGGGTCCTTCCGTCGAGATGCGGTTTTGACGGGACCCATCATCGCCCCTGCCTGTGACAACGCCTCCGGCAGGCAGGAGCGAGTGCTGGTCAGACCGCCGCGAACAGGCCCCGGCCGAGCCAGTCGGAGGCGTCGCGCACGCCCGGCAGCACGAAGAAGTAGCCGCCGCCGGTGGGCGAGATGTAGTCGACCAGCGGCTCGTCGATCAGGCGGGTCTGGGTCGCCTCGAACTGGCGCGTGACGTCCTGCTGGTAGCAGCAGAAGGCCAGGCCCATGTCGAGGTTGCCGACCTTGTCCACGCCGCGGTCGTAGTTGAAGCCGCGGCGCAGGATGCGCGAGTCATCGGTCTTGTCGGTCCGCGGGTTGGCCAGCCGGATGTGCGCGTCCAGCGGGATCGCGTCGCCCTTGGAGTCCTTGGCGTAGTCGGGGATGTCGCTCTCGTTGGCGCCGTCCAGCGGAGCGCCGGTGTCCTTGCGGCGGCCGAACATCTTCTCCTGCTCGGCGAGCGAGACCCGGTCCCAGAACTCGACCAGCATCCGGATGATCCGCAGTACTTGGTAGCTGCCGCCGGTGGCCCAGGCGGGCTCGCCCCCGCCGTCCTTGACCCAGATCAGCTTGTCCATCTCCCGCCCGGACTTGACGTCCGGGTTGGCGATGCCGTCCTTGAAGCCCAGCAGGTTGCGCTGCGCGCCGGTCGGGCGCGGGGCGTTCTGGAAGCCGTCGATCCGCCACTTCACCTGCATCGCGCCCCGGGTGTGCTTCGCGATGTCGCGCAGCGCGTGCAGCACGGTGTCCTGGCTGTTGGCGCAGATCTGCAGCGAGAGGTCGCCATGCAGTTCGGCAGCCTGCAGGTTGTCGTTGGGGAAGGTCTTCATCGGGCCGAGCTTGACCGGCTTGGCCTTGGCGAGGCCGTAGCGGGCGTCGAAGAGCGAGGCGCCGACGCCGACCGTGACGGTCAGGTTGTCGCTGGGGACGGTCGGGCCGAGGATCCCGTTGTCGGACGGCGGCGCGCCGACGCCCAGGTCCGGCGGGGTGCCGCCGGAGGTGAGGAAGCGGATCCGGTCGGTCAGCGTGTGGAAGAGGTCCTCCAGCGCCTTGCGGTCCGTCGCGATCACGTCGAAGGAGAGGAAGGCGGCGGCGCTGGGCGCCGGGGTGAGGATGCCGGCCTGGTGCTCGCCGTGGAAGGCCACGCTCTGGTCGGCCGCAGCCGGCTCGGCCGCGTCCGCCCGGTCCGAGCCGCCGAACGCGAAGGCTCCGCCGGCCAGCGCGGCACCGGCCGCGCCGACGCCGAGAGCGGCACCCAGGAAGCTGCGCCGCGCGGGGGCGGCCGGGCAGCCGGCCGCCTCGGCGGCCTTCGCGGCCGCCAGGGCCTCGTGCGGGAAGGGGCAGGATCCGCTGCTTGCGTTCTGGGTGGTCATCAGGCGGACTTCCGGATCTCAAGAAGGTCGGGGACGGGGGCGAGGTCTTCCAGCAGCTGGCCGGTGGCGCCGTTGAGCTGCGCGCGGGTGGCCGGGTCCAGTTGCTGCACCGGGGTCCAGCTGCCGTCGGCGTGGTGGGCGGCGGCCAGCAGGGCGCTCACCCGCGCGATCTCGGCGTTGATGACGGCCAGCCCGTCGGCGTCACGCTGCTGGATCAGCGGCTGCAGGACGGTCAGCAGCTCCTGGGTGCCGGCCAGATTGGCCTGGACGGTGGCCAGGTTGGTGCCGCTGCCCTCGTCGGTGTCGGCGGTGAGCTCGAACTGGAGGGCGTTCTCCAGGATTTCGTGGGTGCGCAGCGGCAGGTCGGTCGGGTCGAAGTCCTGGGTCGGGAAGGCCTTGCCGAGACCGTCCACGTCCGCGGAGAGCTGGTCGGCGATCGGGGCCAGCTCGGCGGGCCCCTGGTTGTGCCACAGGCCGTACTCCAGGCGGTGGAAGCCGCTGAAGTCCTTGTCGTTGACGCCGTCGGGCAGACCGTCGGCCCGGCCGTTGATCTTCTTGTCGAAGTCGGCGAAGGTGCCGTAGGCGGCGCCCAGCGAGGAGTACTGCAGGTGCGCGGTGAGCCAGTCGGCCTTGGCCGCGGCCAGGTCGCCGGTGTGCAGGTCGGCCTGCAGCTTCTGGGTCTGCGTCAGCAGGGTGGCCAGGCCGCTCTGGACGTAGGCCTTGTAGCCGGCCAGCGGTGCCTTGAGGTCGTCCTCGGAGACCGGGGCGACCGCCTTGACGGCCGTTCCGCCGCTGACGTGGACGGCGGCCGAGGTGACCGCGTCGCCGCCGGTGGGCACGCAGCGCCAGGCGTAGTCGCCGGCGCCGATGGTGGCGGTCAGCGGACGGGTGGTGCCGGGGGCCAGGCCCTCGATCTCGCCGTACACCGCGTTGGTGGTGGGGTTGACCAGGTAGACCTCGGAGGTCTTGCCGCCGGTGTTGTGCATCTGGAAGGTCTGCTGGCCGGGCTGCGGCGTGCTGAAACCCTTTCCGCAGTCGCCCTTCGCGTCCGAGACGGCGACGGTCGCGGTGGCGGCCGGCTTGCCGCCGCTGGCGGCGATCACCGCGACGGCGACCACGGCCGGGACGGTCACCAGGGCGGCGGGCAGCAGCCAGCGGTTGCGGCTCGACGCGACCGCTGCAACCTCCGCGACCTCCGCGACGGGCTCGGCCGCCGGCGCGGCCTTGGGTGCCGCGGCGGCCCGCAGGCCGCGCACGAAGAGCGTCATCACGACCGCCAGGTAGACCACATACCCCGCGACCTGCAGCCAGGTCATGGTGATCATGATGTTGAAGACGCCCTGCACCAGCGTGGCGTACCAGGAGCCGGCGTCCAGCGAACCGCTCAGGTCGAAGGCGTAGGCGTGCACGCCGGGCAGCACGCCGCCCTCCTGAAGGTCGCGCAGCCCGTAGCTGAGCACGCCGGCCGCGATCACGATCAGCACCGCGCCGGTGTAGGTGAAGAACCGGGTCAGGTTGATCTTCAGCACCCGGCGGTACAGGCCCCAGCAGAGCAGCGCCGCCAGCACCAGGCCGACCGCGGCGCCGATCGCCGGGCCGGTGGACTCGCCCGCCGAGCGCGCGGTGGTCCACAGGAAGAGCGAGGTCTCCAGACCCTCCCGGCCCACGGCCAGGAAGCTGGTGAGGACGAGCACCCCGCCGCCCATGGTGAGGGCGGAGGCGACCTTCTCGCGGATGTCGGAGGAGAGCGAGCGGGCGGAGCGGCGCATCCAGAACACCATCGCGGTGACGAAGGCCACCGCGATCAGGCTCAGCGTGCCGCCGAAGGCCTCCTGCGCGGTCCCCGAGAGGTTGGCGGCGGTGAAGGTGAGCACCGCACCGAAGCTCAGGGCCAGCGCGATGGCGGCGAGCACACCCGTCCAGACCTGCGGCAGGCGGGACTTCTGTCCGGAGCGGACCAGCGTGGCGACCAGGATCGAGACGATCAGACCGGCCTCGAGTCCCTCTCTGAGCCCGATCAGAAAGCTAGGAAAAGCGTCGTCCCACATAAAGAGTGGACTCCTCCCCGGACCCGCCCGGTACGTACCTGAGAACGTCTGTTCCCGCTCAGCGCTTCGCCGCTTAGCTTAGGCATACCTTACCCAGCGATGAATGGGTCGTCCACGTCGGGATGGCCGAAAGGCAAAGTGAGGCCCACCTCACGTGTCACTCCCTCAGCTGACGGACCGAGAGTCTGCCCAGGCCCCCTCGAACTCCTCTCGATAGACCTCCAGCAGCCCGGGTTCAGCCCCCTGGGACCCGACCGCCCCCGCCCGCAGCACCAGCGCCGGCGACTCGATCCCGCGCGCCCGGCGCAGATACGGCTGCACCACCCCGAGGTCACCGCTGCGCCGCCGCGAGCCCAGCACCCGCGGACCCTCCACCAGATAGGCGGTGAAGCGCGGCATCTCGTCGAAGACCCGGATCTCGAACGCCCCCGGATCGCGCAGCCGGGCCCGCACCCGGCGCACATGCATGATGTTCATCTCGATCGACCGGGACAGCTCACCGCGGCCCAGGCCCAGCTCGCGCTCACGCCGGCGCACCGCGCTGCTGGCCGGGTTGAGGAAGAGCAGCCGCACCCGGCAGCCCTCGCCGGCCAGCTGCACCAGGCGCTTGCCGGTGAAGTTCTGACAGAGCATCCCCAGGCCGATGCCGATCGCGTCCAGCCGCCGGGCGCCGTCCAGCAGGTCCTCCATCGGCAGGTCGCGCTGCAGCCGGACCCGGTCCGCGTGCACCGCGGCCACATCCGCGTACCGGCCGGCCACCAGCTCCTCGATGATGTCCGAGGGCAGGCCGGCGGTGCCGGCCGGACGGCCGTCCAGCAGGCCGAGCACCCGGGCGGCGGCCCGCTCGGCCTGGGCCAGCACGGTGGGCGAGAGGCTGCGGTTGCGCGAGACCACGTGCCGGGCGACCTCCAGCTCGTCCAGCGCCAGCTCGATCTCCCGGCGGTCGTCGAGGTAGGGCTCGAAGCACGGCCAGTGCTGCACCATCAGCTCGCGCAGCTGGGGCAGCGTCAGGAAGACCAGCGGGTCGTCGTCGGCCGGATCCAGCAGGTAGCCCTTGCGGCGGCTGACCTCGCGGACGGCGGCGGCGCGCTGCACCCACTCCTCACCGACCGGGCCGGCCGCGGCCGTCACCCAGTCCGCGCCGTGCGCGGGGGCGTAGACCGGGCGCAGCAGGTCGTCCAGGAGCGAGCGCAGCCGCTGCTCCACCAGGTTGAGCCAGACGTACGCCCGGCCGGTGAGTCTGACCCGCTGGTAGGCGCGCTGCCACTGCTCGGGGCTCCAGCCCGGCGCGCCGGCGTCGGGGGTGAGCTGGGCGGGGATGAGCCGGCCGCCGCCCGGGGAGCCCAGCACGATCGTCGGCGCCTCCGTGCGGGCGCCTGGTGCCTTGCCGCCGAGCCCGTCGGGCCACTCATCGGCGGGGAACACCATGCTTTACCTCACCTCTCGGCCGCCGCCTCCCGCGCGGAGGGGCCTGACGATCAAGAGTACTGCGCGGCGCGCCGCAGCCGCAGCCCGTTGGTGCAGCACCGCCGGGGTCGTCCACCGGGGGTCCGGCAGCAGATGGACACCCGTTCGGGCGAACTACGGCCGAAAGAGCGTCACAAAGGGTGCGGAAGCGGCAACGATGCCCATGACAGTGCGTCAGTGACAGGTGTGCCGTGCGTCACGGCGGGCATCCGGCAGACATGTCGGGCGCGCCGTTCGGGCATACCGCACGCAGTGGCGCGACTGTCCCGAGGGAGCGTCAGTTCCCTTGGCTGACAAGGAGGTTGAGGCATATGCAGGTCTGGCCGGGGCAGTCCTACCCGCTGGGGGCCACCTATGACGGGGTGGGCACCAACTTCGCGGTGTTCTCCGAGAGCGCCGACCGGATCGAGCTGTGCCTGCTCCTCGCGGACGGCTCCGAGACGGCCGTGGAGCTGCGCGAGACCGACGCCTTCGTCCGGCACGCCTACCTCCCCGGCGTGCAGCCCGGCCAGCGCTACGGGTTCCGGGTGCACGGCCCCTACGATCCGGCGCGCGGCAGACGGCACAACAGCGCCAAGCTGCTGCTGGATCCGTACGCCAAAGCGATGAGCGGCACCATCGACTGGGACGAGTCCGTCTACGGCTACCACTTCGGCACCCCCGAGCGCCGCAACGACCTCGACTCCGCCACCCACACCATGCACTCGGTGGTCATCAACCCGTACTTCGACTGGGGCAACGACCGTCCGCCGCGCACCGAGTACCACCGTTCGGTGCTCTACGAGGCGCACGTCAAGGGCCTGACGATGCTGCACCCCGGCATCCCCGAGGAGATCCGCGGCACCTACGCGGCGCTCGCCCACCCCGCGCTGATCGAGCACCTGGCCAAGCTGGGCGTCACCGCGATCGAGCTGATGCCGGTGCACCAGTTCGTCCGCGACCACCGGCTGCGCGACCTGGGGCTGACCAACTACTGGGGCTACAACACCATCGGCTTCTTCGCCCCGCACGGCTCGTACTCCTCGGTCGGCGACCGCGGCCAGCAGGTCCAGGAGTTCAAGTCGATGGTCAAGGCGCTGCACGCGGCCGGCATCGAGGTGATCCTCGACGTGGTCTACAACCACACCGCCGAGGGCAACCACCTGGGCCCCACGCTCTCCATGCGCGGCCTGGACAACGCCTCGTACTACCGGCTGGCGGCCGACCGCCGCTACTACATGGATACCACCGGCACCGGCAACAGCCTGCTGATGCGCAGCCCGCACGTGCTCCAGCTGATCATGGACTCGCTGCGCTACTGGGTCACCGAGATGCACGTGGACGGCTTCCGCTTCGACCTCGCGGCCACCCTGGCAAGGCAGTTCCACGAGGTGGACCGGCTCTCCTCCTTCTTCGACCTGGTCCAGCAGGACCCGGTGGTCTCGCAGGCCAAGCTGATCGCCGAGCCCTGGGACGTCGGCGAGGGCGGCTACCAGGTCGGCAACTTCCCCCCGCTGTGGACGGAGTGGAACGGCATGTACCGCGACACCGTGCGCGACCTGTGGCGCGGTGAGAACGCGACGCTGGCCGAGTTCGGCTCCCGGCTGACCGGCTCCTCCGACCTCTACCAGGACGACGGGCGCCGCCCGATCGCCTCGATCAACTTCGTCACCTGCCACGACGGCTTCACCCTGCGCGACCTGGTCTCCTACAACGACAAGCACAACGAGGCCAACGGCGAGCAGAGCCGGGACGGCGAGAGCTTCAACCGCTCCTGGAACTGCGGCGCCGAGGGCGAGACGAGCGACCCGGCGGTGCTGGAGCTGCGAGCCCGCCAGCAGCGCAACTTCATCGCCACCCTGCTGCTCTCCCAGGGCGTGCCGATGCTCTCGCACGGCGACGAGGTGGGCCGCACCCAGCACGGCAACAACAACGCCTACTGCCAGGACAACGAGCTCTCCTGGGTGCCCTGGCCCAAGGAGAGCGAGCTGCTGGAGTTCACCCAGGGGATGGTCTGGCTGCGCCGCAACCACCCGGTCTTCCGGCGCCGGCGCTTCTTCCGCGGCCGCCCGGTCGCCGGGACCCACGAGGACCTCACCGACATCGCCTGGTTCACCCCCAGCGGCGAGGAGATGACCGACCGGGACTGGGGCGCCAGCTACGCCCAGTCCCTGACGGTCTTTCTGAACGGTGGCGCGATCTCCGAGCCGGACCGCCGCGGCGGCACCATCACCGACGACTCCTTCCTGCTGATGTTCAACGCGCACTACGAGTCGCTGCAGTTCACCGTGCCGGCCGACCACGGCGAGCAGTGGCAGGTGGTGGTGGACACCACCCTGCCCACCCTGCCCACCCCCGGCACCGGCCTGCGGGTGAAGGCCGGGGACGGACTGTGGTTGACGGACCGTTCGCTGCTGGTGCTGCGGAGGCCCGCCTGACGCCCGTTCACCCGGCCGCCGCCGCCGGGTCGTACGGTCCCGACGCAGCGGGTAGTCATAGGAGCGTGACGTCAGCACCCACCGCGAGTTACCGGCTGCAACTGCAACCGTCCTTCACCCTGGCGGACGCCACCGCCGCGGTGCCCTATCTGGCCGCGCTCGGCGTCTCGCACCTGCACCTGTCCCCGCTGCTGGAGGCCACCCCCGGCTCCACCCACGGCTACGACACGGTCGACCACACCCGGATCAGCGAGCAGCTGGGCGGCGAGAGCGCCCTGCGCGAGCTGGCCGCCACCGCCCGGGCGCACGGGCTGCGGCTGATCGCCGACATCGTGCCCAACCACATGGCGCTGCCCGTCCCCGAACGGCTCAACGCCCCGCTCTGGCAGGTGCTGCGGGACGGCCCGGAGTCGAGCTACGCGCGCTGGTTCGACATCGACTGGGCGGCGCAGGGCGGCCGGGTCCTGCTGCCGGTGCTCGGCGACCGGCTGGGCGCGGTGCTCGACCAGCTCAGCGTGGAGCAGGACACCCTGCGCTACCACGACCATGTCTTCCCGCTGCGCCCCGGCACCCAGTGGCTGCCACTGCCGGAGCTGCTGGAGCGCCAGTGGTACCGGCTGGCCTGGTGGCGCCTGGCCCACACCGAGCTGAACTACCGCCGCTTCTTCACGGTCAACGACCTGATCGCGGTGCGCGCCGAGGACCCGGACGTCTTCGAGGCCACCCACGGCGTGCTGCTGCGGCTGCGCGAGGAGGGCGTGCTGGACGGGTTCCGGGTCGACCACCCGGACGGTCTGGCCGACCCGCGCGGCTATCTGCGCCGCCTCGCCGGGGCCGGGCGCGGGGCGTACGTGGTGGTGGAGAAGATCCTCACCGGCGAGGAGCGGCTGCCCACCGACTGGCCGTGCGCGGGCACCACCGGCTACGACGCGCTGCGCCGGATCGACGGCGTGCTGACCGACGGCCCCGGCGCCCAGCGCCTGGCCGACCTGTACGCGCACTACACCGGGGAGGAGCACACCGCCGCCCCCGAGGCCGCGCTGCGCGGGCGGGCCGAGATGATCGCGCCGGACGGCGAGCTGGCCGCCGAGGTCGAGCGGCTGGTCCGGCTGGCCGGGCGGATCGGCGCCGCCGAACCGGCGCTGGCCGACCATGCCCCGCTGGCCGTGCGCGCCGCTCTGGAGGAACTGCTCACCCGCTACCCGGTCTACCGCCCCTACCCCTCGCCCGCCCCGCGCACCGTCACCGCGCCGCAGAGCACCGAGCAGTTCGTGGAGCTGCTGGCGCACGGGCGGCTCGGCGGCGGCCCGGCCAAGGAGGAGTTCCGCACCCGCTTCGCGCAGACCGCCTCGGCGGTGGCCGCCAAGGGCGTCGAGGACACCGCCTTCTACCGCTGGCACCCGCTGCTCAGTCTCAACGAGGTCGGCGGTGACCCCGCGCACCCGGGCGTCGAACCGGCCGACTTCCACCGCTGGTGCGCCGATATCCAGCAGCACTGGCCGCTGACCATGACCGCGCTCTCCACCCACGACACCAAGCGCAGCGCGGACGCCCGGGCCCGCCTGGCGGTGCTGGCCGAGCTGCCGGAGCGCTGGCTCGCCGAGTGCACCGCCTGGGCGGAGGCGGCCGGCCACCTGGCCGACCGCAACGCCGAGTGGCTGCTCTGGCAGACCCTGGTGGCCGCCTGGCCGATCGACGTCGAGCGGCTGGTGGCGGTGCTGCTGAAGTCGGTCCGCGAGGCCAAGCTCGCCACCAGCTGGACCTCGCCGGATCCCGGCTACGAGGCGGAGCTGGTCGACTACGCCCGCACCGCCCTGGCCAACCCCGAACTGACCGATCGGATCGGCGCGTTCGTCGACTTCCTGGCCCCCTACGCCCGCAGCAACAGCCTGTCCGCCGCGCTGCTGCACCTCACCGTGCCGGGCGTGCCCGACCTCTACCAGGGAAGCGAGCGGATGCTGTACACCCTGGTCGACCCGGACAACCGCGCGCCGGTCGCGTTCGGCGACCGGGAGGCCGAACTCTCCGAGCTCGACCACGAGAAGCGCCATCTGACCAGCACGGCGCTGCACCTGCCGCGCCCGCTGGGCCCCTACCGGCCGCTGGCCACCGGCCCGCACCTGGTCGCCTTCCAGCGCGGCGAGGACCTCACCGTCGCCGTCACCCGACTGCCCTATGCGCTGGCGCGCAGCGGCGAGCGGGCGGTCCTGGAGCTGCCGGGCGACTGGACGGACCTGCTGACCGGCCGCGAGCACGAAGGCGTCGTGGAGACCGTCACCCTGCTGACCCGGGAGTCATCGTGAGGTACGAGCTCTGGGCGCCCGCCGCCCGGCTGGTCGAGGTCGAGGTGGACGGCGCCCGCAGCCCGCTGGCGGCGCACAGCGGCGGCTGGTGGCGGGGCGAGGCCCCGGCCGGGCAGGACTACGGCTTCCGGCTGGACGGCGGCCCGCCGCTGCCCGACCCGCGCTCGGCCCGCCAGCCGTACGGGCCCGACGGGCTGAGCCGGCACGTGGACCACGCCGCCTTCCCGTGGTCCGACACGCCGTGGCACGGGCGGCCGCTGGCCGGCTCGGTCCTCTACGAGCTGCACATCGGCACCTTCACCCCGGCCGGCACCTTCGCCGGGGCCGAGCAGCACCTGGACCACCTGGTCGAGTTGGGCGTCGACTTCGTCGAGCTGATGCCCGTCTGCCCGTTCCCCGGGCGGCACGGCTGGGGGTACGACGGGGTCTCGCTGTGGGCCGTGCACGAGCCCTACGGCGGCCCTGAGGGGCTCAAGCGCTTCGTCGACGCGGCCCACCGCAAGGGCCTCGGCGTGATCCTGGACGTGGTGCACAACCACCTGGGCCCGTCCGGGAACTACCTGCCCGCCTTCGGCCCGTACTTCACCGAGCGCCACCGCACCCCCTGGGGCTCGGCGGTCAACCTGGACGCGCCCGGCTCCGACGAGGTCCGCGACTACCTGATCGGCAGCGCGCTGGCCTGGCTGCGCGACTACCGGATCGACGGGCTGCGGCTGGACGCGGTGCACGCCCTGGCGGACGACCGGGCCGTCCACTTCCTGGAGGAACTGTCCACCGCCGTCGACACCTTGGCCGTAGCGGTGGGCCGCCCGCTGTTCCTGATCGGCGAGTCCGACCTCAACGACCCCCGGCTGACCGCCTCGCGCGAGGCCGGGGGCCTCGGCCTGCACGCGCAGTGGAGCGACGACCTGCACCACGCGCTGCACGCCGCGCTGACCGGCGAATCGCAGGGCTACTACGCCGACTTCGCCCAGGCGCCGCTGGCGGCCGTCGCCAAGGTGCTGACGCAGGGCTGGTTCCACGACGGCAGCTGGTCCTCGTTCCGCGGCCGCCGGCACGGCCGGCCGTTCGCGGGGGGCTCCGGCGAGCGGCTGCTCGGGTACGTCCAGACCCACGACCAGATCGGCAACCGGGCGCTGGGCGACCGGCTGCCCCCCGCCGCGCTGGCCGTCAGCGCCGCGCTGGTGCTGACCTCGCCGTTCACCCCGATGCTCTTCATGGGCGAGGAGTGGGGTGCGAGCACCCCCTGGCAGTACTTCACCGATCACACCGATCCCGACCTCGCCGAGGCCGTCCGACAGGGCCGGCGGCGCGAGTTCGCCGAGCACGGCTGGACCGAGCAGCAGATCCCGGACCCGCAGGCGCCGGGCACGGTGCTCGCCAGCACCCTGGACTGGAGCGAGCCACGGCAGCCGGTGCACGCCGAACTGCTGGCCTGGTACCGGGAGTTGATCCGACTGCGGCGGGCCGATCCGGCCCTCTGCGATCCCACTCTTGGCGGGGTGCGGGTGGAGTTCGACGAGCAGGAGCGCTGGCTGACCGTCCACCGGGGCTCCTTGCGGATCTGCGTCAACCTCGGCGAGAAGCCCTGCGAGCTACCGGGCGGGGTGCTGCTCGCCTCGTACGGTGCTCTGGCGAGCGGGCGCTTGGGGCCGGGCAGTTGCGCGGTTATCGGACAAGCGGGGTTCGGACGAACGCGCTGATGCTCGCGCGCAGGCCGGCGGCGTCCAGACCGTAGGCGGCCAGGTGCTCGTCGATGGAGCCGTAGTGCCGGTGCTCCTCGCGCGGCACGCCCAGGCCCAGCACCCGGTGCGGGAGGTCGGCCAGCGCCTGGTGCGCCTCGTTGTTGGAGGTGCCGGCGAGGTAGGGCTCGACCAGCACCACGTCCGCGCGCTCGCCGAGCGCGGCGCGCAGGGCTCGGGCATCGAAGGGCCGGATCGAGGCGGCGTACAGCACGGTGACGTCCAGCCCCTCGGTGGCCGCCAGCACCGCGTCCAGCATCGGGCCGACCGCCAGCACCACGGCGCCCGTGCCACGGCGGACCGTCAGGAACCGGCCCGGTGTGATCGGCCGGGCGGCGGCGTTCTGGTGCGCCGACAGGCGGACGTAGACGTTGGCGTCGCCGTCGGCGGCGGCGTGCCGCAGCAGCGTCTCGGCCTCGTCGGGGTGACCGGGCACCCGCACTGTCCAGTCGGGCAGGGTGTCAAGCAGCGCGACGTCCCCCGGCGCCATATGGGTACGGCCGCCGGCCGGCCAGTCGTACGATCCGCCCGCGCTGACCAGCACGGCGCCCACGCCCTGGTGGCCGAGGTCCAGTTTGACCTGCTCGAAGGGGCGCTCGATCAGGAAGCTGGCGAAGGTGTGGGCGAAGGGCCGCAGCCCGGTCAGCGCCATCCCGGCGGCCGTCCCGATCAGCAGCTGCTCGCGGATGCCGACGTTGACCACCCGGTCCGGGTACTGCTGCGCCGCCTCGGCGAAGCCGGCGGCGCCGATGTCGGCGAGGACGACGGCGACCCTCGGGTCGTGGACCAGCAGGTCGCTGGTGACGGTGGCAAAGCGCTCGCGCATGGTGTCCATCTCGAAATCCCCCTCTGGGACAGTCAGTTCTTGGGTTCGACCCGGGCGACCACCGCGTGCGGCCGGCCGGGGTGCGGTGCGGTGAACGCAGCGTGGAGCGCGTCGTGGTCGCGGCCGTCCACCGTGGTCGCCGACCAGCCGGCGGCCTCGAAGCGGGCCGCGATGCCGCCCGACCAGCCGTGCGTGGCCGAGGAGTTGTCGATCGCCACCACATGCAGCCGCTCCAGGCCGGCCGCGCCGGCGAAGGCCAGCGCCTCGTGGTTGCTGCCCTCGTCGAACTCGGCGTCGCCGATCAGCGTCCAGACGGCGGGGTCGGTGAGCCCCTGGGCGCGCAGGCCGAGCGCGGTGCCGACCGCCAGCGGCAGGCCGTGGCCGAGCGAGCCGGAGCCGATCTCGACGCCGGGGATCAGCAGGCGGTCCGGGTGGTGGCCGAGCGGCGAGTCGTAGCCGCCGAAGCCGGCCAGCAGCTCGACCGGCAGGTAGCCCTTGGCGGCCAGCACCGCGTAGTAGGCCATCGGGCCATGGCCCTTGGAGAGCAGGAAGCGGTCGCGGTCCTGGGCGTCCACGGTGTCCGGGCCGACCCGCAGCACCCGGTCGTAGAGCACCCACAGCGCGTCCAGCGTGGAGGTCGCGGCGGGGCCGTGCTTCTCGTCCCCGGTCATCAGGGCCATCAGGGCCGGCAGGTCCTGGAAGCCGTAGGAGTGGATCTCGGTGGTCTTCATGCGAGAATCCTGCAACTTCAAGTCGACTTGAGGTCAAGCCCTAGAATCACCTCCCATGGGACTCTCGCGCCACGACCGGCTGACCATCGGTGAGCTCTCCGCCCGCAGCGGCCTGGCCACCTCCGCGCTGCGCTACTACGAGGAGCTCGGGCTGATCCACTCCGAGCGCACGGCGGGCGGCCAACGCCGCTTCGCCCGCAGCGAGTTGCGCCGGGTGGCCTTCGTCCGAGCCGCCCAGCGGGTGGGCCTGTCGCTGGACGAGGCGCACGCCGCGCTGAGCCGGCTGCCCACCGACCGCGCACCGGGCGCCGAGGAGTGGAACACCGTCGCCGCCTCCTGGCAGCACCGGATCGACGAGCAGATCGAGGAGTTGCAGCGACTGAAGAAGAAACTGACCGGCTGCATCGGCTGCGGCTGCCTCTCGTTGACGCGCTGCGCCCTCTACAACCCGGGCGACGCCCTGGGCGCCGAAGGGCCCGGTGCCCGTTCGCTCCTACCGCGCACCCAGACGAAGCCTTAAGCTGCCCGATGATCTGTCAATCGCAGCCTGGGTAGGGGAAATGACCACCAATAAGAGTTGGATGTCCTGGGCCGACGACGACACACCCCCGCCCGCCGACCTGCACCCCGAGATCCCGCACCCCGCGCGGATGTACGACTACTACCTCGGCGGTAAGGACAACTTCCCGGCGGACCGGGCAGCGGCGGAGAAAGTACTCTCCTTCGGGCCGTTGGTGCGGATCAGCGCGCTGGCCAACCGGGCCTTCCTGCAGAGAGCCGTCGGACACCTGGCGGAACTGGGGATCGACCAGTTCCTCGACATCGGCACCGGCATACCGACCGCCGGGAACACCCACGAGGTCGCCCAGCGGGTGAACCCCTCGGCCAGGGTCGCCTACCTCGACAACGACCCGATCGTGCTGGTGCACAGCCGCGCGCTGCTGGCCGCCGCCAGCCAGGGCACCGCCACCGTGCTGCAGGCCGACCTGCGCGATCCCGCCGCCATCCTGGCGGACCCGCAGGTGCGCCAACTGCTCGACCTGGGCAAGCCGGTGGCGCTGCTGCTGTTCGCGGTGCTGCACTTCATCGACGAGGCGGACGACCCGCACACCATCGTGCGCACGCTCGTCGACGCGCTGCCCTCCGGCAGCTACCTGGCGCTCTCGCACGCCACCGGCGACTTCGCCACCGAGGCCGACGCCGCCAAGGGCCCGTCCGTCTACCGCAGCGCCTCCGCTCAGCTGACCATGCGCACCAAGGCGGAGGTGGCCCGTTTCTTCGACGGCCTGGAGCTGCTGGAGCCCGGCCTGGTCACCGCCCCCCAGTGGCGCCCCGACCAGCCCGCCGAGGACACCGACGCCCAGGTCGCCATCTGGGCCGCCGTCGGCCGCAAGCCCTGATTACTGTGTGAGCCGGTCCCAGACCTGCTTGACCTGGGCCTCCAGCTCGGCCGGGGTGCCGTTGTTGTCGATCACCAGGTCGGCGACGGCCAGGCGCTGCTCGCGGGTGGCCTGGGCGGCCATCCGGGAGCGGGCCTCGGCCTCGGCCATGCCGCGCAGGCGGACCAGCCGCTCGACCCGGACCTCGTCGGCGGCGTCCACCACGAGGACCTGGTCGAAGAGCGGGGCGAGGCCGTTCTCGGCGAGCAGCGGCACGTCGTGCACCACCACGTCGTCCGGCCCGGCGGCGGCCTCCAGCTCGGCGGAGCGGGCGCGCACCAGCGGGTGGACGATGGCGTTCAGCGCCTGGAGCCGCTCGGGATCGGCGAAGACCACCGCGCCGAGTGCCGGGCGGTCCAGCGCGCCGTCCGCGTCCAGCACGGCGGGACCGAACTCGGCCACCACCGCCGCCAGCCCGGGCGTGCCCGGGGCCACCACCTCGCGCGCGATCAGGTCCGAGTCCACCAGCACCGCTCCATAGGAGACGAGCAGCCTGGACACCGAGCTCTTGCCCGCGCCGATCCCACCGGTCAGTCCGATCTTCTGCATGGCGCCAGGCTATCGAGCGTCGAGCTCCAGCTGTCCACCGGTGGTCAGCTGCTCGAACGGGGCACCCGTCCCCGGGCCGCCCTCGCCCAGCATCCGGGTCGCCACCATCATGCCCGGCTCGCTCAGCAGCACCTCGTGGATCCCCAGCGCGCGCTGCGGCTTGACCTCGCGGACGTAGTCGATCAGCTCGCCGAGCTTGCTCCACGGGCCGGCGACCGGCAGCAGCAGGGTCTCGACCGGCTGCGGGGGCACGGTGAGCGCGTCGCCGGGGTGGAAGAGCCGGCCGTCCAGCAGGAAGCCGATGTTGCCGACCTGCGGGATGTCGGGGTGGATGACGGCATGCCACTCGCCGTGCACCGAGACGTCGATCCCGCCGACTTCGAACGCGTCACCCTCGCCGACCACCCGGACGTTGGCGCCGATGCCGTCAAGCTGGGCGGCGACCGCGCGGTTGGTCCAGATCCGCAGGCCGGGATCGGCGGCGACGGCGGCCCGCAGCCGGTCCTCGGCGAAGTGGTCGAAGTGCTCGTGGGTGATCAGGACGGCGTCGGCGCCCTGGAAGGCCTCCGGTTCGGTGAACATGCCCGGGTCGATCACCACCGTGGTGTCGCCCTGCTCGATCCGTACGCAGGCGTGTCCCAGCTTGGTCAGACGCATGGCGCTGCTCCCTTCGGCGGAATATCTACAGCAAGACTGTACACCTCTGCTGAGGAGTTTCCCGATAGGATGGACCCATGACCCAGGATGCCGAGCCCGTCGACGCCCAGCAGCTCGCGGCCGAGCTGCGCGTGAGCATCGGCGAGCTGGTGCGCCACCTGCGCACCGAGGACGAGCTGCCGCAGAACCAGGCCGGCGTGCTGGGCCTGCTGGTCCGGGAGGGCGCGCACACCACCAGCGAGCTGGCCGAGCGCCAGCGGGTGCGCCACCAATCGATGGCCCGCACGGTCGCGCTGCTCGTCGAGACCGGCCTGGTCCGCCAGGAGCGCCACCCCAGCGACGGCCGCAAGCTCGTGCTGACCGCCACCGAGGCCGGCACGCAGGCGCTGCTGGCCCAGCGCCGCAGCCGCGAGGACCGGATCGCCGCCGCCATCGAACGCGCGCTGACCCCGCAGGAGCAGCGCACCCTGCGCGAGGCCGTCGACCTTCTGCGCCGCCTCAGCTAGCGGCGAGTGCCCTTTGCCCCACCTCGCGCGTTGTGCAGGGCGCACTGTCCCGTCCAACCAAAGGACCCAGCGTGACCTCCCTGCGCAACACCCTCGTCGTCGCCGCCACCCTCTGCACCCTGCTGATGGCCGGGGCGGGCGCCGCTGCGGCCTGCGACTCGGCCAACCTGGTCGGCGTCGGCAACTCCGGCTTCGGCAACGCCTGCGTCAACGGCGAGTAGGTTCCGGTTCCTGTTCCGGGACGGACGGGCTGCGCTGGGCCGGGACGGACGTCGCGATGTCCAGCGGCGGCAGCGCCACGTGCTCGCGCAGCCCGAACCTCGCGTGCAGCCGGCGCAGCGGCGCCGGGGCCCACCAGTTGAACTCACCGAAGAGCGACATCGCGGCCGGCACCAGCAGACAGCGCACCAGGGTGGCGTCCACTGCGACGGCGACCGCCAGCGCGATCCCCATCTGCTTGACCATCAGCATCTGGCCGGCCGCGAACCCGGCGAAGACGATCACCATCAGCAGGGCGGCCGAGGTGATGATCCGACCGCTGCGCTGCAGCCCGAGCTGCACGGCCTCCTTGCAGCCGTACCCCTGGTCGCGCAGCTCCTTGATCCGCGCCAGCAGGAAGACCTCGTAGTCCATCGACAGACCGAACGCGAAGGCGAAGACCAGCACGGGGATGAAGGTCTCCAGGCCGCCGGTCGGCGTGAAACCGAGCAGCCCGCTGAACCAGCCGTGCTGGAAGACCATGGTCAGCGCGCCCAGTGAACACCCCAGCGACAGCAGGTTCATCAGCAGCGCCTTGATCGGCATCACCACCGAGCCGGTCATCAGGAAGAGCAGGATCAGCGTGCCGACCGCCACCAGCCCCAGCGCCCACGGCCCTCGGCTGCCCAGTTCGTGCTGGAAGTCCACCACGCTCGCCGCGCCGCCGGTGACGTAGGTGGTCAGGCCGCCGCGGTCGGCGCGCAGCTCGTCCACCACGTGCTTGGCCCCGCTGCCCTGCGGATCGCCCTGGACCAGGACGTCGATGGTGCTGACGCCCGGTCCCGCCGGCTGCACCGCGCGTACCCCGGCGACGCCCGGCAGCTTGGCCACCACGGTGTCCGCGTACGTCGTGGCGGTCTGCGTCGAGCCCTGCACCACGACGGTCACCGGCGCGGGGGCCAGCTGCGGGAAGCGGTGGTCGATGGTGTCGGAGACCTGGCGCCCGGCCGAGGAGGTCGGCAGCACCGAGGCGCCCGAGTCGCGCATCTGGGCGCCGAGGAACGGCGCGCCGGCCGCGACCAGCAGGGCGACGCAGATCAGCGCCACCGGCACGGCCCGGCGCTGCACCCGGCGTACCGTCCGGGCGAAGAAGCCCTCGTCCGACTCGGCCTTCTTCGGTGGCTTGATCCGCTTCCCGGCGAAGCCCAGCAGCGCGGGCACCAGGGTCAGCGCGGCGGCCACCGCGATCACCACCACGCTGACGCCGGCCGCCGCGACCGCCCGCAGCACGGGGCTGGTGAAGACGAAGAGCCCGGAGAGCGCGACCGCGACCGTCAGGCCCGAGAAGGCCACCGTCCGCCCGGCCGTCGCGGAGGTGCGCTCCACGGCCGCGGCGATGCCCGCGCCCAGGCCGCGTTCCTCGCGGAAGCGGTTGACCATCAGCAGCGCGTAGTCAATCGACAGGCCGAGGCCCAGCACGGTGGCGATCGGCAGGACGCTGGTGTCGATGTCCATGATCTGGCTGAAGCCGAACATCGCCAGCAGCGCGCCGCCGATCGAGGCGATCGCCCCGATCACCGGCAGGCTCGCCGCCGCCAGGCCGCCGAAGACCAGCACCATCACGATCAGGGTGAGCGGCAGGGTGACGATCTCGCCGAACTTGGTGTCCGCCTGGGTCTGGCTCTTGACCTCCTGCTGGAGCACCAGGTCGCCGCCGACGGTGACATGGGTGCCGGGCGCGTCGATCGCGGCCAGCCGCTGGGTGACCGCGGCCTGCTGGCTGCTGGTGGTGCTCTCGGCCAGCTTGACGCTGACCAGGCTCGCCGTGCTGTCGGTCGAGCGCAGCGGCTGGCCGGAGCTCTGGTAGGCGTCCGAGACGGAGAGCACGCCGGGCAGCTTGGCGAGGTCGCCGGCGGCGGCGCTCACCGCGTCCCGTACGGCGGGGGTGTCGACCGGCTTGCCGTCCACCACCGCGGTGACGGTGCCGAGCGAGGGGTCGGCGGCCGCGACCACCGAGGTGCCCCGGTCGGACTCGTAGCTGCCGGAGGAGGTACCGGCGACGGTGCTGTCGAAGACCCGGCCGCCGATCAGCACACCGACCGCCAGCACCGCGACCCACAGCGCCAGCACCCAGCGCCGGTGGCGGAAGCAGGCACGCCCAAGGGCGGCAAGTCGGCCGGGAACGACGGCGTCGAGCGAGGAGGGCACAGCGGCGGTGTGGCGCATGAAGCGGGACTCTGCCTAGCGTTCGGGGCCTGGGCCCTTCGGGCAACTCATCCCAAGCTAGGCGTTGTGTCCGAAAAGACCCATAGATAGCGGATGAGCGCCTTATCACACCGTATGGGGAACCAAAAGCAGTGGGCCCCCACCCGGTTACCCGGGGTGGGGGCCCACTGTGAGATCAGCTCAGAACGAGCTCAGCTCTGCTGCGATCAGCTCTGGCCGCCGGCCAGCTTCTCGCGCAGGGCGGCGAGCGCCTCGTCCGAAGCGAGAGCGCCGGAGCCCTCGTCGCTGCTGGAGGAGTACGAGCCACCGGCGGCGGCGGCAACAGCGTCGCCACCCTCGGCAGCGGCCTCGGCGTCGGCCTCACGGCTCTTGATGACCTGGGCCTGGTGCTGCTCGAAGCGGGTCTGCGCCTCGGCGTACTGGCGCTCCCACTCCTCACGCTGCTTCTCGAAGCCGGGCAGCCAGTCGTTCGCCTCGGGGTCGAAGCCCTCCGGGTAGATGTAGTTGCCGGCGTCGTCGTACGAGGCAGCCATGCCGTACAGGGTCGGGTCGAACTCGACCGTCGCCGGGTCGGCACCGAGGGACTCGTTGGCCTGCTTCAGCGAGAGGCTGATGCGGCGGCGCTCGAGGTCGATGTCGATGACCTTGACGAAGATCTCGTCGCCGACCTGGACGACCTGCTCCGGGATCTCCACGTGGCGCTCGGCCAGCTCGGAGATGTGGACCAGGCCCTCGATGCCCTCGTCGACGCGCACGAACGCACCGAACGGAACGAGCTTGGTGACCTTACCGGGAACGACCTGGCCGATCTGGTGCGTCCGGGCGAACTGCTGCCACGGGTCCTCCTGGGTCGCCTTCAGCGACAGGGAGACGCGCTCGCGGTCCATGTCAACGTCGAGAACCTCGACGGTGACCTCCTGGCCGACCTCGACAACCTCGGACGGGTGGTCGATGTGCTTCCAGGACAGCTCGGAGACGTGCACGAGGCCGTCCACGCCACCCAGGTCCACGAAGGCACCGAAGTTGACGATGGAGGAGACGACGCCGGAGCGCACCTGACCCTTCTGCAGGGTGGTGAGGAAGGTCTGGCGGACCTCGCTCTGGGTCTGCTCCAGCCAGGCACGGCGGGACAGGACCACGTTGTTGCGGTTCTTGTCCAGCTCGATGATCTTGGCCTCGAGCTCCTTGCCCACGTAGGGCTGGAGGTCGCGGACGCGGCGCATCTCGACCAGCGAAGCCGGCAGGAAGCCACGGAGGCCGATGTCGAGGATGAGACCACCCTTGACGACCTCGATGACGGTACCGGTGACGATCCCGTCCTCTTCCTTGATCTTCTCGATCGTGCCCCAGGCGCGCTCGTACTGCGCGCGCTTCTTGGACAGGATCAGACGACCCTCCTTGTCCTCCTTCTGGAGAACCAGGGCCTCGATCTCGTCGCCGACCTTGACGACCTCGTGCGGGTCAACGTCGTGCTTGATCGAGAGCTCGCGGGAGGGGATGACACCCTCGGTCTTGTAACCGATGTCGAGGAGCACCTCGTCACGGTCGACCTTCACGATGATGCCCTCAACGATGTCGCCATCGTTGAAGTACTTGATGGTCTCGTCGATCGCCGCGAGGAATGCTTCCGCGTCGCCGATGTCGTTGACCGCAACCTGCGGGGTGGTGCTGACAGAGGTGTCGGTGGGGCTCGTCATTAGGAAAAGGGCTCCGGTACGGACATGAAGTCGTAGGTAATGCCACGCGGGGGCCCGTATCGCGCCCACCGAAAGCCGGACAGCCAAGAACACGGCGCACCAGGGTTCCCGTGAACAACGAGATCCGGTGTCCGTCTTGCGACCGTGGGGTCTTCGACAGATGCGAGCGCGACCTGCTCCGTCCGAGGCGCGCAGGCCCGCAGCGCAACTTGTAGCATACGGGGACAGCCAGGCACGGTCAACGCCGAAGGCGACGAGACCGTCCAGGCCGGTATGGATCAGGCCATATCCTCCAACTGCGCGCCTCATGCGACCGGCAGGTCACCATGAGAGCTGGCAGTCACGAGGGGCCAGGCTCCCCGGATGCCACCGCCTGATCCCGCCCCGGGGAGGGGCTGGTCCAAGCAGCGGCGCTTTCCGCACCCCCTACCTTACGCGAGGCGCATTATGACTCCGGACACCCCCCCTGGCCAGTCACCGGAGGAGGACGACGACCAGGCGCTGCGCCGGGAGGCCGCGGCGGAGGAGAGCAGCCGGGCCAGCCGGCACTGGTGGGACCGCAACGCCGACGAATACCAGGACGAGCACGGCGAGTTCCTCGGCGACGACCGCTTCACCTGGTGCCCCGAGGGCCTGGACGAGGCGGACGCCCGACTGCTGGGGGAACCGGCCGAACTCAAGGGCCGCGACGTCCTGGAGATCGGGGCCGGCGCCGCCCAGTGCTCGCGCTGGCTGGCCGCCCGCGGCGCCCGCCCGGTCGCCCTGGACATCTCGCTGCGCCAGCTGCAGCACTCGCGGCGGATCGACCTGGACCGCGGCGGACCGCTGATCCCCGTGGTGCAGGCCGACGCGGCGATACTGCCGTTCGCGGACGGCTCCTTCGACCTGGCCTGCTCGGCGTACGGCGCGGTGCCGTTCAGCGCCGACACCGCCGAGCTGATGCGCGAGGTGCACCGGGTGCTGCGGCCGGGCGGGCGCTGGGTCTTCTCGGTCACCCACCCGATCCGCTGGGCCTTCCCCGACGAGCCCGGCGTGGAGGGCCTGACCGCCACCGCCTCCTACTTCGACCGCACACCCTACGTCGAGCAGGACGAGCAGGGGCAGGCGACCTACGTCGAACACCACCGCACCCTCGGCGACCGGGTGCGCGAGCTGGCCGGCGCCGGCTTCCAGCTGCTTGACCTGGTGGAGCCGGAGTGGCCCGAGGGCCTTGAGCAGGAGTGGGGCGGCTGGAGCCCGCTGCGCGGCCGGCACCTGCCGGGGACGGCGATCTTCGTCGCGCGGCGGGGCTGATAATCCTCGGGTGAACCCTGCCTGGCTCGACCTCCCGGTCCGCTCCGCGCTGCCCGCCCTGCGGCGCGCGCTCGACGCGCGCGGCGTCGCGGTGCTCGCGGCGCCGCCCGGCACCGGGAAGACCACGCTGGTGCCGCTGGCACTGGCCGGGCTCGTCGAGGGTGGTCCCGCCCGGCGGGTGCTGGTGGCCGAGCCGCGGCGCCTCGCCGTGCGGGCGGCGTCGCGGCGGATGTCCTGGCTGCTCGGCGAGAAGCCGGGCGGGCGGATCGGGCACACCGTGCGCGGCGAGCGGGTGGTCGGTCCTGACACCGTGGTCGAGGTGGTCACCACCGGCGTGCTGCTGCAACGGCTGCAGCGCGACCAGGAGCTGCCGGGCGTGGACGCCGTGCTGCTGGACGAGTGCCACGAACGGCACCTGGACGCCGACACCGCGCTCGCCTTCCTGCTGGACGTACGCGGCGCGCTGCGCCCCGAGCTGCAGGTGCTCTGCGCCTCGGCCACCTCGGACACCGCCGCCTGGGCGTCGCTACTGGGCTGCGCCGAGGACGGACCGGCCGAGGTGGTCGAAGCGCACGGCACCGCGCACCCCGTCGAGATCGTCTGGGCGCCCCCGCCGCGCGCCGTACGCCCCCCGCAGGGGACGCGCATCGATCCGGCGCTGCTCGAACACGTGGCGAGTGTGGTGCGGCGGGCGCTGGCCGAGCGCGAGGGGGATCTGCTCTGCTTCCTGCCGGGTGTCGGCGAGATCGCCCGGGTGGCCGGGCTGCTCGGGGCGCCGGAGGGGGTGGATGTGCTGCAGCTGCACGGGCAGGCGGCCGCCGCCGTGCAGGACGCGGCGCTCACGGCGGGGCAGCGGCGGCGGGTGATCCTGTCGACCTCGGTGGCCGAGTCCTCGCTGACCGTGCCCGGGGTGCGGATCGTGGTGGACTGCGGGCTGGCCCGCGAGCCGCGCACCGACCACGCGCGGGGGCTGGCCGGACTGGTGACGGTGCGCGCCTCGCTGGCCGCCGGGCGCCAGCGCGCCGGACGGGCCGGGCGTGAGGCGCCGGGCGCGGCCTACCGCTGCTGGGCAGAGGTCGAGGACGCCCGGGCGCCGCGCTTTCCCGCGCCCGAGATCGCGCTGGCGGACCTGACGCCGTTCGCGCTGCAGGTGGCGTGCTGGGGCGACCCGCAGGCCAGCTCGCTCGCGCTGCCGGACGCGCCTCCGGCAGGCGCGATGGCGGCGGCTCGGCGGACGCTGACGGCGCTGGGCGCGGTGGACGGCGCGGGGCGGGCCACCGCGCGCGGCGTGCGGCTGGCGCGGACGGGGCTGCATCCGCGGCTGGCGCGGGCGCTGCTGGACGGCGCGCCGGCGGTGGGGGCGCGGCGGGCGGCGGAGCTCGTCGCGCTGCTCTCGGAGGAGCCTCCGCGGGCGCTGGGGGACGACCTGTCGGCGGTGTGGCGGGCGGTGCGCGGCGGGTCCTCGGGCTCCGACGCGTACGCGGGGCGCTGGCGCGACGAGACGCGGCGGCTGCGGGCGCACGTGGACGCTCCGGCCACCGGCCTGCCGGACGCGGGGGCGGCGGGGCTGGTGGTCGCGCTCGCGCACCCGGAGCGGATCGCCCGGGCCCGCGAAGCCACGGTGGAGCTGGGCGCGGCGGCCTCCTTTCTGATGGTCTCCGGGACGGCCGCCGAGTCCGCCGCCGGCTCGGCCCTGTCCAGCGCCGAGTGGCTGGCGGTCGCGGTCGCCGACCGGCCGACGGGGGCGGCCTCGGCGCGCATTCGCAGAGCAGTGCTCATCGACGAGAGCACTGCTCGCACTGCTGCGGCGCACCTGCTCACCACCCGCGACGAGGTGCACTGGGCCATCCCACCCGGCAGCCGGCGCGGCGAGGTGGCCGCCCGCCGCGTCGAGGCCCTCGGCGCCCTCGAACTCGACGCCGTCCCGCTCCGCTCCCCCGACCGCGCCCTGGTGCGCGCCGCCCTGCTCGAGGGCCTGGCCCGCGAGGGCGTCGGCGAGCTGCTGCGCTGGTCGGAGAACGCGAGCTCGCTACGGGCCCGGCTGGCCTTCCTGCACCACGCACTCGGCGCGCCCTGGCCCGACGTCAGCGACCCGGCCCTGCTGGACGCGGCCGAGCAGTGGCTGGAGCCCGAGCTCTCCCGCGCCCGGCGCCGCACCGACCTGGAGCGCGTGGACACCACCGCCGCGCTGCAACGCCTGCTCCCCTGGGCGAGCGGCCAGGCCGGCCGCCTGGACGAACTCGCGCCCGAGCGGATCACCGTCCCCAGCGGCTCACGGATCCGCGTCGACTACTCCACCGAGCGGCCCTTCCTCGCCGTCAAACTGCAGGAACTCTTCGGCTGGGCCGCCACTCCCACCCTGGCCGGCGGCCGGGTCCCGCTCACCATCCACCTGCTCTCCCCCGCCGGCCGCCCGGCCGCGATCACCGGCGACCTCGCCTCCTTCTGGCGCGAGGGCTACCGCGCCGTCCGCGCCGACCTCCGCGGCCGCTACCCCCGCCACCCCTGGCCCGAGGACCCCAGCACCGCCGAACCCACCCGCCGCCTCAACCCCCGCCGCTAGGACGTGAGTGCGCGCCTGTACCGCACACCGGGGCGCCCGACGATGCTGACGTCCCCGCCGGCGGTGAACCCGGTGCGGGTGAGCACCGCCCGGGACGCCAGGTTGTCGAGCGTGGTCCTCGCGGTGAGCGCGCTCAGCCCGTACGCCGCGGCAGCCAGGCGGCAGACCTCCTCGACCGCGGCCGTGGCCACGCCCCGTCCCGCGGCTCGCTCACCGATCCGGTAGCCGAGCTCAGCGACCGCGTCCTGCACGTCCACGAGATTCACCCGGCCGACCAAGTCCCCCTGGTCGTCCAGGACGACGTGGAAGTGGCACAGGCCCGTGTCCTGCTCGGCGAGCCGAGCACGGTGCCAGGCGGCGTACTCGACGAAGAACTCGTCCCCACGATCCGAGATGAACCGCTTGAAGTACTCGCGATTCGCCCGCTCGAACTCCAGCAGGTCACCCTCATGGTCGGCCCGCAGCCGCTCCAGCTTCACCATGCCCGGCAGCATGTGCCCGCGCCGGAGCCGACCGCAACGCATTTTCTTCAGGGAATCGGCGGCTACTGCGGCGCCCCCACACCCGCCACCCGCCGCGCTCACACCCGGTGATACGGCCTCCCGACCAGCCGCATCGCCCGCGGATTCACACGGAATCCGAGCGACGCGTACAACGGCGCACCGTCGTCACTCGCATTGAGGTTCAGCAACGTGCACCCCCGCCCGGTCAGCCACGCCACCAGAGCCTCAGTCACCGCCCGCCCGTACCCCCGGCGCCGGAACTCCGGTGCAGTCACGACGGTGTGGATCACCCCGAACACGCCCTCGTGGTCAGGTCCGGGCAACCCCCGGTGCACCACTCCCAAGGCGCAGGAGGCTAATCCCCCTCCCGGATCATCGACGACGAACGCGGCGACTCGATCTCTCACCAGGTGGCATTCCAAGAAGTCAGCCAGGCCGACTTTCCACGCACCGTCAAGATCCGTACCGACCATTTCGGCGTGCATACGAGCAAGCTCACCACTATCGGCACTTGTGGCACGACGAACACTCAAGGGACCACCTCAGTCAGAACGTTGGCGAGCTCAACAGCCGTCGGCCGCTTCTGCGGCCCAGCGGACAGAACATCAGCGAGAACAGACTGCACCTCCGCCCACGGACGAGCGGCCGCGAGTGGGATCTCCGCCGTGGCGATGGCGGCTCTCAACTCGTCGGGAGTCGTGGCGTTCCAGTCGATCCCCGCCGCCACATAGTCCAACGGCCACGCACCGGTGACACAGGTCCACAGGACACCGGCGAGCGCGTACACCTCGGCCTGGACGCTCGGTCTCACCGGCCGAACACCTGCGGCGATGGAGGCGGCAAGCTCCGGAGCGACCAGGTGGGTGATGCCGCCACGGAAAGCGGGGTGCTGCTCGAAGCCGGGGTGCCACGCCCAGGCGAAGTCGATCAGCCGTACACCGGCCGTGGCGTGGATACCGTGGGAAGGCTGGAGATCACTGTGCACCCAGCCCTCGGCATGGAGAGCAGCGACAGCCCGGCACAGTTCGATCGCCCCACCGAGAGCCTGCACGCGGCCGCCGTCGTCGGCGGATTCGCGTGCGGACCGGAACACCTCCCAGGTGGACGGCCCATCGACCCAGTCGGTGACGTACCAATTGCTGCCAGCAGTTGCGGAACAGCCGGCCAGGGCGTCGAGCACGGCCGCCTCCCGCACGGTGATCTCGGCACCCTCGCCATAGCCACTCTTGATGGCGACGGTAGCGACGGGACCAGTGGCCTTCCAGACCGCCGAACCGCGCCGGTAGGTGATCTCCTTCAACTCGACCGGACCGCACCGGTACTCGGCCATGCTCACGGCTTCTCTGGGGCAGGGAGGGAACTCGCCCATGCCCGTACCGCCTTCCAGTCGTCGGGGATGTGCTCGAACACGTCGCGGCCATCATCAGAGGCAACGGCCAGCTCCGCAGCCAACCCGGGTGTGTCCGCGAGGAATCGGGGGTCGCGGGCCCGAACGGCGGCCCGTACCGGGAGGAACGAGAACGGCGGCGGTGGGATGCGCTGGCCGAACCTGTCCAGTTCGTCCGTGTCGCGGACGAACTTCCCGAACATCACCCCCACCGGCCCATACAGGTGTTTCAGCGCCCAGTGCGGCCAGGCCATCAACTCACGGTGCCCCGCATCCGCAGCCTCGCCGAGGAGGACGACGTTCTCGCAGACGAACGCGCCGTGCGGGCGGTTGGTCAGTGGCCTTACCCATTCGGCGGCCTGCACCCCTGCCCGGAACAGGTCTGCCTCGACAGCATCGCGCCGAGAAGCGAGGGCGATCTCGTACACCGTCCAGCCGGTCATTCCCCGCCCGATGGAGGGCGCGAGGAACGGACAGTGCTGCTCCATGGCGGTGACGTAGGCGGACACGTCCACCGCAGTCGGGTGCGTGGTTCGAGCTTCGATGAGGCGGAGCGCCCCGGCAATCGGCCGGGACGCTCCGCCGATTCGTCCGGTGATCACCGGACAGTGTTCTCCGGCACCGCGTCACCGTCGCCCGGCGCGGGCGAGCAGTTCCACTCGGCCACCACCACGCCGGTCTCGCGATAGCGGGCGAGGGTGGCGCTGTCCACCACGCCATCGCTGTTCGTGAACCAGATCACCGGGAGCGGCCCGTACGCCGCCTCGTACGCCGTCACCCACTCGATAACCCCGCGTCCGCCCGTCTCCGCGTGCGTGAGGTCACGTCCGGCGTGGGCCTTGGCGAACTCGCTGTGCACGATGGGGTCCTCGGCGAGCCTGTGCCAGGCGGCGTCGATCGCGGCGGAGAACATCTCCGGGGCGGACTGCCCACCGGCGAGACGGCGGCCGGTGATGGTGAAGAACTTGCCCAACTCGAACAGCTCCAAGTTGACCTCGGTGACGGTGTTCATGTGCTCCTCCTAGATGTTGATGGTTCGTCGCTCGACCGGGCGGCCGAGCGTGCGCGCCGAACGGCGCAGGTCCGTGCGCTAACAGCGCTGGCTATCCGTGCGAAGCTCGAACCACACCGTCTTGCCAGGCTGCTCGGGAGTCACCCCGAACCGGTGCGAGAGCGCAGCGATCAGGCCGAGCCCTCGACCGTTCTCGGCGTCGTCGCACGCGACGAGCAGCACGGGCAGTGCTGCTGAGGAGTCCCGAACGCCGACGCGAACGACAGGACCCTGCAGAGCGACGTGGACGCGCAGGCGGGTACAACCGGTGTACCGGGCCGCGTTCCCGACCAGCTCTGAAACCAGCAGCTCAGCGACGTCGACCACTTCAACAAGCCCCCACGCAGTAAGCCACTCTGCGACGAACCGGCGGCTGGCCCTCGCTGACTCCGGTGCGCACGGTATGTCACGCTGCGCAGTCGCTGTCACGGCCTCTGCTCGGCACTCCCTGCGGCAGCCCGTTGCGCCAGCAACCCGGTGCGTCAGACCAGCGCCAAACGCCTGCTCAGCAGTGGGCATCGGAGTGTCTCCTCAGTGATCGAGCGGTCGGTCAGGCCCCGGCTGTCATCCGCGCAGCGGGATGTCGGATGTCGCCCGAGGCCTACGAAGACGCGATTCGATCGAGGCCAGTGCTCAGTTGAGGCACTGCCGCCTGCTCGAAACCGCCCGTGCGTTCCGTGTTCATAGGCTGACACTGAGTTAACGAGATGCGCAGGGCCCGAACTTGCACAACCTATGCACAGTCCGTCAGCACGCCCCAGAATCGGTAAACGCTGCCCGTCCGCCTCGGGAGACTCAAAGCCATGACAGACCCGCACGTCCCCGCAACGCCCGCCCCCTCGATCGGCGAGAACATCGCCACCTTGCGCAAAGCCGCCGGGCTGTCGCAGAACGCGCTCCGCCTTCGTGCGGGCATCTCGATGTCCCTCCTCTCGAAGATCGAGATCGGAGACCGTCCCTGCACGCCAGCGGTCGCCGCATCAGTAGCCCGCGCCCTCGGCGTCACCATGGCTCAGCTCAACGGGCAGGTGCAGACGCGCAATAGCGGGCCGAACATCGACGCGGTGCGATCAGCGGTCCGGCGCTACGACCTTCCGCATGACCGGCCACTTCCGGCTCCCGAGACCCTCTCGGAGCGCCTCGCCACGGCCACCACCCTGCGTGCCGCCACCCGTTACGACGCCCTGGCGCTGGAGCTTCCCGCCCTGATCGACGACCTGACCGCCCACGCACACGCCGTTCATGACCCGGCCAGGTGGGGGATGCTCGCGGATGCCTACGCCTGCGCCTACACCCTGGCGCACCGGCTCGGGCAGCCCGACCTTGCCGAGATCGTGGTGGGACGCCAGGCGTGGGCAGCGGAACGGGCCCAGAATCCGGTGGCGTCGGCAGGAGCAGCATGGACCCGTGCGGGGACCTTCCAGTCCGCCGGTGACTACGACGGCGGGATGGCCGTGGTCGAGGAGGCGATCAGCCGCTACGGCGCCGTCCAGGCTGACCAGCCGTCGGCAGTTGTCGCACTCGGGGCTCTGCATCTGCGGGCCATCACGCTCGCCTCCCGTGCCAAGGACGCGAGTGCCACGGCCGAGCACACCGCGTACGCTCACCGGTTGGCCGAAGTGCTGCCCATCGGGGATGTCCTGGCGCACAATCTCACGTTCGGGGCAGGCAATACCCATCTGCATGTCCTGGCCGCGCACGTCGAACTCGACCAGCCGCAGAAGGCCGCCTCGCTCGCGGACGGGTACACACCTGGTGCTGGGCTGACCCCGACACGCGTCGGGCACTTCCACCTGGACACCGCTCGAGCCCACCTCGCTGTGGGCGACCGCGACGCCTCCCTGCGCTCGCTTCGAACCGCCGAGAGGACGGCACCGCAGATGACCCGTGTTCACCCGATGGCTCGCGAGGTCGCCCGCGTCCTGCTCGCGCTGCACCGCCGCTCAAACCCCGAACTCGTCGGTCTGGCGTCCCGTCTGGGAATCGCACCGTGACCGGCGACGTGTTCGACGTCATTGCGTTAACGGCGGGCGCAGTGACGGATCGGCTGCTGATCACGGAGCGGCGTGGCGTTCAGGTCTGGCGGGTGACCGCGGCGGGTAGCGATGCCGTGAGCGTCGGCCAACGGTTGGCCGTCAAGGTCGTGGTGCCGTGCCCCGGCTATCCATCAGCGGGCCAACTGCCGGCTCGCGAGTACGCGGTGATGAACGCCCTGCGGGAACACTTCGGCGGCGGCTGGAAGCCTGCCTGGGCTGGTATCGCCGCGACTGGTCCCTTCACTGTCGCGCCCTGGTACGACGGCCCGTCCACTTGGGACTTGTGGCAGCCAGTGCGGGACGGCACCTACCACGACGCGGAGCGCCGCGCCGCCGTCCGAGCCG
This sequence comes from Kitasatospora sp. MAP12-44, assembly GCF_029892095.1. Taxonomy (NCBI): domain Bacteria; kingdom Bacillati; phylum Actinomycetota; class Actinomycetes; order Kitasatosporales; family Streptomycetaceae; genus Kitasatospora; species Kitasatospora sp. MAP12-44. The sequence continues at coordinate 2,253,684 of NZ_JARZAE010000004.1, forward strand.
CCGTCGAGCTGTGCGAAACCGTCGCCGCCCTCCACGAGGCAGGGTGGGTCCATGGTGACCTCCAGGCAGCCCACTGCATCCACACCGGCAACGGCCCCCGTCTGATCGACCTCTGCAACGCCCACGGCCCTGGGTTGCCCGATGACGACCGACGGGAGGGAGCGGCGCTCATCCACCTCGAAGCACCAGAGCTCGCCCGTGCCCTCGTCCAGGGCCGCGCGGTGCCCGTGACCACCGCCGCGAGTGACGTGTATGCGATCGCGGGAAGTCTCTGGGCGTGCGCCAGCGGTGAGTGGCCGCTCGCTTACGACGCGCACGGCCTGGACGAGGACGAGGCCACCACCTGGCAGTTGCGCGCGGCCATCGGCTCCGGCCGCGTTCCGCTGCGCCTGTATCCGCGGCTGTGGCCCGACCTTCGGGGCGTCCTCGTAGCCGCGTTGGCCGCCGATCCCGACCGCAGGCCCAGCGCCGACCGGCTTGGTCGGCAGCTGGCCTGTCTCACCGGCTGAGGGTGGGTCAGTGGGCGGCGGCTTCCCAGTTGGGGCCGATGCCGACCGAGACGTCGAGGGGGGCGCGTAGGGCGTAGGCGCCGGCCATCTGCTCGCGGACGATGGACTCGACCTGCTCGCGCTCGCCCGGGGCGAGTTCCAGCACGATTTCGTCGTGCACCTGGAGCAGCATCCGGGTGGTCAGGCCCGCCTTGGTGAGTTCGGCGTCCACCCGCAGCATGGCGATCTTGACGATGTCGGCGGCCGAGCCCTGGACGGGGGCGTTCAGGGCCATCCGCTCGGCCATCTCGCGGCGCTGGCGGTTGTCGCTGGTGAGGTCGGGCAGGTAGCGGCGGCGACCGAGCAGGGTCTCCGTGTACCCGGTGGCGCGGGCCTCCTCGACCACCCGGTGCAGGTACTCGCGGATGCCGCCGAAGCGCTCGAAGTAGGTGTCCATCAGGCCCTGCGCCTCGGCCGGCTTGATGTTCAGCTGCTGGGAGAGGCCGAAGGCGGAGAGCCCGTACGCCAGGCCGTAGGACATCGCCTTGATCTTGCGGCGCATCTCGGCGTCCACCGCGTCGCGCTCCACGCCGAAGACCGACGACGCGACGGTGGTGTGCAGGTCCTCGCCGCTGGCGAAGGCCTCGATCAGCGCCTCGTCCTCGGAGAGGTGGGCCATGATCCGCAGCTCGATCTGCGAGTAGTCGGCCGTCAGCAGCGACTCGTACCCCTCGCCGACCACGAAGGCGCGGCGGATCAGCCGGCCCTCCTCGGTGCGCACGGGGATGTTCTGCAGGTTCGGGTCCTGCGAGGAGAGCCGGCCGGTGGCGGCGACCATCTGGTTGAAGGTGGTGTGGATCCGCCCCTGCGGCGAGACCGTCTTGAGCAGGCCCTCCACGGTGGTGCGCAGCTTGGCCTGGTCGCGGTGGCGCAGCAGGATGACCGGCAGCTCGTTGTCGGTCTGGGTGGCCAGCCAGGTCAGCGCGTCGGCGTCGGTGGTGAAGCCGGTCTTGATCTTCTTGGTCTTGGGCAGGTTGAGCTCGCCGAAGAGGATCTCCTGGAGCTGCTTGGGCGAGCCGAGGTTGAAGGCGTGGCCGGCGGCGGCGTGCGCCTCCTCCACCACCCGCTGGATCTCCACCGCGAACTGGTTCTCCAGCGCGGTGAGATGGGCACGGTCGGCGGCGATGCCGGTGCGCTCCATCCGGGCCAGCAGCGCCGCGATCGGCAACTCCATGTCGTGCAGCAGCTCGACGGCGCCGACCTCGGCCAGCCGGGTCTCGAAGAGCTCGGCGAGGTCGAGCACCGTGCGGGCCTGCACCATCAGCGCCCGGGCGCCCGAGGTGTCGTCCTCCTCCTCGGCGCCGAAGGCCAGTTGGCCGCTCTCGGCGACCGGGGCCGGGGCGAGCGAGCGGCCCAGGTACTCCTCGGCGAGCACCTCCAGGGTGAAGGTGCGCCGGCCGGGCTTCTCCAGGTAGGCGGCGAGCGCGGTGTCGGCGCGCACCCCGGCGATCTGCCAGCCCTGCTCGGCGAAGGCCCGCATCACCTGCTTGGCGATGTGCAGCGCCTTGGGACGCTCCGGGTCGGCCAGCCACTGGGCGAACGCGCGGTCGTCCTGCTCGGCGAGCTGGGACGGGTCGAACCAGACGGCGGTGTCGGCGTCGGCCAGCGCGACCTCCTGCACGCTGCCGCTGCCCAGTGCCCAGGTGTAGACGGCGGCGACCGCGACCGTGCCGGTGGCCGCGGCCAGCCAGGCCGCCAACGCGCCGGGCTCGGTGAGCAGTTCGCCCTCGACCTCGATGCCGGGCGCGGCGGCCACCTCGGCGGCCTCCACCACGCCGCCCGGGTCGAGCCCGAAGACCCGGTCGCGGAAGTTGGAGTTGCGGAACTCCAGCGACTCCATCAGCGTCCCGACGGCCTCCCGGTCGAAGGCGGTGCGGACCAGGTCCTCGACGCCCAGCGGCAGTTCGACGTCGCGCACCAGCTCGGTGAGCACCCGGTTGCGCTTGACCGAGTCGAGGTGCTCGCGCAGCTTCTCGCCGATCTTGCCCTTGACCTCGTCGGCCCGGGAGACCAACTCGTCGAAGGAGCCGAACTGGTTGACCCACTTGGCGGCGGTCTTCTCGCCGACGCCGGGGATACCGGGGAGGTTGTCGGACGGGTCGCCGCGCAGCGCGGCCAAGTCCGGGTACTGGCGGGGCGTCACGCCGTACTTCTCGGCGACCTTCTCGGGGGTGTAGCGGGTCAGCTCGGAGACGCCCTTGGTGGGGTAGAGGACGGTGACGTGGTCGGTGACCAGCTGGAGCGCGTCGCGGTCGCCGGTGACGATCAGCACGTCGAAGCCGGCCGCCTCGGCGGCGGTGGCCAGGGTGGCGATGATGTCGTCGGCCTCGAAGCCCTCCAGCGCCATCCGCGGCACGGTCATCGCGTCCAGCAGTTCGCCGATCAGGCCGATCTGGCTCTTGAACTCGTCGGGCGTCTTGGCACGGTTGGCCTTGTAGTCGGGGAACTCCGCCGAGCGGAAGGTCTTGCGGGAGAGGTCGAAGGCCACCGCGAGGTGGGTGGGCGCCTCGTCGCGCACGGTGTTGGCGACCATCGAGGCGAAGCCGTAGACCGCGTTGGTCGACTGGCCGGTGGAGGTGCTGAAGTTCTCCACGGGCAGGGCGTAGAACGCCCGGTACGCCAGCGAATGGCCGTCGAGCAGCATCAACCGGGGCCGCGCCCCCGGCCGATCGCCACTCGCCGCACCCTGTACCGCACTCTGCGTAGCCACGTCAACGTCCGTTCCTGCCGACTCCACTGCCCGTCACTGAATCCTAGAGCCCGGCACCGACAACGGACGCCGCGACGCAGTTCCCCCGCCCTCCCCCGCCCCACCTTGGCGCGCGCCGGTCGTACGATCGCGCAAGGCCACACCCCGCGGCCGTCCGTCAACCGGTAGGAGAGACAGCATGACCGAGGCGACCCCCAAGCTCGACGTGCCGCAGGACGTCCTCGACCACTTCGCCAAGCTGGGCGTCGAGCCGTCCACCTTCTCCGGGGGAGCGCTCGGCGAGAAGCTGGGCATCCGGATCGTCGAGGCGTCCGGCGACCGAGTGGTCGGCACCATGCCGGTGGAGGGCAACCAGCAGCCGTACGGCCTGCTGCACGGCGGCGCCTCGGCCGCGCTGGCCGAGACGCTCGGCTCGGTGGGCGCGATGCTGCACGCGGGCCCGGGCCGCTACGCGGTCGGCGTGGACCTCAACGTCACCCACCACCGCTCGGCCACCTCGGGCCTGGTGACCGCGGTCGCGACGGCCGTGTTCAAGGGCCGCACCGCCGCGACGTACGAGATCGCCATCACCGACGACACCGGCCGGCGGATCACCAGCTGCCGCCTGACCTGCGCCCTGCGCGACCTGTAAGCCTTTCCGACCCCGCCTGACCTCGCCTGACCATCCGTCAAAAGCTCTGCTGCGCCCCCTTGTTTGGCCCCTGCCCCGCCTGGGCAGATCCTCGCCGACAAGGGGGCTTTCGCATGTCCGAGGCAAGTCCGGGGCAAGCGTGCGGGAGCCGGGCGCTTTTACTCGACCGTAACACTGCGTAACAATCGAACCGGGCGACGGCACGGCGAGCGGGCGGTCCGTTTCGACCGCCCGCAGGCGACCGGCGCCCTTCGGTCGACCCCGGAATCCGTTATCCGGACGCGTGCGACCGGCCAACCCCCCTCGGACACTCCTGATCGATTATCGGACGCATCGGCCACCACCCTTTCACCCAGCCGGTTTTGACCCCTATCGCCACCACCGGCCCAGTACCGCCCGGAATTTCGCACCCGCGAAGTCCAACATATGAGACACGGCATGCCAGTGCTCATAACAAGAGAATCACAGGACACCCACACCCCTGCCAGAGCCGCCCCGCGCGCTCTAGAGTCACGGCCAGTCACCGCGCCACCGGATCGGGCTCATCCAGTTCGGGCATGCCCCAGCGCGCGACCCGGCACCGAGTCGACCCCGACCCGGCGCTTCCTGACCAGAAGGGGACCCTCGTGCGTCATCGTTCACTGCTCGTCCTGAGCATCGCCCTCACCGGAGCGCTCACCGTGACCGCCTGCGGCTCCCGCGGCGCCAGCAAGTCCGGCGGCGACAGCGCGGCCGGCACCACCGTCACCATCGGCGTCGACGCCCCGCTCTCCGGCGAGAACTCGGCCACCGGCCTCGGCATCCAGTACGGCGTGCAGATCGCCGTCGACGACGCCAACAAGAACAAGACCGTCCCCGGCGTCACCTTCAAGGTCAAGGCCCTGGACGACCAGGCGCAGCCCGCCACCGGCCAGCAGAACGCCACCTCCCTGGTCGCCGACAGCAGCGTCCTCGGCGTCGTCGGCCCGCTCAACTCCGGTGTCGCGCAGTCGATGCAGCAGGTCTTCGAGACCGCCAACCTGGTCGAGATCTCGCCCTCCAACACCAACCCCGCGCTCACCCAGGGCCCCAACTGGGCGGCCGGCACCAAGGTCCGCGGCTACAAGACCTACTTCCGCACCGCCACCACCGACGCCCTGCAGGGCGCCTACGCCGCCCAGTACGCGTCGGGCACCGCCAAGAAGAAGAACGCCTTCGTCGTCGACGACAAGCAGACCTACGGCGCCGGCCTGGCCGGGATCTTCAAGGACTCCTTCACCAAGGACGGCGGCGCCATCGCCGGCACCGACCACGTCTCCACCGGTGACAAGGACTTCTCCACCCTGGTCACCAAGATCAAGGCGTCCGGCGCCGACATGCTCTACTACGGCGGCCAGTACGACGAGGCCTCGCTGCTCTCCAAGCAGCTCAAGGCCGCCGGCGACGCCATCCCGCTGATGGGCGGCGACGGCATCTTCTCCGCCACCTACATCTCGGTCGGCGGCGCCGGCACCGAGGGCGACCTCGCCACCTCGGTCGGCTCCCCGGTCGACGGCCTGGCCACCGCCCAGGACTTCATCGCCAAGTACAAGGCCGCCAAGTACCCCGGCGACTACGGCACCTACGGCGGCTACTCCTACGACGCCGCCACCGCCATCATCAAGGCCGTCGGCAGCGTGGCCGCCGCCAACGGCGGCAAGATCCCCTCCGACGCCCGCGCCAAGGTCGTCGACGGCGTGCAGAAGAGCGACTTCGACGGCATCGCCGGCCACGTCTCCTTCGACGCCTTCGGCGACACCACCAACAAGCAGCTGACCGTCTACCAGGTCACCGGCGGCAAGTGGGTCTCCGTCAAGACCGGCGCCTTCAACGGCTGACCCAGCCCCACCTCACGACCCAGCCCCACCTCACGACCCCGGGCCGCGCGCGCACACCAGAGCCGCGCGGCCCCCTCGTCCCCCCACCCCACGAGACGCCACGCTCTCCACAGCGACCTCTCCACAGCGACATGGAGGCTTGCGGTGCACACCCTGCCGCAACAACTCGCCAACGGGCTGTTCCTAGGCTCGACTTACGGCCTGATCGCCATCGGCTACACGATGGTGTACGGCATCGTGCAGCTCATCAACTTCGCCCACGGCGAGATCTTCATGACCGGAGGATTCGGCGCTCTCACCGTCTACCTGGTCCTCCCGCACGGCACCTCGCTCTGGCTCGCCCTGCCGCTGATGCTCGTCGGCGGCGCCGCCACCTCGGTGCTGATAGCCCTGGGCGCCGAACGGTTCGCCTACCGGCCGCTGCGCGGCGCACCCCGGCTCGCCCCGCTGATCGCGGCCATCGGCCTCTCGCTCGCCCTCCAGCAGGCCGTGCACAACCTCTACCCGCAGGCCACCAGCGCCCGGGTCTTCCCGCAGATCCCCAGCGGTCCCTGGCACCTGGGCGGCGTCGACATCCAGTCCGGCGACCTCTTCACCGTCATCGCCGCACCGATCTGCATGGTCGTGCTGGCCCTGTTCGTCCGCAAGTCCCGCACCGGCCGCGCCATGCAGGCCACCGCCCAGGACTCGGACACCGCCCAGCTGATGGGCATCGACACCAACCGGATCATCGCCACCGCCTTCGCCATCGGCGCCGTCTTCGCCGCCGTCGCCGCCATCTGCTACGGCCTGCGCTACGGCCAGGTCAGCTACGACATGGGCTTCGAAGCCGGCCTCAAGGCGTTCACCGCGGCCGTCCTCGGCGGTATCGGCAACATCTACGGCGCGATGCTCGGCGGACTGGTCCTCGGCCTCGCCGAAGCCCTCGCCACCGCCTACATCGCCGACATCCCCGGCATGCACCAGCTCGGCGGGCAGGCCTGGTCCCCGGTCTGGGCCTTCGTCCTGCTGATCCTGGTCCTGCTGCTGCGACCACAAGGGCTACTCGGCGAACGCGTAGCGGACCGGGCCTGAGGGCGGAGGAGGACACCACCATGGACACCAGCCAGTTCATCCCCCGCCTGCGCACCGCAGCCGGCGGCCGACTCGCCAACCTGGAAGGCACCCTGCCGCCCGGCGCGGCCCGCGCCCTGACCGCCGGCGGCGCCGTCCTGACCATCGCCTCGGCCTTCCTCTCCTGGACCTGGACCGCCGACTTCCCCGGCGACCTCACCGTCGCCGGCTACCCCGGCGGCCTGCAGTGGCTCACCGTCACCGCCGGCCTGCTGCTCCTGCTCCAGGCGCTCGCCGCCTACAACCTGCGCGGCCTGTGCTGGCTCGCCCCCACCGGGCACACCCGGCCGCTGCGCTGGCTCGCCCTCGGCGCGCTCGCCACCACCTGGTTCACCCTGGGCGCGATCGCCTTCGAACTCGGCGGCCTGGCCAACCTCACCATCGGCGGCTGGATCGCCGGCGTCGCCGTCCTGCCCGCCCTGTACGGCACGCTGGCGCTGCCCACCGACCAGCACCCAGCGGGCAAACCGCAGGCCGCACCCGCCTGGCAGGAGCGGCTGGTGGTCACCGCCATCGCCGCGCTGGGCCTGGGCATCTTCACCTACGGCATCGACACCTCCTACGGCGAGCTCTTCGAAGGCTTCCTGGTCACCGTCGTCTTCACCGCCGCTGCTCACGTCCGGTCCGGCCTCTTCGAGCGGATCTCCGCGCTGCTCGCCCGGCAGCGGCCGTTCGCGATGGCTGCCGCCTTCGCGGCCGCCGCGCTCTTCCCGCTCACCCAGCACGACGACCACAACGCGAACATCGGCGTCAACATCCTGATCTTCGCCACCGTCGCGCTCGGCCTGAACATCGTGGTCGGCCTCACCGGCCTGCTCGACCTCGGCTACGTCGCCTTCCTCGGCGTCGGCGCCTACACGGCCGCGCTGATCTCCGGCTCGCCGTACTCGCCCTTCCACAGCGCCCAGGTCCCGTTCTGGATCGCCGCGCTGGCCGGGGCCGCGGTCTCGCTGGTCTTCGGCGTGCTCATCGGCGCCCCCACCCTGCGGCTGCGCGGCGACTACCTCGCCATCGTCACGCTCGGCTTCGGTGAGATCTTCCGGATCATGGTGAACAACCTGGACGGCTCGTCCGGCCCCAAGATCACCAACGGTCCGAACGGCATCCCCGACATCCCCGACATCAGCATCTTCGGCCTCAGCCTCGGCAACGCCCACAGCTTCGGCCCCTTCACCATCGGACGCTTCGCCAACTACTTCCTGCTGATGCTGGTCGTCACCCTGATCGTCATCGCGGTCTTCAGCCGGGCCGGCAACTCCCGCATCGGGCGCGCCTGGATCGCGATCCGCGAGGACGAGACGGCCGCCGAGGCGATGGGCATCAACGGCTTCCGGGTCAAGCTCACCGCCTTCGCGCTGGGCGCCGCCCTGGCCGGCCTGGCCGGCACCGTCAGCGCCCACGTCACCTACAACGTGGTGCCCAGCCCGTACCAGTTCGCCGGCTCCGCCCCGCCCAACTCGGCCTTCCTGCTGGCCGCCGTCGTCCTCGGCGGCATGGGGACGGTCAGCGGCCCGCTGCTCGGCGCCTCGCTGCTCTACCTGATCCCCGAGAAGCTCGAGTTCCTGCAGAAGTACCAGCTGCTCGCCTTCGGCGTCGCCCTCATCCTGCTGATGCGCTTCCGGCCCGAGGGCATCGTCGCCAACCGGCGCCGCCAACTGGAGTTCCACGAGGCCGACATCCCCGCACAGGGCGGCGGCACCGACACCACCACCCTCAGCACGGCAGGGGCGTGAGGACCATGACCAGCATCACCAAGGCGGCCACCGCCGCCACGGCCACAGCGGCGCCCCTGCTGGACGCCCGGGGCGTCACCATGCGCTTCGGCGGCCTGACCGCCGTCAACAACGTCGACCTGACGGTCAGCGAGGGCGAGATCATCGGTCTGATCGGCCCCAACGGCGCCGGCAAGACCACCTTCTTCAACTGCCTGACCGGCCTGTACGTCCCCACCGAAGGCACCGTCAGCTACCGCGACAAGGTCCTGCCGCCCAAGCCCCACCTGGTCACCCAGGCCGGCATCGCGCGCACCTTCCAGAACATCCGGCTGTTCGCCAACATGACCGTTCTGGAGAACGTCCTGGTCGGCCGGCACAGCCGCACCAAGGAGGGCCTGATCTCCGCGCTGATCCGCGGCCCCGGCTACCGGCGGGCCGAGGCCGACAGCCGCGAGAAGGCCATGGAACTGCTCGCCTTCACCGGCCTGGACAAGAAGGCCGACCACCTGGCCCGCAACCTCCCCTACGGCGAGCAGCGCAAGCTGGAGATCGCCCGGGCGCTGGCCAGCGAACCCGGCCTGCTGCTGCTCGACGAGCCGACGGCGGGCATGAACCCGCAGGAGACCCGGGCCGCCGAGGAACTCGTCTTCGCCATCCGGGACAAGGGCGTCGCGATCCTGGTCATCGAGCACGACATGCGGTTCATCTTCAACCTCTGCGACCGCACGGCCGTGCTGGTGCAGGGTCAGAAGATCGTCGAGGGTGACCGGGAGACCGTCCAGGGCGACGAGCGGGTGATCACCGCGTACCTCGGGGAACCGCTGGAGACTGTCACGGACAGCGTGGAGAGCGCGCAGAGCACGGAGACCACCGAATGAGCACCGCACTCCTGGAGGTCACCGACCTCCGCGTCGCCTACGGCAAGATCGAGGCCGTCAAGGGCATCAGCTTCACCGTCAACCAGGGCGAGGTCACCACCCTGATCGGCACCAACGGCGCCGGCAAGACCACCACCCTGCGCACCCTCTCCGGCCTGCTGAAGCCCACCGCCGGCTCGATCCTCTTCGACGGCCAGACGCTCAACACCGTCCCCGCGCACAAGATCGTCTCGCTGGGCCTGGCCCACTCCCCCGAGGGCCGGCACATCTTCCCCCGGATGACCATCGAGGAGAACCTGCTGCTCGGCGCGTTCCTGCGCAAGGACGCGCCCGGCATCACCGAGGACATCGAGCGCGCCTACACGCTCTTCCCGATCCTCGGCGAACGCCGAAAGCAGGCCGCCGGCACCCTGTCCGGCGGCGAGCAGCAGATGCTCGCGATGGGACGGGCGCTGATGTCACGGCCCAAGCTGCTGATGCTCGACGAGCCGTCGATGGGCCTCTCGCCGATCATGATGCAGAAGATCATGGCGACCATCGTCGAACTCAAGGCCAGCGGCACCACCATCCTGCTGGTCGAGCAGAACGCCCAGGCGGCGCTGTCGCTCTCCGACCAGGGGTACGTGATGCAGACCGGGCACATCGTGCTGACCGGCACGGGCGCCGAACTGCTGACGGACGAGTCGGTCCGCAAGTCCTACCTCGGCGAGGACTAGCGACAGACAGACGGAAGGGACCGGCCGCGCGGCAGCGCGCGGCCGGTCCCTTCCGCGTCTCTCAGCTCTCGGCGGCCTCGGACTTCTTCTTGCTGTCCTGCGCCACGCCCTCCTCGATCACGGCCTCCGCGACGGCGGCCATGGTCATCCGGCGGTCCATCGAGGTCTTCTGGATCCAGCGGAAGGCCGCCGGCTCGTTCAACCCGAACTTCGTCTGCAGCACGCTCTTCGCCCGGTCCACCAGCTTGCGCGTCTCCAACCGCTGGGTGAGGTCGGCGATCTCCTCCTCCAGCGTCCGCATCTCGGTGTAGCGGGACACCGCCATCTCGATCGCGGGCACCAGGTCGCTCTTGGAGAACGGCTTGACGATGTACGCCATCGCCCCCGCGTCCCGCGCCCGGTCCACCAACTCCCGCTGCGAGAACGCGGTCAGCATCAGCACCGGCGCCAGGTGCGCGTCATGGATCTGCTCGGCGGCGGAGAGCCCGTCCAGGATCGGCATCTTCACATCGAGGATGGCGAGGTCGGGGCGCAGCTCCTCGACCAGCTTCACCGCTGTCGCACCGTCACCGGCCTCACCGACAACGATGTAGCCCTCCTCCTCCAGCATCTCCTTGAGGTCGAGGCGAATCAGCGCCTCGTCCTCGGCGATGACAATTCGGGTGATCTGGGACAAGTCGGTCTCAAGCGCCTGGGGCTGCTCGTCGGCGGTGCTCACGGGGCTCCTCGTTCCGGCGGGGTACTGCATGCACGAGGGTACCTAGACCCGTGTGCGGGCACACACCCGCTATACTTCTCAAAGCTTCCCAGGCCGGGTTGGTGGAATGGCATACACAGAAGCCTCAAAAGCTTCCGCCTGAAAGGGCTTGCGGGTTCGAATCCCGCACCCGGCACCCTTATTTACCTTTGAATTCAAAGTCGCAAGCGTCGCTGCGAGATTCATCACTTCGAGTGATCAACGCCGCATCGTCCAACATCTGGACTCCGACGACGGATGCTGGCCGCATGGCCGTTCGATCAACCCGCGACGAAGCCGTTCTCCTACTGAGGAACGGTGTCCCCAACGCCGAGGTAGCACGCCGACTTGGCGTCCCCATCGGGACTGTTGGCTCCTGGAAGCACGATGACCGTGCAAAGCACAGCGAACTCCCCGGCCGGAAGCTGTCGACCTGCCCATTCTGCTACGGCGACGAGTTGGACCAGCCCGCGTATGCATACCTGCTGGGCCTCTACCTGGGCGACGGCCACATCATCCAACCCAAGCAGCACCGGACCCACAATCTGGCTATCACCTGTGGCGACAAGTGGCCCGGCCTGATGGACGCCGCCGAGCTCGCCATGCGCCGTGTCCTGCCGAACAACAAGCCCTGCCGCGTGCGCAAGACCGGGTGTCGCGACGTCAAGGTCTACTCAACCCACCTGACCTGCATCTTTCCTCAGCACGGCCCCGGCAAGAAGCACGAACGCCTGATAGCCCTGGAACCCTGGCAGCAGGTCATCGTCGACGCTCACCCGTGGGAGCTGATCCGCGGGCTGATCCACTCCGACGGGTGTCGGATCGTCAACTGGGCCACCCGCACCGTCAACGGTGAGGTCCGACGGCATGAGTACCCGCGGTACTTCTTCACCAACACGTCCACCGACATCCTGCGCATCTTCACGGACACCCTCAACTCGGTGGGCGTGGAGTGGAAAGCAGCGCGGCGCACCAACGGCGGGGTCAACGTCTCCGTCGCCCGCAAGGCGTCCGTCGCGCTGATGGACGAGCACATCGGCCCCAAGTACTAACGTACTTGGGGCCGAAGGGAACGGTCACCGCTCAGCTGTCGAAGCCCAGGCCCAGCCGGTCCAGCGTCTTCAGCCAGACGTTCCGCCGCCCCGCGTTGCGGTCCGCGCGGTCGAGGGACCACTTCGTCAGTTCGATGCCCGCCCAGCGCACCGGCTCCGGGGGGAACGGGAGGGGCTTGCGGCGGACCATCTCCAGGGCGGTGCGCTCCGTCGTCTGCCCGGCCAGCAGGTCGAGCATCACCTCCGCGCCGAAGCGGGTGGCGCCGACGCCGAGGCCGGTGTAGCCGGCGGCGTAGGCGACCTTGCCCTTGTACGCCGTGTCGAAGAAGGCGGAGAAGCGCGTGCAGGTGTCGATCGCGCCGCCCCAGGCGTGGGTGAAGCGCAGGCCTTCCAGCTGGGGGAAGGTCTGGAAGAAGTGCGTGGCCAGCGTCCGGTAGGTCTGCGGGCGCTGGTCGTACTCGGCGCGGAGCTTGCCGCCGAAGTTGTAGATGGCGTCGTAGCCGCCCCACAGGATCCGGTTGTCGGCCGACAGCCGGTAGTAGTGGAACTGGTTGGCGCTGTCGCCGATGCCCTGGCGGTTCTGCCAGCCGATCGCGGCGAGCTGCTCGGCGGTCAGCGGCTCGGTCATCATCGCGTAGTCGTAGACCGGCACGGTGTACGGGCGGGCCCGCTTGACCAGCGAGGGGAAGACGTTGGTCCCGAGCGCCACCCGGCCGGCGAAGATCCGTCCGTAGGGGGTGCGGACGGCCATGCCGGTGCCGGACTCGGCGAGGTCGGTGGCGCGGGTGTGCTCGTAGAGGCGCACGCCCTGGTCGCGGCAGGCCTGCTTGAGGCCCCAGGCGAGCTTGGCCGGGGTTGACCATCGCGACGCCGTCCTTCTCCCAGAGCGCGCCGAGGTAGGTCGGTGAGTTGACCTGGGCGCGGATCTGGTCGGTGTCCAGCAGTTCGCAGTCGGCGCCGAAGCTGGCTGCCAGGTCGGCGAGTTCACGCAGGTCGTCGAGCTGGTAGGGCTCGGTGGCGACGTCGAGTTCGCCGGTGCGCTCCCAGTCGCAGGCGATGCCGTAGCGCTGGACGCTGTCCTCGATGGCCTGGAGGTTCTGGGCGCCGAGCTTCTCCAGCTGGGCCAGCTCCTTGGGCCAGCGCTCCAGGCCGTTGCCGAGGCCGTGGGTGAGGCTGGCCGCGCAGAAGCCGCCGTTGCGTCCGGAGGCCGCCCAGCCGACCTCGTTGCCCTCGATCAGGACCACGTCGAGCGAGGGGTCGCGCTCCTTGGCGATCAGCGCGGTCCACAGGCCGCTGTAGCCGCCGCCGACCACCAGCAGGTCGCAGCGGACGTCCCCGACCAGGGCGGAGTCGGCCTGCGGCCGCGCGGGGTCGTCCAGCCAGAACGGGGTGGGCTTGACGTCCTTGAGGGAGAGGGCGGGATCCACGGGGTCGTTCCTTTTTTCGCGGGGGCGTGGGGGGAGCGTGGGGGGTCTCAGTAAGGGAGGGGGAAGGACGGTCAGCCGTCCTCGCTCACGGTGATGACGTACGCCTTGCGCAGCGTCTCGTGCACGGTCCAGACCGTCCGGTCGCCTTCGTGCAGGACGGCAAGGTCGCCTGGGCCGACGTTCAGCGTGGGGCCGTCGGCGATCTCGACGGTGGCGCGGCCGCTGATCACCACGAACAGCTCGTCGGCTTCGGTGTCGGTCACCACGCCCGGGGTGATCTGCCAGATTCCGCGCAACTGCCGACCGTCCTCGGATTCCCAGAGGACCTTTCCGGTGACCTGGGGGTCGCCGGAGACGATGCTCGACGGGTCCAGCGGCTCGGGCTCCAGCTCGACGTCGGGAATATGCAGAGCGAAACTGTTGGTCATAACAGGACGCTATCCGCTCGCCATCAAACTGGGCAGGATGCAGATTGTGTCGTTGAAGCGGAATGCGGTGACACCCCGTAAATCGGGTTGCCACCGCACCGACTACCAGTTCATTTCAGGTGCGCGCGACCACCGCGTGACTGGTCGCCTCGGCCAGCCACGCGGTATACGCCGGGCTTCCGGGGCTGAGGTCGAGCGTCGGGTCGATCCGGGCCTTTCGCGCCCGCCACCACTCCAGCGGGAGGTAGAGCAGGCAGGACCCGGCGACGATGACGAGGCAGTAGGTGACCGCCTGCGTGCCGTTCTGCGAGTACTGCTCCCAGCCTGCCCAGCCGCAGACGCTGACCAGGCAGAGCACGATGCCGGCGATGCTGTACCAGCCGCCGGGGATCCGGTAGGGCCGCTCCAGCTCGGGCTCCTTGATCCGCAGCGCGATCAGCGCGGCGACCTCCAGCAGGATGCCGATGTTGGTGAGGAAGACGTCGAAGATGACCAGGTTGGTGAAGCTGCTGAGGCAGAACAGCGCGTAGATGGTCGAGGAGCCGATGATCGAGACGATCGGCATCCGGTAGCGCCGGGACTCCTTGGCCACCCACTTCGGGAAGTAGCCGTCCTGGGCGAGGACCATCGGCAGGCGGGAGTTGGAGGCGAGCAGCGCCGAGAACATCGCGACGGCTGCGAACATCCCGCCGACGGTGACGGTCACCTGCAGCCACGGGCCGGCCAGTTGCTTGGCGACGTCCGAGAACGAGCCGGCCTGCCACTTCTTCCAGCCGGCGTCGCCGTCGGGGCCGGTGGCCAGCGAGGCGAGGGTGGGCAGCAGGTAGCCGACCATGATCAGCACCATCGCCATGGCGAGCGCCTTGGGCAGGTGCTTGCGGGGGTTCTCCATCTCTCCGGCGACGTTGGAGACGCTGTCCCAGCCGGAGTAGTTCCACATGACGATGAACAGGCCGGAGCCGAAGGCGTTCCAGGTGGACTGGTCGGACGAACTGGTCAGCGAGCTGACCGGGTTGATGCCGTGGCCGACCAGGTGGGCGACGCCGACGACGGTGAGGATGACCATCGGCGTCAGGCAGATCAGGGCGAAGACGACCGAGGACTCACCGACCCAGCCGGCGCCGAGCAGGTTGACCAGGGTGAAGACGGCGATGACCGCGAGGCAGATGAACCAGTTCAGGTCGAACTGGAGGTGTCCGACGGTGAACAGCACGTGCTTGCCGGGTGCCACGGCGGACGCCAGGCTCTGCAGGTAGCTGGTGAAGAGGACCGGGTAGAGCGCCATGTCGACGAAGCTGCACACCCATTGCAGGATTCCCTGCTGGAAGCCCCAGAACTTTCCGAGGCCTTTCTTCACCCAGTGGTAGTAGCCGCCCTCGACGGGAATGGCGGTGCCGAGTTCGGCGCAGATCAGTGAATTCGGCACGCTGTAGATCAGTGGCGTGACGATGATCAGCACAATGGCCATACCGGGCCCGGAGGTGGAGAAGAGTGACTCGATACCGTAAGCGCCTCCGGAGACGCTGAAGAAGATCAACGCGACCAGCGGCATCAGGCGCACCCGCTTGGGGGCGAGGCCGCGCTTCACGTACTGGTCCACGGGTATGGCGGTCAATGGTCACCTCTGGGGGGAATCGGCTCGCGGTACCTCGGTGCCGAGGCGGTGCGGGCGAGGCATCGGCCTGTGGGGGCAGGACGGCGTTGCGCAGGACGGCATTGCGGCTGGTGTCAGCGGTGAGACTTCGACCGGCACGAAGATCCGCCGGTGTCCCTAGAGTTTCGGGCCTGCCCCCATCCCGGACAATCAAGCAAAGTGTCAAGCGTCAGTATGCAGTCTTAACAGGATGCCTACGCGACACCTACGCGAACGGGCGGCGCCCTCCCCGCAGAGGGAGGACGCCGCCCGTACGGACGCGGTGGTGGCCCGGCCAGGTGGCCCGGTCAGTTGTCCAGTTCGCCGACGTGGTGCACGCGCACCAGGTTGGTGGAGCCGGCGAGTCCGGGCGGGGAGCCGGCGGTGATGACGACGATGTCGCCGCGCTGGCAGCGGCCCAGGCTGAGCAGTTGGGCGTCCACCTGGGCGACCATCTCGTCGGTGGTGGGCACGAACGGGCCGAGGAAGGTCTCCACGCCCCAGGTGAGTGCCAACTGGCTGCGCACCGACGGCTCGTAGGTGAAGGCGAGGACCGGGATCGGCGAGCGGTAGCGGGTGAGGCGGCGGGCGGTGTCGCCGCTCTGGGTGAAGGCGATCAGGTACTTGGCGTTGAGGAAGTCGCCGATCTCGGCCGCCGCGCGGGCGACCGCGCCGCCCTGGGTGCGGGGCTTGCTGCGGACGGTGAGCGGCGGCAGGCCGGCCGCCAGGACGTCCTCCTCGGCGGCCTCGATGATCCGGCCCATGGTCTTGACCGTCTCGACGGGGTACTTGCCGACCGAGGTCTCGCCGGAGAGCATCACCGCGTCGGTGCCGTCCAGTACGGCGTTGGCGACGTCGGAGGCCTCGGCGCGGGTGGGCCGCGAGGCGTTGATCATCGAGTCGAGCATCTGGGTGGCGACGATGACGGGCTTGGCGTTGCGCTTGGCCAGCTTCACGGCGCGCTTCTGGACCAGCGGGACCTGCTCCAGCGGCATCTCGACACCGAGGTCGCCGCGGGCGACCATGATGCCGTCGAAGGCGTCGACGATCGAGTCGAGGTTCTCGACCGCCTGCGGCTTCTCCACCTTGGCGATGACGGGGAGGAAGCGCTCCTCCTCGCGCATCACGGTGTGCACGTCCTCGATGTCCTTGCCGCTGCGGACGAAGGAGAGGGCGATCAGGTCGGCGCCGATCCGCAGGGCCCAGCGCAGGTCGGCGACGTCTTTGTCGCTGAGCGCGGGCACCGAGACGGCGACTCCGGGCAGGTTGAGGCCCTTGTGGTCGGAGACCAGGCCGCCTTCGATGACGATGCAGTGCACCCGGGGTCCGTCGACGTGGGTGACCTCCAGGCAGACCCGGCCGTCGTCGACGAGGATCCGCTCGCCGCGCGAGACGTCGGCGGCGAGCCCCTTGTAGGTGGTGCCGCAGATCTCCCGGTCGCCGGGGACGTCCTCCACCGTGATGGTGAACTCGTCGCCGCGTTCAAGGAGTACGGGCCCCTCGGCGAATTTGTCGAGGCGGATCTTCGGGCCTTGGAGGTCGACCAGGATGCCGACGCTGCGGCCGGTCTCGTCCGCGGCCTTGCGGACGCGGCGGTAGCGCTCCTCGTGCTCGATGTGGGAGCCGTGGCTGAGATTGAAGCGGGCGATGTCCATGCCGGCGTCGACCAGGGCCTTGATCTGGTCGTACGAGTCGGTGGCTGGCCCGAGAGTACAGACGATTTTTGCTCGGCGCATGGGACTGAGCGTAAGCATTACCGGCGCGTAACAACGACCTCCGCAGGGTCGGCGGGATGACTGTTGCCGGAAGCTTGGCTGAACTTCCTGACGGCTGGTGACATCTCTTGTGGTCAGGCCCAGTTGGATCATTAGTTCCGACGCCCGATGCGATTCCGTGAAGGCTTGTTCACCCCTGGTTCATGTCTACGCCAGCCGGTGCTCGGGGCATGGCGGGAGGCTCTTCGCCCGGGAGGCTCCGGGGCCCGGTCGGCAGGCCTGCGACCAGTGGCCCGGATGGTGGAAGAGAGTGCCATGAAGCGTGTGGTGGGGGTGGTCGTCGCGCTGGTGCTGGTCGCCGGCGTGGCGGTGGTGGTGTGGCGCAGTTGCTGCGGGGGTGGCGGTGGGGGGCCGGCGCCGGTGGTGAGTACCCTGCACGGGGTGATCGGGTCCGAGAAGGCGGAGTTCTTCCGCGATCCGGGTGTTCAGCAGGCCCTGGCCGCCAAGGGGTTGAAGGTGGACGTGACCTCGGCCGGGTCGTTGGAGATGAGTGACCAGAGTGTGCGGGGCAATGACTTCGCGTTTCCGTCGAGTTCGGTGGTGGCCAACGACATCAAGGGGCTCAACCCGGTGCCGGTGCGGCCGTTCTACTCGCCGCTGGTGATCGTGGCGCACAGCTCGACGGCGCAGCTGCTGCTGCAGAACGGTCTGGCCGCCGAATCGCCTTCGGGTGTCTGGACGTTCAAGATGAGCGGTTATCTGGCGGCGCTGGCCAGGCAGACGACCTGGCAGAGCCTGCAGGGTGCTTCGAGCGACCCGGCGCTGACCGGGCGGTTGTACATCACCACCACCGATCCGGCTTCGTCCTCCTCGGGGGCGATCTACCTGGCGGTGATGTCGTATCTGCAGAACGGCGGCACGGTGGTGTCGGATCAGGCCGGGGTGACCCGCAGCAGTGCGCTGATGCGCTCCGTCACCGAGTTGCAGGGTGCTCAACTGCCGAGCAGTGACGGGCCGTTCCGTAACTTCGTGTCGGGTGTCGGCAATCCGCTGGTGTGGGTGTACGAGTCGCAGGTGGCCTCGGAGGCGTTGAAGGGGACGCTGCCGGCGGACACCGTGCTGCTGTATCCGGACACCACCTTCCTGAGTGACCACACGGTGGTCGAGTTGACGCCCGGGGCGTCGGCGCTGGCGGTCGCGCTGCGGGACGACCCGAAGTTGCAGGGCCTGGAGGCCAGGTTGGGGTTCCGGCCGGCCGGCAATCCGCAGGCGTTCGCCCAGGCGATGGCGTCGGCGAAGACCAAGGGCTTCGCTCCGGACTTGTCGGCGGCCGGGGTGGCCCAGGTGGCGATCCCCGCGACGCCGGTGATGCGGCAGTTGGTGGCGGCGGCCGAGGGGTCGGGCTGATGGGAGCGGGCACGGTGACACAAGGAGTGGCGATGCGGGGAGCGGCAGGGCACGGCGGGCCGTGGCGGCGGGGGCTGATCGGCGCGCTGGCGGTGCTGCTGGCCGCGGTGGCGGGGTGTTCCTCGACAGGGCCGAAGCCCTCGCCGGGTCCGTCGGGCGGGGCCTCGAACGGGGGCTCGAACGGCGTTTCCACCGCGCCGCCTGCCAGTGGCGCGCCAGTGACGCTGCGGGTGCTGGCGGGCAGCGAGCTGCAGGACATGGCGCCGATCCTGGACGATGCGCGCAAGGCGACCGGGGTGAGTGTGCAGTTCACCTACACCGGCACGCTGGACGGCGCCGACACGGTCACCTCGGGCAAGGCGGACGGCGCGTACGACGCGCTCTGGTTCCCCTCCAACCGCTATCTGCGCCTGGATCCGGCGGGGGCGGGCAAGTTGCTCTCGGAGACGCCGGTGATGGTCTCGCCGGTGGCGATCGGGGTGCGCTCCTCGCAACTGGCCGCGCTGGGCTGGGATCCCGCCAAGGTGACCTGGTCGCAGATCGGCCAGGCGGTGGCGGCGCAGAAGTTGACGTTCGGGATGTCGGATCCGTCGCGCTCCAACTCGGGCCTGTCGGCGCTGGTGGGGGTGGCGTCGGCGTTCTCGGGGGCGCAGTCGGCGCTGACCCAGGACGACGTGGCGAAGGCCTCGCCGGCGCTGCGGCAGTTCTTCACCGGCCAGAAGCTGACGTCGAGTTCCTCGGGTTTTCTGGCGCAGGCCTACCAGCGTTCGGCGCAGGGCGGTTCGGGGGTGCAGGTGGGCGCGCTGGTGAACTACGAGTCGGTGCTGCTGTCGCTGAACCGGACGCTGCCGGCGGCCGCCCAGTTGACGGTGATCAGGCCGCTGGACGGCGTGGTGTCGGCCGACTACCCGCTGACGCTGCTGAGTTCGGCCAAGGGCCCGGCGCAGGACGGTTTCCAGCGGTTGGCCGCGTATCTGCTCCGTCCCGAGGTGCAGCGCAAGATCTCGGACGTGACCGCGCGGCGCCCGGTGGTGGCGGGGGTCCCGCTGGGTGCGGGGCTGCCGAGTGACGTCCGCCCGGAGCTGCCGTTCCCGGGCAGCCGGGTGGTGGCCGACGCGTTGCTGTCGGCGTACCAGAACCAGCTGCGGCGCCCGTCGCGGACGGTCTACGTGCTGGACACCTCGGGGTCGATGGCCGGTCAGCGGCTGAGTTCGCTGCAGGCGGCGCTGATCCGGCTGACCGGGTCGGACGACTCGGGGTCGGTGGTGCGCTTCCGCGACCGGGAGGAGGTCACGCTGATCTCGTTCGCGGACTCGGTGAAGTGGGAGCATACGCACGCGGTGCCGGATCAGGCACCGGACGCGGCGCTGGCGGCGATCCGCTCGGATGTGCAGAGTCTGAGCGCCGGGGGTGGCACCGCGATCTACAGCACCCTGGAGGAGGCGTACAAGGTGGTGGCGCAGCAGCAGGCCGCCGCGCAGGACGACCGCTTCACGTCGATCGTGCTGATGACGGACGGGGAGAGCAACGAGGGGGCCTCGGCGGCGGACTTCGCGGCGTTCTACAAGGCGCTGCCGGCCTCGGGGCAGGCGGTGCCGGTCTTCCCGATCCTCTTCGGCGAGGGCGCCAAGCAGCAGTTGCAGGGCATCGCGGACACCACGGGGGGCCAGCTCTTCGACGGGGCGACGGGTGACCTGAGCAGTGTGTTCGAGGAGATCCGTGGCTACCAGTAGATCGCGCTGGCCGGCGTACTTCGGCTCGCGGGCGCATCTGCTGGGCAGCGGGGGCGGCGGCGTGGGTCTGGTGGTGGCGCTGTTCGCGCACACCGGTGGCTGGGGTCCGGCGGTGGTCACGGCGCTGTACGGGGCGGGCGCGGTACTGGGGCTGGCGTTCCCGCCGCCACCGCCGCCGCTGCCACCCGGGCCCGAGACGGAGACCAGGGCGGAGAGCGAGCCGGAGCCGGAGCTCGACCTGGTGGCGCAGCTGCATGAGGAGCTGGCGGAGCAGCACGACCGGGTGGCGCAGGCCGGCTGGCCGGAGCCGGACGCGCGGACGGCCCGCCGGCTGGTGCACGGGGTGGCCGACCGGATCTCCCCTGCGAGCGCGGTGCGGCTGCGGGCGGTGGTGGGCTCGGTGGTCCCGGCGGAGCTGGACCGCTACGAGCGCGGCAGCTCGTGGCAGCGCCTGGAGCCCAGCGATGCCCCGCCGGGTGCGGAGTTCGCCGAGCGGGTCCGCCTGGTACTGGAGAAGCTGCCCTGACGGCAGCGGGCAGCGGGCAGCGGGCAGCGGCCCGGACCGCCGAAAGGCGGTCCGGGCCGTGCGCTCTCTCAGTGCGCGGAGTGGTGCTCGGCGCCGCGGTGGCGGTGGCCCTTGAGCTCGGCGTGGGCGGGCAGCGCGCCCGTCAGGGCGGGTTCGGCGGGCAGCCGCCGGCCGCCGTGGCTGAAGGCGCCCCCGGGGGCCAGCGCCGCGTAGCCGCCGTAGGTCGCGCCGTTGCCGGTGGCCTGCGGGCCGCCGTGCAGCATCGGCCCGAACTGGCCTGCTTTGCCTCCCCTTGGCGCGGCCATCATGCCGCGGCGCTCCAGCAGCTCATGGGTGCCGCGGCGGAGCTTGGTCATCTTTGCCGTCGGTCGCTTGGTCATTCCTGGCCTCCCATCGACGTCCTTAAGCGATGGTATGTCCAGATTCGCAGCAGTTCACGTGCTCAGCCCTCACGTCCTCAGAACGGGAAGCGGCTGCGCCCGTGCTGGATGGAGATCCACTTCAGCGTGGTGAAGGCGTCCACCGTGGACTCGCCGTTGAGTCGGCCGAGCCCGGAGTTCTTCTCGCCACCGAAGGGCACGATCGCCTCGTCGTGGATGGTCCCGTCGTTGACGTGGATCATGCCGGTCTCGATCCGCTGCGCGATCCGCACGCCACGCTCGACGTCGGCGGTGTGCACGGCGCCGCTGAGGCCGAACGGGGTGTCGTTGGCGAGCGCCACCGCCTCCTCCTCCCCGTCGAAGGGGACCACCAGGACGACCGGGCCGAAGAGTTCGCGCTGCAGGATCGGCGCGTCGCTGCGTACGTCGGTCAGCACCACGGGCTCCATCAGGGTGCCCACGGTGGTCCCGCGCAGCAGCACGGTCGCGCCGTCCGCGACGGCCTGGTCGACCTGGGCGGTGATCGAGTCGGCCTGGGTGGTGTTGATCAGCGGGCCGATCTGGGTCCGCGGGTCGCTGGGGTCGCCGACCTTGAGCGAGCTGATCTTGCGGACGAAGCGCTCGGTGAAGTCCGCGAGCACGCTGCGGTCCACCAGGACCCGGTTGGCGGCCATGCAGACCTGGCCCTGGTGGGCGAAGCGGCTGAAGACCGCGGCGTCGACCGCGTAGTCGAGGTCGGCGTCGTCCAGCACGATCAGCGCGCTGTTGCCGCCCAGTTCGAGGATCGAGCGCTTGAAGTGCGAGGCGGCCACGGTCGCCACGTGCCGGCCGACCTTGTCCGAACCGGTGAAGGCGATCACCTTGGGGACGGGGTGCTCGATCAGCGCGTCGCCGATCTCGGCGATGTCGGTGACCAGCACATTGAGCAGGCCCGGCGGCAGGCCGGCCTCCTCGAAGATCTTGGCGATCAGCGTGCCGCCGGCGATCGGGGCGTCCTGGTGCGGCTTGAGGACCACGGCGTTGCCCAGCGCCAGGGCGGGTGCGACCGCCTTCAGTGACAGGAAGAGCGGGAAGTTGAAGGGGCTGATCACGCCGACCACGCCGACCGGCAGGCGGTAGAGGCGGTTCTCCTTGCCGTCCACCGGCGAGGGCAGGATCCGGCCCTCGGCGCGCAGCGACAGCTGCAGGCACTCGCGCAGCATGTCCTTGGAGAGCGAGAGTTCGAAGCCGGCCTTGAGGTGGGTGCCGCCCAGTTCGGCGACGATGAGCTCGGTGATCTCCTGCTCGCGCTCCTCGATCACCCGCAGCGCGCGCTCGAAGACCAGCCGGCGGGTGTACGGGTTGAGCTGCGCCCAGGGCTTCTGCGCGCGCTCGGCCGCCCGGTAGGCCTGGTCGACCTCGGCGACGGTCGCGACGGTGATCGCCGCGAGCTTCTCACCGTTGTAGGGGTTGATGTCGACTACGTCCCAGGAACCGCTGCCCGGACGCCACTGGCCGTCGATGTACTGCAGCGCGAGTTCTGAAAAATAGGACACCTGACACCCCTTCGCACGAATCTGACTAAATATCATCGTACTGACTTGTCAGGCTTCTTGGAGCAAACCATCGAGAAGCTCCCAGCTTTCCTCCGGGGACAGGCTGTCGACCCGCAGCCGCTCCAACGTGGCGACGTACTCGGCGACCTCGCGGGGCCGGTCCAGGTAGAGCGCCGTGGTGAACTGCTCCAGGTAGACGACGTCCGCCAGGCCCGGCTCGGGGAAGCTCAGCACCGAGAAGGCACCACTCTCGGCCGACAGCCCGTCGAAGCCCAGCGGCATCACCTGCAGCACCACATTGGACTGCTGCGCCAGCTCGAGGAGCCGGGTCAACTGGCCGTGCATCACCTGCGGTCCGCCGCACGGCCGGCGCAGCGCCACCTCGTCCACGATGGCCAGCAGTTGCAGCCCGCCGCCCTCGAGCAGCCGCCGCTGGCGGCGCATCCGCACCTCGACCCGGCGCTCGATCTCCTGCTGCGGTGCGGAGTTGAAGCCGAGCCGGACCACGGCGCGCGCGTAGTCCTCGGTCTGCAGCAGGCCCGGGACGTGCTGCACCTCGTAGGAGCCGAGCGTGCAGGCGGCTTCCTCGAAACCCAGGTAGGTCTGGAACCAGCCCGGCACCACATCGCCGTAACCATGCCACCAGGGGGTGGCGTTGGCCTCCCGCACCAGCCCCAGCACCGCCGCCCGCTCGGCCTCGTCCCGCACGCCGTACAGGGTCAGCAGGTCGGCCACGTCACGGTCCTTGAAGCTGACCCGGCCCGCCTCCATCCGCCCGATCTTCGACTCCGAGGCCCGGATCTCGTACCCCGCGTCCTCCCGGGAGACCCCCACCGCCTCGCGCAGCCGACGCAGCTGGGACCCCAGCAGCCGACGCACCGTTGCACCGCTCCCCGTCTGCACCACACTCATCGCGCGCTCCTCCGCCGGCGCTCTCCCCCGGGCGGAAGTCTGTCACGTCAGCCTGAGCAACGAGCCACTGCTGACCAACCTTCGAACAAAAAGGAACGGCACCTGCCCCCAGCTTGGTCGGGGAGGGGGCAGGCGCCGTATAAACGTCGTCCGGCGGCTCTGACGGACGGCGGTGGTGCAGCCCGGCCGGAGCCGAGCGGTGTGCGGGAGGGTTTTTTCAGACCACCAGGGGGCGGTCGGTCGGACGGATCGGGGAGGGCAGCGCGGTCTTGCCGCCCAGGTAGGTATCGACCGCCGCGGCGGCCGAACGGCCTTCCGCGATGGCCCAGACAATCAGGGACTGGCCGCGTCCGGCGTCACCACAAACGTACACTCCCGGCACGTTGGTCGCGAAAACGCCGTCGCGGTTGATGTTGCCGCGGGCGTCGAGCTCGACGCCGAGCTGCTCCACCAGGCCGTTGGCGGTGTCGGTGCCGGTGAAGCCCATCGCCAGGGTGACCAGCTGCGCCGGGATCGAACGCTCGGTGCCTTCGATCGGCTGGAACCGGCCGTCCTTGAACTCGACCTCCACCAGGTGGAGCTCGGCGACGTTGCCGTCGGCGTCGCCGCTGAAGTGGGTGGTGTTCACGCTGTACACGCGGTCACCGCCCTCCTCGTGGGCGGAGGTGACCTTGTAGACCATCGGCATGGTCGGCCAGGGCTGGCCGGTCGGGCGGTCGTCGGCCGGGCGGGGCATGATCTCCAGCTGGGTGACCGAGGCCGCGCCCTGCCGCAGGGCGGTGCCCAGGCAGTCCGCGCCGGTGTCGCCGCCGCCGATCACGATGACGTGCTTGCCCTTGGCGCTGATCGGCGGCTCGACGAAGTCGCCCTCCTGCACCTTGTTGGCCAGCGGGAGGTACTCCATCGCCTGGTGGATGCCCTTCAACTCCCGTCCGGGGACGGGCAGGTCGCGGGCGGTGGTGGCACCGGCGGCGACCACCACGGCGTCGAAGCGCTCGCGCAACTGCTGGCCGGTGATGTCCTCGCCGACGCTGACCCCGGTGCGGAACCGGGTGCCCTCCGCGCGCATCTGCTCGATGCGGCGGTTGATGTGGCGCTTCTCCATCTTGAACTCGGGGATGCCGTAGCGCAGCAGCCCGCCGATCCGGTCGGCGCGCTCGTACACCACCACGGTGTGCCCGGCCCGGGTGAGCTGCTGGGCGACCGCGAGCCCGGCCGGCCCGGAGCCGACCACGGCGACCGTCTTGCCCGACAGCCGCTCCGGGACCTGCGGGGTGACCCCGCCGTTGTCCCAGGCCTTGTCGATGATGGTGACCTCGACGTTCTTGATGGTCACCGCGTCCTGGTTGATCCCCAGCACGCAGGCCGACTCGCAGGGAGCCGGGCACAGGCGGCCGGTGAACTCCGGGAAGTTGTTGGTCGCGTGCAGCCGCTCGATCGCCCCGGTCCAGTCCTCCCGGTAGGAGAGGTCGTTCCACTCGGGGATCAGGTTCCCCAGCGGGCAGCCGTTGTGGCAGAACGGGATGCCGCAGTCCATGCAGCGGCCGGCCTGCTTGGTGATGATCGGCAGCAGGCTGCGCTCGACGTAGACCTCGTTCCAGTCCCGCAGTCGGACGTCGACGGGCCGGCGCTCGGCCAGCTGCTTGGGGGTCGTCAGGAAGCCCTTGGGGTCAGCCATGTGCCGCCTCCATCATCTTGCGGGTGGTCTCGGACTCGGAGAGTCCGTCTCGCTCAGCGGCGTCCTTGGCGGCGAGCACGGCCTTGTAGTCGGTCGGCATGATCTTGGAGAAGCGGGAGACCCCGCTGCCCCAGTCGGCCAGGAGCTCGGCGGCGACGGTGGAGCCGGTCTCCTCGTAGTGCTGCTGGACGGTCTCGCGCAGCCAGTCGCGATCGGCGGCGGTCGGGGCCTCGATGCCCACCATGCCGTCGTTGACGTTGGCCGGACGCAGGTCCAGCACGTACGCGATACCGCCGGACATGCCCGCGGCCAGGTTGCGGCCGGTCTCGCCGAGCACCACGACTCGTCCGCCGGTCATGTACTCCAGGCCGTGGTCGCCCACGCCCTCGACGACCAGGGTCGCCCCGGAGTTGCGGACGGCGAAGCGCTCACCGGCCTTGCCGCGCAGGTGGATCCGGCCGCTGGTGGCGCCGTAGCCGATGGTGTTGCCGGCGATCACGTGGGCTTGCGCGTCGGCGCCGATGGCGGCCGCGTCCCGGGCCGGGCGGACCACGATCACGCCGCCCGAAAGGCCCTTGCCCACATAGTCGTTGGCGTCGCCCTCCAGGCGCAGCGTGATGCCGCTGGGCACGAAGGCGCCGAAGGACTGGCCCGCCGAGCCGGTGAAGGTGACGTCGATGGTGCCCTCGGGCAGGCCCTCGCCGCGGTAGCGCTTGGTCACCTGGTGGCCGAGCATGGTGCCGACCGTGCGGTTGACGTTGCGGATCGGCAGCTGGATGCGGACCGCGTCGCCGCGCTCCAGGGCGTCCTCGGCCAGCTCGATCAGCTGGTTGTCGAGCGCCTTGTCCAGCGAGTGGTCCTGGACGGTGGTGTTGTGCAGGGCGGCGCCCTCGGGCAGCGCCGGGACGTGCAGCAGCGGGGCCAGGTCGAGACCGGCGGCCTTCCAGTGCGAGATGGCGGCGGCCGCGTCGATGTGCTCGGCGTGCCCGACGGCCTCCTCGATGGAGCGGAAGCCCAGCTCGGCGAGGATCTCGCGGACCTCCTCGGCGATGAACTCGAAGAAGTTCACCACGAATTCGGGCTTGCCGGAGAAGCGCTCGCGCAGCACCGGGTTCTGGGTGGCGACGCCGACCGGGCAGGTGTCCAGGTGGCAGACCCGCATCATGATGCAGCCGGAGACCACCAGCGGCGCGGTGGCGAAACCGAACTCCTCGGCGCCCAGCAGGGCTGCGATCACCACGTCGCGGCCGGTCTTGAGCTGGCCGTCGGTCTGCACCACGATCCGGTCGCGCAGGCCGTTGAGCAGCAGGGTCTGCTGGGTCTCGGCGAGACCGAGCTCCCAGGGGCCGCCCGCGTGCTTGAGCGAGGTCAGCGGCGAGGCGCCGGTGCCGCCGTCGTGGCCGGAGACCAGCACCACGTCCGCGTGCGCCTTGGAGACGCCGGCCGCGACCGTGCCCACGCCGACCTCGGAGACCAGCTTCACGTGGATGCGGGCCGCCGGGTTGGCGTTCTTGAGGTCGTGGATCAGCTGAGCCAGGTCCTCGATGGAGTAGATGTCGTGGTGCGGCGGCGGGGAGATCAGGCCGACGCCCGGGGTGGAGTGCCGGGTCTTGGCGACCCACGGGTAGACCTTGTGGCCGGGCAGCTGGCCGCCCTCGCCGGGCTTGGCGCCCTGCGCCATCTTGATCTGGATGTCGTCCGCATTGACCAGGTACTCGGAGGTGACGCCGAAGCGGCCGGAGGCGACCTGCTTGATCGCCGAGCGGCGCTCGGGGTCGTACAGGCGCTCCGGGTCCTCGCCGCCCTCACCGGTGTTGGACTTGCCGCCCAGGCGGTTCATCGCGATGGCCAGCGTCTCGTGCGCCTCCATCGAGATGGAGCCGTAGGACATCGCGCCAGTGGAGAAGCGCTTGACGATCTCGGAGACCGGCTCGACCTCGTCGACGGAGATCGGGGGGCGGGCGCCGGCGTCCAGCTTGAACAGGCCGCGCAGCGTCATCAGCCGCTCGGACTGCTCGTTCACCCGCTCGGTGTACTGCTTGAAGATGTCGTAGCGCCGGGTGCGGGTGGAGTGCTGGAGACGGAAGACGGTGTCCGGGTCGAACAGGTGCGGCTCGCCCTCACGGCGCCACTGGTACTCGCCGCCGATGTCCAGCGCGCGGTGCGCGGCGGAGATGCCGGAGGCCGGGTAGGCCTTGGCGTGCCGGGCGGCGACCTCCTTGGCGATCTCCGCCAGGCCGATGCCGCCGAGCTTGGTGGTGGTGCCGGCGAAGTAGCTGTCCACGGTCTCCTGGGAGAGGCCGATGACCTCGAAGACCTGGGCGCCGCGGTAGGAGGCGACGGTGGAGATGCCCATCTTGGACATCACCTTCAGGACGCCCTTGCCGAGCGCCTTGATCAGGTTGCGGATCGCCTTCTGCGCGTCGATGCCGGTCAGGAAGGTGCCCTGGGCGACCAGGTCCTCGACCGTCTCCATCGCCAGGTACGGGTTGATCGCGCTGGCGCCGTAGCCGACCAGCAGGGCCACGTGGTGGACCTCGCGGACGTCACCGGCCTCGACCAGCAGCGAGACCTTGGTGCGCTGCTTGGTGCGGATCAGGTGGTGGTGCACGGCGGAGGTGAGCAGCAGCGAGGGGATCGGCGCGTGCTCGGCGTCCGAGTGGCGGTCGGACAGGACGATGATCCGCGCGCCGTCGGCGATCGCGGCGTCCGCCTCGTCCGCTATGGCCTTCAGCCGGGCGGCCAGCGCGTCGCCGCCGCCGGAGACCCGGTAGAGGCCGGAGAGCGTGACGGCCTTCAGGCCGGGCTGGTCGCCGTCGGCGTTGATGTGGATGAGCTTGGCGAGCTCGTCGTTGTCGATCACCGGGAACGGCATGCCCACCGAGCGGCAGGCGGCCGACTCGGCGGCCAGCAGGTTGCCCTCGGGGCCGAGGTTGCTCAGCAGCGAGGTGACGAGCTCCTCGCGGATGGCGTCCAGCGGCGGGTTGGTGACCTGCGCGAACAGCTGGATGAAGTAGTCGAAGAGCAGCCGGGGCTTCTCGGAGAGCGCGGCGATCGGCGAGTCGGTGCCCATCGAACCGAGCGCCTCACCACCGGTCTTGGCCATCGGCGCCAGGATGACGCGCAGCTCCTCCTCGGTGTAGCCGAAGGTCTGCTGACGGCGCGTCACCGAGGCGTGGGTGTGCGCGATGTGCTCGCGCTCGGGCAGCTTGGAGAGCTGGATCTGACCGGCGGCCACCCACTCCGCGTACGGGTACTCGGCGGCCAGCTCGGACTTGATCTCCTCGTCCTCGACGATCCGCCGCTGCTCGGTGTCGATCAGGAACATCTTGCCGGGCTGCAGGCGGCCCTTCTTGACGACCTTCTCCTGCTCGATGTCGAGCACGCCGACCTCGGAGGAGAGCACCACCAGGCCGTCCTCGGTGACCCAGTAGCGGGCCGGGCGCAGGCCGTTGCGGTCCAGGACCGCGCCGATCTGGGTGCCGTCGGTGAAGGTGACGCAGGCCGGGCCGTCCCAGGGCTCCATCAGGTTGGAGTGGTATTGGTAGAAGGCGCGCCGGGCCGAGTCCATGGTGGCGTGGTTCTCCCAGGCCTCCGGGATCATCATCAGCACCGAGTGCGGCAGCGAGCGGCCACCCAGGTGGAGCAGCTCCAGGACCTCGTCGAAGGAGGCCGAGTCGGAGTGGTCCGGGGTGCAGACCGGGAAGATCCGGGACAGGTCGCCGGGGATCAGGTCGGTGGCGAGCTGGGATTCCCGGGCGGTCATCCAGTTGCGGTTGCCCTTGACGGTGTTGATCTCGCCGTTGTGCGCGACGAACCGGTACGGGTGGGCCAGCGGCCAGCTCGGGAAGGTGTTGGTGGAGAAGCGGGAGTGGATCAGGCCGATCGCGGAGGCGTAGAGCCGGTCCGAGAGGTCGGGGAAGAAGGGCTCCAGCTGCCCGGTGGTGAGCATGCCCTTGTAGACGATGGTCCGGGCGGAGAGCGACGGGAAGTACACGCCGGCCTCGCGCTCGGCGCGCTTGCGCACGACGAAGCCGATCCGGTCCAGCTCGATGCCGGTGCGGTCGGTGTGCGTGAGGAAGAGCTGGCGGAAGCGCGGCATCACCGAGCGGGCGGTGGCGCCGAGCAGGTCGGGGGCGATCGGGACGTCGCGCCAGCCGAGGACGGTCGCGCCCTCGTCGGCGGCGATGGCCTCGATCTGCGCGACCGCGGCGGCGTCGGCCGCGTTGTCGTCGGGGAGGAAGGCGATGCCGACCGCGTAGGCGCCGGCGTCGGGGAGCTCGAAGTCGACCTGGGCGCGCAGGAAGGCGTCCGGGACCTGCGTCAGGATGCCCGCGCCGTCACCGGAGTCCGGCTCGGCGCCGGTGGCGCCGCGGTGCTCCAGGTTGCGCAGGACGGTCAGTGCCTGCTCGACGATCTTGTGATCGGCGACACCGGTCAGTGTGGCGACGAAGCCGACGCCGCAGGCGTCATGTTCGTTGCGCGGGTCGTAAAGGCCCTGAGCAGCAGGTCGCGCATCCGGAACGAGCGCGTACGGTCGGCGCGCGGCGCCGTCCTGCTCGGGCTCGTTGGCGGAGTGCATGGATGCAGACAGCATCGGCTCTCCCGTCGTCGTCTTCGGCAAAGTGCATAAGTGCAACAGGGACGACGTTGGCCCTCTGCGATTTCGTGCAGGTTACATGATGCCGCACATCCCGGAAAGTGGAATCTGTCGTCCACATGGCGGACACAACCCCAGGTCAGAGGCTGTTACCGGCCGGTAATGGCATCGCGGAGAGTTGACTCCTCATCCGCACGCTCCCTCCAGTGTGCCCGGTGGTTCGCGGCCCGAAACAGGGCTGAAACGCGAAAGCGATCGGGGCTCTCGAGAGCACCTGCGATTCCGCCCTCCAGGGGCGGCCGAAGGCGCTGGACCTGCGGGTCCGGCGCACCTCTCGGCGATGGTAGAGGGGCCGGACCACCTCGCCCTATGTGCGGAACGTCACGCATGGGATGGTATAAACATGCACGCTGCTGTGGTTTCGGACAAGTGCGTACGGGTGGCGCAGTCGTTTTGGGCGTCAGCCGAGGTGGCCGCCGATCAGCGAGCCCAGCAGGTACGTCACCCCGGCCGCGGCGCCGCCCAGCACCAGCTGGCGCAGCCCGCTGAACCACCAGCTGCGCGCCGTCACCCGGGCCACCACCGCGCCGCAGAGGAAGAGCCCGAGGACGGCCAGGACCAGCGCGGGCAGCAGGGTCGTGGCGCCCAGCAGGTAGGGCAGCAGCGGGAGCAGCGCGCCGAGCGCGAAGCAGCCGAACGAGGAGACGGCGGCGACCAGCGGCGAGGGGAGGTCGTACGGGTCGATCCCCAGCTCCTCCCGCGCGTGGATCTCCAGCGCCTGCACCGGATCGGCGGAGAGCTGCTTGGCCACCTCGCGGGCCAGCGCCGGCTCGACGCCGCGGCCGATGTAGAGGTTGGTCAGCTCGGCGAGCTCGGCGTTCGGGTTGCGGATCAGCTCCAGCCGCTCGATCTCCAGCTCGGCCTGGACCAGCTCGCGCTGCGAGGCGACCGAGGTGTACTCGC
Organism: Kitasatospora sp. MAP12-44; assembly: GCF_029892095.1. Classification (NCBI taxonomy): domain Bacteria; kingdom Bacillati; phylum Actinomycetota; class Actinomycetes; order Kitasatosporales; family Streptomycetaceae; genus Kitasatospora; species Kitasatospora sp. MAP12-44. The sequence goes on from NZ_JARZAE010000004.1 coordinate 2,284,576, forward strand.
CGGCCGCCATCGAGCAGGCTCCGGCGGCGAGCCCGGCCAGGCCGGTGATGATCACGACGCTGCTGCTGGCGGCGCCGCCGACCACGCCGGTCATCAGGGCGAAGTTGGAGACCAGGCCGTCCATCGCGCCGAAGACGGCGGGGCGCAGCCAGCCGCCGTTGACGTCGCGGTGGCTGTGCTCATGGGCCTCCGCTGCGGGCGGCTCCGGGGTCTGTCCACTGATGAGCGGTTCTGCGATGGTCACGGTCACGGCGCTGCGTCCTCCTCGGGCGTCCCCCCTCAGCGCAGCCGGGCACGGCGAAACGCCGTGAGAAAGCGGGCTGCCCGATGGGCTCTCATGCCATGAAGCTAGCCCGATCGAGTGACACTTTCCAGCAAGGAAGCCCTGGCTAACCTCGCTGACCTGCGGTTTTACCTCCGGGGCGGTCCGCGCGGATGCGACGGACCCCCGCAGCCGGGGCGGCTGCGGGGGTCCGGGGTGAGCGGTGAACGGGGTCAGGAGGTGGCGGTGTCCTTGGAGACGGCCGGCTCCGCGGCCTTCTCGATGGCCTCGCCCTTGGCCTTGACCTTGACCTTGGCCTTGCCGTCTGCCTTGTCGGTGGACTCGGCGGTGGCGGTGGCGGTGGCGGTGGCGGTGGCGGTGGCGGTGGCGATGGCGATCGCCTCAGCGCCAGCGTCGTCGGTGTCGGCGGAGGCGCCGCTCGGCTCGTCGACGCGCGAGTCCGGGTCGATGGAGTTGGGATCCTCCCGGCCGGGGCGCTTGCGACCGACGATCACCAGGTAGGTGACGGCGCCGATGAAGACGACGATGCACGTCCAGTCGTTGAGCCGCAGCCCGAGGATGTGGTGGGCCTCATCGATCCGCAGGTACTCGATCCAGGCCCGGCCCACCGTGTAGGCCGCGACGTACAGCGCGAAGACCCGGCCGTGGCCCAGCGTGAAGCGGCGGTCGGCCCAGATCACCAGGATCGCGACGCCGACGCACCAGATCGACTCGTACAGGAAGGTCGGCTGGAAGATGCCGCTGGTGACCGTGCCGTCGGGGTTGACCTTGTGGATCTCCAGGCCCCAGGGCATCGTGGTCGCCTTGCCGTAGAGCTCCTGGTTGAACCAGTTGCCCCAGCGACCGCACGCCTGCGCGAGCGCGATGCCCGGCGCGATGGCGTCCGCGTACGCGGGCAGCGGCACGCCCCGGCGGCGGCAGCCGATCCAGGCACCGACCGCGCCGAGCGCGATGGCGCCCCAGATGCCCAGGCCGCCCTCCCAGATCCGCAGCGCGTTCCAGGGGTCCATGCCCGGGTCGAAGTAGAGCTGGTGATCGGTGATCACGTGGTACAGCCGGCCGCCGACCAGGCCGAACGGCACGGCCCAGACCGCGATGTCACCCACCGTGTGCTTGGCGCCGCCACGGGCGAGCCAGCGCTTGGTGCCGAGCCAGACGGCCACGGCGACACCGATGATGATGCAGAAGGCGTACGCGCGCAGCGGGATCGGTCCCAGATACAGGACGCCCCGCGACGGGCTCGGGATGTAAGCGAGTTCCATAGCAAGGTCGACGCTACCGTGTCGTGACCTTGGATCCGGCACCGGTCGGTGTACCGGTTCGGATACAGCGCCGCCGATCGGCCTCGCGGCGGCGCCATCGTGCCGGTCGGTCTTAACCTTCCGCGCTCAACCGGTGGTGGCCGGAGCGGGCTGGTTGGGGTCGGTCTCGGCGGCCGTACTGCTCGGCGCCGGGCTGGCCGAGGCCGAGCCGGTGGTGCCCAGCGGCTTGCCCGCGATCGCCGCGTTCACCCACTTCACCAGGTTGTCCGGGGTGATCTGCTCGCCGTCCATGGTCGGATAGATCGGCTTGCCGTTGAGCAGGATGGTCGGCGTGGAGGTGTAGCCGGACTTGTCGAAGTCCTGCTCGACGGAGGAGACCCAGCCGCCGAACTTGTTGCTGTTGACGCAGCTCTCGAAGGTGGGCGAGTCCAGGCCCGGGACCTGCTTGGCGAGCGCGATCAGCTTGCTCTTGTCGGCCCAGGCGTCGGTGGTCTCGTCCGGCTGGTTGCGGTAGAGCACGTCGTGGTAGGCCCGGAAGTATCCGGCGTCCTGGGCGCAGGCGAGCGCGTTGGCGCCGTTCTTGGAGCCCTTGCCGCTGTCGTGCCGGTCGATGAACGAGACGAGGTGGTAGTTGCCGTAGATCTTGCCCTGGTCCTGCAACTGGTCGACGGTGGGGGCGAACTCCCGCTCGAACTGGCCGCAGGCCGGGCAGCGCGGGTCCTCGTAGACGGTGAGAGTGGCCGGTGCGTTGGCCGGGCCGTCCGGGATCACCAGGTTCTTGTTGCCGATCGCGCCGGCCGGCGAGACGGTCGGGACGTCCGGCTTGGAGCGGTTGTTCTGCACCACGACGCCGATGCCCGCCGCGATCGCCAGCACCGCGAGCACCGAGCCCAGGACGATCATCTTCTTCTTGCGGCTGTCCCTGGCCTCCTGCGCGGCCCGATCCTCCAGCATCCGCTCGCGGGCCGTACGCTTGCCATCTCGGTTCTTCTCACTCATGGGATTTGCTCTCAGCAGACTGGACGGACAGTCCGACGTCGATGTCGGACCTCGATGGGAGCCGGACCCGCCGCTACGCGGACAGCCAGCGGTCGGCGGACAGCTTGGTGCGGGGCCGGAACACCAGCCAGAGCGCCAGCAGCAGGAACCCGATGTCGCGCAGGATCTCCTGCAGGTACTCGGTCTGCGAGGCGGCCACGGCGCCGCCGCCGCCGAAGCAGCCGCAGTCGATCGAGATCCCGCGGGCCCACGCCGAGCTGATCCCGGCGATGAAGGTCAGCAGCAGCAGCGCGGAGATCACCGCGGCGATCCGCACGCCCAGGCCGATCAGCAGCAGCACGGCCAGTGCGATCTCCACGAACGGCAGCCCGTAGCCGACCGGCTTGACCAGCCCCTCCGGCAGCAGCCGGTAGGCCCGGACGGCCTGCGCCGCCACCGCCGGATCGGAGACCTTCGCCAACCCGGCCCAGGCCCAGACGACCGCCAGGCCCAGCCGGGCCGCGGTGCTGATCCACTCGGCGGCGGGCCCGTCCGTAACCCGGCGCAGCGGTGAGTGGCCGGCGCTCGCGGAGCCGGGCGGCTCACCCGCCCGGCTCGGCGGGCTGTGCTGCTGACTGGCCATCACAAAGACCCCCTCGGGAACGCCGTCTGCCCGGGCAGGCCTGCCGCCGGAGCTACCTGACGAACCGTAGGGGATATCAGCCGATTCCCGCTACATTGCCCCATTCACCCGAATGGGTGCGGTCGCGCTAGCGGCTCGGATTGACGATCTCGGCGGGGACCGCCTGCGGACCGGCGGTGGGCAGCTGCGTCCGGTGGCCCCGACTGCCGGAGTGGGCTACCCGTGCCTGATCGCCGCCGGGCGGCGCGGTGGCCTGCCGGGCCGCCTGCTCGGCACCCCGCCTGGCCAGCGCGTGCCCCACCGCGTGCTCACCCCCGAACGCCGCACCCAGTACCAGTGCGGCGGCGGCCGCCCGTAGAAGTACGGCGCGCTGCAGACAGGCCACGGCGATCCCTTCCGAGCAGTCTGTTGAGAAGTGCACGAACAGTGACACCAGGGAGGGATCCCCAACTCGCGCGCTGTCCAACGCCCCGCTGGTGCCGATGACACGTCCACGCGCCGGAATTCACTCGTACGGGGAGTGCGGGCGCACGACGACGGCCCGCCACCCCCAGATCGCGGGGGCGGCGGGCCGTCGTGGTGCGGGTTCAGCGGCGGCGGACGCCCTCGGCGAGCTCGCCCGCGAGCGCGCGGACCGCGGCCAGCGCGGCCGGCTCGTCCCCGTCCGCGTCCAGGATCCGCTGGACGAAGGCCGACCCGACGATCACCCCGTCCGCGAAGCCGGCCACCTCGGTGGCCTGCGCGGCGGTCGAGACGCCGAGGCCCACGCAGACCGGCAGGTCCGTGGTGGCCCGGGTGCGGGCCACCAGGTCCTCGGCCATGCTGCCGACCTGGGCCCGGCTGCCGGTCACGCCCATCACGGCGGCGGCGTAGACGAAACCGCTGCCGGCCGCGGTGACCTCGGCCAGCCGCTTGTCCTTGCTGCTGGGTGCGACCACGAAGACGGTGTCGAGCCCGTGCTCGCCGGCCGCCTTGCGCCACTCCTCGGACTCCTCGACCGGGAGGTCCGGCAGGATCACGCCCGCTCCCCCGGCGGCGGCCAGGTCGGCGGCGAACCGGGCGACGCCGTAGCGGTCCACCGGGTTCCAGTACGTCATGACCAGCACGGCGGCCTCGGTGTCGGCGGCCACCTCGTGGACGGTGCGCAGCACGTCCTTGATCCGGACACCGCCGCGCAGCGCGATGTCGTCCGCGGTCTGGATGGTCGGGCCGTCAAGCACCGGGTCGGAGTGCGGCAGGCCGACCTCGACGATGTCGCAGCCGCCCTCGATCAACGCGCGGACCGCCTTGATCCCGCCCTCGACGCTCGGGAAGCCGGCCGGCAGGTAGCCGATCAGCGCGGCGCGGTCCTCGGCCTTGGCGGCGGCCAGCACGGTGCTCAGCTTGGAGCTCATGTTGGAGCTCATGTTGGAGCTCATGTTGGAGCTCATGCGGCCGCCTCGCTTCGCTCGGCAGGCGCTTCGCTCATACGCGCCTTCTGAATTGTTCGCTCGCTTCGCTCGCTCACGGTCACTTGCCCTCGCTGTCGTAGAGGCCGAAGTACTGCGCGGCGGTGTGCATGTCCTTGTCGCCGCGGCCGGAGAGGTTGACCAGCAGGATCGCCTCCGGGCCGAGCTCGCGGCCCAGCACCAGCGCGCCGGCCAGCGCGTGGGCGCTCTCGATGGCCGGGATGATGCCCTCGGTGCGCGAGAGCAGGCGCAGCGCCTGCATCGCCTCGTCGTCGGTGACCGGGCGGTACTCGGCCCGGCCGGTGTCCTTCAGCCAGGCGTGCTCGGGGCCGATGCCGGGGTAGTCGAGGCCGGCCGAGATCGAGTGGCTCTCGATGGTCTGGCCGTCCTCGTCCTGCAGCACGTAGCTGCGCGCGCCGTGCAGGACGCCGGGCTCGCCCTTGGTCAGGGTGGCCGCGTGGCGCGGGGTCTCGACGCCCTCGCCGGCCGCCTCGCAGCCGATCAGGCGCACCCCCGCGTCCGGGATGAACTCGTGGAAGATGCCGATCGCGTTGGAGCCGCCGCCCACGCAGGCGACCACGGCGTCCGGCAGCCGGCCGGTGCGCTCCAGCACCTGGCGGCGGGCCTCGATGCCGATCACCCGGTGGAAGTCGCGGACCATCGCCGGGAAGGGGTGCGGGCCGGCGACCGTGCCGAACAGGTAGTGGGTGCTGTCGACGTTGGCGACCCAGTCGCGGAACGCCTCGTTGATGGCGTCCTTGAGCGTGCGGCTGCCGGACTTGACGGCGATCACCTCGGCGCCGAGCATCCGCATCCGGGCCACGTTGAGCGCCTGGCGCTCGGTGTCGACCTCGCCCATGTAGATCGTGCAGTCGAAGCCGAAGAGCGCGCAGGCGGTGGCGGTGGCCACGCCGTGCTGGCCGGCGCCGGTCTCCGCGATGATCCGGGTCTTGCCCATCCGGCGGGTCAGCAGCGCCTGGCCGAGAACGTTGTTGATCTTGTGCGAGCCGGTGTGGTTGAGGTCCTCGCGCTTGAGCAGCACCCGCGCGCCGCCGGCCTGCGCGGAGAAGCGCTCGACGTCGGTGAGCGCGCTGGGGCGGCCGGTGTAGTCCTTGAGCAGCAGGTCCAGCTCGGCGGTGAAGGCCGGGTCGTTCTTGGCCTTCTCGTACTCGTCGGCGACCTGCTCGACGGCGGCGACCAGCGCCTCCGGGATGAAGCGGCCGCCGTACGCGCCGAAGTAACCCCGGGCGTCGGGGACTTGGGGCTGTCCGTGGGTAGACATGCGGAATCCTTGATCGATGACGGGCGAACGGTGAACAGCGACGGAACGGCTGGTCTCAGCCGTGCGTCCTGCGCCATCGACGGCCCGGCACCTGACCCGGCTCGCAGCCGATCACATACCGCACCCGCCGCCCCAGCACCCGGCGTGCGGGCGCGCGGCAGCCGCGCGGGCGGCAGCCGGGGGCGAGGCGGGCACTCATGGCGGAGGTCAGCCCCGCCCGTTGTTGCGCAGCGCCGGGTGGGCGCCGGCCGCGACCAGGTCGGCGACGGCGGCCTTCGGGTCCTTGCCGGTCACCAGCGACTCGCCGACCAGGACGGCGTCCGCGCCCAGGTTGGCGTACGCGATCAGGTCGTGCGGGCCGCGCACGCCGGACTCGGCGACCTTGACGATGTGCGCCGGGATGGCGTCCACCACGTTGCCGAAGGTGTTGCGGTCCACCTCGAGGGTCTTCAGGTTGCGCGCGTTGACGCCGATGATCCGCGCCCCGGCGTCGACCGCCCGGGCGATCTCCTCCTCGTCGTGCACCTCGACCAGCGGGGTGAGCCCGATCGACTCGGCCCGCTCGATCAGCGAGACGAGAGCCGGCTGGTCGAGCGCCGCGACGATCAGCAGGGCCAGGTCGGCGCCGTGCGCGCGGGCCTCCCAGAGCTGGTAGGCGGTGACGATGAAGTCCTTGCGCAGCAGCGGGGTGTCCACCGCCGCCCGGACGGCGTCCAGGTCGGCCAGCGAGCCGCCGAAGCGGCGCTGCTCGGTGAGCACGCTGATCGCGGCGGCGCCGCCGGCGGCGTAGTCAGCGGCCAGCGCGGCCGGGTCGGCGATCGCCGCGAGCGCGCCCTTGGACGGGCTGGAGCGCTTGACCTCGCAGATCACCCGGACGCCCTCGCCGCGCAGGGCGGCCACGCCGTCCTTGGCGTCGCGGGCCTTGGCGGCCAGGTCCTTGAGCTCGTCCAGGGAGACTCGGGCCTGCCGCTCAGCGAGGTCCGCACGGACCCCGTCGATGATCTCGTCGAGCACGCTCACGCGGGCGCCCCCATCAATCTGCTAGCCGGAAGATGCGATCAGCGGTGCGGGCGAGCCGTACTGCCGGCACCGTCGCACCTGTTAGGGACGCATCACGCCAGGACGCAACACGCCATGACACGCACGTCGAAAGCCACGGCTGCGAGTCGCCCGGATCGGTGAGATCCGATAGTGCCGCGCCCCCGTTGGCAACTCGATGGTATCGGCACCGGGGCGCACGGGGCGCATCCGCCCGGCGCGCGTCTCGCGGAGCGGACCGCACGGTGGCACCGCGGCGGGCGGCTATCTCGCAGATCAGCGCGGTCCGCGCGGTATGGCGGGCGGGCGGGGGTGTCAGACCCGCGGGGGCGCCAGGCCGGCTCCGCCCGGGAGGTTGCGGAAGACCGTGAAGGCCAGCAGCAGCGCGAGCAGCGCCACCGTCCCGCGCAGCCCGAAGGCGATCCGCGGCGGCACGCCGTCGGTGAGCGCCGCCCAGGCCCAGCGCACCCACAGCACGCCGAGCACGGCGAAGAGCGCGACCGCGAGCAGGTTGTCGTGGCAGGCGGCCGTCAGGTCGCCGCGGCTGAGCGCGTGCACACAGCGCAGTCCGCCGCAGCCCGGGCACCACCAGCCGGTGGCCTGCAGGAAGGGGCAGGTCGGGTAGTGGCCGGGCCGGTTCGGGTCGACGGCCGAGATGTAGAGGGTCGGCAGGGCGACGGCGCCCAGTGCCGTGAAGGGGCGGGCGAGCCGGCGGAGGGCGGAGAACTCCGCGCCGGAGGTGCGGGAGGCGGTCACGCCGATGATTGTGCCCCGGCCGGGCGGGTGCCGTGTCACGCCGCGCGGGTGACGGGGGCGCACGGCGCACCGCAGGGGCGCGCGAAGCGTCTTCGCAAAACGCGCGGACCGGGGCGCGCGGGGTCGGTGACCCTGCGCGCCCCGGTCCGTGGGAGCGTCCCGACTGGCGCGGATGGCGTCAGTGGTGGTGTCAGTGGCGTCAGGCGACGGCGCCGGCCGCGGCGGTCTCGGCCTTGCGGATCTCGCGCGCCTCGGCCTTGAGGGCCTCGACCGCCGGGTTGGGCTGCTTGCCCATGCCGGCCATCGCCATCGCCTTGCCGACCACGCCCGCGGCCACGATGACGACCATGCCGGCCCAGAAGAGCGGCACTGATTCCATGATCATGGCGGCGCCGCTGACGCAGAAGCCGGCGAAGGCGATGGCCGAACCGGTCCAGGCGGCGACGGTGTGTCCGTGCGATGCTGCCGACATTGTGAAGGTGCTCCTTGGCTCTACGGTCCTACCGGGGTTCCGGCCAGGTGGTGCGGGACTTCGCCCCGACCGGGCCCGGCGGATTTCACCCTCCATTGTTGCGGACACTTATCGCAGCCCCAAAGCCGGGTCCGAGTGAGAGCGGTCACCCACCCCGTCTTCAGCTCGCGGTGGGGTCCTCGCCGCGGTCCAGGGCCTTCCAGAAGTCCGCGGGCGTGTCCGCGGCGCCGGCGGCCGGGCGGCGGGGCTTCGCGGCGGCGGGGGCGTCGTAGCGGGTGCCCATGGTGGGCCAGGCCCGGCCGCGCAGCGCGGTGAGCAGGCCCGCGCCGGCCAGCAGCAGGGCGCCGACCAGGGCGACCCAGGGCCAGCCGGAGTGCGTGACGTGATCGGCCGTGGTGCCCAGCAGGCCGAGCTTGGTGGCCGCGGTGGCGTCGACGGTGGTGGTGTCACCGGCACCCAGCGCGGCCGAGACCGCGGCGCCCAGGCCCGCCAGCGCCACCAGCGCGCCCACCGCGATCCGGCCGGCCCCGCGCACCGCGAAGACGGCCACCGCCGAGGCCAGCCCGACCAGCGCCAGCGCCCCGGGCAGCCCGGAGATCTCACTCCCGGTCGCACTCACCGCCAGCTGCCCGCTGACCCGTCCCTGCGCCCAGGTCCGCCCGACCGCCGTCAGCACCAGCACGGCGCCCAGCACGGTCAGCAGCAGCATCAGCGCGAGACTGCGCCGCGAGGAGGCGGCAGCGGCTGCGGGGGCTGGGGCGGGCGAGGTACGGGGCGGCGGGATCTCGGTCACCGCTCCACTATCCCCCGCCCGCACCGCGAAGCTCGCACCGGGCCTGTCCCCGCAGCCGCTGCCGCGCGCCGCGGACGGTCCCTAGCTGGGCGTGCGAAGGGTGTTGGCCGTGGCGATCGCGCGCAGGACGGCGGCGGCCTTGTTGCGGCACTCGGTGTCCTCGCTGACCGGGTCGGAGTCGGCGACCACGCCGGCGCCGGCCTGGACGTAGGCGGTGCCGTCGCGCAGCACGGCGGTGCGGATGGCGATCGCGGTGTCGGAGTCGCCGGCGAAGTCGAGGTAGCCGACGCAGCCGCCGTACAGGCCACGGCGGGTGGGCTCCAGCTCCTCGATGATCCGCATCGCGCGCGGCTTGGGGGCACCGGAGAGGGTGCCGGCCGGGAAGCAGGCGGTCAGCACGTCGAAGGCCGTCCGACCCGCGGCCACCTCGCCGGTCACCGTGGAGACGATGTGCATCACATGGCTGTAGCGCTCGACGGACATGAAGTCGACCACCCCGACACTGCCCGGCGTGCACACCCGGCCCAGGTCGTTGCGGCCGAGGTCGACCAGCATCAGGTGCTCGGCGCGCTCCTTGGGGTCGGCGAGCAGCTCGGCGGCGAGCTCGGCGTCCTCCTGCGGGGTCGCGCCGCGGTGCCGGGTGCCCGCGATGGGGTGCACCATCGCCTGACCGCCCGTCACCTTGACCAGCGCCTCCGGGCTGGAGCCGACCACGTCGAAGCCGCCCTCGGCGGCGCCGTCGTGGCCGGGGAAGCGGAACAGGTACATGTACGGGCTGGGGTTGGTGGTGCGCAGCACGCGGTAGACGTCCAGCGCGGAGGCCGGGCAGGGCGCCTCGAAGCGCTGCGAGGGGACCACCTGGAACGCCTCGCCGGCCCGGATCCGCTCCTTCACCAGCTCGACGGCGGCCTGGTACGGCGCCCCGCCGAAGGGCGAGTGGGCGTCGACCGCGGTGGGGGTAAAGGTGGCCAGGCCCGGGTCGACCGGCTTGCGCAGCTCGGCCTCCATCGCGTCCAGGCGGGCGACGGCGTCGGTGTAGGCCTCGTCGACGCCGCTGGCCAGGTCGTTGTGGTTGACCGCGTTGGCGATCAGCAGCACAGTGCCGTCGACGTGGTCGAGTACCGCGAGGTCGGTGGCGAGCAGCATGGTCAGCTCGGGGAGCTTGAGGTCGTCCGGGGTGAGCTCGGGCAACTTCTCCAGGCGGCGCACGACGTCGTAGCCGAGATAGCCGACCAGGCCGCCGGTGAGCGGCGGCAGGCCGTCGTCGTCGTGGCGTGGGGTGTGCAGCGCCTCGACGGTCGCGCGCAGCACCTGCAGCGGGTCGCCGCTGGTCGGGATGCCCACCGGCGGGGTGCCGTGCCAGCGGGCGCTGCCGTCCGGGTCGGCGGTCAGGGTGGCGGCGCAGCGTACGCCGACGAACGAGTAGCGCGACCAACTGCGGCCCTGCTCGGCCGATTCGAGCAGGAAGGTGCCGGGGCGCTCGGCCGCCAGGCTGCGGTAGAGCCCGATCGGTGTGAGGCCGTCCGCCAGGAGCCGGCGGGTGACCGGGATGACCCGCGTGTCGACGGCGAGCTTGCGGAAGGCCTCAAGGTCCATGGAAGGAGCACCGATTCTCTGCGACGGGAGGGGGAGGGGGTGGGTGCGGGGTCAGCGGGGCAGCAGGACGTCTTCGTCGAAGCAGGTCCGCGCGCCGGTGTGGCAGGCGGCGCCGACCTGGTCGACCTGGACCAGCAGGGTGTCCCCGTCGCAGTCCAGCGCCACCGACTTGACGTGCTGGAGGTGGCCGGAGGTGTCGCCCTTGACCCAGTACTCGTTGCGGCTGCGGCTCCAGTAGGTGCAGCGGCCGGTGGTCAGCGTGCGATGCAGCGCCTCGTCGTCCATCCAGCCGAGCATCAGCACCTCGCCGGTGTCGTACTGCTGCGCCACAGCGGGCAGCAGTCCGTCGGCGGTGCGCTTGAGGCGGGCGGCGACGGCCGGGTCGAGGGCGGTGCTGCCGGGGGCGGCGGGGGTCGGAGGCGGTACGGATGACATGCGGACATTGTGGCAGGAGCGGAGCCGTGCGAACCGGCGCTGTCCGGCAGTCGAGCCGGACGATCTCGCCGAAAGCTGCCACGGGGGGCGCGCCGCTGCGGGATTCTGTCGCCATGAGCTCCGAACCGCCCTCGCCGCCGCTGCCCTCGCCGACTGACGCGACGCCTCCCCCGGCGTCCCGACCGACCGGGGGCCGGCGGCGGGTGCTCGCGCTCGCCGGGGTGCTGCTGGTGGCCGTTGCGGCGGTGACCGCCGTGCTGCTCTGGCCGGCGAAGCACAAGCCGGTCGCCGCGGCGCCCCCGCCGCCGTCCCCGACGGCCTCGCCCTCCCCCAGTCCCACCAAGGTGCTGCCGTACCCGTACTTCCCGGCGGGGACCTGCATCGACCACCCGCAGCTCAGCAAGGGGATCACCAGGGCCGAGGCGCACCCGTGCGCGCAGCCGCACGACGGCGAGGCGATAGCAAACCCGGTGCTGCCGGACGGGCTGACCAAGGACAGCCAGATCGGCCAGGCGCTGCTCAAGGCCTGCCAGCCGTTCGTCGACGACTGGACGGCCCGGCAGGGCGGTGGCCACTGGTACAGCTTCCCGATCGGTCCGTACCTCGCCTACTACAACCAGGGGATGCGGGATGCCACCTGCACGCTGGCCGGCTCGGACGTGCAGGGCGGCAGCAAGCTCACCGGCCATCTGAAGGGCTACCAGGGACCGTGAGAGCCTGGATGCAGACCGGCTGTCCGGCGGTAGCCTGACGGCATGTCGAACCACGCCCGCACCGAACGGCACCGGCTGGCCGAACTGCTGGCCGCGGCCGGCCCGGACGCGCCGACGCTCTGCGCGGGCTGGCGCACCCGCGAGTTGGCCGCTCACCTGCTGCTGCGCGAGCGGCGGCCGGACGCGGGTCCCGGCATCCAGCTGAAGCCGTTCGCGGGGTGGACCCGGCGGGTCCAGGACGGGTACGCGCGGCGGCCGTACGAGGAGTTGGTGCGGGAGTTCCGGGGCGGCCCGCCGAGGCTGTCGTTCTTCGCGCTGCCGGGCGCGGACGAGGCCGCGAACACCGTTGAGTACTTCGTGCACGCCGAAGACGTCCGGCGGGCCGTGCCGTGGGAGCCGCAGGCGCCGGCTCCGGCGCTGGAGGAGGCGCTGTGGAAGCGGCTGCCGCTGCTCGCCCGGTTCGAGGCCGGACGCCGCACGCCCGTCCGGCTGCTGCTGCGCAGGCCGGACGGGCGGTTTCTGACGGTTGGCCAACGCAAGCCGCTGACCGTTCAGTTGGCGGGCGAGCCGGGTGAGCTGCTGCTCTTCGCGTTCGGGCGCGGGGCGCAGGCGCGGCTCACCGTCGAGGGGCCGGCCGAGGCGGTGGCCGCCCTGAACGCCCGCCTGCCGCTGCCGCTGTCATCGGACTGACGGGTGACCGATGACAGCTTCTGTCAGCAGGTCTTCAGGCCCGGCTCCGGCTGGTCGTTGGACCCGCCGGAGAGGTAGACCACGTTCACCCAGACCGACTTGTTGCCGTTGTCGTCGTCGGTCAGCGCCCACCAGTTGTTCTGGTAGCTGTCGAGGTGGTACTCCGATCCCTTGGCCTGGCAGTAGAAGTAGTTCACTCCGGCGTGCAGTCCACCGCCGGTGGCGACGTTGTTGACGAAGTAGGACGGCGCGTACGTCCAGACGTTGCAGTCGAACTTGCCGTCGCTGCGGGCGGTGCAGCCGCTGTCCGCCGGGGCCGCGTGCGCGGCGGCGGCCGGGGCCAGCAGGGTCGCGGCGCCCAGCACCGCGCTGATCCCCAGGCCCGCCAGTCGTCGATTCAACTTGCCCATCAGTCACTCCTGTTCCGTGCGTTCTCGCGTTCGGTCTGCCTTGCGGCGGTGGTGCATTCCGGCCGGAACGGGATCCACTCTGCCGCCGGGCCCGCGACCGCGGAACCTGACGGGCGTCAGGGTGGCGGGGGCATTGCGGACGCCGGGGGCGGCCCGCCCCGGCGCAACGAGGGCAGCAGCGCCAGGTGCTCCTCACGCACCAGGTCGATCCGCAGCGCGAGGGCGGCCAGCGCCTCGCGCTTCCACGCCGTCCCCGCCACCGGATCCCCCTGGCCCGGACGCAGCCGCAGCTTGTGCCCGGCGAGGTAGTCCAGGTGGAAGTTGACCGCCGACCGGTTGAGGTCCGCGCAGTGCGGCAGCGCGCGCAGCCGCTCGGCGATCTGGCTGGCCGTCGGGACCACCGGGCGCGGCACGTCCCGCAGGCGCGGCTCGCAGAGCGCGACGAGCACCAGGAAGTACTTCGCGCTCTCGTCCAGTGCGAACAGCCGGCAGGTCGGCTCGCCGCACGCGGCGCCGCCGTCCGGGTGCTGCTGGTCGGCGTAACGGTGCTGCGGAGCATAGACGTTGAGGCCGACGAAGCCGTCCGAGGAAGGCACCAGGATCCGCCCGAACTCGAACGGCACCGGGGCGCCGAGCCGCCGCGGGGCCAGCTTGAGGTACTCGCCGCCGCCCTCGGGGTTCTCCACCACGTAGGTGGTGTCCCGGCTGAGGTTGGAGAGCAGCCAGTGGTCGTCGACCGCGCGGATCTCCCCGGCCACCCGGGAGACGGCCGGATCGGCGATCTCCACTCCGGTCGGCCCGTCCGCCACCGCCCGTCCGAAGAGCGCGAGTTGGCCGGGTCCCAGCTCGACCAGCGGCGCGCGGGGGCGGCCGGGCAGCTCGGGCGGCTGGATGAGCACGGTGTGCGCCGGGTGGTCCGTCATGGCTCGGCTCCTGGTGGTCGGCCGTCGTGCGGGTCGGTGAACCGGTCGAGGTAGCGGCGGACCTGGGCGACGTAGTCGGCGTTCCTCGGGCCGCAGCAGCCGGTGCCGCGGACGTACCAGAGGCTGGTGTGGTAACCGGCCGCCAGCTGCAGCGCGCGGTCGCCCGGGCGCGTGGACAACTGTCCGTCCTCCCAGGTCAGTTGATTGGCAAGGGCGTAGATGGCGTCGGCCGGGTCGAGGTAGCTGGGGTGGCCGTCGCCGCGGGCATCCACCGCGTAGCCCTGGTAGACCCGGGGTGTCCAGCCGGCGATGCCGTACTCGGGGGAGCCGTCCACGCCGGTGCCGACGGCGGTCGGGTCGAAGCCGCTCTGGGTGGCCAGGATCGCGGCGATCAGCGCCGGGGTGACGGCCGCGCGGTCGAAGGAGTGCGCGGCGTTCTCGATGATCGGGCGGTACGCGGCCGGGATGGCCGCATCCGCGCGCAGCTCACCACCGCTGACCCAACTGCCGATCGGCGGACCGGAAGCAGCGGCCAGCGCAGCGAGCAGCAGCGCCAGTGCCGCGAGGCGGCCGGCCTGGACCGCCCACCCGCTGCGGCGGCCGCGCGCCGGCGGCCGCGTCCCCGGTCCGGCGTGCGGGGCGGGCGCCGGCGGTCCGGCCCGGACGTCGGCCGGCCGGCCCGCCTCCGTCGGGAGTGCGGCGATCCGCTCGCGCAGGCTGCGGGCCGAGTGGCGACCGCGCCGGGCATGGTCGGGGGCCAGGCAGTCGGCGATGATCTCCCGCCAGCCGTCCGGCAGTTGCTCGGCGAGCCGGAGCGGCTCGGCACCCCGCGCGTACGCCAGCACCGCGGCCAGCCGGGTCTGGTGGGTGGCACCGGGGAACGGGTAGCGGCCGCCGCTGAGGACCAGGTGCGCGGTGACACCGAAGGCCCACAGGTCCGCACTCGGGCGGACCGGGCTGCCCGCCGCCGTGCTGTGCTCGGTCCAGCGCTCGGGCGGCAGGTAGTCGGTGCTGCCGAACTGCGGGAGGTAGGCGTGGGTGCCGTCCAGCTCGGCGGCGAGCCCGAAGTCGGCCAGCCGGGCGGTGCCGTCGGCGGCCAGCAGGACATTGGCGGGCTTGAGGTCGCCGTGCAGCCAGCCGGCCTCGTGCAGATGGCCGAGCCCGGCCGCGATCCCGGCCAGGATCCGCCGGGCGTCGGCCGGCGGCCGCCCGGGCTCGGCGGCGCGCAGCCGGTCCGCCAGGCTGGCGGCGGCCAGGTCCATCACGATCGCCAGACTGCCGTCCACCCCGGGCGCACCCGGATCCAGCACGGTCAGCGCCTCGTGGGTACGGACCAGGTTCGGGTGCTGCCAGCGCCCGGCCGCCGCCAGCTCGCGCCCGACCACGTCCGCCAACGCGCCCAGCTGGCCGGGCGTGCCGCGCCGGGCGGGCAGGAACTTGACCGCCACCTCAGCCGGTTGGCCGCCATCGAGCCGCCGCCCGGCGTACACACTGCCCCAACTCCCGTGCGCGATCGGCGACACCACCTCGTACCGACCCACCCGGTAGCCGATCGGGACCCGAACCGGCCAACCGGCATCGTCCCCGGTCTGCCTGGACATCTCCCCACTCCCTCGGGCACCGCGCACCACTGACCTACCGTGATGTCATGGTAACCCGCAGTCACCGCAGTCGCCGCCGATCCCTGCTGACGCACTCTCATCTCGCCGCTCCAGCAGGCCCGCTGGCCGATCAGGTGCGTATTGACCCGGAGTACACACTCAGTGTAGACACTCGGTTATGACAGTTCCTCTCGCCCTCCTCGGGTTACTCGAACGCGAACCGAGCCACGGCTACGACCTCAAGCGCGACTACGACGCCTACTTCGGCCGAGGCAAGCCACTGCCGTTCGGGCAGGTCTACTCGACCCTGGGCCGACTGGCCCGCGACGGAAAGGTGGTGGCCGGCGAGGCCGAGCCCGGCGACGGCCCCGACCGCAAGCGCTACGTCATCACCGAACTCGGCGTCACCGAGGTCGAGACCTGGCTCACCGAGCCCGTCCAAGCCGAACCCCACCTGCAGACCGTGCTGTTCACCAAGGTCGTCCTCGCGCTGATGCTCGGACGCGACGCCGACGCCTACCTCGACACCCAGCGCGCCGCCCACCTGCAGCGGATGCGCGAGCTCACCGAGATCAAGCGCAACGGCCCGCTGGTCGACCGCCTGCTCGCCGACCACGGCCTCTTCCACCTCGAAGCCGACCTGCGCTGGATCGACCTCACCTCCGCCCGGCTCGGCCAGCTGGCAGCAGAGGTCCGCCCATGAGCGCCGGCGAAGCCCTCATCGAGGCCCGCGACGTCGAGCTGTCCTTCGGTCAGACCCCGGCTCTGCGCGGCGCCGACCTCTCCGTCGCCGCCGGCGAGATCGTCGCCATCATGGGTCCCAGCGGCTCGGGCAAGTCGACCCTGCTGCACTGCCTGGCGGGCATCCTCACCCCCGACAGCGGCGAGATCCACTTCGACGGCCGCCGGATCGACACCCTGCGCGAGACCGAGCGCAGCGCGCTGCGCCGCGACCGCTTCGGGTTCGTCTTCCAATTCGGCCAGCTCGTCCCCGAGTTGACCGCCGAGGAGAACGTCGCCCTGCCGCTGCTGCTGGGTGGTGCCCGCCGCGCCGCCGCCCTCAGCGAGGCCCGCGGCTGGTTCGGCCGCCTCGGGCTGGACGGCCTGGAGAGCAGGCGATCCGGTGAACTCTCCGGCGGGCAGGCCCAACGCGTGGCGCTGGCCCGCGGGTTGGTGGCCCGCCCCGACGTCCTGTTCGCCGACGAGCCCACCGGCTCGCTCGACTCGCTCACTGGCGAGCAGGTCATGGACCTGCTGGTCACGGCCGCCCGCGAGCAGGGCACCACCGTCGTCATCGTCACCCATGAACCCCGGGTCGCCGCCTGCGCCGACCGCGAGGTCGTGGTGCGCGACGGCAAAGCCACCGCGCTCGGCGCAGGACGAGCCCCCGGACGCACCCCCGCCGGGACCGCCCCGTGATCCGACTCGGACTGCGCCTCACCCTCGCGGGCGGCCGCGACGCCGCCGCCCGCCTGGCGATCATCGCCGCCGCCGTCGCGCTCGGCGTCGGCCTGCTGCTCAGCACCCTGGCCGCGCTCAATGCCACCACCACCCAGAACAGCCGCTACGCCTGGCTCAACACCGGAGCGGCGGCCACCCCGGCCTCGTCCAGCGCGGACCCGCTGTGGTGGCTGCTCCGGGCCGACACCTTCAACGGCAAGGTCATTGCCCGGATCGACATAGCGGCCACCGGCCCGCACGCGCCGGTTCCGCCGGGTATCCCGTTCCTGCCGGCGCCCGGCCAGTTCTACGCCTCGCCGGCCCTCGGCAAGCTGATGGCCACCACCCCGGCCGCCGAGCTCGCGGACCGCTACCCGGGCCACCAGGTCGGCACGATCGGCAACTCCGCGCTGCCCGGGCCCAATTCGCTGGTCATCGTGATCGGGAACCGCCCCGACGAGCTCGCGAACAACCGCCAGGCCCACCAGGTCACCTCGATCCTGGCCACCCCACCCAGCCAGTGCTCCGACTGCGTGGTCGGCACCAAGGCCAACGGGGTGGACCTGATCCTCTCGGTCGTGGCGGTCGCGCTGATCTTCCCGGTGGTCATCCTGATCGGGACGGCGACCCGGCTCTCGGCAACCCGCCGCGAACAGCGCTTCGCCGCGATGCGGCTGGTGGGCGCCACGCCCAAGCAGATCTCGATGATCTCGGCCGTCGAGTCGACGGTCGCCGCGGTGGTCGGCATGGTCGCCGGTCTGGGGGTGTTCTTCCTGATCCGCCCCGTCATGTCGGCGACCAGCTTCACCCCCGACCGGTTCTTCACCAGCGACCTGTCCCTCAGCCCGGCCAACCTCCTGCTGGTCGTGGTCGGCGTCCCGGTGGCCGCAGCACTCTCCGCCCGGATCGCCCTGCGCCGGGTGCAGATCTCCCCGCTGGGCGTGACCCGCAAGGTCACCCCGCGCCCGCCCCGGGCCTACCGGGTGATCCCGCTGGCCGCGGGAATCGCCGAGCTGGCGTACTTCGTCGGCCGGGACCCCAAGACCACCACCGGCCAGATCCAGGCCTTTGTGCCGGGAATCCTGCTGGTGCTGGGCGGGCTGGTCATCGCCGGACCGTGGCTGACCATGGCCGGAGCCCGGCTGATGGCCAGCCACGCGCGCCGGCCGGCCCTGCTGGTCGCCGGGCGCCGGCTCTCGGACGACCCCCGAGCGGGCTTCCGGGCGGTCAGCGGGCTGATCCTCGCCCTCTGCATCACCAGCGGGGCAGTCGGCATCATCACCTCGCTGGTCGCCGAGCGCCATCTGCCGAAGGGCAGCGAGGCGGTCAGCACCAGCCTGGTCGACGACTTCACCCACGGCCTCTCCCCCGACCGTCAGCCGATCGGGGCCCTGGCCCCGCTCACGGACACGGCACTGGCGCAGTTGCGCGCGATCCCAGGAATCCAGGGCGTGACGGAGATCCGCACCAACCCGCTGGGCACCATCGACCCCAGCGAGGGCAAGCTCCCGCCGGGGGTGAAGCCCTGGGTCGCCGGCCTGGCGTCCTGCGCCCAGCTCGCCAGCACGCCGGCGTTCAGCGTGTGCCCGGCCGGGGCCGAGGCGGCGTCGGTCGCCCCACACTTCGAGAACATCGGCTTCGATCCGGGGGACTGGCCCGCGCTCTGGCCCGCCGCCGCCATCTCCGCCGAGCAGCTCCAGAGCCTGCCCGTCCAGGAGATCGTGGTGGCCACGGACGGATCGGTGACGGCGACCGAGCAGGCACGTACCGCGCTCGCGAACGCCTATCCCACCGAGCGCCCGCCGACGACCATCAGCGAGGAACGCAACTGGCAGTACTCGGAGCTGGCCCTGTACCAGCGGTTGGCCGACGTGGTGATCGTCGTCAGCTTCCCGATCGCCGGCTGCAGCCTCGCGGTGAGCGTGGCCGGCGGCCTGAGCGACCGCAAACGTCCGTTCAGCCTGCTGCGGCTGACCGGCGTACGGCTCGGGGTGCTGCGGCGGATCGTCCTGCTGGAGAGCGCGGTACCGCTGCTGGTGGTCTCCGTGGTGGCGATCGGGATGGGGTTCCTGTCCGCGCAGCTGTTCCTGCAGGCGCAGTTCGGCTACTCGGTGCGGGCGCCGGGCGTCGAGTACTACGTGATCACCACACTCGGGCTGGCCGCCTCGCTCGGGGTCATCGCGTCCACCCTGCCGCTGCTGCGCCGGATCACCGGCCCCGAAGTCGCCCGCAACGACTGACCGCACGACGCACGCGACGGCCTCCGGCGCACAGGGGACCCCGGAGGCCGCCGCGAGCAGTCAACTTTTTTCGGCGGCCTCAACTCTCGGCGGAGAGGGCAGGATTCGAACCTGCGAAGGCCACAAAGACCCGACCAGAACCGAAGCCCTGGTCCCCGATAAACCACTCCGGGCACCTATCCATGCTCCCGGTCCGGTTTCCCGTCCCGTTCACAAGGAAGATATTGCCAGCAGCAGCTGACGCCCCACTGACAGATCCCTGACACCCCCGCTCCCCCAGTAACGCCCCGCGGAGCATCGCTCGCCCGCAACCGGGCACCCATGACCCACCCCGACCCGGCAATCGCCGCGATCCCGTAGCACAGTGCATTACAGCGCGCTACGCTGAAGTCATGAAGACCATCACCCAGCGGGAGCTGACCGCGCGCTCCAAGGCGGTGCTCGACGACGTCGAGGCAGGCGAGACCTACCACATCACTCGCAATGGCACCGAGATTGCCGAGGTGCGCCCGCTAAGCGCCCGGCGCCGCTTCGTCCCCGTGGACGAGCTCCAGCGGAAGTGGCGCCATGCGCCGAAGGTCGATGCTGCCGGGATGCGCGCGGAGGCCGACGAGTTCTTCGGCGCCGACGACCTCATCAGCGACGATGACAACCCATGGGAGCGCGGATGACCGGCAGGGCGCCGCGAGGACTGCTGGATACCTGCGTGATCATCGATTTGCAGGACATCGATCCCGGCTTCCTTCCCGTGGAGGCAGCCGTCTCCTCAATCGTCCTGGCAGAGCTGGCGCAGGGCGTGGCCATGACGCGGGATCCAGCCGAGATGATGGCGCGAGCCCAGCGCCTGGCGGACGTCGAAGCAGCATTCGCGGCCTTGCCCTTCGATCGGGAGGCCGCCCGCAGATTCGGCACCCTGGTCGCACTCACCGTCAAGGCCAAGCGTGATCCCCGGCCCCGTCGGATAGATCTGATGATCGCCGCCACGGCGGCCGCGCACGGCCTCCCGCTCTTCACCCGAAACGCTGGCGACTTCAAAGGACTGGAACAGGGCGTCGAGATCATCCCTGTGTGAGCGGCGCCACCCGCTGGTAGCTGCTGCCGTCCCTCGTGCGGCTCAGCTTCCCGGCCTCCACGAGGTAGCGGCGCAGGGCCGAGCAGTCGTCGTGGACCGTGCGCAGGGCGTCGTTGACCTCGGCCTCGCCGTACGTGCGGCCCGGCTCGAAGAGGGTCTCGGCGAGGTGGGTGAGCAACTGCTCGCGGCGGGCCGACTTGCGCGGAATCGCGCTCAGGCGCCCGGCGGCGGAGAAGAGGCCGGCGACGGATGCGGTGCTGGAGGACATGGCCGGAAGCCTTCCAGCAGCACCGACACCGCAGCAACGCATTTACACCGCTACCGCACCGGGTGCCCGCTCTCCCGCAGGGCCGCCTTGACCTCGCCGATCCGCAGGTCGCCGAAGTGGAAGACGGACGCCGCCAGCACCGCGTCCGCACCCGCGTCCACCGCCGGCGCGAAGTCGCCGAGCTTGCCCGCGCCGCCCGAGGCGATCACCGGGACGGCGACCGCCGCCCGCACCGCGCGGATCATCTCCAGGTCGTAGCCGTCCTTGGTGCCGTCCGCGTCCATCGAGTTGAGCAGGATCTCCCCCGCGCCCAACTCGGCTGCCCGGCCCGCCCATTCGACGGCGTCCAGGCCGGTGCCCTGCCGACCGCCGTGCGTGGTGACCTCGTAGCCGGAGGCGGTCTCGGTACCGGGCGGGCAGCGCCGCGCGTCGACCGAGAGCACCAGCACCTGGCGGCCGAAGCGCTGAGCGATCTCGCGGATCAGCTCGGGGCGGGCGATCGCCGCGGTGTTGACGCCGACCTTGTCGGCGCCGGCCCGCAGCAGCTTGTCGACGTCCTCGACGGCGCGGATGCCGCCGCCCACCGTCAGCGGGATGAAGACCTGCTCGGCGGTGCGGCGCACCACGTCATAGGTGGTCTCCCGGGAGCCGGACGAGGCGGTGATGTCGAGGAACGTCAACTCGTCGGCGCCCTCGGCGTCGTAGAGCTTGGCCATCTCGACCGGGTCGCCGGCGTCGCGCAGGTTCTGGAAGTTGACGCCCTTGACCACCCGGCCCGCGTCGACGTCCAGACAGGGGATCACTCGGACCGCGAGGGTCATCTACCAGTACCTTCCAGGGAGTTGGCCAGCCAGTCGGCCAAACCGACGCGGTGGGCGTCGAGTTCGATCTCGACCATCATCCGGGAGTCGATCAGGCCGTCCACCACGACCATGGTCGCGGCGGGCCGGCCCGCGTCGAACAGCTGCTTGTGGGCGCGGCCGACCTCGTCGGCGTCCCGGACGTGGGTGATGTACATCCGCGTGCGGATCACGTCCGCCGCGGTCAGACCGTACGTGGCCAGCGCCGTGAGGCCGACGCCGAAGGCGGAGAGCGTCTGCCGGTAGGGGTCGCCCTCGTGCTCGATCTTCCCGTCCACCCAGGCCGTGGAGCCCGAGACATGGACGTAGTCACCGGCGGCGACCGCCCGCGAGTAGCCGAACTGCTCCTCCCAGGGGGAGAATCCGGCGACCCTGCCACGCACGATCCGAGGGTCTGTCACGACATGGCCTCCAGGGCCTCTTCGAGGGTGAACTTCTGCTCGTAGAGGGCCTTGCCCACAATCGAACCCTCGACACCTTCCGGCACCAGGGTGGCGATCGCGCGCAGGTCGTCGAGCGAGGAGACCCCGCCGCTGGCGACCACGGGCTTGTCGGTGGCGGCGCAGACGTCGCGCAGCAGCTGCAGGTTGGGGCCGGTCAGGGTGCCGTCGCGGTTGACGTCGGTGACGACGTAGCGGGCGCAGCCCTCGGAGTCGAGGCGGGCCAGCACCTCGAACAGGTCGCCGCCGTCACGGGTCCAGCCGCGGCCGCGCAGGGTGGTGCCGACCACGTCCAGGCCGACCGCGATCTTGTCGCCGTGCTCGGCGATCACCTTGGCGACCCACTCCGGGCTCTCCAGCGCGGCGGTGCCCAGGTTGACCCGGGTGCAGCCGGTGGCCAGCGCGGCGGCGAGCGACGCGTCGTCGCGGATGCCGCCGGAGAGCTCGACCTTGATGTCCAGCGCGGCGGTCACCTCGCGCAGCAGCTCGCGGTTGCTGCCGGTGCCGAAGGCGGCGTCGAGGTCGACCAGGTGCAGCCACTCGGCGCCGGCGTTCTGCCAGGCGAGAGCGGCCGCGAGGGGCTCACCGAAGGAAGTCTCGGTGCCGGAGGCGCCCTTGACCAGGCGCACGGCCTGGCCGTCCCGGACGTCGACGGCGGGCAGCAGTTCGAGGCGGCTCATGGCAGGCAACTTTCCTGGCAGCAGGGAGGGTTGAGAGAAAATTCGCAGAGAGCGAGAACGGGCATCACAGCGTGTCGACCCAGTTGGTCAGCAGCGCGGCGCCGGCGTCGCCGGACTTCTCCGGATGGAACTGGGTCGCCCACAGCGGCCCGTTCTCGACGGCCGCGACGAACGGCTGCCCGTGCGTGGTCCAGCTGACCAGCGGGGCGTTCAGCCGCGCGTTGTTGGACTCCAGCTCCCAGCGGCGCACGCCGTAGGAGTGCACGAAGTAGAAGCGGGTCTCGGGGTCCAGGCCCGCGAAGAGCCGGCTGCCCTCGGGCGTGTCGACGGTGTTCCAGCCCATGTGCGGGACGATCGGCGCGTCCAGCGGCTCGACGGTGCCGGGCCACTCGTCGCAGCCCGCCGTCTCCACTCCGTGCTCGACGCCGCGCTCGAAGAGGATCTGCATGCCGACGCAGATCCCGAGCACCGGACGGCCGCCGGCCAGCCGCCGTCCGATGATCTGCTCGCCGCGCACCGCGCGCAGCCCGCGCATGCAGGCCTCGAAGGCGCCGACGCCCGGCACCAGCAGTCCGTCCGCGTCCAGCGCCTGCTGGAAGTCGGAGCTGACGGTGACGTTCGCGCCGGTCCGCTCCACCGCGCGCTGGGCGGAGCGCAGGTTGCCGGATCCGTAGTCGAAGACCACAACGTTCTTGGCCATGAAGGGACTCCGTAACTAAAAGAAGCGAGAGGCGCTAGAGGCGCAGGGCGCCGGCGGCGAGGCAGAGCACCGAGCCGATGCCGAGGACGGCGATGACGCCCTTGGGCAGCTTCTGCTTCCAGAACGAGTACACCCCGGCCCCGAGGAAGAGGCCGACGGCGATCAGGATGGTCGAGCTGCTCACAGTGCGCCCTTGGTCGAGGGGAGGATGCCGGCCGCGCGCGGGTCGAACTCGGCGGCGTAACGCAGCGCCCGCGCGAGCGCCTTGAACTGGCACTCCACGATGTGGTGGGCGTTGCGCCCGTACGGCACGTGGATGTGCAGCGCTATCTGGGCCTGCGCGACGAAGGACTCGAAGATGTGCCGGGTCATCGTCACGTCGTACGAGCCGATCATCGGCGCCATCGACTCCGGCTCGGTGTGCACCAGGTACGGGCGGCCGGACAGGTCCACGGTGACCTGGGCCAGCGACTCGTCCAGCGGGACCGTGCAGTTGCCGAAGCGGTAGATGCCGACCTTGTCGCCGAGCGCCTGCTTGAACGCCGCGCCCAACGCGAGGGCGGTGTCCTCGATCGTGTGGTGGGTGTCGATGTGCAGGTCGCCCTCGGTCTTCACGGTGAGGTCGAAGAGGCCGTGGCGGCCCAGCTGGTCGAGCATGTGGTCGTAGAACCCCACGCCCGTGGAGATGTCGGTCTTGCCGGTGCCGTCGAGATCGATCTCGACCAGGACCGAGGTCTCCTTGGTGGTGCGCTCGATGCGCCCGATACGGGACATAGGTGGGTTACAGCTCCTGAGAAGAGGCGCGCACGGAGTGCGTCCTTGGAAGGGTGGCGGCGGGCGACGGGAGGGCGGTGGTGACGGCGTCCAGGAAGGCGTCGTTCTCGGCCGGGGTGCCCGCGGTGACCCGCAGCCGCCCCGGAACGCCGTTGTCGCGGATCAGGACGCCGCGGTCGAGGATCGCCTGCCAGACGGCGTGCGGGTCCTCGAAGGTCCCGAACTGGATGAAGTTCGAGTCGGAGTCGGTGACCTCCAGGCCGAGCGCGCGCAGCGCCTCGACCACCCGGTCACGCTCCGCCTTCAGCCGCTCGACGTAGCCGAGCAGGGTGTCGGTGTGCTCCAGGCAGGCCAGCGCGGTCGCCTGGGTGACGGCGGACAGGTGGTACGGCAGCCGCACCAGCTGCACCGCGTCCACCACCGCCGGGTCGGCGGCCAGGTAGCCGAGCCGCAGCCCGGCCGCGCCGAAGGCCTTGGACATCGTCCGGGTGACCACCATCAGCGGCCGGCCGGCCAGCAGCGGCAGCAGCGAGTCGCGGTGGGAGAACTCCACGTACGCCTCGTCGACGATCACCATCGTCGGCTTGACGGCCTGCGCGGCGTCGTAGAGCGCGAGCACGGTGTCCGCGGCCACGGCGGTGCCGGTCGGGTTGTTCGGCGAGCAGACGAAGAGCACGTCCGGGCGGTGCTCGGCCAGCGCGGCGACCGCCGCGTCCAGGTCGATGGTGAAGTCGGCGCGGCGCGGGCCGGCGATCCAGCGGGTGCCGGTGCCGCGCGAGATCAGCTCGTGCATCTGGTACGACGGCTCGAAGCCGAGCGCGGCGCGGCCGGGGCCGCCGAAGGTCTGCAGCAGCTGCTGGATGACCTCGTTGGAGCCGTTGGCCGCCCACACCTGCTCGCGGGCGACGGCGAAGCCGGTGGTCCGGGTGAGGTAGCCGGCCAGGCCGTCGCGCAGCTCGACGGCGTCGCGGTCGGGGTAGCGGTTGAGATTGCGCGCGGCCGCGGCGACCCGCTCGGCGATCCGGGCCACCAGCGGCTCGGGCAGCTGGTACGGGTTCTCGTTGGTGTTCAGCTGGACGGGGACGTCCAGCTGCGGCGCGCCGTAGGGGGACTGTCCGCGCAGCTCGTCGCGGACCGGCAAGTCGTCGATCTTCACTGACCAGGAACCGTCCAGTCGAAGCGGGCACGGATGGCGTCGCCGTGACCGGGCAGGTCCTCGGCGTTGGCGAGGTTGACCACGTGCACCGCGACGTCGGCCAGCGCCTCGCGGTTGTAGTCGATCACGTGGATGCCGCGCAGGAAGGACTGCACCGACAGGCCCGAGGAGTGGCAGGCGCAGCCGGCCGTGGGCAGCACGTGGTTGGAGCCGGCCGCGTAGTCACCAAGCGAGACCGGCGCGTACGGGCCGACGAAGATCGCGCCCGCGTTGCGCACCCGGGCGGCCACCGCGTGGGCGTCCCGGGTCTGGATCTCCAGGTGCTCGGCGGCGTAGGCATTGACCACGGCCAGGCCCTGCTCGACGTCGTCGACCAGCAGGATGCCGGACTGCCGGCCGCTCAGCGCCTCGGTGACCCGCTCGCGGTGCTTGGTGTTCGCCACCTGCACGGCCAGCTCGGCCTCCACCCCGTCGGCCAGCGCCACGGAGTCGGTGACCAGCACGGAGGCGGCCATCGGGTCGTGCTCGGCCTGGCTGATCAGGTCGGCGGCGACGTCGCGCGGCGAGGCGCTTTCGTCGGCCAGCACGGCGATCTCGGTCGGGCCCGCCTCGGCGTCGATCCCGATCCGGCCCTTGAGCAGGCGCTTGGCGGAGGCCACGTAGATGTTGCCGGGGCCGGTCACCAGGTTGACGGGGGCGCACTCGGCGGTCCCGTAGGCGAACATCGCGATCGCCTGCGCGCCGCCGACCGAGTACACCTCGGTGACGCCGAGCAGCGCGCACGCGGCCAGGATCGCCGGGTGGACGCGGCCTCCGAAGTCCTTCTGCGGCGGCGAGGTGACCGCGATGCCCTGGACGCCGGCCTCCTGGGCGGGCACCACGTTCATCACCACGGAGGACGGGTAGACGGCCAGGCCGCCCGGCACGTACAGGCCGACCCGGTCGACCGGCAGCCAGCGCTCGGTCACCGAGCCGCCCGGCACCACCTGCACGGTGTGGTCGGTACGGCGCTGCGCGCGGTGCACCAGGCGGGCCCGGCGGATCGACTCCTCCAGCGCGGCGCGCACCTTCGGGTCCAGGGTCTCCAGCGCGGCGGTGATCTCCGCCTCGGGCACCCGGGTGCTGGTCAGCGTGACGCCGTCGAAACGCTCGGTGATCTCGATCAGCGCCGCGACCCCACGATGGCGTACGTCCTCGCAGATCGGCCGCACCTTCTCCAGGGCGGCCTCGACGTCGAACTCGGCACGGGGCAGCAGGTCGCGCGGATCATCGGTGGAGCCGCGGAGGTCGATTCGTGAGATCACGGGGTCAAGTGTAAGGAGTGGCCGGAACCCTCGGTCCCGCATTTCACTCCGTGATACGAAAGCCGAGACAGCCAAGATCGTCGGGGGGACGCGGATGGAACGGGCACCGGGCAACTGGAACGCGGTCGAGCGGGGGCTCTGGCGCGCCTTCCGCGAGGGCCGGCCGTACGACCTGCGCTCACCGGATCCGGACCTGAACGACCCGACGAAGGCCGTCGTCTGGGGGCCGGAGCGAACGGTGCGGGCCGAGGTGCTGGCCCGGCTGCTGCTCGCCGGTCCCACCGCCCTGCCCGGCTCGGTACGAGCCCTCAAGCTCACCGGCGCCCTGATCACCGGACGCCTCGACCTGGCCGGCGGGCGGATCGAGGACTTCATCGAGCTGCGCGGCTGCCTCTTCGACACCCAGATACTGCTCTCCGAGGCGCACGCCGGCACCATCCGCTTCGACGGCTGCTGGTTCCCCCGGGTCGACGCCTCCCGGCTGTGCACCTCGGGCGACCTGGTCTTCGCCCGCTGCGTGGTGGCCGCCGGGCTGCGCCTGACGGACGCCCAGATCGGCACCGACCTGATCGCCAACCACCTGGTGGTCGGCAGCGACCAGTACGGCAGCTCCTTCTCCGCCGACGGCCTCACCGTCAGCCAGGACTTCGAGGCCGACCGGCTGGTCTCCTACGGCGAGCTGAGCCTGCGGACCGCCCGGATCGGCGGCCGGCTCTCGCTGCGCGGCGCCGAACTGCGCGCCCTGCGCGGCCAGCGAGACTGCCTCAACGCACCCCGGCTCACCGTGGGCAACACCTTCTATCTGAGCGGCTGGCTGCCCGGCAGCCAGCTCGGCCAGATGTACGGCACCGGCTACGGCGAGGCCGCGCCGACCGGCGGCGCCAGCATCCCCTTCCACGCGTGGGGCGGGGTCCGGCTGAACGACGGCCGCTTCGAGAGCGCCTGCCTGATCGCCGGCGCCGAGTTCCACCTGGGACCCGGCCGGGAGCTCTCGATGCGCCGGATCCAGACCCCCGAGCTGCGGTTCAGCTGCCCGTACCCGCCCAGCGGGCACGTCTCGCTCTCCCGCGCGCGGATCGGCAACCTGGTCGACACCCCGGAGGCCTGGCCGCCAGGTGACATCGGGCTGACCGGCTTCACCTACGAGTCGCTGCGCCCGGCCGCGGCCTTCACGGTCCGTCAGCGCATCGCGTGGCTGGACGGCGCGCGGGGCGAATTCCAGCCAGAGGCGTACGAGCAGCTGGCCGCCGCGCTGCGCCGGGACGGCTCCGACGAGGACGCCCGCGAGGTGCTCTACGCCAAGCAGCGCCGCCGCCGCAGGTCGCTGCCGCTGCCCGGCCGGATCTGGGGCAGGGTGCAGGACGTCACCGTCGGCTACGGCTACCGCCCCGGCCGCGCCGCGCTCTGGCTGGTCGCCGCCTGGGCGCTCGGCACGCTGTTCTTCCTGCTGCACCGCCCAGCTCCGCTGAAGGCCGACGAGGTGCCGCACTGGAACGCCGCGCTGTTCGCGCTGAGCAAGGTGCTGCCGATCGTCGACCTCGGCCAGGACGGCTGGAACCCGGGGGGCGTCGGGCAGTTGGTGAGCGCGGCGCTGGTGCTCACCGGCTGGGTGCTGGCCACCACCGCCGCCGCGGGCGCCACCCGGCTGCTCCAGCGCGGCTGATCCGGTCCCGGGCGCACAGAACGGCGGCGCACGGGAGGCCCCGGGCCAACTACGCTGTGCGCCGTGACAGAACGGCTCCCGATCTTCCCGCTCAACTCGGTGCTCTATCCCGGACTGGTGCTGCCCCTGCACGTCTTCGAGGAACGCTACCGGCGGCTGGTCGCCGATCTGCTCGCCCAACCCGAGGACCAGCCACGGCGGTTCGGGGTGCTGGCGATCAAGGACGGCCGCGAGGTCGCCCCGGTCGGCGAGAGCGAGAAGCCGGCCGGCCCGCTGGACGGCCTGGGCACAACGAGCGGCAACCCGCTGGAGGCGCTGCACCACATCGGCTGCGTCGCGGACGTCGCCAGCGTGGAGCCCCAGCCGGACGGCCGCTACGAACTGCTGATCACCGGGACCACCCGGTTCCGGCTGCGCGCGATGGAGACCGGCGGCCGCTACCTGGTCGGCGAGGTGGAGACGATCGAGGAGGAGCTCGGCAACGGCGCCGGCACCCTGGCGGGCGGCGTCGAGCGGGCCTTCCGCGCGTACCAGAAGCGGCTGGCGGGCGCCCGCAATGCCAGCCTGAGCGGGGAGCAGGAGCTGCCGGACGACCCGCAGGTGCTCTCCTACCTGGTGGCCGCCGCCTCGGTGCTGGACATCCCGGTCAAGCAGAAGCTGCTGGCCTGCCCCGACACCGCGACCCGGCTGACCACCGAGCTGGAACTGCTGCGCCGGGAGACCGCGCTGCTCGCCTGGCTGCCGTCGCTCCCCGCCGTGGACCTGACCCGGCAGGCGTTCAGCCCCAACTGAGAGGACCTGCCGCAGATGGCGAAGAAGCAACCCGGCCAGGGCACCCCCGCGACCGTCGCCCTGGCAGCCGCCGGCGTCCCGTTCACCGTGCACGCCTACGCTCACGACCCGGCCGCGGCCTCGTACGGCGCCGAGGCCGCACAGGCGCTGGGTGTCGCGGCGCAGCGGGTCTTCAAGACCCTGGTGGCCGAGGTGGACGGCGCGCTGACCGTCGGCGTGGTGCCGGTGGCCGGGCAGCTTGACCTCAAAGCCCTGGCCGCCGCGGTGG
This sequence comes from Kitasatospora sp. MAP12-44, assembly GCF_029892095.1. NCBI lineage: Bacteria > Bacillati > Actinomycetota > Actinomycetes > Kitasatosporales > Streptomycetaceae > Kitasatospora > Kitasatospora sp. MAP12-44. The sequence goes on from NZ_JARZAE010000004.1 coordinate 2,313,556, forward strand.
GCGGCAAGAAGGCGGTGATGGCCGACCCGGCCGCCGCCGAGCGCAGCAGCGGCTACGTGCGCGGCGGGATCTCCCCGCTGGGCCAGCGCCGGGCGCTGCGCACGGTGCTGGACAGCAGCGCGCTCGACCACCCGACGGTCTTCGTCTCGGGCGGCCGGCGCGGTCTGGACGTCGAGCTGGCGCCGGCCGACCTGGTGAGCCTGACCCGGGCAGTCACCGCCCCGATCGGCCGCGCCTGAGCTACTTGGCGTCCTCGGAGGCCTCAATGACCGGCGGCGCCTCGACATCCGACCCGTCGGCAGGCGGCAACTGCTGCGGCTCGGCCCAGTACGGCGGCGGCTCCTCCTCGCGCTTGCCGAAGGCCGCCGACAGCCCGAGCAGCACCACCATCGCGCTCATCGACCAGACCAGCAGCGCGCCCTTGGCACCCAGCGCCAGCGCCTCGTTGAAGGTGTGCCCGTCGCCGACCTGCTTGGCGTGCCCCACCACGTCGCTGGTCGGACCGAGCGTGATGCCGAGCTTCCAGGCCACCACCGAGCCGACCAGCCCGCCGACCGCCAGCCCCACCGCGACCGCGATCCCGCCGCCGCGCCGGCGGGTGGCCAGGAACGCGGCCACCGCCGTGACGATGCCGATCCCGGCGCCCAGCAGCGCGAAGACGCTGTCCGCGCCCGCCCGCTGCTCGCCCTCGGGGTCGACGTAGAGCACCTGGTGCCCCTGCACGATCAGCGGCACCTCGGGCGCGATCCAGACCCAGAGCAGGCCCATGACCACACCGAGCAGCGCGCAGGCCAGCGCGACCGGCGCGCCGACCTTCAGTTCAGCCCCGACCCGGCGGGCGACAGCGGCCTTGGGGCGAGGTGCGAGCGCTCCGGCGTCCGGAGAAATGTTCGGTACGGTCACCGCTCCATCGTTTCACGTCAATCCTGCGGATTCCGCTAACGGGTAGTGGCGCGGCGGTATGCCCAGGTCGCCAGGGTCAGCGAGAGCACCCCGACCCCGGCGCAGACCGCCAGGTCAGCGCCGACCGCCGCCCAGTCCGGCCGCGCCGCGAAGCTCCGCGCGAAGGCCTCCACCCCGTACGTCGAGGGCAGCGCGTCCCGCAGCCACTGGACGGCCTGCGGCAGATGGCCGGCCGGCAGCACGCCCAGCAGCAGCGCCGCCGACATGCCGAGCTGGCCCAGCATGGTGGCGATCTCCTGCTTGGGCGCCAGCAGCCCGCAGGCCGCGCCGAGGCCGGAGAGCGCGGCGCCCGCCAGCGGCACCACCGCCAGCAGCACCCACAGGTGCGCCCAGGAGAGCCCGAAGAGCCACGCCCCCACCCCGGCCGTCACCAGCGACCCGGGCAGCGTGAACGAGGCGAACGCGGCGGCCGCGCCGAGCACCACCGAGGCAGCCGGCACCGGCAGCGTCGCGTAGTGGTCCAGGCCGCCGGTGGCGCGCAACCGTCCGAAGTACTGGGCGAGCAGGTTGAGCGCCACAAAGGCCACCACCAGCACGCTGGAGCCCGCCACCACCGCCCGCGCGGACGGGTTGTCGCCCGCGTCGACCACCCCGCGCATCATCACCAGGATGCCGATCGACTGGAAGGAGGCGACGAACATCAGCGGGATCCGGGCCACCTTGGCCCGGGCCAGCTGCGCCCGGTAGACAGCGGCCAGCGCGGGCAGCAGCCGGGCCGCGGGGGCCAGCGGCGCGGCCGCGGCCCGGGCGGGGGCGGCGGGAACGGTGAGCAGGGTCACTTCGCCAGTCCTCCATGACGCCCGCCGAGCCGGAGGTAGGCGTCCTCCAGGCTCGGGGTGGCCAGCGTGAAGTCGTCCAGGGCGGCGAAGGCCGGCCCGGTGGTCACCGCGGCGACCAGCTCCCTGGCCTCCTCGGGGGTGGTGCGCAGCGTCCAGCGCCGCCCGGTGCGCTCGGCCCGGTCGGCCAGCAGGGCGACCGCCGGGACCTCCAGCGGCGCCTCGCCGCGCCACACCAGGTCGAGCCGCACATCCCCGTCGACCAGCGCCTTCAGACCGCCCGGGGTGTCGCAGGCGATCACCCGGCCCTCGTCCAGTACGGCGACCCGGTCGAGCACGGTCTCCGCCTCGATGACGTTGTGGGTGACCAGCAGCACGGTGGTGCCGCGCTCGGCCCGGCGGCGGTCCACCGCGGCCCAGACGGCGCGCCGGGCCACCGGGTCCATGCCGGTGGTGGGCTCGTCCAGGACCAGCAGCGGGCGCTCGCCGACCAGCGCGGCGGCGAAGCAGGCCAGTCGGCGTTGGCCGCCGGAGAGCTTGGCCAGCGGACGGGCCGCGAGCGGCTCCAGGCCCAGCTCGGCGAGCACCTCGGCGCTCTGCGCGCGCGCCTGGGCGCGGGTGAGGCCGCGCAGCCGACCGGTGGTCTCGGCGGCCAGCGCGACGGTCAACTCGTCCAGCGCGGTGGACTCCTGGCCCAGGTAGCCGAGCAGTCGGGCGGCCCGGTCGGGGTGGCGCACGATGTCGTGGCCGAGGATCTCGATGCTGCCGGTGTCGGGTCGCAGCAGGCCGGTGAGCTGGCGCACCAGGGTCGACTTGCCGGCGCCGTTGGGGCCGAGCAGACCGAAGATCTCACCCTGGTGGATCTCCAGGTCGACCCCGTCGGTGGCCCGGATCTCGCCGTAGCTCTTGCTGAGGCCGCGGACGGAGCAGCAGGGCAGCAGGGGGGTCTCGCTCACGAGCGAAGACTCTACGCGCTGACCATGAGGATCCCGACCACAGGTCCTTCCCGTTGATCAGTCGTCCACGACCACCAGCTCGCCGCCCGGCACCCGCAGCGCCAGCTCCTTCCAGAAGCCGGCCCGGATCGCGTAGCGGTCGTGCTCGTCGATCTGGTCGTCCTTGTGCGCGAGCAGCCCGAACCGCGCGGCGTAGCGCAGCAGCTCGCCATCGACCCGGTGCGGGATCCGCGGGTAGTCGCCCCACAGCGTGGTGAGCCGTTCGCGGTCGCCGAGCCGGTCGGTCCAGCGGCGGGCGAAGACCTGGCCGACCTCGTGCGGATCGCCGCCGATCGCGGTGATGTCCTCCTCGCGGTCGGCCCAGCGCTGCTCGGCGGTGGTCAGCTGGGCCAGCGTGGGCAGCGAGTCGCCTGGCCCGGCGGTCTCGGCGGCCGGGCGGTCCACCCAGCCGCGGTCGGAGGACCAGCGCAGCACCGGCCCGTTGGCGGCGACGGCCGCCGGCGCCGGGTGGGCGGTGGTCGCAGTGCGGCCGGCCAGGTCCTTGGGGGTGGGGACGACCTTGAGCGCGGCGGGCGCCTGGGCGGGCTCGGCGGCCGGCTCGGGCGGCTCGGCAGCGGCCGGACGGGGCGAGGAGCCGGTCGGGCGCAGGCTGTGCGCGGGCGGGGCGGCCAGGATCTTGGCGATCTCCGGCGGCGGCCCGGCGGGCGGGAACGCGACGGCGGGCTCGCGCAGCCGCACCGAGCGGGTGATCCACTCACGGTCCAGCACCCGGCGCTCGTCGGCCTCGCCGACCAGGTCCTCGGACTGGTTGAAGTCGCCGTCGGCGGCCTGCAGCGCCCAGAGGTGGACGGCGACGCCGTGCTCCTTGGCGGACATCATGCCGGGCAGCAGATCGCCGTCGCCGGTGACCAGCACCACGTCGGCGCAGGCCCGGTTGCGGGCGAGTTCGGAGAGCTCGGCGTGCATCGCGGCGTCGACGCCCTTCTGCACCCAGCGACCCTCGGCCCGGGTCAGCGCGCCGAGTCGCACCGTCACCCGGGGCAGCACCCGCAGCCGGCGGTGCTCGGGCATCGGGCGGCGCTCGGGGGCCGCGTCGAACCAGTAGATCCGCAGCAGCGGCAGCCCGGTCTCCTCCTCGGCCCGCTCGCGCAGCGAGGCGATCAGGGCGGTGTGGTCCACCGTCACCCTGGATCGGGAGGACTCTCCGGCGAGCAGGCTGGCGGCGGCACCCAGCAGGTATCCCGCGTCCACGAGGACGACGCAGCGGTCCACTTCCCGCACCTCTCTCCCGGTCGGCCCGGTGGCGGCCGGACCCCACCCTTGACCCTTGTCCGATCACCTCTGTGGCGTGCGGTACGGAGCAGTCTGCCCGAGCGGTGGCCTCTGGAGGGACCCGCCCGACCGTTGCGGTCTTCTTTACCCTCCGACGGAGCCGTGAATCACCCGGCTGCCCCCGCTCTGCGCTGGGCCAAGCGGCGGTGTGGATCACCCGGCCCTCGGGCCGCCCACCGGTGCGGGGCGGGCAGCCCGACGGCTCGCACACGCTCAGCCGAGCCGCGCGGCGACCAGCTCGGCGATCTGGACGGCGTTCAGCGCGGCGCCCTTGCGCAGGTTGTCATTGGAGAGGAAGAACGACAGGCCGTGCTCCACGGTCTCGTCCGCCCGCAGCCGCCCGACGAAGGTCGGGTCCTGGCCGGCCGCCTGCAGCGGGGTGGGGATCTCGCAGAGCTCGACGCCCGGCGCTGCGGCCAGCAGCTCGCGGGCCCGCTCGGGGCTGATCGGACGCTCGAAGCGGGCGTTGACCTGCAGCGAGTGGCCGGTGAAGACCGGGACCCGGACGCAGGTGCCGGCCACCTTGAGGTCCGGGATCCCCAGGATCTTGCGGCTCTCGTGGCGCAGCTTCTGCTCCTCGTCGGTCTCGTTGGAGCCGTCGTCGACGATCGAGCCGGCCAGCGGCAGCACATTGAAGGCGATCGGGCGGACGTAGACGCCGGGCTCGGGGTACTCCACCGCCGAGCCGTCGTGGGTCAGCGCCGCCGCGTCGGGGGCGACCTTGGCGGCCTGCTCCTGCAGCTCGGCCACACCGGCCAGGCCGCTGCCGGAGACCGCCTGGTAGGTGGCGACGACCAGCGCGCTGAGCCCGGCCTCCTCGTGCAGCGGGCGCAGCACCGGCATGGCCGCCATCGTGGTGCAGTTCGGGTTGGCGATGATGCCCTTGGGCAGGTCGGCGATCGCCTCCGGGTTGACCTCGGCCACCACCAGCGGGACCTCGGGGTCGCGCCGCCAGGCCGAGGAGTTGTCGATCACCACGGCGCCGGCCGCCGCCACCTTGGGCGCCAGCTCCCTGGAGGTCGCGCCGCCGGCCGAGAAGATCACGATGTCCAGGCCGCTGTAGTCGGCGGTGGCCGCGTCCTCCACGGTGACCTGACCGCCCTGCCACGGCAGCTGCTTGCCTGCCGAGCGGGCCGAGGCGAAGAGCCGCAGCTGCTCCACCGGGAACGCCCGCTCCGCCAGGATCGCGCGCACCACCGCGCCGACCTGTCCGGTGGCCCCTACGATGCCGATCTTCATCCGAATCCTCCTCCGCTGGTCCTGTCTGGTTCATCCTGCCTTGTCCCCCGGTGTCGGCCGCGCAGCTTTTCACCTGGTGGGACGCCCTACGGCAGGGACGCCGCGGCGGCGAGCGCGGTTGCCACCGCCGCCGGACCGGCCGGCAGCAGCGGCAGCCGGACGGCGGCGCTGGGGATCCGGCCCTGAGCGTGCAGCACGCCCTTGATCACGGTGGGGTTGGGCTCGGCGAAGAGGGTGGCCGACAGCCTGGCCAGCCGGTGGCCCAGCGCCCGGGCGTGCGCGAGCTCGCCGGCCTGCCAGGCCTCGTACAGCTCCACGAACCGCGCGGTGCACAGGTGCGCGGAGGCCAGGATGCCGCCGCTCGCGCCGAGCGCCAGCAGCGGCGAGAGCAGCGCGTCCTCGCCGACCAGCACGGCGAAGTCCGCGGGCAGCTCGCCGAGGAAGGCCATCGCGTCCTGGTCGAGCACGCCGGGCGCGTACTTGACGCCGGCGATCCCGGGCAGCTCGGCCAGCCGGCGCAGGGTGTCCGCGCCGAGCTGCTGCCCGGTGCGGTAGGGGATGTGGTAGACGATCAGCGGCACCGGGCTGTGCGCCGCCAGCTCGGTGAAGTGCGCGAGCACGCCGGCCTCCGAGGGCCGGGTGAAGTGGGGGACGATCGACAGCGCGGCGCCGGTCCGCGGCCACCGCTTGAGCTCCTGCAGCGCCCGGACGGCGCCCCGGGTGTCGTTGCCGCCGGCGCCGACCGTGAGCACCGCGCCGCGCTCCTCGCAGACCCGGGCGCAGATCTCGGTGACCGCCAGCTTCTCCGCCTCGTCCAGGGTGGCCGGCTCGCCGGTGGTGCCGAGCACCACCAGGCCCGCCGCGCCGTCGTCGAGCACCCCGTGCGCCAGGGCTTCGAGCGCCTCGGGGTCGAAGGCGCCGTCGGCGGTGAACGGGGTGATCAGCGGGATGTGGATGCCGTGCAGGTACGGGTGCATGCGGTCGAGCCTGCCGCAGCCCGCTGTGCGGGTCCAGTTCGCTTTTCCATCGCAACCCGTAAGCTGAGCCGATGCTCGATGTCCGACGCCTGCGCCTCCTGCGGGAGCTCGCCCACCGCGGCACCATCGCCGCCGTCGCCGAGGCCCTGTCGTTCAGCGCCTCCGCCGTCTCCCAGCAGCTCACCGTGCTCGAACGCGAGGCCGGCGTACCGCTGCTGGAGCGCACCGGGCGGCGGGTGGTGCTCACCCCGGCCGCGCACAACCTGGTCGCGCACGCCGAGGCGGTGCTCGCCCGACTGGAGCAGGCCTCGGCCGAACTCGCCGGTGCGCGCAGCGGGTTGGGCGGTCCCCTGCGGATCGCGACGTTCCCCTCCGCCGCCCGGGTGGCGATCCCGCCGGCCCTGGCCGCGCTGGCCCGCGAGCACCCCGGGCTGCAGCCGATGGTCTCCGAGCTGGACCCGGCGGCGGTCGCGGACGCCCTGCGGACCGGCGAGTTGGACGTCGCCCTGATGCACGACTACGACTTCGTACCCGCCGCACCCGAGCCGGGCGTGGAGAGCCGCCCGCTCTTCGAGGAGGCGATGTACCTCGCCCTGCCTGCCCCCGCGCCGAGCCCGGGCACCGACGCGGAGCTGATCGGTCGCTGCCGCGAGGCCGACTGGATCACCTCGACCCCGGGCACGCTCTGCCAGGCGATGGCCGTCCGGGCCTGCCAGGCCGCCGGCTTCGCCCCACGGGTCCGCCACCAGATCGACGACTTCGCCACCGTGCTGGCCCTGGTCGCGGTCGGCCAGGGGGTCGCCCTGGTGCCCGAACTCGGCACCCTCGACCCACCGCCCGGGGTGACGCTGTGCCAGCTGACGATGTGCCGGCGCACCACCGTCGCCTTCCGCACCGGCTCCGCCGCCCACCCCGCGGTGGCCGCTTTCACCGCCGCCGTCCAGGCCGCGCTACCCGCCGGTTTGCGGCCGACGTAACGATTGGTTCGCAAGCCATGGCAAAGCCTTCCCCAAGGGGCATCCCCACGGATAGAAACAGCTGAGGGCAAGTCACGATGAGATGAGCGGGAGTATGAGCAACAACCAACCTCCGGGGTACGGCTACCCGTCAGACCCGCAGAACCCCTACGGCCAGCAGCCGCCGCAGGGCGTGCCGCCGCAGAACCCGTACGGCCAGAACCCCTACGGTCAGCAGCCCCCGGCCGGCCCGCCGCAGGGCCCCTACGACCCGCAGCAGCCGCCGCCGTACGGCTACCCGCAGGACGCCCAGGCGCAGCAGCCCTACGCCTACCCGCAGGGTGCCCCCGGCCAGCAGCCGTACGGGCAGCCGCTGTTCGGCCAGAGCGCCGGTCCGGCCTGGCTGGGCGCACCGAGCCAGTACGGCGGCCCGGGCCGCACGATGGCGAGCGCCGGTGACCGCTTCCTGGCCCGGCTGATCGACCTCGCCGTGCTGATCATCCCGATCTTCCTGGTCGAGTTCGTCATCTTCGCCAGCCTCGGCACCATCGTCGCGGGCATCATCGGCACGCTGCTGGTGTTCGGCTACGAGGCCGCCATGCTGCTCACCCAGAACCAGCAGACGATCGGCAAGAAGGCCATGAAGCTGCGGGTGGTGTCGCTGGAGCACGGCGGCCGCCCGGTGGACAACCAGCTCTGGACCCGCGCGGCGGTCTACGGCCTGCCGCAGGCGGTCTACTGCCTGGGCAGCCTGTTCTCGCTGCTCGACAGCCTGTGGCTGCTCTGGGACAAGCCGTTCCAGCAGTGCCTGCACGACAAGGCCGCCAAGACCGTGGTGGTCAAGGAGGGCTGAGGTCACAATTTTCGAGCAGGATGGCCGGGCCCTGCGGGGTCCGGCCATCCTGCTGTGAACGTCATCTTCCTGCGTGACCTCTTCAAGCTCTCCATGGAGGGCTACTACTTGACTTCACTCTCCGTCCTACGGGACGGCGAGTCCAACGGCGGTTGCCCGCCGCAGTTCCTGCTTCGTCGCCGACGGCCTGCCCGGATGACTCCGTTGAGGTCTTACACCAGCTCCACAGGCCAACACCGCCAGCCCGGCGGCTTTGATGTTCCGCGCCGCATTCACGTCCCGATCAAGGACGAGAGGGCAGCGCTCGCACCGGAAGGTGCGTTCACTCAGGGGCACGCTCTGCTTGACGTACCCGCAGCCGGAGCAGGTCTTGGTCGACGGGTACCAGCGGTCGACGGTAATCACCGTCCGCCCGTACCAGCCGGCCTTGTACTGCAGCATCGACCGCAACTCCGACCATGCGGCATCGCTGATGGCACGGGCGAGCGTGCGGTTCTTCAGCATGCCGCTGACCGTCAGATCCTCGATCACGACCACTTGGTTTTCGCGGACGAGTCGAGTGGTGAGCTTGTGCAGTCCGTCCCTGCGCCGGTCGGCGATCCGCGCGTGGACGCGCGCGACCTTGACACGGGCCTTGTCCCGGTTTCGGCTGCCCTTGTCCTTCTTCGCGAGGTTCCGCTGCGCCTTCGCCAGCCGCTCGCGCTCCTTCCTCTCGTGCCGCGGATTCGCGATCTTCTCCCCTGTGGAGAGGGTGACCAGTGCGGTGATGCCAGCGTCGATCCCCACCACCGTGTCAACGGTGGGCAGGGGCTTGACACTCACGTCCTCGCACAGCATCGACACGAACCAGCGTCCGGCACTGTCCTGCGACACCGTGACCGTGGACGGCTCCACACCGTCGGGCAACGGACGCGACCACACGATGTCCAGCGGTTCCGTCATCTTCGCCAGTGTCAGACGGCCAGCACGGAACCTGAACCCGGATCTGGTGTACTCCGCAGATCTGCGTGTCCTGCGCTTCGACTTGAACCGGGGGTACTTCGCCCAACCGTCCCAGAAGTTCGAGAACGCGCCTTGCAGATGCCGCAGCGCCTGCTGCAGCGGCACCGAGGACACCTCTGCGAGGAACGACAGCTCATCCGTCTTCTTCCATCCGGTGAGCATCGCCGAGGTGGCGTTGTAGTTCACCCGCTCCTGACGCTGGCACCACGCCGTCGTGCGAGCGTCCAGCGCCAGGTTGTAGACCTTGCGCACGCACCCGAACGTGCGGATCAGCTCGGCCGCCTGCTCGTCGGTGGGATGGAAGCGGTACTTGAACGCCCGCTTCACCAGCTCGGTCCTCACAACCGACAAACTAGCCCGGACATTTGCAAGCTGACAAACCACCAGAAAGCCACGCACCGACGCTTCAACTACGGCACGGGGACACCTGGCAGAGGCGCGCCGGATCGCCGCGCTCACCGGGCCGCAGCCGGACAGCCCGCTGCCGTCCCGGACAAGAAGACGCCGGTCGCTCGCGCCCTGGACACCATCGGCTCGCTCGGCTTCCTGGTCGACCTCGACTTCTGGCCCACCGCCGCACTCGCTGACTGCGCGAACCCAGACCCGGGCCCGTGCTCCCAGTGCAACTCCGGTGAGTAGCGACATCGCACCCGCCTGACAGCGGCCGTTGCGGGACGCGGCACGCGCGTCCCGCAACGGTCACAGAAGCTTTACACTGGCCGCCTTCGGCCCGGTGAGCTGGGACAGTGCGCGCCAACCGGCGCAGAGGCCTCCGGAGCCAGGCGAGTCACCCCCCTCGCGGCGATAGGGTGGGTTGTTCCCCCGGATCAGGAGACCACCTGTGGCTGACGGCTTTGTGCACCTGCACGTTCACACCGAGTACTCGATGCTGGACGGGGCGGCCAAGAACGGCAAGCTGTTCACCGAGGCCGAGCGGCAGGGTATGCAGGCCATCGCGATGAGCGACCACGGCAACATGTTCGGCGCCTACGAGTTCTTCCAGAAGTCCAAGGGCGGGCCGGTCAAGCCGATCATCGGGATCGAGGCGTACGTCGCGCCGGGCTCGCGCTTCCACAAGAAGCAGACCTTCTGGGCTCCTGGCGGGCAGCGGGCGCCCAGCGCGGACGGCGAGGGTGGCAAGGACGTCTCCGGCGGCGGACGCTTCACCCACATGACCATGTGGGCCGAGAACGTCACCGGTCTGCGCAACCTCTTCAAGCTCTCCTCTCTGGCGTCCATGGAGGGGTACTACAGCAAGCCTCGAATGGACCGCGAGCTGATCTCGCAGAACGCCACCGGGATTATCGCCACCACCGGGTGTCCTTCCGGAGAGGTGCAGACCCGGCTACGCCTGGGCCAGTACGAGGAGGCGGTCAAGGCCGCCGGCGCCTACCAGGACATCTTCGGCAGGGATAACTACTTCCTGGAGCTGATGGACCACGGCCTGTCCATCGAGCGGGACGTCCGCGACGGCCTGCTGCGCCTCGCCAAAGAGCTGAACATCCCACTGTTGGCCACCAATGACTCGCACTACGTCACCGAGGACCAGGCCGACGCTCATGACAGCCTGCTCTGCGTCGGGGTGGGCAAGAACAAGGACGACCCCAACCGCTTCAAGTTCGCCGGTTCCGGCTACTACATCAAGACTGCCGAGGAGATGCGGGAGCTGTTCCGCGAGCTCCCGGAGGCCTGCGACAACACCCTGGCGATCGCCGAGCGAATCCAGCCCTACGACGAGGTCTTCAACTACGTCGACCGGATGCCGCAGTTCGACGTCCCCGAGGGCGAGACCCAGGCCTCGTTCCTGCGCCAGAAGATCGCCGCCGGCCTGAAGGTGCGCTACGGCGACAACCCGAGCCAGGAGGTGCTGGACCGGGTCGAGCTGGAGATGGGCGTCATCTCCCCGATGGGCTTCGACGCCTACTTCCTCGTGGTCGCCGACATCTGCCAGTACGCCCGCGACAACGGCATCCCGGTCGGCCCGGGCCGTGGTTCGGCGGCCGGCTCGATGGTGTCCTACCTCACCCGGATCACCGAGCTGGACCCACTCGAGCACGATCTGCTGTTCGAGCGGTTCCTGAACCCCGAGCGCATCAACCCCCCCGACGTCGACATCGACTTCGACGACCGCCAGCGCGACCAGATGGTGCGCTACGTCACGGACAAGTACGGCGAGGCGTACACCGCCCAGGTGAACACCTTCGGCACCATCAAGGCCAAGGCCGCCGTCAAGGACGCCAACCGGATCCTCGGCTACCCCTTCGCGATGGGCGACCGGATCACCAAGGCGATGCCGCCGGACGTGATGGGCAAGGGCGTCCCGCTCGCCGACCTGTTCAACGAGAAGCACCCGCGCTACAACGAGGGCACCGAGATCCGGGCGCTCTACGCCAACGAGCCCGACGTCAAGAAGATCATCGACACCGGTCTCGGCATCGAAGGCCTGATCCGCGGTACCGGCGTGCACGCCGCTGCCGTCATCCTCTCCTCCACCCCGCTGCTCGAACTCGTCCCGCTGCACAAGCGGGACAAGGACGGCGTGATCATCACCGGCTTCGACTACCCGTCGTGCGAAGCCATGGGCCTGATCAAGATGGACTTCCTGGGTCTGCGGAACCTGGGCATCATCGACCACTGCATCAAGATCGTGAAGTCCAACCGCGGTGTCGACGTCGACATCGAGAAGATCGCGCTGGACGACCCCACCACCTACGAGCTGCTGGCCCGCGGTGACACCCTGGGTGTCTTCCAGCTCGATGGCGGCCCGATGCGCGCGCTGCTCAAGCTGATGAAGCCCACCGAGTTCGCCGACATCTCCGCCGTCTCGGCGCTGTACCGGCCCGGTCCGATGGGCATGAACTCGCACACCAACTACGCGCTGCGCAAGAACGGCCAGCAGGAGATCATCCCGATCCACCCGGAGCTGGAGGAGCCTCTGAAGGAGGTTCTCGGCCCCACCTACGGTCTGATCGTCTACCAGGAGCAGGTGCAGCGAGCCGCCCAGGTGCTGGCCGGCTACAGCCTCGGACAGGCAGACCTGCTGCGCCGCGCGATGGGCAAGAAGAAGAAAGAGGTCCTGGAGAAGGAGTTCGTCCCCTTCCACGCGGGCTGCCAGGAGCGCGGCTACTCGGACGAGGCGATCCAGGCGGTCTGGGACGTCCTGGTCCCGTTCGCCGGCTACGCGTTCAATAAATCGCACTCCGCCGCGTACGGCCTGGTCTCCTACCAGACCGCCTATCTCAAGGCCAACTACCCGGCCGAGTACATGGCGGCGCTGCTCACCTCGGTGGCGGACGACAAGGACAAGATGGCGATCTATCTGGCGGAGTGCCGGCAGATGGGCATCAAGATCCTCTCCCCGGACGTCAACGAGTCCGTGGTCGACTTCACCGCCGTCGGCAGCGACGTCCGCTTCGGCCTGAAGGCGGTGCGCAACGTCGGCGTCAACGTCATCGACTCGCTGGTCGCCACCCGAAAGTCGAAGGGCAAGTACACCTCCTTCGCGGACTTCCTGGACAAGGTCGAGCTGGTGGTGTGCAACAAGCGCACCATCGACTCGCTGATCAAGGCGGGCGCGTTCGACTCCCTCGGGCACACCCGGCTGTCGCTGACCACCGTGCACGAGAACGCGATCGACGCCGTCACCGGCGTCAAGAAGCAGCAGGCGATCGGGCAGGACGACCTGTTCGGCGCGATGGACACCGGGGAGGACGTACCGGCCATCGGGCTGGACTTCGAACTCACCGACCGCGAGTGGCCGCGCCGCCAACTGCTCAGCCTGGAACGGGAGATGCTCGGTCTGTACGTCTCCAGCCACCCGCTGGACGGCGCCGAGCACATCCTCTCCCGCAACCGGGACACCTCGATCGCCGAGCTGATGGGCTCCGGACGCACCGAGGGCGAGGTCAAGCTCGCCGGGCTGATCACCTCGGTGGACCGCCGGATCAACAAGGCCGGCAACCCCTGGGCGATCATCACGCTGGCCGACCGCGACGGCTCGGTCGAGGTGCTGTTCTTCCCCGCCACGTACAACCTGATGTCCGAGCAGATGGTCGAGGACAACGTCATCTCGGCCCGCGGCCGGCTCAACGAGCGCGACGGCAGCTTGAGCATCTTCGGCCAGGAGATCACCACGCTGGACATCTCCTCCGCCGAGCACGGCGGCAAGCCGCCGATCAAGCTGACGATCCAGGAGAAGCGGATCACCCCGCAGTTGACCGCCGAACTCAAGCGCTCGCTGCGCGCCCACCCGGGCGACGTCCCGGTCCGGCTGCAGATGAAGGGCTACCAGAAGAGCGTCCTGTTCGAGCTCGGCTTCATGGTCAACCCGGACAACGGCGCCTTCGCCAGCGAGATCAAGACCCTGCTGGGCCCGGGCGCCTGGGCCGTCGAGTAGCACCCTGGACGGCGTCCCTCCTCGTCGGCCGGCCCGTCGCGCGCTACTCTCAGCGCGCGACGGGCCACGGAGAGGCCGAGGACCGCGCCGTCCAGAGGGGGGAAACCCACACCATGAGCTACCCGCCGCCAGCCGCCACCAGCTACCTCAGACCGCCGGTCAAGGCCCCCGGCAGCGCAGCCCTGCCGGGCCTCGCGGTGCTGATGATTCTCACCCTGGTGCTCGAACTGGCCGTCCTGGCCTACGACATGGAGCAGAAGGGCGCGGCCTACCTGGGTACGGCCTTCGGCTTCAGCTACACGACCTTCGTGAACGCGCCGGTCGGCTTCTTCGCCGGCGACCTGTCCACCTGCGTGGCGCTGCTCGTCATGGTCATCGCCGGCTTCACGGGCCGGAGTTGGATCCGGGCCGGCGGAACCGTCCTGCTCACCGTCAACGCGTACGGGACGATCCAGGTGCTGGCCGCGCAGCTGGCCGGACCGAACCCGGATCCCTCCGCCGGCCTCACCAAGCCGCTCAGCAACCTGCTGCTCAACGCCGACGAGATCGCGCAGATGCTGATCGCGGTGGTCTTCGCGATCATCGTGCTGGCCACCCGCACCCCGCGCCCGGCCCCGCAGATCCCGCCGGCGCCGCCCGCCCAGCCGTACTACGCGTACCAGCCGAGCTCCCCGTACTCCCCGCCGCCGCTCCCCCAGCAGGCCCCCGCGTACGGCACCCCGCCCGCGCCCGCGTACGGCACCCCGCCCGCCGCGGTGGACGCCCCGCCGGTCCCCCCGGCCCCGCCCACCGTCTGACCGGCCTCAGCCCAGCTCGGCCAGGAAGTCCAACGCCGCCGCCCAGGTCTGCTCGGCCGCCTCCGCGTCATAGTCGGGCAGCTCCGGGTCGGTGAACAGGTGCCCGGCACCCCGGTAGCGGTGCACCTCGACCTCCGCCCCAGCCTTGCGCATCCGCAGGTACCACGCGTTCAGCCAGTCCTCGGTCTCGAACGGATCCGGCTCGGCCACATGCAACTGCACGGGCACCTCGGTCACCGCGTCATCCCGGACATCCGACGTCCCGTGCAGCAGCAGCAACCCCCGCGCGCCCTCATCCGCGAGCGCCAGGTTCTGCGCCAACGCGCCCCCGAGCGAGAACCCGGCATACACCAGCCCCTCACCCCCGGCAGCCAGCAGCTTCGCCACCACCCCGACCGCCCGCCGCAGCAACTCGTCCGTGCCGATGTCCTCCTGGTACGCCATCCCCTCCTCCACCGTCTCGAACACCCGCCCGTCAAACACATCGGGCACACTCACCTGGTGCCCAGCCCCGCGCAGCCGCTCAGCCGCGGCCTGAACAGCCGGCCGCAACCCATAGGCGGAGTGGAAGAGAACGATCTGAGCCACCGGAAACTCCAGGAAGTCGCAAAAACAAGAACCCCACCATGATCCCAGCCCAACCGGCACACGGCCTACGCTGCCACCATCAGCCCCAGCAGCGTGAGCGACTGGACCCGGGTCGAGCCGTGTCTCCTACCGGGCTACGACACCACGTCCTTGCGAGCGAACCCCCGGAACGCCAGCGCCAGCAGGATCACCGCGTACGACAGCGAGATGGTCACCCCCTGCACCATGCCGCCCCACTCCAGGTGCGGCTGCAGCGCGTCCGCCCAGGCGTACTGCCAGTGCGCGGGCAGCCACTCGCGCAGGCCGCCCAGTGCCGTGATGGCGTCCAGCACGCCGGTGAGGATCGAGATGAAGACCGCCCCGCCGACCGCGCCGAGCGGGGCGTCCGTCGCGGTCGAGAGGTAGAACGCCAGTGCGCCGACCACCAGTTCGCCCAGGAACACGAAGGCGACGGCGATCGCCAGGCGCGGCAGCGCGTCCGCGGCCGGCAGGCTGTCGCCGGTCGGCAGCCGCAGGTCGCCCCAGCCGTACGCGGCGGTGCCGACCGCCAGGCCGACCAGTGGCAGCAGCACGATCGCGGCGGCCGAGAAGAGCAGGCCGACGGTGAACTTGCGGACCAGCAGCCGGGCTCGCGGCACCGGCGCGGCCAGCAGGTAGCGCAGCGAGGACCAGTTCGCCTCGGCGGCGACGGTGTCCCCGCAGAACAGCGCCACCGGGATGACCAGCAGGAACCCGGTGCCCATGAAGAGCATGGTGGCCGCGAAGTTGGGGCCCGAGGCGGTCGCCAGGTCGACGAAGGTGGTCTGGCCGGGCCGGCTCGGCGTTCCGCCGATCTGGAACGCCACCAGCACGATGAACGGCAGGGCGAACAGCACCGCCATGATGATCATCGTCCGCCGTCGCCGCAGCTGGCGCACCACCTCAGTGCGCAGCGGCAGCGTGCGGCGCGGGCTGTAGCCGGCCGCACGGTCGGTATCAAGCACACCAGGAACGGTCACGCTGGGCCTCCGATCAGGGAGAGGAAGGCATCCTCCAGGCGGCGGTGCGGTCCGGCCCGCTCCACGGGGATGTCCAGCCGGACGAGTTCGGCGAGCAGTTCGGCGGCCGTCAGGCCGTCCAGCCGGATCAGCAGCCCGTGCCCGGCGACCTCAGCGGCCCCGATCCCGGGCAGCGCGGCCACCTTCCCCGCAGCAGCCGTCAGCTCCTCGACGCCGTACGACGCGGGCGTGCCGACCAGCAGCAGCTCGCCCGCGCCGACGATCTCCGCGACGGCGCCGGCGCTGACCAGCCTGCCGCGGTCCATTACCACCAGGTGTGTGCAGCTCTGCTCGACCTCGGAGAGCAGGTGGCTGGAGACGATGACGGTCCGCCCGGCGGCCGCGTAGCGGATCAGCACCTCGCGCATCTCGCGGATCTGCGGCGGGTCGAGGCCGTTGGTCGGCTCGTCCAGGATCAGCAGGTCGGGCAGGCCGAGCATGGCCTGGGCGATCGCCAGCCGCTGCCGCATGCCCTGCGAGTAGGTGCGTACGGCCCGGTCCAGCGCCTCGCCGAGGTCGGCGATGACCAGCGCCTCCTCCAGGTGCGCGTCCTCGGCGGGACGGCCGGTGGCCTGCCAGTAGAGCCGCAGGTTGGCGCGCCCGGTGAGGTGCGGCAGGAAGCCGGCGCCCTCGACGAAGGACCCGATCCGGGAGAGCACCGGGGCGCCGGGGCGCACCGCGTGGCCGAAGACCCGGATCTCGCCGGCGTCGGGGCGGATCAGGCCCATCAGCATCCGCAGCGTGGTGGTCTTGCCGGCGCCGTTGGGTCCGAGCAGGCCGAGCACCTGGCCCGCCTCGACCCGGACGTCCAGTTCCCGGACGGCGTAGCGGTCGGTGGCGCCCTTGTAGCGCTTGCTCAGGCCGGTGATCCGCAGCGGTACCCCGGCCAGCTCCGGATCGAACTCAAACTGCCCGCGGCGCCGGCGCACCAACTGAAGCACCGACGGGAGCAGCAGCAGCGCGGCCACCCCCAGCGCCACCAGCGGCAGCACCCAGGTGCGCGCGGGCAGCGGCGCCGCCTCGGTGCGCAGCCCGGCCACCGTCGGGACGGTCAGCGGGCCCGCCACCGAGACCTGGTAGGTCGCGGGCTGCGCGGGCGAGGCGTACGCGAGGTCGGTGGCGGCCAGCACCAGGGCCAGCTTGTGCCCGGCGGCGAGGGGGTGGTCCACGGCGGGCAGCGTGATCCGCACCGTCCGCCCGCCCGGTACGTCGGCGCCGGTGACCCGTAGCGGGGCGGCGAGCTGCTGCGGCAGGGTGCGCTTGCCGTCCGGGCCGACGTCGTAGACCTTGCCGAAGAGCACGGCGTCCGGCTGGTCGGAGTGCACCTGGACGGAGATCTGCGGGCTGCCGGTGAGCTGGACCGGGGAGCTCAGCGGCGCGGAGTCGAACTCGGCGTACTGGCCGGGGAAGTCGACGGAGACACCGACGCCCAGCGCGGAGGCCTGTGAGAGCGCGCCGAGGCCGGGGACGGTGGAGATGGCCGGCGGGGCGCCGCCGGGCGGGTTGGCGAAGGTCTGCTGAGCACCGGTCAGCGCCACCGACGCGGAGCCGGTGCCGTTCAGTCCGGGGTAGCGGTCGGCGTCGGCGCCGCTGAGCACGGCCTGGAAGCCGGTGGAGTCCACTCCGCCGGTCCGGGTGACCCGGAAGGCCGGTCCTGTGCTGGTGTCCTGGTGCTTCAAGTAGTGGCCGAACCAGGCGGCGACCCGGGCGTCCACCCGGTCGCTGGTCTCGGTGCCGCCGTCGTGGCCGCCGGCGAACCAGTCGACGGCCACCGGCGCGCCATTGGCGGCGACCGCCTTGGCGATCGCGTCGCCCTGGTCGAGCGGGAAGAGCGAGTCCTGCTCGCCCTGTACCACCAGGGTCGGCACCTTCAGCTTGTCCGCCACCGAGGAGGGGCTGGACTGGTCGAGCAGCGCGATCGCCGCCGGGTCGGCGTGGCCGGTGGTGGCGACCCGGTTGTACATCGCGCACAGGGTGTCCAGGAACCGCCCGCAGCCCACCGGGCCGCCGCCGGCGCTCGGGCCGGTCACAGGCTTGCCGGTGGTGGACGCGGTCAGGTCGCCGCCGGTCGAGCCGCTGGTGAAGAAGATCCCGGCCCAGAGCTTCTTGAACACCCCGTCCTCGGCCGAACCGCCCTGGACGCCCTGCGGAAAGAGCGCGTCGGCCAGGTTCCACCAGGTGATCCGGGTGGCGACGGCGTCGATCCGGGGGTCGGCCGCCGCGGCGAGCAGCGCGATCGCGCCGCCGTACGAGGCGCCGGTGATCCCGACCCGGGGGTCGCCGGGCGCGTCGAGCTGGACTTCGGGGCGCTTGGCCAGCCAGTCGACCAGGTGCTTGACGTCCTGCACCTCGCGGTCGGGCGCGTTGAGGCCGATCTGCCCGGTGGAGTGGCCGAAGCCGCGCGAGGACCAGGTGAGCACGGCGTAGCCGTCGCGGGCCAGCGTGCGGGCCTCGCCCGCCTCGTCCGCCTTGCTGCCACCGAAGCCGTGGGCCAGCAGGATCGCCGGGCGCGGGGAGCTGCCGGTGGTGAAGAACGAGGTGTCGATGGAGACCTGCTGCGCGCTGCCGGGGGTCTCGGGCATCGCCAGGAACTGGTCCTGCTCGCGGACGGGCGCGGCGCCGCCGGCCACCGCCACCGCCGTGCCGAGCCCGACCAGCACGAGCAGTGCCAGCAGCGCCGCTGCCAGCCGTCGGGGTGTCGGTCTGCTCCGGCCGCGCCAACGGCGCCAAAGGCCAACCAGGTTCATGGATAGCGACCCTACCCGTCGGTTCTGAGGATCCGCCAAGGGCCCTGCGAAGCCCCCTCAATCACCCGAAACCGGTAGCAACCCGCCTATCGTGATCCCGTGCTCTGGCCGCTGCTCGCTCTGCTCGCCGTCGTCGCCGTCACGCTGGCCGTCGGCTGGCTGGTCGATCAGGCGCTGCAACGGGCCGGGGCCCGGCGGCCCGAAGCGCGGGTCTGGGCACTGCTGCGGCGCTGCCGAGTGCCGCTGCAACTGGTGGTGGCCGTCGGTCTGCTGATGGCCGCGCGGCTGCCGGCCCGGCTGCTCGACCTGCCCGATCGCGACTTCCAGCACGCCCTGCTGCTGGTGCTGATCGCGGGCCTGGGCTGGCTGACCGTCAGGATCACGGCGGCGATCCTGGAGGCGGTGCTCAGCCGCTACGAGACGACGGCCGACGATCCCGCCCGCCTGCAGCGTGTGCACACCCGGATCAGCATGCTGCGCCGGATGACCGGCGCGCTGATCGTGGTGGTCACGGTGGCGGTGATGCTGCTGACCTTCGAGGCGATGCGCACCGTCGGCGCCAGCCTGCTGGCCTCGGCCGGACTGATCGGCGTCGTCGCGGGCATCGCCGCGCAGAGCACGCTGGGCAACCTCTTCGCCGGCCTGCAGATCGCCTTCGGCGACACGGTGCGGATCGGCGACACCGTGGTCGTCGAGGGGCAGCAGGGCGAGGTGGAGGAGATCACCCTCACCTACCTGGTGGTGCGGCTGTGGGACTACCGCCGGCTGATCGTGCCGGTCTCGTACTTCGTCAGCAAGCCGTTCGAGAACTGGACCCGCAAGGACCCGGGGCTGCTGGCGGTGGTCCTGCTGCACCTGGACCACACCACGCCGATGCCCGAGCTGCGCGAACGCCTGCGCGAGACCCTGGCGGGCAGCGCGCACTGGGACGGCGCCGAGTGGGCGCTGCGGGTCGTCGACAGCACGCCGAGCACCGTGGTGGTGCGGGCGACGATGACCGCCCGCAGTCCCGCGGAGACCTTCCTGCTGCGCTGCCAGGTCCGCGAGGACCTGCTGGCCTTCCTGCGCGACGAGCACCCGGGCGCACTCCCGCGGATCCGCACCGGCGAGAGGTGAGCGGTGAGCGTGAGCGGTGAGCCGTCAGAAGTTGGTGAGCCGCTCGCCCTTGGCGTCCTGCAGGGTGTGGTCCACGCAGACCGCCATGATCACCAGCAGCAGCGCGTCCTGCTGGCTCATGACGTCGACCGCGTAGGTGTCCCGCAGGGTGAACCAGCGCCGGGATATGTGCGCGAGCGTGCTGCCCTCGTGCTGGATGTCGAACTCGCGGTCCCAGAGGTTCCCGGCTATCCGCAGCTTGCGCCCGTCGCGGAGCTTGACCTTGAAGCGGTCGCCGAACAGCTTGAAGTTCTTCTTGCTGAACTTGGCCAGCAGCTGGCCGTCGTGCTTGATCAGGATGGTGTGGTGGAAGGTGAACGCCTTCTTGACGATGGTCGCCACCACGGTGCCCCGGGTGTCCACGACGGCGAAGGTGGTGCGCAGGCGGAACAGCTTCTTGTTGACGCGGAAGAGCTTCTCGCGGTGCTCGCTCTCGATCCAGGCTTCTTCGTGAAACGCGAACATCCGGTCGCGCACCAGGTAGCGCATGAGGGTCCCCCGTCCAGGTCAGTGGCGTCGTGCCGCCCCAGAGCGTAGTGGGGGGACCTGACGCCCCGGACGGGGGGACCGCTCAAAAGACGATCAGAAGAGCTTCACCATGGTGCGGTGCGGGATCCCCGCGTCGTCGTAGACCGGGCCCTCGGCCGCATAACCGAGCCGCTCGTAGAAGCCCAGCGCCTGCACCTGGGCATGCAGCTCGCACTCCCGCGCGCCCAGCTCACGCCCGGCCGTCTCGATCGCCCGGACCAGCTCCGCGCCGAGCCCGGTCCCCCGGGCCGCCTTGACCACCGCGAGCCGTCCGAGCAGCACCCGGTCGGCGACGCCGGTGAGCTTCAGCGCCTCGGCGCCACTGATCAGCCGGGCGGTGCCGAGCGGCGCGCCGTCCGCGCCGACCGCGAGCAGGTGCAGCGAGGTGGCGTCCAGCTCGTCGTACTCCAGCTCCACCGGGACGTTCTGCTCCTCGACGAAGACCTCGAGCCGGACCTGGCGCGCCAGCGCGAGATCCGCGGGCTCCACGGCGACGCGGACCTCCATCAGCTCTCCGCCGAGATGACGTCCAGCGCCTTCTGCAGGTCGTCCGCGTAGTCGCTGGTGAACTCCACCCACTCGCCGTCCGACGGGTGCTCGAAGCCCAGCGAGACCGCGTGCAGCCACTGCCGGCTCAGGCCCAGCCGCTTGGCGAGCGTCGGGTCGGCGCCGTAGGTGAGGTCGCCGACGCAGGGGTGGCGCAGCGCCGACATGTGCACCCGGATCTGGTGGGTGCGGCCGGTCTCCAGCTTGACGTCAAGCAGCGAGGCGGCCCGGTAGGCCTCGATCAGGTCGTAGTGGGTGACCGAGGGCTTGCCGGCCTGGGTGACCGCCCACTTCCAGTCGGAGCTGGGGTGGCGGCCGATCGGGGCGTCCACGGTGCCGCTCAGCGGGTCCGGGTGGCCCTGGACCAGGGTGTGGTACTTCTTCACCGTCACCCGGTCGTGGAACTGGCGCTTGAGGTCGGTGTAGGCGCGCTCCGACTTGGCGACCACCATCAGGCCCGAGGTGCCGACGTCCAGGCGGTGCACGATGCCCTGGCGCTCGGCGGCCCCCGAGGTGGAGATCCGGTAGCCGGCGGCGGCCAGGTGGCCGATCACGGTGGGGCCGGTCCAGCCGGGGCTGGGGTGCGCGGCGACCCCGACCGGCTTGTCGACCAGCACGATGTCCTGGTCGTCATGGACGATCCGCATGCCCTCGACGAACTCGGCGACGATCTGCACGGGTGCGGCGGGCGCCGGGATCTCGACCTCCATCCAGGAGCCGGCCATCACCCGGTCGGACTTGCCGGCCAGGTCGCCGTCGATCCGGACCTTGCCCTCGGCGGCCAACTCGGCGGCCTTGGTGCGGGAGAAGCCGAACATGCGGGCGAGGGCGGCGTCGAGACGCTCGCCCTCAAGGCCGTCCGGTACGGGAAGGGTGCGGATCTGCGCTGCGGTACTCACCCGTACGAGTATGCCGCAACCAGCTACTCGCTCTTGGCCGCGCGGCTCTCGGTCACCTGGCTGTGGGTGGAACCGTCCGGGTTGCTGCCGCGGAACGAGAGCAGTACCACCAGGATCCCGCCGCACACGATCGCCGAGTCGGCCAGGTTGAAGACCGCGAAATGCTGCACCGAGATGAAGTCCACCACATGGCCGCGGAAGACCCCGGGCGCCCGGAACAGCCGGTCGGTCAGGTTGCCCAGCGCCCCGCCGAGCAGCAGGCCCAGCGCGATCGCCCAGGGCAGGCTGTAGAGCCGCCGCGAGATCCGCCAGATCACCACGATCACGGCCGCGGCGATCAGCGTGAAGACCACCGTCATGGTCTGGCCCATGCCGAAGGCGGCACCGGGGTTGCGGATCACCTGCAGGGTGACCACGTCGCTGATGATCCTGATCGGCGCGCGGCCCTCGAGCTTGGCGACCACCAGCAGCTTGCTGATCAGGTCGATCACGTACGCGAAGAGCGCGACCGAGAAGAGCACGCCGATCCGGCGCCGGCGCAGCGCCGAGCGCTCGCCGTCCGAGACGGCACTCGCACCGCCCGGCTGGTCCGGTTCGCACTGCGCGGCGTCTTCCACTGGCACGTCCTCGGCCGGGACGGGCTCGTCCTGGGTCTGGGGGGAACCTGGGGTGCTGATGATCCGCTCCGCTGCCAATGGGGGCCGACGTTACGGGGTCGAGCGTACGGCACGCGCTGCGCGCACCGGCCCGACCCCGTCTGCACGGCTGACCTTGGACCGACCGGTCCTAGCGGCGCTCCTGCTTCGCCTTGCAGGAGATGCAGAGGGTGGCCCGCGGGAACGCCTGCAGCCGGGCCTTGCCCACCGCCTGGCCGCAGGACTCGCAGACCCCGAAGCCGATGCCCTCCAGGCGGGTCAGCGCGCGCTCGGTCTGGCTGAGCATGTCGCGGGCGTTGTTGGCCAGCGAGAGCTCGCTCTCGCGGTTGATGTTCTTGGTGCCGGCGTCCACCTGGTCGTCGCCGGCGCCGTCGTTGGAGTCGCGCATCAGTCCGTTGAGCGCGGCCTCGGCGGCCTCGATCTCCGCGCGCAGGCGCACCAGCTCGCTGTTGAGCTCGACGTGCAGCTCGGCGACCTCGGGGGCGGTCCACGGCTCCTCGCCCTGGCGGACCGGCAGCTCGGCCGGGTCCACCGACTCGGCGCCGCCGGTGGCAGCCCGCGCACCGCTGCCCGCGGGGGTGTGCAGCCGGTTGGTGGCTCCGCCACGTCCGGTGGTGGTGCTGGTCTTCCGCCGTGTCGTGGTCACGGAACCCTCCCCTGAGTCGCCTGCCACGGCCTGGCGGGCCCGCCTGGTGGCGGTGCCCGTGCCCGTTGCCTTCTCAGCCATGGCTTCGACCCCATCTACGAATGACTCCGGCCGACGGTTCCCGTCGGCCTCTGGTGCCGGAACGATAATCCTGATCGAATCCGGTCACAACGGGACATACCGATGCCAAGGAGCTATCCCACTCGGGCAGCCGCTGTGCACGGCTCGTCCCGGAACAGTGACAAACCGGCAATGACAAAGTTGTGCCCAGATCGTCACTCCCTAACCCCATGAGACCCCCCGCGCGCGCCGAGCAAACGACTTGCCGAGGGCCTATAGACTGGGCCCGCAAGGCGCAGATGGGACGAGTACCGACGTACGCAGCCATGAGCGACCCGGGGACGGTGCGAGCCCGGGGGTGTGCGCGGCGGGAAGATCACCCCGGAGCCGCCGGAAGAACAGCCGCCCAAGGCCCAGTAGACCCGGCAGCAACCCCCAAGGAGTGGGCCGTCAGCACCATCGGCGGCCAAGGAGGGTGGTACCGCGGGGCGCAGGCCGCCTCGTCCCTCCGTCGGAAGCCAGTCCACGCATCCGCCGGAGGTAGACGCCCCGCATGAACAGCTACAACGCCGTACCGGCCCAGGTAGACCTGCCGGCCCTCGAGTACCAGATCCTCAGCTTCTGGGACGACCAGAAGGTCTTCCAGCGCAGCCTCGAGCAGTCCGAGGGCCGCCCCGAGTGGGTCTTCTACGAGGGCCCGCCGACCGCCAACGGCATGCCCGGAGCCCACCACATCGAAGCCCGCGTCTTCAAGGACGTCTTCCCGCGCTACCGGACCATGAAGGGCTACCACGTCGCCCGCAAGGCCGGCTGGGACTGCCACGGCCTGCCGGTCGAGCTGGCCGTCGAGAAGGAGCTGGGCTTCTCCGGCAAGCCGGAGATCGAGAACTACGGCATCGCCGAGTTCAACGCCAAGTGCCGCGAGTCGGTCACCCGGCACACCGACGCCTTCACCGAGCTCACCCAGCGGATGGGCTACTGGGTCGACCTCGACCAGGCCTACCGGACCATGGACCCGTCCTACATCCAGTCGGTCTGGTGGTCGCTCAAGCAGATCTTCGACAAGGGCCTGCTGGTCCAGGACCACCGGGTCGCCCCCTGGTGCCCGCGCTGCGGCACCGGCCTCTCGGACCACGAGCTGGCCCAGGGCTACGAAACCGTCGTCGACCCCTCGGTCTTCGTCCGCTTCCCGCTGACCAGCGGCCCGCTGGCCGGCGAGGCCGCGCTGCTGGTCTGGACGACCACCCCGTGGACCCTGGTCTCCAACACCGCCGCCGCCGTCCACCCGGACGTCACCTACGTGGTCGCCACCGACGGCACCGAGCGCCTGGTGGTCGCCGAGGCGCTGGTCGGCAAGGCGCTGGGCGAGGGCTGGGAGACCACCGGCCAGTCCTTCACCGGGGCCGAGATGGAGCGCTGGGCCTACCGGCGCCCGTTCGACCTGGTCGCCATCGAGGACGCGCACTTCGTCCTGAACGCCGACTACGTCACCACCGAGGACGGCACCGGCATCGTCCACCAGGCCCCCGCCTTCGGCGCCGACGACCTCGCCACCTGCCGCAAGTACGGCCTGCCGGTGGTCAACCCGGTCGAGGCCGACGGCACCTTCTCCCCCGAGGTCCCGCTGGTCGGCGGCGTCTTCTTCAAGAAGGCCGACGAGCAGCTGGTGGCCGACCTGCAGGCCCGCGGCCTGCTCTTCCGGCACGTCCCGTACGAGCACAGCTACCCGCACTGCTGGCGCTGCCACACCGCGCTGCTCTACTACGCGCAGCCGTCCTGGTACCTGCGGACCACCCAGGTCAAGGACGCGATGATCCGGGAGAACGAGGCCACCAACTGGTTCCCCGAGAACGTCAAGCACGGCCGCTTCGGCGACTGGCTGAACAACAACATCGACTGGGCGCTCTCCCGTAACCGCTACTGGGGCACCCCGCTGCCGATCTGGCGCTGCGACGAGGGCCACCTCACCTGCGTCGGCTCGCTGGCCGAGCTGACCGAGCTGACCGGCACCGACCAGAGCGGCCTCGACCCGCACCGCCCGTACATCGACGCCGTCACCTTCGACTGCCCGAGCTGCTCGAACACCGCCGTCCGGGTCCCCGAGGTGATCGACGCCTGGTACGACGCCGGCTCGATGCCGTTCGCGCAGTACGGCTACCCGTACCAGAACAAGGAGCTGTTCGAGAGCCGCTACCCGGCCCAGTTCATCTCCGAGGCGATCGACCAGACCCGCGGCTGGTTCTACACGCTGATGGCCGTCGGCACCCTGGTCTTCGACAAGTCCTCCTACGAGAACGTCGTCTGCCTGGGCCACATCCTGGCCGAGGACGGCCGCAAGATGTCCAAGCACCTGGGCAACATCCTGCAGCCCATCCCGCTGATGGACCAGCACGGCGCCGACGCGGTGCGCTGGTTCATGGCGGCCGGCGGCTCGCCCTGGTCGGCCCGCCGGGTCGGCCACGGCACGATCCAGGAGGTGGTGCGCAAGACGCTGCTCACCTACTGGAACACCGTCGCCTTCCAGGCCCTGTACGCCCGCACGGCCGGCTGGGCGCCGTCCGCCGCCGACCCCGCGCCGGCCGACCGGCCGCAGCTGGACCGCTGGGTGCTCTCCGAGCTGAACACCCTGGTCCGCGAGACGGACGCGGCGCTGGAGGCCTACGACACCCAGCGGGCCGGCAAGCTGCTCTCCGGCTTCGTCGACGACCTCTCCAACTGGTACGTCCGGCGCGGACGCCGGCGCTTCTGGCAGGGCGACGCGGCCGCGCTGGCCACCCTGCACGAGGCGCTGGAGACGGTGACCCGGCTGATGGCCCCGCTCACCCCGTTCATCACCGAGCGGGTCTGGCAGGACCTGGTCGTCGCGGTGGACCCGCAGGCGCCGCTCTCCGTCCACCTGTCCTCCTGGCCGGTCGCGGACGAGACGCTGATCGACACCGACCTCTCCCGGCACATGGCGCTGGTGCGCCGACTGGTCGAGCTCGGCCGGGCCACCCGCGCCGAGTCCGGCGTGAAGACCCGTCAGCCGCTGTCCCGCGCGCTGGTCGCGGCCCAGGGCTGGGAGGAGCTGCCCGCCGACCTGCGCGCGCAGATCGCCGAGGAGCTCAACGTCACCGCGCTGGAGTCGCTGGCGGCCGTCGGCGGCTCGCTGGTGGACACCACCGCCAAGGCGAACTTCCGCGCGCTGGGCAAGCGCTACGGCAAGGGCGTGCAGGACGTCGCCAAGGCCGTCGCGGCGGCCGACGCGGCCGTGCTGGCCGCCGAGCTGCGCGCCACCGGCGCCACCTCGGTGGAGCTGAACGGCGAGACCATCGCGCTCTCCCCCGACGAGGTCGTGATCACCGAGACCCCGCGCGAGGGCTGGGCGGTGGCCAACGAGGCCGGCGCCACCGTCGCGCTGGACCTGCACATCACCCCGGAGCTCAAGCGCCTGGGCATCGCCCGCGACGCGATCCGGCAGATCCAGGAGGCCCGCAAGAACTCCGGCCTGGACGTCTCGGACCGGATCGTGCTGCGCTGGCAGGCCGCCGACGAGGAGACCGCCGCCGCGGTCACCGAGCACGGCACGCTGGTCGCCGACGAGGTGCTCGCGCTGGACTTCGCCGCCGGCACCGCCGACTGGGAGTCCGAGACCTTCGAGGACGAGGGCCTGGGCCTGACCTTCCAGCTGCGCAAGGCGTAGTCCACGCCCGCGGTGGCCGTCACTCGTTCGCGAGTGGCGGCCACCGCCTTGTCAGCTCAGCAGCTGAAAACAGAAGGGCGCCCCCACCGCATCGCGGTAGGGGCGCCCTTCTGGTGAGTGCCGGGACTAGTTGTCGCCGTCCTCGTCGATCAGGAAGCCGCGCATCGGGGCCGGAGCCTGCTGCATCGGCTGCATGGGCTGCGGCGGCTGCGGGCGGACCGAGGCCATCGGCTGGGTCATCCCGGCCGGGGCCATCTGCGGAGCACCGTTGCCCTGGCTGCCGAAGCCGCCCTGGCCGTTGCCGCCACCGAAGGACTGGTTCCCGCCGAAGGACTGGCCGCCACCGAAGGAGGGCTGACCGCCACCGAAGGACGGGCTGCTCATCGAGGACGCACCGCTGGGCGCCATCGACGACGCGGCCGGCGGCAGCGAGGCGGTGGCGGGGATCCGCGGCGGAGCGAGCGAGTCGTCGGCCTGCGACTCCAGCTGGCGCAGCTGGGTCTCCAGGTAGGACTTGAGCCGGGTGCGGTACTCACGCTCGAAGGCACGCAGGTCCTCGACCTTGCGCTCCAGCGTCGCGCGAGCGGACTCCAGGGAGCCCATCGCCACGCGGTGCTTCTCCTGCGCGTCCCGCTCCAGGGCGTCGGCCTTGGCACGGGCGTCCCGCTCCAGACCCTCGGCGCGGCTGCGGGCCTCGCCGACGATCTTGTTGGCCTCGGAACGGGCCTCGGAGATCGCCTGGTCGGCGGTCTGCTGCGCGAGCGCCAGGACACGGGCGGCGCTGTCGCCACCGGGACCCTGCTGCTGCATCGGGCCGCCGCCGAGCGGGCCGCCCATCTGCTGGCCCATCGGGCCGCCCATCGGCGCGAGCTGCTGCTGGCCACCCATGGTGCCCATCTGCTGCTGCTGACCCATGCTGCCCATCGGCTGCTGGCCCATCTGCTGACCCTGCATCGGGCCACCCTGGCCGGGCATCTGGCCCTGCATCGGGCCACCCATCGGCTGCAGCATCTGGCCGCCCATCGGCTGCACCAGCTGCTGCTGGCCGCCCATGGTCCCCATCTGCTGCTGACCCATCTGCTGCTGCATCGGGTTGCCCTGGCCGGGCATCTGCTGCTGCATGGGCTGCATCTGGTTGCCCTGGCCGGGCATCTGGCCCTGCATCGGGCCACCCTGACCGGGCATCTGCTGCTGCATGGGGTTGCCCTGGCCGGGCGGAAGCTGCGGGGCACCGGACGGCAGTCCGAGCGGCTGGCCGCCCATCTGCTGCTGGTTGCCCATCTGCTGCCCCGGGCCCTGCTGGCCGGGGACCGGCGGGCCGGATATGGCAGCGGGAACAGGCGCACCAGGACGCTGGTCCTGCGGCTGCTCCTTGCGCATGTTCGCCTGGTTCTGCGCGGCGGCCCGAGTCGCGGCGGCCAGCTTGGCGCGCAGGTCCTCGTTCTCGCGAAGCAGTCGGGTCAGCTCGGCTTCGACCTCGTCGAGGAAGGCATCGACCTCGTCCTCGTCGTAGCCTTCACGCAGGCGGACGGTCGTGAACTGCTTGTTCCGAACGTCCTCGGGGGTCAACGGCATCTCTTCACCTCTACGTGATCGTCGGCACACTGGCATCCTGCCGCATCGCTCACCACGGCAGACGCTGCACGAGCGAGATCAGGACATACACAATGATCATCAGTACGAAGAAGGACAGGTCGAGCGCCACGCCCCCGAGACGCAACGGCGGAATGAACCGCCGAAGAAGCTTCAGTGGTGGATCCGTGACAGTGTACGTGGCCTCCAGGACCACGACCATGGCCTTCCCCGGTCGCCACGAACGGGCGAACTGGAAGACCCAGTCCATGACCAGGCGGAACAGCAGAATCACCAGGAAGACGGTCAGTGCGTAGTAGAGCACTGCCCCCACGATCCCCATCGGGTATCCCTCTCCAAGGTTTCATCCGGCGCCGCTTGGTCACTCACTGTCAGTTGGTCCACACGTGGTGTCGTGGCTGGGTCAGCTCTGGTTGAAGAACCCACCCTCGGCGATACGTGCCTTGTCCTCCGCCGTGACATCGACGTTAGCAGGCGACAGCAGGAACACCTTCTGCGTCACTCGCTCAATGCTGCCGTGCAGACCGAAGACGAGTCCAGCCGCGAAGTCTACGAGCCGCTTCGCATCCGTGTCGTCCATCTCGGTCAAATTCATGATCACCGGGGTGCCGCCACGGAACTGTTCCCCGATGGTACGGGCCTCGTTGTAGGTCCGCGGGTGCAGCGTGGTGATGCGGTAGGGCTCCCGCTCGTTGACGACCTTGGGCATGATCACCGGCGCGCTCTTCTCCAGATTCTGACGGCGTTCGGGTGTGATGGACGACACGGGGGCCATCCTCGGCTCCTGGCGAATCGGCACCGCCGCCGGCACCGGCTGGGGCGCGATCGACGCGACCTGCGCCGGGGGCGCAGGCCGCGGAATGTCCTCGGTTCGCCCGGTCCGGATCGGCTCGGGGTCCGTGTCGTAGTCGTCGTCCGGGTCGTAACCCTGACCGTCGTACGTCTCGTCCTCCACGAGGCCGAGGTAGACCGCCATCTTGCGCATTGCGCCGGCCATGCTCCTGTCCTCCGCTCTGTGGTGGATCGGCCCGTCACCGGCCGGACCCCGCAGCACCGTTGCTCCTTCGAGTACGGTGGGTTCTGCGGGACCGCGGTCCGCCCACGCTCTGTCAGATCACGACTACGTTCAGCCGATAATCCGTCAGTCCGTGCGCGTGGCCGCGAACATACGATCCACGATTGGTTGGCATCCTCAGGACGAATCATTGTTTTGTCCTGATTTGTCCTGCAGTCTGATCTACTACCCGGTGACGTTACCCGAGCGGTGACCGCACTCCGAGCACCGCCGTACCGACGCGTACATGTGTCGCTCCGGCGGCAACAGCCTGCTCAAGGTCTCCACTCATCCCTGCGGAAACCATCGTGGCAGCAGGATGGCTCGCGCGTACGGCGGTTGAGATTTCCGCCAGGCGCGTAAACGCCGCCACCGGATCGCCGGCCAGCGGTCCCGCCAGCGGAGCGACCGTCATCACACCGTCCAGGCGCAGCCCGGGCGTGTCGGCGATCTTGTCCGCCAGGGCGAGGACGTCCTCGGGGGCGACCCCGGCCCGGCCCTCGCCATGCCCGCCCTCCTTGTCGAGCGCGACCTGCACCAGGCAGCCGAGCTCCGGGCGTTCGGCGGCGCGGACGGCCGCGCCCAGCGCCTCGACCAGCCGCGACCGGTCAACCGAGTGGACATGGTGCGCGTAGCGGACCACGGAGCGCACTTTATTCGTCTGCAACTGTCCGACGAAGTGCCAGGTCAGCGGCAGGTCCGCGCAGTCGGCTGCCTTCGGGGCGGCGTCCTGGTCGCGGTTCTCGGCCACCTCGCGGACGCCGAGCGAGGCCAGCAGCCGGGTGTCCGAGGCCGGGTAGGTCTTGGTGACCACGACCAGGGTCACCTCCGAGCTCGGGCGACCGGCCGCGGCGCACGCCGTGTCGATCCGGTGCTGCACGGCGGTCAGTCCGTAGCGCAGCTCCTCCAGCCGGCCCGCCGGGAACTCCTGATCCTGGTGGTTCGTCATCTTGTTCGGTTTCCCACTCACTACTCGTCCGACGCGCGCATCACGCCAAGGTGCCCGCCGCTGGACACCGGGGGTGTCGAGCGGCGGGCACCTTGGCCCTGCAAAAGTATTTCTTATGACCTCAGGTCGCGCCTCGTCGAGCAGGCTGCTACTTGAGGAAGTCCGGCACGTCCAGCTCCTCGGCCGGGGTCTCCACGTAGATCGGCCGGGCCGGCTGCACCTGCGGGGGCACCGGGGTCGGCGCGGTCTCGGTCCGGGTCGAGGAGGACGACGCGGCGCTCTCCTCCGAACGGCCCGTCACCGAGCCCATGCCCCCGTACGGACGGGTGGTCGGACGCTCGGGCGCCGCGGCGGCCGGGGTCGACTTGACCACCGGGTCGCGGACGATGGCCGGCGGCTGCCCGCCGTCGAAGCCCGCGGCGATCACGGTGACCCGCACCTCGTCGCCGAGCGCGTCGTCGATGACCGCACCGAAGATGATGTTGGCCTCGGGGTGGGCGGCCTCGCTGACCAGCTGGGCCGACTCGTTGATCTCGAAGAGGCCGAGGTCGGAGCCGCCGGAGATGGAGAGCAGCACGCCCCGCGCGCCGTCGATCGAGGCCTCGAGCAGCGGGGAGGAGATGGCCATGATGGCCGCCGCCTTCGCCCGGTCCTCGCCGCGCGCCGAGCCGATCCCCATCAGGGCCGAACCGGCATCCGACATGACCGACTTGACGTCGGCGAAGTCGAGGTTGATCAGGCCCGGAGTGGTGATCAGATCGGTGATGCCCTGCACGCCGGAGAGCAGCACCTGGTCGGCGGAGCGGAACGCGTCCAGCACGCTGACCTGGCGGTCCGAGATGGAGAGCAGCCGGTCGTTCGGGATGACGATGAGGGTGTCCACCTCCTCGCGCAGCCCGGCGATGCCGTCCTCGGCCTGGTTCGCCCGGCGGCGGCCCTCGAAGGTGAAGGGGCGGGTGACCACGCCGATGGTGAGGGCGCCGAGCGAGCGGGCGATGTTGGCCACGACGGGAGCGCCACCGGTACCGGTGCCGCCGCCCTCGCCGGCCGTCACGAAGACCATGTCGGCCCCCTTGAGGACCTCCTCGATCTCCTCGCGGTGGTCCTCGGCGGCCTTGCGGCCGACCTCGGGGTTGGCTCCGGCGCCGAGGCCCCGGGTGAGTTCACGGCCCACGTCGAGCTTGACGTCGGCGTCGCTCATCAGGAGGGCCTGCGCATCGGTGTTGATCGCGATGAACTCGACGCCCTTGAGACCGACCTCGATCATCCGGTTGATGGCGTTGACACCACCGCCGCCGATACCGACGACCTTGATGACTGCGAGGTAGTTCTGCGGTGCTGCCACGTCGAAGGCCTCTCGCCTCGAATTTCCGGGTCGGTTCCCAGGGGTCGTGGAAACCGACGGATGTCGATGGGTGGGGAGCCCGGTTCCTGACTGAATGTCCGAAATGGAGACCGCCGACCCGAACCCTAAACTTGACGTTGAGGGTTCACGCTGCATCGGTAGCAGGATCACTGAAGACACATCAGATCACTGCGGGACACAGCCTGGTGACAGGACACTAAGTCGCTGCGGGCCCGTGTTCAACGAACACGCCCGAGCTTCCCTTTTTTCTTTTGAGCCTATGTGATCATCAACCGGCAACGAGAACCGGGGTAGCCACCCAGGGTCGGGGAATCATCGACAGCAAGTCAATGGTGCCCTCAAGGAGGAAAACCTACCTGATTTCGGATCAGCCCGAGATCGCCGGCGCATCAGGGGCGCTGACGTCGTAGGTCGTGGCCTTCTGGTGCAGCAGAGCGAGCAGTACCTTCGCCTTGCGCGCGGTCAGCTCCGGACTCCCCCAGCGCACCACGGCCCCGCCGTTCAGCTGGAGTTCGATGTCGTCATACGAACGAACCTGCAGCGAACCGGCCCGGCCGGCCACCTCGGCCGGCAGTCCGGCCGCCACCTGGACGGCGCCCTGGACCAGCTCGGCCTGCGGGAAGACCCCCAGAGCGTCCTGCGCGGGGCGGCTGAGCTGGAGCTGGACCACCGGAACGCCCGGCGGCGGGGTCGCCTCGGTGGCGAAGCTCACCCCGCTCGCGTCGACCTGGGTGAACCGGCCGTCCGCCTCCTTGACGGCGGCGACCGGCTGGCGCTCGATGACCTTCACCCGAAGGGTGTGCGGCCAGCCCCGCCAGACCTCGACCTTGGCCACCCGGGGGATGCCCTGGACGCGGCGCTTGACCGCGTCCAGGTCGACCTCGGCCAGCGGTCCGTGCTGCATCGGCCCTATGGCGGCGCGCACCTGGTCGACGGTCAGCTTGTCGCTGTTCAGCCCCTGCACCGCGACCAACTGCACATCCATGAGCGACGAGAAGAAGACCACCCAGCAGAGCACCCCGACCACCGCCGCGCCGAAGCCGCTGAGCACCAGGATCCCGCGCCGCGACAGGCGCAGCCGGGGCTCGTGGTAC
Organism: Kitasatospora sp. MAP12-44; assembly: GCF_029892095.1. Taxonomy (NCBI): domain Bacteria; kingdom Bacillati; phylum Actinomycetota; class Actinomycetes; order Kitasatosporales; family Streptomycetaceae; genus Kitasatospora; species Kitasatospora sp. MAP12-44. The sequence continues at coordinate 2,346,403 of NZ_JARZAE010000004.1, forward strand.
TCCTCGTCGTCGTCCAGCGGCTCGTCAACCACGACGACGGCCGCCCCTTGCCGCGTCGATCGCCTCGTAGACCATGCCGACCAGCAGGTCGTCCGCGTCGCGGCGGCCGAACTCGGCGGCGGCACGGCTCATGTCCCAGAGCTTCTGCGGGTCGGTGAGCACCGGCAGGACGTTGCGCAGCACCCAGTCGGTGCTCAGGTCGGCGTCGTCGACCAGCAGGCCACCGCCCGCCTTGACCATCGGCTGGGCGTTCAGCCGCTGCTCGCCGTTGCCGATCGGCAGCGGGACGAACGCGGCGGGCAGGCCGACGGCGGCCAGCTCGGCGACCGTCATGGCGCCGGCCCGGCAGAGCATCAGGTCGGCCGCGGCGTAGGCGAGGTCCATCCGGTCCACGTAGGGCAGCGCGCGGTAGGGCGGCATCCCGGGGATGTCGTCGATCTGCGGCAGCTCGTTCTTGGGGCCGACCGCGTGCAGGATCTGCACGCCGTACTGCTGCAGGCGCGGGGCGATCGCCTGGATGGTCTCGTTCAGCCGGCGGGCGCCCTGCGAACCGCCGGAGACCAGCAGGGTGGGCAGCCGCTGGTCCAGGCCGAAGTAGGCGCGGGCCTCGGGGCGGACCGCGTTGCGGTCCAGGGTGGCGATGGTGCGGCGCAGCGGGATGCCGATGTAGCGCGAGTCCCGCAGCTTGCTGTCCGGGGTGGAGACCGCGACGAAGTCGCTGTAGCGGGCGCCGATCTTGTTGGCCAGGCCCGGACGGGCGTTGGCCTCGTGGACCACGATCGGGACCCCGGCGCGCTTGGCGGCCAGGTAGGCCGGCATCGCGACGTAGCCGCCGAAGCCGACCACCGCGTCCGCCTTGACCCGCTCGATGATCTCCTGCGCGGCCCGGACGGTCCCGCGCAGCCGCCCGGGGACGGTGATCAGCTCGGGGGTCGGCTTGCGCGGCAGCGGCACGGCCGGGATCAGCTCCAGGTGGTAGCCCCGCTCGGGCACCAACCGGGTCTCCAGGCCGCGCTCGGTTCCGAGCGCGGTGATGCCGATGCTGGGGTCGTGCCTGCGCAGCGCGTCCGCGAGAGCCATTGCGGGCTCGATGTGTCCGGCGGTGCCTCCGCCGGCGAGTACGACATGCACCGAAATTCACCGCTCCCTGCGCGGCGGCCGGCCGGCCGGGCGCGCTGTGGTTCGTCGTCGTGGCAGCACCCGGCGCAGACCTGTCCTGAACCGGGACTTCGAGCTCCGGGCGGCCAGGGCCGCCTTTGCCCCGGGCAGGCTGCGAGCGAAGCAGAGCAGCATGCCCAAAGCGCACATGGCCGACAGCATGGCGGATCCCCCGTAGGAGAACAGCGGCAGGGGTACGCCCGCGATGGGCAGCAGTCCCAGTGCCGACCCCAGGTTGATCATGGCCTGCGCCATGATCCACGTGGTGGCGGCTCCCGCGGCATACCTGACGAAGGAGTCCTTCGTGCCGATGGCCACTCGGATACCCGCATACCCTAGTGCCGCGAAGAGACCGATGACCGACAGCGTCCCCACCAGACCGAGTTCCTCGCCGGTGGCGGCGAAGATGAAGTCGGTGTGCGCCTCCGGCAGCTGGCCCCATTTCTCGAAGCCGGCACCCAGTCCGGACCCGAAGGGACCGCCCAGGCCGAAGGCGTACAGGCCGTGCAGGGCCTGGAAGCAGTCGTGTCCCGGCACCGGCTTGGTGGTTCCGATGCAGGCGAGCCGGTCCAGGCGGTGCGGCACGGTGATGATCAGCGCGGTGCAGGCCACCACCGCGATGCCCAGGGTCGCGACGAAGAGCCGCAGGGGCGCGCCGACCATCCAGAGCAGCGCGAAGACCATGCCGACCAGGATCATCGAGGTGCCCATGTCCCCGCCGATCATGATCAGCAGGAGCAGTAGCAGCACGCCGGGCACCAGCGGGATCAGCAGGTGCTTCCACTGGTTGAGCGTCCTGGCCTTCTCCTTGCGGGCCAGCAGGTCGGCCCCCCAGAGCACCAGCGCGAGCTTGGCGAACTCCGAGGGCTGGACCTGGAAGAAACCGAAGTTCAGCCAGTTCTGGTTGCCGTTGACCTCCATACCGATGCCCGGGATGGCGACCAGCACCATCGCGGCCATCGCCCCCAGCATCACCGGGTAGGCCAGCACCCGGTGCACCGCGACCGGCACCCGGGCCGCCGCGATCAGCAGCACCGCGCCGATCAGCACCGCGACCAGCTGCTTGCGGAAGTAGAAGAGACCCGGCAGGCCCTGCCGGATCGCGGTGATGTTCGAGGACGAGAAGACCATCACCAGGCCGAGCACCACCAGCAGCGCGGTGGAGCCGAGGATCAGGTAGTACGGCGTCAGCGGCCGGCCCAGCGTGTAGCGGATCCGCTCGCGCAGCGCGCGCAGCCGCCCGACCGGCCCCTCGGACTTGAAGGTCGTGGTGGTCGCCGAGATGAACGACAACCGGGAGGGGCCGCGCTCCGGTGGCGCGGCCGCCTCCGTCTTGCCCTGACCCGCCACCGCGCCCGCCCCTCTTCCTGCTCGCTCCGTCAGCCCGTCAGTTCCCGTACCGCCGCGGCGAAGAGATCACCGCGTTCGCCGTAGTTGGTGAACATGTCCATCGACGCACAGGCCGGGGCGAGCAGGACGGTGTCACCCGGTCGGGCCAGGCCGGCCGCCGTTCGCACCGCCTCGGCCATCGCCACCGCGCCAGTCTGGCCCGCGGCCGCTTCGAACACCGGGACATCGGGAGCGTGTCGCGCCAGCGCCCGGCGGATCAGCGCGCGGTCCTCGCCGATCAGTACGGCGGCCCGCAACCGGGTCGCCGCGCCCTGCACCAGCTCCTCGAACTCCGCGCCCTTGGCGAGCCCGCCGGCGATCCACACCACCGGCTGGTAGGCCGCCAGCGAGGCGGCCGCCGCGTGCGGGTTGGTGGCCTTGGAGTCGTCGACGTAGACCACCTGGTCGACCTCGGCGACGTGGGCGATCCGGTGCGCGTCCGGGCGGAAGGCCCGCAGGCCCTCCCGGACGGCCTTGGCGTCCACCCCGTAGGCGCGGGCCAGGGCGGCCGCGGCCAGCGCGTTGGCGAGGTTGTGCGGAGCGGGCGGGTTGACGTCCTGGACCGAGCCGATCTCGGCGGCGCTGGTCTGCCGGTCGGGCACGAAGGCGCGGTCCACCAGCAGGTCGTCCACCAGGCCGAACTGCGAGAGGCCGGGCGCGCCGAGGCCGAAGCCGATCGCCCGGCAGCCCTCCTCGACGTCGGCCTCGCGGACCAGTGCCTCGGTGGCCGGGTCGGCCAGGTTGTAGACGCAGGCCACCTGGTTGCCCTGGTAGATCCGGCCCTTGTCGGCGGCGTACGCCTCCATCGAGCCGTGCCAGTCCAGGTGGTCGGGCGCCACGTTCAGCACCGCGGCCGAGTGCGGGCGCAGGCTCGGCGCCCAGTGCAGCTGGTAGCTGGAGAGCTCGACGGCGAGCACGTCGTACGGCTCCTCGGCGAGCACCGCGTCCAGCACCGAGACGCCCACGTTGCCGACGGCGGCGGTGCGCCGGCCGGCCGCGGTGAGGATCGAGGCGAGCATCTGGACGGTGGTGGTCTTGCCGTTGGTGCCGGTGACGGCCAGCCAGGGGGCCGGCTCACCGGTGGCGGCCAGCGGCCGGCGCAGCCGCCAGGCCAGCTCGACGTCGCCCCAGATCTCCACGCCCGCCTCGGCGGCGGCCGTGAAGAGCGGGCTGCTCGGCGGCCAGCCGGGCGAGGTGACGACCAGTCGGGTGCCGGCGGGCAGGGAGTCCGCGTCGCCGAGGCGGACCTCGACGCCGGTCAGCTGCTCGGCGCGGGCCCGCAGGGCCGGGCCGTCGCCGCCGTCCACCACGGTGACCCGGGCGCCGAGGTCGCGCAGCACCCTGGCCGCGCTGATCCCCGAGACGCCGAGGCCGGCCACGGTGACCGGCAGGCCGGCCCAGTCGGGCGAGGTCATCCGTTCACCCATCCCGCGTAGAAGAGGCCGAGGCCGACCGCGACGCACAGGCCCTGGATGATCCAGAACCGGACCACGATCAGGACTTCGCTCCAGCCCTTGAGTTCGAAGTGGTGCTGCAGTGGTGCCATCTTGAAGACCCGCTTGCCGGTCATCCGGAACGAGCCGACCTGGATGATCACCGAGAGGGTGATGATCACGAAGAGGCCGCCGAGCAGCGGCAGCAGCAGCTCGGTGCGCGAGCAGATCGCCAGACCGGCCAGCGCGCCGCCCAGGGCCAGCGAGCCGGTGTCGCCCATGAAGATCTTGGCGGGCGAGGTGTTCCACCACAGGAAGCCGAAGCAGGAGCCCATCAGCGCCGAGGCGACCACCGCCAGGTCCAGCGGGTCACGCACTTCGAAGCAGTTGGCGGTGGCCCGGGCCGCGATCGAGCAGCTCTGGCCGTACTGCCAGACGCCGATGAAGACGTAGGCGCCGAAGACCATCACGGAGGCGCCGGTGGCCAGACCGTCCAGACCGTCCGTGAGGTTCACACCGTTGGACATACCGGCGATCATGAAATAGGCCCACATGACGAACAGCACCGGGCCGATCTTCCAGCTGAAGTCCTGGATGAACGACAGGCTGGTGGAGGCCGGGGTGAGTCCGCGGGTGTCGTGGAACTGCAGCGAGAGGATCGCGAAGGCCAGGCCGACAAAGGACTGCCCGAGCAGCTTCGCCTTGGCCCGCAGACCCAGCGAGCGCTGCTTGACGACCTTGATGTAGTCGTCCAGGAAGCCGACCAGACCGAGACCGGACATCAGGAACAGCACCAGCAGGCCGGAGGCCCGGGGCTGTTCACCCGTTATCACCTTGGTCGCGGCGTAGGCCACCAGCGTCGCCAGGATGAAGGCGATGCCACCCATCGTCGGCGTACCGCGCTTGCTGTGGTGCGCCTTGGGACCGTCGTCGCGGATCATCTGGCCGTAGCCGTTCTTGGCCAGGATGCGGATCAGCGCCGGGGTGCCGAACAGCGACAGCACCAGGCCGATCATGCCGGAGTAGAGGATCTGCTTCACTGGGCGGCCCCATCGGCGAGCAGGGCTGCGGCGACCTTCTCCAGGCCCACCGAACGGCTGGCCTTCACCAGCACCACGTCCCCTGGCCGCAGTTGACCGCGCAGCAGTTCGACCGCCGCGTCCCCGTCGGACACCAGCACCGACTCCTCACCCCACGAACCTTCGTTCCTCGCGCCGAGTTCCATACAGGCCGCCTCGCGCCCACCCACCGCCACCAGCTTGGTGACGTCGAGTCGAACGGCGAGCCGCCCGATGGCGTCGTGCTCGTCGAGGCTCTCCTCGCCGAGCTCCCGCATCTCGCCGAGCACCGCCCAGGTGCGGCGGCGCTCCGGACCACGGCCACCGATCGTCACCAGGGCCCGCAGCGCGGCCCGCATGGACTCCGGGTTCGCGTTGTAGGCGTCGTTGACGACGGTCACACCGTCGGCCCGGTCGACGACCTCCATGCGCCAGCGGGACAGCGCACCCGCCTCGCCCAGGGCGGCGGCGGTGTCGTCGACGGACAGCCCGAGCTCCATCGCCACCGCGGCGGCGGCGAGTGCGTTCGAGACGTGGTGCTCACCGTACAGGCGCAGTTGTACCGGTGCGGAACCGGCCGGGGTGGTCAGCGTGAACGACGGCCGGCCGGTGGCGTCCAGGCGAACATCAGTCGCCCGTACGTCGGCGTCCCGGCTTTCGCCGAAGAGCACCACGCGGGCCTTGGTGCGCGTACGCATGGCCCGCACCAGCGGGTCGTCCGCGTTGAGCACCGCGACGCCGTCCTCGGCCAGCGACTCCACCAGCTCGCCCTTGGCCTCGGCGATGCCCTGCTTGGAGCCGAACTCGCCCAGGTGCGCGGTGCCGACATTGAGCACCAGGCCGATCTGCGGGCGGACCAGGCCGGTCAGATAGGCGATGTCGCCCTTGTGCCGGGCGCCCATCTCCAGCACCAGGTGACGGGTGCCCTCCTCGACCCGGGTGACGGTCTGCGGCAGGCCGAGCTCGTTGTTGAGCGAGCCCTCGGTCCAGACCGTCGGGCCGATCCGCTCCAGCAGCTGGGCGATCAGGTCCTTGGTGCTGGTCTTGCCGGCCGAGCCGGTCAGCGCCACCGTGCGGACGGCCTTGGCTCGCTCAGCCACCGCGCGGGCCAACAGGCCGAGCGCCACCTGGGCGTCCTCGACCAGCACCGCCGGCACCCCGACCGGGCGCTCGGCCAGCACCGCGACGGCGCCGGCGGCGATCGCGCGCTCGGCGTAGTCGTGGCCGTCCACGTGCTCGCCGGCGAAGGCGGCGAACAGCGCGCCGGGCCGCACCTGCCGGGAGTCGATCACCACCGGCGCGGTGACCAGGGTCTGCGGGTCCGTCACATCGGCCAGTCGGCCGCCGGTCGCGGCGGCCACCTCGGCGAGGGTCAGTGCGATCACTGCTGCTCTACTCCTCGGTCGGGGTGCGCGTGCGCGATGGCCTCGCGCAGCACCTCCCGGTCGTCGAACGGGCGGATCTCGTCCCGTACGTACTGGCCCACCTCGTGGCCCTTGCCGGCGACCAGGACGGTGTCACCGGCGTGCGCGCGGGCCACCGCGGCGGCGATCGCCTCGGCCCGGTCCGGCACCACCAGGACGGCGCCGCGCTCGGCCTCGGGCACCCCGGCCGCCCCGGTCAGCATGCTGGCCAGGATCGCCAGGGCGTCCTCGGAGCGGGGGTTGTCGCTGGTCAGCACGGCGGTGTCGGCCAGCCGGGCGGCGATCGCGCCCATCGGGCCGCGCTTGTGCGGGTCCCGGTCGCCACCGCAGCCGACCACCACGTGCAGCCGGCCCTTGGTCACCTCGCGCAGCGACTCCAGAACGGCCTGCAGGGCGTCCGGCTTGTGCGCGTAGTCGACCACCGCGACGAAGTCCTGCCCGGCGTCCACCCGCTCCAGGCGGCCCGGCACGCCCGCGACGCCCGCGACGCCCGCGACCACCGCGTCCAGCGGCAGCCCGGCGGTGACCAGGGCGGTGATCGCGGCCAGCGCGTTGGCGACGTTGAACGGGCCGGGCAGCGGGACGGCGGCGTCGGCCGACTGCCCCTGCGGCCCGACCACCCGGAAGGTGGACCCGGTCGGGCCGAGCTGCACGTCCAGCGCGCGCCAGTCGGCGTCCGCGGCCCCCTTGGCGGAGAAGCCGGTCATCGGGATCGCGGCCTCGGCGGCCAGCCGGCGGCCGTACGGGTCGTCCAGGTTGACCACCCCGGCGCGGGTGCGGGCGGGCTCGAAGAGCCGCGCCTTGGCCCGGTAGTAGTCCTCCATGTCCGGGTGGAAGTCCAGGTGCTCCGGCGTGAGGTTGTTGAAGACCGCGACGTCGTACTGCACGCCGTCCGCCCGGCCGTAGACCAGCGCGTGGCTGGAGACCTCCATCACCACCGCGTCCGCGCCGCGCTCGCGCATCACGGCGAGGATCGCGTGCAGGTCGGTGGCCTCGGGGGTGGTGCGCTCGCTCTTGATCCGCTCGGCGGCGACCCGCATCTCCACGGTGCCGATCACGCCCGGGTTGCGTCCGGCGCCCCGCAGACCGCCCTCGACCAGGTAGGACGAGGTGGTCTTGCCATTGGTACCGGTGATGCCGACGGTCAGCAGCGCCTGCGAGGGGTCGCCGTAGATCCGCGCCGCCAGCGCGCCCATCCAGGCCCGCGGCTGCTCCACCACCAGCACCGGGACGCCGGTCACCGCCGCCTGGGTCGCGCCGGCCGGATCGGTCAGCACGGCGATCGCGCCGCGCTCGACCGCCTGGCCGGCGAAGGCCGCGCCGTGGTGGTTGGCGCCGGCGAAGGCCACGTAGACGTCGCCCGGGCGGACCGCGCGGGAGTCATGGGTGATGCCACTGGCCGGGGCGCCCTCGACCGGCGCGATTCCGAGGATCCGGGCGATCTCGGCGAGCGGGGTCGGCTGCCCCGCAGCCGGGCGGGGCGGGCTCACACTGCTTTGGTCTGATTTCGGCACGGCGGGCAGGCTATCGGCCCGCAGGCCCTCGGGGCCAAGTGAGCCCTCCGCACTCCCCTGGGCCCGCACGGCTGCGGCACCCTTCGGTGTGAGGGGGTTCACAGGGACGGCGGGGTGCGGGCTCATGGTCAGGGCTTCCAGTCGACGGGCAGGTTGGGGGCCTGGCTGCCGCTGGGCGGCACCTGGAGGGTCTTCAGCGCGAACTCCATCACCTGCTTGAACACCGGGCCGCAGAGCGGGCCGCCGAAGTGGCCGTTGACCGGGTTCTGGATGACGCAGGACACCGTGATCTCGGGCTTGTCGGCCGGGGCGAAGCCGATGAAGGAGGCGGTGTAGCCGGAGTACTTGCCGGTGGTCGGGTCCACCCGGTTGGCGGTGCCGGTCTTGCCGGCCACCCGGTAGCCGGGGATCTGCGCGGTGTTGCCGGTGCCCTGGTCGTCGGAGACCACGGACTCCAGCATCTGGCCGAGCGTCTTGGCGGTCTGCTCGCTGACCACCCTGGTCTCGGCGCCGGCCGGGGCGGGCGTGTAGCGGCCGTCCGGTCCGGTGGTGCCCTCGATCAGGCTGGGCGCCACCCGGACGCCGCCGTTGGCGATCGTGGAGTAGACCGAGGTGGCCTGCAGCGCGTTGACCGACAGGCCCTGGCCGAACGGGATGGTGAACTGCTGGGTGCCGTGCCAGCTCGCCGGGTCGGCCAGGATGCCGCGGGTCTCGCCGGGGAAGCCGAGGCCGCTGGGCTGCCCGATGCCGAACTTCTGCAGGTAGCCGCCGAGCACCTGGTTCGCCTGCTGCTGGGTCTTGCCCAGGTTGCCGGCGGCCTCGATGGTCCCGATGTTGGAGGACTTCGCCAGCACGCCGTTCAGCGTCAGGTACCAGGTGTCGTGGTCGACGTCGTCGTGGAAGACCTGGTCGGCCCGGGTCAGCGTGCCCGGGACGGTCACATGGGTGTCCCAGGTGGCCGCGCCGGTGTCCAGGACGGCCGCCATGGTCATCAGCTTGGCCGTGCTGCCGGGCTCATAGGCGTCCTGCAGGGCCGGGTTGCCGAGCTGGTCGGGCTTGGCGCTGTTGAGGTCGTTGGGGTTGAAGCCGGGCGAGGTCGCCATCGCGAGGATCTGACCGGTCTTCACGTCCTGGACGATCACATAGCCCTTCTCCGCCCCGGCCGTGGTGACCTGGTCGGTGATGGCGCGCTGGGCCTCCCACTGGATGTCCCGGTTGATGGTCAGCCGGATGTCGCTGCCCGGGACGGCGTCCACCTGGCTGCCGCCCCCGGTGGGGATCGGCTGGCCGTTGGAGACCGCCGAGGTGCGGTGGCCGTCCTGGCCGGCCAGCTGCTTCTGGTACTGCAGCTCCAGGCCGCCCGCGCCGACCCCGGCGCCGTTGACGAAGCCGACCAGGTTGGAGGCCAGGCCGTCGGCCGGGTAGACCCGCGCGGCGGTCGGGGCGGGCACGATGCCGCCCAGCGGGTTGACGCAGTCGTCGTCCACGGTGGTGCGGCCGCCCTGGTCGGCGGGCTTGGCCAGCAGGGCCTTCTCGGCCCGGCAGACCTTGGTGTCGGTCTTCTTGGTGAGCGCCGTGCGCAGGTCCATGACCTGGTTGCGGGTCTGCGGGGTCTGCCGCAGCGCCAGCGCCACGTTGCGGCTCTTGGGCGTGCGCAGCTTGGCGGCCAGCTTGTCCTTGGGCACGTTCAGGATCGGCGCCAGCAGGGCGGCGGCCTGCTCGGGGCCGTCGGTGATGTGCAGCGCGTCGGCGGTGAACATCGTCGGGTCCGCGTTGATGTCGTACGCGTCCACGGTGCTGGCCAGCGCGACGCCGTCGGAGGACGTTATCGAGCCGCGCTCGGCACGCAGCGGGACGTCGACGTAGCGGTAGGCGCCCGCGTCGGCGGCCAGCGCGTCGGAGTCGAAGAGCTGGATCTGCACCAGCCGGCCGGCGAAGACCGAGAAGACCACGGCCAGCACGATGAAGACCGAGCGCAGCCGGCGCTTGGGGTCCGCCAGCTTCAGCGGGCGGGGCTGCGGACGGACCGGCGGGCGCTTGGCCCCGGGCCGCTGGGCCCCTGGACGGGCCGGCGGGCGGGCGCCCCCCGCGGCAGCCGGGCGGCGCGGGCGCTCGCCGGGGCGGGGCTTGGCGGCGGGGCGCTGTGGAGCGCGGGCGCCCTCGGGGCGCTGCTGGGCGGCGGCCGGGCGGCGCGGACGCTCGCCGGGGTCGCGGGGGCGGCGGGGCGTGGTCATCGCGCTGCTCCTGCGCTCGCGGACGGGGTGGGCGACGGGGAGACCGGGTCCACCCGCAGGCTGCCCTCGCCGGTGGAGGCGGGGCCGGTCGAAGCGGGATCGGGCACCGGCGGGGCGGCGGCCGGCGGGGCCGCGGCGCTCTGCGCGGGCTGGGCGGTCGGCGGCCACAGGTCGGCCCCGGTGCGCTTGACCGGCGGGCTGTCCGCGGCCTGGCCGGGCGAGCCGAGCACCTTGCCGTCGTCCTGCAGGAAGGCCGGGTCGCCGCCGGGGACCATGCCCAGCTGGCGGGCGTTGCGCTCCAGTGCGTCCGGCGCCGAGTTCTGGCCGATCTGCTGCTGCAGCATCTGCTGCTGGTCGGTCAGCTGGGTGGTCTGCTTCTGCAGCTTCGTCAGCTCGAACGAACCCTCGTTCAGCGCGGTGTTGAGCGCCAGCAGGCCGAGCAGGCCGAGCGAGAGCAGCAGCACCACCAGGATCGCGAACGGCGCCCGCCCCCGGCCGCCGCCCTTGGGGCGCCCCGGCCGCACGGTGATCCGGGCCCGGCCCAGCTGCCCGGGCAGCAGCCTGCCCTTCTGGATGCCATCGCTGGCGGCCGGCACCGGCACTGCGCTCTCCCTCGTCCTCGACACTCCTCGCCCCCCGTCCGGATCAGCCCCGACGGCTCGTGCCCCCCGCGTTCGCCGGGGTCGGCCTGATCCTCTCCGCCACCCGCAGCCGTACGGGAGCGGCGCGCCGGTTCTCCTCGATCTCCTGCTCGGTGGCGAGTTCGGCCCCGCGGGTGAGCAGCTTCAGCCAGGGCTGGTGCTCCTCGGGGATGACCGGCAGCCCGGGCGGGGCGGTGTTGGCGGCGGCCGCCGCGAAGTACTGCTTCACCAGGCGGTCCTCCAGCGACTGGTACGACATCACCGCGATCCGGCCGCCCACCGCGAGCGCGCCCAGCGCGCCCGGGATGGCCCGGTCCAGCACCTCCAGCTCGCCGTTGACCTCGATCCGCAGCGCCTGGAAGGTCCGCTTGGCCGGGTTGCCGCCGGTGCGCCGGGTGGCCGCCGGGATGGCGTTGCGCACCAACTCCACCAGACGCGCGCTGTTGGTGAACGGTTCCTTGGCGCGCTCGCGCAGGATGACAGAGGCGATCTTGCCGGCGAAGCGCTCCTCGCCGTAGACCTTGAGGATCCGGGCGAGGTCGCCGTGGCTGTAGGTGTTGAGCACCTCGGCGGCGCTCAGGCCGCGGGTCTGGTCCATCCGCATGTCCAGCGGCGCGTCCTGGGCGTAGGCGAAACCGCGCTCGGCCTCGTCCAGCTGCATGGAGGAGACGCCGAGGTCGAAGAGGATGCCCTGCACCTCGGGGATGCCGAGGTCGTCGAGCACCTCGGGGATCTCGTCGTAGACCGCGTGCACCAGGGTGGCTCGCTCGCCGAACGGCGCCAGGCGCTCGGCGGAGAGCTTGAGCGCGGCCGGGTCGCGGTCCACCGCGATCAGCCGGGCCTCGGGGAACTGGGTCAGCAGCGCCTCGCTGTGGCCGCCCAGACCGAGCGTCGCGTCCACCACCACCGCGCCGGGTCCGCTGATCGCCGGGGCGAGGGCGTCCATGCAGCGTTGCAACATCACCGGGACGTGCTTGGGATCCGGACTGCCCATGGCCATGCGCGGTGGCGCCTTTCCTCGGTGCGGAGCCGCCCGAGAGTCGCGTACGGCGCCGGGGAGCTGTGATCCGACCATTTTGGACCACTGGAGGCGGAGCCTCGGCCAGCGGGGCGCACGCCGCCCGTGGTCCCCACCCGCTCGCTGGGGGAAGGCTGTGACCGCCCGGCACCGGGGAAGGTGCGCCAGGAGGCACCGAGCGGGGGGAGGCCGCGGGCTGCGTACGGTCGTCGGGGTGCGCCGTGGTCAATGCTCGCCGTGGTTTCTGCTCCCAGACGCCCCCGGCGTGCAGTTGACGAAGCGTGAGCCGTGTGCTCCACTGCGCGGCCAGCCTACCGCGCGGCCCTGCCCAGTCAATCGCCCCGGGCGCTCTGCCACCCGCGCGGCCGAATGAATCGTCGCAGGCCAGAGCCGGTTCACGCGGACGGGCGTGCCGGATCGGCGAGCGGCTGAGCACCGGGCGGCGGAATCTGCGCGGCGCCGCAAGCCCCCTATGTGCTCCATCACACCGGCCCCTCAACCCGGCCCAGGTCTCACCAGAGGCGGGAAAATCCTACTAACGTCGTCACCATGACAGTGACCCCTGACCGGCCGGCGCCTGACGGTGCCCCTGCCCGGGCCACCTCCAGCACCCCGGACGCCGAGACGATCATCGACCGTTTCATCGGCGCCAACCGCACGTACGCCGTCACCTTCCGCGACGGCGGCATGGACGCCCGTCCGGTGCAGAAGGTGACCGTGGTGGCCTGCATGGACGCCCGCCTCGACCTCTTCGCCGCGCTCGGCCTGGAACTCGGCGACGCCCACATCATCCGCAACGCCGGCGGCGTGGTCACCGATGACACCATCCGCTCGCTCACCATCAGCCAGCGCGCCCTGGGCACCCGGTCGATCGCCCTGATCCACCACACCGGCTGCGGCCTGCTCGGGCTGACCGAGGACTTCCGGCACGAGCTGGAACTGGAGGTCGGCCAGCGCCCGCAGTGGGCGGTCGAGTCCTTCGTCGACCTGGACGGGGACGTCCGCCAGTCCATGCAGCGGGTGCGCACCTCGCCGTTCCTGCTGCACACCGACGACGTCCGCGGCTTCGTTTTCGACGTGCACACCGGGCTGCTGCGCGAGATCCACTGACCCTGGGCCGCCGCCCCTGCGCCCCCGCCCTGCCACCCCCCTGCCGAGCCGTCGGCAGGGGGGTGGGTGACTTCTGGCCACTGGGCAGGGAAGAATGCGCCTGCAGGCCTGATCCCCGCACCACCTGGGGCGGTCTGACCGCGAGCCCGCCGCCGAGATCGGTCCCACTAAACCGAAACGGTGGCCGGACGCGTCCTAGGGGTGGGGCCGGACCCGAACAGCAGGACCGGCGTGAGTGGGGCGAGGAGCACACGGGTGACGACCTACAACGATGAGACCGGTCTCGACGGGCGGGGGTCCGGTCCGCGGTCGGCACCTGGGGCCTTCCCGGCGAGATCGGCGGCCCCGGGGCTGCCGGAGCTGAACGCGGTGATCGACCGGGTCCGCGCCTCGGTCGAGAGCGTCATCGAGGGCAAGCCCGAGGCCGTCCGGCTGGCGCTGACCGTGATGCTGGCCGAGGGCCACCTGCTCCTGGAGGACGTCCCCGGGGTCGGCAAGACCATGCTGGCCAAGGCGCTGGCGAGGTCGGTGGACTGCACGGTGCGCCGGATCCAGTTCACCCCCGACCTGCTCCCCTCGGACGTCACCGGCACCAGCGTCTTCGACCAGCAGCGGATGGACTTCGAGTTCCGCCCCGGTGCGATCTTCGCGCAGATCGTGATCGGCGACGAGATCAACCGGGCCTCCCCCAAGACCCAGTCGGCGCTGCTGGAGTCGATGGCCGAGCGCCAAGTGACCATCGACGCCACCACCTACGAGCTGCCCTCGCCGTTCATGGTGGTGGCCACCCAGAACCCGGTGGAGATGGAGGGCACCTACCCGCTCCCCGAGGCCCAGCGGGACCGCTTCATGGCCCGGATCTCGATCGGCTACCCGAGTCCCGAGGCCGAGCTGGCGATGCTCGACTCGCACGGCGGCGCGTCCCCGCTGGACGACCTGCAGCCGGTGGCGCACGCCGCGGACATCCTCAAGCTGATCGAGGTGGTGCGCACCGTGCACGTCGCGGACAGCGTCCGGCGCTACACCGTCGACCTGGTCACCGCCACCCGCACCTCCCCCGAACTGCGGCTGGGCGCCTCGCCGCGCGCCACCCTGCACCTGATCCGGGCCGCCCGCGCGGCCGCCGCGCTGGACGGCCGCGAGTACGTCCTGCCGGACGACATCCAGGCGCTCGCGGTGCCGGTCCTGGCACACCGCCTGCTGCCCACCGCGGAGGCCCAGTTGAGCCGCCGCAGCGCCGAGCAGATCGTCCGGGACCTGGTGCACCGCCTGCCGATCCCGCACCCCCAGGGCCCGGCGCGGAGGATCTGAGGTGGCGTCACAGGACGACCCGTCCGGCGTCCGGGCGGGCCTGCGCGGCCTGACCACCCGGGGCCGCTCCTTCCTCGCCGCCGGCGGGACGGCGGTGCTCTGCTCGTACCTGCTGGGTCAAAGCGCGCTGCTGCGGGTCGGTGTGCTGCTGGCGGCGCTGCCGCTGGCGGCCGCGGTGCTGCTGGTGCGCACCCGCTACCGGGTGGCCAGCGGACGCCGGCTCACCCCGCAGCGCGCGCAGGCCGGCCAGGAGGCCCGGGTGCACCTGCGGGTGGACAACATCTCCCGGGTACCCACCGGGCTGCTGATGCTGGAGGACAAGGTCCCGTACGTGCTGGGGCCGCGACCGCGCTTCGTGCTGGACCGGGTCGAGCCGAGCGGCTTTCGCGAGGTCTCCTACCGGGTCCGCTCCGACCTGCGCGGGCGCTACCCGCTGGGCCCGCTGCAGCTGCGGCTCACCGACCCGTTCGGGATGTGCGAGCTGACCCGGGCGTTCAACGCGGCGGATGTGCTCACGGTCGTCCCGCGCGTGCAGAAGCTGCCCGAGATCCGGCTGGCCGGCGAGTGGGCGGGCTACGGGGACAGCATGTCCCGGGCGGTCGCACTGGCCGGCGACGACGACACGGTGCCACGCGAGTACCGGCACGGCGACGACCTGCGCCGGGTGCACTGGAAGTCGACCGCCAAGTACGGCGAGCTGATGGTCCGCCGCGAGGAGCAGCCGCTGCGCGCCCGGGCGACCGTCCTGCTGGACACCCGCGAGATCGGGCACCGGGGCAACGGCCCCGCCTCCTCCTTCGAGTGGGCGGTCAGCTGCGCGGCCTCGGTCGGCACCCACCTGCTGGAGCGCGGCTACCAGACCCGGCTGCTCGCCGACACCGGCGCCGCGCTGTCGAACAGCGGCATGGTCGGCGCCGGCTCGGTCTCGGAGTCGATCGGCCTGCTGCTGGACTCCCTGGCGGTGCTCGAGCACTCCGAGGGCGGCGGCCTGGCCCCCGCCGAGGAGGTGCTGCGACTGGGCGGCGAAGGACTGCTGGTCGCGATCCTCGGCTCGCTCGACGAGGAGCAGCTGGCCGGCCTCGGCCGACTGCGCCGCCGGGCCGGCGCGGCCGTCGCCTTCGTCCTGGACACCGGCAGCTGGACCGGTCTGCGGGCGGCCTTCCCCGACGGCGCCGACAGCGAGACCGACCGGGCGCTGCGCCTGCTGCGCCAGGCCGGCTGGACCGTCCTGCCGGTACGGGCCGGCGACTCGCTACCCGACATCTGGCGGCAGGCCGACCGCCATGCCGCGCCTGCCGCGGCCGACAGCGGCCCGGCCCGGAAGGAGGCGAGCGCATGACCACCCGCGCACGGTTGACGGTCTACGCGGCGCTGGCCACCGCGATGTCCACGCTCTGCCTGAGCCCGCTGGTCACCCCGGCCGGCTGGCTGCTGGTCGCCCTCCTCCTGGTCCTGGTCAACGCGCTGGCCGGAGCGGGCCTGCGCCGGCTCGGCGCGGCCCGCCCGATGGTGATCGTCGGACAGCTGCTGCTGGCCCTGTGGCTGGCGATGGTGCTCAGCATCTCCGACCACATGCTGCTGGGCGTGATCCCGATGCCGGACACCGTCCGGACGATCGGCGACCTGCTCGGCTCGGCGGGCACCGAGATCCAGGCGTACTCGATCCCGGCGCCCGCCTCCACCGGCCTGAGCCTGCTGCTGACCGCCTCGGTGGCGCTGATCGCCGTCGTGGTGGACGCGCTGGCGGTCACCTACCGGCGGGCCGCGCTGGCCGGGCTGCCGCTGCTGGCGCTCTACTCGGTCGGCACCGGCCTGGCCGGTGACTCCGGCTCGCCGGTGCTCTGGTTCATGCTCTCGGCCGGCGGCTACCTGATGCTGCTCTTCGCGGAGGGCCGCGACCGGCTCTCCCGCTGGGGCCGGGTCTTCCGCGGCGCCGGCAGCGGTCCCGAGCGCAACGGCACCGCGCTCAGCACCGGCGGCCACCAGATCGGTCTGGTGGCCCTGGTGGTCGCCCTGCTGCTGCCCTTCCTCGCCCCCAACTGGGATCTCAGCCTGGTCGGCGGCGGCGTCGACGCCAGTGGCTCGGGCGGGCGCGGCGGCAACATCAACGCGCTGAACCCGGTGGTCTCACTGACCGACGGGCTGCGCCAGCCGGACAACCAGCCGCTGATCACCTACCGCGGCAGCAGCCCCGACCTGGCCACCGCCTATCTGCGGATCACCGCGCTGGACGACTTCACCGGTGTGGAGTGGAAGCCCGGCGAGCAGCCGGCCCAGGCCGTGCCCTCCGAGCTGCCCACCCCGGAGGGGCTGGGCGGCCTGGTGAGCACCGGGTCGATGGACACCCAGATCGCCATCTCCCCGAAGCTGGGCAGCGAGTGGCTGCCGGCGCCGTACCCGATGATGAAGTCCACGGTGTCCGGCGACTGGCGCTACGAGCCGCAGACCCGCTCGCTGATCGGCGACCGCGGCCAGCACGCCGGCGGGCTCAGCTACACGGTCACCTCGCTGGACCTCAAGCCCACCGCGGACGAGCTGCGCGCCGCCGCAGCGCCGCCGGCCGCGATCATGGCCACCGACCTGGGGCTGCCCGACAACCTGCCGCCCGTGGTCAAGCAGACCGCGCTGCAGGTCACCCAGGGCCGGCCCACCGCGTACGACAAGGCGGTGGCGCTGCAGGACTGGTTCGCCCAGTCCGGCGGCTTCGTCTACAGCTCCTCGATCGACCCCGGCACCGGTCCGGACGCCATCGCGAAGTTCCTCCAGGACAAGAAGGGCTTCTGCGTGCACTTCGCCGCCACCATGGCGGCGATGGCGCGCACCCTGGGCATCCCAGCCCGGGTCGCGGTCGGCTTCGCGCCCGGCGCCGACCAGGGCGGCGGCACCTACGTGGTCGGCAGCAAGGACTACCACGCGTGGCCGGAGCTGTACTTCCAGGGCGCGGGCTGGCTGCGCTTCGAGCCGACCCCGAGCCGCGGCTCGGCGCCGGCGTACACCTCCGACCAGCCCGCTCCCACGATGTCCCCGACCGCCGACCAGCCCAGCGCCAGCGCGCACTCGGCGCCGACCAGCGTGCCCTCGGCGCAGGCCGGCTGCCCGGCCCAGCTGCGCAAGCTCGGGCAGTGCCCCGAGAGCAAGGCGCCGACTGCGGTGGCCACCACGCAGAGCTCCTCGGCGGCCTCCCCGCAGCTGCTGGCGCTGCTGGCGGGCGCGGCCCTGGTGCTGCTCCTGCTGCTGTCACCGATGGTCTGGCGGGCCCGGCTGCGTCGGCGCCGGCTGGGTCGCGGCGGACGCCGCCGGGCCGGCGCCGACTCCGCCGCGCTGACCCGCGAGCAGGTGCTGGCCGCCTGGAGCGAGCTGATCGACTCGGCCTGGGACCTCGGCATCCCGCCGGACGACGCCCGCAGCCCGCGGCACACCATGCGCCGGCTCACCGAGCAGGGCTCGCTGGACGAGAAGGCGCAGGCCGCCGTCGGGCGGGTGGCGCTGGCCGCCGAGCGGGTGCTGTACGCCCGTGAGGTCGGGCAGCCGGCCCCGCTCGGTCCGGACGTCCGCACCGTGCGGGAGAGCCTGCGCTCCGCGGCCGGACGCGGGCGCCGGGTGCGCGCGCTGCTGCTGCCGCCCTCGGCGGCGCGGCTGGTCTGGCGGGCCGGTGACCGGCTGCTGGCCGCACGGCTGCGCGGGCGGGCCGTGCTGGCCCGGGCCGCTGCGGCACGCGGGCGGCTGGCGGCGCGCCTGCGCCCGGTACGGCGCTCGGCGAAGCCGGCGGACGGCGAGTAGCACGCAGAAGCGCGGTGGGCGGGCAGTCCTCGGACTGCCCGCCCACCGCGCTTCTCGCTGTGGTTCGTAGGAGCGCTACATGCCGTCGTGTTCGTCCCGGCGGCGCTGCCAGCGCTGTTCCATCCGGTCCATCACGCCTGCCTTGCGGCGGGCCGGCGGCGCGGTGCGTGGCCCGCCCCCCTGGGCGGCCGCCGGATGGCGCCGCCACCCGGTGACGGCGAGCACCGCGCAGCCCAGCATGACGAGGAAGCCGACGACGCTCACCCAGATGAGCTGAGCGACCATGCCCCCCATCAGGAGAGCGACACCCACGACGAACCCGGCGGCGGCCTGGTACACCCGCCGACGGGTGTACATGCGCAGCCCGGTTCCCTCAAGCGCTGTCGCGAACTTGGGATCTTCGGCGTACAGCGCTCGCTCCATCTGGTCGAGCAGTCGCTGCTCGTGCTCCGAGAGCGGCACGGAGTCCTCCTACTCGTCGGTCGCGGGGGCGACCGGTCCGCCACCTGGCTTCGTTGTGGTCCATATGCCCCATGCGCCTGGCCGTCATGCGTTCTGGCTTTACCCAGATCATACGGTCCAAGGGTGCCCATGGGGGCGGGCGCCGATCCGTCGTGTCCGACACATCGGCGAGAGCCCCGCACGGTGCCAACGGACCACGGTGGCTGGGAGTGCCCGACTAGACCGACCGGCAATTGGTGGGCGGAGGAAGGAGCGGTGCCCGGGCCGAGTCTGGGCGGTGCCGACGAAGGAGTCCATGCGGAGCATCGGCGACTGAGGAGAAGCCGTCCAGGCGAGAGTCCGGGCGCCGCGACGCCGCCCACCAATTGCCGGTCGGTCCTAGCTCAGAGCGGCGAGCACATGCAGCTGGGTGGCGACGGCGTGGAAAGCGGGCTGCTGGGAGGCGGTCTCCTCCAGCTTGAGCAGCGCCTCCAGGGCGCCCGGCTCGGTGTCCACCAGCACGCCGGGGACCAGGTCGGCGAAGACCCGCACGCCGTGCACCGACTGCACCAGCAGGCCGGCGTCGGTGGCCAGCGAGTCCAGCTCGTCGGCGCTGAAGCGGCGCGGCATCGGGTCGCCGGGGCCCCAGCGGCCGTCCGCGGCGGACAGCACGGCGCGGGCCTCGTCGAAGTGGCCGGACAGCGCGCGGGCCAGCACCGCGCCGTTGCGGTTGGCGGCCAGCAGGCTGACCAGGCCGCCCTTGTGCAGCGTCCCGGTCAGGCTGGCGAGCGCGTCGGCCGGGTCGTCCACCATCTCCAGCACGCCGTGGCAGAGCACCGCGTCCACCGAGGCGGGGGCGATCAGCTCGGGCAGCGTCTGGGTGTCCCCCTGGACGGCGCGGACCAGATCGGTGACGCCCGCCTCGGCGGCGCGGCGCTCCAGGGCGAAGAGCGCGTCGGGGCTCGGGTCGACCACGGTGACGCGGTGGCCGAGCCGAGCCACCGGCACGGCGAAGTTGCCAGTGCCGCCCCCGGTGTCCAGGACGTCCAGCACCGGCTGGTCCAGCTCGGCCGCGCGGCGCTCCAGCGCCGTCCTGACCACCTCCCAGACCACGGCGGTACGCAGGGCGCTGCGGGGACGCGTCGGGTACAAGGAGGTCTCCTCGGAAGGCGGTGAGAGCGGGCTGGTGAGAGCGGGCTGGCTCCACCTTAGACCGACCGGCACATGGTGGGTGGAGGAAGGAGCGGCGTCCGGGCCGAGTCTGGGCGGTGCCGACGAGGGAGCCACTGCGGAGCATTGGCGACTGAGGAGAAGCCGTCCAGGCGAGAGTCCGGGCGTCGCGACGCCGCCCACCATGTGCCGGTCGGTCTCAGAGGGGCGGGCCGCTCAGCCGCAGCACGCGTTCGACCAGGCGCAGAAAGACCGCGGTGTTGCGGACCAGGTCGTCCGCGTCGCGGGCGGTGGCGGAGCCCTGCAGGCCCGCCTCCGCCGCGGCGCGTTTTCGGGCCCCGGCCGCGAAGTAGACCGCCCACTCGGCGAGCTCGGGAGCTATCTCGGGCAGCACCTCCCACGCGCTGCGGATCGCCTTGCGGCGGCGCGGATTCGTCTCCGGGCGGCCACGCACCGCGAGCACGGCGGCCGTGGTGCGCAGCGCGGCGAGATGCGCGGTGGCGTACCTCTCCAGCGGATCCTCGAGGCCGGCGGCCAGGACCAGGGTGCGGTGGGCCTGCACCAGCAGCTCGCGGGCGGCGGGTGGTGCTCCGGCCCTGAGCAGCACCGGATGGACGTCGACGGAGCGCAGCGGGATCTGGTCGGACGGCTGGTCGGACGGCTGATGTGGCGGCTGGTGGGGCGTCTGGTTGGGGATCTCGTTCGGGAGGTCGGTGACGGTCATGGTCTCCCCCGGTCCGGAGCAGGCGGCGCGGATCGGGCGATCCGCACCTCCATGCTGAACCGGCCCACTGACAACGGGCCCGGCCGGTGCGGTGGGCCGGTCGCGATACGGTGACCGGCGACTGTGCGAGACGGGGGAGAGATCCATGACGGTGCTACCACTGATTTTCACCAGCGGCTGGGCCAGCGGCATCAACGCCTACGCCGTGGTGATGCTGCTCGGCCTGCTGGGCCGCTTCGGCGGGGCCGAGTCGGTGCCGCACGTGCTGGAGCGCACGGATGTGCTGATCGCCGCGATCGTGCTCACCATCTGTGACGCGGTGGCCGACAAGATCCCGTACGTGGACAGCGTCTGGGACGCCGTGCACACCGTGATCCGCCCGGTCGCCGGCGCCGTGGTGGCCGCGCTGCTGGCCGGCCAGCACCCGGGCTCGCTCGGCCAGCTGGCGGCGGGCGCGATCGGCGGCGGGGTCGCGCTGGCCAGTCATGTGGTGAAGGCCTCGCTGCGGATGGCGGTCAACACCTCCCCCGAGCCGCTCAGCAACATCGTGATCAGCCTGCTGGAGGACCTCGCGGTGGCCGGCCTGGTCACGCTGGCGATCTTCCATCCCTGGGCGGCCGCCTCGGTGGCGGCGGTCCTGCTGGTCGCGGGCCTGCTGCTGGTCTGGTTCGCCTTCGCCCGGATCCGCCGCTTCCTGGCCAACCGCCGCGAGCGCCGCGGCCGCCGGGCCGGTGTGGCGGCCGCACTAGGATCTTGAGGCATGGCACGGATCGTCATCATCGGAGCGGGGATCAGCGGGCTGGCGGCGGCGGCGCGGCTGGCCACCATCGGACACCGGGTGACGGTCTGCGAGGCGGCCCCGACGTACGGCGGGATGCTGGGCCAGTACCGGCGGGACGGCTTCGCCTTCGACACCGGTCCCACTCTGCTCACCCTCCCGGCGGTCTACCGCGATCTCGCGCTGAAGACCGGCAAGGAGCCGCTCGAGCAGCTGGTCGAGCTGGCGCCGGTGGCCCCGGAGAGCCGGCACGTCTTCGCCGACGGCGCGACCGTCGCGCTGCCGAACGCCTCGCGCGGCGGGGTCGCGCAGGCGCTGGACGCGGCCTTCGGCACCGGGGCGGGCGAGCGCTGGGGCCAGCTGACGAACCGCGGCCGGGCGGTCTGGGAGGCCACCCGCCGCCCGCTGCTCGAGGAACCGCTGCCCGCCGACACCACGCCGCTGGCCACCGACCCGTACCCGGCGGCCCCCCGGCGCGGCCTCGGCCGGCTGCTCGGCGGCGGCGCGCCGACGCTGGCGCAGGTCGCCGCACGCGAGCTCGGCGGCCACCCGGCGCTGACCGCGCTGCTGGAGGAGTACGCGCTGCGCTTCGGCTTCGACCCGCGGACCGTCCCGGCCGGGGCCACGGTGATCCCGTACATGGAGCAGAGCTTCGGCGTCTGGTACGTCCGCGGCGGGATGCGGGCGCTGGCCGAGGCGTTCTACCGGCGCTGCGAGCAGCGGGGCGTGGAGTTCAGGTTCGACACCCGGGTCGAGCAGCCGCCGACCGAGGACGGCCTGCTGCTGCGCACGGCCCCCGGCGACCCGGCGCTGCCGGGCCGCTTCACCGTGCTGCTCGCGCTGCGCGGCGCGCGCCCCGCCGGGGTGGCGCACCGCACGGTGGTGCACGCCGCCGACCGGGCCGACGAGTTGGACGCGCTCTTCGGCGCCACCGCCCGGCTCTGCGCCCGCCCAACGGTGCAGGTGCTGCGCCCGGACGACGCGTCGCTGCGCCCGGACGACGCCCACGAGACGGTCACCCTCACCGTCACTGTCCCCTCGCAGGCCCGGCTTGACTGGACCGCGCCGGGCGTCGCGGACCGCTACGCCGACCAGCTGCTCGGGCACCTGGAGGCGGCCGTTCCGGACCTGCGCGAGCGGGTGCTGTGGCGGGTCGTGCGCACCCCGGCGGACACCGAGCGGGAGACCTCGGCCCCGGGCGGCGCCGTCCCGCGCCCGGCCCTGGCGGGCGCGCACGGCGCGTTCCTGCGCACGCCCAACGCCGAGCCGACGGCCGGGCGCTACCTGATCGGCGGCGCCGCGCACCCGGGCGGCGGGCTGGCCCGCGCGGGCATGTCGGCCTGCATCACGGCGGGCCTGATCGGCCCGGCCTGAGCGGGGCCGCTGCGACGGCGGGTACTGCTACTGCTGCTGCTGGTGCCAGGTCTCGGGCTGCTGGTAGTACTCGTAGCTCTGCGGCTGCTGCGGAACGCCGTACTCCGGCTGGTACTGCGCGGGGTCGTACGGCTGCTGCTGTTGCTGTTGTTGCTGCTGCCAGTACGGGTCCTGGTAGGGCTGCTGCGGCTGCTGCTGGTAGTACTCGTAGTTCTGCTGCTGCGGGTAGCCGCCCTGCTCGTAGCCGGGGACGGGCTGCTGCTGCCACTGCTGCTGGTCGCCGTACGGCTGGTAGCCGTGCTGCTCGGGCTGCTGCTGCTGCGGCTGCTCCTGCTGGTACTCGGCCGTGGGCTCGTAGACGCCGTACTCGTCCCCGGCCAGCGGGTCCGGCACGGCCTCGTGCTCGTGCTCGGCGTCCTCGATCGGCCCGACCTCGCCCACCACCGGCACGGCGGCAGCGACCGCGGCCACCGTCGGCTCACCGCTGGTGGCCGCGCTCAGCAGCGGCACCTTGGCCAGCGGCCCGGGCAGCGCGCCGTCGGCCGAGCGCAGCGACCAGGCCCTCGACTTCCCGCTCTTGACCGCGAGCGTCACAAAGACCTGGCCGGTCGCGAACGCCAGCGCGCCCGCGCCGATCAGCGGCACGGACCGGATCGCCATCCCGGCCACCACCAGCACGAACCCGCCGAGCGCCACACCCCGCCAGTGCAGCGGGGCCCGGTTCTGCAGCAGCAGCTCGGCGATCAGCCACAGGGCGACCGCCGCGAGGGCCGCGTACAACACCAGCAATCCGATGCTCATCTGCGACCTCCACCACAGCCCGGCGCACGGCGCGCGCGTGCCGCGACTGTACCGTTTCCGCGTTCGGGGCCCCACATCCGCCCAGGTGTGCGAGCGGGCGCGGGTCAGGCCCGGTGCAGGCCGAGGTTCTGGTAGATCTGCAGGGTGGCCAGCGAGCCGTTCAGGGTGATGAAGTGCAGACCGGGCGCCCCTTCGGCGAGCAGCCGCTCGGACATCGCCGTGGCGTGCTCGATGCCGACCGCGCGCAGCGCCTGCGGATCGTCGATCACCGCGCGCAGCCGGCTCTCCAGCGCCGCCGGGAAGGCCGAGCCGCTCAGCTGCGGGAAGCGCTCCAGCTGCTTGGCGTTGGTGACCGGCATGATCTCCGGGATGATCGGCACGTCGCAGCCGGCCGCGGCGACCTTGTCGCGCAGCCGCAGGTAGTCCTCGACCTCGAAGAACATCTGGGTGATCGCGTAGTCCGCGCCGGCCCGCACCTTGGCGACGAAGTGGCGGATGTCGTCGTCCCAGTTCGCCGAGCGCGGGTGCATCAGCGGGAAGGCGGCCACGCCCACACAGAAGTCGCCGATGCCCTTGATCAGCTCGACCAGCTCGTAGGCGTAGGTGACGCCCTCGGGGTGGCGCACCCACTCGCCCATCGGGTCGCCGGGCGGGTCGCCGCGGACCGCCAGGACGTTGCGGACGCCCTCGTCCGCGTAGTGGCCGATGATGTTGCGCAGCTCCGCCACCGAGTGGTCGACGGCGGTGAGATGCGCGACGGGGGTCAGCGTGGTCTCGGAGGCGATCCGGCCGACCAGGTTGACCGTGCGGCCGCGCGAGGAGCCGCCCGCGCCGTACGTCATACAGACGAAGTTCGGGTTGAGCGCTTCGAGTCGGCGGATGGCGTCCCAGAGCTTCTGCTCCGCCGCTTCGCTGCGCGGGGGCATGAACTCGAAGGAGAACGACCGCTTACCGGCCGCCAGCAGCTCGCGGACCGTCAGTGCCCGGTCGGTTCTGGTGGAGGCGATACCTAGTGCCATGTTCGCAGGTTAACCGCCGGACCAGGGGGGTGGGCAGGCGACGTCCACGGATCGAGACGACTTGTCCACAGCGCGCGACGGCCGCGCGATGTCCACGGACAACGGCTTCCGGTGGCCCGGGCTAGTCTGGCCGTACCCCAGTGATTCCGGAGACCGCCGTGACCTCGCCCAGCCCGTCGCCCGTGCAGCCCCTCGATGTGGAGGCGGTCCGCGAGCGCGTGAACGCCGCGCTCACGGCGTTCATGGACGAGCAGGGCGCCCTGCTCGGCAAGATCTCCCCCGGCCTGGTCCCGGCCACCGACGCGCTGCGTGACTTCCTGCTGGACGGCGGCAAGCGGCTGCGGCCCGCCTTCTGCTACTGGGGCTGGCGCGGCGCGGGCGGGGCGGCCGACAGCAAGGGCATCGAGCACGCGGCGGCCGCGCTGGAGCTGCTGCAGGCCAGCGCCCTGGTGCACGACGACCTGATGGACCGCAGCGACACCCGGCGCGGCCTGCCCGCCGTCCACCGGCGCTTCGAGGCGCTGCACCGGGACAGCGGCTGGCGCGGCGACCGCGAGCAGTACGGCGCGGCGGCCGCGGTGCTGCTCGGCGACCTGCTGCTGATCTGGTGCGACGAGCTCTTCGTCCGCTGCGGACTGCCGCCCGCCGCCGTGCTGGCCGCCAAGCCGGTCTTCGACCTGATGCGCACCGAGGTGATGGCCGGCCAGTACCTGGACGTGCTGGAGCCGGTGGCCGGCGACTCGACCGACGCGCTGGCGCTGGACCGGGCGCAGACCGTTCTGCACTACAAGTCGGCGAAGTACACCATCGAGCGCCCGTTGCAGGTCGGCGCCCGGCTCGCCGGGGCGTCCGACGAACTGGTCGGCGCCTACTCGGCCTTCGGGCTGCCGCTCGGCGAGGCCTTCCAGCTGCGCGACGACCTGCTCGGCGTCTTCGGCGACCCGGCCGTGACCGGCAAGCCCGCCGGCGACGACCTGCGCGAGGGCAAGCGGACGATGCTGGTCGCGCTGGCCCTGCGCGGCCTGCCCGCGGCCGAGGCCCGCCGACTGGACGAGCGGCTCGGCGCGCCGGGCCTGGGGGCCGAGGAGATCGCCGAGCTGGGCGAGCTGGTCGCCCGCAGTGGCGCGGCCGACCGGGTCGAGGAGCGGATCGACTCGCTGATGGGCCAGTCGCTGGCCGCCCTGGACGCCGCCCCGCTGGCGGACGAGGCGGCCCGGACCACGCTGCTCGCGCTCGCCCGGGCCGCCACCGTCCGCCGCTACTGAGCTACTGGACCGCGCGCACCCGGCGGGCCAGCTCCGCGGCGGCCGCGCCCGGGTCGTCGGCGGCGGTGATCGCGCGGACCACCACCACCCGGCGGGCGCCGGCGGCCAGCACCTCGTCCAGGTTGCCCAGGTCGATCCCGCCGATCGCGAACCACGGGCGGTCCGTGGTCTGCCGCGCCGCGTACTCCACCAGACCCAGGCCCGGCGCGTACCGGCCCGGCTTGGTGGGCGTCGGCCAGACCGGCCCGGTGCAGAAGTAGTCCACGCCGGCCTCGGCGATCGCGCCGTCCACCTCGGACTCGGCGTGGCAGGAGCGGCCGATCACCACATCCTCGCCGAGGATCGCGCGGGCGGCCGGCACCGGCAGGTCGTCCTGGCCCAGGTGCAGCACCTGGGGCCGGGCGGCGTGCGCGACGTCGGCGCGGTCGTTGACCGAGAAGAGCTTGCCGTGCCGCCGGGCGGCGTCCGCGAAGACCTCCAGGGCCGCCAGCTCCTGCTTGGCCTCCAGGGCCTTGTCCCGGAGCTGGACGATGTCCACGCCGCCCGCCAGCACCGCGTCCAGGAACTGCGGCAGGTCGCCCTGCTCGCGCCGGGCGTCGGTGCACAGGTAGAGCCGGGCGTCGGCGAGCTTCGCCCGGTGGTCGGCTCCGGCCATCAGATCAGCATCGCCTGGGCGCGCCGCTTGACCTCGGTCCCGCGGTTCTCCTGCAGCGCCTGGATCGGGCTGCCCGGCAGCGTCGGGTCCTCGGTGAAGAGCCACTCGATGATCTCTTCGTCGGTGAACTTGGCGTCGCGCAGCAGGGTCAGCGTCGGGGCCAGGTGCTTGACCAGGCCGGGTCCGTCGATGAAGGCGGCCGGCACCTGGAGCGAGCGGTTCTCGCCGCGGCGGAACGCGATCAGCTCACCGTCCTTGACCATCTGGCGCACTTCGGTGACCCGCACACCCCACTGTTCGGAGATGTCGGGCAGGTACATCCACTCGTGGACGAAGGCTTCGATCTTGGCATCCGTATCGCTACTCACGGCACCAGCCTGCCATCCCCTGGCACTCCCGCGCACCAAACGCCCCGGGCGAAGCCGTCAGAGCGCCGACTTCAGCGCCACCGCCGGGTCGCCGGCGCGCTCCGGATCGAGCACCACGGCCTGGTCGATCAGGCGGCGGGCCTGCACCACGTCACGCGGCCGGTCGACCGCGAACGCCGCCACCAGCGCGCCCTCGCGCAGCCACAGCACGCTCCACGCCGGGTCCTCGGGCGAGCCGCGCCAGACCAGCCGGTCGCCGGCCGCGTGCCGACCCGCGTACTGGACCATCCGCCCGAACTGCTCGGACCAGAAGTACGGCACCGGGTCGTAGGCCGCGTCGGCGCCCAGCAGCGCGGCGGCCACCGCCCGTCCCGAGTGCATCGCGTGGTCCCAGTGCTGGACGTTGATCCGCTCCCCGAACCGGGCCGAGGGGTAGCTGACGCAGTCGCCGGCCGCCCAGACCCGCGGCAGGCAGGTGCGCAGCGAGGCGTCGGTGAGGATCGCCCCGGCCGGGTCCAGTTCGACCCCCGAGCCGGCCAGCCAGCGGGTGGCCGGCCGGGCACCGATGCCGACCACCACCTCGTCGGCGGCCAGCACCGAGCCGTCCGCGAGCAGCACGCCGTCCGGCCGCACGGCGGCGACCTTCGCGCCGAGCCGCAGGTCGATGCCGGCCTCGGCGTACCAGCGCTCCATCGGCGCGGTCAGTGTGGTCGGCAGCGCGCCGGCCAGCGGTTCGGCGGCGGCCTCCAGGACGGTCACCTCGCAGCCAAGCTGCCGGGCTGCGGTGGCGGTCTCGGCGCCGATCCAGCCGGCTCCCACCAGCACCAGCCGCAGGCCCGGGCGCAGCACGGCCCGCAGCGCGAGCGCGTCGTCCAGGGTGCGCAGCACCCGGGCGCCGTCCGCGCCGTCCAGGGTGCGCAGCACCCGGGCGCCGTCCGCGCCGGGCAGCCGGACCGGGTCGGCGCCAGTGGCCAGCACCAGCTGCCCGTAGGCCAGCTCCCCGCCGTCGGTCTCCAGCACGCCGGGGCGCAGGCCGGTGGCCCGGCGGCCGGGCAGCAGCTCGATGCCCAGCTGCTCCCAGTCCAGTTCGAAGGCGGTGCTGTCGGTCTTGCCGAGCAGCACGTCCTTGGAGAGCGGCGGCCGGTCGTACGGCGGCTGCGACTCCTCGCCCAGCAGACTGATCCCCCCTTGCCAACCCCCCTGGCGCAGCGCGAGCGCGCACTGCGCTCCCGCCATGCCGGCGCCGACGATGACCACCTGTTCCGCGCTCTTCAGCTCAGCCACTCGCTCACTGTAGCGATCCGTACCAGCCTTCACCGGGGGTTGCCGGAACCCGTATCGAGGGCCGGGCACGCCTTCGGCCCGGGTGTCACCCGGCGTTAGGGTAGGAGGCATCCTCATCACGGGAGCCCGGTGCACCGGGCTGAGAGGCGGGCTGACGCGGCCTGCGACCGTCCGAACCTGATCCGGGTCATTCCGGCGAAGGGAGCATCAGCGCCTTGACAGGCACAGACTGCGCACGGCCCGATCCGATAGCGCGGCCCACCGACGTGCTGGTGATCGGCGGCGGCGTCATCGGACTTGCGGTCGCCTGGCGCACCGCCCAGCGCGGGCTCGCAGTCACCGTGGTCGACCCGGAGCCCGGCGGCGGCGCGGCCCAGGTCGCGGCCGGCATGCTGGCACCGGTCACCGAGCTGCACTACGGCGAGGAGCCGCTGCTGCGTCTGGGGATCGCCTCCAACGAGCGGTACGCGGCGTTCACCGCCGAACTGGAGCAGCTCACCGGCCTGCCCACCGGCTACCGCGCCACCGGCACACTCGCCGTCGCGCTGGACTCCGACGACCGCGAGGAGCTGCGCGAGCTGCACGCGTTCCACCAGCGGCTCGGCCTGGCCTCGCACTGGTTGACCGGCCGCGAGTGCCGCAAGCTCGAACCGATGCTCTCCCCCGCGGTCCGCGGCGGTCTGCACGTCACCGGCGACCACCAGGTGGACGGCCGCCGGCTCTGCGCCGCCCTGGTGGCCGCCTGCGAACAGGCCGGCGTCGTGCTGCGGCGCGGCCGGGCGACCGCGCTGCTGCTGGACGGCGACCGCGCGAGCGGCGTCGAGGTGGACGGCTGCGAACAGCTGACCGCTCCTCAACTGGTGCTCGCCGCCGGACCGCAGAGCCATCTGCTGCCCGGGCTGCCGGCTGACGTGCTGCCCGCGATCCGCCCGGTCAAGGGGCAGATCCTGCGGCTGCGGATGCCAACCGCGTACGGCCCGTTCCTCTCCCGCAACGTCCGCGCGGTGGTCCGCGGGCAGCACCTCTACCTGGTTCCGCGCGCCGACGGCGAGCTGGTGATCGGCGCGACCAGCGAGGAGCAGGGCTACGACACCACCGTCACCGCGGGCGGCGTCTACGAACTGCTGCGCGACGCGCACGATCTGGTGCCCGGGATCACCGAACTGCCGCTGGTGGAGACCAGCGCGGGCCTGCGCCCGGGCTCGCCCGACAATGCCCCGCTGCTCGGCCCCACCGACCTGCCGGGCCTGGCGGCCGCCACCGGCCACTACCGCAACGGCGTGCTGCTCAGCGCCGTGACCGGCGACCTGCTCGCCGACTACCTGGCCACCGGGGTCCTGCCCGAGCCGGCCGTCCCGTTCTCCCCCACCCGCTTCACCGTGAAGGCAACCCGATGAACCCGATCCCCCTCACCGTCAACGGCGAACCGCGCGAGGTCGCGGACACCGCCACCCTCGCCGAGGTGGTCTCCGCGCTGAGCAGCGCGCCCTCGGGGGTCGCGGCCGCGGTCAACGAGACCGTCGTGCCGCGCGGCGCCTGGGAGCGGACCGTACTCAGCGCGGGCGACCGGATCGAGATCCTCACCGCCGTCCAGGGAGGCTGAGCAGCCATGGCCGACGACCTTCTGACCATCGCCGACACCACCTTCACCTCCCGGCTGATCATGGGCACCGGCGGCGCCCCCAGCCTGGAGGTCCTGGAGCAGGCGCTGCGGATCTCGGGCACCGAGCTGACCACCGTCGCGATGCGCCGGGTGAACGCCAATACGCAGGGCTCGGTGCTCGACGTGCTGACCCGCAACGGCATCCGGATCCTGCCCAACACGGCCGGCTGCTTCACCGCCGGCGAGGCCGTCCTGACGGCCCGCCTCGCCCGCGAGGCGCTCGGCACCAGCTGGGTGAAGCTGGAGGTGATCGCCGACGAGCGGACCCTGCTGCCGGACCCGATCGAAACGCTGGACGCCGCCGAGACACTGGTCGACGACGGCTTCGTGGTGCTCCCGTACACCAATGACGACCCGGTGCTGGCCCGCAAGTTGGAGGACGTCGGCTGCTCGGCGATCATGCCGCTGGGTTCGCCGATCGGCTCGGGCCTGGGGATCCGCAACCCGCACAACTTCCAGCTGATCGTGGAGAGCGCGACCGTCCCGGTGATCCTGGACGCCGGCGCGGGCACCGCCTCCGACGTGGCGCTCGCGATGGAACTGGGCTGCTCGGCGGTGATGCTGGCCTCCGCCGTGACGCGCGCTCAAGAGCCGGTGCTGATGGCCGACGCGATGCGCAGGGCCGCCGAGGCCGGCCGCCTCGCCTACCGGGCGGGCCGCATCCCGCGCCGCTTCCACGCCGAGGCCTCCTCGGCGATGGCCGGCCGCGCCGACCTCGACCACCGCGAGCGCCCGGCGTTCTGAACGGCGTTCTGAACCATGACATCGGGGTAACCGCATCGTGCTCCGGGCCCCCCTACACTGCTCCGGTGGACATGACGTTGAACGACCCGCTGCTCGGAGCGCTGCTGGACGGCCGGTACCGGGTCGAGCAGCGCATCGCGATGGGCGGCATGGCCACGGTCTACCGGGGCACCGACACCCGGTTGGACCGGGTGCTGGCGCTCAAGGTGATGCACCCCGCGCTGGCCGGCGACGTGGAGTTCACCGAGCGCTTCATCCGGGAGGCCAAGGCCGTCGCGCGGCTCTCGCACCCCAACGTGGTCAACGTCTTCGACCAGGGCGCGGACGGCGGCGTCGTCTTCCTCGCCATGGAGTACGTGCCCGGCCGCACCCTGCGCGACGTGCTGGGCGACCGCGGTGCGCTGAGCATCCGCGCCGCGCTGGACATCCTGGAGCCGGTGCTGGCCGCGCTCGGCGCCGCGCACCGGGCGGGCCTGGTGCACCGGGACGTCAAGCCCGAGAACGTGCTGATCACCGATGGCGGGCTGGTCAAGGTCGCCGACTTCGGGCTGGTCCGGCTGCTCTCCGAGGCGGGCGCCTCGGTCACCAGCACCACCACGCCGGGCGTGGTCATGGGCACCGTCTCGTACCTGGCGCCCGAGCAGATCATGCAGTCCGGGCCGACCGACCAGCGGGTGGACGTCTACGCGGCCGGCATCGTGCTCTACGAGCTGCTCACCGGTCAGAAGCCGTACGTCGCCGAGAACCCGATGCAGGTGATCTACCGTCACCTGCACGAGTCCGTCCCGGCCCCCTCGCTCACCGTCCCCGGCATCCCGCCGGAGCTGGACGCGATAGTCGCCGCGGCCACCGCCCGCGAGCCGCAGTCCCGCCCGTGGGACGCAGTGGAGCTGCTGGCCGCACTGCAGCGGGTGCGCCGCGCGCTGACGCCGGACCAGCTGGACGCCGAGCCGCCCGCCTCCACCCGGCCCACCCCGCGGTTCGCCACCGCCGAGGCGACCTCGGTGATCACCGCGCCGCTGTCGGCTCCCGCGCCCGAGCACACCAGCGTGCTGCCGCCGATGCCGCTGCTCGCCCAGCCGCGCCCGTACAACGAGCCCGCCCCCACCCGGGCGCAGCGCCGGCCCCGGCGCTCGCGGCGGGGTGTGGTGTGGGGCGCGGTGCTCGGCGTCGTCGCCCTGGTCATCGCGCTGACCAGCTACCTCCTCTCCGGCGCGGTCTACGCGACGGTGCCCAGCGTGATCGGCCAGACCCAGGCGCAGGCCGTCAGCACGCTGAACGGGGTCGACCTGCAGGGCCGGTTCGTCCAGGCGTTCAGCGAGACCGTCCCGGCCGGCCAGGTGATCAGCACCGATCCCGGCGTCGGCGCGCGGGCCCGCAAGAGCGACGGGGTCAAGGTGACCCTCTCCAAGGGCCCCGAGCGGATCGCCGTGCCGGACGTCACCGGCAAGCCGCTGGACCAGGCGAGGCAGCAGCTCAGCAGCGCCCGGCTGACCCCCGGGACGACCAGCCAGGACTACAGCCCCAGCGTGCCGCAGGGTTCGGTGATCAGCACCGCGCCGGCCGCCGGGCAGCAGCTGGCGGTGGACGCACCGGTCTCCCTGGTGGTCAGCGAGGGCCCGGCTCCGGTCGCCGTGCCCGACGTGGTCGGCCAGCCGGTGACGCAGGCGCAGAGCGCGCTGACCGGCGCGGGCTTCAAGACGGCGCTCGGGACCGACCAGGCGTACTCGGACACCGTCCCGTCCGGCGCGGTGACCGCGCAGGACGTCAGCGGCACCGCCGCGCCGGGCTCGACCGTGACCCTGACGCTCTCCAAGGGGCCGCAGCCGGTGCAGGTGCCGAACGTGGTCGGGATGAGCGAGTCGGACGCCACCAACGCGCTGACGGCGGCCGGTTTCAAGGTGAAGTCCAGCGGACTGAGCCTGCTCGGCCTGCTCAACGTCAGCTCGCAGAGCCCGAACGCCGGCCAGCAGGCGCCCAAGGGCTCCACGGTGACCATCAAGTTCTGACGCGGCCGGTCTCTACCGCATCGGCCCGTCGCCGGGCTCCTCCTGGTAGGAGTAGCGCTGCTCGTTCCACGGGTCGGCGCGGTTGTGGTAGCCGCGCTCCTCCCAGAAGCCCCGGCGGTCGGCGCGCATGTACTCCACCGCGCGCACCCACTTGGGGCCCTTCCAGGCGTACAGCTGCGGGACGACCAGGCGCACCGGGAAGCCGTGCTCGACGGTCAGCGGCTCGCCGTTGCGGTGGGTGGCGAAGACCGTGCGCGGGTCGGCGAAGTCGGCCAGCCGCAGGTTGGCGCTGTAGCCGTACTCCGCCCAGACCATCACATGGGTGACGCCCGGGGCCGGCGGGACCAGCTCCAGGATGGTGGCCCCCGACACGCCGCTCCACTCGCTGCCGAGCATGGAGAAGCGGGTCACGCAGTGGAAGTCGGCGCGGACGGTGACCTTGGGCAGGGCGTGGAAGGCCTCGTGGTCCCAGCTGTGCTTCTCGGCCGAGGCGGTCGCCCCGAAGACCTGGAGGTCCCAGGTCAGCGGCTTGAAGCGGGGCACCGGACCGTAGTGCAGCACCGGCCAGCCGCGCTGCAGGCGCTGACCGGGGGGAAGGCGCAGGTCAGACAGCTGCCGTTGCTCGTGTTCGGACTGACCCATGCGTCAATGGTGACAGACGGCGGACGATGCCAGCCGCGCGCCCCTCGGCTGCGCCGCACGCCCCCCGGGCCAGAAAATCAGGCCAAATCCGACAATCCCAGCGATTGCTTGGTAAGTGTGAACTTACTGGAAATATCGCCCCTGCCGATGTCAGGATTCCGGTCGAAAGCCACCGTTCCCCGCGCAGGCAGGAAAGGCACCGCCATGAAGGGCGACCCCGAGGTCATCGAGTTCCTCAACGAGCAGCTCACCGCCGAGCTGACCGCGATCAACCAGTACTTCCTGCACGCCAAGATGCAGGAGAACTTCGGCTGGACGAAGCTCGCCAAGTACACCCGGCACGAGTCCTTCGACGAGATGAAGCACGCCGAGACGCTCACCGACCGGATCCTCTTCCTCGACGGCCTGCCCAACTACCAGCGGCTCTTCCACGTCCGGATCGGCCAGACGGTCCAGGAGATGTTCGAGGCGGACCGGCAGGTCGAGGTCGAGGCGATCGACCGGCTGCGCCGGGGCATCGTGGTGATGCGCGCCAAGAACGACGTCACCTCGGCCAATATCTTCGAGTCGATCCTGGCCGACGAGGAACACCACATCGACTACCTGGACACCCAGCTCGAACTGCTGGAGAAGCTCGGCGAGGCGCTCTACCTGGCCCAGCTGATCGAGCAGCCGGAGTCCTGAGCCGGACCGCCTCAGACCGGGTCCTATGCCACGCGGCGAACGGGCGACTGCACCAGGGCCGGCAGATTGACCTCCGGATCGGCCAGGCCGAGCTTGGCGGCCAGCCGGGCGGTGGGGCACGGCCGGGCGCCGTGCTCGCCGAGCATCGTCTGGATCCGCCGGACGCAGGAGCCGCAGTCCGTGCCGGCCTTGCAGCCCTGGGCTATCTGGCGCGGGGAGTTGGCACCGCTGTCGATGGCCTGCTTGACCTGCTCCTCGGTGACCGCATGACACATGCACACGTACATCGCGGCTACTCCCAAGGTCTCAGCGTCATTGAGCTAAGCCTTACCTTACCTGGCGTTCCGAGAACGAAAAAGCCCCTCCGGTCCGGATTGCTCCAGGACCGAAGGGGCCTTCGTCACACTGTGCGGCTCAGTGCCCGCGGTACATCTCGGCGACCAGGAACGCCAGGTCCAGCGACTGGCTGCGGTTGAGCCGCGGGTCGCAGGCCGTCTCGTAGCGCTGGTGCAGGTCGTCGACCATCACCTCGTCGCCGCCGCCGACGCACTCGGTCACGTCGTCGCCGGTCAGCTCCACGTGGATGCCGCCCGGGTGGGTGCCCAGGGCGCGGTGCACCTCGAAGAAGCCCTTGACCTCGTCGAGCACGTCGTCGAAGCGGCGGGTCTTGTGGCCGGTCTCGGCCTCGTAGGTGTTGCCGTGCATCGGGTCGCAGATCCAGACCGGCTGCGCGCCGGAGGCGGTGACCTTCTCCACCAGGGTGGGCAGGTTGTCGCGGACCTTGCCCGCGCCCATCCGGGTGATGAAGGTGAGCCGACCGGGCTCGCGCTCGGGGTCGAGCCGCTCGATCAGGGTCAGCGCCTCGTCCACCGTGGTGGTCGGGCCGAGCTTGACGCCGATCGGGTTGCGGATCTTCGACGCGAACTCGATGTGCGCCCCGTCCAGCTGGCGGGTGCGCTCGCCGATCCAGACCATGTGGCCCGAGACGTCGTAGAGGTCACCGGTGCGCGAGTCCACCCGGGTGAGGGCGGTCTCGTAGTCGAGCACCAGCGCCTCGTGCGAGGAGAAGAACTCGACGGTCTTGAACTCCTCGGGCGCGACGCCGCACGCCTGCATGAAGTTCAGCGCGTTGTCGATCTCCTTGGCGAGCCGCTCGTAGCGCTGCCCGGCGGGCGAGTTGCGCACGAAGTCCTGGTTCCAGGCGTGCACCTGGCGCAGGTCGGCGTAGCCACCGGTGGTGAAGGCGCGCACCAGGTTGAGCGTCGCGGCGGAGGCGTTGTACATCCGCTTGAGGCGCTCGGGGTCGGGGCGGCGGGACTCCGGGGTGAACTCGAAGCCGTTCACCGAGTCGCCGCGGTAGACCGGGAGGGTGACGCCGTCCCGGGTCTCGGTCGACTTGGAACGCGGCTTGGAGTACTGCCCGGCGATCCGGCCGATCTTGACGACCGGGACGGAGGCCGCGTACGTCAGCACGGCGGCCATCTGCAGCAGGGTCTTCAGCTTGTTGCGGATGTGCTCCGCCGACACGCCGTCGAAGGCCTCGGCACAGTCGCCGCCCTGGAGCAGGAAGGCCTCACCGCGCGCCACGGCGGCGAGCCGGGTGCGCAGCTGGTCGCACTCGCCGGCGAAGACGAGCGGCGGATACGAAGCGAGGTCCGCAAGAGCGGTGCGCAGCGCCTCAGGATCCGGCCATTCAGGCTGCTGCGCCGCGGGCAGGGACTGCCAGGTGTACTGATTTGTCACGGTCACGCTGGCAAGGCTACGGGGTGCGACAAGCGATTTGTCGCTGCTGACCGCTGGGTGAGACAGCGCACGAGACAATTCATCGAAGGTCTTCACTCCAGTGGACCATCGGCTACTGTCACTTCCATGAACGCGCCGCTCACCCTTTCCTGGTGGTGGACCATCCCCGAGGTGGCCCACTGATCGCGCGTCCCTGACGACACGACGGCCGCCCCTCGGGGCGGCCGTCGGCGTTTCATCGGCAGACGGCCCTCCCGGCACAGCGGACCCGCATCCCGCACCCGAGAACCCTCCGGAAGGAAGCCGAAACGTGACCAGCCCCACAGCGGCCAGCCTGCTCGCCCGTCTCACCGCACCCGGCGCGCCCGCCTTCGCCGTCCTGCACCGCCGGGCCCCGCGGCTCGCCCCGGACACCGTCGAGATCCTGATCGGCGAGGTCGGCTCGTACGAGACGCTGGCCGAGCTGCCGGTGCGCTTCGGGCGCCCCGCCGACGGCATGCCGCGGCACGACCTGCTCGCGCTCGTCCCGTACCGGCAGATCCGCGAGCGCGGCTTCGAGGCGCACGACGACGGCACGCCGCTGCAGGCCCTCGCGGTGGCCGAGCAGTACGCGTTCCCGCTGGCCGAGGTGCTGCCGGCGCTGCCCGGGCTGCCGGTCGCGCTGACCGGCGGCGGCTTCGACATCGACGACGCGCAGTACGCCGAGATCGTCCGGCAGGTGATCTCGCAGGAGATCGGCAACGGCGAGGGCGCCAACTTCGTCATCCGGCGCGACTTCTCCGCCACCCTGGCGGACTTCTCCCCCGCGCTGGCGCTGACCCTCTTGCGCCGCCTGCTGGAGCAGGAGCGCGGGGCGTACTGGACCTTCCTGGTACACACGGGGGACCGCGTGCTGGTCGGTGCCTCGCCGGAGGTGCATGTGCGCCAGAGCGGCGGCACGGTGGTGATGAACCCGATCTCCGGCACCTACCGCTATCCGGCCACCGGCCCCGCCATCGGCTCGCTGCTGGACTTCCTGCACGACCCCAAGGAGCTGGAGGAGCTCACCATGGTGGTCGACGAGGAACTCAAGATGATGTGCACGGTGGGCGACCTGGGCGGCCAGGTGCTCGGCCCGCGGCTCAAGGAGATGTCCCACCTCGCGCACACCGAGTACGAGCTGCGCGGCCGCACCTCGCTGGACGTCCGCGAGGTGCTCAAGGAGACCATGTTCGCGGCCACCGTCACCGGCAGCCCGGTGCAGAACGCGACCCGGGTGATCCGCCGCTACGAGGGCAGCGGGCGCGGCTATTACTCGGGCGCGCTGGCGCTGATCGGCCGCTCCGCCAGCGGCGGGCAGCAGCTGGACTCGCCGATCTGCATCCGCACCGCGGACATCGAGGCGCGCACCGGACGGCTGGTGGTCCGGGTGGGCGCCACCCTGGTGCGGCACTCCGACCCGTACGCGGAGGTGGCCGAGACCCACGCCAAGGCCGCCGGGGTGCTGGCCGCGCTCGGCGCCCGCCCGCCGGCCGAGCGGTCCTCGGGGCGCGGCGAGGGTCCGCGACTGGCCGACGACCACCGGGTGCAGGCCGCGCTGGACGCCCGCCGGACCAACCTGGCGCCGTTCTGGCTGCGGATGCAGCAGCTGGCCCCCGCCGCGCAGGAGGCGGGCACCCTGGTCGTGGACGGCGAGGACACCTTCACCTCGATGCTCGCCCACCTGCTGACCTCGCTGGGCCACCGGGTCACCGTGCTGCGCTACGACACCCCCGGGCTGCGTGCCCTGGTGGCCGCGCACACCGGCCCGCTGGTGCTCGGGCCCGGCCCGGGCGATCCGGCCGACCTCGGCGATCCCAAGATGGCGCTGCTGCGGGAGATCACCGCGGACGCGCTGGCGGCCGTCCGCTCGCTGACCCGGACCGCGCCGCTGCTGGCGGTCTGCCTCAGCCACCAGCTGCTCTGCCGCGAGCTGGGCCTGCCGCTGGGCCGCAAGCCGGTGCCGTTCCAGGGTGCGCAGGAGAGCGTCGACCTGTTCGGCGAGCGGCAGACCGTGGGCTTCTACAACACCTTCACCGCGCGCTGCACCGACGCCGAGGCCGAGCGGCTCGCGGCGCTCGGGGTCGAGGTGGCCCGCGACGAGCTCACCGGCGATGTGCACGCGCTGCGCGGACCGGGCTTCGCGAGCCTGCAGTTCCACCCCGAGTCGGTGCTGACCCGGGACGGCGTGGGGATCGTGGCCGCGCTGCTGCCGCTCGCCCCGGCCGTACCTGCGGTACCTGCCGTACCTGCTGTGCGGCGCTGACCGGAAGTGCTGACGGCGTGCCCGGCCAGCGGGCCTGACTGATCGTCAGGCACAATGGCCGGCATGCGATATGGCGTGCTGGGAACGGGAACCGTCGGGCAGACCCTGGCGAGCAAGCTGGTGGCCCTCGGCCACGACGTGACGATGGGATCGCGGAGCAAGGACAATCCGAGCGCCGCGGCCTGGGCCGAGGCGGCCGGGCCGCAGGGCTCGGCCGGGACGTTCGCCGACGCGGCGGAGTTCGGCGAGCGCGTACTGAACGCCACCTCGGGGACGGTCTCGCTGCTGGCGCTCGAGGCGGCCGGGGCGGACCGGCTGGGCGGCAAACTGCTGATCGACGCCTCCAACCCGCTGGTCTTCGCCGCCGACGGCCAGGTGTCGCTGGAGCCGGTGAACACCGACAGCGTGGGCGAGCAGATCCAGCGCCGCTTCCCGGACGCCCGGGTGGTCAAGGCGCTCAACACGGTCTCCGCGCCGGTGATGGTCGACCCGCGCCGGGTGCCGGGCCGGCACAACCTCTTCGTCGCGGGTGACGACCAGCGCGCCAAGCGCGAGGTCACCGAGCTGCTGGGCAGCTTCGGCTGGCCGGCCGCCGACATCATCGACCTCGGCGGCATCACGGCGGCGCGCGGCATGGAGATGCTGATGCCGTTCTGGCTCGGCATGATGCGCCACTACGGGCACGCCGACTTCAACTACAGCTTCCAGGCCGCCAACTGACCTCTCAGGGACCCGCTCAGGTGTCCAGGGCACTGCTGCGCAGCAGTGCCCTGGACACCATGCCGTCTGGAGCCTAGGACTCGTCGGGCTTCCGCTGCTCCGCCTCGGCCTTGGCGTCCGCCTCGGCCTTCTCGGCTTCCTGCTGGGCCTTGAGCGCCGCCTTCTGCTCAAGGTGCGCGGCCCGCTGCTCGGCCCGGCGCTCGGCGTCGGCCCGCTTCTTGTCGTCGGCGATCTGCCGCTTGGCGGCGGTCGCGTAGATGTCCACGTACTCCTGGCCGGAGAGCCGCATGATCTCGTACATCACCTCGTCGGTGACCGAGCGGAGGATGAAGCGGTCGTTCTCCATCCCCTGGTAGCGCGAGAAGTCCAGCGGGCGGCCGATCCGGATGCCGGGGCGGATGCCGAAGGTGGGCAGCACCTGGCCGGGCGGCTGCACCTTCTCGGTGTCGATCATCGCGACCGGGATCACCGGCGCGCCGGTCGCCAGCGCGACCCGCGCCAGACCGCCGACCTTGCCGCGGTAGAGCTTGCCGTCGGGCGAGCGGGTGCCCTCGGGGTAGACCCCGAAGAGCTCACCGCGGTCGATCACCGAGATCGCGCTGCGGATCGCCGCCTCGCCCGCGCCGCGGACGCCGGAGCGGTCCACCGGCAGCTGGCCGACGCCCTTGAAGAAGGCGGCGGTCAGCTTGCCCTTGATTCCGGGCGTATTGAAGTACTCCGCCTTCGCGATGAAGGTGACCCGGCGCTTCATCAGCGCGGGCAGGAAGAAGGAGTCCGAAAAGGAGAGGTGGTTGCTCGCGATGATCGCGGCTCCCTCGTCGGGGATGTTCTCCGCACCCTCCATCCACGGCCGGAAGAAGATCCGTAGCAGTGGTGCGACGATCATCTTCATCAGTCGGTAGAACAACCGGGGCCTCCTGTGTTGCAGACCGGTCGATCCTAATGCCCCGGAGCACCCGTTCGGACACCGTGGGCAGCCGCGACCGGCCCTCGGCGCCGCCGGAGCCCGTCAGGAGGCACCCCCAGCGGGTGTACTAGCCGCCCCTCCCATGGGACGATGCGCTCCCGGCCGCTTCCCCATCTCCGCGTCTTCATCTCCGCATCTTCGCGAAGGAGCCTGCGCATGCCGCTGCTGCCCGGTGCCGAACCGTACCGCCATCGCGGCGGACCGGTCGGCGTCCTGCTCTGCCACGGCTTCACCGGCTCCCCGCAGTCGCTGCGCCCCTGGGCCGAGGAGCTGGCCGCCGCCGGGCTCACCGTCTCGCTGCCGCTGCTCCCGGGCCACGGCACTCGCTGGCAGGACCTCCAGGTGACCCGTTGGGAGGACTGGTACGCCGAGGTCTCCCGTGAGCTGCTGACCCTCTCGCAGGAGTGCGAGCAGGTCTTTGTGATGGGCCTGTCGATGGGTGGCGCGCTGACCCTGCGGCTGGCGGCCGAGCACGGCGAGCGGGTCAGCGGTGTGGTGCTGGTCAACCCGTCGGTACGCGCCGACACCCCCGCCATCGCGATGCTCCCGGTCCTGCGGCACCTGGTGCCCAGCCTGCCCGGGGTCGCCGGCGACATCGCCCTCGCCGGGGCCGCGGAGGTCGGCTACGACCGGATGCCCGCGCACGCCGTGTGGTCCCTCTCGCTGCTGTGGCGCGAGGTCCAGCACGCCCTGCCCCGGGTGACCCAGCCGGTGCTGCTGCTGCACAGCCCGCAGGACCACGTGGTCTCCCCGGCGAACTCCGCTCTGGTGCTCGCGCGGATATCCTCGATCGATGTGACGGAGCGGCTGTGCGAGCGCAGCTTCCATGTGGCGACGCTGGACCACGACGCCGGACTGATCTTCGAGGAGTCCCTCGCGTTCGTCCGGCGGCTGACCACGGTCGCGAAGGCCGAAGATCGTCAGGGCTGAAGATCGTCAGGGCTAGGGCCACCAGGGCTGAAGGGCCGGCAGAGCAGATGAGGCAGTACCGATGAGCGGGGCGGCGGGCGGGGCGGCGGGCGCTGACGAGGAGCGTCCCTCGGAGCGGGAGAGCGAGCAGACGCCTGCTCCCGCCCCTGGGAGCCAGGCCGAGCAGGACGCGATCTTCGCCGCGCTGGTGGCGCAGTTCGACGATCCGGTGGACCTCAACCGGCCGGACTGGCCGGAGATCGAGAACCTCCGGGCCAGGAACGAGCGGGCTGGCCTGACGCCCGAGCCGCGCCCCCGTCCCCCGGTGGGGCCACCCGCCGAGGGCCACCGCGTCTGGACGCCCGCCGAGGACCCGGACGAGGGCCACTACGTGCCGCCCGAGCCCCCGCCGCTCCCCCACGGCGACACCACCGCCAAGTTCGCCTGGATCGCCGTACTCGGCGGTCCGGCGCTGCTGCTCTTCGACGCCTTCTTCTGGCGCGAGATCGCCGGCTGGCCCGCCTGGGTCGGCCTGTCCGCCTTCCTGGGCGGCTTCGTCACCCTGGTCGCCCGCATGAAGGACCGCGACGAGGACGAGCCCCCGGACCCGACCGGCGGCGCAGTCGTCTGACGACCACCGAAGAGCCGCGCCGTCCCGCCTTCCGGGACGGCGCGGCTCAGGCTTCGCGCTCGATGAATTCCTGCTCGATCCGCTCGAAGATGTCCGCGTCGGTCTCCCGCTGCCACTGCGGCAGTGCCTCCCAGTCGGCGACGTAACCGGGCTTGGGGTTCTCGATGTGCTTGTGGATCTGGGCGATCCAGCACAACGCGACAAAGCGCCCCTTCTGCTCCCGGGTCAGCTTGGCGGTGTTGCCGTCACTCACCGCGATGAACCCGCAGACCTGCTCGTAGACGGCCGCTGCGGACCGGCGCTCCCACTCGGGAGTCTCCTCCCACGGCGTGACGTAGCCCGGCTTGGGCTCCCCCGGGTAGTACTTCCTGACTCCGGCGATCCACGCCTCGCGGAAGGTGCGGCCGTTTTCGGTCTGCACGATAGGTCCCCTCGTCACACAGAGATGATGGCTAGATTCGAGATCTGGTTGCTCAGTTCAGAGACACGCCTGTCCGAGATGAACGGATCAAGCCTCGATTGCAGGCCCTGCAACTTCCGCCCGACGTACCCGGATCCGCTTTGCCGTGCCAGTTCCACGGCCGTACTCGCGTACAGCAGGAGCTGATCGGAGTCACCGCGCTGGATTCCGAGCACGGCAAGGTCCGTCAGTACGCTGCCTCTCCGACGCAGGGAGAGTTTCTGATCCAAAGCCTCGGTCAGCGCCCGTTCGGCGAGATCCGGTCGGCCGAGCTCGATGTAGCAGGTGCCCCGCTCCTCTGCCAGGCGTGAGCCGTCGAAGCGCAACCAACCACCGTTGTGCACCTGGCCGCTGAGCGAGTGGACTTCCTGGGCAAGATCCAGAGCGCGATGACAGGCAGCGAAATCGCCGATACCCGCGAATGCCTCGGCCTGTACGCTGCTACCCAGTGCCGCGTCGAAAGCTCGCCATCGCCGCGCTGTGCGACCTGGGATGCGGTGTTCAACAGCGGTATGGCCTTGGCAAATCGGCGCTCATGCATACCGATGAAGGCATGGCGTGTCAGTCCGCATGCCCACAGGTCATAGGCGTCCGCCTCCTTGCTGGCGCTCGTCGCGAGCGTGTAGCAGTAGGCGGCATCCGTGTAGCGGTTGCTGTCAAAGAAGATCTCGCCTGCAAGTTGGAACAGATCTCCAACCAGCGCGCAGAGTCGCTTGTGTGCGGCCTCACCGCGCGCTTCCGCAAGGCTTGCCGCGAGTGCACTGAGCTGATGCCGAACAAGCGGGTAGACCGATGGCTTCGACTTGGCCAGCGAAAAGACCTGCCACAGATGACTGTTCAGCATTTCGTGCTCATCGATGTCGCTCACGGCCGCCAGAACCGGGCGGTCGGCGTGGTCGAGATCGAGCGGCGACAGTGCGACAAGTGTGCCGGTTATGCTCACGAGTTGGAGGAATTCACGACGGTTCATGGAGTCAAGGTCACCCACATCCAAGTAAGTCCCGGGTACCACGGTGTCAACTGTGACCATGGGCCGTGGCGCTTGTCCGATCACCGGAGAGCACTCGACTGGCAGTGGTGTCGCCAGGAGCGTGTCAAGCTCGGTCGGGGTGACCTGCAGGAGCCTGGAAAGTCTTGGCCGGATGTGCGGCTGCGGTGCGACCTCGCCGCGCTCCCACCGGCCGATGGTGGAGCGATCGACCTGGAGTTCAGCTGCGATCGATTCCTGACTGTAGCCCAGCGACTTTCGACGCTGCGCCAAGCGCCGCCGTGCGAAGGACATTTCGGCCCCTCTGTTCGGGATACGTCTACCCAGGTCAGAGCTCCTGGTGCATCGAGTATGCACCAGGGGTGCGCCATATTTGCTCTGGTTCGGGTCAACTCACCACTGTTGTCTGGGTGGTGTGGCGTGCGAGAGCGTCATCCTCAGAACCGAGAGACACCCGGGAGAGCGATCATGGCGAAGCATGGCGGCGGTTCAGGCGACGACGGCAAGGGCAACGGCAACGGCGGTTCGCACTCCGGCAAGCCCGACACGGCTCCGCACGACGGTCAGCGCAGCGCGCCGCCCACCAACCTGCCCAAGCCCGGAGGCAAGTGATGACCTGGACCGAACTCACCGCGGCACTGCTGGACTCCGGGGCTCTGCCCGCGAAGTGGGAGAAGACGTTCACCACGGTCCCGCGCACCGCGTTCACCCCCGACCGCATTCACCATGAGGGTAAGTGGATCGACCGGCGGACGGACAGCGCGCGGTGGATGGAACTGGTCTGCTCCGACCTGCCGTTGGTTACCCAGCTCTACGACGACGGACAGACTCCCTCCTCGTCCAGCTCGATGCCGACGGTCGTGGCGACGATGCTGCGGCACCTGGAGGTGACCGAGGGCATGCGAGTCCTGGAAATCGGCACCGGGACGGGCTGGACGGCGGCACTCCTCGCCCGGCACTTGGGGGGTGCCCGGGTGACCAGTGTCGAGGTGGATGCGGGTCTGGCGGATCTGGCGCGGACCCGGTTGGGCGGAGCTCACCTGGGCGCGACCGTGGTGGCCGGTGACGGCGCGCTCGGCTACCGCGACAGGGCGCCCTACGATCGCGTCCACGCCACGGCGGCGGTGCGGCGCGTGCCGTTCGCGTGGGTCGAGCAGACCCGACCCGGCGGCCTGGTCCTGACGCCGTTCGGCACGGCGTTCTGCAACGGAGCGCTGCTCAAGCTCACCGTCGCCGACGACGGGCGTTCGGCGTCGGGTCCCTTCGTGGCGGACGTGGCCTTCATGTGGGTCCGCGACCAGCGGCCGCAGTCCGGGCCGTTCGATATCGAGGCGGTGCGCCACCGCGCCTCGCTGATCGACCCGGCGGCGGTGGAAGAGGAAACCGCGGCGGCCTTCGCCGTCGGCCTGCTGGTTCCGGGTCTGCTCCGGCAGAGCGTCTGGGCCGGCTACGACCGGCTCGGTACGGGGCGCTCGGAGGTCTGGGACGGCGTCTCGTACGCCCACTGCCGACTGGCCGACTGGAACGGGTCACACGCGGTCGCGCAGTCCGGCCCCCGGAATCTCTGGACGGAGGTCGAGGAGGCCTACGCCTGGTGGGACGCGGCCGGTCGTCCCGGACTCGAGCGGTTCGGGTTGACGGTCACTCCCGACGGCCAGACACCATGGCTGGACGAGCCCGCCCACAGCCTGCCGAGCTTCGGGAGGCCAGCGGCGTGAGGCGCGGTGGTCAGGGCGCTGCTGGGATGCGGAGGGCCGCGAGGACCGGGAGGTGGTCGGTGGCGGCCAGCAGGTCGGGCATCGGGAGGGATGGGACGCCGCTGGCGAGTACGTCGATGGCCGGGGTGGCGAAGACGG
This sequence comes from Kitasatospora sp. MAP12-44, assembly GCF_029892095.1. Taxonomy (NCBI): domain Bacteria; kingdom Bacillati; phylum Actinomycetota; class Actinomycetes; order Kitasatosporales; family Streptomycetaceae; genus Kitasatospora; species Kitasatospora sp. MAP12-44. Next base: position 2,390,652 of record NZ_JARZAE010000004.1, read on the forward strand.
CGTCCAGGCGCTGGAACGGGTCGCCGGGGCGGGAGGTGTACTCGCCGCCCCAGGGTGCGGTGGCGTAGCCGTCCTGGTAGCGCTCGGCCAGTCGGCGCCAACCCGGGTCCTCGGGGTGCTCGTTGAAGTCGCCGCCGATCACGGCGTGCTGCGCGCCCGCGAGTTGGCCGGGCAGCAGCTCGAACTGCCGTAGCCGCTCGGGCGGGTTGACGCTGAGGTGGCAGCTGGTGAGCGCGAACGGCGCGGCGCGGCCGAGCCGGATGACGGCGGTGGCGAAGCCGCGGGCGTGCAGGCCGCGCACCTTGGGCAGCAGCAGGTCGGCGCGGCGAAGCACCGTGACGTCCGGGGTGCCGAGCAGCAGCGGGCCGGCGGCGATGCGGCCGCCGCCGGAGAGGATCACGGTGCCGGTCTCGCGGGCCAGCCAGGCCGCTTGCGCCTGCGGGAACATGTACCGGGGAGACTCCTGGATGCAGATCAGGTCGGCCTCGCAGGCGCGGATCACCCGGACCAGCGCGCGCCGACTGTCGCGCTGCGAGCGGATGTTGTAGCTGAGCACGCGGACCCGCTGGGCACCGTCGGGTTCCGGGCCGGAGGGCGGCAGGTCGAGAGTCACCCGTGACACGCTACCGGTTCCGTCGTTGCGGGACCGGCAGCGTGACGGTTCGTCAGCGCGTTCGTTCAGCGCGTGCGGTGGCGCGATCGTTCAGCGCGTACGGGCCAGGTCGGCGGCGCCGACGATGCCGGCCGCCGAGCCCATCGACGCCAGCACCACCTCGGCCCGCGGCCGGTGCACGCCGCCGGTCAGATATGTCCCGTAGGCCTTGGCAACCGGGTCGAGCAGCAGCCGGCCGGAGTCGGAGACCCCGCCGCCGAGCACGAAGACGCCCGGGTCGAAGAGCGCGGCCAGGTCGGCCATGCCGCGGCCGAGCCAGTCGGCCAGCTCCGCGTAGCACTCCAGCGCCAGCGGGTCGCCGTCCTCGGCCGCCTCGGTGATGTGGATGCCCCGGATGGTCTCGGCGACGCCGTCGTTGAGCTCCAGCATCCGCTTGCCGGCGATCGGGTCGGCGGCCGACCGCTCCCGGCCGTAGCGGCGCAGCGCCCGGCCGGAGGCGTACTGCTCCCAGCAGCCCTTGCCGCCGCAGCCGCAGAGCAGGCCGTCGGGGACCATGTTGAGGTGGCCGATCTCGCCGGCCACGCCGAACCGGCCGCGGTGCAGGCGGCCGTCCAGCACCAGGCCGCCGCCGATGCCGGTGCCGACGGTGATCAGCACCATGTCGCTGTACTCGGCGGCGGCGCCGAAGCGGAACTCGGCCCAGGCGGCGCAGTTGGCGTCGTTCTCCACCACGGTGTCGAGGCCGGTGAGCTCCTCGATGCGGGTGCGCAGCGGCTCGTTCTCCCAGGCGATGTTGGGCGCGAAGATCACCGTGGAGCGCTCCCGGTCGACGAAGCCGGGGGCTCCGACGCCCACCGCGGCCACCTCGCCGTAGCTCTCCTTGAGCTCGCGCACCGCCTGGGCGATGGCGTCGACGGCCCACTGGGGGTCGGCCGGGGTGGGTACCCGGGTCCGGGCCAGGATCTCGCCGGTCTCATCGACCACGCCAGCCGCGATCTTGGTCCCGCCGACGTCGACGCCGATGGTCAGAGCCATGTGTCCCTCAGTCATTCGCTCGTGCCCGATGGGCGGGCCGGGACTCGCCCCGTCCACGCTCCCCTACACACCGTGCCATACATTATCCGAAGACAAGGAGAAGGGAACCCCGCCGAGAGGCTTCAAAAGTCGTACGATTCATACCGATCGGTAGTGTCCTGGATCCGCTGGGTAACCGAGGTCGAGCGGCGCTTGACGACCGCTCACTCCTCCACGTCGATCCGCTCGCTGCCGCTCGGCTCCGGAGCCGCCCAGCGGCGCTCGTGACCGGCCACTGCGGCCCGATAGGCGGCCATCAGCTCGGTTCCGGCGGTGGCCAGGTGCTCGTAGACCTCGGGGTACTGGTCGCGGAACCGCCCGGCCGCGTGCAGGGCCTTCCCGCCCACCGCGAAGGCCAGTTTGCGCGTCTCGTCGACCAGCGGGCCGAGCGGGTTGTCGACAGGATCTGAACTGTTCATGACGGGCGCCTCCTCGTGCCGGCGACCGCGACCGCGGCCCCTGCCGCGACGCTACCGGAGGCCGCCGAGGCGCCGGGCACACCCGCTGCCGAGGCGCCCGGCCCGCCCGCCCGCTCAGGAGCGCGGCCAGAGCTCCGGATCCGGCGCGAAGCGCACCGTCAGCTCGCCGTCGCGCAGGCCCGCTCCCGCCACCGTGCAGCGGCGCAGCGCCGAGGGCAGCGGCAGGATCCGGCGGTACGGGCCGAGCCCGACCACCAGCTCGTCGCCGCGCCGCATCAGCTCCAGGTCGGCGCGGTCGGCGCCGGGCACCGCGAGCCGCCAGAGCAGCACGCCGTCCTCGGCAAGCCGGTCCTCGGCGGTCCAGGGCCAGCCGTCGGTGGGCTCGGGACCCGCCCCGGTGCCGTACAACTGCCGGGCCAGCGCGGGCAGTTCCTCGGCCAGCTGGTCGGCGATCAGCAGCGGCACGTCCAGCCCGAGCCCGTCGAGCCGCTCGCGCTCGCGGACGGCCAGCGCGGCGAGCCAGGGATCGGGCGAGCCGAGCGCGGCGGCCGGCAGCGCCCGATGCGCGACGACGGCGTCCACCCGGTGCCCGAACAGCGCGAGGCCGGCCCGGGCCCGGTGCAGCCCGTCGGCGGTGAAGCTGCCGGCGTCGGCCACCAGGCGCACCGAGGTGGCCGGCGACTCGACCACCTCGCGCGCGGCGGCGAGCTCGACGGCCGCCCAGCCGCGGGCCTTGTAGATCCAGTCGGCCGGCATCGGCATGCCGACCAGGGCGGCCAGCATCGGGCGCAGCGCATGGGCGGCCTGGCGCTGCTCGGGCAGCAGCCGGGCGAGGTAGCGGTCGAGCTGCTCGGGCAGCGCGAGGGCGGCGGTGAGTTCGGCGGGCGGCGGGGCGGCGGCCACCAGCACGTCCCACTCCCCGGCGGGCTGCCGCAGCGCCCGCAGCAACGCGAGGTGCCCGGTGCCGGGCAGCGCGGTCAGCTCGTCCTCGTCCAGCGGTTCGACGCCGAGCAGGTCGTACCCGCTGCGCAGCGGGCCGTCCAGACCGGCGACGGCCCGGCGGAAGGCGTGCTGCTCGTCGATCCGGGTGGCCCACAGGTTGCCCGCGACCGGTTCGGGCACCGCGGTGAGCCGACTGCCGAACAGTCCGTCGATCCGCCGATGCGGGTCGTCCGCGGCCACCAGCAGGGTCCGCAGCCCGCGCTCGGCCGCGTGCAGCGCGGTGGCGGCGGCCACCTCGGCCACCCCGGCGCCGTCACCGGTGACGAGCACGGTTCGCGTCATGACCGGTCGCGGCATCGGGCGATCAGCCCTCGACGCGCTTCTTGAGCCCGGCCAGCGCCCGGTCGATGATGACCTTCTCGGCCTTGCGCTTGATCATCCCGAGCATCGGGATCTTGACGTCGACCGCGAGCTGGTAGGTGACCTCGGTGCCGCCCGCGGTGGCGGCCAGCGCGTACGAACCGTCCAGCGAGCGGAGCATCTGGCTCTTGACCAGCGTCCAGGAGACCTCGCGGTCGTCGTTCCAGGTGTAGGCGAGCACATGCTCGTCGCGGATCGCTCCGGCGTCCAGCAGCAGGCGCACCTCGGTGGCGCGGCCGGTCTCGGCGCGGCCGAGCACCTCGATCTCCTTGACCTCGCCCGTCCACAGCGGGTACGCCTCGAAATCGGCGATCACCGCCATCACCTGGGCCGGGGTCGCCTCGATGACGATGCTCGACCTGGTGTGTTCCGCCATGGGTGGGCCTCCGCGTTGTCCCGTGCGAGTCGTCAGGTGTGCGCACGCGCCAGGCTATCGCGGCCGGAGGCACCGCCTTCCCCACGGGTACCAGGCCCCAGGCGCCCCAGACGTCCCGGGGCTACCCACAGGTCACCGACGGCCTGACGTAAGGTGCGGATCGGAACGACCCCCGGCGGGCCGCCGGTGTGACACTGCGAACACCATGCCCGACCCCCCTACCCGAATCTCCCTACCGGGCAGTAACGTCCTGCCGTCCCGCAGCGTCGCAGACAGGAGCAGCAGTGCTCGACTTCAGCCTTCCGGCCCTCTACCAGGTCCCGAGCGGTGGCAACCTCTCGGACCTGGTCCACCAGAACGCCGCCGAGCGCCCCGGTGTGGCCGTGCTCAGCCGCAAGGTGGACGGTCGCTGGGAGGACCTCACCGCCGCCGCGTTCCTGACCGAGGTGCACCGCGCCGCCAAGGGCCTGATCGCCACCGGCGTCATGCCCGGCGACCGGGTGGCGGTGATGTCGCGCACCCGCTACGAGTGGACGCTGCTGGACTTCGCCATCTGGTGCGCGGGCGCGATCACCGTGCCGGTGTACGAGAGTTCCTCCGCCGAGCAGGTCCAGTGGATCCTCGGCGACTCGGGCGCGATCGCGGTGATCACCGAGACCGACGCGCACGCCGCCGTACTCGCCGAGGTCCGCGAGGCGCTGCCCGAGCTCGAGCACAGCTGGCAGATCGAGCGGGGCGCGATCGACGCCCTCAACGCGGCCGGCAACGCCGTCGCGGACGCCGTGGTCACCGAGCGCCGCTCGGTCCCCACCGAGGACTCGATCGCCACCATCGTCTACACCTCGGGCACCACCGGCCGCCCCAAGGGCTGTCAGCTGACGCACGGCAACTTCCTCTCCGAGCTGGGCAATGTGACGGCCCGGATGCCCGAGCTGTTCCGCGCCGGCGAGAGCTCGGTGCTGCTCTTCCTGCCGCTGGCCCACGTGCTGGGCCGGATCGCCGAGATCGCCGCCGCGATCTCCGGCAGCAAGCTGGGCCATGTCTCGGACATCAAGGACGTCACCGCCGAGCTGGCCTCGTTCCGCCCGACGCTGATCCTGGGCGTGCCGCGGGTCTTCGAGAAGGTCTTCAACACCGCGCGCTCCAAGGCGCAGGCGGACGGCAAGGGCAAGATCTTCGACCAGGCCAGCGACGTGGCCATCGCCTACAGCCGGGCGCTGGACCAGGGCGGCGCGGGCCTGGTCCTGACGCTCAAGCACAAGGTCTTCGACAAGCTGGTCTACAGCAAGCTGCGCAACGCCCTGGGCGGCCGGGCCACCCACGCGATCTCCGGCGGCGCGCCGCTGGGCGAGCGTCTGGGCCACTTCTACCGGGGCATCGGCTTCACCGTGCTGGAGGGCTACGGCCTGACCGAGACCTGCGCGGCCACCGCCTTCAACCCGGATGACAAGCCGAAGATCGGCACGGTCGGCCAACCGCTGCCCGGCTCCGCGGTGCGGATCGCCGAGGACGGCGAGGTGCTGCTCAAGGGCCCGCAGATCTTCACCGGCTACTGGAACAACCCGACCGCGACCGCCGAGGCGCTGCGGGACGGCTGGTTCGCCACCGGCGACCTGGGCAGCCTGGACGACGAGGGCTACCTCTCGATCACCGGGCGCAAGAAGGAGATCATCGTCACAGCCGGCGGCAAGAACGTCGCCCCGGCCGTGATCGAGGACCGGATCCGGGCGCACGCGCTGATCGGCGAGGTGATGGTGGTCGGCGACCGCAAGCCGTTCATCGGCTGCCTGGTCACCATCGACGAGGAGTTCCTGCCCAGGTGGCTGGAGCTCAACGGCCGCCCGCCGGCCACGCTGGCCGAGCTGCGCGAGGACCCGGCGCTGCTGGCCGCCGTCCAGGAGGCGGTGGACGAGGGCAACAAGGCGGTCTCGCACGCCGAGGCGGTGAAGAAGTTCCGGATCCTGGACACCGTCTTCTCCGAGGCCAACGGCTATCTGACGCCCTCGCTCAAGCTCAAGCGCGGCGTCGTCCTCAAGGACTTCGCCACCGAGGTCGAGGCGCTCTACCAGCGCTGACGCCACTTCGCCTTTCGGCGCCCTGCTGCTACTCCCCCGCGAGCAGGGCGCCGAGCCGTCCCGCCAGCAGGTCCCAGCGCCAGGCGTCCTCGACCCAGCGCCGCCCCGCCTCGCCCAGCTCGCGGCGCAGCCGCTCGTCGCCCAGCAGGCGGACGATCCGCTCGGCCGCCGCCCCCGGCGAGCCGCCGGGCACCACGTAGCCCGTCCTGCCCTCCAGCACCGCGTCCGGCGCTCCGCCGGAGTCGCCCGCGACCACCGGCAGCCCGGTGGCCGAGGCCTCCAGGTAGACGATGCCCAGGCCCTCCACGTCCAGCCCGCCGCGCCTGGTCCGGCACGGCATCGCGAAGACGTCCCCCGCGCCGAAGTGCGCGGGCAGCTCGGCCCACGGCACCTCCCCGGTGAACCGCACCGAGGCGGCGACGCCCTTGGCCTCGGCCAGCTTGCGCAGGTCCGCGAGGTACGGGCCGCCGCCGACGATCAGCAGCACGGCGTCCGGCTGGGCGGCCAGGATCTGCGGCATGGCCGCGATCAGGGTGTCCTGCCCCTTGCGCGGCACCAGCCGGGAGACGCAGACCACCACCGGGCGGTCCGCCAGCCCCAGCCGCGCGCGCACCTCGGCGCCCCCGGAGTCGGGGTGGAAGGTCTGCTCGTCCACCCCCGGCGGCAGCTGCGCCATCCGCGCGGCCGGGCCGGGACCGACGGCGCGGGCGATCCGCGAGCGGGTGTACTCGCCGAGGTAGGTCAGCGTGTCGGTGCCCTCGCCGATCCGGCGCAGCAGCTGCCGGGAGGCCGGCAGCTGGGCCCAGGCGGCCTCGTGGCCGTGCGTCATCCCCAGCAGCCGACCGGCGCCCGCCCGGCGCAGCGCGGGGGCCATCAGGCCGAGCGGCGCGGCCGCGCCGAACCAGACCGAGTCGCAGCCCTCGGCCCGCAGGATCTCGGCGGCCCGCCGGGTGACCCGGGGTGTGGGAAGCATCATGGTGGTCCGGTCGCGGATCACCGGGAACGGCTGCTCGGCGTCGAACCGGGACACCTCGCTCCCGTCGCGCCAGGATGAGGCATACACCACAACGCTGCCGGCCGGCTGGCGGACCGCCATGTTGTGGACGAAGGCCTGGATCCCGCCTGGGCGCGGGGGAAAGTCGTTGGTGACGATGAGGGTCTTGGGCATACTGGCCACGGCTCGCTCGGTCGGGGGGTGCTCGGTTCACCGCTCGCTGATCCGTACCATAGGACACCATGCCCACCTGCTGGGAACGGAGTACCGACCGGAACCGTTTCCCCGCTGAGCCTGTCCTAGTCGGCACAGGTTCAGGCAGGCATGCGGAGACGCCGGCATGCGAGACGTTGACGAGGGAGCTCAGTGGTGTTGGCGCAGGACGGCCCAGCCGGCCAGGCTGGCAGCAGCAGCGGTGGCCTCGCCGTGGTCGAACCCGAGGCGCAGGGCGCCACCGCACTCGCTCCGGCGGCCCCAGCGGCCGCTCGTGGCGCCCTGTGGGCGCTCGGCGCGTCCTGGGCGGCTACCCGGCTGCTGATCCTGCTGCTCGTCTTCGGCGTCATCAGGATCAGCCAGCTGGACGTGACCACCGACGTGTCGGTGATCTACCACGGCTGGTTCGAGGTGCTGCAGACCGGCACCTTCCCGATGGACGACGTGACCTGGCAGTACCCGCCCGGCGCGGCGCTGGTGATGCTGCTTCCGGGCATGCTGCCGTGGTCGTACCTGACCTCGTTCTTCGTGCTGTGCGGCGTCTTCGACGCGGTGGCCATGACGATGCTGGTGCGCAACGGCAGCCGCAAGGGCCGCAGCCTGCTGGGCGGCTGGATCTGGGTGCTCGGCGTGCCGCTGCTCGGGCCGACGGTCTACTGCCGCTACGACATCCTGGTCACCGCGATCGCGATCGCCGGGCTGCTGGTGCTGCTGCGCCGACCGGTGCTGGGCGGCATCCTGCTGGGCCTGGGCGGCCTGATCAAGCTCTGGCCGCTGATCGCGCTGGCGGGCACCCCGCGCGGCCGGCGCACCCGGCACTCCTGGACGGCGGCGGCGGCCACCCTGGCCACACTCGCCTTCCTGCTGGCCGCCGGGATGAACGGCGCCTTCCAGTTCCTCACCTTCCAGGCCGACCGCGGCATCGAGGTGGAGTCGCTGGGCGCGCTGCCGCTGCACTTCGCCCGGCTGGCCGGCGCCTGGCACGGCCAGGTGATGATGAACTACGGCTCGGTCGAGATGCTCGGCCCGTGGGTCCCGGTGATCTCCAAGGTCGCCGTGATGGCCACCCTGGTGGGCTTCGGCTGGCTGCTGCTCTGGCGGATCCGGGCGCGCCGCTGGCAGCCGTCCACCACCTTCGACGCGGCGCTGGCCGCGCTGCTGATCTTCACCGTCACCAGCCGGGTGATCAGCCCGCAGTACATGGTCTGGCTGGTCGGTCTCGCGGCGGTCTGCCTGACCGTGCGCGGGACCAGTCAGAAGCCGGTGGCGCTGCTGATCCTGCTGGCCACCGGGCTGACCACCGCGGAGTTCCCGCTGATGTTCGGCCAGGTCGTGAACAGCCTGCCGTGGGGCGTGACGGTGCTCGCATCCCGCAACCTGCTGCTGCTGGCCGCGACCCTGATCTCCTGCTACCGGTTGTGGCAGTCGACCAAGGGGGTCGCGCCCGCACCGCAGGCCACCACCGCGGTGCTGACGGAGCCTGAGCAGAACTACCCGGTCCGGCCCGGAATCGCCTACGAGCAGAGCCTGTTGGACGACGTCCAGCAGCGCCCGTAGCCGACCGGCTCGGCTGAGCTCAGCTCAGCTGGCGGACCGTCTCGGCGATCCATTCCTTGGTGAACTCGGCCAGCCCGTAGCCGAACTGGGCCCGGAAGACCTGGTCGAGCTGCTGCTCGCGGCCGGCGCCCGCGCCGGCCGCGCCGACCGCGCGGTAGAGCTGGACCAGACCCGGATTGCCGTGCTGACGGGCGATCAGGTCGCAGGCCAGCCAGGAGAGTTCATAGGCCTGCGCGATACCCTGGGAGCCCGCCGCGAAGTCGGCGTCCAGCGGCAGCGCGGTGGGGGTGCGGCCGGCTGCGATGTCCTTGGCCAGCTCCGGCGCGATCTGCCGGGCGGTGCGTCCGGTGCCGAGGTAGCCGGTGTAGTCGGCGATCCCCTCGGAGAGCCAGAGCGGCGTCCACGGGTGGGTGTCGGCCCGGGTGGCCACATGGGTGGCCTCGTGGGTGAGGACCACCCGCCTTCCCAGCGCACTGAGTTCGCGGTACGCCGCGGGGTTGACCAGCACCCGGTCGGCCGGGGTGTGCACCGGCGCTCCGGCGGCCGCGCTGGTGACCGCGGCTATGTCCTGGTAGGCGTCCGCGGCCACCGCCAGCAGCTGCGCGAACTGCACCTCGGTCTGCGGGAGTTGGACGAGCAGCCGGCCCGCCCAGCCGGTACCCCAGAGCCCGTTGACGGTCGGCACCCCGGCGTCCACCACCCCGGCCAGCGCGGTCAGTTCGTCGTGGTCGGCGGCTCCGAGCACCAGGCAGTGCGCCCCGGGGACGACCCCGAGCGGGCCCGGGTCCCAGGGCGCGGCAGGGCTCCGGGGGGCAGCCGTCTCGGCGCCCGGCAGGCCGTCGGCGCCGAGCGTGAAGCGGCGCCGCAGGACGGCCGGGTAGTCGTCGAAGTCGGTTATCCGATAGGAGAGTTCGGCCGAGACCTGCGGTCCGCTCAGGTCGGTGACCCGGTAGTCGAACTGGGCCAGCGGCAGCGCGGCCAGCCCGCCCGAGCGCAGCGCCCGGGCGTGCGCGGCGAGCAGCTGGTCGACCGCCGCCGCGGTCGCCGCGGGCACCGCGACCGGCGACTGCGGCGGCGCCAGTCGGGGAAGCGAGAGCTGGGCGGCGGCGCCGAGTGCGAGCAGCAGCGCGGCGCGGCGCGACAGCTCCCCGGCGGCTGCGGCCGCCGGGGCAGGCCGCAGCCGCTCGAAAGCGTTCAGGGCCGGACCACCGCCGCGACCGGCATCGCCGCGACGCTCTCGTAGCGCACCCGGGCCCCGGGGTAGGGCGCGTGCACGACGACACCGCCGCCGGCGTACATACCGACGTGGTGCATGTCCCTGAAGAAGATCACCAGGTCTCCCGGTCTCGCCTCGGCCAGGCTGATCCGCTGCCCCCCGAACGCCTGTGCCTGCGAGGTGCGCGGCAGGGTCACTCCGGCCTGCCGCCAGGCCCAGTACATCAGACCGGAGCAGTCGAAGGAACCGGGGCCGGTCGACCCGTAGACGTACGGCGAGCCGATCTTGCTGAGCGCCGCCGCCAGCGCGACCGCGGCGCGGTCCGAGGACGGTGGCTGGTTGCCCAGGTCGACCCGCTCGCCACCGCGGGCCGCCCGGTCCTGCGCGTCCCTGGCGTCCTGGGCAGCCAGCACGGCGCGGTCGCGGGCGTCCAGCGTGTTCAGCAGGTCCTGCGCGCGTTTCAGCCGCTGCTGCACCTGCTGCTCGCTGTCCACCAGCGACTTGCGCACACCGTCGAGTTCGGCCAGCTTGCTGGTGGCCTCGGCGCGCCGCTGGTCGAGTCGGCGCTGCTGCTCGATCACCTCGCGCAGCGAGGCGGCGCGCTGCTCGGCGACCTGGTCGAGGCTGCGGGCCTCGTCCAGGTAGCGCTCCGGGTTGGCGGAGAGCATCAGTTGCACCGACGGATCCATCCCGCCGGAGCGGTACTCGGCGGCCGCCACCGTTGACAGCTGGCCGCGCATCCGGTTGAGCGCGTCCTGCCCCGTGGCGACCTGCGCCTGCAGGATGGCCGACTCGCCCTGCAGCCGACGCTGGGTCTCCTCCGCCGCGTTGGACTGCTCCGAAGCCTGCTCGGCCTCCGAGTAGAGCTGGTCGACCTGGGCCTTGACGTCCCTCTTGTCGGGCGTGGGGACGGCCTGGGCGCCGCCTGCGGCAGCTATCGCCACCGCGGTGGTCGCGGCAGCCGTGACCGCCAGCGCGCGGGCCAGTCGGCGTGCGGCTCCCGGCGGGGTGGTGCGGCCGGGGGTGGTCGGGCGGTGCGGCATCACCATGAGGCGACGGCTCCAATCGACGTGGAAGGCGGTACTCCGAGCGCCGACGTTAGCGGTGCGCGGCGAATGAGTCCAAACCCTTGCCAAGACGAATATTTGACCACCAATCGGACATCAGTGCGCCGACCGGAACGCCGACGGCCCGGCCTCCGAGCGGAGACCGGGCCGTGCGGACCTACGTGCGGACCTGCGTGGGGACCCTAGTACGGGCGCACGATGGCCGTGATCGGCATCGAGGAGGCCGCCTCGTAGCGGACCACCGAACCGGTGTGCGGGGCGTGGATGACGTTGCCGCCGCCCACGTAGATGCCGACGTGGTCGCCGCCGTAGAAGATGATCAGGTCACCGAGCTGAGCGTTGGCCAGGTTGGTGCCCTCGTTGGTGCCGGCCGACTCCTGCTCCTGCGAGGTGCGCGGCAGCGAGACGCCGGCCTGCGCGTAGGCCCACTGCGTCAGACCCGAGCAGTCGAAGGTGTTCGGGCCGGTGGCGCCGTACACGTACGCGTCGCCGAGCCGGCTGACGGCGGCCTCGATCGCGGCGGCGGCATGCGGGTTGGCGCCGGCGGTGTTGGGGGCGCTCAGGTCGGTCCGGCTGGAGCTGCGCGAGGCGGCCTGGCCGGTGATGGCCGCGATGCTGGCGGCGGACTTGGCGGCGGCGTCGGCGGAGGCCTTCGCCTCGGCGTCGGCCATCTGCTGGCGCTGCTGCGCGGTCAGCGTGTTCAGCAGGGCCTGGGCCTTCGCCAACTTGGCCTGCACATCGGTCTTGGCGGCCTGCAGGGTCTGCGTGGTGCTGGCCAGGTCGGCGAGCTTGCTCTGCGCCTCGGCCTTGTCCTGGTCGAGCTTCTGCTGCTCCTGCTGGAGCTGCTTCAGCGTCTCGGACTGGGTGCTGTTCATCTGGTTCAGCGAACCGGCCTGGGTCAGGAAGCTGTCCGGCTTGGCGCTGAGCATCAGCTGAACGGTCGGCGATATACCGCCGGAGGCGTACTGGTCGGCGGCCACCTCGGCCAGACCGCCCTGCAGCGTGGTCACCTGGTCCTGCTGGCGGGCCACCTGGTCCTGCAGCTGGCCGACCTGCGTGGTCAGCTGCTGCTGCTTCTCCTGGGCACCGTCCAGCTGCTGGGTGGCAGCCTCGGCCTGCGTGTTCAGGGCGTCAACCTGCGACTTGACCTGGTCGAGGGTGGGCGCCGGGTCCGCGTGCGCGCCAGTCTGCGAGGCAAGGGCCATGGCAGTGGCAGCGGCCGCGGTCAGGATCGACGCGCGAGTTCGACCGGTGGGCTTGGGACGACGATGGGACGCCACGAAGGCGGGTCTCCTTCTTCCTACATCCGCCTACCGGGTGAGCTGACGGGTTCGGGCTGGAAGAGATGCCCTACGACGCCTCACCGACCTTGCGGTCGACCTGGCGCCGATTCACCCCGAGGAACGTGGTTCCCCGGCTCCGGTCCGCAGCACCCTCGCAAGGGCTCCCCGTCGGGCAGTCAACTGCCCCGCTGCTTTCCAGACTCGGCGGTAACCCCCGCTGCCACCCAGGCTGGGTGATCTCCATCGCGGCGGTTCGAATCATGACCCTAGTAACAGAACCGTGATCCGTTCAAATCCTTGTCGGAAAAAACGTGCAACTTTGACTGTGGGTGATATGGGCATCACCAGGGGTTGATCACGAGCGGCACCTTGAGTGGCGCAGCTCACAAAACCGTTTGGTGAGGCGTCAGTTCGGCGCGAGCGCAGTCGCCGCGACTCGGCGTCAGACCCGTCGGATGGTCTGGATCGTGCCGATCGAGGTCGCCGAGGCGATATGGATCAGCTCGCCCTCGCGCGGGGCGTGCACGACGTCGCCGTTGCCGATGTACATGGCCACGTGGTGCGCGCCGGGGCCGTAGATCACCAGGTCGCCGGGCTGCGCCTGGGCCAGGCTCGGCACCGTGACGCCGTAGCCGGCCTGCTCCTGGGAGACACGCGGCAGCGAGACGCCGGCGGCGGCGTAGGAATAGACCATCAGACCCGAGCAGTCGAACTCGTCGGGACCTGTCGACCCCCAGTGGTACGGCTTGCCGATCTCGCTCAGCGCGGTCGCCACGGCGATCGCCGCGTAGCCGGAGGCCGGCGGCAGGTTGAGGGTGCTGAGGTCGATCCGCGAGCTGCTGCGTGAGGCGGCGTCGGCCTGCTGCAGGGCGGCCCGGTCGCCGGCGCTCAGCGAGTTCATCAGCTTCTGCGCGGCGGCCAACTTGGCCTGGACGTCCGCCTTGGCCTGGTTCAGCACCTGGGTGGAGCGGTCCAGCTCGGCCAGCGTGGCGGTGGCCTCCTGCTTCTCCTGGTCCAGCTTGCGCTGGTCGGACTGCAGGGACTTGAGCACCTGGGTCTGCGTGTCAGTGGCCTGCGCCATGCTGGAGGCCTGGTCGAGGTAGAGCGAGGGATTGGAGTTCAGCATCAGCTGCACCGAGGGGTCAATGCCACCGTTGCGGTACTGGTCCGCGGCCACACCCGCGAGCCCGCCCTCCAGCTGCGTGACCTCCGCCTGCTGACGCGCCACCTGGTCCTGCAGCTGGGAGGCCTGCTGGCGCAGCTGGTCGCCGTGCTCCTTGGCACCGTCGTACTGCTCCGACGCGGCCTCCTGCTGGGTGTTCAGGCCGTCGATCTGCGCCTTGACCTCATCCAGCGAGGGCTTGGGATCGGCCCATGCTCCGGTCTGCGCGGAGAGTGCGACCGCGGTCGCCGCAGCTGCGGTGAACACGATGGTCCGCGTACGGCTCGGCTGCTTGGGACGGCGGTGGGACGCCACGGGAGGACTCCTTCTTCCCCGCTGCCACCCGGGCTGGGTGATCTCCATCGCGGCGGCTCGGATCATGACCCTAGTAACAGAACCGTGATCCGTTCAAACGTTTGGCGCAAACAACGAGCAACTCTGCCCGTAAGTGCCAACGCAGTCGTGTCGACTCGGCGTCAGACCCGCCGGATGGTCTCGATGGAGCCGACCGAGGTCGCCGAGGCGATCCGGACCACGTCGCCGGTGTGCGGGGCGTGCACGATATCGCCGTTGCCGATGTACATGCCCACGTGGTGCGCGCCGGGGCCGTAGATCACCAGGTCCCCGGGCTGTGCCTGGGCCAGGCTCGGCACCTCGATGCCGTAGCTGGCCTGCTCCTGCGAGGTACGCGGCAGCGAGACGCCGGCGGAGGCGTACGAAAAGACCATCAGGCCGGAGCAGTCGAAGCTGTTGGGACCCGTCGCCCCCCAGCTGTACGGCTTGCCCAGCTCGCTCAGCGCGGTCGCCACCGCGGCCGCCGCATAACCGGAGGCCGGCGGCAGGTTGAGGGTGCTGAGGTCGACCCGGGCGCTGCTGCGCGAGGCGCGGTCGGCCTGCTGCAGGGCGGCCCGGTCGCTGGCGCTCAGCGAGTTCATCAGCTGCTGCGCCGCGGCCAGCTTGGCCTGGACATCCGCCTTGGCCTGGTTCAACTCCTGGGTGGAGCGGTCCAGCTCGGCCAGCGTGGCGGTGGCCTCCTGCTTCTCCTGGTCCAGCTTGCGCTGGTCGGACTGCAGGGACTTCAACGTCTCGGTCTGCGTGTCAGTGGCCTGCGCCATGCTGGAGGCCTGGTCGAGGTAGAGCGAGGGATTGGAGTTCAGCATCAGCTGCACCGAGGGGTCAATGCCGCCATTGCGGTACTGGTCCGCGGCCACACCCGCGAGCCCGCCCTCCAGCTGCGTGACCTCCGCCTGCTGACGCGCCACCTGGTCCTGCAGCTGGGAGGCCTGCTGGCGCAGCTGGTCGCCGCGCTCCTTGGCACCGTCATACTGCTCCGACGCCGCCTCCTGCTGGGCGTTGAGGCCGTCGATCTGCGCCTTGACCTCATCCAGCGAGGGCTTGGGATCGGCCCAGGCACCGGTCTGCGCGGACAGTGCGACCGCGGTCGCCGCAGCTGCGGTGAACACGATGGTCCGCGTACGGCTCGGCTGCTTGGGACGGCGGTGGGACGCCACGGGAGGACTCCTTCTTCCTGCGGTCTCACCCGATCGGGCGAGTGGCCGGAAAAATAGGTTTGACGCCAGACCCTAGTGAAGATCACATCTTTGCGCCACTCTCCTGCCGCCACGAACTACCGCCCGCCCGGCGGTCCTCACCGAACCTCCACGCGCTGAGCCAGGGTCAAGCACGGCCGGACCGACCGGCGGCGGTCAGGCGCGGGAGAGCCGGTTCAGCAGCAGCACCGAGGCGACCGGGCGCGCGCCGGCCTTGCGCACGCCGTCGGCGACCTCCTTGTCCGCGGAGACCACCACCACCGGCCTGCCCTGCGGCTCGGCCCGCACCAACTGGCGGATCAGCTCGTCGGCCGTCTGCCCGGTGCGACTGAACCGCACCCGCACCCCGCGCGGCGGCGCCATGATCACCGGGACGTCCAGGTCCTGACCGTCGAAGACGCAGGTCACCTCGGCCTGGGTGCGCTGCGCGAGCATCGCCAGGCCGCCGAGCAGGCGCATCCGCTGCTGCTCGAGCGGCAGCGTCGGGTAGCCCGTCTTGGTCACGTTGTAGCCGTCCACCACCAGGTGGACCTGCGGGATCGCGAGCAACTGGTCCAGCAGCGCCGGGTCGTCCTCCGCCAGCGCCCGGCGGGCCACGTCGTGCGGCGAGGCCGCGGCCGGCACCACCGCGTCCACCAGGTCCGCCGGGTGCAGCTGGGTGACCGGCAGCGCCAACTCCCGCTGCAGGCCCTGCGCCGACTGCAGCACGGTGTCCAGCAGCAGCCGCAGCCGCATGTCCTCCACGCTGCGGCCCTCGCGCACCGAGCGGCGGCCGGACTCCAGGGCGCTCTCCAACTCGGCGACCCGGTGCTTGAGACGGCGGCTCTCGCTCTCCGCCGCGCCGCGCTCGGTCGCCGCGGCGGAGGCGGCGGAGGCCAGCTCGGCCTGCAGCTTCTTCACCTCGGCCTGCGCCCGGCGGGTGTCGCTCTCCAGGCTGCGCTGCTTCTTGCGCAGCGCCTCCAACTCCCGGCGGGTGCCCTCCGACTCGGCCCGCTGGCGGTCCAGGTCGGCCCGGGCCGAGGCGCGGGAGGCGGTCAGCTCCTCCTGGAGCTTCTCCACCATCCGCGCGGACTCGGCGGCGGCGCCGTCCGCGCCGGCCCGCTCCACCTGCTCGCCGGCCTCCACCACCAATTGCACCCAGCCGCGCGGGCGCAGCAGGTACGCGGCGGCGGCCACGTCCATCGGCTCGGCGGCGCCGGGCACGCTGCCCGCCTCCAGGGCCTTGACCAGGTCGGGCTGGCCGAGCCGCAGCCGGTCCGCTATCCGCAGCCGGAAGACCGGGTCGGCCTCCAGCGCGGCGGCCAGCGCCGTCCCGGCGTACTTCGCCCGGCGGGCCGGGGTGAACTTCGCATACGGACGGAGCGTCGTGGGCAACTCCCCGGCGGGCAGGCCGCCGAGCGCGTCCGCGGCCAGCCCGACCACCCGGCGGCGCACGCCCTCGGGCAGCGGCCGGTCCAACTGCTCGGCGGCCTGCTCAGCGGCCTGCTCAGCGCTCTGATCGGCGACCGGCTCGACAGCGTCGGACGCCTCCTGGGGGCTGTCCGTCTCCGGGCCGGGGGCAGCGGACAGCTTCCCTTGCGGCTCGGCGGACTCCCTCGCTGCGTCCATCGCGTCCTCGGCTCCGATCCTGTTCTGCGGGGGCCGCCCGGCCGGGTGCCCCACGCCCTAAAAGTCAACCGCTCGGGCAATTGTCGCGTGAACCGTGCCTCAGCGGACACCACGCCACACGCCCGCCCTGCCCACCCGGCCGCGGCAGAAGGGCTAGTCCTCGGCGCCCGGGCGGGGGACCAGCTCGATCTGGTCGACGGCGTTGCACCAGCGGCAGCGCACCGACTCCAGCGTCTCGCTCAGCACCTCACGCTCCTCCACCTTCGCCTCGCCCGCGAGATCGAGGTGCAGGTACTCGACCACCCGGGACGAGCGCGTCACGTCGAAACGGGTCAGGTTGCCGCACAGCGTGCAGCGCCAGCGGGTCTCGGCGGTAGGCGCGGGGACGGGCATCGGCGGGGTCCTCTCGGCGGATCCATGACCTGGGCGGTGCTCCCGCCCAGGCCCCAAGCCTAGGGCCTGGCCCTGGTGCAGCAGGCACCGGATACCGGTTCCCACCAGCGGGCGGACACGCCCTGCTGTCATGTGGTAACCCGGTCGCAGCACAGCGCGGTGTCAGCCGCCGCCCGGCGCGGAATGCATCCGCCCATGGTGCTCCCGGTGCGCGACGAGGTCGCCCGACCCGAGGACGAGCGGGCCGCGCCGGCCCCGCTGGTCAGCTATCTCCTGATCGCGCTGAACTGCGCGGTCTTCCTGGTCGGCCCCAGCGGCGTCAACCCGGGCTACGGCGACACCACCGCCGGACGCGCGTGCGCCGCCCAGCGCTACCAGCAGCGCTGGGGCGCGATCCCCGCCGAGCTGCTGAGCGACCGCCCGCTGACCCCCGCTCAGCTGGCCGCGACCACCCCACCGCTGCCCGCCTGCCCGCTGGTCGCCACACCCGGCAAGAGCCCGGCGCTCTCGGTGCTGACCTCGCTCTTCGTGCACGGCGGCTGGCTGCACCTGCTGGGCAACATGCTCTTCCTCTTCGTCTTCGGCGCCGGCGTGGAGGAACGGCTCGGACGGCTGCGCTTCCTCTTCTTCTACCTGGCCGCCGGCGCGCTGGCCGCGTACGGCTACGCGCTCACCGGGGGCGGCGGCGCCGAGTCGCTGCGGCCGCTGGTCGGGGCCTCCGGCGCGATCTCGGGGGTGCTCGGCGGCTACCTCCGGCTCTATCCCAAGGCCCGGGTCACCACGCTCGTCCCGCTCCTCTTCTTCCTGCCGCTGCGCCTGCCCGCCTGGCTGGTGCTCGGCCTGTGGTTCGCCGTCCAGTGGTGGTCGGCCCGCGACGCGCTGCCCGGCGTCGCCTACCTGGCCCATGTGATCGGCTTCACCGCGGGCTTCCTGGCCGTGTGGGCGGCCTGCCGAGGTGCCCGATACGCTGGCCCGACCCCTCCCCCACCAGGAGTTCCCCAGTGATCACCGCCATCGTGCTCATCAAGACCAGCGTCGACCGGATCCCCGAGATCGCCGAGGCGATCGCCGCCATCGACGGGGTGAGCGAGGTCTACTCCGTGACGGGCGGCTACGACCTGGTCGCGATGGTGCGGGTGCGCCACCACGAGGACCTGGCCGAGGTGATCCCCGGACGGCTCAACAAGGTGCCCGGCGTCGAGCACACCGAGACCCAGATCGCCTTCCGCACCTACTCCCAGCACGACCTGGAGACCGCCTTCGCGCTCGGCCTTGACGGCTGACAACCGTCAGCGCCTGGTGTCCGCCACACAGCGGCCGCCCTCGTTGCGGTAGGTCCAGCGCGCGCCGTCCGCCAGCAACTCCCGGACGGCGCCAAGGAAGCGCTCCAGGTGCTCGTCGGGGGTGCCGGCGCCGAAGCTGACCCGGATCGCGTTCAGGCTCTGCTCCCCCGGCAGCGACGGCTCGGGCGCACCGCACTCGGAGGGCGCGGCCTGCTCCCCGCCGAGCAGGGTGCGCACCAGCGGGTGCGCGCAGAACAGGCCGTCGCGCACCCCGATGCCGTACTCCGCCGAGAGCGCGGCCGAGAAGTGCGAGCTGTTCCAGCCCTCGACCACGAAGGAGAGCACGCCGACCCGCGCGGCGTCCTCGCCGAACAGGCTGAGCACCTTGACCTGCGGGAGCTCCGCCAGACCCGCCTTCAGCCGGGCAACCAGCTGCTCCTCGCGGGCCTGCAGCGCGTCGAAACCGGCCTCGGTCAGCGCGCGGCAGGCGGAGGCGATCGCGTAGGCGCCGATCACATTGGGCGAGCCGGCCTCGTGCCGGGCCGGGCCCCGGTGCCACTCGACGGCCACCGAACCGTCCGCCTCGCGGGCCACCGTACGGCTGGCGCCGCCGCCCGCCAGGTACGGCTCCGCCGCGTCCAGCCAGTCCGAGCGCCCGGCCAGCACGCCCGCGCCGAACGGGGCGTACAACTTGTGCCCGGAGAAGGCGATCCAGTCCACGTCCAGCTCGCGCACCGAGACCCGGTGGTGCGGCGCGAGCTGGGCCGCGTCCAGCACCACCCGGGCGCCGTGCCGGTGCGCCACCTCGGTCAGCTCGGCGATCGGCCACAGCTCGCCGGTGACATTGGAGGCGCCGGTCACACAGAACAGCCGGTGCTCGGCGGGCTGCGCGCTGAGCGCGGCCTCCAGTGCGGCGACCGCCTCGGCGTGCGAGCGCGGCGCGGGCAGGTAGCTGACGCTCAGGCCCTCGCGGCGCCAGGGCAGCAGCGAGGCGTGGTGCTCGGTCTCGAAGGCGAAGACCCGGGTGCCGGCCGGCAGCGCGCCCGCCAGCAGGTTCAGCGAGTCGGTGGTGGCCCGGGTGAAGACCAGCTGGTCGCCCTCGCGCAGGTCCAGGAACTCCTCGACGGTGCGCCGGCTCTGCTCGAACAGGTCGGTGGAGAGCTGCGAGAGGTAGCCGGCGCCACGGTGCACGCTGCCGTAGTAGGGCGCGTAGGCGGCCACGTCGTCCCAGACCCGCTGCAGCGCGGGGGCGCTGGCGGCGTAGTCGAGTGCGGCGTAGGTGACCTTCTCGCCGCTCACCAGCGGGACCTCGACGGCGGAGCCGAGCACGGCCAGGGGGGTGAGGAAACGGGTGTCGAGAGACATGGGGATGCACTCCTCCAGGGGTCTGGACCCCGGGAGTGAAGAGACCGGTGGCCCGCGCTTGCCATGCGGACCTGTCGCCGCCTGGCCTGGTCTTCACCCAGGGCACCCCGCCACGGACGGAGGGTTGCCGGACAGCAAGCTGGGGCTAGTCGCGCTGTCACTCATGACCTGACGAAGACTTTAACCAGCGGTCGAGGGATGGTCAAACACCGTCCCGCCATCCGGACAACCATGAGACCCGCAGGTCAGGCGCGTGCGGTCGCCTCGGCCCAGCTCTTCAGGGTGGCCTGCGCGGCGCCGGAGTCGATCGCGGCCGCGGTGCGCGCCATGGCGGCGGCGAGCTGCTCGGTGAGCGGCGCATCGGTCAGCTCCAGGGCGACCAGCGCCGCCGCGGAGTTCAGCACCACGGCGTCGCGCACCGGTCCGCGCTGGCCGGCCAGCACCCGGCGGGCGACGTTGGCGTTGTACTCGGCGTCCGCGCCGCGCAGGCTCTCCACGCCGGCCAGTTCGATGCCCACCTCGCGCGGGTCGAAGACGGTCTCGGTCACCTCGCCGGCCCGCACGATCCACACCCGCGAGGTGCTGCAGACGGTCAGTTCGTCCAGCCCGTCGTCACCGCGGAAGACCAGCGCGCTGGAGCCGCGCCGGGCCAGTACCCCGGCGATCAGCGCGGCCAGCCGGGTGTCGAAGCAGCCGACCGCGTGCGCCGTCACCTTGGCCGGATTGGTCAGCGGGCCAAGGATGTTGAAGGCGGTCGGCACGCCGAGGTCGCGGCGGGCCGGGGCGGCGTGCCGCATCGCCGGGTGGAACTTGGCGGCGAAGCAGAAGGTGAGGCCGACCTCCTCGGCGATCTCGGCCACCCGCCGGGCGCCGAGGTCGAGCCGGATGCCCAGGCGCTCCAGCACATCGGAGGAGCCGCTGGCCGAGGAGGCCGCCCGGTTGCCGTGCTTGACCACCTTGGCGCCGGCCGCCGCCGCGACGATGGCCGACATGGTGGAGATGTTGACGGTCTTCGCCCGGTCGCCGCCGGTGCCGACGATGTCCACCGCCGGGCCGGGGATGTGCAGCGGCTCGGCGTGCGCGTACATCGCGTCGACCAGTCCGGCCACCTCGTCGACGGTCTCGCCCTTGGCCCGCAGCGCCACCATGAACCCGGCCACCTGCGCCTGGCTGGCCTCGCCGCTCATGATCCGGTCCATCGCCCAGGCGGCGTCCGCCCGGGTCAGGTGCTCGCCGTTCAGCAGCGCGCCCAGGACGTCCGGCCAGGTGCGGACCACCTGCACGGGGTCCTGGCCGCCGTTCGCAGGGTTCACATTCACCATGGCCGACTCCAGCTCGCATCCGAGTGCTCGAAAAGGGATGCCGTCAGCCTAACCAGCGGGACGGGGCCGCCGCCCCGAGGACGACGGCCCCGTCCGTCTGCTGAGACGAACCGTTCAGCGCACTGCCGGACGGTCTCAGCTGGACAGGCTGCGGGCCCCGAGCCGGGCCCGCAGCAGCGCGGCGGCCGCGTCGGCCAGCGCCACCGGGTCCACCGGGTGGGAGATCGCCGCGTCCGCCCGACTCCAGGCGGCGAGCCAGGAGTCCTGCGGCCGGCCGATCAGCACCAGCACCGGCGGGCAGCCGTAGATCTCGTCCTTGACCTGGCGCGCCAGGCCGAGACCGCCGGCCGGCACGGCCTCGCCGTCCAGGACGCAGAGGTCCACGCCCCCCTTCTCCAGGGCACGCAGCACCGCCGGGGTGGTGGCGCACTCCAGGTAGGTCAGCTCCGGCAGATCCGCCGCGGGCCGCCGGCCCAGCGCCGTGGTGACCTGCTCGCGCGTGTTGCGGTCGTCGCTGTAGACGAGAACGGTCAGCGTCTCGTCGCTCGTGTGCGTCATCGGCCCTGCTCCCAGGTGCTCAGAAAAAGGTGCCTCGAAAGGTGCCTCGATACGTCGCCTGCTACCGCCGGTACAACGCGCCACGGGTGTGATCCGCGCCACGTCCACCACTCCCGGATGCTACTCCGCATCACCCGTCCCGGTGAGCGTCCCGCGCGATCTCCTCCGGACCCGGACGTGGCGGGCCGTCACCCGATCGGGCGTACGGCCGTCACCCCCACCCCCGTAGATCACCCGGACGGCCCACGCGCTAGCGCCTCCCGGCCTCTTCCGCCGTCAGGAACACGCGGGGCGAAGGGGTGATCCAGCCGGACGAACCGTCAGGAAAGTCGCATCGGACGACGAATCTCATCCGCCTCGGGCGACGACCCGCGCCCCGGAGGACCCGGACACGGCCATCCGGGCATACCGCACGCACCGGACACTCCGAGGGAGACCCCCCGACGTGAAGACGGAATAAGGGACCGACATAATGTCGGTCGTGGCGACAGCAACAGCAACAGAAACCGGGCACGCACATGGATCGGTCAATCGACCGAACATGACCAGCGTCGGAACCATCGTCTGGCTGAGTTCCGAGCTGATGTTCTTCGCGGCCCTCTTCGCGATGTACTTCACGGCTCGCTCCGTGAAGGGACCAGACTTCTGGGCCGAGAAGGCACATGCCCTCAACGTCCCCTTCTCCTCCGTGAACACCACGATCCTGGTGCTCTCCTCGCTCACCTGCCAGCTCGGCGTCTTCGCCGCCGAGCGCGGTGACGTGAAGAAGCTCCGCTCGTGGTTCTCGCTCACCTTCGTGATGGGTGCGATCTTCATCGGCGGTCAGATCTACGAGTACACCTCGCTGGTGAAGAAGGACGGCCTCTCGCTGTCCTCGGACCCGTACGGCTCGGTGTTCTACCTGACCACCGGCTTCCACGGGATGCATGTGACGGGCGGTCTGATCGCCTTCCTGCTGGTCCTGGGACGGACCTACGCAGCCAAGCGGTTCACGCACGAGCAGGCCACCGCCGCGATCGTCGTGTCGTACTACTGGCACTTCGTCGACGTGGTCTGGATCGGCCTGTTCGCGACCATCTACCTGATCAAGTAGCCGATCAGGTCGCTGGCCGCCGGCCGGACCCGCTGCCCTCACCGGCTCCGGGTCCTTCTGCCCGTGCCGATGCCCTGCCGACGCCGACTGCGCGCCGGGCCCACCACCAGCCGACCAGATCCTGACACCGGGGTTATTCCGTGAAAAAGCTCTCCGCACGACGGCGCCACCCACTGGCGGCGCTGGTCGTCCTACTCTTCGCCCTGGCGATCACCGGGGGGCTGTACGCCGCGTTCGCGCCCGCCGAGAAGGCACAGGCCGACAGCTCCGCGCAGTCGCTCGCGATCGAGCAGGGCAAGCGACTCTTCGCCGTGGGCTGCTCGTCCTGCCACGGCCTCAACGGCGAGGGCACCCCTAGCGGTCCGAGCCTGGTGGGTGTCGGTTCCGCCGCGGTCGACTTCCAGGTCGGCACCGGCCGGATGCCGGCCCAGCAGCCGGGCGCTCAGATCCCGAAGAAGAAGAACATCTACTCGCAGTCGG
Organism: Kitasatospora sp. MAP12-44; assembly: GCF_029892095.1. Classification (NCBI taxonomy): domain Bacteria; kingdom Bacillati; phylum Actinomycetota; class Actinomycetes; order Kitasatosporales; family Streptomycetaceae; genus Kitasatospora; species Kitasatospora sp. MAP12-44. Next base: position 2,413,715 of record NZ_JARZAE010000004.1, read on the forward strand.
ACATCGACCAGATGGCCGCCTTCGTCGCCTCGCTCGGCCCGGGCCCGGTGACGCCGACGTCCGAGCAGTACACGTCGACCGAGACGGACGCCATCGCCAAGGGTGGCGACCTGTTCCGGACCAACTGCGCGCAGTGCCACAACTTCGCGGGTGCCGGCGGCGCCCTGACCCAGGGCAAGTACGCACCCTCGCTGGACGGCGTGAGCGCCAAGCACATCTTCGAGGCCATGCAGACCGGCCCGCAGAGCATGCCGCAGTTCCCGGAGAGCACCATGCCGGAGAAGCAGAAGCAGGAGATCGTGGCGTTCGTCCGCTACCAGGCCGACGAAGCCCCCAACCCCGGTGGTCTGACCCTGGGCAGCCTCGGTCCGGTGACCGAGGGCCTGTTCGGCTGGATCTTCGGTCTCGGCGTTCTCATCGCGGTCGCGATCTGGGTCGCTGCCCACACCACCAAGGCCAAGAAGTCATGAGCCACGACAACATCTCAGATGACAAGCTGCCGGAGGCGCACGACGCCTCCGAAGGGCACGGCCATCTCGCCGTAGCCGACGACCCGTTCGCGGACCCGGGCCTGCCGGCCCACGAGCCGCGGCGCACCGACATCGACGAGCGGGCCGCCAAGCGGGCCGAGCGCCAGGTGTCGGGGATGTTCATCCTGTCGATGCTGGCGACCGTGGGCTTCATCGCCTCGTACGCCAGCATCAACCCGGACAAGCTGGTCTACATCTTCCCGCTCGGCCATGTCAGCGCGCTCAACTTCGCGCTGGGCATGACGCTGGCGGTCGCACTCTTCTGCATCGGCGCGGGCGCGGTCCACTGGGCCCGCACCCTGATGTCCGATGTCGAGATGCCCGCCGAGCGCCACCCGATCGAGGCTGACGACGAGGTCCGCGCGGACGTCATCCAGCAGTTCAAGACCGGCGCCGCCGAGTCCGGGTTCGGTCGTCGCAAGATGATCCGCAACACCCTGATCGGCTCCATGGCGATGGTCCCGCTGTCCGGCGTCGTGCTGCTGCGCGACCTCGGCCCGCTGCCGGAGAAGAAGCTCGACTCCACCGACTGGTCCGAGGCCACCCCCTCCGCGCCGATCCGGCTCGTCAACATGAACACCGACGAGCCGATGAAGGCCGAGGACATCGTGGTCGGCTCGCTGACCTTCGCCAAGCCCGGCCCCTCGGCCCTGCGTCCGAACGGCCTCCAGGACTCCGACGAGGACTTCCAGGAAGCCATCGCCAAGGACGCGCTGATGCTGATCCGCATCCAGCCGGAGGACCTCAAGGACGAGAAGTCGGCGGCGCTGGGCTTCGAGGGGGTGCTCTGCTACTCCAAGATCTGCACCCACGTCGGCTGCCCGATCAGCCTGTACGAGCAGCAGACCCACCACGCGCTCTGCCCGTGCCACCAGTCGACCTTCGACCTGTCGGACGGCGCCCGGGTCATCTTCGGCCCGGCCGGACACCCGCTGCCGCAGCTGAAGATCAGCACTGACTCTGACGGCTACCTGGTGGCCACGCAGGACTTCACCGTGCCCGTGGGCCCGAGCTTCTGGGAGCGCAGCGCATGAGTTCCTCGACCAGCACCAAGCAGACGGCTCCGGCCAGCACGCGTGCCAAGCCCGCCAACAAGGGCGAGGCGGCAGCGGACTGGGTGGACGGCCGGCTGGGGATCTACTCCCTCGCCAAGGCCAACCTGCGCAAGATCTTCCCGGACCACTGGTCCTTCATGCTCGGTGAGATCTGCCTCTACACCTTCGTCATCATCATCCTCACGGGTGTCTACCTCACCCTGTTCTTCAAGCCCAGCATGGGCGAGGTCGTCTACAACGGCTCGTACGCGCCGCTGAACGGCATCCGGATGTCCGAGGCCTACGAGTCGACGCTGAACATCAGCTTCGAGGTCCGCGGTGGTCTGCTGATCCGTCAGATCCACCACTGGGCCGCGATCGTCTTCGTCGCCGCGATGTTCGTGCACATGATGCGCGTCTTCTTCACCGGCGCGTTCCGCAAGCCCCGCGAGATCAACTGGGTCTTCGGCTTCCTGCTGCTCTGCCTGGGCTTCTTCGACGGGTTCATGGGCTACTCGCTCCCCGACGACCTGCTCTCCGGCACCGGTATCCGGTTCATGGAGGGCGCGGTCCTGGCCGTGCCGCTGGTGGGCACGTACATCCAGATGTTCCTGTTCGGCGGGCCGTTCCCCGGCACCGACGTCATCCCGCGCTTCTTCACGATCCACGTGCTGCTCATCCCGGGCATCATGCTGGGCCTGCTGGTCGCGCACCTGATCCTGGTCTTCTACCACAAGCACACCCAGTGGGCGGGCCCGGGCAAGACCGAGCAGAACGTCGTGGGCATGCCGCTCATGCCGGTCTACATGGCCAAGGCCGGCGGCTTCTTCTTCCTGGTGTTCGGCATCATCGCGGCGATGTCCGCGATCGCCTCGGTCAACCCGGTCTGGGCGTACGGTCCGTACCGTCCCGACCAGGTCTCCACCGACGCGCAGCCCGACTGGTACATGGGCTTCGCCGAGGGTCTGATCCGTGTCATGCCGGGCTGGGAGATCCGCGCCTGGGGCCACACCCTGAACCTGGGTGTGTTCATCCCGCTGATGCTCTTCCCGCTGGTGCTGGCGCTGATCGCGCTCTACCCGTTCATCGAGGGCTGGATCACCGGCGACAAGCGCGAGCACCACATCCTGGACCGCCCGCGCAACGCCCCGGTCCGTACCGGTCTGGGCGCCGCGTGGATCGCGCTCTACCTGGTGCTGCTGCTCGGTGGTGGCAACGACCTGGTCGCGACCCACTTCCACCTGTCGCTGAACGACATCACGTACTTCGTCCGGGCGGGTTCCTTCGTCATCCCGATCATCGTGTTCTACGTGACCAAGCGCTGGTGCCTCGGCCTCCAGCGCCGTGACAGGGACAAGGTGCTGCACGGCCGCGAGACCGGTGTCATCAAGCGGCTGCCGCACGGTGAGTTCATCGAGATCCACGCCCAGCTCCCGCAGGGCCGGCTCCACACGCTCACCTCGCACGAGCAGCCGGAGCCGCTGGAACTGCCTGCCGAGGTCGACGAGAACGGTGTCGCCCGCAAGGTCGGCCTGCTCACCAAGACCCGCGCCAAGCTCTCCGCGGGCTACTTCGGCGAGGGTGGCCAGATCCCGAAGCCGACCGTCGAGGAGCACCAGGAGATCACCAGCGGCCACGGCCACCACTGATCCCCTGAGCTGACTGCCAGCCACCTGAGGGCCCCCGTCCGGCACCACCGGACGGGGGCCCTTGGCGTTCACCGCGGCCGCGGCGCGCGAGAATGGTCCCCCGCCCGCCCACCGCCCAGGAGGCTCCCCCGTGCAGCTGAGCTTGGACCACTCCGCCGCCACTCCCCCGTACGAGCAGCTGCGCTCGCAGATCGCCGAGCAGGCCCGTACCGGGGTCCTGCCGACGGGTCTGAAGCTGCCCACCGTCCGGGCGCTGGCCGAGCAGCTGGGGCTGGCCGCCAACACGGTCGCCCGCGCCTACCGCGAACTGGAGGCGGACGGCGTGGTGGAGACCCACGGCCGGCGCGGCACCCTGATCGCCGCCACCGGTGACACCGCGCACCGCCTGCTGGCCGCGGCCGCCGCCGAGTTCGCCGAGCGGGCCGAGCGTCTCGGCACCACACGGGACGAGGCCCTGGCGGCCGTGAACGGCGCGCTGGGCCTCGTCTACCGGCAGGACTGATCAGATCTGCGGGTGCACGGTGGTGGCGGCGTCGGCCACCGGGGTGGGACTGCTGGTGCTGACCTCCTTGCCCAGGGCGCTGCCCTTGACCCACTCGTCCCAGCCGAGGTTCCAGTCCCCGAAGCCGTTGCCGAACGGCTCCATGGTGTGGCCCTTGCTGTTGACCACCTGGACGATGTCGCCCACCCGGGTCTGGTCGTAGAACCACTCGGCGTTGTCGGTGCTCATCCCGGTGCAGCCGTGGCTGACGTTCTCCACGCCCTGCGAGCCCACCGACCAGGGCGCCGCGTGCACGTACTCGCCGCTCCACGTCACCCGGGTGGCCCACTCCACCTTGAGGTCGTACGACTCCTCGCTGCCCTTGGCGATGCCGATCGTCTCGCTGCTCATCTGCACGACCCGCTCCTGACCCAGCACCACCTTTATGCCGTTGCGGGTGTCGAAGCCGGGCTTGCCGGTGGTCACCGGGATGGTGTTGACCACCTCGCCGTTGCGCTTGAAGGTCAGCTCGTCGGTGGAGGCGTCGACCAGCGCCTCGACCCGGTCGCCGGTGCGGAAGGAGACCCGGCTCGCCGCGCCGCCGTACATCCCGCCGCCGAAGGGCTGGCCCTGGACGTCGAAGGTCAACCGGACCGAGGCGTTGGCCGGCCAGTACTCCTGCGGGCGGAAGTGCAGATTCTTGCTGTCCACCCAGTGCCAGGCGCCGCGCAGGACGGGCTGCGAGTAGACGCTCAGTCCGCGCTCGACCTGCTGGCGGGCGGCCGGGTCGGTGACCGGCTCGGAGAGCTGGACGGTGAGCGGCTCGCCCACGCCGTAGACCGCCGGCCCGGCGTCGGGGCCCAGGGTCGCGGTGAGCAGCTTGTCGGCGGCCTTGGTGGTGACGTCGGAGGTGCGCTCGCCGCGGCCGCCCCTGCCGTCGGCGGCGGCGATCCGCACGGTGTAGCGGGTGCCGGGCAGCAGCGGGCCGACGCTGTGCCAGCCGTGCCCGCCGGGGTCGAGGGTGCCCGCCACCACTGCGCCGCCCGGACCGCTCAGGGTGACATCGGTGATCGCGTCGCCCGCCTTGGCGGTCACCGTGAAGGGCTTGCCGGGGTCGGCGTCGGCGACGGGCGAGGTGCTCACCAGCGTCGCGGCGTCCACGGCCCGCGGCGGCTTGCTGCCCGACTGCCCGCCGCCACCCTCCGAGCAACCCGCCAGCGGGGTCAGCAGGAGTGGCGCGAGGGCAAGCCAGGCCGGCACCGCACGACGGCGGTCCGCTCCGTTCTCTCGCCCTATTGCGCGTCTGACGGCCACGTGAGCCTCCTGAGGTTCGGACCTGTCTCAGATCGTAGGAACATCAGGACACCCCCGGAGGCGGGGCGCACGCCGCAGCGCCCGCGCGAGTGAACGGCCCACCCGGACGCGCTAACAGAACAGGCAGGACCCCTCCGAAGAGGGGTCCTGCCTGGTGCGTGCGGGGAACCGTGCCTACTGGTTCCGGTCCTCGCCGCGGTAGAACTCGAAGGTCCAGCCGAAGAGGCCGATCATGATGACCGGGAGCGACCAGAACATCAGCCACCAGCCGAAGACGACGCCGAGGAAGGCCAGCGCGCCACCGCAGGCCAGCGACAGCGGCTGCCAGCTGTGCGGGGCGAAGAAGCCCTGCTCACCGGCGTCGTCCGAGACCTCGGCCTCGGGGTTGTCGCCGGCACCGAGGTCCACCCGGCGGGCGGTGAAGCCCAGGTAGAACGCGATGAAGGCACACAGGCCGAAGGCCAGGAAGAGCGCGGTGGTACCGGCGGCCTCCGTGCCGTGCGAGCTGTGCGTGGTCCAGATGCCATAGGTGATGGCACAGGCCAGGATGAAGACGGCGAAGCCTGCGAAGATCTTGCCCTGCTCCTTCATCAGGCGTCGCCCTCCTTCTTGCCCTTGGTGGTCAGCTCAGGGGTGTCGTAGACGGCCGGCGTGACGCCCTCGAAGTGCTTGGCCGGGTGGCCGTGGAACTCCAGGTAGTCCAGCGCGGCGATGTCCGGGTGGTGCAGGTCGAACGCCGGGGATTCCGAGCGGATCCGGGGCAGGGTGAGGAAGTTGTGCCGCGGCGGCGGGCAGGAGGTCGCCCACTCCAGCGAACGGCCGTAGCCCCACGGGTCGTCGACCTCCACCTTCTCCCCGTACTTGGCGGTCTTCCAGACGTTGTAGAGGAACGGCAGGATCGACAGGCCGAGCAGGAAGGAGCCGATGGACGAGACGGTGTTCAGCGTGGTGAAGCCGTCCGAGGCCAGGTACGTCGCGTAGCGGCGGGGCATGCCCTCCGCGCCGAGCCAGTGCTGCACCAGGAAGGTGGTGTGGAAGCCGATGAAGAGCGTCCAGAAGGTGATCTTGCCAAGGCGCTCGTCGAGCATCTTGCCGGTCATCTTCGGCCACCAGAAGTGGAAGCCGGCGAACATCGCGAAGACGACGGTGCCGAAGACCACGTAGTGGAAGTGGGCGACCACGAAGTACGAGTCCGAGACGTGGAAGTCGATCGGCGGGGAGGCCAGCAGAACACCCGTCAGACCACCGAAGAGGAAGGTCACCAGGAAGCCGACCGTCCAGAGCATCGGGGTCTCGAAGCTCAGCGAGCCCTTCCACATGGTGCCGACCCAGTTGAAGAACTTCACACCGGTGGGCACCGCGATCAGGAAGGTCATGAAGGAGAAGAACGGCAGCAGCACCTGTCCGGTGACGTACATGTGGTGCGCCCACACCGTCACGGAGAGGCCGGCGATCGCGATGGTGGCGGCGATCAGGCCGGAGTAACCGAACATCGGCTTGCGGCTGAAGACCGGGATGATCTCCGAGATGATGCCGAAGAACGGCAGCGCGATGATGTACACCTCGGGGTGCCCGAAGAACCAGAAGAGGTGCTGCCAGAGCAGCGCCCCGCCATTGGCCGGGTCGAAGATATGTGCCCCGAATTTCCGATCCGCCTCCAGCGCGAAGAGCGCGGCGGCGAGAACCGGGAAGGCCAGCAGGACCAGCACGGCGGTCAGCAGGACGTTCCAGACGAAGATCGACATCCGGAACATCGTCATGCCGGGCGCGCGCATGCAGATGATGGTGGTGATGAAGTTGACCGCACCGAGGATCGTGCCGAAGCCGGAGAAGGCCAGACCCATGATCCACATGTCGGCGCCGACGCCCGGCGAGCGGACCGCGTCGGAGAGCGGCGAGTAGGCGAACCAGCCGAAGTCGGCCGCACCCTGCGGGGTGAGGAAGCCACCCACCGCGATGGTCGAGCCGAACAGGTAGAGCCAGTAGGCGAACATGTTCAGACGCGGGAAGGCGACGTCGGGAGCGCCGATCTGGAGCGGCATGATCCAGTTCGCGAAGCCGGCGAAGAGCGGCGTCGCGAACATCAGCAGCATGATCGTGCCGTGCATCGTGAACGCCTGGTTGAACTGCTCGTTCGTCAGGACCTTGCCGTCGGGCTGAGCCAGCTGGGCCCGCATGACCAGGGCGAGGATGCCACCGATCAAGAAGAACGCGAACGACGTACCGAGGTACATCGTGCCGATCGTCTTGTGGTCGGTGGTGGTCAGCCACTTGATGATGGTGGAACCCGGCTTACGAGTGCGCTGTGCGCCCCCGCCGACCGTGACGGTGCCCCCGGATGCCCCGCCGGCAGCGGCGGGCTCGTTGAGGATGGTCACTATTCACTTCCCATGGTCGTGATGCCCGAAGGCACCGCGCCTGCCTGGCCACTGGCCCGGAGCTGCTGCAGGTGGTTCTCGTACTCGTCGTGGGTGACGACCTTGACCTGGAAGAGCATCTGGTCGTGGTTCACACCGCAGAGTTCCGCACACTTGCCCTTGTAGGTACCCAGGACGGTCGGGGTGACCTGGAACCGGTTCACCACGCCCGGCACGACGTCCATCTTCATCATGAAGTCGATCGGCCAGAAGTCGTGGATCACGTCACGCGAGGTCAGCCGGAACTGGACCGACTCGTTGACCGGCAGCCACAGGGTCGGAATGTTCTGCGGGGTGCCGATGTCGTACGCCGCGGTCGTGCTGGTCGGGTCCGGGGTCTCGGTGTTCTCGTAGTTGAACGCCCAGCTCCACTGGAAGCCGACCACGTTGACGTAGTGCTGCGGCTTGGCCGAGACACTCGTCAGGGTCGACTCGTCGCGGGCGACGAAGTAGAACAGCACCGAGACGATGACGATGGGGACCGCGGTGTAGAGCGCCTCGATGGGCACGTTGTACCGGGTCTGCGGAGGGATCTCGATACCGGTGCGGCTGCGCCGGTGGAAGATCACGCTCCAGATGATCAGACCCCACATCAGTACGCCGACCACCAGCGCCGCGATCCAGGACCCCTGCCACATCTGAAGGACAAGGTGTCCAGTAGTGGTGACGGGACTGGGGAGGCCAAGCCTGGGCAGGTCGTTGGCCGAGCAGCCGGTAGCGGTCGCGATGACGAGGCCCAGTGCCAGCGCCTGAGGCAGCTTCCGCCGCATCGTGCGCCGCGGCGAGCGGTCGGAGCCGTTGGGACTCACGTAGCGCCTTCCCGAAGTCTCGCCCGCGATCGCGTCGCCCCGAGGAGTGTTTCGCCTCCCCGGCGACCCGCCCACGGGCACGGTTTGAATGCTTATGCGGGCCAAACCCTACTCCAGGCTTATGCGGACCTGACGAGCAGGTCCCGGTAACGCGCCGTCCGCCTACCCGATCAGCCCCGGCAGGCGTGGACTCCCAGGTCACGCCAGGCATTCGGGGTCCATTCACCCGATCAGGGGACGGTCTCGAGGCGCTTGGGTGACGGATCGTCGGGTGCGGACGAAGCGGACAAATCCGGTGTTCGTCTGACGCCGAGTGAGGCCGGGTTACCGTGTCCGTCGTGTCCTACTTCGACGCGGCTTCCACCGCTCCCCTGCATCCGGTCGCGCGCCAGGCGCTCGTCGCCGCCCTGGACGAGGGATGGGCCGACCCCGCCAGGCTCTACCGCTCCGGCCGGCAGGCCCGGATGCTGCTGGACGCCGCCCGCGAGACGGTGGCCGAGGTGCTGGGCGCGCGGGCCGACGAGGTGTCCTTCACCACCAGCGGGACCCAGGCGGTGCAGCTGGGCATGCTCGGCGCCCTGCGCGGGCGCCGCCGGACGGGACGTCACCTGCTGCACTCGGCGGTCGAGCACTCCAGCGTGCTGCACACCGCCGAGCTGCACGAGGCGGACGGCGGGACGGTCGGCGTGGTGCCGGTGGACCGCACCGGGCGGGTGCTGGCCCGGGACTTCGCCGTCCGCCCGGACACCGCGCTGGCCGTACTGCAGTCCGCCAACCACGAGGTGGGCACCGTGCAGCCGGTCGCCGAGGTGGCCGAGCGCTGCGGGGAGGTGCCGCTGCTGGTGGACGCGGCGCAGAGCGCCGGGCGGCTGCCGGTGCCGGGCGGCTGGTCGCTGCTGACGGCCAGTGCGCACAAGTGGGGCGGCCCGGCGGGGGTCGGGGTGCTGGTCGTCCGCAAGGGCGTCCGGTTCTCCTCCGCGCTGCCGGCCGACGAGCGGGAGCGCGGCCGGGTGCCCGGCTACGTCAACGTGCCGGCGATCGTGGCGGCGGCTGCCTCGCTGCGGGCGGTGCGGGACGAGGCCGAGCAGGAGAACGCCCGGCTGCACGCGCTGGTCGAGCGGATCCGGGCGCGGGTGCCGCGCCTGGTGCCCGAGGTGGAGGTGGTGGGCGACCCGGTCCACCGGCTGCCGCACCTGGTCACCTTCTCCTGCCTCTATGTGGACGGCGAGGTGCTGCTGACCGAGCTCGACCGGGCCGGCTTCGCGGTCTCCTCCGGCTCCTCCTGCACGTCGAGCACCCTGACGCCCAGTCATGTGCTGGCCGCGATGGGGGTGTTGACCGAGGGCAACGTCCGGGTCTCACTGCCGTTCGGGACGCCGGAGGCGGAGGTGGACCGGTTCCTGACGGTGCTGCCCGAGCTGGTCGCCGCCGTACGCGCCCCGCTCGGCCTGGACCTGGCACCGCTCCCCAAGGAGGGCGGGGAAGAACTGGTCCTCGACACGCTGGGCAAGCGCTGCCCGCTGCCGGTGATCGAGCTGGCCAAGCGGATCGGCGAGGTCGCGCCGGGCGGAGTCGTGGTGGTGCTGGCCGACGACGAGGCGGCCCGGCTGGACATCCCCGCCTGGTGCGGGATGCGCGAGCAGGAGTACCTGGGCGAGGCCCCGGCCGCCGACTACGGCGCCGACCGGGGATTCGCCTACCTGGTGCGCAGGCTCAGCTGAGCCGGGCCCGGACCTCGGCGGCGGCGTCCTCGCCGTAGGCGGCCGCGAAGCGCTCGATGAAGTTGGCGGCGCGCAGCTCGTACTCCTGGGTGCCGACGGTCTCGATCACCAGGGTCGCCAGCATGCAGCCGATCTGGGCGGACCGCTCCAGGCCGAGGTCCCAGGACAGGCCCGCCAGGAAGCCGGCCCGGAAGCCGTCGCCGACGCCGGTCGGGTCGGTCTTCTGCTTCTCCTGGGCGCAGGGCACCACGATGTCCTGCTCGCCCTTGCGGGTGATCCGCACGCCCTTGCTGCCCAGCGTGGTGATCCGGGTGCCGACCCGCTCCAGGATGTCGTCCTGCGACCAGCCGGTCTTGTTCTCGATCAGCGCGGCCTCGTACTCGTTGGTGAAGAGGTACGCGGCGCCGTCGACGATCTCGCGGATCGCGTCGCCCTCCAGCCGGGCCAGCTGCTGGGACGGGTCGGCGGCGAAGGCGTAGCCGCGGGTGCGGGCCTCCTGGGTGTGCCGGACCATCGCCTGCGGGTCGTCGGCGCCGATCAGCACCAGGTCCAGGCCGCCGAGGCGGTCGGCGACGGGCTTGAGCTCGATGTAGCGGGCCTCGGCCATCGCGCCGGTGTAGAAGGACGCGATCTGGTTGTGGTCCTCGTCGGTGGTGCACATGAAGCGGGCCGTGTGACGGGTCTCCGAGATGTGCACCGACTCGGTGTCCACGTTGTGCCGCTCCAGCCAGCCGCGGTACTCCTCGAAGTCCGCGCCGGCCGCACCGACCAGCACCGGGCGCAGCCCCAGCACGCCCATCCCGAAGGTGATGTTCGGCGCGACCCCGCCGCGGCGGATGTCCAGGGTGTCGACCAGGAACGACAGCGAGACCGTGTGCAGCTGCTCGGCGACCAGCTGGTCGGAGAAGCGGCCCGGGAAGGTCATCAGATGGTCGGAGGCGATCGAACCGGCAACGGCGATGCGCACGAAGGCTCCTCGATTGGGGGGCTGGCTTGGGGACAACCCCCCTACGGTAGCGGCCGCCCCGGGGATCGTCGGACCGCGGCGAGGAGGATGCCCGATTGACGACCACGCGGACGACTACCTGCGGGTAGGTCTGGCCGGGTCCGGTCCGGCGGCCTAGGGTCGCGAACAGAGGGGCTCGGCGTAGTCCCCAGGCCCGCGGCGACGAGGCCGCGGCGGCGAATCGGAGCACCTGCCATGCTGCCCAAGCACTCCCCCGTCCAGGATCCGAGCCTGCGCAAGAGTGAGGCGGATCCGGACAGCCTGGACGCCCTGCTCGACTCCTCCCGCCGACTCGGCGCGTTCTGGCCGCCGCTGGCCACCGGCCCGCAGCCCAGCGCCCGGCCAAGCCACGGCATCTCGGTGCCCGCCCGCACCCGTGACCTGGTGGCCGGCATGGCGGAGTTCGGGCTCTAGGCCGGTCGGTCGTAGGAACGACCGGCGATTCTCCCGGGGAACCGGATTCTTCCGTGACACGTCACACCGGGGCAGCGCACAGCTGCCTGTCAGGAATCCGCAGACTCTGGAGGACGTCTCCCATGGACGACAAGACCGCAGCCGAGCCGTTCACCCCCCGCGCCACCACCGGTGCAGTCGCGGCCGCGCCGCGCGGGCGCCGTCGGCGCGCGGTGGCGGCCGGCGGACTGCTGCTGGCGGTCGCGGCGACCTTGAGCGCTTGCGGCGGCAGCAGCGGCAAGCCCGTCGCCGGCGGCAGCCCGTCGCCCGTCGCCTCCTCGCCGGCCGCGCCGAGCGCCCCGGCCGGCTCGGGATTGCCCTCGGCGAGCGCGCCGATCGCCCCGGCGCCCGGTACGCCGACCACCGCCCCCGGCGGTACGGCCCCGGGCACCGGCACCGCGCCCACCCGGCCTGCGGCCCCCGTCAACACGCCGCCGGCCCCGGGCTCCGGCAGCGCGCCCGGCCTGCCGAGCCACCTGCAGCCGACCGGCTACCTCAGCAGCGGCAACCAGCTGACCGTCTTCTTCTTCGGCGGCGTCTGCGACAAGTACGGGCTGCGGACCGACGAGAGCAAGGCCGGCAAGGTCGGCGTGCAGATCGTCATCACCCAGAAGGCCCCGGTCGGCCAGGCCTGCCCGGCGCTGGTCAAGAGCCAGGCCGTGGTGGCCACCCTGGCCGCCCCGCTGCAGGGCCGCGCGGTGGTCGACCTGGACACCGGCGCGAACGTCCCGCTGGAGTCACTGCCCAACGGCGGCCCGGTCAGCGCGTCCAACTGAGACCGACCGGCCTACTGAGACCGACCGTCCTGGATCGCTCGGACACGCCGAAGGCGGCCCCGGAACACTCCGGGGCCGCCTTCGGCGCAGGGCTGGTCGCGCTTAGCTGAACGAGTCGCCGCAGGCGCAGGAGCCGGTGGCGTTCGGGTTGTCGATCGTGAAGCCCTGCTTCTCGATGGTGTCGACGAAGTCGACCGACGCGCCGCCGAGGTACGGGGCGCTCATCCGGTCGGTGACGACCTTGACGCCGCCGAAGTCCTTCACGACGTCGCCGTCGAGCGAACGCTCGTCGAAGAAGAGCTGGTAGCGCAGGCCGGAGCAGCCACCCGGCTGCACGGCCACGCGCAGCGCGAGGTCGTCACGACCCTCCTGCTCCAGCAGGCCCTTCACCTTGGCCGCGGCTGCGTCGGTAAGGAGCAGACCACTCTCGACGGTGGTCTCGTCCTGGACGGTCATCTCTTTACTCCCGGTCTGTGACGACGATCTGCCGCTGGTGCCAACCAGCGGCCGCCCGGATTGATTCCGGGCAGTCATTGCTGTTCGCGGACTGTTCCCCGCTCCCCCACGTCGTCCATGCTCGCACACCGCAGGGTGCCGGTCACGGTCCGGCGAGTGGGGAAGGCAGTGCCGCCGGTCACCTCGGAATGGGAAAACGCCGGGCGCGGCCCGTTCCCGATTGGCCAGGATAGGCCCATGATCCTGCGCCAGGTCCGTGACACCCTCGCCGACGCCGACGCCGTCCGGGAGATCGCCGATGCCGCCTTCCGTGACCTCGCAGGGCCGAACGGGCCACCGCGCGAGGCCGGCGCGGCGGAGGTCGCCATGCACCGGGCCAGGACCAGGCATCTGGCGCTCACCGATCCCGAGGGCTGCTGGCTGGCCGAGGAGGACGGCCGGGCGGTGGGCTTCGCGCTGTCGATGCGGCGGGAGGGCGTCTGGATCCTCGCCCTGTTCGCCGTGCTGCCGGGCCCCCAGGGCCAGGAGGTCGGCCGGCTGCTGCTGGAGCGGGCCGCCGCGCACGGGCGGGGCTGCCTGCGCGGGATGATCTGCGCCCCCGCCGACCCGGCCGCCGCCCGCCGCTACCGGCTGGCCGGCTTCACGCTGCACCCGACCATGAAGCTGACCGGCCGGGTCGACCGGGCCGGCCTGCTGGACGCCGGGGACATCCCCGTGCACCCCGGCAACGCCAGCCACAAGCACCTGCTGGACTCGGTGGACCGGCGGCTGCGCGGCGCGGCGCACGGGCCCGAGCACGACTTCATGCTCGCCCACTACGACGAGCTGCTGATCGCCGACACCCTGGCCGGCAGCGGCTACTGCTACCGCCTGGGTGGCAGCGTCAAGCTGCTGGCCGCCACCTCCAAGCGGCTGGCCGTGCGGCTGCTGCGCGAAGCGCTGGCGCGGGTGCCGGACGGCACGGCGGCCGGCGTCGAGTGGCTGACCGCCGACCAGGAGTGGGCGGTGGACGTCGGCCTGGAGCTGGGCCTGAGCCTGACCTCCACCGGCTACCTGGCGCTGCGCGGCATGAAGCCGCCGGCCCCGTACCTGCCGAGCGGCGGCTTCCTGTGAGGCCCTACGGCGGGCTCACGCCATGGTGTCGAGGATCTCGCGGACCATCTCCATCGTGGTGCCCGGGTGCAGGAAGGCGAAGCGGGCGACCGTCTCGCCGTCCCAGCCGGTCGGCGTGACGAAGCCGATCTGGTCGGCCAGCAGCTGCTGCGACCAGGCGTAGTAGTCCTGGTCGGTCCAGCCGGTGCGGCGGAAGCAGACGGCGGAGAGCTGCGGGTCGTGCAGCAGCTCCAGGTGCTCGGTCTCGCGCACCAGCTGGGCGGTCTCCCGGGCCAGCGTCAGGCCGGCCTCGATGGCGTCGGTGTAGGCCTGGGTGCCGTGCACCGCCAGCGAGAACCAGAGCGGCAGGCCGCGGGCCCGGCGGGTGAGGTGGTAGGCGTAGTCGGTGGGGTTCCACTCGTCGCCCTCGTGGTGCAGGACGTCCAGGTAGGAGGCGTCCTGGGTGTGCACGGCCTTGGCCAGCTGCGGCTCGCGGTAGATCAGCGCGGCGCAGTCGAAGGGGGCGAAGAGCCACTTGTGCGGGTCGACGACGAAGGAGTCGGCGTACTCGATGCCGTTGTAGCGCTCGCGCACCGACGGGGCGAAGAGGCCGGCGCCGCCGTACGCGCCGTCGACGTGGAACCAGAGGCCGCGCTCGCGGGTGACCTCGGAGAGGCCCGCCAGATCGTCGATGATGCCCTCGTTGGTGGTGCCGGCCGTGCCGACCACCGCGATCACGGTCTCGGGGTGCGGGTCGGCGGCCAGTGCGGCGCGCAGCGCCTCGCCGGTGAAGCGGCGGTCCACGGTGGGGACCTTGAATGCCTCGACACCGATGATGTTGAAGGTGTTCTTGACCGAGGAGTGCACCTGGTCGGCGACCGCGATCCGCAGCCGGGCCTCCGGGCCGACGCCGAGCTTGCGGCGCGCCACATCACGGGCGACCACCAGCGCGGACAGGTTGCCCGCCGAGCCGCCGGAGACGAAGGTGCCGCCGGCCGAGGCGGGCAGGCCGGCCCGGTCGGCTATCAGGCGCAGCACCTGGTTCTCGGCGGCGATCGCGCCGGCCGCCTCCAGCCAGGAGATGCCCTGCAGCGAGGCGCAGGAGACCACCATGTCGAAGAGCAGCGCGGCCTTGGTCGGGGCGCACGGGATGAAGGACAGGTAGCGCGGGCTGTCGGCGGAGATCACCGCGCGGGAGAGCTCGTGGTCGTAGAGCTTGAGGACGTCGGCCGGCGCGTTGCCGTGCTCATTGAGCAGGCCGGCCAGGTGGCTGCGCAGCTGCTCGCCGTCGCCGGGGTGGTCGAGCGGCACCGGGTCGTACTGCAGGCGATCGCGCATGTAGCCGAAAACCAGGTCGACCAACTCATTGTCGGGCTGGTGCATACGGTGCGGTGCTGCGGACACGATCCGGGCCTTTCGCCGAGCTGGGGACTGTTGATCAGCCTAGGCAGCGGGGGCGCGCGGCCGCGCGTCGGAATGCGCCGGTTCCAGCAGCTTTCGAGCGTGTTCGACAGGTTCGGCGCAGGAATGCTGCGTGGCCCGCGCGAGGGGCCCGCCGATCAGCCGATCAGCTGCGAGAGCACCACGGAACTGCGGCTGCGCTGCACCCCGGGCTCCTTGCGGATCCGCTCGATGACCGCCTCCAGGTGCCGGGTGTCGGCGGCCCGCAGGTGGACCAGCGCGTCCGGATCGCCGGTCACCGTCCAGGCCGCGACCACCTCGGGGAACTGCCGCAGGCTCGCCAGGATCTCCTCGGGGGCGGTGCGCTCGCGGCAGTAGACCTCGACGAAGGCCTCGGTCTGCCAGCCCAGCATCGCCGGGTCGAGCACGACGGTGAAGCCGCGCACCACGCCGCGTGCCCGCAGCCTGTCGATCCGGCGGCGGACGGCGGTGGCGGAGAGGTTGCTGAGTACGCCGATCTCGGCGTACGAGGCACGCCCGTCCCTGGCCAGGTGGGCCAGCAGCAGGCGGTCGGTCTCGTCCAGGGAGACACCGGCCGGCTCGGCGGTTCGGCTGGTACTCATCGGTGCGGGGTCTCCACGGGGTCGGGCGCGGGGTGGGGATACGCCCCATTCTGACGAACTTCGCTCGTCAGTCCACCATCAGCACGATCTTGCCCCTGGTCCGGCCCTCGGCGCTGAGCGCCTGGGCCGAGGCGGCCTGGGCCAGTGGGAAGGTGGAGGCGACGGCGACGGTCAGTTTGCCCGCCTCCACCAGCTCGCCCAGGGCGGTGAGGTCGGCGGCGTCCGGGCGGACGAAGTGGTAGTGCCCGCCGACCGCCAGCACCTCGTGGTTGGCGACCGAGGCGATCCGCGCGGGGTCCGCGACCAGGCCGAGCGAGACCTCCACCGCCTCGCCGCCGATCAGGTCCAGGGCTGCATCCACGCCCTGCGGCGCCAGCGCCCGGACCCGCTCGGCCAGCCCGGCGCCGTACGCCACCGGCTCGGCGCCCAGGCCCCGCAGGTAGGCGTGGTTGCGCTCGCTGGCGGTGCCGATCACCCGGGCGCCGAGCGCCAGCGCGATCTGCACCGCGAAGCCGCCGACGCCGCCGGCCGCGGCGTGCACCAGGACCGTCTCGCCGGCCCGCACCCGCAGCACCTTGACCAGGCCCTGGTAGGCGGTCAGCCCGGCCAGCGGCAGCCCGCCGGCCTGCGCCCAGTCGAGCGACGGGGGCTTGCGGGCCAGCGTGCGCACCGGGGCGGAGACCAGCTCGGCGTACGTGCCATGCTGGACGGCGTCCTTGCGGACGTAGCCGACCACCTCGTCGCCGGGCCGGAACTCGGTGACGGCCGGGCCGACCCGCTCCACCACGCCGGCCAGGTCCCAGCCCATCACCAGCGGGAAGTACGCGTCGATGGCCGCGTCGAGATAGCCCTCGCGGATCTTCCAGTCGACCGGGTTGACCCCGGCAGCCCGTACCCGCACCAGCACCGAGTCGGGGCCGACCTTGGGGTCGGGCAGCTCGATGTACTCGACGACCTCGGGGCCGCCGTACTGCCTGATCGCGATTGCCTTCATGGTCCCAGCGAACACGAGCAGTCCACCGACGTCCTGTCGAGCGGATTGCGTCACATCGACACGATGGCCATCGTCAGGGTGACGCGAACGGGTTATCATAGATAACGTCAGATAGACGAGAAGGCTGGGAACCTCCGGCCGCACAGGAGGGCACCCGCCCGTGACCACCACTGTTGACACCCAGCCCGTCGCCGGGTTCGCCGAGCCGAGCCAGACGCCGCTGGCGCTGCTGCTGCTCGGTCGCCAGGCCGACCCGACCAGCGAGCGCGGCGTCGAGTGCCCCGGCGACCTGCCGCCCGCCTCCGACCCGGACCTGGTGGAGCGCGCCCGCGCCGCCAAGGCCGCGCTCGGAGACCGCGTCTTCATCCTGGGGCACCACTACCAGCGCGACGAGGTCATCGAGTTCGCCGACGTCACCGGCGACTCGTTCAAGCTGGCGCGCGACGCGGCGGCCCGTCCGGAGGCCGAGTTCATCGTCTTCTGCGGCGTGCACTTCATGGCCGAGTCCGCCGACATCCTGACCGGCGACACCCAGCGGGTCATCCTGCCCGACCTGGCAGCCGGCTGCTCGATGGCCGACATGGCCACCGCCGAGCAGGTCGCCGAGTGCTGGGACGTGCTGGCCGAGGCCGGCATAGCCGACGCCACCGTGCCGGTCGCGTACATGAACTCCTCCGCCGACATCAAGGCCTTCACCGGCAAGCACGGCGGCACCATCTGCACCTCCTCCAACGCCAAGCGCGCGCTGGAGTGGGCGTACGAGCAGGGCTCGAAGGTGCTGTTCCTGCCGGACCAGCACCTGGGGCGCAACACGGCGGTGCGCGACCTGGGCTTCTCGCTGGACGACTGCGTGCTCTACAACCCGCACAAGCCGAACGGCGGCCTGACCGTCGAGGAGCTGCGCAACGCCAAGATGATCCTGTGGCGCGGGCACTGCTCGGTGCACGGCCGCTTCACGCTGGACTCGGTCAACGAGGTCCGCGAGCGGATCCCGGGCGTCAATGTGCTGGTGCACCCGGAGTGCCGCCACGAGGTGGTCGCGGCCGCCGACCAGGTGGGCTCGACCGAGTACATCATCAAGGCGCTGGACGCCGCCGAGCCCGGCTCCAAGTGGGCCGTCGGCACCGAGCTGAACCTGGTGCGCCGGGTGGCCAAGGCCCACCCGGACAAGGAGATCGTCTTCCTCGACAAGGCGGTCTGCTTCTGCTCGACGATGAACCGGATCGACCTGCCGCACCTGGTCTGGGCACTGGAGTCGCTGGTCGCCGGCCGGGTCCCGAACGTCATCACGGTCGACCCGGAGACCGAGAAGTACGCCAAGGCCGCGCTGGACCGGATGCTCGCCCTGCCGTAGCGGCGGGCCGGCGCACACGTGAGAGGGGCGGTACCCACCTGGTGGGTACCGCCCCTCTCACGTGTGTGACCGGGTGGTTACTCCGGGATGCCGGGGATGAGCCCGTCCCCCTCGGTGCGCAGCAGCTCGCGGACCTGGTCGATAGTGGCGTCCGTGTCCGGCAGGATCAGCTCGGACGGCTCCAGGGAGTCGACCGGCAGCGGAGCGCCGACCTCGCGGACCGCGCCGAGCAGACTGCCCAGAGCGGCCCGGAAAGTGGCCTCGTCTCCTGATTCCAGGGCGATGAGCAGCTCGTCGTCGAGCTGGTTGAGCCGGTTCAGGTGCTCGTCGGCAACCTTGAACTGACCCTCACCCATGATCCTCATGATCATGCTGGTGTCTCTCCCTGCTGTCGACGGGCCGCTTACTTGTGGTAGTTGATGGTCGGCGGGGTGTCCTGCGTACCGCCCTGCTGACCACCCTGCTGGGCTGCGCCACCGTTGCCCTGCTCGATGGCGGCCGGGCCGGTGGACCCGCCGCCGAGCTCGGCCTTCATCCGGGCGAGCTCAAGCTCGACGTCGGAGCCGCCGGCCACTCGCTCCAGCTCGGCCTCGATGTCGTCCTTGCGGCCGAGACCGCTGGCGTCGTCGAGCGCGCCCGAGGCGAGCAGCTCGTCGATCGCGCCGGCCCGGGCCTGCATCTGGGCCGTCTTGTCCTCGGCCCGCTGAATGGCCAGGCCGACGTCGCCCATCTCCTCCGAGATCCCGGAGAAGGACTCCGCGATCCTGGTCTGCGCCTGGGCGGCGGTGTAGGTGGCCTTGATGGTCTCCTTCTTGGTGCGGAAGGCGTCCACCTTGGCCTGCAGCCGCTGGGAGGCGAGCGTGAGCTTCTCCTCCTCGGCCTGGAGCTGCTGGTACTGCGTCTCCAGGTCGGTGATCTGCGACTGCATCGCCGACTTGCGGGTCAGTGCCTCGCGCGCGAGGTCCTCGCGGCCCAGCGACAGTGCCTTGCGGCCCTGGTCCTCGTACTTGGCGGACTGCTGCTGCAGCTGCGTCAGCTGAAGCTCCAGGCGCTTGCGCGAGGTGGCCACGTCGGCCACGCCCCTGCGCACCTTCTGCAGCAGCTCGAGCTGCTTCTGGTACGAGTAGTCGAGCGTCTCTCGGGGATCTTCTGCACGGTCCAAAGCCTTGTTGGCCTTGGACTTGAAGATCAGCCCCATACGCTTCATGATTCCGTCGCTCATGGGCCTCGGGTGCCCCCTTCTCCGGCCAGCGGTTTCTATCTCGTACCAAATCTAGTGCGAGTGTAGTTGCAGCGTGCCATCCACCGCAGTACACCGGCCTGCCACAAGACTGCTACGGATATCCGGCCGCCACCTCATCCCCTGGGTGGATTCCTCACCAGTTCCCTGATCAGGGTCGCCCCGGAGACATCGCCGGAGACCTCGACGGAGACCTCAACCGGTGGATCGATACGGGTTTGGTTCCTTGAGCACCCCGGAGACACCCTGGCCAGCACGTAGGCTTGTCGTGTGTTCCGACGCCGTTCAGATGATGCCCCCTCCTCCGCCACCGCGCTGGCCGAGCAGGATGACGCGACCCAGGCCCGCGATCCGCAGGCCAAGAAGGGCCGCCCGACGCCCAAGCGCAGCGAGGCCGAGGCCCACCGCCGCACCCGGGTGACGGTACCCAAGGACCGCAAGGAGGCTGCCAAGCAGTCCCGCGAGCGGATGCGGACCGAGCGCGAGAAGCAGCGCGTCGCGCTGATCAACGGCGACGAGCGTGCGCTGCCACCCCGTGACAAGGGCCCGGTGCGCAAGTTCGCCCGCGACTACGTGGACTCCCGCTGGTCGCTGGCCGAGTTCTTCCTGCCGTTCGCCGTGGTGATCCTGATCCTCAGCATCGTCAAGGTGCCGCTGCTGCAGCAGCTGTCCCTGGTGCTCTTCGTGCTCTTCTTCGTGCTGGTGGCGCTCGACTTCCTGCGCCTGGGCTTCGGCCTGCGCAAGGAGTTCGCGGCGCGCTTCGCGGGCGAGAACACCCGTGGGGCGATCGGCTACGGCCTGATGCGGATCCTGCAGATGCGCCGGCTGCGGCTGCCCAAGCCGCGCGTGAAGCGGGGCGAGCACCCCTGACCGCCGAGCCGCTGCCGTACGGCTGGTCCCCCGCCTCGCAGGGGCCCGGCCTGTACGCGCTGCCCGGCCAGGCGGCGGGCGGGCACGACCGTACGGGGTACGAGCGTGCCGACTACGACCGGCCCGGCGACGAGCGCGCCGGGTACGACGTGGCGACGTACGACCGCACCGGCTACGGCCGGGTGCCGGCCCGCAGCGGCTCGTTCGCGGGCGGCGCCGGTGCCTGGCTGGACCGGCAGGGCGGCCTGCGCAACCTGGTCCGCCAGGAGATGGTGGCCAGGCAGCTGGCCGAGCGGATCACCACGCACTTCGGCGAGCGGGCCACCGCGGCCCCGCTGCGGGTGCTGGACGTCGGCTGCGGCCAGGGCACCCAGGCGCTGCGCCTCGCCCGGGCCGGCCACTACGTCACCGGCCTGGACTCCGACCCGGTCACGCTCGGCGCGGCCCAGGCCCAGCTGGCCGCCGAGCCGCCCGAGGTGCGTGAGCGGGTCCGGCTGCTGAGCGGCGACGGGCACCAGTGCGGCCGCTGGTTCGGCCCCGGCAGCTTCGACCTGGTGCTCTGCCACGGCGTGCTGATGTACCTGCCCGATCCGGACCCGATGATCGCCTCGCTGGCCCGGATGCTCGCCTCCGGCGGGCTGCTCTCGCTGCTGGCCCGCAACGGGGACGCGCTGGCCATGCGGGCCGGCCTCACCGGCGACTGGCGGGCCGCGCTGCAGGCCTTCGACAACGACCACTACGCGAACCGGCTGGGCCTGACCGCCCGCGCCGACCGGCTGGCCGACCTGGCCCGTACGCTCTCCGAGGTCTCCGTGCCGCTGCGCCACTGGTACGGCGTGCGGGTCTTCACCGACGCGGCCCCCGACCACGCCGCCCTGCCGGTGGACGGGCGCCAGCTCGCCCAGCTGCTGGAGGCCGAGGAGCGGGCCGGCCGCGAGGACCCCTACCGCCAGGTCGCCGCGCTGCTGCACCTGGTGGGCACGAAGTAGTTCCGTGCCCACCACGCACGGGCAACGGGTGGATCAGCCCTCGCGCAGGCTCATCGTGTAGATCTGCTGGCCGTCGTCGAGCAGCGCGACCCGCTCGATGCCCTCCTCGAGCAGCTGCTTCCACTCCTCGCCGACCCAGGACTCCGCGTCGCCCTGACCGGAGAACTCCTCGGACTCCTCGGCCCGAGTGACGACCGAACCGTCCGCCGCCTCGTAACGCCACGTCCACGCCATGTCCGGCTCCTCCCTGATTGCTTGAGCGCAGGGTATCCCGCTGCCCCGCACGGGTCAGGCTGCCCGCGGTGACCGGCGTCAACCGCGGCCAACCCCCTCGGGCAGGATGGTGGCCATGGCACGCACCCTCATCCTCGGCGGCGCCCGGTCCGGCAAGTCCACCCGGGCCGAGCAGTTGCTGCTCGACCACACCGACGTCTGCTACGTCGCGACCAGCGGCAACCGGGACGGCGACGGCGAGTGGGCGCAGCGCGTCGCGCTGCACCGCGAGCGCCGCCCGGCGAGCTGGCGGACCGTCGAGACCTGCGCGCTGGAGCCGCTGCTGGCCGACCAGGGCGACCCCGCGCCGGTCCTGATCGACTGTCTGGCACTGTGGCTGACCGCCGTGATGGACGAGGCGGGCGCCTGGGACGACGACGCCTGGGCGGCCGGCGCCGAGCGGGCGGTGCAGCAGCGCTGCGCGGAACTGGCCGAGGCCTGGCGGTCGACGCGGCGCCAGGTCATCGCGGTGAGCAACGAGGTGGGGATGGGCGTGGTGCCCGGTACGCCCGCCGGCCGCCGCTTCCGGGACGCGCTCGGCCGGCTGAACATGGCCGTCGCGGACGCCTCGGACCGGGTGCTGCTGGTGGTGGCGGGACAGGTGCTGGTCATCAAGGGCAGCCAAGAAGCGTAAGGGGATTGCGGGCCCCGGGCTCCGGACAGCGTGAGCGCTGGTTGGTAATGTTCCCGTCGATGGACACCACCGTGGATCTCGATACCTTCGCCTCGCTCGTCGAGCGCCCCGACGACGCCGCTCGTCGCGCGGCCGACGAGCGCTGGCTCGACCTCGACAAGCCCCGGGCCGGTCTCGGGAAGCTGGAGGAGCTGGGCAGCTGGCTCTCCTCCGTGCAGGGGCGCTCCCCGGTGCGGGCGATCAGCGCGCCCAAGGTGCTGCTCTTCGCCGGCGACCACGGCATCGCGGCGCTCGGTGTCTCCCAACTGCCCGCCGACGGCGGCACCATCGCCCGGGTGCACGCGGCACTCGACGGCACCGCGCCGATCGCCCGGCTGGCCCGGCGGTTCGGCGCCGAGCTGCGCGTGGTGGACGTCTCGGTGAACGCGGACCCGGCGGAGTTCCCGGCCGAGGTCGTCCAGTACCGGGTGCGGCGCGGCTCGGGCCGGATCGACATCGAGGACGCGGTCACCCAGCAGGAGGCCGTCGCCGCCTTCGCCGCCGGCATGGCGATCGCCGACGAGGAGGCCGACCTCGGCACCGACCTGGTGATCCTCGGCGACCTCGGGGTCGGCTCGACCACGGTGGCCGCCGTGCTGATCGGCGCGCTCTGCGGCACCGACGCGGCGGCGGTCTGCGGGCGCGGCTCGGGGATCGACGACAAGGTCTGGATGGTCAAGTGCGCCGCGATCCGCGACGCGCTGCGGCGCGCCCGTCCGGTGCTCGGCGACCAGTTGGCGCTGCTCGCGGCGACCGGCGGCGCGGACTTCGCGGCGATCACCGGCTTCCTGCTGCAGGCCGCGGTGCGCAAGCTGCCGGTGGTGCTGGACGGCGTGGTGTCGGCGGCCTGCGCGCTGGTCGCCCAGCGGGTCTCGTTCCGCGCGCCCGAGTGGTGGCGGGCCGGGCAGGTCACCGGTGAGCCGGCCCTGGTCAAGGCGTACGACCGGCTGACCCTCACCCCGCTGCACGACCAGCAGATCACCATGGGCGAGGGCGTCGGCGCCCTGATGGCGCTGCCGCTGCTGCAGGCCGCCTCGGACGCGCTGGCCGAGCAGGACGCCGCCGGCCCGGCCGCCATGCTGCGACCCAAGGCGCCGGCCAAGCTGCCCAGCGCCCTGGAGCTGCTGGGCAAGGCCTGAGGCCGTGCGGCTGCACGGTCTGCGGTTCGCCTTCGGCACGCTCTCCGTCCTGCGGGTCCGGGTGGAGCGCTGGGACCGGGAGTCGGCCGGGCGGGCGATGCTCGCCGCGCCGCTGGTCGGGGTGGTGCTGGGCGTACTCGCCGGCGCGCTGGGCGCGTTGGCCGCCTGGCGCGGCGTTCCGCTGCTGGCCGCCGTCGCCTCGGTGGCCGCGCTCGCCGCGCTCACCCGTGGGCTGCACCTGGACGGCCTGGCCGACGTCGCGGATGGCCTGGGCAGTGGCAAGCCCGCCGAGGACGCCCTGCGGATCATGAAGCAGTCCGACATCGGACCGTTCGGCGTGCTGACCCTGCTTCTGGTGATGCTCACTCAGATCGCCTGCCTGGCCGACCAGTTCGCGCACTCCGCGGCGCGCGGCGCAGTCGCCGTGCTGACCGCCGCGATGGCCGGCCGGTGCGCGCTCGGCTGGGGCTGCCTGCGCTCGGTGCCGGCCGCCCGCCCCGGCGGCCTGGGGGCGATGGTGGCCGGCACCGTCTCCCCGGCCGGCGCCGCCGCGGCCTGCGCGCTGAGCGCCGCCGCCGTCGCCCTGCTCGGCGCGGATCCGCGCTACGCCCTGGCCCTGCTGCTCGGCCAGCTCGCGGGCGCGCTGCTGCTGCACCGCTGCGTGAGCCGCTTCGGGGGCATCACCGGGGACGTCCTGGGGGCGATGACGGAGACCGCGACCACCGCCTGCCTCATCAGCATCACCCTGAGCCACCCCTAGTCTTCCCTAGTCTTCGCAGGCCGACGAAGCCCCTGGCAGGCGGGGTACCAGGGGGCGGCGCAGTCCCACTATGCGGACTACCATGCGGTGAGCACCGTAGCCCTGCGCCGTCATGGCGGAGCACGCTGGGGCTGTACCCATGCCGTAATCCGGCCGTGGACCGCGAAAGAACAGGACGCAATTACGTGACTGCATTGTCTGTGAGCACCTCCTCAGCCGCCGCGCTGCGTGCGGACGCGCTGGTGATCGGCGTCGCGAAGGGACCCAAGGGTCTCGTCGTGGCACCGGGCGCCGAGGCCGTCGCCGAGGCGTTCGACGGCAAGCTGGCTGAGATCCTCGTCACGCTTGGTGCGAACGGTGCCGAGGGCGAGGCCGTCAAGCTGCCGTCCCCCGCCGGCCTGAAGGCGGGCTTCGTCCTCGCCGTGGGCCTGGGCAACGCCGAGGGCGGCTACTCGACCGAGGCGCTGCGCCGCGCGGCCGGTGTCGCCGCGCGCACCCTCGCCGGTGCCAAGAAGGCCGGTCTCGCGCTGCCGGCCGAGTCGGCCGAGGAGATCGAGGCGGTCGCCCTGGGCGGCCTGCTCGGCTCGTACGACTTCACGACGTACCGCACCACCGAGGGCGTCAAGGAGCCGGTCGGCGAGCTGGCCGTGCTGACCGGCCGCAAGGGCAGCAAGGACGCGAAGGCCGCCGTGGAGCGCGCCACCGTCCTGGGCGAGGAGATGAACCGCTCGCGCGACCTCATCAACACCCCGCCGAACGACCTGCACCCGAAGGCGTTCGCCGCCATCGCGCAGGCCGCCGCCAAGGAGCACGGCCTCAAGGTCGAGGTCTGGGACGAGAAGGCGCTGGCCAAGGGCGGCTTCGGCGGCATCCTCGGCGTCGGCATCGGCTCGGCCAACCCGCCCCGGCTGGTGAAGCTGGCCTACACCCACCCCAAGGCCAAGGCCACCCTCGCCTTCGTCGGCAAGGGCATCACCTACGACTCGGGCGGCATCTCGCTCAAGCCGGCCGGCCACAACGAGACCATGAAGTGCGACATGTCGGGTGCGGCCGCGGTCTTCGCCGCGGTGGTCGCCGCCAAGCGCCTGGGTCTGGCCGTCAACATCACCGGCTGGCTCGCGCTGGCCGAGAACATGCCCTCGGGCACCGCCACCCGCCCGGGTGACGTGCTGAAGATGTACGGCGGCAAGACCGTCGAGGTGCTGAACACCGACGCCGAGGGCCGCCTGGTGCTGGCCGACGCGATCGTCCGCGCGGGCGAGGAGAAGCCGGACGCGATCGTCGACGTGGCGACCCTGACCGGCGCCATGGTGATGGCCCTGGGCACCCGCACCTTCGGCGTGATGGCCGGCAGCGACGACTTCCGCGAGAAGCTGGTCGGCATCGCCGACCGCGCCGGCGAGGCGTCCTGGCCGATGCCGCTCCCCGCCGAGCTGCGCAAGAGCATGGACTCGCCGGTCGCCGACCTGGCCAACATGGGTGAGCGGATGGGTGGCGCGCTGGTGGCCGGCCTGTTCCTCAAGGAGTTCGTGGCCGAGGGCATCGACTGGGCGCACCTGGACATCGCCGGTCCGGCGTTCCACGAGAGCGCGGCGTACGGCTACACGCCCAAGGGCGGCACGGGCTCCGCGGTGCGCACCCTGGTGCAGTACGCGCAGGAGACCGCGCAGGCCTGACGGCTCGCGCAAGCACAGGGCTCCTCGACAGGGTCCGGCGTTTCGACGCCGGGCCCTGTCGGCGTTTTCCGTGGCCGCCGGATCACCCGCGGTATGCGAATTCCGGGGTTACCAATTGGTAGCCGCACAGAGCTCCACCCACACGTGTTCGCTTCGGGCGAAACTTTGTTCCACAAGGCGGAATCAAGTTCGGTCACGATCGGCGCAGCACTCCGACCGGCGCCCTGGCACACGGCGTTGACCTGCACAGACGGCAGGAAATGGGGGTCGCCGCACCCCCTGCCCAACCGTCCCGCACCCCCCGTGATGCAGCCCTGGACATCAAGCGCCGCGAACAAGTGCGAAGATGTATTTCCGGCACGACTGGGCGCCCCACAAGGGCCCGCCCGACACACCGGACCAGCCCCGGCCCGGACGATCCACACCCCATTGCATGGAGGACGTGACGTGGCGAACGACGCCAGCACCGTTTTCGACGTAGTCATTCTCGGAGGCGGAAGCGGCGGTTACGCCGCGGCGCTCCGCGCCGCTCAGCTGGGTCTGAGCGTGGCCCTGATCGAGAAGGGCGAACTCGGCGGCACCTGCCTGCACCGGGGCTGCATCCCGACCAAGGCGCTGCTGCACGCGGCCGAGATCGCCGACGAGACCCGCGAGGCCGCCGAGTTCGGCGTGCTCGCGACCTTCCAGGGCATCGACATCAAGGGCGTCCACAAGTACAAGGACGACGTGATCTCGGGCCTCTACAAGGGTCTGCAGGGCCTGGTGGCCTCGCGCAAGATCACGTACGTCACCGGCGAGGGCCGCCTCTCCTCGCAGACCTCGGTGGACGTCAACGGCCAGCGCTACGAGGGCCGCCACATCGTCCTCGCCACCGGCTCCGTGCCGAAGTCGCTGCCGGGCCTGGTCATCGACGGCGACCGGGTGATCTCCTCGGACCACGCCCTCAAGCTCGACCGCGTCCCGCAGTCCGCCGTCATCCTCGGCGGTGGCGTGATCGGTGTCGAGTTCGCCTCCGTCTGGAAGTCCTTCGGCGTCGACGTCACCATCGTCGAGGCCCTGCCGCACCTGGCCCCGCTGGAGGACGAGAACTCCTCCAAGCTGCTGGAGCGGGCCTTCCGCAAGCGTGGCATCAAGTTCGAGCTCAAGGCCCGCTTCTCCGGCGTCGAGTACACCGAGAACGGCGTACGCGTCTCCACCGAGAACGGCAAGCAGATCGACGCCGACCTGCTGCTCGTCGCCATCGGCCGCGGCCCGGTCTCGCAGGGCCTGGGCTACGAGGAGGCCGGGGTCGTCATGGACCGCGGCTACGTCCTGGTCGACGAGTACATGCGCACCAACGTGCCCACCATCTCGGCCGTCGGCGACCTCGTCCCGACCCTGCAGCTGGCGCACGTCGGCTTCGCCGAGGGCATCCTGGTCGCCGAGCGGCTGGCCGGCCTGAAGGCCGTGCCGATCGACTACGACGGCGTGCCGCGCGTGACGTACTGCAACCCCGAGGTCGCGTCGGTGGGCATCACCGAGGCCAAGGCCGTCGAGGTGTACGGCAAGGACAAGGTCGTCACGCTCAAGTACAACCTGGCCGGCAACGGCAAGAGCAAGATCCTGAAGACCGCCGGCGAGGTCAAGCTCGTCCAGGTCAAGGACGGCGCCGTGGTGGGCGTGCACATGGTCGGTGCGCGCATGGGCGAGCAGGTCGGCGAAGCCCAGCTGATCTACAACTGGGAGGCGCTGCCCTCCGAGGTCGCGCAGCTGATCCACGCGCACCCCTCGCAGTCCGAGGCGCTCGGCGAGGCGCACCTCGCGCTGGCCGGCAAGCCGCTGCACTCGCACGACTAGTTCTCGCCCGCACCCCCCTTCCTGAACTTCCTGAACGACTTGATAGGAGTCGCTGAAACCATGGCGGTCTCAGTAACGCTGCCCGCACTGGGCGAGAGCGTGTCCGAGGGCACTGTCACCCGTTGGCTCAAGGCCGAGGGTGAGCGAGTGGAGGCCGACGAGCCGCTGCTCGAGGTCTCGACGGACAAGGTCGACACCGAAATCCCCGCGCCGGTCTCCGGCATCCTCGCCGCCATCAAGGTCGCCGAGGACGAGACGGTCGAGGTCGGCGCCGAGCTGGCCATCATCGACGACGGCTCCGGCGCCCCGGTGGCCGCGGCCGCTCCGGCTGCCGCCGCTGCTCCGGTCGTCGAGGCCCCCGCGGCCCCGGCCCCGGTTGCCGCCCCGGCCCCGGTCGTCGAGGCTCCGGTGGCTGCCGCCCCGGCCGCCCCGGCCGCCGGCGCCACCCCGGTCCTGCTCCCGGCGCTCGGCGAGTCGGTGTCCGAGGGCACCGTCACCCGCTGGCTCAAGGCCGAGGGCGAGACCGTCGAGGTCGACGAGCCGCTGCTCGAGGTCTCGACGGACAAGGTCGACACCGAGATCCCGTCGCCGGTCGCCGGTGTGCTGGTGAAGATCCTGGTCGGCGAGGACGAGACCGCCGAGGTCGGCGCCCAGCTCGCGCTGATCGGCGCGGCGGGTGCGGTCGCCGCCGCTCCGGCGGCCCCGGCTGCTCCGGCCCCGGTGGCCGCTGCCCCGGCCCCGGTCGTCGAGGCCCCCGCGGCCCCGGCTCCGGTTGCCGCTCCGGCTCCGGTTGCCGCCCCGGTCGCTGCTCCGGCCCCCGCGCCGGTCGCCGCGCCCGCCCCGGTCGCTGCCCCCGTGGCCGCTGCTCCGGCTCCGGTCGCCGCCGCGCCGGTCGCCGACGCCGGTGACGCCTACGTCACCCCGCTGGTCCGCAAGCTCGCGGCCGAGCAGGGTGTCGAGCTCGGCACGCTCGCCGGTACCGGCGTGGGTGGCCGGATCCGCAAGCAGGACGTCATCGCCGCCGCCGAGGCCGCCGCTGCCGCCAAGGCTGCTGCGGCTGCCGCCCCGGTCGCTGCCGCCGCTCCCAAGGCCGCCGCCCCGGTCGTCGCCTCGCCGCTGCGTGGCCAGACCGTGCCGATGACCCGCGTGCGCAAGGCGATCGCCAAGCACATGGTCGAGTCGCTCAAGGTGTCGGCCCAGCTGACCACCGTGGTCGAGGTCGACGTCACGCGCATCATGCAGCTGCGCGCCAAGGCGAAGAACGGCTTCCTGCAGCGCGAGGGCGTCAAGCTCTCGCCGATGCCGTTCTTCATCAAGGCCGCCACCGAGGCGCTCAAGGTCCACCCGATCGTCAACGCCCGGGTGAACGACGACGACACCATCACGTACCACGACGTCGAGAACGTCGGCATCGCGGTGGACACCGAGAAGGGGCTCTTCGTCCCGGTGATCCACGGCGCCGGCGACCTCAACATCGCCGGTATCGCGAAGAAGGTCGCCGACCTGGCGGCCCGTACCCGCGACGGTGGCCTCAAGCCCGACGAGCTGGCCGGCGGCACCTTCACGGTGACCAACACCGGTTCGCGCGGCGCGCTGTTCGACACCCCGATCCTCAACCAGCCGCAGGTGGGCATGCTGGGGATCGGCGCCACCGTGCGTCGCCCGGTCGTCGTCAACCACCCGGACCTGGGCGAGACCATCGCGATCCGCGACATGGTCCTGCTGGCCCTGTCGTACGACCACCGGATCGTCGACGGCGCCGACGCGGCCCGCTTCCTGGGCACCGTCAAGGCCCGCCTGGAAGAGGGCGCCTTCGAGGGCGACCTCGGTCTGTAAGGCGCTCGCCTGCAAGGCGCTCGTCTGTAAGGCACCAAGGCAGTTCGCCGAGCCCCGGTCCGTCTCGTACGGGCCGGGGCTCGGCGCATCTGCGCTCGGCGCGCGCCCTGCACGGGCGGCGCATAGGGTGTGCGTTTGGTTCGTGGACCAGGGATGCTGGAGCGGTGATGTACGAGACGGACTTCTGGCAGATCATCGATGAGACCCGCGACGCCGCCGAAGGCGATCCGGACGACCAGGCCGACCTGCTGGTGGAGCGGCTGGTGCAGCTGACGCCGGATGAGGTGATCGACTTCGCCCGGCTGTTCGAGGCGCGCTTCCAGCGGGCCTACACCCGCGAGTTGTGGGGCGCGGCGTACCTCATGCTCGACGGCGCCTCCGAGGACGCCTTCGACTACTTCCGGTGCTGGCTGATCGCGCAGGGCCGCGAGGTCTTCGAGGGAGCGGTGCACCACCCGGACGACCTGGCCGAGTTGGTCTCCGACTTCGACGAGGAGGAGGACGGCGACGCCGAGGAGTTCGGCTACGCCGCCGACGAGGCGCACGAACGACTCACCGGCATGCCGCTGCCCGACCTCGGCACGCAGCAGCCCCGGCAGCCGGAGGGCGCGCGCTTCGACTTCGACGACTCGGCGGAGATGGCGAAACGATTCCCCAAGTTGTGGGAGCAGTACGGAGACTGACGCACACTGCGGTCAGGCGGCGTTGGGCGGCGGACCGGTGGTGATGCCGGCGACGAGTTGTTCGAGCACCGCCGGCTTGGGGGCGCTCGGGTCGTCGTCGACCGAGCCGACCAGCACCGTGAAGCCGCCCCCGGTCGCCGGCAGTGCCACCACCAGGAGGTAGCCCTGGGCGCCGGTCGTCGGCGCCACGTGCCAGCGGACGGCGTAGCCCGCCAGGCCCGCGACGGTGATCGGGCCGCTGACCAGCTCCTGATGCGAGACCAGGGCGCCGTAGAGCTGCGTCGCACGGCTCGGCATCGCCGCGCGGGCCGCCGTCTGCGCGTCCGGGCCCTGGGTGGGGCCGCTGTCGATCGAGAAGTTGCCGCGCACGCAGCCACCGGGCGCGCTGCAGTCGTACGGGGTGGTGGTCAGCCACAGGGCGCTGCCCGCGTCGTGGTCCTCGGAGGTCCAGCCGCTGGGCAGCGGGACGGTCCAGCCGTCGAGCAGGTCCTTGACGGTCGTGCCGTCGGGCGAGACCGGCGCCTTGCCCAGCAGCGGGGGCTGGTCGCTGGGGGTGGGGGTGGGCTGCTGCGGCGCGGGTTGCGCGGCGACGGGGCCGGGGTGGACGGCTGCGCCCGCGCTGCCCAGCAGCGCGGCGGCGCCGGCGACGGTGGCGCCGATCAGCACCAGGGCGCCGGCCAGCACGCCGACCACCAGCCCGGTGCGGTTGCGGGCGGGGGCGGGCGGCGCGAAGTAGGGGGCGGCTCCGTACGGCGGGGCGGGCGGCGCGACCAGGTAGGCCGGCGGGGCGGGCGGCGGTCCGGGCGGCGGGTAGCCGGGCGCCTGCGGATACCCGTACGGCGGCGGCGGGAAGCCGTAGGCCGACGGCTCGGCCGGGGCGGGGACGGCCGGGTGGCCGTAGGCGGGCGAGGCGTCCGAGAGGGGTACGGCGGGTGGGACCGGCGGCACGGCGGGCCGGGTCTGCGCCGTCCAGCCGCCGCCGTCCCAGTAGCGCTCCTGCGGCGCACCGGCGGCGGGTGCGCGCTGCGGGTCGGGATACCAGCCGGGTGCGGTCGAGTTGCTCACGGCCGTACCGTATCGGTCGCGGACGACGGCAGACAGACCGGCGACATGACGGGCCGTCGGGCGACACGCCCGGGACCGTGGCAGGGGTCGAGCAGCGGGCCGCGGGGAGCGGCCTGCCAGGATGGCCGCATGCGTATCGCTGTCACCGGTTCCTCGGGCCTGATCGGCTCCGCCCTTGTCCGCTCGCTGCTGGCCGACGGCCACCAGGTGGTCCGATTGGTCCGGCACCGCCGCGCGCTCGGCCGACAGCCCGACGGGTCGTACGGCGTCGGCTGGAACCCCGGGCTCGGTCAGCTGGACCGCGCCGCGCTGGACGGGACGGACGCCGTGGTGCACCTGGCCGGCGCCGGGGTCGGCGACCGCCGCTGGTCGGAGGCCTACAAGCGGGAGATCCGTGAGAGCCGGGTGTTCGGCACCCGCACCCTGGCGGCGGCGATCGCGAGCGCGCCGAAGCAGCCCGCCGTGCTGGTGAGCGGCTCGGCGGTGGGCTACTACGGGCAGACCGGCGACCGGGTGATCGACGAGTCGGCGCCGGCCGGGGACGACTTCCTGGCGCGGGTCTGCGTGGACTGGGAGGGCGCCGCGCGGCCGGCCGCCGAGGCGGGCGTGCGGGTGGTGCACCCGCGCACCGGTCTGGTGCTCTCCGCCGCGGGCGGGGCCGGCGGGCGGCTCTTCCCGCTCTTCAAGCTGGGGCTGGGCGGGCGACTGGGCTCGGGCGAGCAGTTCTGGAGCTTTATCTCGCTGGTCGACGAGGTGGCGGCGCTGCGCTTTCTGATCGACCACCAGGAGCTGAGCGGACCGGTGAACCTGTCGGCGCCGGAGCCGGTGACCAACCAGCAGCTCACCGAGGCCATGGGCAAGGTGCTGGGTCGCCCGACACCGTTCCCAGTGCCGGAGGCGGTGCTGCGGATCGCGCTCGGCGAGATGGCAGTGGAGGTGGTCGGCAGCCACCGGGTGGTGCCGGGCAAGCTGCTGGCCGCCGGGTTCCGGTTCACCCACCCGACGGTGGAGGCGGCGGTGCGCGCGGCCCGCTGAGCGTGTCCCAGTGAGCGCGGCCTGCCGAGCACGGTCGGCTGAGCGCGGCCTGTCGAGCACGGTCGGCGCCGGGGCGCAAGGGGCGGCGGGGAGCTCAGGGCGTGTCGCAGAGGGGGCGCATGGGGGCATCCTGCGGCGCCCGAGAGCGCACGGCGCGCCGCCGTCGCCCGCGGGCGTGCCACCGGCACGGCTGAAGCGGCGGCGATCCGAGCGAATGCCCTTGCCTGAACAAGGCTTTGACGGGGCATCACCTGTTCGGACTGTCCCGGCACCCCCGCAGCCGTCCGCCGGCCCGGAGCTCCGGGACCAGGGAGGGAGCTCGCCAGTGACCGCATATGACATCACCCGCCGCAGCCGACCCGCCGACCCCGACGTGGTCGTGGTCGGCGCCGGCTTGGCGGGCCTAGCCGCCGCCCGCGCGCTGATCACCGCCGGACTGGACGTCCAGGTGCTGGAGGCGACCGAGCGGATCGGCGGCCGAATGGCCGGCCAGCAGTTGGACGGCTACCGGCTGGACCACGGCGGTCAGCTGCTCAACACGGATTTCCCCGAGCTGATCCGTCGGCTCGACCTGGACAGCCTGGAGCTCTGTCCGCTGGCCCCCGGGGTGCTGGTGCACAGCGCTGGCCGCCGCTACCGCACCGTCGGCCCGCAGCCGCCGACCGTCCGGCAGGCCACCGTCCGGCAGGCCACCGTCCGTGCGCCGCTGGGCAGTTCGCTGGACAAGGCGAGGCTCGGATCGGTGCTCGGCCGGCTCGCCGCCGCGCCGGTGCCGCGGCTGCTGGCCCGCCCGGAGACCACGACCGCGCAGGCGCTGCTCGACCGGGGGTTCTCCCCCCGGGTGGCGGACGGGTTCCTGCGGCCGCTGCTGACCGCGCTGCTCAGCGATCCCGCGCTGGGCACCAGTAGCCGGGTGGCCGACCTGGTGCTGCGCGGCTACGCCCGCGGGCGGCTGTGCCTGCCCGCCGCCGGGACGGCCGCCGTGCCGGGCCGGCTGGCCGGCGCGCTGCCACCCGGGACGGTACGGCTGGGCGTACGGGTGACCGCGGTCGGCGCGGACGGCGTGCTGACCGCCGAGCACGGGCGGATCGGCGCGCGCGCCGTACTGCTGGCCACCGACGCGCGGTCGGCGGCCGAACTGCTGCCCGGGCTGCGGCTGCCCGAGTTCCACCCGGTGACCACCTACTACCACACCACGGCCGGCTCGCCGATCGCCGAAGCCGTGATGCTGCTGGACGCCGACCGGCCCAGCGGCTCCGCCCCGGTCTCGCACTCGCTGGTGCTCAGCGCGGTGCACCCGTCCTACGCCCCGCCCGGGCGCTCGCTGGTGGCCACCACCGTGCTCGGCCGCCGCAGCTTCGACGCGGGCGGGCCGGCCGGTCTCGAACCGGCGGTCCGCTCGCGGCTGGCGGAGCTGTACGGGGTGTCCACCCGGGAGTGGGAGTTCCTCAGCGTGCGCCACCTGCCGGAGGCCGTCCCGGCGATGCCGCCCCCGCACAACTTCCGTCGCCCGGTGCGGGTGCTGGCCGGGCTGTACGTCTGCGGCGACCACCGGGACACCAGCAGCGCGCAGGGCGCGCTGGTGTCGGGGCGGCGGGCGGCGCAGTCGGTGCTGCGCGACCTCGGCCTGGCCGACCACGGCGCGCGGGAGGCACGCGAGGCGGCCTGACTTCCGGACCCGGGGGCGCGCATGTGCGGTGCGCGCCCCCCTCGGTCCTAGATCACCCCCGCCTGCCGCGCGGCCTCCTCGAAGGCCCGGGCCACCGGGCTGCCCCGGTAGGGCGCGAGCCGGCGGTGGAAGTCGCGCAGGTACTCCACCGTCCGGGCGGAGCGCATCTCACCCGCCGCCCGGAGCGCCTCGGTCGCCATCCCGCAGGACTCCTCCAGATCTCCCATGCCCAGCCGGGCCGCCGCCAGCACCATCCGGCAGAAGACCCGGCTGCGCGCGTAGGCCGCCGAGCGCAGCCGCAGCGACTTCTCCGCGTGCTGGGCGGCCAGCCGCCACTGCTGCAGGTCGCGATAGCAGTGGGCGAACTCGTCGGCCAGCTGCGCCTCGTCGAAGTACCGTGCCCAAGAGGGGAGTTCGTCGCTCCCCCGGGCCACCGCGAGGGCCCGCTCGGAGCGCACCAGGGCGGTGGTGCAGGCACGGACGTCGCCCAGTATCCCGTGGCCGCGGGCCTCGGCGGCGTGCATCAGCGACTGCACCGCGGCCGGGGCCGCCGTCCCCACGCCCTGCTGGGCGACCCGGGCCAGCTGGACCGCCTCCCGGCCGTGCCCCAGGTGCACCGCCTGCTGGCTCATGGTGATCAGCACATACCCGCCGAGCACCCGGTCGCCGGCCGCCTGGGAGAGCCGCAGCGCCTGGACGAAGTAGCGCTGCGCCAGGCCGTGCGCGGCGATGTCGAAGGACGTCCACCCCGCCAGCCTGGTCAGGTCGGCGACGGCGGCGAACAGCGCCCGGCCGATCTGCTCGCCGTAGCGGCCGCGCAGCATCGGCTCGGCCTCGCTCTCCAGGTAGCGCACCAGCGCCTGCCGGGCGTGGCCGCCGCCGTAGGCGTTGTCCAGCGAGCGGAACAGGTCACCGACCGCCCGGACGGCCGCGATGTCCCCGCGGCCCACCCGCAGCCCGGGGCGCGGCGGGCGGGCGCCGGGGTCGGGCGGCAGCGGCGCCGGGGCCTGCGGGGATCTCAGGTCTGAGACCAGCGGCCGGCGGCTCTGCGAGGGCACCCGGCCCGGGGCGGCCACCCGGGCACCCGGCAGGCCGGCGGGGCGCAGCGGCGGGTGGTCCAGCGGGTCGGCCGGGCCGCCGGCGGCGGCCGGGTAGCCGACCACCGAGCCGTCCCGGGCGACCTGTTCGTCGGTGCGCCCGATCAGCCAGTCGCGGCTCGGCACCACCAACCCGGCCGGGGTGAAGGCGATCCGGCGCAGTTCGGACTGCGGCCCGGTGTCCTTGCGCCACATGCTGGCGACGATGTCCACGGCCTCCTGCGGCGTCTGGGCGAACTCCAGGCCCGCGTAGACCGGCGCGCAGGCGTCCAGGCCGATGTCCTGGGCGGAGAGCCGGCGGCCGAGCCGGCGGGTGAAGACCTCGGCGATCAGCGCCGGGGTGGCGCCGCGTGGCTGCTGGCCGCGCAGCCAGCGGGTCACCGAGGTTTTGTCGTACCGCAGGTCGAGCCCGTGTTCCAGGCCCAGTTGGTCGACCCGGCGGGCCAGGCCGGCATGGGAGAAGCCGGCCTCCTCGATCAGCGCGGCGAGCGCCGGGTTCTGGGCGCGCTCGGTGCCTGCCGGGCCGCCGGCGGACGCCTCGTGCTCGTGCTCGGGGTCGGGTTCGGGTTCGTCGCCCGGCGGTGCGGACAGGGAGGCGTCCGGCAGGGACCGCGCGGTCCGCCGTTCGTGCGGGTCGAGCGGACCGTAAGCCGGGCTGTCGGTCGCAGGCCGTTGGGGCATGTCAGTCAACACCTCTCGGACGGCGCACCGGGAAGTCCAATCCCCCGCTGCCTGGTGCGGCGCCCCCTGTCGGGAATCGGCGTGAATGTAGCGAGCATTCGGGCGCTATGGGCGGATCTGGGCGGCCAATCCTCCGAACGGGTGAAGGATGGCCGCCCGTTGTGGGGAAGGTGACCCGCAGGGGGTTTGGAGATGCTGGGGTTTTCGGGCCCGAGCGGTGAGTGGTGTACACCCCCACGCGACGGCAGCCGACTGTGGCGGTTCCTCACATGGGTTGCAGCCACCGGAGTTCCTCGCGTACTGCCCCCTGCCGCGGCGGGAGAACGATGTGAGACGGTGTCCCGCACCATGGATGACTCCGTACCCGTGACCGCCGCGGCCCCCGCGCTGCGCCGGCTGCTGGACCTGCTCGCCTCCGGCGGCGCCGCTACCGAGGACTTCGCGGACGTGCTCGCCCGGGCCCGGCGCGACGGCGCCGAACCGGAGGTGCTGGCCCAGGTCGAGGAGTCCGTCCGGCTCGCCCTGCGGGTGCACCGGACGCTGCATCAGCACAGGCGCCGCGAGGCCGAGTTGACCGCGCTCTTCGACACCGCAGGCGATCTGGCGGCCTCTCACGACCTGGACGCGGTGCTGCGGGCCATCGTCCGGCGGGCCCGGCTGCTGCTCGGCACCGACACCGCCTATCTGACCCTGCCGGACGAGGCCGCCGGCGACACCTATATGCGGGTCACCGACGGGTCGGTCTCGCCGCTCTTCCAGAGCCTGCGGCTGAGCCTCGGCGAGGGACTCGGCGGCCTGGTCGCGCAGACCGCCCGCCCGTACGCCTCGCCGGACTACCGCACCGACGGGCGCTTCCAGCACACCGGCCGGGTGGACGCGGGCGTGCTGGACGAGGGCCTGGTCGCCATCCTCGGCGTGCCGCTGCTGCTCGGCGGCACGGTGATCGGGGTGCTGTTCGCGGCCGACCGCTCGCCGCGGGCCTTCTCCCCCGAGGAGGTCGCGCTGCTCTGCTCGCTGGCCGCACACGCCGCGATCGCCCTGGACACCGCCGAGTCGGTGGCCGGCACCCGGGCCGCGCTGGCCGAGCTGAACAGTGCCAACGCCGTCATCCGCGCCCACGCGGCCGCCGTCCAGCGCGCCGGGCAGGCGCACGACCGGCTCACCGACCTGGTGCTGCGCGGCGCCGAAGTGGCGGACGTGGCCGCCGAGGTGGGCGTCCTGCTGGAGGGCGAGGTCGCGGTGCAGGACCCCGAGGGCCGTCCGCTGGCCGGGCGGCCGAGCCCGGCCGGGGCGCTGGCGGCGGCGGTGGAGCGCTCGCGGGCCGAGGGACGGGCGGTGCGGCACGGCGAGAGCTGGGTCTGCGTGGTGCTGGCCGGGCAGGAGCCGCTCGGCAGCCTGCTG
Source organism: Kitasatospora sp. MAP12-44 (assembly GCF_029892095.1). NCBI lineage: Bacteria > Bacillati > Actinomycetota > Actinomycetes > Kitasatosporales > Streptomycetaceae > Kitasatospora > Kitasatospora sp. MAP12-44. The sequence continues at coordinate 2,450,748 of NZ_JARZAE010000004.1, forward strand.
CTGCGCGGCCGGCCCGAGCTGGACGACGCCGACCGGCGGCTGTTCGAACGGGCCTGCGTGGTCACCGCGCTGCTCCTGCTGCTGCGCCGCTCGGTCGCCGAGGCGGAGAACCGGGTCCGCGGCGAGCTGCTCGCCGACCTACTGAGCGCGCCAGACCGCGACCCGGCCGGCCTGCTGGCCCGCGGCCGCCGGCTGGGCGTGGATCTGGGCCGCCCGCACCTGGTGCTGGTCGCCGAGACCGCGCCCGACGGCCGCTCACGGCTGGCGGGGGCCGCCGCGCAGCTGCTCTTCGGCTCGCGCGCCCCGGCGGGGTCGGGCGGCTCGGGAGCCTCGGGCGGCTCGCGGGCCTCGGGGGCCTCGGGGGCCTCGGGCGGTTCGGGGGCCTCGGGCGGCTCGCGGGGCGTCAGCGCCGAGCACGGCGAGGCTGTGGTGCTGCTGCTCCCCGACGACGGCTCGGCCACCCCGGCGGCGGCCGCGGCGCTGGCCGCCGAGCGGCTGACCCGGCTGGCTGGGCAGCCGGTGACGGTCGGCACCGGTCGCAGTGCGGCCGGCCCGGTCGCGCTGGCGGCCGCGTACGGCGAGGGCCTGCGCTGCGTGCGCGCGCTGCGGATGCTGGGGCGCGAGGGCGACGGGGCGTCGGCCGAGTCGCTCGGGTTCCTGGGCGTGCTGCTCGGCGACGGGCACGACGTCGGCGGCTTCGTCGAGCGCACGCTGGGACCGCTGCTGGCGTACGACGCCCGGCGCGGCACCGAGCTGGTGCGCACGCTGCGGGCGTACTTCGACTGCGGCGGCAGCCTGACCCGGGCCAAGGACGAGCTGCACGTGCATGTGAACACCGTGGTCCAGCGCCTGGACCGGGTGGAGGTGCTGCTCGGTCCGCACTGGAACGGGCCGGAGCGGACGCTGGAGCTCCAGCTCGCGCTGCGGCTCCAGCTGATCTCGGGCCGGGTCGGCGGACCGCCGGGAGGGCAGCCGAACGGCAGCTGAACGGCTGCTCTCGGGCAGCTCGGCGGACCGCCAGGAGGGCAGCTGAACGGCTGCTCTCGGGCAGCTGAGCGAGCGGGCGTAGGCTAGCGAGGTTGGTCTCGAACGCCTGGCAAGGAGCAGCGGTGAGCGCGAACGTGCGGTTCGTACGCATGGGCATCGGCGAAGGCGCGGTGCCGTACCAGGTCGCCTGGGAGGAGCAGCAGCGTCTGCACGCCCTGCGGCGGGCAGACGAGATCCCGGACACCGTCCTGCTGCTCGAGCACCAGCCGGTCTACACGGCCGGCAAGCGCACCAAGCCCGAGGACCTGCCGCTGGACGGCACCCCCGTGGTCGAGGTCAACCGCGGCGGCGAGGGCACCTGGCACGGTCCCGGGCAGCTGATCGGCTACCCGATCGTCAAGCTGCCCGAGCCGATGGACGTGGTCGCCTACGTCCGCCGCCTGGAGGAGGCGCTGATCCGCGCCTGCGGCGAGCTCGGCGTGAGCTCCAGCCGGGTCGAGGGCCGCAGCGGCGTCTGGGTGCTGGGCCAGGAGCTGCCGGACGCGCGGGTGGACCCGGCGGACGTGGTCGACATCGGCAGGCTCACGCTGCGGATGGGCCTGCCGCTGGGCATCGATCCGCGGCTGGCCGGCCCCGAGTACGCTCCGTCCAACGCCGGGCAGCGCGGGGACGACCGCAAGCTCGCGGCGATCGGTGTACGGGTGGCCCGCGGCGTGACGATGCACGGCTTCGCGCTCAACTGCAACCCCGAGATGACCTGGTTCGACCGGATCATCCCGTGCGGGATCAGGGACGCCGGCGTGGGCTCACTCTCCACCGAGCTGGGCCGGGACGTGCCGGTCGGCGAGGTGCTGCCGGTGGTCGAGCGCCACCTGTCCGAGGTCCTCGCCGAGCTGCCCGAGCCGGCCTTGATCGGGAATCCCTGACCCGCTGCCGCTGTTGCCCTGCGAATGCGGGGCGAAGGCTCAGCGCAGACCGTACAAGTAGAGGCGTACCCTGGGGGTACCCCGTCTAGTTCTAGGAGTCGCACGTGTCCGCTGTCGCACCCGACGGCAGGAAGCTGCTCCGCCTGGAGGTCCGCAACAGCGAGACCCCCATCGAGCGGAAGCCGGAGTGGATCAAGACCCGCGCGAAGATGGGTCCGGAGTACAACGCCCTCCAGTCGCTGGTCAAGAAGGAAGGCCTGCACACGGTCTGCCAGGAAGCCGGCTGCCCCAACATCTTCGAGTGCTGGGAAGACCGCGAGGCGACCTTCCTCATCGGCGGAGACCAGTGCACCCGGCGCTGTGACTTCTGCCAGATCGACACCGGCAAGCCCGCCGACTTCGACCGGGACGAGCCGCGCCGGGTTGCCGAGTCCATCGTCACGATGGACCTCAACTACGCGACCATCACCGGCGTGGCCCGCGACGACCTGCCGGACGGCGGTGCCTGGCTGTACGCCGAGACCGTCCGCCAGGTGCACGCGCTGACGGCCGGCCGCGAGGGTGGCCGGACCGGCGTGGAGCTGCTGATCCCCGACTTCAACGCGGTGCCCGAGCAGCTGGCCGAGGTCTTCTCCTCGCGCCCGCAGGTGCTGGCGCACAACGTCGAGACGGTGCCGCGGATCTTCAAGCGGATCCGCCCGGCCTTCCGCTACGAGCGCTCGCTGGACGTCATCACGCAGGCCCGCGCGGCCGGCCTGGTGACCAAGTCCAACCTGATCCTGGGCATGGGCGAGACCCGCGAGGAGGTCAGCCAGGCGCTGGCCGACCTGGTGGGCGCCGGCTGCGAGCTGATCACCATCACGCAGTACCTGCGGCCTTCGGTACGCCACCACCCCGTCGAGCGCTGGGTGAAGCCGCACGAGTTCGTGGAGCTGCAGGAGGAGGCCGAGGAGCTCGGCTTCGCCGGTGTGATGTCCGGGCCGCTGGTCCGTTCGTCCTACCGCGCGGGCCGGCTGTACCGGCAGGCGCTGGAGCACCGCGAGCGCACCGCCGCCGTCTGATCCAGCCGCACTCTGCGAGAGGCCCGGCCGTCTTCCTCTGGAAGGCGGCCGGGCCTCCGCGTTTTTCCTCCCCGTTTTTCCTCCGCGTTTTCATCCGCGTTTGACCGTGCGGTCACTGTGCGGAAACACCGGCGGCCCAGACTGGTCCACGAGCCCACCGAGGGGAGAGGCCCGGCATGCGTACCACTATCGGCAGTGCGATCAGGCTGGCGGAGAGCGTGCTGCTGTCCGGCGGCCGCAGGCAGGCCCGGCTGAACGCCTGGACCTCGGTCTGCGAGAACCGCCGGTACGCGGCGGACCGTGAGGCGGCCCGGACGGCGGCGGTCGCGAAGTAACGCCCTGCTCCGCCCCGGATCGCCGGCTCGGCCCCGGATCGCCTGGTCCGGACGGTCGGAAGGATCACGGTTCGGACCGAATCGGGACCGTACTTCGTGATCCGATGACCGCGCCACGTACCATGACCCTCATGGCGAGGGAAACATCCGAGAATCCCGGGCGGCTCAAGCAGATCCGCCAGGCGTACAGCATGACCAAGAAGGTCGACACCAAGATCGGCCTGATCATCGGAGGCGTTGGCCTCCTGACCTTCGGCGTGTTCCTCGCCATCGGGTTCGTGATCGGTCATCCCATCTACCTGGGCATCCTGGGCTTCATCGTGGCGGTCCTGGCCATGGCGATCGTCTTCGGGCGACGGGCCGAGCGAGCGGCGTTCGGGCAGATGGAGGGCCAGCCGGGTGCGGCGGCCGCCGTGCTGAACAACATGAAGCGCGGCTGGAGCAGCAACCCGACCCCGGTGGCGGTCACCCGCAGCCAGGACGCGATCTACCGCGCGGTGGGTCGGGCCGGTATCGCGCTCATCGGTGAGGGCAACCCGAACCGGGTGCGCCCGCTGCTGGCCTCCGAGAAGAAGAAGATGGCCCGCGTGGTCGGCGACATCCCGGTGCACGACATCGTGGTGGGCGACGGACCGGGTGAGGTGCCGCTGAAGAAGCTGCAGATCCACCTGATGCGGCTGCCGCGCGCGATCACCCCGGCCCAGGTCACCGAGACCAACGACCGGCTGCGCGCGCTGGGCGACCTGCTCTCCAAGGCGCCGATCCCCAAGGGCCCGATGCCCAAGGGTGCGCGGATGCCCAAGGGCGGCCAGGGCCGCTGAGCCCCGCCTGCCCCCGAATACCCCAAGGCCCCGCCGCGGTTCTCCGCGGCGGGGCCTCTCGTTGTGCTCAGCTCGTTGTGCTCAACCGTCTGGGGCGGCGGTGGTCAGATCCGGACCTCGACGGTGCCGACAGCCTTGTCGTGCAGGCCGCGCGAGTCGCGGTCCCAGACCAGCGCGGGCACCAGCAGGCAGAGCAGGAACGTCCGCAGCAGCACCTGCGGGATGGAGGCGCGGGTGCCGCCGAGCCGCACCACGCGCAGGCCGAAGAGCCGCTTGCCGACGGTCGTCCCGGTGGTCGCCAGCAGGATCGCAGTCACCGCGAAGAGCAGCGGCGTGGTCCAGAGGTTCGCCCGCGACTGGTCACCGTGCGCGATCAGCCCGTACGCGATCAGGCTGCAGAGCCAGCCGTCGACGAACAGCGCGCCGATCCGGCGGCCCGGGCCGGCCAGCGAGCCGGTGCCCTCCCGCGGCAGGCCGAGCCGCTCACCCCGGTAGCCGAAGTCGGCGCCCATCCGCTCGGCTGCGGCCTTCGGGCCTTCGATCCACGATCCCAACGCTTCTCTGCTGTCCACGAATGCACACTATCCGGGCAGCTCGGCCCGACCGCCATCGACTCCCCCTGCGGGTGAATCCATCTCGACGGCTCGATTCAGCTGGTCTAGACCAGTCCAGATGCGCAACCTGGGCGGGGATGCGATTTGCCCGTAGCCGTGCGGCTTTGCCGCCCGCGCGAGGCGGCTGGTTAACATGGGCGAAACGATAGGGTCACGACCAGGAAACGGCCGGTTCCTATCGTGGCCGCACCACGGCCGGTTGGGACGACCGGTCCGTGAACGTCTGAACCCGGCCCCCGCGGCCGGGCTGAGGAGGATTGATGTTCAAGAACGCCGCCGAGGTCAAGGCGTACATCGCGGAGAACGACATCAAGTTCGTGGATGTGCGGTTCTGTGACCTGCCCGGAGTCATGCAGCACTTCGCGGTGCCTGCGGCAACGTTCGACCCCGCCGAGACCCTGATGTTCGACGGCTCGTCGATCCGCGGCTTCCAGGCCATCCACGAGTCGGACATGGCGCTCGTCCCGGACCTGGCCACCGCGCGCCTGGACCCGTTCCGCAAGGAAAAGCACCTCAACATCAACTTCTTCATCCAGGACCCGATCACGGGCGAGGCCTACAGCCGCGACCCGCGCAACGTGGCCAAGAAGGCCGAGGCCTACCTCGCCTCCTCCGGCATCGCCGACACCGCCTTCTTCGGCCCCGAGGCCGAGTTCTACGTCTTCGACGAGGCCCGCTTCGAGACCAGCGCGAACGCCTCGTACTACCACATCGACTCCGAGGCCGGCGCCTGGAACTCCGGCCGGATCGAGGAGGGTGGCAACCGCGGCTACAAGGTCAAGTACAAGGGCGGCTACTTCCCGACCCCGCCGGTCGACCACTTCGCCGACCTGCGCGCCGAGATGTCGCTGGAGCTCGGCGCCTCCGGCCTGGAGGTCGAGCGCCAGCACCACGAGGTGGGCACCGCCGGCCAGGCCGAGATCAACTACAAGTACAACACCCTGCTGCACGCGGCCGACGACCTGATGCTGTTCAAATACATCATCAAGAACGTCGCCTGGCGCAACGGCAAGACGGCCACCTTCATGCCCAAGCCGATCTTCGGCGACAACGGCTCCGGCATGCACGTGCACCAGTCGCTCTGGGCCGAGGGCGCGCCGCTCTTCTATGACGAGCAGGGCTACGCCGGCCTCTCCGACACCGCCCGCTACTACATCGGCGGCCTGCTGAAGCACGCGCCCTCGCTGCTCGCCTTCACCAACCCGTCGGTGAACTCCTACCACCGCCTGGTGCCCGGCTTCGAGGCCCCGGTCAACCTGGTCTACTCCCAGCGCAACCGCTCGGCGGCGATCCGGATCCCGATCACCGGCTCCAACGCCAAGGCCAAGCGCATCGAGTTCCGCGCGCCCGACCCGTCCTCCAACCCGTACCTCGCCTTCTCCGCCATGCTGATGGCGGGCCTGGACGGCATCAAGAACAAGATCGAGCCGCTCCAGCCGGTCGACAAGGACCTCTACGAGCTCGCCCCCGACGAGCACGCCAGCGTCCCCCAGGTCCCCGCCTCCCTCCCCGCCGTCCTCGAGGCCCTCGAAAAGGACCACGAGTACCTCCTGGCCGGCGGCGTCTTCACCCCCGACCTGATCGAGACCTGGATCGACTACAAGCGCACCAACGAGATCGCCCCGATCGCCCTGCGCCCCCACCCGCACGAGTTCGAGCTGTACTTCGACCTCTGAATCGGCCCCCATGAGCCAGTTGGCCAGGAGGCCCTTTCAGGGCCTCTGACCTGCGAAAACGCCTCTCAGAAGCTCTCGTCGTTGCTCGCTGCTCCTCGCCCTCATGTGAAATGAGTGTGAAATGGCGACGCCGATAGCTGACGGTGGATCAGCTAGGCAGGGCGACGTCGGGCTCGTCACGCTCCTCACAGAGCGTGACGAGCCCCCGTTCTCGTTGCACCTCAAAATGACGGTGATCACCCAGCCTCGCCCGGACGGGCTGCGATGTTCTCGTAGCCAGCCAGACACCTTGATGCCCGAGCGAGAACGGAATCTCCCAATAGCCCGCCTCCTGCCATACCGGACGGCCATCATGGAGGCATGACGTCCAGCGACCCCGCCCCGGCACACGCGCGCCCAGAAATCACGGCGGTGACGCGGCAGGACATCTTCAAGTACCTGCGCGGGATGCCGAGCCCCTGGTGGGGGAAACTGGACGAAGTCACGTTCCTGGAGAACCTCTACGACCTCGACCGACCGTCATCAGAGAACAGCCGGCTCCCGACTGTCCGCGCCGATATCCAGCAGCACCGGCTCAACAATTACGACCTGCCCGACGACTGGATCTTCGAGGATCCCAGGCTGGGGCTCTCCCACGGACCGGACGAGGTACTGCTCGCATTTCTGGCACGGATGGTCCATCCCGAGGTGGCAGCCGATGTCGAGGAGGCAACGGGGCGCGTCGAGGAGCTGAACCGGCTTCTGGCACCGGACGGATGGAGCCTACGTCCCTCTGCGTTCATTTCCGGCCGCCCCATGTACGCCCCAGTCCGCGTCGCATCGACGGGCCCGTTGGTCCCGCTGCCGCTGGGCGACGAGGACACGAGCAAGCTCGACCTGGTCCTGGGCCAGACCTACAGCCTCTTGGACTGCGCCGGCGAGGAGAGCACACGCGATCTGCTGCGCACCGCGGTCCTGACCCTGCGCCACAACGGCGGCTTCTTCCATCCCATGCCGGGTGACAGCTGGACGGAAGCCACGTACGAGGCGGTCCTGACAGTGGAACGCGAGCTCCTGCACGCCTTCACCGAAGAGACGAAGGAGTTGATCTGGCGGACGCTGGAGACCGTGCTCGGCCAGCTCGGACGCATTGACGTTCAGGACCTCGTGGTCGAAGGTGATCCTCGGCCGATGCCCAGCATCCCGCCGGACTGGCGGATCCAGGCCACCGCACCAGCCACTCCTATCGTTCGCGGTTTCCGCCTCCCCTTCTCCGCCACCGAGTTCGATGTCATCCGAGGGGACTTCGCCAGCCTGGAGATCCGCGGTTCGCATGACAGCGGCGGGTTCCACTACCTCTACGACACCCGCGCACACCGGATGATCACCGATTTCGTCCTCGACGATCGGCCCCAGGTGGCGACCCTGTGCAACGTCGTCATCATCAAAAAGGGTGACAGCTTCACGCCCAGGATCAAGCTCTGGAAGAAGGACAAGAAGAAGGCTGGGGAGACCCCCGTCAACCAGATGATTCCTGACAATGGGGCCACCCGGGCCGTCAAGGCACTTGTCGACATCGGTGACGTTCACGAGAACTTCTGGAAGGTCATCAACTTCCTCCAGGGCTGCGCTGGCCTGAGCATGCCCGGCGACCCTCTCCAGCTGGTGGCCAGCGACGAGGCGCAGCTGGCCCAGCTGCTGACCGGTCAGGACCGGACGATGGTTCTCGGTGCGGTCAGGACCGCGATCGGCGGTGGTCTCACCGAGGAGGACATCCGGCTGATCAGCAACCGCAAGGAACAGCTCCAGAAGTTCGAGCGGCTGCTTACCGATCCGGACTACTTCCAGCAGGCGGAGAGCCTGGCCACGACACGCGGGGCGGAGGCGGTCTGGCAGGCGTTCTTCGAGGAGAACCAGTGGATCTTTGGTTACGGCCTCAACCTCATCGCCTGCGAATCCATCGACGACGGCAAACTGGAACGCTTCACCACCGGCGCCAGCATTTTCGGCGGGGCTGGGAAGCGCATCGACGCCATTATGCGTTCCAAGGGACTGATCAGCAGCATGCTCTTCTGCGAGATCAAGACCCACGAGACGGAGCTACTCGCCAGGACCCAGTACCGCCCGGGCGTCTACCAGGTCTCGAAGGAGCTGGGCGGCAGTGTGGCTCAGGTGCAGATGACCGCCAGCAAGGCCCAGCAGCTCATCTCCCGTGAGTTCCTCGCCCGGATCTTCGAGGACGACGGCACCCCGACCGGTATCCAACTGTCCACCACCCGACCCCGGCAGGTCGTGGTGATCGGGAGCTTGCAGGAGTTCATCCAGAATGGAGAAGTGAACCCGGTGAAGCTCAGCTCCTTCGAGCTATACCGGAAATCTATCCAGGATGTCGAGATCATCACGTTCGACGAGCTCTACCAGCGAGCATGCTTCATCGTCGAGGACCGCTGACCCTGCGTCGCAGAGTGTGGCGGCGCCGATGCTGTTGCCTTATCCAAGCCCGTGAGCGCGCCCGAGCACCCCTGGCCGCGCCGATGTGATGGCCATGACACCAGCTTTAGGAGTTTTCGGCGGACAGCTCTCTGACCTGCGATGATGTCACGTCTACCTTGACTGACCAGCTGATACTACTCTCAGTGACTCTCGCAGCCACTAGTCATTTCTCGTCCTCATGTGTACCGAATCACCTCTGCTGGGCCACCACCCGACAGCGCTTCGAGGGGTGACCGACGCGGCGTCGGCCACCCCTCATCGTCGGATGACAGCGGTCGTGACAAGCGGTTCCTCATTGGTCGGTGTGGGCTCCCCTGAGCAGGTCGCGGCCGCGGTCCTCGCCGACCCGCGGGATCGCCGACCCGGCCGAGCTGACCCGCGCGGCAGAGCGCGTCGGGCGGCGACCGCTGTGGTCCCGCCCGACGCCAGGCCGGGCGATCGCCATGCTGGACGACCGAACGGGGCCGTTCGCCGGCGGGCTGGCCGACCTGGCACCGGATCCGTCCGGGCGGCGGCGCACCGCTGCCGCCCGGCGCCGGCGAAGCGGCCACCGCGGCGACCCCTGGACCCCTCCCGCCGAGCTCTGCCCCTCTCTGTGGCGAGACGCCGCCATGGTCATGTGCCTTCAGGGCGTTTCTGGAAACCGTACCGAGACCGCAGGGCCAAGAGGCTCACCATGGCGGTCACGAGTGCGATGCCGACGGTGACGAGCGTGGCGAACTGTGGCGTCCGCCACCATGGCACCGTCGCAGAGGCACAGGTGATCCCGGGAACCGTTGCTGGGGGTGCCTGGTGGCCCTGGATCTTCTGCAAGCACCAGCCAACCTGTACGGCACGGCGGTCGAGGTCCTGGTGGATGCGCGCGATGAGTGGGTCAAAATCGTTGGGCTCCGCAGCGTCGAGCTGGCTGACGGGCTCGCTCGTCCAGGCAAGGAGCACCTGGGACTTGTCGGCGATGACGGTCGGCGGGGCCTGGCTGAGCGGTACAAAGATCAGGGTGGCTACTGCGGTGAGCAGGGCTAGCAGGGGTGGGGCTAGAGTGACCAGTCCGTCCCACGAGACCATCTTGCTGAGAGGATCATGAATGGGGCGGTAGCGCCGTACGGTCGCCGAGGCTCCTCCTGGCCCGCCGAGTGCGTCACAGTCCGTGGGACTGAGGTAGGTTCCGTCCGTCGTGACCTCGGTTCCTGCGTCTGGCTTGGCTCGCAGTTCCCTCCAAGCGCCTCTGGCCTCCTGTAGTCGAACCTTCTGACCGACTGTAAGGCAGGGGTGTCCGTCCTTGCGGATGTAGATGTCGCCTGGGCTTAGGCCAGGCGCGGGCTGCAGTGCTGGTGCGGAATGCGGTGTCGCGGTGAGCGTCGGCTTTGTGGTGTCACCCACGTGGGTAGGCCGATCCGACCATCCAGATCACCGGGTCAAGGAGCACCGGACGAGTCACCTGCCATGGCCGTGGCAGGGATGGCACTTCCCGCCCGGCGCTGACCTGTGCGGCCACCGTGTCGTCCGCAATGCTGTAGGCCAGGATCATGGCGCCGGCAACGGTCGTCACAGCCTCATCGCTTGGATCAAACATTGGATGACCGCTGAATGCTTCCCGGACGGCACCGCCGACCACCTGGACGGATACATAGCCGCCTGGGCTCCATTGAGGCTCATGCCCCCGGACGGCCGGCGCTGCGTGCACGCTGTACTCTCTAACGATCCAGTCGCCGAGGTTCGTCACCAGGTTGGGCTCACCTTTGTTCAGGGCGACGAGAGACCGTAGGTCCTCCTCCCCGCCTGCCTGCTGACCGTCCGCCACCACTGCGGCCAGCGCTTCGTGCGTCTCCCTCAACAGTGGGGAGTTGGCATCGAGCTGGTCACCGACGAGGTGTGCCTGTGCGGCTGCGGCGCTTCCGGCCGCGGTTCCGCAGGCTGCTTGCTGAATTGCAGTGGCGGACAGACACATCGCGCAAAGGAAGGTAGCGGGGCGCTGGCTGTGCTCCGAGCAGGCCCATACGTTGCACTTTGTGCATGTACCGAGGTCGTCCGTGGAGTTGATGGGCGAGCCCGTCTGCAGCGGCTGGTGGGTCTGGGGTTGCTTGGAGCTCATGTAGGCGCAGAGATAGCAGCTCACGCATCTTCCTTCCCTTTTTGTTGCCAGCACCAGGATAGATTCGAAGACGAACCGTCACGCCCACGGCGCGCCCTGGAGCCCCGTACGGGCCAGCCCCCGGGAGGATAAGAGCAGACTTCCGCAGTAGGCCGGGTGGGCCGGGCGGGCCGGCGGACCGGCGGACCGGGCCCCAACAATTCCTCAGCCCACCAGCCGGATCGTTACGCGCAGAGACTGTGGCACTCGCCTCGGTCTTCAGACTGGCCGCCATCCGGCACCTGCCGCTCCACCCGAGCAGTCGAGATCACGAACTACACCCATGCTTCTGCCAGCCAGCCCAAGGGAGCATGAGCAACTGCCGCCATTCTCAGTGCCCTTGGGGCGGTCCTTCGATGGCCCTCGGTGCGCTTCCCGTCTGAGGCGGGAGAGCTGGCGTGCTGGCTTTCGGCCGGCTCACGGATCTGATGGCCCGAGACACCACGGCTGCCTGGTGATGGGCGTGCAGGTCGTCCGTCAGTTGTTGGGCGAGCTCAGGAAGCTCCCATGTGCGTCCCATAAGCGCGTCCGCAGCGCGCAATGCCTTTAGCCGGCCCAGCAAGGAGCTCCGTAGGGTGTAGTCCGTATCGAGGCCGTAGTAGATAGCTTTGTCCATGGCGTGATCAATGGCAGCCCGCGCCGCTTTGAGCTCGATTCGGGAGCGGATTCCTTTCTTGTCCAGGGCGCACAGAATTCGCTCCTCGCGGATCGTGTATGCGAGGTCACGCAGAACTCCATCTTCGACCTCAGAAAGAATGTAATTGCCATTCTCGTTCATGTACCTGAGCGGCTTGGGCTTATAGCTCTCGGACTGGGTGGCGTAGTGAGGCAGCGGGGACAAGGCAGTTCCTCCCGGTCATCCTGTTGAGGTTCCTGCAGCGCCTGAGGCAGGAGCGTGACTGGCCTGCGAGCTGGACGCTGGTGCCGTTGGCTCGTCGCCGCCCTGGAGGAATCAGTTCCAACTCACCGTGCTCAACGGGCCGTCAGGCACCAAAGTGACGGTCCGAGTTGCAACTGCGTCGATACCCTCTCAAGGCCCGATCAGCACAGCAGCAAGTGCGCCGGCAGCGGCAAGGCAGTCACGCGCCTCCTGGCTACCCGAGTCATCCAGGACCGCCAAGTAAGGCCGGTGGATGCCCGGCGCTGCCCTGGTTACGTGGGAGCGGACAGCTCCGAGAATCGGGATGCCGGAGCGTTGCATCTCCTTGCGCACTGCTTCTTCGTAGTCCGCCGACACCGGCGGCGAGAAGGAGAGCACTGTGGCCACCAGGCCAGCGATCGGGAGGTTCTGACCGGTGAAGGGCCGAAGGTGCCGGTCCCGAAGGACGGCAGCGGACTCCGTCGGACTCAGAGGATGACGCCGGGGCGCCTGAACAGCGTTCCCTCGTTCCGTAGGAGGTACCCAGAGCCTCAGGGCCTCGGTACCCACGGGCCCCCAGAGAGCGGCGATCTGTTCCTGGATGTGAGCCGTGAAGGCCCCTCGAAGCTCCCCGTCGTCCGCGTTGCGCAGCTTAGATGAGACCTTGGCCTTTGGCTGCCAGGCGCAGAACTCAGTGTCCAGCCAGAGCTCGACTCGCCGCTGAACGCCTTGGCGCCTGGGGATATCTGAATCGGCGGTTGGCAGGTTGCTCGCGTGGGCGATGACAACGAATGTGTCCACGAGTGCTCGTAGCCCGAGGAAACCGAACTGGTCTTCGTCGTAGGCGAGGATGTAGTCGAACGTCCCCTTGGCCCGGTGCAGGGTGTCATGAACTCGGCTGTCCCGCGGTGGCTCTTGAAAGGGAGCGGAGCGTTCGCGGACGTTGTCAGACGAAAGGTGAGAGAGGCATCCTCCCTTCTCCTCGTCGGCCCAGAGTGTTTGCCATGCGCTTTCCTCTGAGACAGGCTCTCTATCAGCAGTCGGCGGCCGGCGAAAGTCATTGGCCATGCTGTTGTCAAGAAGTAGGACGCTCAGCCCAGTTGTCGCCCATGCGGCCCCGATCTGGTGGGCGACGTGGCTTGCACCCCACTCGTGGTGGCCGGTGACTCCCACCACCGCCTGACAGCGCGCCTGGTCCTTTCCGCCGAGGACCGCGAGCTCCGCCGCTTCGACACGCTGCTCGGCGCTGTCCATGAGGGTTCGAACAGCGTGGTCCTGGGCTTGCGCCTTTTCGAGCTGTCGATCTGCCACTTTGTTCTCCGTGCGACGTTCGTCGCGCAGCCGAAGGGCTGCTGCGTACGAGAGGTTCCGTGCTCGCGCCAGCCGGCGGGCACGTGTCTTCCGGGAGCTGGAACCTTCTCTGGTCATGGGAGTTCTCTACGAGCCTGTGCCCACGTCCGGCCCGCTTTGATTCCGCGAGGTCCGAGATCCGTAAGCGGGCCCATCTTCCGAATTACTCCGGTGGGGCCTTGGTCGGCGATGCCACTAGGGCCTGTTTCATAAGTGGATCAAGGTCTGCCATGATCCACTCGTGGGACGTGGAGATCTGACGAGTGAGCAATGGGCCAGGCTGGAGCCGCTCTTGCCGGTGGGCAAGAAGCCGGGACGGCCTCCGGTCTGGTCCAAACAGCAGCTGATCAACGGCATACGCTGGCGCACGCGGACCGGCGCACCCTGGCGCGACGTTCCCGCCCGCTACGGCGAGTGGGAGACCGTTTATGGTCTCTTCCGGCGCTGGCAGCGCGACGGCACCTGGAGCCAGATCCTCACCCAACTGCAGGCCCAGGCCGATGCGAAGGGCCTGATCACCTGGGACGTGAGCGTGGACTCCACCATCGCACGAGCGCATCAGCATGCAGCAGGCGCCCGCAAAAGGGGGATCTGCAGCGGGACAATCCGGGCGGAGTCGCAGACGAGCCAGCCGACCACGGGCTCGGACGCTCACGCGGTGGACTGACCACGAAGGTGCACCTGGCGGTCGAGCAAGGACAGAAGCCGCTGTCCTTCCTGGTCACCGCCGGCCAGCGGCACGACAGCCCCGAGTTCCAGCCGGTTCTGGAGCGCATCCGGGTACCCCGCGTAGGCGTCGGCAGACCGCGCCGCCGACCAGTCCGGGTGCGGGCAGACAGGGCCTACGGGTCCCGAGCCAACCGCGACTACCTGCGCAGACGCGGGATCCGCTGCACGATTCCCGAGAAGTCCGACCAGATCCGCAACCGCAAGAAGCTCGGCCGCCGCGGCGGCCGACCGCCGAAGTTCGACAAGGCTGACTACCGTGAGCGTCACGCGGTCGAGTGCGGGATCAACCGCCTCAAGCGCCATCGAGCCGTGGCGACGAGGTACGACAAGCTGGCGGTCCGCTACGAAGCGACGGTCACCATCGCTGTCATCAACGAGTGGCTCTGATAGTCCGCTGAGCAGGCCAGGAATGGTGTCGCTCCCGGGACCGGCCGGCACTACGGTGAGCGGCATGCCGATCAGCGTGAGCGTGCGCACCTTCACCGGAGAGACCCTGGCGACCTGCACCCACCCAGCGATCAACGCTCTCTGTCGCCGAGCCGAAGCCCTGGCGTTGCCGATGCTCGGCTACGTTGACCCGTACGACGACACTTGGTTCAACAAGTCGCAGATGCGTCTCCTCGTCCCCGAGCTGAAAGCTCTGCTGGACAACGCCCCGGTAGCCGAAGCCGAGGCAGCGGCCGAAGTGCTAGCCCTGGCGGACGAGCTCGAGCACAAACCGCACCGCTACATCATCTTCGTCGGTGACTGACAGAAACTTTTGAAACACGGCCTAGAGGGTGGGGCGGTGGGCTTCGACGATCACGTAGCCCAGTTTCTCCGTGTAGATGGACAAGCCGGTCGGAAGGAGCTGGTCCATCTGGGCGGTGTAGTCCGGTCCGTAGTGGCTGGCCAGGAGTTCCTTGGCGTCTTCGTACCGGGACTGGATCCACTCCATGTTCTTCCTGGTCTCGGCGGTGACGTCGTGGACATGGACGGCCTCGAAGCCGGCGCGGGCGACCACGTCGCCGTAGTCCTGGGGGCGCAGGAGCGAGGAGAACGCGAATCCCTGGGTGAGAAGGTCCCACTCGTGGCCGGTCAACTGCTCGCGTTCGACGAAGTCGGTGAGGACCACCCGGCCTCCGGGCTTGAGCGTGCGGTGGATTTCCCGCAGCACCTGGAGGCGGTCGGGCACGTGGAACAGCATCTCGACCGCCCACGCGGCGTCGAACGTCCCGGATTCGTAGGGCAGTTCCATGGCGTCGGCGTGGACGAACTCAAGGCGGGACGACAGGCCCGCGGCCCGGGACTTCGCTGCGGCGGTGTCGACCTGTGAGGGGCTGACGTTCACCCCAAGGATCCGGGCGCGGGTCTGTTCGGCCAGTCGCATCGCCGGGTGTCCGGTGCCGCAGCCCACGTCGAGCAGGTAGTCCTCGTCCTTCAGCCGAAGGAGCGAGATCAGACGGTCCGTCAGGCGGCTCTGTGCAGCGGTCATCGACGAGGTGTCGTCCTGCTCCCAGATCCCGAAGTGAATGTCCTCTCCGAAAAGCGAGGCGAAGAACGGCCCCATCTGCTCGTAGAAGCCCCCGACCGATTCACTCGACGGGTATGCCTTGCTCCTGTGATCGCTGTCCACGACGACTCCATTCCGGTTGTTGAACGGTTTCCGGTGTCCCGCCAAGGGGCCCGGCTGTGGTGCGCTTCAGTGCCGGCCCCGGCTGCCGCTTCCATCAGGCAGGCGGCGTTCTCGGTCGGCGTGGGTACGGTCCCGATGGTCTTCCCCCGGGGCAGGCCCTGGGGTTGTCCGTGGGCCCTGCCCGCGAGGAGTGGCCGGTGGCGGCGAACGCGATCACTCAAGGTTCACCGGGAAGTCCCGGTGACGGCGGGCCGGCACCGATATCTGCTGCGGTGGCGCCGGGGCCAGGCGACGGGCGAGGTGCCCCAGGGCGAGGAGGGAGAAGATGTCGGCGAGGACGGGGACGGTGAAGGCGAAGCCGCGCGGTCCGATGGAGTCCGGGATGCTGGTGATGGATCCGTCGGGGCGTTGCTGGGTGAGGATGTAGGCGGCGCCGCGGGCTGCGGGAGCGGGGTCGGTGCTGTGTGCTGCGAGCGTGATGAGGGCGTAGGCGGTGCTCGTGGCGTCGCTGGTGTCGCCGTGCTGCTGGCCCCAGCCGCCGTCGGTGTTTTGGGAGTTCGTGACCAGGTGGGCTGCCCGGCTGGTGATGCGCTGGGCCGCGCTGTTCGGTGTGCGGTGGCTGGGGTGGCGGGTGGCGGCGAGGGTGGCGCGGAAGACCGTGTGCAGGCGGCTTTTGCTCCAGTCGGGCGGGAACGAGCCGTCCGGGTGCTGTTGGGAGGCGAGGAAGGTCAGGGCTTCGTCGATGGCGGTGTGCTGCCGGTCGGCCTGGGAGCAGAGGGCGTTGGCGACACCGGCGGTTATACAGGCTTCGGAGGGTGCTCCGGCCTGGTAGGTGGGGAAGCCGCCGTCGGGCCCTCGCAGGGCGAGGAGGGCGTCCATGGCACGGCTGATCGGCTGCCGGTGGACGTGGGGGCCGGTGAGGTGGAGGACCTCGATGGAGGCTGAAATGTCGTCCGCGTCGGTGAGTTGGGCGCCCTCGGTGTAGGACCAGCCGCCACCGGGCTGCTGGAGGTGCAGCAGGCGCTGGGCGATCCTGTCCAGGACCGGTGCGGGGGCGCCTGCGGTGTGCAGGGCCACTCCAGCGTTGGCGGTGACCCAGGTGTCCTCGTCGCAGATGAACGGAATTCCGCCGTCGGGGCGCTGGTGCTGCAGCGCGGTGTGTATCCCGTCGGCTATCAGCTGCTGGTGGCCCGGCTGGGTTGCCAGGGCGTGCAGGACCGACAGGTGGACGAGGAGGTGGCCCTCCCACACGGTCCCTGGTTGCTGGGTGGAGCGCAGCAGGTCCATGTCGTGCGCGTCGAGCAGGTCGGGCCTTGCGTGGGCATGGGCGAGGATGGTCTTGACGGCGGTGACCTGGACGCGCGCCCAGGTGTGCAGGCCGTGCAGGCAGAACGCGTCGGGGGTGGGAAGGTCGGTGGCGGGGACGGCGCCGACCAGGACGAGGACGGCGTGCAGCAGGGCGCGCTTGCGGGGGCCGGTGAAGTCCGGCGCGTGGCTGAGGAAGTCGTCCACGTCCAGTTGGCCGGCCACGTCGCTGGGGCCGTCGAGGCAGGCGCGTGCGAGCAACCGGTCCAACGGCGTCGGGGATTGGCGATGTGCGGCCAGGTAGCGGGCCAGGCGGTCGCGGGCGGCCGGCTCCAGCCGGGTGCGGTCCAGCAGGACGAGCAGCAGCGCGGATTCGAGGACGCGGCTGTGGCACGGTTCGCGCACCGCGCCGTCCGGGTCGATCCGGCTCTCCAGATATAGGCGCAGCCGGGCGGTGGCCGGCGCCAGGTCGTCGGGGAAGTCGGTGCTGTGCCAGCGGGGCAGCGCGAGGGTGGTCGCGGCGAGTCTCATCGGGCTCCGTTCAGTTCAGCTCGTCGGCGGGCCGTCCGGCGCTTGCGGGGGCCGGCCCCCGGCTGGTGGACGGAGGGTGGCGCATCGTCTCGGGGTAAGGGTGGAACCGCCCGGTGACGGTCAGCCAGTGCAGGGTGGCGGCCATGAACCTCTCCACCAGATCGACGTAGCGGCGCAGGTCCTCCTGCCGGTCGGCAGGCAGGAGCGGCGCCGTGCGAAGGCCGGCCGCAGCGGTGATGAAGCCCGCGCGGCGCTCCTCGATCATGGCCGCCACCCGTGTCCGGGCCGCGTCCGTCGTGCAGCCGTCTTGGCGGGCCAGCACCGCCACCAGGTTGTCCTGGCCGGCGACCTCGTCGTCCACCGCCGAGGCCAGGTCATTTGCCCAGCCCACGACATCGGCCACGGCCCAGCGCAGGTCCCGCAGTTGAGCGTCCACCCGCGAGTCCTCGACGAACTCGGCGTGACCGGCGTGTTCCAGGACGTCCAGCATCGGCAGCAGCGTGATCGTGCGACGCCGCAGCGCGAGGTAGGCCGTCAGCGGCAACCGGGCGCCGGAGCGGCGCAGCGCCACCTCCAGTTCGCAGGCGTCCAGGAAGTCCAGATAGTCCGTCGTGAACCGGGCCCGCCAAGGGGCTGACATCCCCGCAGCCGTACGCTCCCACAAGCGCGCCAGGACCACCGCGTGCGCAGCCGCCACCCCCGACGCGCCCTCGCCGGGCGCGAGCACCTGGCGCAGCGGCGCGGTGAATTGCTCCAACTCGCCCGGCACCGACCCCAGCCCGCGCCGGTCGATCTGGTCATCCACCCAGCAGATGAACGCCGCCCACTGTGCTGCCAGTGCCACATCCGCCACATCGCCCTGCGGGAGAGCACCACCGACCAGCACCTGAAGCCGCATCGCGGCAAGACGCCGCTCCTCGCCGGGCTCCGCCACCAGGCCCGCCTCTCGGGCCCACCGCAGCATCGCATCGCGCACGAGGGCCAAGGTGCCTGATGGTATGTCAGTCATGGTCTGATCATGTCAGACCAGTGGCGAGCAGGGACGATGAAACGAAATGCGAATTGGCGGCGGGTCAATATCCGCAGACGTGTCGTGCTTCCTCGATATCGATCACCGTGGGGGCATCCAGGGGGGCGAGGGGTCTTGACGTGCTGGTCGTGCCGTCGCTGACCGAAGGCGCGCCTGTGGTGGTGCTGAAGGCGATGGCCGCCGGTACCGACACCGCGGAGGTGGAAGCCCGCCTCACGGCCGAACGTCTCGCCACCGACTGGATCGATACGCCGCAAGACGCCCCGTAGCCGCCCCGGTGCACCCGCCCGCCGCCACCACGGCGGCAAGCACCCCGAGGGCGCGATCCTTCGCCGTCATCCTCAAGGGCGGGGCCGCCCCGGGGCCGAAGATCGGGTGCCGATCCACGACGTCCGGCACGGAGCCCGGGCCGTCTCAGCCGATCGCCAGTGATGACGTCACGCTTCCAGTGATCTGCTCTGTTGCCAGTGCCGTGACCTGGTGGGCGAGTGGAGAAGTGGCGGGGTGGATTGTAGGGGAGCCCGGTGGCGGAGATCTTGGCTTTGATCAACTCCAGGTTTCCGCCCGTAGATGATGATTCGCTTGTTGGTGTCCTGCCAGGACGGATTCGTGCTCGTGGTTGCCTTCGCGTCGGCATGTCGTTGAGCAGCGTGCCGGTGGCCGCGATGCGCTCGGGCGATGAGCCGTCCACCGATCGGACATCCCTATGTGAGAGGACCCCGCGCCATGTCGGACGACGACTTCGGCTACAGCCAGCAGTACCACTACAACTCCTACCCCAGCCATGGGGACGACCCCACGCCGGCACCGAAGCCTGCCGGCCAGCCCGCCATCTACGCCGACCGCAACTTCTCGGGCGCCAGCATGACGCTCCAGGCGGGTACCTACGACCTCACCAAGCCGGGCGCTGTCGGCAACGACTCCATCAGCTCGGTCAAGGTGCCCAGCGGCTGGACGGTCACCCTCTATGCCGACACCGGCCTCCAGGGCGCCAGCAAGGCGTTCACCAGCGACGCGGCCTATGTCGGTGACGAGTTCAACGACGTCGCTTCCTCCATCAAGGTCGACAACTCCTGACCTGCCGCTCCCGATCGGGGGCACATCAGCGATGGGATCCCCTCACCGGCCGTCCGGCACCATCGCCGGGCGGCCGGCCACCCCCGGGGTCGCGTCGGGACTGCCCGCCGTTCCTGTCTCGCACTGGTGCTCAATTCCGCAGCCACGGAACGAGCGCTACCTGCCAGTGTGGTAAGTCCGCGCCACCGGCGGACGGGATGCAGGCCGGTCGCAGAGCATTCCACCGCCGATGGCAAGGGGGCCGGGTCGGGGCGGCATCCGTTCTTGGGAATAGCTCCGAGCTGGCGGAGTGTCATGGAAAGATCGCCGAGAGTGGCAACCGTGCCGCTGGTGTGTGAGGAGTGAGCGTATGAGCGCCGACCGAGACGAACTCGACATCACGGTCCCTAACTACAAGATCGACGACGTCATCCAGGCGGCCCGCTCGGGCGCCGTCACCGCGCAGGATTCCGGCGCGACCGACCTGGGGGCGCTGACCGGCGACGGGGGCGGTGACGGCGGTACCGGGATCACCCCGGGCGCCATCCCGGTCACCGACATCACGCCCGTCGAGACCCTGCAGGAGGTACCTGTCGCCGAGGTCCGGGCGGAGGACGTGGGCACGTTCAGCGTCCGCTACACCGGCCGCGTCCCGCAGCTCGTCGTCACCGGCGGCTCGGTCGTGCCCTCCGTCATCACCGTCGTGGACGCCACGGGGGCCGTCCTCGCCGAGTACGCCGCCAGGCCCGCCACCGCGCAGTTCCCCGCAGTCCGCGCCAGCCGGGCACTGCCCATCGACCAGAACCAGATCGTTGGCTGCGCCGGCCCCGCCTGCACTCCGATCACCCTGACGAGGTAGGCGCTCGCCGCCCGGTGACTGCCCGCAGTCCCCGGGCGGCCCGGCACCACGGCCGGCAGGACCGGGCTCCAGCGTCCACGGGATCACGCCGCGGGCCCCGGAAGCCCGTTCCTGGGCCCAATCGTCGCTGGCGCATTCCTGGCAGGACCTCGATGACGGTCCTCGGAAGATCGTCAGTCGCGAGACCCGATGGGCTAGCGTATTGCTGGTCCTGAGCTGCTCAGACCAGGGGTGCCAGGGGGTGTCGGGGCTGGTCAGGGGCGGGTGGTTTCGATGGCGTGCAGGCCGCGCAGGGTGCCGTCGCCGGCCGCGGTCTGGGTGGGGTAGAGCAGTTGCACGCTCACGGCCAGGGGGGCGCCGGGTTCGATGGTGTGGGTGTCGTCGGGGCAGGCCAGGACCACGGTCCCGTCCTGCCCGTTGCTGATCACCTGGTACCACTGGGTCTGGGCGGGGTTGAGACGGGTGCCTGCGGGGACGTCGAAGCTGATCTGCCAGCGCACCACCCGCTGGTCGCGTGCGGCCAGGGTCAGTTCGTAGCTGACCAGCCATCCCTTGGCGTCTTCGGGCCAGGTCTGGTCCCACTGCCCGGTGATCTGGTAGTCGGCGGTGACCGGTGAGGCTTCGACCTGGATATCGACCTGGGCGCGGCGCTGGGTGGAGAGGTTTCCGGGGGCGGTGACCCACGCGGTCGGGGACAGGGTGCCCTCGAAGGTGCGGCTGACAGTGCCGGTGACGGTGATCGTGGCTTTGCTGCCGGCGGGCAGTTTCAGCGGCTGGTGCAGGCCGCCGGTGACCGAGCCGGTGCCACACTGGGCACCGTTCTCGCCCCGGCAGTGCACCTGTTCGGCACCGTTTCGCATCGGAGCGGGGATCTCGCCCTCCACCCGTACCTCGGGCGCGTCGCCGGGGCCCAGGTTGGTTACCTGGATGGTGTAGGAGACCTGCTGGCCCGCGTGGGCGGTGCGCGGGCCGTCCATCTCCAGCGGGACGGTCACCGGCGGCGCCACGCTCAGGTCACGGATCCGGTAGGTCCCTGTGGCCTGGTAGTGGACCGTCGCGGACAGGCCGAGCTTGAACGTTTCGGGCATCGCCGTCATCGCGGGCCCCTCCAACGCGAAGGTCGCCAGCGTGCCGCCGGGGTCGGATCCGCGGGTGTGACGCACGGTCAGGACGGTGCCGTTGATACACATCTGGACATGCGCGCCGTCTTGCCACGAAGCTTCGAACCCGCCGGGCACCTCGGGCCCGACGCCCAGCAGCTCGAATCCGCTCAGCAGGTTCCCCGAGCCGCGCACCGCGATCCGGTTCGGCAGCTCCGGGTCGTCCTGATCGCCGCCGTCTCCGACCATGTAGTACTGGAAAATGGCCATGCTGTCCAAGGCGACGCCGACATACCCCGCAGTGACGCCCGCCCGTTCGGGATCATGGTGGTCGTCCTTGTGCTGGTAGGCGTAGCCCAGGCCGTACCAACTGTCTGCGGCCTGCGTCGTCTGCCGCCCATCGATGAGGAACACACACAGTCCCAGGCCGAAGGAGTCGTTCGCACCGGTGGAGGCTTCGGTGGCGTAGTCGAAGTCGATGACCACCCCCTGGGCGGAAGGAAAGGGCTGGTCCAGCAACGCCATCCCCACATAACCCGCCGCCCCCGGACGGTTCAGCTCCAAACCCCCCTCCAGCCGCGCCTTGCCCGCCAGCTTCCAGTTCGGGTTGGACGGTTCCGACTGGGTGAACGGCTCGGTGATCGGGAACCGTGCAGGGCTCTGTTCGGTCATCAGCACTCCTCGACTGGCCTTTGCATCACGACCCCGGCCCGGCTTGCACCCAGGGTCCTACTCCAGTGACTCTGCGCAAAAAGACCGGCCGCCAACCCTCGTTGGCCACCAACCCCCGGGCCTTGCAGTGCTCACCCCGGATGGAGGCGCTGCGTGGAGAGCGACCAAGACGGCGGTGCCCGCCCTCGCACTTCACGTCTGGCCCGCCACCGGTCGGCAACCGGTGGCGGGAAACTCAGGTCTACCGTGGAGCAGTAGTTAGTGTCGCCACGCGCGACCACAGAATGCCGCGCGGTCGAAGAATTACCAGTACTCCGCCGTTGCCGGGGTCTCCCGACGGCCGTGGCCGGTTTCGCGGTCGTAGCGGCGTGCGGTGACGTCCTTCCAGTCAAGCCATCACCGGCTACGCCCATATAGCGACTCTATGGCGTCTGGGCCTTACCCCTTGGAGTGGATACTTCCGAACTGAACGGGTGGTCTCACCTGACCCTCATCAGCCAGCACTGTCCTCGCACCGCCGGTCGGTGGCGCTGCGTAGCAACCGACCTGGACGGCTCTGGCGTCCTGCTCGACACCGTTCAGCGCTTCTCGCTGCGTCTCATCGTCAAGGGCGCCGCGTGTGCACTGGTTGTGAAATGATCTTCCCTGAGACTCATGTTTCCGCAGGTCAGAGGCATGTTCGATCAGTACTTCGACCTGTAGTAGGTGCTCTGACCTGCGGAAACGCAGTTCGATCTCTCATCGTTTCCGCAGGTCAGCACCTCGCTGACCTGCGGAAACGTCCCCCTGAGTACCGCCCTCTACGGTCCGGATGCTCGCGGTGTGAAATGAGAGTGCGCGGAGATCGAACTCAGCACAAGACCTCTCAGTGACCTGAACCGCCACAGCGCAACCCGCGCTTACGTGACAATGAGTAGCCGTCAGCTGTGCACCGTCGCCCCGATTGCCACCTGACGGGCGGATTCGAGGTCGTTGGATCACGTGTGGTTGATCAGACCGCGAGTAGTCCTACACGCGCTCGGCTGGGGTTCCCCGGCCGAGCGTTTTGCGTGGCGGCAGTCCAGCTCGTCGGCGAAGAGCGCGGAGCCGAGCCGGTTGGCGGCCAGGACGTCCACGCTGACCCCGGCGAGCTGGGCGACCTCCTCGCGGCGCAGCCCCGGCGCGAGCAGCGGTATCGGCGCCGCCACCGCCCGCCGACTGGCCGAGCACGGCGCAGCCGTCGCTCTCGTGGCCCGCCGCAAGGACCGCCTTGCCGATCTCGCCACCGAGATCGAGAATGCGGGCGGGACCGCGCTGGCGGTGGAGGCGAGCATCACCGACGGCGCACCAACTGGGCTCGCACAACGACCACAAGGCCGACGTTCGCGAGGCGATCAACAGCTTCTACGAGCAGATCGAGGTCCTCGCCCCCGAGGACATCGCCGACGGCGTCGCCTACATGGTCACCCGTCCCCGCCATGCCTCCGTCGGCGAACTGTGGATCATGCCTACCGACCAGGCCTGGGCACGAACTGCGGTCAACGCCGTCGGCGACACCGCACATCTTCACCACACCACATCGGGTGCCGGACACGGTGCCTGGCAGGGAGCCCCTCATGAGCAAGGTCATTTTCATCACCGGTGCCGGACGCGGTCTGGGCACGGACATCGCCCTCCAGGCTCTCAAGGCCGGCCACCGGGTCGTCGCCACCGGCCGCCGCCCCGAGGAGGTCGAGAGGACCCTGGGCGGTCCGCAGGACAACCTGCTGGTCACCAAACTGGACATCACCAGCCCGCAGGACGCGCAGGCGGCCGCACAGGCCGCGGTCGAGCGCTTCGGCCGCATCGACGTCCTGGTCAACAACGCCGGGAACTTCTTCGCCGGCTACTTCGAAGAGATCACCCCCGAGCAGATGCGCCAGCAGTTCGAGACGAACCTCTTCGGCCCCATGAACGTCACCCGCGCGGTCCTACCGATCCTGCGCAAGCAGCGCGCCGGTCACATCATCGCGCTCTCGTCCTCCGCCGGACTGATCGGCCAGGAGTTCTGCGTCGCCTACGCCGCTTCCAAGTTCGCCGTGGAGGGCTGGATGGAGTCCCTGCGCTACGACGTGGAGCCGTACGGCATCCGCACCACGGTCGTGGAGCCCGGCTTCTTCCGGACCGAGCTGCTGGTGGACGCCTCCACCACCTGGCCCGAGCCGACCATCGACGACTACGCCGAGCGCACCACCGCGACCATCGCGGCCTGGAAGAGCATGAACGGCCAGCAGGGCGGCGACCCCGTCAAGCTCGCCCAGGCCCTGCTGGCCCTCGCCGACCAGGACACCCCGCCGCTGCGGTTCGTAGCCGGCGCCGACGCCATCGAGGGTGTCGAGGCCAAGGCTCAGGAACTGCTCGCTCAGGCTCGTGCCTCCCGCGAGCTGGGCGGCAATCTGGCATTCGACGACACCAACGCCTAATGGGAGCTACCGAGTAGGAGACTCGGTGCCGTAGCCGCCAGCAGGTGAGCACTTCGTTCGCCTGAAGCACGTGACTTCTGAGGTCAGACCGTGCCCCTGCTGGTCGGCCGGGAGGCCAGACCGCTGATGGGGTGGCGTGCCCGCCGCATGAGGCGTGAGCACTGGATCCATTAGGCCGCGCGCCGCGCCTTCCGCAGGCTGCTGAACGAAGTGAACTACGTGACCGGGAGGGCATGTTGCTGCTGATCGGCGATGACTGGGCGGAAGATCACCACGACGTCGAGATCCAGGACGAGAGCGGCCGCAGGCTTGCCGCCGCGCGGTTGCCAGAGGGCGTGGAGGGCATCGCGAGGCTGCACGAGCTCGTCGCGCGCCACGGCGGTGAGGACCTGGACGCGGCCCGGGTGGTGGTCGGTATCGAGACCGACCGCGGCTCGTGGGTGCAGGCCCTGATCGCCTCGGGCTACCAGGTGTACGCGATCAACCCGCGCCAGGCCGCCCGGTTCAAGGAGCGCTACGCCAGCTCCGGCGCCAAGAGCGACAAGGGGGACGCCCACGCGCTGGCCGACATGGTCCGCATCGACCGGGCCCAGCTGCGGCCGGTGGCCGGCGACAGCGACCAGGCCCAGGCCGTCAAGGTCGTCGCCCGCGCCCACCAGACCCTGATCTGGGAACGGACCCGCACCTTCCAGCGGCTGCGGTCCACGCTGCGCGAGTACTTCCCCGCCGCCCTTGGCGCCTACGCCGAGCTGGCGCTGACCAGCACGGACGCGCTGGAACTGCTGATCAAAGCACCCACGCCCGCGACGGCGGCGAAGCTGACCCGCCCCCAGATCACCGCGGTTCTGGCCCGGGCCAGGCGCCGCAACCGGGTCTGTCCCTCATCGTGTGTGGCGTCGCACTCGGCAGTGGCGACGCCGACGCCCTCAATCTCCTCGCCAGCTGGAACGCCACCGAAGCCACCCGACCGACTCCGAGGACCTGATTCGGACTCGGCGTGCAGCTTGTTCGCCGAGCAGGCCGCTACCAGGGCAGCTTCGAGGTGCGCTCGGGGTGGGCAGCGCTGACATAGCGCGTGGCGGTCCGCTCGGTGATGTCGAACAGCCGCATCAAGACATCCTCCGGGCCGGATGAGCCGGGATCGCCGATCTTCTTCTCAGCTGCTGAGGTGCCGTGCGCGAGGACCGGTCGGTCAGGTGCACTGGTTGTGAAATGATCTTCTGCGAGCCCGCCATTTCTGCAGTTCAGAGGCATGTTCGGTCTTTACTTCGACCTGTAGAGACCGCTGACCTGCGGAAATGCGGTGCAGCTAGGACCGGAAAATCGCGTTGCCCGTCCATGGCCCCCTCCGTAGGGTGGCGGTCAGCGACGTGTAGCTCAGTTAGCCAGAGCGCCAGACTCGGGATCTGGAGGGCGCGGGGGCGGGACCCGCCATGTCGGCCATGGACAAGAACGCTGACCAGCAGCACCCGACCGTCACCGTTGCCCCCGGCTACGCCCACGGGCAGCTCGCGCGGGCATTCGTCACCGCACTCTCCCACCCCGACGCCGCGACCCGCTCGCGCGCCGAGGACCGCCTCGACCGGTGGCGCGCGGCACTGGCCGGGATGAAGGACGGCAGCCTGCGGATCGGCACGCGGACCCCGGTCGCCGACCTGCCCGCGTGGGTCACCCCCGAGGTGCTGCACGGCGGCTTCGCCAGCGGCCGTGCGCGCGCCGAGGGCCCCCTCCAGACGTACGAGGCCGAGGCCTGCCGGGCGGCGGGCATCCCGGCGGACCGGGCTGAGCTGTTCGCCCACTCGCTCACCGAGGCCGGACTGGCCCGGCTCTGGGAACTGCTGGACAGCGGGCGCTACCGGGTGACGGTGCCGGAGGAGGCCGCCCTGCTCACGGTGGCCTGGCTGGTGCGCGCCGGCGAGCAGCACGCCGCCCTCGAACTGGTCACCGTGCTGGCGCCGTTCGCCGCCCGCCTGCGGTTCACCCCGCCGACCGGCGACGGCCCGGCGCCCGAGGCCG
Source organism: Kitasatospora sp. MAP12-44 (assembly GCF_029892095.1). NCBI lineage: Bacteria > Bacillati > Actinomycetota > Actinomycetes > Kitasatosporales > Streptomycetaceae > Kitasatospora > Kitasatospora sp. MAP12-44. Next base: position 2,477,334 of record NZ_JARZAE010000004.1, read on the forward strand.
CCGCCGTCCACCGGAAGACTGTCGCGGACACCGTCACCGCCCTGGAGCGACGCGGCCCGAACCACGCCGTGGAGACCCAGCGCGAAGCGCTGACGGTCTGGCTGCCGTTCTCCGACGAACTGCTCGCCCACTGGCTGGAGACCGCCGGGCCGGACGGCCGGGTGCTGCACCACGACCCTGACCCCAGGTGGCACCAGCGCGGGGCCGAACTGCTGCTGCGCTACCGGCTGTTGGCCGCCGCGAACCCGCTCTGCGGCAAGCACCGCAGCCCGCGACAGAACCTCGGCCTCCTCCGGGCCGCCCTCGAACTGACCGTAGCCGGAGAGGAATTGACCCCTCGAATGGCCGGGCTGCTGCGGCTCGCGGCCGAGTCGATGGTGCGTCGGCGTGGCCTGCCCGGCTCCGAGCGGCACACCGCGCTGCGCCGGACCCAGGCCGGGCAGGCCGCCCTGCCCTCCCACCACGCGCTGGCCCGGCTGCTGCTGGCCCGGCTCGCCCAACTGCCCCAGCACGACGGGCTGGCCGATCCCGCGAGTGTCCTCGCGCAGACAGGCCCGGCCGAGGCACAGAACGGCGCGATCCCGGTCGGCACGGCGTTCCCGGCCGAGCTGCGCAAGCCGGTGCTGGCTGCCACCAGCGCTCCGGTCGAGACCCTGGTCAGCCTCGGCCTGGTGCCCTCGGCCGAGGTACTGGCCGAGCTGGCACCGCAGTTGGCCTCGGCGGTGGAGACGGACGCCTACCAGGACCGGGCGCTCGGCGCCCTCGCGGCGGCCCACCACCGGGCTTTCACCGGGCGACGCTCGCTCATGCTGCTCGACTACGCGCACCAGGTGCAGGCCGAGGAACTCCCCTGGGTGCGGGCCACCGAGCCGCACCGGAACACCGGCGGGCATGCGGGCGAGAGCGAACTCGCCCTGCTGCGGAGGCTGGGCGGCCTCGCGGTCAACGCCTTCCCCGGCACCATCCTGCCGAACCCACTGGTGAGCGAGCTGGCGGCACTGGCCCGCCGGGCCGACCTCGGCGCGCCGTTTGTGGAGGAGCTGGCAGCCGACATCTTCATGGGCGGCTTCACTCCGAAGTACCTCGCAGCCGCCAAGATCGCCGCCGACCTGCTCGAAGGGACGCTCTACGAGCGGTACTACAGCGTCGACTACACGGCCGTTCGCGCCATGCCGGACGACGAGCCGGAGCGTAGCCGACGCGCCGTCACCTCATCCGGCTTCTCCGCCCTGTGCGGGCAGCGTGCGGGCCGCAGAGCTTCCTCCTGGTCGGTGGCCGGCAACGGCACAGTGATCGAGCAGGCCCAGATCCTCACCACCCACAACCTGGCCACCCTGGTCGGAACCGTCGGCGCCACCCCCGCCGAAGGCTGGGACGCACTCGCCCTCGGCGCCTTCGCGACCACCAGCCGACTGGTGGCCCGGGCCGAGCGGCTCCCGCAGCCGCTGGCCACGATCAAGAACGCGGCCTTCGCCTGGCGGCAGATGATCTTCCACCTGTCGCTCTGCACACCTCAGGCTCGCACGGCGGTGCTCGACAAGCTCATGGCGGACCACCCCACCCGGCTGGCCCCGGCCATGGCCGGGCTGGCGCTGGTCGCCTCCGGCGGAGAATTCGAGGACGACGGGACCGCCGAGGACGGCACCTCGCGCCGCCTGCTCGGGTGGACCATCGGCCCGCACTGGCTGCTCCGCCGCTCATGAGGCCGGCCGTCGTTTACGCCTTCCGCCGTGGGAGACGCGAACGACGGCCTTTCGCATGCCCACGTACAGAGCGGAGGATCGGGCGGAGAACCTCGGGCCTACGAGAGCGCCGGGAGCGGGGAGAGGGCGAGGACGGCCAGGTCGTCGGTGGCTTGGCCGCCGTGGGCGCGGACGTCCTCGTCGAGGAAGGCGACCAGCTGGTCGGGGGCGACGGTGGTGCGGCCCTGGAAGCGGGCGGCGAGGCGGTCGGTGAGGGGGTAGAACCGGCCGGCCTGGTCGCGGGCCTCGGTGACGCCGTCGGTGTGCAGCAGCAGCGTGTGCCCGGGGGCGAGTGGGACGGTGGTGGCCGGGAGCGGGCCCTGGGCGCGCAGGTGGCCGAGGCCGAGCGGGAGCTCCTGCGGGCAGTGCACGCTCTGCACGGTGCCGCCGGCCAGCAGCACGGGGTCCAGGTGGCCCCGGCTGACCAGCTCGGCGTGGTCGGAGCCGGGCTGGTGCTGGACGAGCACGGCCGTGACGAAGAGCTCCTCGTCGCCGCACTCGGCCGCCTCCCGGCGGACCTGGCGGTCCAGCAGCTCGGCGAGCTCGACCAGGTCGGCGGTCTCGTGGGCGGTGGCGCGGAACGCGCCCAGCACGTCGGCCACCGTGCGGACGGCCTCCAGTCCCTTGCCGCGGACGTCCCCGAGCAGCACCCGGGTGCCGAAGCGGGTGTCGCAGAGCTCGTACAGGTCGCCGCCGATCGCCACCTCGGCCTCGGCGGCCCGGTAGAGGCCGGCCGTGCGCAGCCCGCCGACCTGCTCGGGCACCGGGTGCAGCACGGTGCGCTGCAGGGCCTCGCTGACCGTACGGGCGCGCACCAGGTAGCCGTCCTGCCGGGTGCGCTGGCGGGCGAGGGCCACGCCGGCCAGTCCGGCCAGCAGCGTGGAGACGTAGACCCAGAGGTGGTGGTGCTCCACGAGGTGGTGGACCCGGGCCGCGAGGAGCAGTTGCAGGCCCAGCGCGCCCACCGTGGAGAGCATGGTGGCCACCGGGCCGAAGCCGAAGGCGACCAGCACCGGGAGCGTGGTGAGCAGGAAGCCGGCCGCGGTGGCCTGCGGGAACACCACCTCGATGACCAGGTCGATGAGCAGCAGCAGGGCCGGCAGCCAGCGGATCCAGCGCGGGTCGAGCCTGCCGTCGGCGGCCGGGAGGGAGACCCGGCGGGTGGGCGCGGGCGCCTCGCGGTGCGGGGCGGCCGCGGGACGGCGCGACTGGACGGGTGCGGACACAGCGGACCTCCTCGGCGGCCGGCCAGGCGGGTGGTGGGGGCGAGCTTCCATCCTCCGGTAGGAGCCGACCACCGGACGGGGGGCGTTCGGCCCGCGCGGTCGGGACCTTCGTCCCGCTTGCGCGGGTCAGCCGACGGTGATCGGGAACGACTGGTAGCCGCGCAGCACCAGCCGCTCCCGGCGGACGGCCTCGCCCGCCGGGGCTATCGCGGGGAACCGGCCGAGCAGCGCGGGCAGCGCGAGGTTAGCCTCCAGCCGGGCCAGCTGGGCACCCAGGCAGAAGTGCGGGCCGCCACCGAAGGAGAGCGGCTGGCTCTCGGTGCGGGTCGGGTCGAAGACCTCCGGGTCCGGGTAGCGCTCGGGGTCGCGGTTGGCCGCGCCGAGCAGCAGGAAGACGCCCGTGCCCAGCGGGACGGGCCGGCCCTCGACGCTCAGGCCGTCCGTCATCGGCAGACGCGAGGTGAGCTGCACGGGTGAGTCGTAGCGCAGCACCTCATCGGTGAAGCCGGCCGGGGTGACCCTGCCGGTGCGCAGGCCGTTCGCGGTCCACGGGTGCTGGAAGGCCAGCGCGAGTCCGTTGCCCAGCAGGTTGGTGGTGGTCTCGAAGCCGGCCACCAGCAGCAGGATCAGGTTGGCCAGCAGCTCCTCGTCGGTGAGCCGGGAGTCGGCCGCGTCAGCCACCTGGACCAGGGCGCTGACCAGGTCGTCCTTCGGGTGCGCGCGGCGCTGCGCGGCCAGTTCGGTGAAGTACGCGGCGAGCTGGTCGGTGGCGGCGTCGGCGGTCAGCAGTTCGTCCGCGTCGGCGATCATCTCCAGCGCGATCGTGAGGTCGGCGGCGAGCGCGCGGAAGAGGTAGCGGTCCTGCTCGGGGACGCCGAGCAGCTCGCAGATCACGCTGACCGGCAGGCGGAAGGCGAAGGTGTCCATGAAGTCCAGCGTGCTGCCGCCGGAGCCGAGTTCGGCCGTCTCGTCGAGCAGCCGGCGGATGGTGGCGACCACGGCCGGCTCCAGCGCCGCCACCCGGCGGGCGGTGAACACCGAGGAGATCAGCGAGCGCATCCGGGCGTGGTGCGGCGCGTTGACCTCCAGGATGGACCGGGCGAGCATCCTCCGGGAGCTGTGCTGGACTTGCTCGGGGTCGAGTTCCTCGCGGATCTCGCTGTCCGCCACCCCGAAGCCCGGGTCGCGCAGCAGCTGATGGACCGTCCGGTGGCGGACCGCCAGCAGCGTGCTGTCCTCCCAGGCCGAGGTGAGGGTGCCGAGTTCGCGCAGTCGGACGTAGAGCGGGTAGGGGTTCGCCGAGCCTGCGGGGGTGAGCAGTTCGTCGATGAGGTGGGTGCCGTCCATACCTGGGCCTCCGCGGATGCGCCGTTCGAATGCCGTCCGAATACAGAGGGAACCACCACCGGGCCCAGCGGAGTTCCCGGTTCCGGTTTCCGCGGGGTGCGTAGGGTGGCTGTATGGAGATCTGGATCAACCCTCGTTGCGGCAAGTGCCGCGCTGCCCTGAACACCCTGGAGGCCGCCGGGATGAAGTACACCGTGCGGCGCTACCTGGAGGACCCGCCGAACGCGGCCGAACTGGAGGAGGTGCTCGGCCGGCTGGCCCTGGACCCCTGGGACATCACCCGCCTGGACGAGCCGGTGGCCAAGGAGCTGGGCATGCGGGAGTGGGGCCGGGAGGCGGAGGACCGCGAGCGCTGGATCGCCGCGCTGGCCGCGCACCCGATCCTGGTGCAGCGCCCGATCATCAGCGCGGACGACGGGCACGCGATCATCGCGCGCACGCCGGAGGCGGTGCGCTCGGTGCTGCCCCCCGCGTAGCTGTCAGTAGCGCTCCTCCGTACGGACCTCCTCGCCGGGCCGCCAGCTCTGGATGACCAAGTGGTCGCCGCCCCGCGCGATGGAGGTCAGCACGACCTCGGTCAGCCCCAGGCGGAAGGCGTGGTACGGGCCGGTCGGCGGCTCCGGCAGCTCCGCCTCGTACCCGGCGCGGGCGAGCTCGTCGACGATCTCCACCGCCAGGCCGGCCAGTTTGGCGTCGCCGCCCGCCATCGTCCCGTCGCCCGGGTTGGCGTGCAGCGCGAAGCGCGGGTCGCGGCGCAGGTCGAGCGCCTTCAGCGCGCCGCTCATCGAGCCCAGCGTCAGATCGGCGCCCATCAGTTGCACCTCGGTGCCGCTGACCCGCGGCGAACCGTCCCTGCGCAGCGTGGCCAGCACGTGGTGGCGGTGGGCCGCCAGTCGTGCGAGCACGGCGGGGGCGAGATCGGGGGCCTCGTTCTCGAAATCCTGCCAAGTAGCCATGGCTCCCACTCTGGCACCGGGCACTGACAACCGCCCGGGAGCCCGCCGCAGGCCCGGCCGGACCGGCCGGACCCGGCCGAGCCGGGCCGATGTCCGACCCGTGCAGCACACTGGGAGCCGTGACTCCTCCCCGCCCTAAAGGGACGGGGCTTCCTGTTACGCCGGGTTGGCGTCGCAGTGGACCAGCCCGGCCCGTAGAACGTTGATGGCACCCACCGTGTCCGCGTGGTCCGTGTGGCCACACCGTACGCAGTGGAACTTTGCCTGAGTGGTTCGGTTCTCCCCGGAGACGTGGCCACACGCGGGTTGTGGGCACGTCCGGGAGGTGTTGCGGGGGTCCACCGCGATAATCGTCCGGCCGGCGCTTGCAGCCTTGCTGGTGAGGATCGCGAGGAACACCCCCCAACCCGCATCTGTGATCGACTTGTTCAGCCCGGCCTTCGGGGCGGCACCATTGGGCAGGAAGCCGCCCGGCCGCGCGGGGTCCGGCTTCGGCTTCGGCGTCCGCACCATGTTGCTGATGCTCAGCTTCTCGTGCGCGATCAGATCGTGCCGGCGCACCAGGGTGAGGGCGGTCTTGTGCGCGTGGTCGAGCCGTTGGCGGCGGACCTTGCCGTGCAGGTCGGCGACCTTCTCGACGGCCCGGCGGTGCTTCTTGGAGCGCTTGTCCCGGCAAGCACGGGGGAAGGTGGCCAGGTGCCGCTGAGCCTGCGCGAGGGCCTCGGCGTTCTCCCGGCCGAAGCGCGGGTTGGAAACGAAGCCGCCGTTGGAGTCGGCGAGGAAATTGGCGATGCCCAGGTCGATGCCGACCACCGAACCGGTGGGTTCCAACGGTTCGGGCTTGGACTGCTCGGCGGTCAGCACCACGTACCAGCGCTTGCCCTCGCGCTTCACCGAGACGGTCTTGACCCTGCCGACCACCTGACGGTGCTGGTTGACCTTGACGTGCCCGACACCTCGGAACCGGACCCTGGGAGGGTGACCGGGCATCGAGTCCCACCGGCAGCCGTCCCCGTCCCTGGGGAAGTCCACCGTGTCGAACCAGTTCACGCCCCGGAAGCGCGGGTATCCGGGTTTCTCGCCGGACTTGACCCGACGGAAGAACGCGGCGAACGCCTTGTCCAGACGCCGAAGCGTCGCCTGCTGGCTGGAGAACGACCACCGGCCCTGGCGCTGCGGGTCGAACGCCCGAATGTCTTTGAGCTGCGCCGACTGCTGGCCGTACTTGACCGTCGTTTTCGAGGCGTGACGGTAGGCGTCGCGCCGTTCCTCCAAGGCCCCGTTGTAGAGCGAGCAGTGGTCGACCAGCATCGCGGCGAGGGCCTGGACCTGACGGGCGGTGGGTCGCATGAGGAACTTGTACGCACGGATCTGCGTGTCCAACGGGTCCACCCCCCTTTCTGGTCGCAGGTCACCTTAACAGCTGTCAAACTTGGCGGATGTCACCACGCTGGGAACCAGATCCTGATATCCGCCGGGGAAACCATGTCGTCTATCACCTGCACGCACACTTGGTGTTCGTCACCAAGTGCCGGCGTGAGGTCTTCAACGACGAGATGCTGACGCGCTGCGAGGCGATCATGCGGGACGTATGCGAGAGCTTCGGTGCGGAGCTGCGGGAATTCAACGGCGAGGGCGATCACGTCCACCTGCTGGTGCACTACCCGCCGAAGGTCGCCCTGTCCAAGCTGGTCAACAGTCTCAAGGGCGTCAGCTCCCGCTACCTGCGGGCCGAGTACACCGGACGGATCAACCGCATCGGGACGGGCTCGGTGTTCTGGGCACCCTCGTACTTCGCGGGGTCCTGCGGCGGCGCGCCGCTAAGCATCGTGAAGGAGTACATCGAGAAGCAGAAGCAGCCGGCCTGACGCTGCGCGCCAGTCTTCGCAGCGAACTTCGCCGCTTCGCGGCTCCGGGCCAAGGATCGCATTCCCGCCCGGCCTGAAGGCCGGGATTCCCTGCGAAGATAGGGGGATGGCAGAGACCTTCATCGCTTTCCTGCGCGCCGTGAACGTCGGCGGACGCACCGTCAAGATGGAACGGCTGCGCGAGCTCTTCGGCGAACTCGGCCTGGCGGACGTCCGGACGTACATCCAGAGCGGGAACGTCTTCTTCACGGCGGACGCGGGCGTCGACCGCGCCGCGCTGACCCATCGGATCGAGCAGCACTTGGAGCAGGCGCTCGGCTACCCGGTCCCGGTCATGCTGCGAACGGTCCCGGAGGTGGAGGAGCTGCTGGCCGGCGACCCGTTCCAGGGCATCGAGCTCACCGCGGACAACAGGTTCTGCGTGGTCTTCCTCTCCGAGCCGCTGCCGGCCGACCTGGAACTCCCCCGGGTCACTCCGAGGGGCGATCTGGAGGTGATCGGCGCCACCGCCGGCGCTGCCTTCGTGGTCGGGCACATCATCAACGGCCGCCCGACCGGCAACCCCGGCGACGCCTTCGGCAAGACCTACCGGGGGCAGGGCACCTCGCGCTTCCTGCACACCACGGTCAAGATCGTGGCCGCCGCGAAGAAGGGCTGACCAGCACAGGACGGTCAGTGGAGGTCAGTGCGGGAAGGCGCGCGGCGGGCGCTGGGTCGCCAGCTCGTCGCGGAACTCGGCGATGACGGTGCTGATCTGGCGCATCAGCACGGTCCGCTCCAGCCGGTCGAGGTAGCGGTTCTGCGCGGCCAGGCCGGTGACGGTGACCGTGAAGTAGAGCGCCATCAGCGGGTTGATGAAGAGCTCGCTGTGCCGGGTGCGCTCGGTGAACCGGACGTCGCCGAACTCGCCGCGCAACGCCGCCGCCACCGAGCCCTGGACGATGCTCGGGTGCTCCGGGGTGGCCGACTGGGCGTGCGCGACGGCGTCGAGATAGAGCCGGCCCTCCCGGCTGTCGCGCGGGATCGACAGGGCGCCGAGGTAGTCGCCGGTGGCCGCGAGGGCGGCCAGGTTCTCCAGCACCAGCGCGTGGCTGACCCCGTGGTAGGCGTCGACGCCGAAGCCGAGGCAGACCACCAGGCGCTCGGTCAGCCCGTCCAGGCCCGCCACCGCGGCCAGGCTCGCCATGTCCTCCTCCGGCGTGCCCAGGCCCATCTCGTCGCCGCGCATCAGGATGTCGGTACCGCCGTCCACCAGGACGACGGCGTCGATGCCCAGATGCGCGATCAGCGCGCGGTAGGCGGCCCGCAGCGGTTGGACGCCGACCGAGGCGAACGCCCAGACCGTGTCCGGCAGGCCGTGCAGGCGCAGCCAGCGGGCGAGCGTGCGCTCGGGGAAGTAGCGCTCGGCGGAGGCGATGTCCGGACGGATCTCGGCGATGTCCTGGTCCAGCCAGGCGTCCAGCGGCAGGCCGTACAGGTGGCTGAAGGAGAGGTTGGCCAGGTGCACCTCCTTGCCGGCGGCCCGAAGTGCCAGGGCCAGCGGCAGGCCCGCGTAGACGTCGAAGCCGCCGCCGGCGCCGGCGACCAGGATCCGCGAGGCGCCCTTGAGGCGGGTGAACAGCGGCGGTTCGAGGAGAGACGACATCCGACCGACGCTAGCAGGACGAGCCGGACGTCGGGCGCCGGGCCTCGGCTCCGCGCGGCCACCGCGCCGAACTGCGCGGGTGAGATCACTCGCCGGCCTGCGAAGCCCCCCACAGTTGGGCCGTGCAGCGCGCGTACACGGCCTGCCAGTGCGGCCACTGACGGGCCGTCAGGTCGTCGCACTCGCCGATCAGCACCTCGACCTGCGCCGGGTCGACCCCGTCGAGCAGCCAGGCCAGCGCGTCCGGGGCCGCCGGGCCCTCCGCCGCGCGGAGCAGGTCGAGCAGCTCGGCCAGCGTGCCGACCCGGGAGTGCGGCGAGAACAACTCCTCCATCGCCGGCAGGACCTGGTCCTCCTCCACCCGCAGATGCGTCTCCAGGCGCGCCGCCAGCTCCTCCAGCGCGTACGCCACCGGCCAGGCGCTGGACGGGTCCCCGGTGGCCACCCGCATCAGCGTGGTGGCGCGGGTGAAGGAGTGGTCCAGGTTGTGGTGGTCGTCCTCCAACCAGTTGACCAGCAGCCGCAGTTCGGGCGCGAAGCGGCGCAGCAGCGGCCAGACCCGGTTGTCCTGCTGCTCGTGGTGGCAGGTGAGCATGGCGGTGAGGAACTCCCAGTGGCCGCGCAGGGCCATGGCACTGGTGTCGTCGCCGTGCTGGAGCAGGCGCAGGGCGGTGGGCAGCCGGGCGAGGTCCCGACGCAGGGCGGCATGGACGAGGCGCAGGCCCGCGAACCGAAGCGGCGTCGGGCGCACGGCCCCGGCCGGCTCGGCGGAGCCGCGCGGGGCGGGGACGGAAAGCAGGTGCGTCTGCATGGCGCTCTCTTCGCGACTGGCGTGGGTGCGGGAAGGCGCCGCTCACCCCGGTGGTGAGACCGGGAATGAGCGGCGCCGTTGCCCAAGGTGTCCACAGTCCATCAGCAGCGAATCAATGCTGGATTGCCGTGCAGGTCAGAGCACATATGCCCAGGTGGAAGCGGGATCGAAACAGCATCGAGGCAGGGCGGAATACAGCTCTGCCGGACAGCGGCGGGTCAGCCCGCCTGCGGGGCCGAGAGGTTCTGTGTCAGCCACTGCAGGGTATTCGGAATCATCTTCTTGAAGTCCGAGGTGAGGTGCTTTCCGCCGGGCTGCTCGTAGTAGTCGATCTTCAGCGGCGGCGCCGCCTTGGCGACCCAGGCCTTGACCAGCTTGACCTCCTCGGCGTTGGCGCCGCCCGCGGTCGCCAGCATCCGCACGTCGGCCTTGCCCTGGCTGACCAGGACGTCGGGGCTGCCGGCCAGTTGCTCGGCCTCGTGGCCCTTCCAGTCCAGCGAGTCCGGCTTGAAGTAGCCGTCGATCGGCACCGCGGCCTTGAACTGGTCCGGGTGCTCCAGCGCCAGCTTGGCGCTGCACATGGCGCCGGTCGAGGCGCCCATCAGGCCCCAGCCGTCGCGGCTCTTGAGGGTGCGGAAGTTGGCGCGCACGAAGTCGGGGACGTCCTGCGACATCCAGGTGCCCATCTTCGGCTGCCCGGGGATGTCGCTGCAGTCCAGCGCCCTGCTCTCGTCGGAGATCAGGTTCTGCACCGGCATGATCATGATGAACGGGTGGGCCTTGCCCTGCTTGGACAGCTCGGCGTCGGCCTCCTCGATCGGCAGCTGGTTGTCGGTCCAGGTGTTGTAGCCGTTGCTCTGACCGCCCGCGTAGAGGGTGAGCACCGGGAAGCCGTAGGTGGCGTACTTGGGGTCGTTGTACTCCGGCGGCAGCCAGACCCAGACCTTGCCGCTGACCCCGGACTTCTTGCCGTCCAGCGTGGTCATCATGATCGGGCCGGCCGCGGTGTCCCGGGCCTTGGTGAGCGCGGTGGCGGGCCCGGTCGGCATCTGCACCTGCGAGTTGGGCGAGATCGACGGGCTGGAGCCGGCCGACGCGGCCGGGCTGCTCGGCGCGCTCGAGCCGGCCGCGCCGGTGGGCTTGCTCTCCGTGCTCGGCTTCCCCCCGTTCCCGCCGCAGGCGGAGAGCGTGGCAGCCAGCGCCAGGGCGGCGGTGACAGTCAGGAGGGCACGTGGACGGATGGACTGCGGGTGCACGGCGGGACTTTCCGGCTGGTGGATGGCGCTCGAACCATGGCGGATCCGGGCGGCGCCGCCTGGGCGGAGCGGCGCGCGATGTTTTGCTGATCCTATGACGCGGCCGGATCCTCCAACGGTTGCGACCAGGCAGCCCACCAACCAACATTTGGTCGGTGTTTGGCAAAGTCCCAGCCGATCGGCGGGGGTCATTCGGCGGGTATTTTTCCGAAATTCGGACTTTCTCGGAAAATGGGTGGGACGCAGGTCACAGCGCAGGATTTACGCGGCGGGGCGACCGGGGCCGGCGAGCGCGATGCTCCCGCTCCAGAGCGGGACCACCGAGGGGTGCCGCAGGTCCGGCTCGGCGCCGAGGCCGGGTCCGGTCGGCAGGATCAGCCGACCGCAGTCGAACTGCTCGGCGCCGCCCAGCAGTTCGCCGCGCCAGGGCACCTCGCCGAAGGCGTACTCCAGCGGCTCGGCGGGCAACCGCGCCGCCAGGTGGGCGCTGTGCAGGGTGGCCACCGGTCCGGCCGGGTTGTGCAGCGAGACCCGGGCCGGCCCCGCGGCGGCGGCCAGCGCCAGGACGCCGGCCGGGCCGCCGGTGTGCTTGACGTCCGCCAGCACGATGCCCAGCAGGCCCGCCACAGCGGCGAGTTGCTCCGGATGGGCGGCGAACTGGCCGCCCGCGAGCGGGATTTCGGTACGGGCCCGCAGCTCGGCCAGCTCACCCGGGCGGTCGATGCCGATGCCGCCCTGCAGCCAGCCGATCCGCAGCTTGGCGAACGCGTCCAGCAGCTGGGAGAGTTCGGCCAGTGGCAGGCGCTGGTGGCAGTCCACCAGCAGCTCGGAGCCGTCGCCGACCGCCGCCCGCACCGCCTGCACCCTGGCCAGCCCCAGGTGGGCCAGCCGGTCGCCGCCGACGGTGTCGAAGGGGGCCAGCTTGACAGTGCGGAAGCCCGCCAGCACGGCGGCCTCGGCGGCGGCCGCGACCTCGGCGGGCGCCCGGCCGTGCGGCGAGCGGTCAAGGGTGGCGTAGAGCTCCACCTCGCGCGCCGAGTCGGCGCCCAGCCACCGCCAGAGCGGCTGCCCGGCCCGTCGCGCGGCCTGGTCGGCCTGCGCCTGGCGCAGCCCACCGAGCACCGTGGCGCGGGTGAACTCGCTGACGTCCGAAGGGCTTTCACCCCACGCGTCGAGCTGCTTTAGCACCCCGCCGATCGGCCCGGCGTCCGAGCACTCGCCCCAGCCGCTGACCCCGTCGGAGTCCGTCAGCCGCAGCAGCAGCCAGTCGGTGCGGCGGCTGACGGCGCAGCGGTACAGCTCGGCCCGCTGCACAACGGTGACGCCCGGCACACCCAGCACGCCCGTCACCCCCGGCCGGCCCGTCACAGCATCCCCAGCGCGGCGAACGGCTCGGTGATGACCCGCTCCAGCATGGGCACCGCGGAGGAGCGCACCAGGGTGCGCGCGCCGAAGACCGCGGGCACGATGTCCCCGGCCACCGCCGACCCGCGGTGGCTGCGCAGCGCGACCTCGGCCCGCAGGTCGTCCAGGTACTCCTCGGCGACCAGGATGCCGCCGGCCAGCACCACCCGGCTCGGATTCAGCAGATCGACGATGGTGGCGACGGCCCGCCCGGCCCGCCGGGCCCGCCGGCGCAGCAGCTCCTGCGCCCGGACGTCCCCGGTGCCCGAGCCGGCCGGCCGCGCGGCGGCCACCAGCCGCTCCAGGTCCAGCCCGGAGCCCGCCGCTCCACCCCCGCCCCCGCCGCTGCCCTCACCCGAGCCGAGCACGCCGAGCACGCCGGCCGCGCGGGCCTGCGCCGCCAGCGCGATGTCACCGGCGGCCTCGCTCAGACAGCCGGTGCCGCAGCGCGGACAGCGCACCTCGGGGTCGTCGGTGGCGAGCAGGTGCTCGATGCCGCCGGCCGCCGCGCCCGGGCCGCGGTGCACGGTGCGGTCCACCACGATCGCCGCACCCTGCACATTGCCGATGAAGACCAGCACGAAGTCGTCGACCTCACGCCCGGCGCCGAACCAGAGCTCGGCCCGCGCGATGGCCCGTACGGTCTGCTCCAGCACCACCGGCCCGGGCAGCCGCGCGCCGAGCAGGTCGAGCAGGTCGACGTCGTGCCAGCCCAGCGGGCCGTGCTCGACCACCCGGCCGCGCGCGCCGTCCACCCAGCCGCCGATGCTGACGCCGGTGCCGACCAGCCGGCGCTCGCCGAGGCGGTTGTCGAGCAGGGCCCGCACGCCGCGGACCGCCTGGTCAGCGATCGCCTGCGGGGAGGTGTCGGCCAGCTCGGCGTGCGCGAGCTCGCGCTCGGCGAGCACCCGGCCGTCCAGGCCGACCAGGCCGAAGGTGCTGCGCAGCACGCCGATGTGCAGGCCGAGCGCGACCGTACGGTCGGGGTCGACGCGCAGCGGCACCCGGGGGCGGCCCTGGGTGGGCTCCATCGGGGCGAGCTGGCCGAGCAGGCCGACGTCGATCAGCGTGCTGGTGAGCTTGGTGACGCTGGGCGCGGAGAGGCCGGTGTGCCGGGCGATCTCGGCGCGGGAGACCGGACCATAGGCGAGGACCGCGCGCAGCACGGCGGAGGCGTTGCCCTGGCGCATGTACTCGGCGCGCTGGCCTGGGGTGATCAGACCCTGGGGCTGGTCGTTGCGGACGTCCACGATGGCTTCCTCCTCTCCGGCACTGTAGCGCGAATCGCGACTTAGTTTCAGAAATTTAGACAGAATTCCCGGCCGAGACCCCGGTGGCACCCTCCAGTCCCCCGCGCCGCACGCCGCCGCTCTTTGGGGCGCTCCTACCAATGACGCGGGCCCCCCGGTCGGGGATCATCAGGGGACCGCCGCACCACGAGGAGCACCACATGCCGCAGCAGATCGCCGTCGTCACCGGGGCCGGCACCGGCGTCGGTCGCGCCGTGGCAATCGAACTCGCCGCCGGTGGCTGGCAGTTGGCCCTGGCCGGCCGCCGCGCCGAACCGCTGCACGAGACGGCCGCCCGCATCGGCACCGCAGCCGCCGTGATCCCGACCGACGTCACCGACCCGGCCGCCGTGGACGCCCTGTTCGCCGAGGTCGCCGAACGCTACGGCCGGATCGACCTGCTCTTCAACAACGCCGGCACCTTCGGAGCGCCCGTCCCGCTGGAGGACCTGAGCTACCAGGACTGGCGGGCGGTGGTCGACCTCAACCTCACCGGCGCCTTCCTCTGCGCGCAGGCCGCCTTCCGCCAGATGAAGGGCCAGCGCCCGCAGGGCGGCCGGATCATCAACAACGGCTCGATCTCCGCCCACGTGCCGCGCCCGCAGAGCATCGCCTACACCGCCACCAAGCACGCCGTCAGCGGCCTGACCAAGTCGCTCTCGCTGGACGGCCGCCCGTACCGGATCGCCTGCGGCCAGATCGACATCGGCAACGCCGCCACCGACATGACCGCCGCGATGAGCACGGGCGTGCGGCAGGCCGACGGCCGGATCACCCCGGAGCCGACCATGGACGTCGCCGATGTCGCCCGGACGGTACGCCACATGGCCGAACTCCCGCTGGAGGCCAACATCCAGTCCGTCACGGTGCTGGCCACCACGATGCCGTACGTCGGGCGGGGCTGAACGCTACGGCCGCCAGGTGTCGTTGAGCGACACCTCGCCGCCGGCCGGCACGGTGGCGGTGCGGTTGGCACCGGACTCCCAGGTCACCGCGCCGCTGGCGTCCTTGCGGAGGTACTTGTACTGGAAGGACGTTCCGGCCGGCAGCGGCACGTCCAGCTTCCACACCGGGTACGACGTCGAGGAGAGCGCCACTGCCTGGCTGGTGTTCCAGGCGCCGAGGGCCGCGTTGTCGCCCGACACGTAGATGTTCTGGCCGGGCACGGTGGTCGCGTTCACCGCGAACGACGCGCCGGTGGAGAGCGAACCGCCGCCCGGCGCACCGACGTAGAGCGCGATCGCGTCCCCCGCGCCGACCGTCGCGGTGAAGGTGCCGTCGGAGGCCACCGTGTAGCTCGGTCCGGTGCAGCCGCCACCGGCCGGGTCACCGTGCTCGACGTCGCAGTAGCTGCCGGCCGGCAGCGAGGTCTGGAAGGTCTGGGTGACCGGGCCCGTCTCGTGGTTGAGCGCGACATAGCCCTTGTCGCCGCGCCCGAAGGCGATCGCGTTGTTGCCGTTGGACCACCAGTCGGTCACCGCGGTGCCCGCCACCGCGTTGCGGAAGCCCACCATGTTGGCGATCTGCGGCCAGGCGTGCGTGCAGTTCCAGCCGTCCTGGTAGCAGGCGTTGACCGTGCCGCCGTTGGGCGGGCCGTCGTCGGTGCTGGTGAAGGAGTAGCCCGAGTAGATGTTGGGCGAGCCGTAGGTCTCGGCCAGCAGGAAGACGTTGGCGAGCGTGTAGGTGCTGCCGTAGGTGTAGTTGAGCGTGGAGCCGTTGCGCTCGGTGTCCCAGTTGTCGACGAAGGAGCGTGCCTGGCTGCTCGGCAGGTAGCCCCAGGAGGCACCCCAGGTGCTCAGGTCGGCGAGCTTGTCGGTGGTGAAGATCCGCTTGAGGTCGGTGCCGACCCGGAACTCGTCCACGTCGCCGGTGCCGGTGTACTCGGACGGCTGGATCGGCTCGCCGGCGCCGTAGATCACCTCCTGCACCCAGTAGGCGTTGGGGTTGGTCATCCTGGCCTTGATGGCGGCCAGTTCGGTGGCGGCGATGTGCTTGGCCGCGTCGATCCGGAAGCCGTCGACGCCCAGGCTCGCCAGGTCGTCGAGGTAGTTGGCGATGGTCTGCTGCACGTACGCGCTGCCGGTGTCCAGGTCCGCGAGGTTGACCAGTTCGCAGTCCTGGACATTGGTGCGGTCCTGGTAGTCGGTGATCGGCTGGCGGCAGGTGTGGAAGTCCTGGTCCTGGTAGAGGCCCGGGTAGTTGTACTTGCTGTACACCGTCCCGCCGGTGCCCGTGCCGGAGCCGGCCGTCATGTGGTTGATGACGGCGTCGGCGATCACCTTCACGCCGGCCGCGTGGCAGGTGCTGACCATGTGCTGGAAGGAGGTGCGGTCGCCGAGCCGGCCGGCGATCTGGTAGCTGACGGGCTGGTAGGAGGTCCACCACTGGCTGCCCTGGATGTGCTCCTCGGCCGGGGAGACCTCGACATAGCCGTAGCCCTTGGGGCCGAGCGTGTCGGTGCAGGCCTGGGCGACCGAGTCGAACTTCCACTCGAAGAGGGTGGCGGTGACATCCTTGGTGCCGGGCGGGGCGGCCTGCGCGGTGGGCGCGGCGGCGACACCGGAGACCAGCGAGAACGCGAGGGCGGTCGAGGCGGTGAGTGCGCTGGCGACGCGACGGGCCCGGCGGCCTCGGCGCGGCAGAACTGAGGTGACCACGTTGTCTCCTGGATGGCTGGGTGGGGCAGCCGGATACGGCAAGTGACGCCTTCTGCAAGATTTCTGAAACTTGCAGGAAACTTTCAGCGCTGAACCTAGGCCTGCCTCAAGATCGCGTCAAGACTCCCGATGGCAACGGTTTGGCAGCGACCGGCGCGAGACCACCACGGCGCTCGCGGCGTCTGATACCGGTGACGCCACGCCACCGCCCACCAGGAGATCCCCATGCACGAGGTCCTCGGCTTCGATGAGTTCGCGGCCACCAGGGCGCGGCGACTCTTCCAGGTCGCGTATCTGATGTGCGGCGACTGGCACCAGGCGCAGGATCTGGTGCAGACCACCTTCTCCAAGCTCTACCCCGTCTGGGGCCGGATCCAGCGCGGTCGCGCCGAACCGGGCCTGGACGCCTACGCCCGCAAGGTCCTGCTGCGCTGCTACCTCTCGCACCGCCGGCTGCGGCGCTCCGGCGAGGTCGCGGTGGCCGAGGTCTTCGACGGCCCGGCGGACGCGGCGGACGGCGGCACCGAGAGCGACCTGCGGCTCACCCTGCTGGCCGCGCTGCGCCAACTACCGCCCCGCAACCGGGCCGCCGTGGTGCTGCGCTTCCTGGAGGACTACACGATCGAGGCGGTCGCCGAGGCGCTGGACACCACGCCGAGCGCGGTCAAGAGCCTCAACTCCCGCTCGCTGAGCCGACTTCGGGAGATCCTCGGCGAGGACCGCGCACTGCTCTTCCAGTCCTGAGCCCCAACGACCCCCAGGGACCGCACGATGGAGCACGACCTCAGCAGACTGCTCGAAGAGAGCGTCCAGGACCTGACCCCGCCGGTGGCCGTGATGGTGGCCACCGGCACCTGGCTCGGCCGCCGCCGGCTGCGGCGCAGGCTGCAGGCGGCCGGCGCCGCCCTCGCCGTGGGCGCGCTCGCCACCACCGGCGTGCTGCTCGGCCTGAACAGGTCCAGCGGCGACTCGGTCTCCGCGTCAGCCCCGCCGGTGTCCAACGCGCCCGCCACCTCGGTGAACGCCGACCCGCTGGTGCCGTTCACCGAAGCCGGCGCGCTCAAGGTGCTGGTCGACCACCTGCCCCCCGGCGCCGCGCTCGACAACTACGACGACCACCGCAGCGTCCACGACACCCCCAAGACCAGCGTGGACCTCTCGGTCGACTACGACGACGGCCACGGCGCCTCCACCATCCAGCTGAGCGTGCAGCACGCGGCGGCCGCGAGCGACGTCACCAGCTGCGCGTTCTGGCGCTCCGACCCCGACAACCCCGGCCCGGACAGCTGCACCGAGAGCCTCCTGGCGGACGGCAGCCGGGAGTTGACGGCCGTCACGCACCCGGACGGCGCGGGGTTCAGCTCCTCCTTCGTCGAGCTGGTACGCCCGAGCGGCGAGGAGATCCGGATCGACGCCTTCAACGGGACCGTCAGCGCCTTCGCCAAGGTGAACCCCCCGGGTGACCACCAGGGCGGCGCCCGCGATCAGCCTCGCCACCGCCCAGCAGATCGTGCAGAGCCCGCTGCTGGGCTTCCAGATCCCGCAGTCGGTCGCCGAGGCCGGCGAACGCCTGGCCGCCGCCGTCCCGCGCGCCCAGCAACCGGCCCAGTGAGCAGGGCACGGCGGCCTGCTGCCGGGGGGGGGCAGCAGGCCGCCGTGGCCGGTCAGTGCTGGACGAACACCGCCACCGTCCGGGCCGGCACGGTGAAGGTGCCGGAGGCCGGGTCGAAGGCGGACCGCTTCACCACCGGGTCGCCGCCGCCCGCCTGCGCCGGGTGCAGCGCCTGGGAGCTGCCGCGCAGCGCGGTGAGGGTCTGCGTCTGCTGCGACGGCGTGGCATTGAAGACCACCGTGAGACCCTTCTCCGCGCCGGGCAGCCCGGTCCCGTCCAGGTGCAGGGTGATCACCCCGGGGATCTCCCCGGGCGTACCCGAGAGCGGGTAGGACAACCGCTGCTGCACCTGCGCCGCCGTGGAGAGCGCGAACAGCGGCGAGGAGTGCTTGATCATCAGGAACGCCTGGTACTGGGCGCTCGCCGCGTCGATCTGCCCGCACCCCATGGTCAGTCGCGGGTCCGCCAGCAGGGTCCTGGCCACCGGCCACATCGACTGGTTGTCGGCCGCCATTGGCAGGCCGTGACCCCAGCCGTTGCCGTCCGCGCAGCTCCAGTGGATCGCGTTGAACCAGTCGCCGGAGTTGAAGGAGTTGCTGTCCAGCGACTTGGAGCGGAGCAGGTCGCTGCCCGCCTGGGCGAAGCCCGGGCCCTCGGTGAGCGCGGTGAGCGAGAGTCCGAGCGCCTGCATCCGGGCCCGGTCGTCCGGCGAGGTGGTGACCGGCAGCTTGTAGGCGAGCGCGTCGAACAGGTCGGTGTTGTCGTGCGCGTCAAGGTAGTTGACGGCGTCACCGGGTTCATCCGCATAGCCGGTGGGCGAGCCGCCGTAGTCGACTCCCGCGCCGGTGACGGTCTTTCCGGTGCTGTCGGTGAACGAGTAGCCCGCCAGGTCGCCGGTCAGGCCCACCTTGATCTGGTCCATCTGGTGCAGCAGCGCGGCCTTCTGCTGGTCGGGGGTCCCGTTCGCGGCCGAGCCGTTGGGGTCGGTGAACAGGCCCGAGGCGAAGCCCTGCTGCTGGGCGGAGGAGAGCATGAAGGTGCCGCCGCGGGCGGCGTCGCGCAGCCGGTCGTCGAAGGTGGCGATGCCGGTGCCGGCCATGTTCGGCTGGGTGGCCTGCACGAAGCGGGCGTTGTTCGCCACCACGCCGAAGTTCCAGCCCTCGCCGTAGAGGAAGAGCGAGGCGCCGTCGACGCCGTCCCGCTGCGGCGTCAACGTCCGCAGCGCGGACTGCACATCGAGCATGGTGGCCTTCGGGTCCAGGCCCATCAGGTCGAACCGGAAGCCGTCCACCTTGTACTGCCGGGCCCACGTCAGCACCGAGTCCACGACCAGCTTGTCCATCATCGCGTGCTCGGGCGCGGTGTCCGCGCAGCAACTGTCGGTGGTGACCGCGCCGTTGTCGCTCAGCCGCTGGTAGTAGCCGGGGACGATCCGGTCCAGCACCGAGTGGTCGTCCTGCCCGGCCGCCGCGGTGTGGTTGTAGACCACGTCGAGCACCACCCGCAGCCCGGCCTGGTGGATCGCCTGCACCATCTGCCGGAACTGCACCGTGCGCGCCGTCCCTCCCCCACCCTTCGGGCGGGAGGTGCCCCCTTGGTCGGTCGCGTACGAGCCCTGCGGCACGGTGTAGTGCAGCGGGTCGTAGCCCCAGTTGTAGGCGTCGTCAGCCTGCACCGCCGCCACGCAGGCCTGCTGCCGGTCGCTGTCGGCGGCCAGCGCGGCCAGGTCGCAAGGCGGCAGCTTCTGGTCGGCGGTGGGCGGGATGCTGGCGATGTCGAAGGTCGGCAGCAGGTGGATGGTGGTGACGCCCGCCTTGGCCAGTGCGCGCAGGTGCTGCATCCCCGCCGACTGGGACTGGGTGAAGGCCAGGTAGGTGCCGCGCTCGGCGGTCGGCACCGTGCTGTCCGCCGCCGAGAAGTCGCGCACGTGCAGCTCCTGGATCTGCTGCTTGCCGACCGGGATCGGCTGCGGGCTGCGGCTCTGGTCCCAACCGGCCGGCTTGGTGGAGCGGTCGGCCAGGTCGGCGACCAGGCTGCGCCGGGAGTCGGCGGAGAGCGCGACCGAGTAGGGGTCGGTCACCAGGTTGGTGACCAGCTGCTGAACGCTCGGTGCCCAGACCTTGACCTGGTAGAGGTAGTACCTCCCGTTCAGCTGCTTGCGGTCACCGGTCAACGACCAGACGCCGGTCACGTCGTCGCGGCGCAGCGGCACGGTCTTCGGCGTCCCGCCCGTGGCGGCGTCGAAGAGCTGGACGGAGACCTCGGCGGCGGTCGGTGCCCACAATGAGAGCGTGACCTTACAGTCGCTGTACACCGGACCGAGCGCGGCCTTGGCGGCCCCGCCCGCGTACAGCGCGTCCAGCACACCCGGCACCTGCACCCCGGTGGCGGCCAGCGCCGCGCCGCTGGGCAGGTGCTCGGTGAAGAGCAGCTGGCCGCGCAGCGCCGTGGCCACCCGGCCGGTGTCGCGCGGGTCCACGCTGAAGGCGCGATAGCCCGCCAGGTTCGGGTACTTCGCGCGCTGGTCCGCCGTCAGGCCGCCGGCCACCGGGTTGAGCCGCAGCCAGTAGCCCGGCTTGCTGAGCACGCCCTTGTCGACGGTGATCCCGCCGGCCGGATCGTAGATCAGCTGCGCGCTGGTACCGCCGTTCAGCGCCGCGTCACCCGCGCCGTAGCCGGCCGGCACCGCCACCGTGGTGGCGTCGATCCACTGCGCCTTGGCCGTCGAGAGGTCGAGCTGCGAGCCGGTGCTCGCGACCTGCGGCAGCAGATACCCCGGCTGGCCGCCGAGCACCCACACCTCGTTGCCGTAGGTGGCCAGATCGAGGGACTGGTCGGCCGGCTGATCCTTGGTGTCGCCGTTGTGCAGGATGTAGCTGAGGCTGGTCGCGCCGGGCGCGAGCGGGACGTCGAAGACCTCCCCGAAGGCGTCCTTGCGGGCCGGCTGCAACGGGTGGGTCCAGTCGGTGGGGGTGGCGGCGCCGGTCCAGTCGTGCAGGCCCCAGCCGTCGTAGTCGCCGTCCGCCCGGTGGTAGTGGATCACCGCCGTCCCGGCCGGCGCGGTCGAGCTGGGCCCGGGGTTCTGCTGGTAGACGGTCGGGTCGCCCTGCTTGAGCCAGACCTCGCCGGTCGCGCCGACATCGATGTGCCGGTCGGCGGCGACGTCCTTGGTGCCGTTGTTCTCCACGATGAAGCCGACGTCCGAGGCGGCGCTGTTCAGCTTGACGTAGGCGAAGGCGCCGTACGCGTCGCGGCCGGTGAACGGGTGCCCGGCGGGCCAGCTGGTGCCCTCGCCGTCGGCGAGGTCGCCCCAGGCGTAGAGGTTCCAGCCGTCGTAGTCGCCGTCCTTGCGCTGGTAGTGCACCACGGCGTACGGGTGCGCGGTGGCGGTCGGCGGGGGCTGCGGGGCCGGGGTGCCGGTGGTGAAGCTCGCGGTGGTCGAGCGCAGGTGGCCACTGGAGTCCTGGACCACGGCCTTGTAGCGCACCACCGTGCCCGGGGCGGCGGCGCTCAGGTCCTGCGTCACCTTGTCCGCGCCGGTGTCCGAGCCGCCCAGCGTCTGCCAGGGTCCGTTGCCGAGCTGCGCGGCGAAGGTGACGCGGTGGAAGTCGGACCCGCCGACGTTCGCGCCCACCGTGACCGTGCCGGTGGTGCCGTCCGCCGGCGCGCTCAGGCTGATCGACGGCGCGGCGGCGGACGCGGCGAGCCTGCCCGCCGCGCGGTAGACCACCGAGGAGAGCGGCGGGACGGTGACCGTCACCTTGCGGTCGGCGCCGCTGGTCAGCCGTCCACCGGCGGCGGGGTAGAGCTGGTCGAAGCCCATCGCGGCGGAGTAGGTGTCCAACGTGACGGTCTGCGCGGTGGTCGCGTTGTTGACCGCGACCAGGTACTCGACCTTCTCCTTGGCGTCGATCCGGGAGAACGCGTAGACGCCCGGCCCGTCGGCGGCGTAGCGCTCGATCTGCGCGCCGTCGGCCAGCGCCGGATTGGCCTTGCGCAGCGCGGCCAGGCTCGCGATGCCCTGGTAGAGCGGGCCGCTCTGCCCGTAGCGGTCGGCCGAGCCGGGAGTGCCGCCGATCACCGCGTCGCTGTTGTAGGAGGCGACCTGCGAGGCGAACATGTCCTGCCGGGCGTCCTTGTCGCCGCCCGGACCGGTGAAGCCCTGCTCGTCGCCGTAGTAGACGACCGGCTGGCCGCGAGTGAGGAACTGCAGCTGGTTGGAGAGCTGGTCCTTGGCGAGCAGCGTGGCCGGGTCCGCGCCGGGGTTGTCGGCCTGCAGGAAGGAGCCGATCCGGCCCATGTCGTGGTTGCCGGTGAAGGTGGGCAGCTCGTAGGCGTTGGTGTCGGCCGTGGTGTAGCGGTAGTCCTGCGCGTAGAGGGCGGACAGCGCCTTGGCCGAGCCGCCCTGCGAGACATAGCGGCGGGCGGCGTCCTGGAACGGGAAGTCCAGGGTGGCCTGCAGCCTGCCCTTGGTGACGTAGGGCGAGGTGACGGCGGGGTCGGCGTCGTAGACCTCGCCGAACATGAAGAAGTTCTTGTCACCCTGCTTGGCGGCGTACGCCTTCAGGGCCGGTGCCCACTGCTGCCAGAAGGCCATGTTCACGTTCTTGACGGTGTCGATCCGGAAGCCGTCGACCCCGGTCTGCTTGACCCAGTCCTGGTAGATCTTCTCGAAACCCTGGACCACCTTGGGGTTCTGGGTGTCCAGGTCGTCCAGGCCGGCGAAGTCGCCCTCGGTGGCGGACTCGCCGGCGAAGGTCGAGTCGCCGCGGTTGTGGTAGAGCGCCGGGTCGTTCAGCCAGGCCGGTGACTTGGCGTTCGGGTCGGTGACCACGGGCGTGTAGGGAAACGAGTTCGCCGTCAGCTTCGGGTACGCCGTAGACCCTGTGGCCGCGTCCGCGTCGGCCAGCGCCGTCTCGTCGACCGGCGCGCCGTTCTGGTCCAGCGTCGGATAGGCGCCGGTCGTCCGGTAGGCGTGGCTGGGCTCGGCGTAGTCGATGACGTCGGCGGTGTGGTTGGTGATGACGTCGAAGAAGACCTTGATCCCCCGGGCGTGCGCCTTCGCTATCAGCTCCTTGAGCTGCGCGTTGGTGCCGAAGTGCGGGTCGACCTGGGTGAAGTCGGTGATCCAGTAGCCGTGGTAGCCGGCCGAGGCGGCGTCGCCGGTGCCCTGGACGGGTTTGTTCTTGAAGATCGGGGCCAGCCAGATCGCCGTGGTGCCGAGGTTCTGGATGTAGCCGAGCTTGTCGATCACGCCCTGCAGGTCGCCACCGTGGTAGAAGCCCTTGTCGGTGGGGTCGAGGCCGTTGACCATCCGACTGCCGGTGATGCCGCCGGTGTCGTTGCCGGGATCGCCGTTGGCGAAGCGGTCCGGCAGCACGAAGTAGTACTGCTCGCGGGTCAGGTCGTGCCGGTCGGCCGCGGCGGCCAGGTGCTGGTCGGAGGGCGGTGCGGGGGCCGCGGCGGCGGTGGCGAGCGGCGCCGAGCCGAGCGAGGCGGCGGTCAAGGCGACCGCGAGTAAGACCCCGGCTCGGCGTGGTCTCGTTCGGGTGGTCGTGCTCCGGGCACGGCGAAGCTGAACAGCGGCCACAGCGGGCTCCCTTGGGGGCGTCGTCGTCGAGTGGCGTGGACGCTAGCGGCTGAAATTTGTTTCAGCAAGATGTCGAAAGGCTTGCAGGGCGTTACAGCGGCCCCGCCGCGCAGCGGAGATTGCGAACGAGTAACAATGGAACGCATGTGTGTCTCTCCGACGCGCCGCACTCGCGCGCCCCGTGCCTCCTCCCCCGCACCGTCTGGGGGCAGGCCTCTAGCACTGTGGGAGGACAGCCGGTGACGAATCCACGACCAGAGGATGATCGGACGGCCACAGAACGTCTGGCAGACTTCTCGTCCATGGGGGAACCGACCGAGATCCATGAGCCAGGCGCCGAGCGCGCGGCCAAGGCATCCGCAGGCGGTTCCGTCGCAGCATCCCGCCCGATGGACGAGGTTGCCGACGGAGCCACCGGGAGCACCGGCCTGCGGGGTGCCACCGCGCTTCGCACCAGGATCGGCGCCCAGCGCAGAGGCCCGGTACGCCCCCGACTGCTCTTCGAGCTCGCCCTGATCGGCATCAGCTACTGGCTGTACTCGCTGGTACGCAACGCGGTGCCCGAGCAGGCGGCGATCGCGCAGCAGCACGCCTCCTGGGTCTGGCACATCGAGCAGTCCCTGGGCATCAACGTCGAGCGCTCGATCAACCACGGGGTCAACTCGATCACCTGGCTGATCGTGGGGATGAACTACTACTACGCGACGCTGCACTTCATCATGACCATCGGCGTCCTGGTCTGGCTCTACCGCCGTCATCCCGGCCGCTACGCGGCCAGCCGCACGGTGCTCTTCATCACCACCGGCATCGCGCTGGTCGGCTTCTACTTCTACCCGCTGGCCCCACCCCGGCTGATGACCGCCGGCCACTTCGTGGACACCGTCGAGGTGCACCACACCTGGGGCTCGCTGGCCTCGGGCGCCGGAGCCAGCGTCTCCAACCAGTTCGCGGCGATGCCCTCGATGCACATCGGCTGGTCGCTCTGGTGCGGCCTGACGATCTTCTTCCTGGCCGAGCGGACCTGGGTCCGGGCCCTGGGCCTGGTCTATCCGGCGGCCACCCTGCTGGTGATCATCTCGACCGCCAACCACTTCTGGATGGACGCCGTCGGCGGCGCGCTCTGCCTGGGCATCGGCTTCCTGTGCACGCGGGTGTTCTACCACCGCTGGGCCTACCAGTTCCCGCAGATCCCGGCCTCCTGGCAGGACACCGGCCGCGCGCTGCCCGAGCAGCGCCCGAGCCCGATCGGCGCCGGCAGCCGCTAACGCGGCCGGCCTGGGCTCAGCCGTAGAAGAGCCGCTCCACCACGCTGCGCGCCCGGCGGGTGATGCGCCGGTAGTCGTCGACGAGCTCGCCGCTGCGACCCTCCCCGTACCCGAGGTAGCGGGCCACCCCGGCGAGCTCGCGCGCCTCCCCCGGGAAGCTGTCGCCGGGCCGCCCGCGCACCAGCATCACCGCGCTGCGCACCCGCGAGGCCAGCACCCAGGCGGCGTCCAGCACCTCGGCGTCCTCCACCGCCAGCAGCCCGGCGTCGTGCGCCGCCAGCAGCGCCCGCCTGGTCCGGGTGGTGCGCAGGCCCGGCAGCTCGTGGCCGTGCTGGAGCTGCAGCAGCTGCACCGTCCACTCGACGTCGGCCAGGCCGCCGCGGCCGATCTTGGTGTGCGTGGTCGGATCGGCCCCGCGCGGCAGCCGCTCGCTCTCGATCCGCGCCTTGATCCGCCGGATCTCCATCAGGTCCCGCTCCGGCACCCCCTGCTCCGGGTAGCGCAGCGGGTCGATCACCGCGCGGAACCGGTCCCCCAGCTCGGCGTCGCCCGCGATCGCCTCGGCCCGCAGCAGCGCCTGGCTCTCCCACACGTGCGACCAGCGCCCGTAGTACGCCTCGTACGAGCCCAGCGTGCGCACCAGCGGCCCCTGGCGCCCCTCCGGACGCAGGTCCGCGTCGACCAGCAGCGGCGGCTCGGTGGACGGCGCGGCGAGCAGGGTGCGCAGTTCGTTGCAGACCGCCCGGGCGGCGACGGCCGCGTCGTGCTGGGCATCCGGGAGCGGTTCGTGGACGAAGAGCACGTCCGCGTCCGAGCCGTAGCCCAGCTCGTGGCCGCCGAACCGCCCCATCGCGATCACCGCGATCCGGGTCGGCAGCGGCTCGCCGTGCGCCTGCTCCCAGCCGGCCGTGCAGGCGGTCAGCGCGCCTTGCAGGGTGGCCGCGTTCAGCGCGGTGAGCGCGCCGGCCGCGCCCTCCAGCGCGACGCCCGGCTCCTCGCCGAAGCGGCCGAGCACATCGGCCGCCGCCGTCCGGAACAGCTCGCGGCGCCGCACCGAACGGGCCGCCGCGACCGCCGCCCCCGCGCTCGGCGCCCGCCCGACCGCCGACAGGATCTCCTGCTCGAGCGCCGCCCGCCCGCGTGGCTCCAGGCCCTGCGGATCGCCGAGCATGGCGACCGCCTCGGGAGCGCGCAGCAGCAGGTCGGGGGCGAGCCGGCCGGCCGACAGGATCCGGGCCAGCTGCTCGGCGGCGGCGCTCTCGTCGCGCAGCAGCCGCAGGTACCACGGGGTGCGGCCGAGCGCGTCGGAGACCTGCCGGAACCCCAGCAGCCCGGCGTCCGGGTCGGCGGAGTCGGCGAACCAGGCCAGCAGTACGGGCAGCAGCGTGCGCTGGATGGCGGCCTTGCGGCTGACCCCGGCGGCCAGCGCCCCCAGATGGCGCAGCGCCGCGGACGGGTCGGCGAAGCCGAGCGCCTCCAGCCGGGCCTTGGCCGCCGCCGGGTTCATCGCCGCCGTCCCCGGCGTCACCGCCTCCCCCGCCGAGAGCCCGGCCACCGCGTCCAGCAGCGGGCGGTAGAACAGCTTCTCGTGCAGCCGGCGCACCTCGAGGGCGTGCCGCTTCCACTCCCGTTCCAGCGCGGCCACCGGGTCGGCCCGGGTGTCGTCGTTGATCATCGCGGACATCGAGCGGGCCAGTCGGCGCAGGTCGGCCGGGTCGGTGGGCATCAGGTGGGTGCGGCGCAGCCGGAAGAGCTGGATCCGGTGCTCCAGCGAGCGCAGGAAGCGGTAGGCGGAGTCCAGCGAGGCGGCGTCGGCCCGGCCCACGTAGCCGCCGGCCGACAGCGCCGCCAGCGCGTCCAGCGTGTTGGGGCTGTGCAGCGCCGGGTCGGTGCGGCCGTGCACCAGCTGGAGCAGCTGGACGGAGAACTCCACGTCCCGCAGGCCGCCCGGACCGAGCTTGAGCTGGCGGTCCAGCTCGGTGGCCGGGATCGCCTCGATCACCCGGCGGCGCATCCGCTGCACGTCCGCGACGAAGTTCTCCCGCTCGGCCGCCTGCCAGACCATCGGCGCCAGCGCCTCGACGTACGCCGCCCCCAGCGCCGCGTCCCCCGCCACCGGGCGGGCCTTGAGCAGCGCCTGGAACTCCCAGGTCTTGGCCCAGCGCTGGTAGTACGCCAGGTGGCTGGCCAGCGTGCGGACCAGCGGCCCGTTGCGGCCCTCGGGGCGCAGGTTGGCGTCGACCGGCCAGATCGTGCCCTCCTTGGTGGTGTCCGAGCAGAGCCGCATCATCCGCGCGGCGAGCCGGGTGGCGGCCTGCAGCGCGTGGTGCTCCTCGACGCCCTCGCGGGCCTCGGCGACGAAGATGACGTCCACGTCGGAGACGTAGTTGAGCTCGCGGCCGCCGCACTTGCCCATCGCGATCACCGCCAGCCGGCAGGCCTCGGCCGCCTCCGTGTCCTGCTCGGAGGCGATCGCCAGCGCGGTCTGCAGGGTGGCGGCGGCCAGGTCGGCCAGCTCGGCGGAGGCCTTGGCGAGGTCGGTGGTGGCGGTCAGGTCGCGGGCGGCGATGGTCAGCAGGCAGCGGCGGTAGGCGGCCCGCAGCGCGTCGGCCGGCTCCTCCGTCGTGCCGCTCACCCGCTCGGCCAGCTCGTGCTGGAACTCGACGGTGCCCGGGTGCATGTCGCACACCTCGAAGGTGACCAGGGTGTGCCAGTCGCGCGGGTGGTGGGCCAGGTGGTCGCCGAGTGCGGCGGAGGCGCCGAGCACGCTCAGCAACCGGTCGCGCAACGGCTTGGAGGTGGTCAGGGTGTCGCGCAGGGTGTGCCGCTCGGACTCCTCCAGCGCCTCCAGCAGGCGGGCCAGGCCGAGCAGGGCGAGATCGGGGTCGGCGCTCGCCCCGAGCGCGTCGAGCAGCACCGGGTCGTCGGCCAGCCCGGTCAGGGCGGGGGCCGAGAGCAGACCGACGGCCGCCTCGGGGTCCGTGAAGCCGCGGCGGACCAGCCGGACCTCCGGCCTGCTGATACGACTGCCCGCGGCGGTCATGAGAGCTCCCTCCTGGGCGATTCGGCGGTTCGTAGCGTACGTGTTCGTCAACCTCTTTCCCCTCACCCGAACGGGCGATGCAACGGCTGCGGGGCCCGACCGGATGGTCAGGCCCCGCAGCCGTCGAGAGGTCAGTGTCTGCGGGAGCGGCGGGACAGGACGAGCATCCCGCTACCGCCGAGCAGCAGCGCCAGCGCGAAGACGATCAGGCCGGGACCGACGCTCGCACCGGTGTTCGCGAGCTCCCCGGGCGGGCGGTGGTGATGGTGACCGGGGGGCCGGTGGTGGCCGGGCGGGCTACTCGGGTAGCTCGGCGCGGTGGTCGGGCCCGTAGTCGGGGTGGTGGTGGGAGTGGTGGTCGGGCCCGTGGTCGGGCTCGTGGTGGGAGTGGTGGTCGGGGTGCACGGCGGGGGCGGGGGCGTCGGAGTGCACGGCGGGGGCGGGGGCGGCGTGCAGAGGTCGACGTGGCAGCCGTGCTCCTTGCCCGTGAGGCAGTTGCTGTACGGAGCGGTCACCGCGTCGTACAGTCGCGTCGGGCTGTCGTCGGAGCTGGCGGCGGTGAGGCTGTAGACGATGGTGACGCGGTCACCCGGGTACAGGTCGCCCACCCAGGTCAGGTCGGGCGAGTGGAAGGAGAGCTCGCCGCTACCGGCCGTCGCGTCGTTGTCGTACGCGGCGCCGGCGAGATCCCCACCCAGGTGATCCGTGACGACCTCCCCCAGGATCGGCACATTGCCGTCATTGGTGAGGGTGATCGTGTAGGTGACCTTCTGCCCGGGGAGGTAGGAGTCCCGGTCGGCGGTCTTGCGGATCTGCAGGTGGCAGATGTCCTCGACCCCCTTGACCCCCTCCTCCGGCACCGGAACCGGGACTGGAACCACCGACGCCGAAGCCGAAGCCGACGCCGACGCGGAAGCCGACACCGACGCCGACGCGGAAGCCGACACCGACGCCGACGCGGAAGCCGACACCGACGCCGACGCGGAAGCCGAGGGCATCGAAGACGCCACGGGCATGGCAGCGGCGGCCGACGCAGACGGCGACGCTGACGCGGACTCGGAGGCGGACTCGGAGGCGGACTCGGAGGCGGACTCGGAGGCCGACGCCGACGGCGACGCGGCGGGCTCGGAAGCAGCGGGCGCACTCGCTCCCGCCGCCAGGACGGGCGCCGGACTCGCGGGAGCCGACACCTCGACGGACGACGGTCCCGCCTCGGCACCGGCCGGCAGCGCGGCCGCCACCAGGCCGCCGCTCGAAACACAGAGCGCGACAAGCGGGACGATCCAGCGGCGCATACCTCTCATCGGCCCACCTCGCAGAATCCAGCAGGCGCCCTCATGATCTGACCCACGGCTACTCCTTTACAACACTGAGTGAACATCACCTCAGATCATGAGCGTGGAATCAGATACGTACGATCAGCACGCGGGCCAGCGCCTCCCCCGGCCCTATAAATTCACCCAGACCGCCCAACCCCAGCCGAGGGCCAGCCGTCTGGGCTAACCCGAGTGGCCCATCCACTGCGCCACGCGGAGCATCACACTCATGGACGTGTACGAAATGCGCGCCGAACACGAGGCCGGAGACCCACAGGGCAGAGTCCTGCACTGGCACATGGTCAGGGACTACAGCAGCCGGGCCATGTGCGGCCGCGAGATCGCTCCCGACGCCGCATCCCAGTCCCCGGACACCTGGGGCTCCCCGGCCGCCCAACCCTTCTGCCACTCCTGCGGCGCCGCCTACCTGCGCCAGGTCCCAGAAACCACCGGCCGCCCCCCGTGACAGACCACCAGACGCCCGGATCGCGCCTTACCCCTTGGGCTCGAATCGTCAACAGCGGACTCGCCCCGACAAGTTGACGCTTCAGCCCCGTACGACCACCTCGCCACACCGCCCGCCCACCCCCAGGTGGACGATCCATCAGGAACCCCCCAGACTCCCAGCCCCCCGGAAGTCGGCCAAGCCGACTTCTGCAACGACACTCGCCCGAGGGGCTGGAAGAGTCGTCGGCGACCCTCAGGGGTCGACTGCCACCAGGGCGTCGGTGAGATCGTCGATCCCGCTCAGCCGGGTGGCGAGCTCGGGGATGCGAAGACCTTCATCCCCTTCGCTGCGACCAACTCGATGAGCCGGGCGACGGTGTCGGCCACCGATCGGGGACTGCTCTTGGTCACCACCCCGGGTTCGCCGACGGTCGGGTCCTCAATCATCGCCAGTCACCTCCGGCTGATCACCTGTTCCCCTCGGCACGGTCTTCTGCCACAGTCCCGCTATGCGAGTCTTCCTGAGGGGCGCCGGCGCCCTCGCGGTCCTGGCCACGCTGCTGCTCGGCGTCGTGGCGGCGGCGGTATTCCTGATAAGAGACGTCGGCCATCAGCTATTCCACGCCGTCGACCCCACGGTGGCCGCCGCCGCGGTGACCGCCATGTCGACCGTCATCGTCTCCGTCGCCACCCTGGTCATCGGGCGCTACTTCGAGCGCCGCAAGACCCTCGAAGCCGAGCTCCGGGCCAGCAAAATCCCCATCTACGCACGGCTCGTCGCCGGCATCTTCGGCGTTCTGCACAGTCCGACGGACACCCAGCGGGCCGCCGCCGCCGAGGCCCTGTTCCGCGACCTGACGCCCGATCTGATCACCTCGGCCTCGGACGACGTGCTGATCAGCTGGTCCCGGTTCAGGCGGAGCCTCACCACCACCCCACCGGACGAGGGCCTCTTCGTCCTCGAGAAGGCCCTGCTGGCGATTCGCCGGGACTACGGCCACACCGGGAAGAACGTCCGGGAGGGCGACCTGCTCGGCCTGTTCATCAAGGACATCGACGAGTACATCGCGGGCCGCCGAGCTACTCACCCGGCAGAGGCGGACTGAGACGGCCCCGGGCCGGCGACATGGAGTCGCCGGCCCGGGGCCGTCCATCGAACAGAGCCTTACAGCACCTGGAGGTTCTTGCGGAGTTCGAAGGGGGTGACCTCGGAGCGGTACTCCTCCCACTCCTGGCGCTTGTTGCGCAGGAAGAAGTCGAAGACGTGCTCGCCGAGGGTTTCGGCGACGAGTTCGCTGCGCTGCATCAGGTCGATGGCCTCGCCGAGGTTCTGCGGCATGGGCTGGATGCCCATCGCGCGGCGTTCGGCGTCGGAGAGGGCCCAGACGTCGTCGTCGGCGCCCGGCGGGAGTTCGTAGCCCTCCTCGATGCCCTTGAGGCCGGCGGCGAGGGTGACGGCGTAGGCGAGGTAGGGGTTGCAGCCGGTGTCCAGGGAGCGGACCTCGATGCGGGTGGAGCCCTGCTTGCCGGGCTTGTACATCGGGACCCGGATCAGGGCCGAGCGGTTGTTGTGGCCCCAGCAGATGTACGAGGGGGCCTCGCCGCCGGCGCCGGCCGTGCGCTGCGAGCCACCCCAGATCCGCTTGTAGGAGTTGACCCACTGGTTGGTGACGGCGGCGGTCTCGGCGGCGTGCCGCAGCAGGCCGGCGATGAAGGAGCGGCCGACCTTGGAGAGCTGGTACTCGGCGCCGGTCTCGTGGAAGGCGTTGCGGTCGCCCTCGAAGAGCGAGAGGTGGGTGTGCATACCCGAACCGGGGTGCTCGGAGAAGGGCTTGGGCATGAAGCTGGCGTGCACGCCCTGCTCCAGCGCGACCTCCTTCATGACCAGCCGGAAGGTCATGATGTTGTCGGCGGTGGAGAGCGCGTCGGCGTAGCGGAGGTCGATCTCCTGCTGGCCGGGGGCGCCCTCGTGGTGCGAGAACTCGACCGAGATGCCCATCGACTCCAGCATGGTGATCGCCTGGCGCCGGAAGTCGTGGCCCACCCCGCGCGGGGTGTGGTCGAAGTAGCCGGACTGGTCGGCCGGCACCGGCGGGGTGCCGTCGTGCGGGAGGTTCTTGAGCAGGAAGAACTCGATCTCGGGGTGGGTGTAGAAGGTGAACCCGAGGGCGGAGGCCTTCTCCAGGGTGCGCTTGAGGACGAAGCGCGGGTCCGCGTACGACGGCGAGCCGTCCGGCATCATGATGTCGCAGAACATCCGGGCCGTGCCGGGCGTTTCCGAGCGCCAGGGCAGTATCTGGAAGGTGGTCGGGTCCGGCTTGGCGATCATGTCGGACTCGTAGACCCGGGCGAAACCCTCGATCGCCGAGCCGTCGAAGCCGATCCCCTCCTCGAAGGCCTGCTCCAACTCGGCCGGGGCGACCGCCACCGACTTGAGGAAGCCGAGCACATCGGTGAACCACAGCCGGACGAACCGGATGTCACGCTCTTCGAGCGTACGAAGCACGAACTCCTGCTGCTTGCCCATGGGGACAGTCTCACCTCTGCTCTTTACGTTCGTGTTACGCCTGGGGCCGCGCCGGGGCGCTCTGCTCGGGCGTATGCACTATTGGCCCCATCATCGCGGATCGGACGCCCTCCGGGGCACCCAGGGCGGGTGAACAGGTGGCGCGGGAGGCAGCCGACCGGTAGCCGACCGGCACCCGACCCCCCATAGCGTCAGAACGACGATTACACTGACGACATGCCCAGTCTCCGCCTCGCCCTGAGCCAGTTCGACCCCTCCGTCGGCGACATCGCGCGCAACAGCGAGGAAGTGGTGCGCTGGACCAGGCGCGCCGCCGAGCGCGGCGCGCAGTTGGTCGCCTTTCCCGAGATGGCCCTGACCGGGTACCCGGTCGAGGACCTCGCCCTGCGCCAGTCGTTCGTGGAAGGCTCGCGGGCCGCCCTGGTGGCGCTGGCCGCCGAGTTGGCCGCCGAGGGCCTCGGCGAGCTGCCGGTGCTGGTCGGCTACCTGGGGCGCTCCGACCGGGACTCCCCCAAGCTCGGCCGCCCGGCCGGCTCGCCGCAGAACTGCGCGGCCGTACTGCACCGCGGCCAGGTGGCCACCCGCTTCGCCAAGCACCACCTGCCCAACTACGGCGTCTTCGACGAGTACCGCTACTTCGTCCCCGGCGACCAGCTCCCGGTGCTGCGCCTGCACGGCGTGGACGTCGCGCTGGCGATCTGCGAGGACATCTGGCAGGACGGCGGCCGGGTCACCGCCGCCCGGGAGGCCGGTGCCGGGCTGCTGCTGGTGATCAACGGATCACCGTACGAGCGCAACAAGGACGACGAGCGGCTCGACCTGGTCCAGCGCCGGGCCGCCGAGGCCGGCTGCACGCTCGCCTACCTCAACATGGTCGGCGCGCAGGACGAGTTGGTCTTCGACGGCGACTCGCTGGTGGTCGACGCGGCGGGCCAGGTGCTGGCGCGCGCTCCGCAGTTCGAGGAGAGCCTGCTCGTCCTGGACCTGGAGCTGCCGGCCGCCGACTCGGACGACACCGACGGACTGCTGCTCAGCGACGGCCTGCACCTGGTCCGCACCGAACTGGGCGGCGAGGTGCGCGAGCAGCCCCAGCACCCCGAGTCCGCCGCCATCGCGCCACGGATCGACGACGAGGCGGAGATCTACGCCGCACTGGTGGCCGGCACTCGCGCGTACGTGCGCAAGAACGGCTTCAAGTCGGTGCTGATCGGCCTCTCGGGCGGCATCGACTCCGCACTGGTGGCCGCGATCGCGGTGGACGCGATCGGCGCCGAGAACGTGCACTGCGTGTCGATGCCCAGCCAGTACTCCTCGCAGCACTCCCGCGACGACGCCGCCGAGCTGGCCCGCCGCACCGGGCTGAACTTCCGCACCGTCCCGATCGCCCCGATGTTCGACGCCTACATGGGCGCGCTCGGGCTGACCGGCCTGGCCGAGGAGAACCTGCAGTCCCGGCTGCGCGGCACGCTGCTGATGGCGATCTCCAACCAGGAGGGCCACATCGTCCTGGCGCCCGGCAACAAGAGCGAGCTGGCGGTCGGCTACTCGACGCTGTACGGCGACTCGGTGGGCGCCTACGGGCCGATCAAGGACGTCTACAAGTCACTGATCTTCCAGCTCGCGAAGTGGCGCAACCAGGTGGCCGCCGAGCGCGGCGAGACGCCGCCGATCCCGGAGAACACCATCCTCAAGCCGCCGAGCGCCGAGCTGCGCCCGGACCAGGTGGACAGCGACTCGCTGCCCGACTACGACCTGCTGGACTCGATCCTGGACGCCTACATCGAGGGCGACCAGGGCCGCGACGCCATCGTGGCGCTGGGCTTCGAGGCGGCGGTGGTGGACCGGGTGGTGCGCCTGGTGGACACCGCCGAGTACAAGCGCCGGCAGTACCCGCCGGGCCCGAAGATCTCCAAGAAGGGCTTCGGGCGCGACCGCCGGCTGCCCATCACCAACGGCTGGCGGCGCGGGTAGCCGACGAGCGGTCGGTCCTAGTAGCGGAAGTCGGCAGCGATCGCCCGGTGGTCGCTGCCGTCCGCCGGCAGCACCCAGGAGTCGGTGGGGGCCAGCCCGCGGCTCATGATCTGGTCGATCCGCGCCATCGGGAACGAGGACGGCCAGCTGAAGCCGAACCCGGCGCCCGCGGTGCCCTGGGCCGAGCGCAGCTGCGAGGTGAGCGGGGCCAGGCTGCGGTCGTTCATGGTCCCGTTCATGTCGCCGAGCAGCAGCACCTTCTTCAGCGGCTCGTCCTGGATCGCGTCACCGAGCGCCTGCGCGCTGACGTCCCGCTGGTCGGCGGTGAAGCCCGCGTCGAACTTCACCCGTACGGACGGCATGTGCGCGACGTACACGGCCAGCGGCCCCTGCGGGGTGCTGACCTGGGCGCGGAAGGCCCTGGTCCAGCCGATCTTGATGTCCACCACCCGGGTGCCGCCGATCGGGTACTTGGACCAGAGTCCGACCGTGCCCTCCACCACGTGGTAGGGGTACGCGGCGGCCAGGCCCGACTCGTAGGTGGACAGCGCGTCACCGGCCAGCTCCTCCAGTGCGACGATCTGCGCGCCGGAGCCGATCACCAGCTTCACCGTGCCGCCCGGGTCGGTGTTGCCCGCCTCGACGTTGTGGGTGAGCACGGTGAAGTCGCCCTTGCCGGTGCTCTTGTCGCTCAGCAGGCCGCCGAACAGGTTCGTCCAGACCACCACCGGCAGCAGCAGCGCCACCAGCGCGGTCGCCGAGCGGCGCCAGAGCGCCAGCGCGAGCAGCACCGGCACCAGCAGGCCGAACCAGGGCAGGAAGGTCTCCAGCAGGCTGCCGAGGTTGCCGACCGAGTTCGGCAGCTGCGCGTGGCCGGCCAGCAGCAGGGCGAGCAGCACGGCCGCGCCGGCGAGCAGCCGGCCGCGGCGCCAGCAGGAACGGCCCCTGCGGTCCGGTCCCCAGCTCCACCGGGACGCCGCAGCCGCGGCGACCGGCCCGGCGACCGGCTCAGCGACCGGTTCAGCGGCCGCCTCGATGCCGTCGGTCTGCGCCCATGCCTCGCCCGGCTGCGTCATTCTGTGACCCCTTGGTGCTCGCGTGCTGTCCGGGCCGTGCCATGTTTCGGCGCAATTGATCCGATTCTCGGCCCAGCCTATGACGGGACAGACGCGCGCCCGGTCAGACCGGGTTCCGGCGCGATTGTGCCGATCCCGTCACCGCTTCACCAGCCGCAGCGGGGGCGGGAACGTGGGCCGGGCCGGCCAGGCCGGCCAGCAGCGCGTCCACCATGGTGGCGGAGAGCCCGGGGTCGTCCAGCGGGGAGTCCTCCCACAGCACGGTGCGTGTCAGCATTCCCCCGACCAGCAGCTCGGCCAGCAGGTCCAGGTCGAGATCGGCGCGGAACTCACCCGACTCGACGCCGCGCCGGGTCACGGCGCGGATCGCCTGGCGACGGCGCCGGATCACCCGTTCGTAGTAGACCTTCTTCAGCTCGGGCAGCGAGTTCAGCTGGTTGAAGACCAGCATCAGCACCCAGTGCGAGCGCTTGGCCAGGCCCCGGCGCCGCATGTACTCCAGCACCTCGATCAGGTCCTCGCGGGCGCTGCGCCCGCTCAGCACCGGCTCAGGGTCCTCCAGCCGGACCACGGCGTCGACCAGCAGGGCCTCCTTGTTGGGCCAGCGCCGGTAGATGGTCGCCTTGCCGACGCCCGCGGCCTGCGCGATGCCCTCGATGGTGAGGTCCGCCAGCCCGGTGCCGTCCATCATCAGCCGCTCGACCGCGTCGAAGATGGCCTGCTCGGCAGCCTCCGAACGCGGACGCCCCCGCCGCGGCGCCGCCGTGCAGGGCGGAGCCGCGACGGGGGCGGCGGGAGGGGCCTGACGATCGGTGTCCATGCGCCCATTCTCCATCCGAGCACTCAGGCCTTGGCCTGCGGGACGGGCTCGGCGGCACGCGCTGCGTCCACCCCGGCGGGCGGACCGGCGGGGCTGCCGGCCACCTTGCCCGGCAGGAAGAACCAGGCGAGCAGGGCGCCGACCAGCGTCACCCCGGCGGACAGCCCGGCCACCACGTGCATGGCGTGGATGAAGGAGTCGTACGCCGGGTGCACCAGCGCCTGGCCCTGCGGGCCGAGCCCGCCCGCCACGCCGAGGGTGGCCTCGATCGACTCACCGGCCGTCTCCCGCAGGCCCGCCGGCAGCGTGCTCAGGTGGTCGGAGATGCCGTTGCGGTAGACGGTCGAGAGCACCGCGCCGAGCACCGCGACCCCGAGCGAGCCGCCGACCTGGCGGAAGGTGTTGTTCAGCGCGGAGCCCGCACCGGCCTTCTCGCGCGGCAGCGAGCCCATGATGGAGACGGTCACCGGCGGCATCACGTGCGCCATGCCGGCGCCCATGATGAAGCCGATCACCTCAAGCACCCAGATCGGGGTGGTGGTGCCCAGCAGCAGGTAGCCGAGGAAGGCGATCGCGATCAGCGCCATGCCCCCGGCGCAGGTGGCGCGGACCCCGAGGCGGTCCACCACCAGCCGGGCGCGGGGCGCGAAGAGCAGCTGGGCGACGGCCAGCGGCAGCATCAGCGCACCCGCGGCCAGCGGGCTGTAGCCGCGCACGCTCTGGGTGTAGAAGACGCCGAAGAACGAGACGCCCATCAGCGCGAAGAAGACCAGGCCGACCACGGTCACCGAGGTGGAGAACACCCTGTTGCGGAACCAGGTGACGTCCAGCGCCGGGTGGCTGACCCGCTTCTCGTAGAGCACGAACGCGGTCAGCGCGAGCAGGCCGATGACCACCGGGACGACCGCACCGGCGGCGGTGAAGTCGGCCAGCTCGCCGCCCTTGATGATCCCGTAGATCAGCGCCACCAGGCCGATGATCGAGAGCAGTACGCCGATCGGGTCCAGCTTGCCGGGGTTGGGGTCCTTGGAGTCCGGGACCAGCAGGAACATCAGGACCAGCGCGACCGCGACGATCGGCACGTTGATCAGGAAGACCGAGCCCCACCAGAAGTGCTCGATCAGCAGGCCACCGGTGATCGGACCGATCGCGATGGCCAGGCCCACGGCGCCGGCCCATATGCCGATCGCCTTGGGCTGCTCGTGCCGCTCGAAGACGTTCATGATGATGGCGAGCGTGGCCGGCATCACGAAGGCGCCGCCCAGGCCCATCACCGCGCGGAAGCCGATCAGCTCGCCGGGGCTGCTCGCCATCGCGGAGAGCAGCGAGCCGACGCCGAACACCAGCATGCCCGCGAGCAGCGCCTTCTTGCGGCCGAACCGGTCACCGAGCAGGCCTGAGGTGAAGAGCAGGCCCGCGAAGACCAGGGTGTAGGAGTTGATCGCCCACTCGAGGTTGCTCTGGGTGGCGCCCAGGCCCACCGGAGCCGGGGTCGCGATGGTCTTCATCGCGACGTTCAGGATCGAGTTGTCGAGCACGACCACCAGCAGGGCGAGGAGCAGCGTCCCCAGGATCGCCCAGCGGCGGCGGTGGATGGCCTCCGGCACCCGTGATGGGGGTGGCGCGGTGGCTGTTGCGGCGGTCATCGGTGTGTCCCCGTCCGGACGAAGGTGGTCGGCGTGCTTCGAGACGCCTGCGTCTCGTAAAGCTCTTCATCAGCGTAGCGGGTATTCGATACGAGACGGATCCGTATCGGATAACCATTGAGCCACGCTCCGGGGTCTTTTGCACCGCAGGTCGGTCGTGCAAGCATGGAGGGAATCCGGGGACGCCGCACGGCGCCACGAGACGACAACCCTTCAGGAGCCTGTTCCATGAACGCTTCTCCGCTTTCGCCTGCCCAAACGCCGCCGGCGAGCCAGACGCCGCCGTCCGGCCAGACGCCGTCAGCAGGCCAGACGCCGCAGTCCGGCTCGGCAGGCACCTCTCTGTACGGCGGGGTCACCAACCGCCGCGTCACCGTCCGGGACCTGGCCGCCGCCAAGCAGCGCGGCGAGCGCTGGTCGATGCTCACTGCCTACGACGCGCTCACCGCCGGGGTCTTCGACGAGGCCGGCATCCCGGTGCTGCTGGTCGGCGACTCGGCGGGCAACTGCCACCTGGGCTACGAGACGACCGTGCCGGTCACGATGGACGAGATGACGATGCTCTCGGCGGCCGTGGTGCGCGGTACCAAGCGCGCCCTGATCGTCGCCGACATGCCGTTCGGCTCCTACCAGGAGTCCCCCCGCCCAGGCGATGCGCAACGCGGCCCGCCTGATGAAGGAGGCGGGGGCCGGCGCCGTCAAGCTGGAGGGCGGCGAGCGCAGCGCCCACGTCATCGAGCTGCTGGTGGAGGCCGGAGTGCCGGTGATGGCGCACATCGGGCTGACCCCGCAGTCGGTGCACGCGCTGGGCGGCTATCCCGTGCAGGGGCGCGGCGACGAGGCGGCGCACAAGCTGGTGCGCGACGCCAAGGCCGTCCAGCAGGCCGGCGCCTTCGCCGTGGTACTCGAGGCCGTCCCCGCCGAACTCGCCGCCCAGGTCACCGAGTTGATGGCGATCCCGACCGTGGGCATCGGGGCAGGACCCGACTGCGACGCGCAGGTGCTGGTCTGGACGGACATGGCCGGCATGACGTCCGGGCACGTCCCGAAGTTCGTCAAGCAGTACGCCGACCTGCGGTCGGTCCTCGGCACCGCGGCCCGCGCGTTCGCCGCCGACGTCTCCAGCGGCACCTTCCCCGCGGCGGA
Organism: Kitasatospora sp. MAP12-44; assembly: GCF_029892095.1. Lineage (NCBI taxonomy): Bacteria > Bacillati > Actinomycetota > Actinomycetes > Kitasatosporales > Streptomycetaceae > Kitasatospora > Kitasatospora sp. MAP12-44. Next base: position 2,515,994 of record NZ_JARZAE010000004.1, read on the forward strand.
GCACAGCTTCCACTGATATCCCGGCCAGTAGTGCGATGACAGTAGTGCGATGACAGCCCGCTGTCAGGGGCGACAGAGCCCTGACAGCGGGCTGACAGCCGGGGCGGACAGCCTGGGGGCATGACACAGACCGTCACCGCCCCGAACGACCGGGGGCACACCAGGGAAGTCCGTCGGGACTCCGACCACGCCGTCGAGGCCCGCGGCATCGTCAAGCACTTCGGGGAGACCAAGGCGCTGGACGGCGTCGACCTCGTGGTCGAGCAGGGCACCGTGCGCGGCGTGCTCGGGCCCAACGGCGCCGGAAAGACCACGCTGATCCGGGTGCTCTCCACGCTCGTCAGGCCGGACGCCGGAAGCGCCGTGGTCGGCGGCTTCGACGTACTGCGCCAGCCGAACCAGCTGCGCCGCACGATCGGCCTGACCGGGCAGTACGCCTCGGTCGACGAGCTGCTCTCCGGCTACGAGAACCTCTACCTGATCGGCCGGCTGCTCGATCTCTCCCGCAAGGACGCCAAGGCTCGCGCCACCGAGCTGCTGGAGCGCTTCTCGCTCACCGCGGCCGCCAAGCGCGAGGCCAAGACCTACTCGGGCGGGATGCGCCGGCGACTCGACCTGGCGGCCAGCATGATCGGCCGCCCCAAGGTGCTCTACCTGGACGAGCCGACCACCGGCCTGGACCCGCGCACCCGCAACGAGGTCTGGGACGAGGTGAAGCGGATGGTCGCGGAGGGCTCGACCGTGCTGCTCACCACCCAGTACATGGAGGAGGCCGAGCAGTTGGCCGACGACCTGACCGTGATCGACAAGGGCCGGGTGATAGCCGCCGGATCGGTGGCCGGACTCAAGTCCCAGGTGGGCGGCCAGACTTTGCAGGTTCGTCCGGTGGACCCGCTCGAACTCCCGGAGATGGCCCGCTGCTTGACCGAGTCGGGGATCACCGGGGCGAGCGTCTCGCCCGATGCCGGACTGCTCGCGGTGCCGATCACCGGCGAGGAGCAACTGACCGCCGTCATCGGGGTGCTGGGCACCCGCGGGTTCGGCGTCGCGGGCATCGACACCTTGGTGCCCAGCCTGGACGAGGTCTTCCTCACCATCACCGGCACGAGCAGCAGCGCACCGAAGGAGCCGCAGGCATGAGCAGCGCTACTTACCTGATGTCGGACGGCCGGATCGGACCGGCCGGCTACCTGCGCCACGTCGGCGCGCTGACCCGGCGCAACCTGATGCGGATCAAGGCCGACCCGGAGTCGATGCTGGACGCGGTGCTGGTGCCGATCATCTTCACGGTGCTCTTCGTCTACGTCTTCGGCGGCGCCGTCTCGGGCAGCCAGCAGGACTACAAGCAGTACATGATCCCGGGTCTGCTGGGCACCACCGGCCTCAACCTGGCGATGGCGGTGGGGACCGGCCTGAACACCGACTTCCAGACCGGGGTGATGGACCGCTTCCGCACCCTGCCGATCGCCCGATCCTCGGTACTGGTCGGCAAGTTGGCGGCCGAGGTCTGCCGCGGGCTGGTCTCGTTCACCGTCCTGATCGGCTTCTCGCTGATCCTCGGGTTGCAGCTGCGGACCGGCTCGCTGGGCGTGCTCGCCGCGGTCGGGCTCTCGCTGCTCTTCGGCATGTCGATGGTCTGGATCTCGATGCTGCTGGGCCTGGTGATGCGCAGCGCGCAGGCCGTCCAGGGGGTCAGCATGGTGGTGATCATGCCGCTGCAGTTCGGCAGTTCGATCTTCGCGCCGACCAGCACCATGCCGGCCTGGCTGCGGGCCTTCACCCGCTACAACCCGCTCTCCAATCTGGCCGACGCGTGCCGCAGCCTGATCAACGGCGGACCGCTGGCGCACTCGGTGACCATGGTGCTGATCTGGTCGGTGGGGATCACCGCGATCACCGCGCCGCTGGCCGTCGCGCAGTTCCGCAAGAAGGCCTGAGCGGCAGCCGGGTGGCCGGGGGGCCGGGGGCCGGATCACCCGATGAGCTCATCGAACAGGGCGACGGCCTCCTCCCACGGGAGGCCGGCGCCCTCGGCGTACGCGCGCTCGTACTCCGCCTCGCCGAGCACCCCGAGCAGCAGCTCACGGGAACGGGCGGACTGGCGCCGCAGCAGATAGGTGCCCTGCACCGTCAACTCGCTGTGCGCGCCGAAGAGTACGGTCAGCCCCCGGGCCGACTGCAGGTCACCCTCGGAGCGGGCCGCGAGGGCCAGGACGGCGACCGCGACCGGGAGCACCATCATCGTCACGTGCTGGGCGAAGACCGAGGCCGAGCCCGGCACCGCGCGCAGCAGCCGGCGTCCCTGACGCAACTGCTCCACGGCGGTGGGGATCTCACCGCGCAGGGCGGTCACCAGCGCGCGGGTGCAGCTGAACATCCCCTCGAAGACCTCGGGGACGGTCGCGCCGAGCTGGGTGTCCAGGGCCGAGAGCGTGTCCAGCTCGCGCTCGGCGTCCTCGTACTCGCCCCGATCGGTCTGCAACCCGCAGAGCAGCAGGTGGCCGAAGAGCCGCACCCTGCCGCCCGGGTCGTCGCCGGGGCGCAGCTCGGCCACGGTCCGGCGGACCAGCAGCTCACCGGCCGACGGGTCGCTCGCCATCAGCGCCTCCCCCAGCCGGATCCGGAGTGTCGGGATGTCCTGGCGGGCGCCCAACTCCTCGGCCAGCTCGATGGACCGCTCGTAGTAGTGCACGGCCGTGGCCGAGTCGCCCAGGTTGGCGGCCGTCTCGGCCCGCGCGGTGAACGCCTCGGCCATCCCCCAGCCGTCGCCGAGCCGGGTGTAGATCTCCAGGGCCTCGACGCCGTCCTCGGCGGCCTGCGACAGCTCGCTCGACAGGTCGTTGGACATCTTCGCCCGCAGTTGCAGCGCGAAGGCGAGCGCGCTGTCGTGGCCGTAACGGCGGCAGCCCGCCACCGCGTCGTCCAGCAGCTCGTGCATCCGGTGCATCCAACCGGAGAGGAAGCCGGCGAAGACCCGCAGCAGCGGCGTGACGGTGTACGACTGCGGCAGGTCGGGGCCGTAGACCGCCAGGATCCGCTCGGCCAGCTCGACGTTGCCCAGGTTGCCCATCACCTCCATGCCGGCGTCGAACTTGGACACCAGCAACTGCAGGCGCAGCTGGCGGCGCATCTCGTCCAGCACCGGCTCGGCGAGCGGCATCGGGTACTCCAGCGGCAGCCGGTCCAGCGGCTGCGGCGCGGGGGCGTCGGCGGCGTACGGGTCCGGGCCCAGCGCGGCCACTGCCGCGAACCAGCGCTGCGACTCCTCACGGTAGTTGCGCATGCCCCAGAACCAGGACATGCCCAGCACCAGCACCAGCGCGTCCGGCTCGCGGTTGCCGTCCACGGCCCGGCGCATCGCGGCCCGGATGTTGTCCTTCTCGCGTTCCAGCACCTCAAGCCAGTGCGCCTGGCGAGGCCCGTGCAGACTGAGTTCGGCGGTGCGTACCAGCTCGCGGAAGCAGGCCAGGTGGCGCAGTGCCACCTCGGGTTCGGCCGCCTGCGCGAGACGCTCGGCGGCGTACTCGTGGATGGTCTCCAGCATCCGGTAGCGCGGCGGACCCTGCGGGTCGAGGCCGGCCACCAGCAGGGACTTGTCGACCAGCGAGAAGATCAGCTCGGCGACGTCCTCGGCCGGCAGCTCGGCGACGTCGGAGCAGACCTCGGCGGCGTCCTCCAGGGTCCAGCCGCCCGAGAAGACCGAGAGCCGGCGCAGCACCGCGCGTTCGCGCTTGTCCAGCAGCTCCCAGCTCCAGTCGACCACCGCGCGCAGCGTCTGCTGGCGTGGCAGCACGGTCCGGCTGCCGCCGGTGAGCAGCGCGAAGCGGCCGTCCAGCCGGGCGGCCAGCTGAGCCGCGGTCATGCTGCGCAGCCGGGCCGCGGCCAGCTCGATGGCGAGCGGCAGACCGTCCAGGCGGCGGCAGATCTCGGCGCAGGCCGCCGGGTCGTCGGCCGGGTCGAAGCCCGCCCGGGCGGCGGCGCCGCGCTCGGCGAGCAGCCGCAGCGCCACCGGGTCCGGCAGCGGCTCGACCGGCAGGACGGCCTCGCCGGGCACCCCGAGCGGCTCGCGGCTGGTCGCCAGGATGGTCAACCCCGGGCATTCGGTGAGTAGTTGGTCGGCCAGCTCGGCGGCGGCCTGGATCAGGTGCTCGCAGTTGTCCAGGATCAGCAGCATCCGGCCGCGGCCGCAGTGCTCGATGATCCGGCGCAGCGGGTCCTCCCGCCCCTCGGCGGCCTCGGTCACCAGGCCGTGGTGCAGCAGGGTGCCGCGCAGGCCGAGCGCGGAGAGCACCGCGCCCGGGACGGCGGACGGGCTCTGCAGCGGGGCGAGTTCGGCCAGCCAGGTGCCGTCGGGCCAGCTGCCGTCGGGCCAGGCGCCGTCCAGCTGGGCGCCGTCCAGCTGGGCGCGGTGGCCGGCCTCGACGGAGAGCCGGGTCTTGCCGGAGCCGCCGGGGCCGGTGAGAGTGACCAGTCGGGCGCTGGTGAGCAGGGCGGCGAGCGTGTCGAGGTCCTGCTCGCGGCCGACGAAGCTGGTCAGCCGGGCCCGCAGGTTGCCGGCGGGGGCGGGTCGTACCGGGGTGAGCTTCAGAGCCTGCCGGGCCGGGGCCGGGGCCTTGGGGGCAGCGTCGGACGAGAGCAACTCGCGGTGGAGCTCGGCGAGTTGCGAGCCGGGGTCGACGCCAAGCCGGTCCGCCAGCGATCGCCGCACCGTCTCGTAGCGGCTCAGCGCCTCGGCCGTACGCCCGGAGCGGTGCAGCGCGCGCAGCCACAGCACGTGCAGCGGCTCGTCCAGCGGCCGGTCCGCGCAGAGGCCGGCCAGCTCGGCGGACACCTCGGCGGCACGCCCCAGCGCCAGGTCCGCGGCGATCCGCTGGCGCAGCACGTCGGCGCGCTGCGCCTCCAGCCGCACCGCGCTGCCCGCCCGGTCCGGCAGGTCCGCCAGCGCCGGTCCGCGCCACAGCGCCAGCGCCTCGCGCAGCTGCCGCGCGGCCTGCTCCGACTCGCCGGCCTCCAGCGCGGTGCGGCCGCGCTCGGCCAGCTGCTGGAAGCGGCCGAGGTCGGTGTCCGACCCGGTCAGCCAGTAGCCGCCCGGCCCCGAGCCGACCTCCTCGCGCCCGACGGTCCGGCGCAGCCGCCCGACCAGGGTCTGCAGCGCCGCGGCGGCGTCCTGCGGCAGCTCGCCGTCCCAGACCTCGCCCACCAGCAGCTCGGCCGACACCGGCCGCCCCTGGCGCAGGACCAGCGCCGCGAGCAGCGCCCGCAGCCGGGCGCCGCCGAGCGGGACCGGGGTGCCGTCGTCGTGATGGGCCGTGGTGGTACCGAGGATGCCGTAGTGCACCGGACCATTCTGTCGGTAGCCCGCGCGGAACCGGGACCGGGCTGCCCTCGTTCCTCTGTCACGGCCGTTCTACGGACGGGCCCCCGCAACTGGCATCATCGGTGGGGTTCCGCGCCAACCACCCAGCCCTCTCGGAGACCCGAACACGATGAGCTACGCCGACACGCACCGCCCACGCAGCGAGGAGCGCCGGATCAGCCCGGTGTTCTGGGTCCTGCTGGCGATACTGGGCACCTCCGGCTGGGCGGTGTGGACCGGCTACGGCACCACCGGCTTCGGCGTCTTCCTCTTCGTGGTCGCGGGCTGGATGGTCTCGCTCTGCCTGCACGAGTACGCGCACGCGCGCACCGCGCTGCACGGCGGCGACATCACGGTTGGCGCCAAGGGCTATCTGACGCTCAACCCGTTCAAGTACGCCAACGCGGTGATGAGTTTCGTGCTGCCGGTGGTCTTCGTGGTGCTGGGCGGCATCGGCCTGCCCGGCGGCGCGGTCTTCATCGAGCGGCACCGGATCCAGGGGCGGCTCAAGCACAGCCTGATCTCGGCGGCCGGACCGCTGGTGAACCTGGTCTGCGCCGTCGTGCTGCTGGTACCGGTCGGCGCCGGCTGGCTGGACGGCCTGCCCGCCACCCTGCAGGTCGACGGGTACCCGGTGAGCCCCTTCGCGGCCGCGCTGTCCTTCCTCGGCATGCTTCAGGTCAGCGCTGCGCTGCTGAACCTGCTGCCGGTGCCCGGCCTGGACGGTTACGGGATCGTCGAGCCCTGGCTCTCGCTGAAGACCCGCCGCGCGGTGCAGCCTTTCGCGCCGTACGGGCTGATGGCGGTCTTCGTCGTGCTGTGGCAGTCGCAGGTCAACCAGTGGTTCTTCGGCCTGGTCTACGACATCCTCGGCGTGTTCGGCGTGCAGGGCGGCTTCGCCGAGGTGGGGCAGTACCTGTTCCGCTTCTGGTCGCACTGAGCGGTCACACTGACCGGTCGTGCTGAACGGTCACTGCTGAGCGGTCGCTGCTGAGCGGTCAGAGCGGCTGGTCGGCCCTGGCCATCCGCTCCCGGCGCACGTAGAACCAGGCGATGTTGCTGGAGACGCCCGCCAGCAGCACCCAGACCACGCCGAGCCAGTTGCCCTGCACGAAGGAGACCACAGCAGCGGCCAGCGCGAGGACGAAGACGATCGAGGCGTACAGGGCGTTGCGGGGCATGGCGGCCGGCTCCAGAGGTCGGGGTGTGTCGCTCCCATTCTCACCGAAGCGGCGCGACGCCCCGCAACGGGGTGGCCCGGGGCCTGCCGTGTCGGCGCGCTGGGCGGCCCGCGATCTCCGGCGATCTCCCGTAATCTCCCGCGATCTTCACCGGTTCGAGGGGTCTCGCGCCGAACCGCCCGCCTGACCCGGTGGCCGGCGCCATCCTGGTGCGCATGGACGCGATGAGAGTGTCGGCCCTCACCGAGCAGCTCACCGGGCAACTCGCCGACCAGCCCGCCGGCACCGGCCTGCTCGCCGCGACCCGCGCCTTCGCCGGGGCGCTGCGCGGTTCGGTCAGCCGCCGCTCGGCCCGCGGCCTGCTGCTGGTCGGTACCCCGCGGCACGAGCCGTGGCACCTGGCCGCGCACCTCCAGGACGAGGCCGCCTGGTCGGGCGTCCCGCTGCTGGCGCCGACGCTGCTGCAGCACCAGGTCACCCCCGGCGCCCCCGCGCACCTGCGGCACGATCTGCACCGGCTGGCCGAGGCACGGCGCGGCGAGACGGTGCTGGTGGTCACCCCCGTCGCGGCGGGCGCCGGGCTGCTGGAGCGGCTGCACGGCGCGCGGCGCGCCGGGGCGACCGTCCTGGCGCTGGAGGCGGGCGACCGCGAGCTGGCCGGGCTGGCGCACGAGAGCCTGACGGTGGACAGCCCGGACGAGCCGGGCTTCGACCTGGTCCAGCACCTGGTCAGCACGGCTGCCGGGCAGCGGCAGCGGGCCGGCTCCCGGCTCGCCCGGCTGGTGGCCGGGTTGAGCACCGATCCGGCCAACCGCTGGTGACCCGGCGGGCAGGCACTCCGGGCGTAATTGCGTTGCCCAGGGCCGTCAGCGCGGCTCATCATGAACCCCCGTGAGCGACGATCCCCCGAATACCCTGCTGCGCCGACTGCGCCCGGACCTCTCCCCCTGGCGCGAGTCGCGCGACTTCCGACTGCTCTGGGGGTCGGGCTGCATCTCCTCCTTCGGCAGCTTCCTGACCTATGTGGCCGTCCCGCTGCAGGTCAAGGAGCTGACCGGCTCCTACCTGGCGGTCGGCCTGATCGGTGCCGTCGAGCTGCTGCCGCTGATCTTCTTCGGCCTGTGGGGCGGCGCTCTGGCGGACGCACTGGACCGGCGCAAGCTGGTGCTCTGCTCGGAGGCCGGGCTCGGCCTGCTCTCCGGCCTGCTGCTGCTCAACGCGCTGCTGCCGCACCCGGTGCTGTGGCCGATCTACCTGGTCGCCGGGCTGGTCGCGGCGGTGGACGGCCTGCAGCGCCCGGCGCTGGACACCCTGGTGCCGCGGATCGTCGAGCACGAGCAGATGACCGCCGCCTTCGCCCTGCTCTCGCTCTACCGCAGCACCAGTTCGGTGCTCGGCCCGGCGCTGGCCGGCTTCATCTGCGCCTTCGCCGGCGTGCAGACCGCGTACGCGCTGGACGTCGCCACCTTCGCCGTCTCGCTGCTGCTGCTGGTGCGGCTGCGCGCGGTGCCGCCGCCGACCGGCGCCGAGAAGCCGTCCGTGGCGGCGATCGTGGCGGGCGTCAAGTACGCCTGGAGCCGTCCGGAGCTGCTCGGCACCTACGTGGTGGACATCGTCGCGATGTTCTTCGCGTTCCCCGTCGCGATCTTCCCGTTCCTGGCCGACGACCTGCACGCGCACTGGGCGCTCGGCCTGCTGTACGGCGCCTCGGCGGTCGGCTCGCTGGTGGTCTCGGCGACCAGCGGGTGGGCCTCCCGGGTGCACCGGCACGGCCGGATGGTGGTGCTGGCCGCGCTCGGCTGGGGTGCGGCGATGGCACTGGCCGGGCTGGTGGGCAACGTCTGGCTGGTGCTGCTCTTCCTGGCGGTCGCGGGCGGCGCGGACATGGTGAGCGGGATGGGCCGGTCGACCATCTGGAACCAGTCCATCCCGGACGAGCTGCGCGGCCGGCTGGCCGGCGTCGAACTGCTCAGCTACTCGGTCGGCCCGCAGCTCGGCCAGGCCCGGGCGGGCGGAATGGCCGGGGTTGTCGGGGTGCGCGGCTCGGTCTGGATGGGCGGGTTGGCGTGCGTGGTCGGCGTGCTGGGGCTGTCGACCGTGCTGCCGAAACTGCTCGCCTACGACGCGCGGACCGACCCGCATGTGGCGGCCGTCCGCGCTCAGCGGGAGCAGACGGCCGCCCGACCCGACGCCGTCGCACCGGCGGCCTGACTCGGCGTCACTTGCCCCCTTCGCCCTGCTCGGTGGGGCGGTCGCCCTGCTCGGTGGGGCGACCGTCGGGTTGGGTGGGGCGGCCGTCGGGTTGGGCAGCCTGGTCGTCGTGCCAGCGCGGGTCGGTCTGCCACTCGCGGTTGCGCTCGGCGGCCGTCTCCAGCGCCCGACCGGCCTCCTCTCGGCTGGCGTACGGGCCGAGCCGGTCCTTGGCCGGGCACTCCGGGCCCTCCTCGACCTTGCCGTGCTTGACGCAGTAGAACCACTCGCCCGGCCTTCCGGTGGGCTTGCGGCCGAATCCCAGGGGCATGGCCTCTTCCTCTCGTCAGGGTGATCATTCCCGGTCACCCGCTTCGCACACGCAGCCGGTGGCGCGGCGGGCCCGAGGGATAGGATCGCGCCCATGGCTCACCTCGTTCCCGGCACCCAGTCCCCCGTCCGCAAGGTCCCGGCGCACATCGCCCGTCCGGAGTACGTCGGCAAGCCCGGACCGACCCCGTACACCGGGCCCGAGGTGCAGACCGCCGAGACCATCGACAAGATGCGGATCGCCAGCCGGATCGCCGCGCAGGCGATGGCGGAGGCCGCCAAGCTGATCGCCCCGGGCGTCACCACCGACGAACTCGACGCCGTCGCCCACGCCTACATGTGCGACCACGGCGCCTACCCCTCCGACCTCGGCTACCGGGGCTTCCCCAAGTCGATCTGCACCTCCGTCAACGAGGTGATCTGCCACGGGATTCCGGACTCGACGGTCCTCCAGGACGGCGACATCGTCAACATCGACGCCACCGCCTACATCCACGGGGTGCACGGCGACCTCAACGCCACCTACCTGTGCGGGGACGTCGACGAGGAGTCGCGGCTGCTGGTCGAGCGCACCCGGGAGTCGCTCAACCGGGCGATCAAGGCGGTCAAGCCCGGCCGTCAGATCAATGTGATCGGCCGGGTCATCGAGTCCTATGCGAAGCGCTTCGACTACGGCGTGGTCCGGGACTTCACCGGCCACGGGATCAACACCTCGTTCCACTCCGGCCTGATCGTCCCGCACTACGACAGTGAGCGGGCCACCGAGGTGATCCGCACCGGGATGACCTTCACC